>CAVWGJ010000027.1:0-612968 GCA_963754395.1 uncultured Actinomycetota bacterium | reverse complement strand
CTTTGACCGCCAAGTGAGTCCATTCAGTATCTCTGGGTGCCAAGGGGCGGCCATGACGCCGCTCGCGCGGTCAGACACCGGAAGGTTGCTCCGTGGCTCAGTCAGTCGGCGATGGGCTCCCAGACCAGTTCGGCCACGTCGACCACAAGCCGGGGCCAGTCTGTTCCACAACTTGAGCCGTACGCACCTCACCGACGCAAACGCAGACGACGTCATTGAGGCGCTTGTACCGGTCGCTGTCGCTCAAATGGGAAACGGTGCCAACAATCTGCCGGCGCCCAACCGGGTGTGCCCGACCATAACCGTGCAGTTCCACCATGACGGCATCGCCCTCATCGGTGCTGATCACGGCACGAAAGTCCGGCACAAACGGTCCATCCTGCGTTCGCCGCAAAGGGTAGTTGACCCCAGTAAACCGACCACTGAGCAGGCCCTCACAGCGGCCCTCGGCGAGGTAGAGATGCTGTTCCCACCCGCCCTCCAGATCGACGGCCCAACCTTCTGAATACGTGAAGCGAAGCCGGTACAGCTGCTCGAGCCTCATGCCGACACTCCTTGGCCTGGACGCGGCCCCTCCCACCAAGCAGGGTCGCACACCAGTTCCAGCAGCCGCGCCGAGTCGCTCGTCACCGAAGGCGTGCGTCGTGGTCCGCAGCAAGCCACCCGACGTAGGCGAGTCCTTTCCCCAGCCGGCGTCAGGGGCATGGTCGGCCCGCGGAGGGCGCCGGCTGCGCCCCTGCTGGTCTCCTCAGTACCGGATGACAACCCGGCCGTCGATCTTGCCGTGCTTCATCTCATCGAAGACGGCGTTGATGTCGCCGAGCTCGCGAGTGGTCACCGTTGCCCGAATCAGGCCGCGGGCATAGAAGTCCAGCGCCTCTGCCAAGTCCTGGCGGGTTCCGACGATGGATCCGCGCACGGTCAGCCCTCTGAGGACGATGTCGAAGATGGAGGCAGGGAAGTCACCCGCCGGCAACCCGTTGAAGACGATCGTCCCGCCGCGCCGTGACATGTGCATGGCCTGACCGAACGCCGCGGGATGGACGGCGGTCACGAGCACTCCGTGGGCGCCGCCGGTCTGCGCCTGGACGACCTTGCTCGGGTCTTCGTGGAGTGCATTGACCACGACCTCTGCGCCGTGCTTCTTGGCCAGCGCCAGCTTGTCGTCCGCGATGTCGACCGCAGCCACGCGAAGCCCCATGGCCTTGGCGTACTGCACCGCGATGTGGCCGAGACCACCGATGCCGGAGATGACGACCCACTGACCGGGCTTGGTTTCCGTCATCTTCAGTCCCTTGTACACGGTCACGCCCGCGCAGAGGATCGGCGCGACGCTCGACGGGGTCCGCGCCCTCGGGGATGACCGCGGCGAACTTCGCGTCGACCAGCATGTACTCACCGAAGGAGCCGTCGACCGCGTAGCCGGCATTCTGCTGCTTCTCGCACAGGGTCTCCCAGCCGGTATTGCAGTACTGGCACTCACCGCACGCCGAGAAGAGCCAGGCGTTGCCGACGAGCTGACCGAGCCTGAGGCCGGTGACGCCTTCGCCCAGGGCGACAACCGTCCCCACTCCTTCGTGGCCCGGGATGAACGGTGGACTCGGCTTGATCGGCCAGTCGCCCTCGGCCGCGTGCAGATCCGTGTGGCACACGCCGCTCGTGACGAGCTTGACCAGGGCCTGGCCGGGACCGGGTGCTGGCATCGGAACGTCGTCGATGCTGAGCTCGGTGCCGAAGGCGCGGACCACGGCTGCTTGCATTGTCTTCATGTCGTCTCCTTGACGTCGTTGTCGGAAGTGAATGCGGAACGCTAGGTCGGTCGACGCTGCAACGGCGTTGCACACGTCTCGCCGACGATCGAGGCCCTTTCGCGGAGGGCCATCGGGGCCACGCGACAGGGCGTGAGCTGCCAGCGCCACTGCGCTGGGCGGCATACGAACCCGGCGGGCAGGCTTGGCGTCGAACGCCATGCCGCTGCGCCGACTCCGCGCGGTGGATCAGAAGAAGCCGAGCGCGTCGGGGGAGTACGACACGAGCAGGTTCTTGGTCTGCTGGTAGTGATCGAGCATCATCTTGTGGTTCTCGCGGCCGATGCCCGAGCTCTTGTAGCCACCGAAGGCGGCGTGCGCCGGATACTGGTGGTAGCAGTTCGTCCACACACGTCCGGCCTTGATCCCGCGCCCCATGCGGTAGGCGCGTGACCCGTCGCGCGTCCACACGCCGGCACCGAGGCCGTAGAGCGTGTCGTTGGCGATCCCGAGGGCCTGCGCCTCGTCGGCGAAGCTCGTCAAGGAGACGACGGGCCCGAAGATCTCCTCTTGGAAGACCCTCATCGAGTTGTCGCCCTCGAGGATCGTCGGCGCGACGTAGTAGCCGTCCGCCAGGTCACCGTCGAGGACGGTGCGCTCACCGCCGGTGAGGACCTTGGCGCCCTCCTGACGACCGATGTCGAGGTAGGACAGGATCTTCTCGAGCTGCTCCCTGCTCGCCTGCGCGCCCATCGTCGTGTCCGTGTCGAGCGGGTTGCCCTGCACGATCTGCTCGACCCGTGCCGTCGCGTCGGAGACGAAGTCCGCGTAGATCGACGACTGCACCAGGGCTCGCGAGGGGCACGTGCAGACCTCGCCCTGGTTGAGGGCGAACATCGTGAACCCCTCGAGAGCCTTGTCATAGAAGGCGTCCCGCTCTGCAGCGACGTCGTCGAAGAAGACGTTGGGCGACTTGCCGCCGAGCTCCAGGGTGACCGGGATGATGTTCTGCGACGCGTACTGCATGATCAGGCGTCCGGTCGTCGTCTCGCCGGTGAACGCGATCTTGGCGATACGCGTGCTGGACGCGAGCGCCTTACCGGCCTCGACGCCGAAGCCGTTGACCACGTTGACCACGCCCGCCGGCAACAGGTCCCCGATCAGCTCCATGACCTTGAGGATCGACCACGGCGTCTGTTCGGCGGGTTTGAGGACGACGGCGTTGCCGGCGGCCAGGGCAGGGGCGAGCTTCCACACGGCCATGAGGATCGGGAAGTTCCACGGGATGATCTGTCCGACGACGCCGAGCGGCTCGTGGAAGTGGTAGGCCACGGTGTTCTCGTCGATCTCCGAGCTGGTGCCCTCCTGGCCGCGCAGGACCCCGGCGAAGTAGCGGAAGTGGTCGACGGCGAGCGGCAGGTCGGCTGCGAGCGTCTCCCGGACCGCCTTGCCGTTCTCCCAGCTCTCGGCGACGGCAAGCGCCTCGAGGTTCTCCTCCAGCCGGTCGGCGACCCGGCCCAGGATCAGGGAGCGCTCGGCGGCCGGCGTGCGTGCCCACGCAGGAGCGGCCGAGTGCGCGGCGTCGAGGGCAGCCTCGATGTCTTCCTCGGTGCCGCGAGCGATCACGGTGAAGGGCTTGCCGTTGACCGGCGATACGTTCTCGAACCAGAGACCCTTCTTGGGGTCGACCCAGTTGCCGCCGATGAAGTGGCCGTACCGGTCCTCGACGGTGACGAGCGAGCCCGCTGAGCCGGGGGGTGCGTAGATGGTCATGATGTTCTCCCAACGTCCTTGGTGGTGCCCCGGCTACCGGAATTCGTGGGTTTCCTGGCCGGGGTCGAGACCGACGGTAGGCAGCGCCACGTTGCATGCACGTTGCATCGGACCGGCGATGGTCCGCGGACGGGGGAAGGGGTGCGCTCGGGGTGACAGTGCGCGCTACGCGCGACGATGCCGTATGCCGCTGAGCTGGCTCCCAGCCCCAAGCTGGATTCCAGCTCGCAACTGGCTCCCATCCAGCCGGCTTCCGGCCCCGAGCTCGCGGTCCAGCCGACCGAGCTGTCCGATGACGAGGGACCGCAGCGGGGAACGAGGCGACAGCGCTTCCAGCTGGGCCCGCCACATGTCGTAGTCGTCAGCCCCCCACCCCGATCGGGTCCACGTCGACATGAGGTCCGGTTCCCGACTGTCGAGGACGGCCTGGCGCAGCGAGGCTTCGACCCCGTCCCGGAGTCGCACGACACCGGGGGCGCGGGACTGTGGCAGCAGCGGGCCTCGGTAGGCACGCACAGCGGCAGGCACGTCTCCCACCGCGAGCATGGCCTCGACGGCGAGCCAGTCGGCGCCGACGTCGGCAACGAGGCGGTAGGGGCGCGACGCGAGAAGGTCGTCGCCGAGGATGGCACGGAGCCGTCCGAGCTCGACCCGGAGCGTCGAGGCGCTGCTGTCCTCCTCGTACAGCAGCACGGCGAGCTCGTCGCCCGACAGCCCGCGCGGAGCCGAGGCCAGCAGGAGCAGCATCTCGCTGTGCCGGGGACTCAGCCGAATGGTCCGACGATGGCCGCGCCCGTCGTCGACCGTGAGCAGTCCGGCCGATCGTCCGAGGGCTTCGAGCCGCACGGCGAGACCGGCCGCCCGTCCTGCGTCGACCGCTACGCCGGAGCCCGCATGGCGGGTGAGCAGCTCCCGGGCCAGCTCGGACTCGGCCATCCGAGCCGCGGCCCGGACCATGGCCGTCGTCTGCGGAATGACGACGTCGTCCGCCCCGGTGATGTCCAGAACGCCGAGCAGGCTATGGTCGGTCGGGTCGTGGATCGGCGTGGCCGCACAGCTCCAGCGATGCACGGAGCGACGGAAGTGCTCGGCTCCGATGACGTGCACGGACTGGTCGAGGCGCAGCGCCATGCCCGGAGCGTTGGTCCCGGCGAGACGCTCGTCCCAGTTGCTGCCCTCGACGAATCCGATGGCCTCGGCCCTACGCAGGACCGTCGGCGTGCCGCACACCCACAGCAGCTGCCCGGACGCGTCCGACACGGCCATGATCGCGTCGCACTCGCGGGCCGCCCGACCGAGGACGTCGTCGAGCAGGGGAAAGACACTCGCGAGCGGGTGGGCCGCCCGGTGGTCCCGAAGGGCGTCCTCGGGCAAGGTGATCGGTGCGTCGACCGCATCGGCCAGCACCCCGGCGGCCGCGGAGCGCAGCCAGGACTCAGCCACGTCCGCGCGGACCCCGGCGACCTCGCGTTCGTCTCTCGCCTCCGACACCACCTGCTGATTGTGCGTCAGGGCCAGGATCCACGGAACCCTTCGGGGCCACTCCTTCCCCGGCCGCCGCCCTGACAAAGTCCTGTACGCCCGGCAGTCCTCTCTTCTCGACGGCCACGCCATCCGCCAGTCCCGGCTGGCTCCTTCGTCTGGGACCTTGTGCCCTTACGCCGCGGAGGGTCCCTGGCCGGGTGTTCCGCGTCGAGCGGGTCGGGTCGACCCCGCCACCATCCGCTAGGCGCGCACCGAGGCGTGGCGTTGGCGACGACCCTACGAGTATCTCCATCTCGAAGTGCGGGAGGACCTCCGTCAACTAGCGTTCTCGTGTGGCGGACGAGTCACCCATCGTGGTGGAACGGCGCAAGGAGCTGACCTACCTGCTGAGCCTGGCCGGCGAGCTCGAGCACGCCCTGATGTGCCAGTACCTCTATGCTGGGTTCAGTCTGAAGAGCAACAGCGGTCCGGGACTTCAGGCTGACCAGATCGTCTCGGTGGAGCGGTGGCGCCGGGTGGTGTTGGACGTGGCGGCCGAGGAGATGCTGCACTGGGCGGTGGTGCAGAACCTGCTCATCTCCGTCGGGTCCGCGCCCTACGTGAGCAGGCCACACTTCCCCCATCAGGCGAAGGGTTATCCAGCCGGCGTGCAGCTGCGCCTGCTCCCGTTCGGCGAGGCGGCGTTGCAGCACTTCGTCTTCCTGGAGCGCCCGGAGGGCGTGGAGCTGGCGGACGCCGACGGGTTCCAGCAAACGGGGCCGCCGCTAGCACCCATGCGTGCCGACGAGATCGTGCCGCGCGGGCAGGACTTCTCCACGCAGGGTCACCTCTACCGTTCAGTGGAACGCGGTTTCGCACGACTGGCCGAAGTGCTGGGCGAGGAGCGGCTGTTCATCGGACCAGCGTTCCACCAGGCGGAGGAAACCACCTTCCGCTGGCCCGACCTCGGACCAATCACCGACCTGGCGGGGGCCAACCGGGCCATCGAGCGCATCGTCGAGCAGGGCGAGGGGGCGACTGGCGACTGGGAGACCGCCCACTACGGCCGTTTCCTGAGGGCGCTCGGGGAGTATCGGGCGATCCGCGAGGTGGACCCCGCCTTCGAGCCGGCTCACCCCGTTGTCGCTGCCGGGATGAGACCGGTGGAGGGGATCGAACCGGACGTCTACATCACCGACGCCGCCACCGGAGGGTGCTCGGATCTGTTCAACTCCGTGTATGAGCTCCTCTTGCAGATGATCGCGCGATACTTCGCGTTCGGCCACGAGACACCCGAGCAGAGGCAGGTGCTGGCCTCGACGGCCGTCGACCTGATGTTCCAGGCCATCAAGCCGCTCGGCCTCCTCCTCGCCCGCCTGCCCGTAGGACCCGAGCATCCGAGTGCCACTGCGGGGGCCAACTTCCAGCTCCCCTACCGAGCCAGCTTCCTGCTGCCGCACCGCCGCTCGGCCTGGCTCCGGTTCGCCGAGCGCCTCGACGAGCTCGCCCTCTTCGGCGAGAGCCTTGACCCGGCCGAGGGGGCAGACACCGTCAAGCAGGTGTCCGGAGCGCTGGCCCGCGCAGCCGCGCACCTGACGGCTCAAGTCGAGGCGGTCTGACGCCGTCACCCATCTCGAGAACCCAGCACGAACGGCTCGCGTTGGGGCGGCGCTGGGCGACCACGTGACCTCGGGACAAGGTTGAGCGGCATACGACCTGGTCTGCATGCCGCTGAGCTCGCCCTGCTCGTCCGCTTGCGGCTCGCTGCCACAGGTGGACAGTGGAGCCGGACCTGGTGGGCCCGGGTCGAGTGCGACACCCGCGCGGCGGTTTCGATCGGATTAGACCACTACCCAACCAAGTGCCTCGGGCCACCACTGGCCCACGGTCGCCGGATCGAGCGACTGAACGACCACCTGTTCCCATTGCAGTGTGATCCGGCGAACCTCGAGTCTCCGGGGCTCAGAGACAGGCGTTTTCTGAGAGGACGCCTGTCATGGACTGGGTCAGATCGCCTCTAGAGCATCCCGGGAGGATCGAAGGATGTGACGAGACTCCGGGACCAATGGCCGGACTCGTGGGCAGGAGGGCGCGACACGATCCAGGTATGCGACGGCTGAGCCCGCTCGACGCGTCTTTCCTACATCTCGAGCGTGACGTGCAGGCACTCAATGTGGGGTCCGCTCTCATCTTCGAGGGGCCGGCCCCACGGTACGACGAGGTCTGCAGGGCGATCGAGGTTCAGCTGCCTGCTCTGCCGCGCTACCGGCAGCACGTGCGCCGGGTCCCGCTCGACCTCGCTCTCCCGGTGTGGGTCGATGACCCCCGGTTCCGCCTGCGAGCCCACGTCGGTCACCGCACGCTGCGTCCGCCCGGCACCGACACTGCTCTGCGCGCCCTCGCCGTGCAGCTGGTCTCCCGGCCGTTCGACCTCGACCGGCCCCTCTGGCACACGTGGCTCGTGACGGGGTTGCAGGAGGGACGTTTCGCTCTGGTCAACAGCAACCACCACGCGATGATCGACGGCATCTCCGGGGCGGACATCATCAGCAAGCTCCTCACGACGAGTCCCTTCGCCGGCGTGCCCGAGACGCCGACGCCGGCTCCGTGGACCCCGGGCAGGGAGCCGACGGCCGTCCAGTTGACACTGGACGCGCTCGTCGAGATAGTCACCTCCCCGGTCCGGACCGTCCAGAGCGTGGCGCGCGCCCTGCGCCCGAAGGCCATGCCCGAGAGCATGGCGGAGGTCCTGGGCATGGCGCGCTTCGGCGAGCAGCTGACCCACCTTGAGCAGGGTCTCAACGGTCCGCTGGGGCCTCGCAGGGACTGGGAATGGGGTCGCGTCGACCTCGACGCCGTCAAGGAGGTGAAGAACCGCCATGGCGGGACGGTCAACGATGTCGTGCTGTCAGCCATCACGGGCGGCTTCCGCACCTGGCTGCAGTCCCGAGGCCAACGGGTCGATGGGCGGACGCTGCGCACGATGGTCCCTGTCTCGACACGTCACCTCGATGAGCGCGGGCGGTTGGGAAACCGGGTGTCGGCGGTGTTCGCAGACCTTCCAGTGGGACTCGATGATCCGCTCGATCGGCTCCATGCCGTCACGGCGCAACTCGTGGCCCTGAAGAACAGCGGGACGGCTCTTGGCGTGGATGCTCTGTTGGGGGCTGCTGATCTGGTGCCGGGCAGCCTCTTCGCCCTGGGCGTCAAGACGTGGGCGCACAGCCCGCAACGAATCTTCAGCACCGTGACCACGAACGTCCCCGGGCCGCAGCAGCCGCTCTACCTGTTGGGCCGGCGAATGACCGAGTTGTACCCCTACATCCCCCTCGGGGTCGACCTGCGGATCACGATCGGCGTCGCATCGTATGCCGGTGGGCTGGCATGGGGGATCACCGGGGACCACGACTCCGTCCGCGACCTCCACGTGCTGTCGGACGGCATCCAGCAGGCGATCACCGAGCTGATCGCGCTCTCAACACCTCCCGCAAACACTCCTCCTACATTCTCCGAGGTGCGTCATGCATGAACTCTCTGAGCCCACCCGCTACACACCTGAACCAGACGAGACCCTCACCGACGACGTCTTCATCAATGCACGACAACACGGGTCGGAGGTCGGCTACTCGCGCCTTGTCGATGGTGCCTGGGTGCCGGTCACACATGCGCAGCTCGCCACCCAGGTGACCGATGTCGCGGCGGGTCTCATGGCCTGGGGCCTCGCACCGGGCGACCGTGTCGCGATCATGGCGGGAACGAGTTTCGAGTGGATGCTCTCCGACTTCGCTATCTGGATGGCCGGTGGCGTGACCGTGCCCATTTACGAGACCTCCTCAGCAGAACAGGTCGACTGGATCCTGCGTGACTCTGGTGCCGTCGGGATCTTCGTCGCCAATGCCGAGCTGGCCGCGACCGTCCAGTCCGTTCGCGACGGTGCGGCCGACGTGCGAACCGTGTGGATCTTCGACGCCGGCGCCCTCGAGGCGCTTGCCGCGTCCGGCCGTGACATCGCTCCAGAGGAGGTTGAGAGCCGACGCACGTCGCGACGGAGCGACTCGCTGGCCACCATCATCTACACCTCCGGGACGACCGGACGGCCCAAGGGCTGCGTCATCACCCACGCCAACCTCCTGTACGAGGTCCGCAACGTCGTCGCCGCCAGGAACGTCACCGAGCTGGTCTTCAACGACCAGAGCAAGACGCTGCTCTTCATCCCGGTCGCTCACATCCTCGCTCGCGTCATCCAGCTGGCTGCTGTGCACAACCGCGTGCACCTGGCGCACAGCAGTGATGCCAAGAAGGCTGTCACCCTCATCAAGGACTTCAAGCCGTCCGCCGTCCTGGCCGTGCCGTACGTCTTCGAGAAGATCTACAACACCGCCAAGCAGAAGGCCGCGTCGGAGGGCAAGGGCTGGATCTTCGGCCTCGCAGACACCACGGCCCGGGAGTACAGCGAGTCCCTGGATCGCGGCGGGCCCAGCCTGCTCCTGCGACTTCGCCACGCCGTGTTCGACCGCCTAGTCTATGGCAAGCTGAGAGCCGCCCTCGGCGGGGAGGTCGCTTACATCGTCAGCGGTGGAGCGCCTCTCGGAGCTCGGCTGGGCCACTTCTTCCGCGGTATCGGCGTCAATCCGCTCGAGGGCTACGGCTTGACCGAGACGTGTGCCGGCGTCACCCTGAACGTGCCGGGCCAGCAGCGAATCGGGACAGTCGGCCGACCCGTGCCTGGCTGCGCCGTCCGGATCGCGGATGACGGAGAGGTGCTCCTCAAGGGTGGGACCGTGTTCCGGGAGTACTGGCGCAACGAGGAGGCGACGCGGCAGGCCTTCGACGAGGTTGGCTGGTTCCGCAGCGGTGACCTCGGTTCACTGGACGAGGAGGGCTACCTGACGATCACCGGACGCAAGAAGGACCTCATCGTGACCGCGGGCGGCAAGAACGTTGCCCCCGCCGTCCTGGAGGACCGGCTAAGAGCCAACTGGCTGCTCAGCCAGTGCATTGTCGTCGGCGACCGCCGTCCGTACGTCGCGGCCCTGCTGACGATCGACACCGAGGTGCTACCCCAGTGGCAAGCCCAGCACGGGCGGACCGAGGAGGCAGCGCCCGAGCAGCTGCGCGAGGACCCGGCCCTGCTCGCCGAGCTGCAGTCGGCGGTCGACGACGCCAACAAGGCGGTGTCCAACGCCGAGGCAATCAAGCAGTTCGCCGTCCTCGCGGAGGACTTCACCGTGGACGGAGGCCTGCTCACTCCGACCCTCAAGGTGAAGCGTCAGGTGGTCATGGAGCGGTACGCCGGCGACATCGAGGCGATCTACGCACGAGGTGGTTCACGGACTACTGAGGCGGCACGAAGCTAGGGCGTGAGCTCAGGGCGCGCACCGAGGACCGCGATCGCACCCTCGGAGCGGAGCCACTCGCCGATGCGGCCTATGGTCCACCGGGGCACCTCGAGCTGGGGCACGTGGCCAACGTCCTTGGCGACCTCGAACCGCCACGTCGGGTTCCGCCGTGCCACGGTCCTCGCCGCGGCGATGGGCACGAGTCGGTCTCGCGACCCGTGGAGCAGGAGTACGGGCGCGCTGATCCGGCCCATCACTGCGTAGAGCCACCGGCGCCGGGCCAGTACGAGAACCAGAGAGCGACCCGCGACGACAAGCTCGGCGTCGACGTCGGGGAGGTCCTGCCGCTCCCGAGCCAACAGCAGGTGCTGCTGGACAACGTCCTTTGGCACTCGCCGCGTGTCGACACAGCAGAGCCGAAGCACTGCCATCGCCTGCGCCTCGGCGGATACCAGGCTGCGCCGACGAGACATGAACACCCGGGCAACAGCCGGGACGGCGTAAGCGCCGAACATGAGCGTGACGAGGGGGTCCGGGCGCGCCATGGGCCCGACCGGGACTGCTGGGTCTACGAGAACCAAACCGGACACGAGATCCGGACGTAGGTCCGCGAGGAGCAGTGCCAGCAGGCCCCCCATGGAGTTTCCGACGACGATGACCGGGTGCCCGATGGCCTCGTCGATGAAACGGGCCAGGAGGGCGAGGTTGTCGGCGATGCACGGTGACCGCCCGAGCGTCTGTGTGCGACCGAAGCCGACGAGGTCGATCGCCATCACGCGACACGTCTCGGCAAGCGCCGGCGCGGTGGCAGCCCAGTTGAGCACTGAACCGCCGAGTCCGTGCACGAGCAGGAGCAGCGGCCCGTCCTCCGGACCTCCGTAGTCGACATAGTGGACCGGCCCGTCCAGATCCACCCACCTCGACTCGGGCGGCGGTTGGTGCGGCGACGAGAGGGCGTCATGCGCCGTAGCAGCCACGTTGCCATTGTGACCGCCACACGAGGCGGGATCACCCGTTTTGCTCATCCGGGACGTTGGCGGCGACGCAAGGCTCGTCGAGCCCCAAGGCAACGCCCACGAGCGCGAGGAGCAATACGATCAGGGCGGCCAGGGCGGGAGCGTCGAGTCCTCACCTGGCGCGGCCGAAGAAGGTGTCGGTGTGGGCATCGGGCTGCAACCGGCCTGCCCCGGCTGTCCTGCCCCGGCTGTAGCTCTGGCACGTGCGGTCGTTCCAGCGCGTACCGCCCTTGCCGCGGGGGTAGCTGTTGACCCAGCCGAACTTCCACGAGTTGTCGTGACGCGGGTTCAACCGGGTCCACCTGATCCGCCTTGAGACGGGGAGCCGGCCTCGCTGTGACAGTCACGCCGGTCCCGCTGTCACACCACGGCGGCCGGCCTCGTCCTCATGGTGGTCAGAGCTCTGGCCACCGAAACCAATCCCAACCAAGGAGAACCATGAACCTCGCCCTGTGGATCGTTGCCGGACTGCTTGCCGCCGTCCTTCTCGTCAGCACGTCCAAGGCCTTCGTGCCCAAGGAGCGAATCGCCTCGGCGGGCCATGCCGCCGAGTGGGTGCTCGACTTCAGTCCGGGCGCGCTCCGGGCCATCGCGGCCCTCGAGCTGCTCGCCGCAGCCGGACTGATCCTGCCTGCTGCGCTGGGCATCGCGCCCGGCCTCGTGCCGGTCACCGCCAGCTGTGTGGCGCTGTTGTTCGTCGGAGCGGCAACGATGCGCCTCCGCCGCGGGGAGCGGGCCACGGTGGTGCCCGACCTCGTGTATCTCGCGCTGGCCATCTTCGTCGCGTGGGGTCGCTTCGGCCCGCATCCCTTCCCCGCCTGATCCGCTGGGTCGAGAGGTGTCCGGGCCACAGGTCGCGTCAGGCACGCGTTGCCGGCAGCTGTCGACGGCGCGAAAGTGGGTGGGGCAGCAGGGGCTTGAACCCTGGACCGACGGATTATGAGTCCGCTGCTCTAACCGGCTGAGCTACTGCCCCGGACGCCACGACTGCATCGTGGGCGCAGCGAGTCTACCCACCCCGGGGGCGGCCGCTTCTCCTCGACGTCCTAGGCTCGACCGGGAACGCAATGTGAGGAGCAGCATGGCTGAGGGGATCCGCGTCGCCGCGGTCGAGGACGTCGAGCCGGGCGAAGCGCTCGTCCTGCCCGAGGACCTGACGCGGACGGAGGAGCCCATCTCGCTCTTCCGCGATGACGACGGCAGCTACTACGCCCTCGATGACACGTGCTCGCACGAGGACGCCTCTCTCGCCGAGGGATGGATCGAGGCCGGCGAGGTGGAGTGCCCACTCCACGCGAGCCGCTTCTGCCTGCGCACCGGTGAGGTGTTGTGCCTCCCGGCGACCAAGCCAGTGGCCAGCCACAAGCTCGAGATCCGCGACGGAGAGATCTACCTGTTTCCCGGCGTCCCGAACGACGCATGACGCCCTGATCCACACCGGAATGCCGCGAATTGCTGGTACGCATGGGTCTTGTGGTGCACAATGGTCACCGGGCTCACGCAAGTGAGCCCAGCGGCATACAACTTCATCTGAGTCCGACAGCACGAGCTGACCGACACGCGCGAGGTCGTTGGGGAAGACGTCCCTTGCACGTGAGGAGGTCAGGATGTCTGTCGCGATGTCGCGCTCCCCGCGCCACACCACGCGCGGGGTGGTGTTCATCCACGGTGCCCCGACGGCACTGTGCCCCCACATCGTGTGGGCGATCGAGGCCGTCCTCGACCGGCGGATCTCGCTCGACTGGATCGTGCAGCCCATCCTGCCCCGCACGGTACGCACGGAACTGTCCTGGACAGGCGCGGTGGGAACTGGCGCCGAGTTGGCGAGTGCCCTCCGCGGCTGGGAAGGCCTGCGCTACGAGGTGACCGAGGACCCGACCGCCGTCTCAGACGGGTCGAGATGGTCCTTCACGCCGAGCCTGGGGATCCACCACACGATGACGAGCGTCAGTGGCGACGCGGTCATCCACGAGGACCGCCTCCGCGACGCGATGATCCGCGGCCGCGGCGACGCGGAGGCGCTGCAGGAGGAGATCGACCTGCTGCTCGGAGTCCCGTGGGACGACGAGCTCGAGCCGTTCCGCTACGCAGGCGAGGGCGCTCCCGTGAGGTGGCTGCACAAGGTCGGCTGACGGCTCCCACTCCGGCGCCAGTCTCCAGCGCCGCGAGTGGGCTTCCCCGGGGCCCGGACGGTTCGTGCGTCCGGGCCCCGATCCGTTTGTGGAAACCAGGGTGAGACAACAACGTCCACGTGCGACGCTTGTCCGGTGCGGGGCCGCGCTCGGGCGGCGCCGCCCCTCGGAATGTTTCTTGGAAGGCATGTCATGGGAACGGCTTTCACCTCGCAGGCGAATCGCGAACGCCGCGATGTCGCACGGGTCTCCCCGAGCCTCGCCCAGCCCTGGCGTCGGAAGCCCCTGTGCGACACCCGTCGTCGTCCCGACCGCGAAGCCTGTCCAGCATGAGCCGCCAGCGCTCTGACAGGAGCCGCCGCCGGGATCCCCGGTCGGCGGCTCTTCTCGTGTCGCCACACGAGACAGGAAGGAGGTTGCGGCGATGACGCTGGTCGAGGTGTGGAACGCCGACGAGACGCTCCTGCACCGGGTGTCCGTGCGGCACGCGGTGAAGATGATCTGGCGCGGGATCGCCACGCCGGTGGAGGTGCACGAGTCCGAGACGTTCGGTCCGTACCAGGTGCCCCTCGTCGTGCGGCTCGTGCGCTACGTCGAGATGAAGTGGCTCTACTCCCGGACCCGGGCGACCTACTCGCGCGAGGGCGTCCTGCTCCGGGACAAGGGCCAGTGCGCCTACTGCGGCAGGTTCAACGCCACCACGATGGACCACGTCCTGCCTCGGTCCCGCGGCGGCGCCACCTCGTGGCTCAACGCCGTGGCAGCGTGCGATGACTGCAACGCCCACAAGGGCAACCAGACCCCGGACGAGGCCGGCATGCCGCTGCGGTGGCAGGCCTACGTCCCGACCCGGGTGCAGCTCCGCTTCGCCCGAGCCGATTCGCGCGTGCCGAGCATGGCCGCACCCAACACCCGAACGCGACCCGGAAAGGAGCTCGTCGCATGACCAGGAACCGCCTGCACCTCAGGACCGCACCGCGTGCTGCGGAAGGGGCGCACCCGCGGCGGCTCGGCCGGGACCTGTTCGACTCCAAGGCGTTCGCCGCGGCGACGCGCCACCCGTTCGAGCTCGGCGACGTGACGCCGCCGTGCACCGAGGAGGACCCGGAGCTGTTCTGGCCCGCGACGGAGTCGGAAGCAGCGCTGGCCAAGGCGGTCTGCCGCGGTTGTCCGCTGGTCCGGTCCTGTCTCGCGATCGCGGAGGAGCGTGGCGAGTGGGGTGTCTGGGGTGGAGAACTGCTGGCCAAGGGGCGAGTCACGACCGAGCTGCCGGGCAACGTCCGCCCGTCGCCGCACGACCAGCCGAGGACCGCCTGACGGTGTCGTCTGAGCGCGCCGGGGGTTCGCCGGGGCGACGTTGTGGTGGGTCGTGATCGGAGACTGCGGAGGAACAAGACGTATGCCGCTGGGCTGGGAGCCAGCTCAGCGGCATACGTCCATGTTTGGTTGCGTCGTCAGACGCTCGTGATGGCGAGGGCCACGTTGTGACCGCCGAAGCCGAATGAGTTGTTCAGCGCCGCCACGTCGCCCTTGGGGAGCGTGAGGTGCTCGCCCGTGACGACGTTGAGCGGGATCTCGGGGTCCTGGTTGTCGAGGTTGATCGTCGCCGGCACGGTGCGGTGGTGGATGGCGAGGATCGTCAGCACGGCCTCGAGCGCCCCGGCAGCACCAAGGAGGTGACCGGTCATGGACTTCGTCGCGGTGACCGCGATGTCCTCGGTCTGGTCGCCGAAGGCGCGCTTGATCGCGTTGTACTCGGCGACGTCACCGACAGGGGTCGACGTGGCGTGCACGTTGATGTGGATGATGTCGCCGAGCGACAGGCCGGCTCCCTCCACCGCGGAGACCATGGCGCGCGCCGCGCCGGACCCTTGCGGCTCGGGGGCGGTGATGTGATGGGCGTCGGCGGACAGGCCGACGGAGGCCAGCTCCGCGTAGATCTTCGCGCCACGAGCCCGGGCGTACTCCTCGGACTCGAGGACGATGACGGCGGCGCCCTCACCGAGGACAAAGCCGTCGCGGTCGGTGTCGTAGGGTCGGGACGCCTTCTCGGGCTCGTCGTTGCGGGTCGACAGGGCCTGCATGGCGGCGAAACCGGCGATCGGCAACGCGTGCACCGCCGCCTCCGTGCCGCCCGCGACGACGACGTCGGCGCGACCATTGCGGATCATGTCGATCGCGTAGCCCATGCTCTCCGCTCCGGACGAGCACGCGCTGACGAGCGTGTGGACGCCGGCGCGGGCGCCCAGCTCGAGCGAGACCGCGGCCGACGGCCCGTTGGGCATGAGCATCGGGACGGCGAGCGGGTAGACCCGTCGCGGACCCTTCTCCCGCAGGGTGTCCCACTGGTCGAGCAACGTCCAGACGCCACCGATGCCGGACCCGATCACGGTGCCGAGCCGCTCGGGCTCGACCTCGGGTTTGCCGGCGTCGGCCCAGGCTTCCCGGGCCGCGATGAGGGCGTACTGGCTGGAGGGGTCGAGGCGCCTGGTCTCGACCTTGGCGAGGACCTCGGAGGGCTTCGTCGCGATCGTGGCGGCGAAGGTCACGGGCAGCTCATATTTGGCCACCCAGTCGAAGTCCATCGTGCGGGCTCCGGAGCGTCCGGCGAGAATGGCTTCCCACGTCTCAGGGGCGGTGCCGCCCACGGGCGTCGTGGCGCCCAGGCCGGTGACGACGACGCGTCGGTTGGACGTCATGGTGAGGTGCTCCTCGTCAGGTGAAGTCGGGTGGTTCGTGCGTTCTTGAGATTCCGTATGCCGCTGGGCTGGGTCCGTGCCACTCGGCGGGACCCAGCCGTGCGGGTTTTCAAGGAGGGTCGCTCAGCCCTGGGCGCTGCCGATGAAGCTGACGGCGTCGCGGACCGTCTTGAGGTTCTTGACCTCGTTGTCGGGGATGCGGACGCCGAACTTCTCCTCCGCGTTGACGACGATCGTCATCATCGAGAGGGAGTCGATGTCGAGGTCCTCGGTGAAGGACTTGTCCAGCTCCACCGACGCGGTGTCGAGGCCGGTCTCCTCGTTGACGATGTCGGCGAGACCTTCGAGGATCTCCTGCTCGGACTGAGCCATCTGTTTGCTCCTTTTGGTGGTCACGTGATGGTGGTCACTTGATGATGTGGCCCCGATTACCCGTCGGGACAAGCGGGAAACGACGAGTCCTCAGGGGAGGACGATGACCTGGGCCGCGTAGACCAAGCCTGCCCCGAAGCCGATCTGCAGCGCGAGGCCGCCACTGGGGATCTCGCCCTCTGCGAGCATCCGGGTCGTGGCGATCGGGATCGAGGCTGCCGAGGTGTTGGCCGTCGTGACGATGTCGCGCGCGACGGGGATGTCCGGCGGCAGCTTGAGCTGCTTGACCATGGCGTCGACGATCCGGATGTTGGCCTGGTGCGGGATGAAGGCGTCGAGGTCGTCCGCCTTGATGCCCGCCCGGTCGATCGCCTGCTGCGCGATGGGAGCCATGCCCCAGACCGCCCAGCGGAAGACGCTCTGGCCGGCCATGGTCAGCATCGGCCAGCCCTTCCTGGACGGGTCCTCCACCGTGGCGGACTCGGTCGGATCGGCCAGGGCGGCCTCGGCGCTGCCGTCGCCCAGGCGGTCGCGGACCTCCAGCCATGAGTGCCGGTTCGAGATGACGTCGCGCTGGCCCCCGTCGGAGCCCCAGACCGTCGGGCCGATCCCGGGGGTGTCCGATGGGCCGATGATGGCTGCGCCGGCACCGTCGCCGAAGATGAAGGCCGTGCCACGGTCGTAGGGGTCGGTGAAGTCGGTGAGCTTCTCGACGCCGATGACGAGGACGTAGTCGGCCGACCCACCCTTGACCATGTCGCTGGCGGTCGCAACGCCGTAGCAGTAGCCCGCGCACGCGGCCGAGATGTCCATCGCCGGGGCGGTCGAGCCAAGTCTGGCGGCGAGCTCCGGTGCGGCGGCGGGCGTCTGGTAAGGGTGGGTCACGGTCGCCATGAGGACGAAGCCGAGCTGGTCGGGCGAGATGCCGGCGTGGTCGAGGGCCTGCCGGGCCGCGTGCTCGGCCATGTCGATGACGCTCTCGTCATCGGCCGCCCAGTGCCGGCTCACGATGCCGGAACGCTCACGGATCCACTCGTCGCTCGAGTCGATCTTGTCCACGATCTCGGCGTTGGTGACGACCCGAGCCGGCCGATAGGCGCCGACCCCGACGATGCGGGAGTGGCGTTGGCCACCGCGATCGATGATCGCGCCGGTGCCCTTGGGCTGGGGGGTGGTGGTGGATGAAGTCACAGGAAAAGCCTCACTCGTCGTCGACTCGTGCGGAAGGGGTGGCGGCGTACGTCGTGGCGGTGCCCGCATGCGCCGAGATCATGCGTTGGGCGGCCTCGAGGTCGTCCGGGGTCTTGAGGGCGAGCGTCTCGACGCCCTTCATGGCGCGCTTGGCCAGCCCGACGAGGGTCCCTGCCGGGGGCAGCTCGATGAGGCCGGTGACGTCGAGCTCCAGCATCGTCTCCATGCACAGGTCCCAGCGGACCGGGTTGCTCACCTGGCGCACGAGGCGGTCGAGGACCTCGCGGCCGTCAGTGACGGCCCGTCCGTCCGCGTTGGAGAGGAGCGTGACCGACGGGACCTGGGTCTGCATGGTCCCGGCCAGCTCCTCGAGGACGCTGACTGCGGGCGCCATGTGGTGGGTGTGGAACGCCCCGGCGACCTGGAGCGGGATGACGCGGGCCTTGGCTGGCGGATCGGCCTTGAGGGTTTCGAGCTGCTCGAGGGTGCCGGCCGCGACGGTCTGCCCGGCGCCGTTGACGTTGGCCGGGGTGAGGCCGTGGCGTTCGAGGGTGGCGAGCACGTCGTCCGGGTCTCCGCCGAGGACCGCGGCCATGCCGGTCGGGGTTGCGGCACTGGCGGTGGCCATGGCTCGACCGCGCTCACGGACGAAGACGACCGCGTCACCCGCGTCGAGGACACCCGCCGCGGCCGAGGCGGTGATCTCGCCGACCGAGTGGCCCGCCACGAGGCCGACGCCGTCCATGGTGGTGGTGGCATCGCCGAGCAGGGGAGGGAGCGAGATCAGCCCGGCGCCCACGATGAGGGGCTGGGCGATCGCGGTGTCCTTGATGGTCTCGGCATCCGAGGTCGTGCCATGGGCGACGAGGTCGATGCCGGTCGAATCGGAAAGGCGGACGAGCTGGTCGCGCACCCCGTCGACCTCGAGCCAGGGGGTGAGGAAGCCGGGGGACTGGGAGCCCTGTCCGGGGCACACGATCGCTAGCACCAGTCCAGCCTCCCTGATCGAGGGCCCGAATGGAGACTCCGAATGTCACGAACTCGATCGGTCGGGTTTGGAGGTTTCCTCCAACTGCGGCCGCGGGCTCGTGCGGATGGCGCGATCCGCGTCCGAGAGCCTGCCGAGGGCCAGGGCGATCCGCGCAGCCCAGGCGTCACGCGGTTGCGTCAGGTCGAAATGGGTCAGGTCCTCGATCCGGCCGAGCCGGTAGCGGACCGTGTTGGGGTGGATGAACAGGGCCCGGGACGTCGCCTCGAGGGAGCGACCGCTCTCGAGATAGGCCTCGGCCGTGGCGAGGAGCGTGCGCTGCGCCGACCGGGCGAGGGGTCGGTGGATCTGGTCCACGAGCCGGCGCTGCGCCGGGACGTCGCCGGCCAGGGCGCGCTCCGGGAGCAGGGCGTGCGACTCCACGATCCGCGGCGCACCGGGCCAGGCGGGGGCGGCGGAGAGTCCGCTCAACGCCGCCCGCGCCGACCGGCCCGCGGCGAAGAGATGGGGGACGGTCGGCCCCACCACGATCGGGCCCTCCCCGAAGCGGTCCGACACCGACGCGACGACGGCCAAGGGGTCCTCGGTGCCTCCGAGGATCGCGATGAGCCGGGTGCGCTGCACGATGGCCAGCGCCTCGCCGCCCTCGTGTCGCACGGCCCGTCGCAGGGCGTCGACCGACGCGGCAGCCCCACCATCGGTCACGGGAGTGGTTCCGACGACGACCGTGACGTGCCCGACCTCCTCCCAGCCGAGCGCGGCAGCCCGGGACTGCATCGAGTCGTCTGCCTCGCCCCGGAGCACGGCGTCCACGACGAGGGACTCGAGGCGCGCGTCCCAGGCCCCGCGCGCCTCGGCTGCGCCGGCATAGACCTCCGCCGCGGCGAAGGCGATCTCGCGACTGAACCGCAGCACCGACTCGCGCAGCAGCTGCTCGTCCCCAGGGCCGGCCAGGCTCTCGACGCGGGACTCCACGACCTCGACGACGGTCCGAACGAGGTCCAGGGTGTGTCGCAGGCTCACCGTGCGGGTCAGCTCCTGCGGCGCGTTGGCGAAGATCGAGATCGCTGAGGGAGCACTGTCCTCGTTGCCCCTGAACCAGGCGATGAACTCCGAGATGCCGGCCTGGGCGACGAGCCCGACCTGGGACCGCTCGGCTGCTGGGAGCTCGCGATACCAGGCGAGCTTCTCCTCCATGCGGCGAGCGGCGAGTGTCGCGAGTCCACCGGCGCTGCGATCGACGGCGCGGGAGGTCGCACTGCTCGGTCGGCGCCGGTCGGCTGCAGTCACGACGTCAGCCTACGACCGGGTCCGACCACCGCCGTCCTACCCCGATCCAGTGAACAGCTGTCGGCCCGGACGTTGTTCACTCGATCGAGAGCGGCGCGGTGCTTTGTATGCGGCGAACAAACCCGGTCACCGTGCGGTGAGGATGGAGGTGGCGCCCACGTACTGCCGAGGTCCGTCGAACCAGGGGAGCCCTGCGGCCAGCTCCTCGGAGAACGTCCCGAGACAGGCGACCGCAGAGGGATGGTCGGGGAAGGTCGCGCGAGTCTCGATGTCGCGCTGGGTCACGCGCCGGAAGTGACGTCGCAGCGCCTCCGCCGCGTTCTCGGAGGAGAACTGCGTCACGAGGGGCTCGCCGCCGGCCTCACACAGCAGTTCGGCCAGGTGGCGGTCGCCGTTGGTCGCGACGGCGAGCTGTCCGCCGGGCCGGAGGACGCGGCGCGCCTCTCGAACGGCGCGGTCGAGGTCCGGCACGTGGTAGAGCACCCACGCTGCGACGACGCCATCGAACGTCTCGGCCATGAAGGGCAGCTGCGTGGCGTCGGCCTGCCGTGCCGCAACGCCAAGGCGTTTGGTCGCGGCGACCATGGCCTCTGACTGGTCGGTCGCGAGGTAGTCGCACTCCGGCATGGCGTCCATGACGGACTTGGCGAACTGACCTGTCCCACAACCGATCTCGAGGATCTCTCGTGGGCGGGCCGAGACGACGGCGGTCAACAGCACGTCCACGGGTGTGACACCGTCGGGACCCGGCCCCCAGACCCCGGCGCGGGTCACGAGCTGGTCCGTTCGCTCGTACTGCCGGGTGACGTGCACCTTCGCGGTCATCGAGTCCACCCGCGCGAACATACCTGCCCATATCGGACGCGATGGCGCGGCGCGCCGGGCACCACACACTTCACCGACATGTCACCAGCCGGCCGGAGAACCGCCGCGTGGTCGTTGCGCAGCCCCGGGTGAATTGGGCCCATGGAGCGACTCAGCCCAGTCCTCACCGCGGAGGCCCTCGTCGCAGCCGTTGCCCCCACCGCCCTGACCGTCGGCACGGCCGCTCCGCCGAGCACCGCCACGACGACGGACCAGCCGAAGCGGCAGGCGGTCGAGCCGCTCGTCGTCGCGCACCGCGGCGCGTCCGGCTACCGTCCCGAGCACACCTTGGCCGCGTACGAGCTCGCAGCACGCATGGGGGCCGACTTCATCGAGCCGGACCTGGTCTCGACCAAGGATGGCGTCCTCGTCGCTCGCCACGAGCCCGAGATCTCCGAGACGACTGATGTCGCCGAGCGTCCCGAGTTCGCCTCCCGGCGGACCACCAAATCCATCGACGGTCGCCCCGTGACCGGGTGGTTCACGACCGACTTCACCCTGGCCGAGCTGAAGACGCTGCGTGCCAAGGAGCGACTGCCGCAGGTCCGGCAGGAGAGCACCATGTGGGACGACAGGTTCGAGGTGCCCACGTTCGACGAGGTCCTCGAGCTGCGCGAGCGGCTGAGCAAGGAGCTGCGGCGAGACATCGGCGTCTACCCGGAGACGAAGCACCCGACATTCTTCGACGAGGCCGGCCTCGACCTCGAGGCTAAGGTCGCCGACGCCGTGCGCCGGCACCACCTCGACCGGCGGAACGCGCCGATCTTCATCCAGTCGTTCGAGCTGTCCAACCTCTTCGAGCTGCGCGACGAGCACGGGATCCGCGCGCCGCTCGTCTTCCTGGTGACCAGCGGAGCGCCCTACGATCTCGTCGCGAAGGGCGACCCGCGCACCTACCGCGACCTCATCCAGCGGGACAGCCTCCTCGAGCTCGGCAAGACGATCAACGGCATCGGCCCGGAGAAGTCGCTCGTGATCCCGCGCAACAGCGACGGGACCCTGGGCAGCCCGACCGGCCTCGTCGCCGACGCCCACGCCGCAGGGCTCAAGGTCCACCCGTGGACCTTCCGCGCCGAGAACACGTTCCTGCCCGCGGAGCTACGCACCGGGGCCGACCCGACGGCGTTCGGGCGGGCCCTCGAGGAGCAGGTCACCTTCCTCGAGACCGGCATCGACGGTCTGTTCACGGACCAGGCGGACGTCGGCGTGGCCGCCATGCATCGCGCCAGATCGGGACCGGGGCCCGCGTTTGGCGGGCACCGGCCGCGCTTTCCCGCCAGATCGGGACCGGGGTCCCCAACCGGCGCCCGCTGGGATGACCCACGCTTGGGGCCAACCAGCCAGTCAGTCCGTGCCGAACTCCATCGCGGCACGGTCCAGCGCGTCGTCCTGGGCGTCCACGTCGACCGCGGCCGGGTTGGCCGAGATCGCCACGGCGCCACCGGGGGAGAGCTCGCCGACCAACTGAGCCGACCGTTCGCCCAAAAGGCCCTGAGCGGCATACAGCTCAAGCTTGGCGCGGGAGTCGGCGATGTCGAGGTTGCGCATCGTCAGCTGACCGATGCGGTCGACGGGGCCGAAGGCGGCGTCCTCGGTCCGCTCCATCGACAGCTTCTCGGGGTGGTAGCTGAAGGCGGGGCCGGTCGTGTCGACGATCGACCAATCCTCCCCGCGCCGGAGCCGGACGGTGACCTCTCCCGTGACGGCAGAGGCGACCCATCGCTGGATCGACTCCCGGATCATCAGGCTCTGCGGGTCGAGCCAACGCCCCTCGTACAGCAGCCGCCCGAGCCGCCGCCCCTCAGCCTGGTAGTTGGCGATCGTGTCCTCGTTGTGGATCGCGTTGAGCAGGCGCTCGTACGTCAGGTGCAGCAGGGCCATCGCGGGAGCCTCGTAGATGCCCCGGGACTTCGCCTCGATGATCCGGTTCTCGATCTGGTCGCTCATGCCCAGACCGTGGCGGCCACCGATCGTGTTCGCCGCCATGACGAGTGCGACGGGGTCCTGGTATGCCACGCCGTTGACGGCGACGGGCCGGCCCTGCTCCCATCGGACCGTGACGTCCTCGGTCTCGATCTCGACGGACGGGTCCCAGAACCGCGAGCCCATGATCGGCTCAACGATCTCCATCGACTCGTCGAGGTACTCGAGCGTCTTCGCCTCGTGGGTGGCGCCCCAGATGTTCGCGTCGGTCGAGTAGGCCTTCTCCGCGCTGGCCCGATAGGGCAGCTCACGCGCCGTCAGCCACTCGGACATCTCCTGGCGACCACCGAGCTCGCTGACGAAGTCCGCGTCCAGCCACGGCTTGTAGATGCGCAGCTCGGGGTTGGCCATGAGGCCGTAGCGGTAGAACCGCTCGATGTCGTTGCCCTTGAACGTGGACCCGTCACCCCAGATGGACACGGCGTCCTCATGCATGGCTCGCACGAGCAGCGTCCCGGTGACGACACGGCCCAGGGGAGTGGTGTTGAAGTAGGTCCTGCCGCCGCTGCGGATGTGGAAGGCGCCGCACGCGATCGCCGACAGTCCCTCCTCGACGAGCGCCGTCTTGCAGTCGACGAGGCGTGAGATCTCCGCGCCGTACTGCCCGGCGCGGCCGGGGACGGAGCCGATGTCCGGCTCGTCGTACTGTCCGAGGTCCGCGGTGTACGTGCACGGGACGGCGCCCTTCTCGCGCATCCATGCGACCGCCACCGAGGTGTCGAGGCCGCCGGAGAAGGCGATCCCGACTCGTTCACCGACAGGGAGGGACGTCAATACCTTGGACACGGCTGCAAGTATATGCATAGCAACGCATAGTTATCCAAGAGGCCGTATGCCGCTGAGCCCGCTCCCAGCCGGGAGCGGGCTCAGCAGGTCTGCCGGCTGTTACGACTCGCCGCCGGCGTTGCCGGACGTGCCGGCCGTGACGTCGTCGAGGCGGTAGCGCTCCGCCGCCTGCTTGGGGACGTCGGCCTCGACCCTGCCCTCCGCGGCGAGCAGCTGGAGGGCGCGGACCGCCATCGAGGGGCCGTCGATGTGGAAGAAGCGGCGAGCGGCCGGCCGGGTGTCCGAGAACCCGAAGCCGTCGGCGCCGAGCGAGGCATAGGTGCCGGGAACCCACTCGCGGATCTGGTCCTGGACGGCTCGCATGTAGTCGGAGACGGCGATGACCGGGCCCTCTGCGTCCTCGAGGCACTGGGTCACCCAGGGCACGCGACGCTCCTCGTCGGGACGGAGGAAGGCCTGCTCGTCAGCCGCCAGCCCGTCCCGGCGCAGCTCGTTCCAGGACGTCACGGACCACACGTCGGCCGCGACACCCCAGTCATCGGCGAGCAGCTGTTGCGCCTCGAGCGCCCACGGCACGCCGACGCCGGAGGCGAGCAGCTGCGCGCGCGCCGGGGTGTGCTGCCAGCCCTCGGTCTGTGCTGTGGACAGCTTGTACATCCCCTTGAGGATGCCCTCGACGTCGACGTTGTCCGGCTCCACCGGCTGGACGATCGGCTCGTTGTACACGGTCAGGTAGTAGATGAGGTTGGCCGCGTCGCCCGACTGGCCCTCCCCGTACATCCGGCGGAGCCCGTCCTGGACGATGTGCGCGATCTCGTACCCGTAGGCCGGGTCGTAGTGGACGACCGCCGGGTTGCTCGAGGCGAGCAGTGGGCTGTGCCCATCGGCGTGTTGCAGCCCCTCACCGGTCAGGGTCGTGCGCCCAGCGGTCGCGCCGATGAGGAAGCCGCGGGTCATCTGGTCGGCAGCCGCCCACAGGCCGTCACCGGTGCGCTGGAAGCCGAACATCGAGTAGAAGACGTAGACGGGGATCATCGGCAGCCCGTGGGTCGCGTAGGACGTGCCCGCCGCGATGAACGCGGCGGCGGACCCACCCTCGTTGATGCCCAGGTGCAGGATCTGGCCCTGCTCGTGCTCCCGGTAGGCGAGCATCAGTTCGGCGTCGACCGGTGTGTAGTTCTGCCCGTGGGGGTTGTAGATCTTGATGGTCGGGAAGAACGCGTCCATGCCGAAGGTGCGCGCCTCGTCGGGGATGATCGGCACGACCCGCTTGCCGAACTCCTTGTCGCGCAGCAGGTCCTTGAGCAGCCTGACGAACGCCATCGTCGTGGCGACCTCCTGCTTGCCCGAGCCCTTCTTGACCTGGGCGTACGCCTCGTCGCCGGGCAGCTTGATCGGCTCGAAGTCGACCTTGCGGTGGGGAAGCGTGCCGCCGAGCTTCTGCCTCCGGTCGATGGCGTAGCGGACCGTGTGGTGGTCGGCACCCGGGTGGTAGTAGGGCGGGCGGTACGGATCCGACTCGAGCTGCTCGTCGGTGATCGGGATGCGCAGCGAGTCGCGGAACTGCTTGAGGTCCTCGAGGGTCATCTTCTTCATCTGGTGCGTCGCGTTGCGGCCAGCGAAATGGGACCCGAGCCCGTAGCCCTTGATCGTCTTGGCGAGGATCACCGTCGGCTGACCGGTGTGCGCGATCGCAGCCTGGTAGGCCGCGTAGACCTTGTGGTAGTCGTGGCCGCCGCGCTTCAGGTCCCACCAGACCTGGTCGTCCGTCCAGTTCTCCACCATCTTGAGCGTGCGCGGGTCCCGCGCGAAGAAGTGGTCGCGGACGTACTTGCCGTCGTTCGCACGGAACGTCTGGTAGTCGCCATCGTTCGTCTGGTTCATGATGTTGACGAGTGCGCCGTCGCGGTCGGCCGCGAGCAGGGGGTCCCAGCCGCGGCCCCACACGACCTTGATGACGTTCCAGCCCGCGCCCCGGAAGAAGGACTCGAGCTCCTGGATGATCTTGCCGTTGCCGCGGACCGGGCCATCGAGCCGCTGCAGGTTGCAGTTGATGACGAAGGTGAGGTTGTCGAGCTCCTCCATGGCCGCGATCTGCAGGGCGCCACGCGACTCCGGCTCGTCCATCTCACCGTCGCCGAGGAAGCCCCACACGTGCTGCTGGCTGGTGTCCCGAAGGCCCCGGTTGTGCACGTACTTGTTGAACTGCGCCTGGTAGATCGCGTTCATCGGGCCGAGACCCATGGAGACGGTGGGGAACTCCCAGTAGTCCGGCATCAGCCGAGGGTGCGGGTAGGACGGAAGGGCCACGATCTTGCCGTCGACGATGTGGCTCTTCTCCTGCCGGAACCCGTCGAGCTGTGACTCGGACAGCTGCCCCTCGAGGAAGGAGCGCGCGTACATGCCGGGAGAGGCGTGACCTTGGAAGAAGACCTGGTCGCCGCCGCCGGGGTGGTCCTTGCCCCGGAAGAAGTGGTTGAAGCCCACCTCGTAGAGGGTGGCCGCCGACGCATAGGTCGAGATGTGGCCCCCGACGCCGATGCCCGGCCGCTGTGCCCGGTGGACCAGGACGGCGGCGTTCCACCGGATGTAGCGCCGGAACTCGCGCTCGACCTCCTCGTCGCCGGGGAACCACGGCTCCAGCTCCGGCGGAATGGTGTTGATGTAGTCGGTGGCAGTCAGCGACGGGACTCCGACCTGCTTGGCGCGCGCCCGCTCGATGAGCTTGAGCATGACGTAGCGCGCTCGGGTCCGACCCTTCTCGTCGAGGACCGCGTCGAGGGACTCGAGCCACTCCTGGGTCTCCTCGGGGTCGATGTCCGGGAGCTGACTGGGAATGCCGTTGAGGATGGGGCCGGCCTCGGCTACCACGATCGTGGATCCTTTCTCGTCGCCTCGCGGTCACGACCGGTTGGTCGCAGCGCTGCTGTCCCCATCCTCCCCCAAACCGTGGTGGTCGTCACACCCGGGGCTGCTACCCGGGCACCGGGTCGACTGGTAACCCGGCCGATGCCGGGCAGCTGTGTATCAGCCCGGGTGACCGGAAGCGCGGCGTTGGACACCGGTTGCGCGATAGCGTCGGAGCCGGTGCACTTGGTCTGCACCGAAAGCACGCGTTTCCCCGCTCCACCCGATCGCAGACCAGGTCCCATCCCCCGACGAAAGGAACGGTGACTGTGAGCACGACCGCGGGAGCGGCGTCCCTCGCCAAGCTCGGATTCGCCCCCGGACAGATCATCCAGGAGTTCGGATACGACGACGATGTCGACGACGACCTGCGGTTCGCGATCGAGGACGTCGTCGGCAGTGATCTCGAGGACGAGGAGTTCAACGACGGCGCCGACGGCGTCGTGATCTGGTATCGGGACGGGGATGACGACCTCGTCGACCTGCTCGTCGATGCGTTGACGAAGCTCTTCGATGCGGGCTACATCGTGCTGTTCACCCCGAAGGCCGGCCGCCCGGGGCACGTCGAGGCGAGCGACGTCGAGGAAGCGGCGTCCACCGCCGGGCTGACGACCGGTGGCCAGGTCAACGTGGCCTCGGAATGGGCTGGTGCCCGGCTCATGCCGCCCAAGGGCGCCCGCCGCTGAGTCAAGTCGGGCGGTTGACACGCCGCTGACACTGGGGCCCGCCCGACTGGCACACTGGCGGGCATGAGCACGCCTGCCCGCCCGAAGCCAGAGGTCGGCCCCCCGCGGGTCGGCGAGCTGGCTCCGGACTTCACCCTCCCCGACCAGCACGGGGTGGACGTCACCCTGTCCTCCGTCCGGGGCGCCAAGTTCTCGGCCGTGGTCTTCTACCCGTTCGCCTTCTCGGGGATCTGCACCGGTGAGCTGCGGGCGATTCGCGACGGTCTCGAGGACTTCCAGGACGGGGACGTGCAGGTGTTCACGATCTCCTGCGATGCCATGTACAGCCTGCGGGCGTGGGCGGACCTCGAGGGGCACTTCTTCCCACTCCTCAGTGACTTCTGGCCGCACGGCGAGGTGACCCGTCGCTACGGCGTCTTCAACGAGGACCAAGGTGCGCCGCTGCGAGCCACCTTCCTCGTCGACCGGGACGGCCGCGTGGCCTGGCGCGAGGTCAACGGCCCGGGTGAGGGACGCGACTTCGCGACCTACCGCGCCGCCCTCACCGAGCTGCGCGGGGCGGGCAACTCTGCCACCCACTGAATCCCCCTCCTCGTCGGGTGTGCAGCACGCGCCGCCCAGACCTTTCGTCGAGTGTGCAGCTCGCGTCGGTCCCAGCCCGGCACGTACTGCACACTCGACTGGGATGGGAGGGCCCGGTCCAGGGTCAGCGCTGGGGCTCCACGCCGAGGTAGGCCTCGACGATCTTGGGATCGGCGAGCAGATCGGCGGCGGGCCCGGAGTGGACCACCTCGCCGGTCTGGAGGACGTAGCCGTGGTCTGCTGTACGAAGCGCGCGCCGGGCGTTCTGCTCCACGAGGACGATGGTCGTGCCGGTGGCACGGATCTCCTCGATGACCCGGAAGACCTCGTCGACGACCTTGGGCGCGAGGCCCATGGAGGGCTCGTCCATGAGCAGCACCTGGGGCCGTGCCACCAGAGCCCTGGCGATGGCCAGCATCTGCTGCTCGCCGCCCGACAAGGAGCCGGCGGGGAGGCTCCGGCGGTCACCCAGGACGGGGAAGCGGTCGTAGGTCTGCCTGAGCGCCTCCTCGGACGCCCCGCCGACGTGCCAGCCGCCGAGGTGGAGGTTCTCCTCGATGGTGAGCGTGCCGAGGATCTGGCGGCCCTCCGGCACCTGGACCAGGCCCTCGCCAACGAGTCGGTGGGACGGGGTCCGGGTGATGTCGCGTCCGCCGAAGGTGATCCGCCCTGACTTCGGACGGACAAGTCCGGAGATCGCGTTGATGATCGACGACTTGCCTGCACCGTTGGCACCGACGAGAGTGACGAGGGCGCCCGGGTCGACGGAGAAGGAGACGCCGCGAACCGCCTCGACCCGACCGTAGGCGACGTGGAGGTCCTCGACGACGAGGATCGGGTTCTGGACTGCGGTGCCGTCGGTGCTCCCAGCGTTCGCCCTCTCGGTGCCGCCGGCCGCGGCGGGCTCGGTCTGGCTCACGAGTGGCTCCGCTCGGTGCGATCGGTCGGACGGGTGTCGTCGGCAGAGCCGAGATAGGCCTCGATGACCGTTGGGTTCGAGGCGATCTCGTCGGGCGTGCCGGTCGCGATCACCTTGCCGAAGTTGAGCACGACGATGCGGTCACAGGTGCTGAGGACCATGCCGACGTTGTGCTCGATGAGCAGGATGGTCAGGCCGTCGGCGGCGAGCGAGCTGATCAGCTGGGAGAGCTGACTGGCCTCAACGTGGTTCATACCGGCGGCCGGCTCGTCGAGGATGAGCAGGGTCGGGTCCGACGCCAGCGCCCGCGCAATCTCGAGGCGGCGCTGGTCGCCGTAGGAGAGGGCGGACGCCCGGGTGCCCGCGAGGTCGGCAAGCCCGACCCGGTCCAGGCACTGCGCCGCGTGCTCCAGCGCAGCCCGCTCGTCGCGGCGAGACGCGGGCAGCCAGAGGAGTCGGCGGAGGAACGTCGGCCGGCTGACGAGATGACCGCCGACGAGGACGTTCTCGAGCGCGGACAGCCGGTTGAACAGCTTGGAGTGCTGGAAGGTCCGGCTCACGCCGGCCTGTGCGACCCGGTGGACCGGAACCCGACCCACCTGGGTGCCGAGGACCGTGGCCCGGCCGGACGTCGGCGGGGTGAGGCCGCTGATCATGTTGACCAGGGTCGTCTTGCCGGCGCCGTTCGGGCCGATCAGGCCGAGGACCTCTCCGCTGCGCAGCTCGAGGTCCACGTCCTGGACGGCGTGGACGCCGCCGTACTCCTTGCTCAGGCCCTCGAGGCTGGCGAGCAGCTCACCGGGTGCGGGATGACTGCGGGTGCGGAGGCCCCGGTCGTCCGTCGGGCGCGTCTTGGGCATCCGGAGACGCCGCCGGAACAGACTGGCCAGGCCGCCCGGGAGGAAGAGGATGATGACGAGGAGCAGGGTGCTTGCGACGAACGGCCTGATCCAGCCGGCCTCGACGCCGAGCGCTCGCTGGATCTCTGGGACGAGGGTCTGGAACCCGCTTCCGAGGAGCGGGCCGACGAACATCGTCGAGCCGCCGACGACCGCGGTGACCAGACCATCGATCGCTGCCGTGAAGCCGAAGTCCTCCGGGGCGATGAGCCGCACGTAGTAGGCCCAGAGCACGCCGTAGAGGCCGGCGACCGCTCCGGCGGTGACGAAGGCGGAGAGCCGGTGGCGACCCACGTCGATCCCCATGGCGCGGGCGGCGAGCTCGTCCTCGCGGATCGCCTCGAGTGCGCGGCCGTAGCGCGAGCGGCCCATCCTCGCGAACCAGTAGGCGACGACCGCCAGGATGATCCACGCCATGCCCGGGGTGAGGACCTTCGGCACCGACAAGCCCTGGGCGCCCCCCGTCCACTCCTGGTTGAGGATGAGGATGCGCACCGCCTCCGCGAAGGCGAGCGTGGCGATGGCCAGGAAGACGCCGCGCAGGTGCATCGTCGGTAGGCCGAGCACGACGGCGGCTGCGGCACCCACGACCATGCCGATGACGATGGCGATGAGCAGGGCCGGCACCTCGCCGACCTCGCTCGGCTTGGGCGCGAGGGTGGCCGCGGTGAAGGCCGCGAGCGAGGCGAAGCCGGCCTGGCCGAGGCTGAGCTGCCCGGCGACGAGGACGGCATAGAAGGAGTAGGCGAAGATCGCGCCCAGGGCGACGAAGGTGAGGGTGGCATCGGTCAGCATCAGACCTCCCGCACCTTCCGGCTGCCGAAGAGGCCCTGCGGACGCACGAGGAGGATGACGAAGAGCAGACCGAACGCGATGAGGTCGCGCCACGAGCTGCCGATGTACTGGACGGCGAAGACCTCCGCGAGGCCGAGGACCAGGCCGCCGACGAGGGCGCCGGGCAGGGACCCCATGCCACCGACGATGATGACGGCCAGGCCCTTGAGCTCGATGGCCGAGCCCATCCCCAGCTGGGCGGAGTTGACGTTCATCGCGAAGAGCGCGCCGGCGACCGCGCCGAGGGCCGACGAGATGGCGAAGGTCAGTGCAGTGACCCGGTCCACGTTGACCCCGAGGACGCGGGCCGCCCTCGGGTTCTCGGCGATGGCGCGCATGGCCCGGCCGAGCCGAGACCGGGCGACCAGCCAGCTGAGACCGACCATGAGGACGACCGAGATGAACAGGATCGCCACCTGGAGCACGGTCACCGAGACGCCGGCGAACTGGACTGGTGTCTCCGGGAACGACCCGGCCGGGAAGCGGCGGGTGTCGGGGCCGTAGCGCCACTGCAACAGGGCGATGAACATCCCGGCGAGCGCGATCGACGAGATCAGCCCCGCGAAGTGGGCATCGGGTCGGTTCTTCAGCGGCCGGAAGGCGAGCCGCTCGATGATGAGCCCGAGCACCGCTCCGACGAGGAGCACGATCGGCAGCGCCAGCCAGATGGACAGGCCCCCGTCCGCGACGAGCTCGATGCCGACGAACGCCGAGACCGCGAACACCGACGGGTGGGCCAGGTTCAGTCGGTCGAGGATGCCGAAGACCAGGGTGAAGCCGATGGCGAACAGCGCATAGATCGATCCGATGAACACGCCGTTGAGGAGCTGCTGCATGGGGGTCCTTCGTGGTCCGGAAGCGAATGGCCGGCCGGGCCGGGCGGGCGCAGGTGTCGCAGCCGCCCGGTCCGGCCCTCGATCACTCGAGCACGGCGAACTTGCCGTCCTGGACGACCTGGACCACCGCCGGGTGCTCCGCGTCGCGGTTCGCGTTGATGGACACCTCGCCGAGCACGGTCGGGACGTTGCTGATCTTGGTCAGCCCGTCCCGGATCGCGTCGCGCTCGCCCGAGCAGCCCGACCGGACGGCGTGGTCGATGAGCACGAGCCCGGCGTGTGCCTGCGCCGCGAACTGGTCCGGAGCCGCGTTGAACTTCGTCTGGAAGTCCTTGAGGAAGGCCGTGTTGAGCTCGTTCGCGGACGCCGAGTTCCATGCGGCGCCCACGACCACGCCCTCTGCGGCCTCGCCGGCGTCCGCCATGAGCTTCGGGTTGTTGAACCCGTTGCCTCCGATGATCGGGACGGTGATGCCGAGCTCCCGGGCCTGCGTGACGAGCGGGATGGCCGCCTCGATGAGGCCGGACACGACGAGGGCGTCCGGGTTCTGCCCCTTCGCCTGCGTCAGCAGGGCCCGGAAGTCGGTGTCGGCCTTGGAGAAGGTGATCGTCTCGAGGTTCTGGATGCCCTCGGCCTTGAGCGCCTCCTCGAAGACCTTGAAGCCCGACTCGGTGAAGGCGTCGTCGTTGCTGTACATGACGACGACCTTGGTCAGGTTGTACTTCTCCTTGGCCTTCTTGACCGTCTGCGGGATGACCTGCGCCTCGGTGAGCGAGTCACGGAAGATGAAGTCGCCCTGCTCGGTGATGCCCGACGCGGTGTTGGAGACGGCGAGGACCGGCGTCTTGCCTTCTTGGGCGATGGGCTGGGCCTGGAAGGCGGTGTTGGACAGGGTGGGGCCGATGATGACGCTCTTGCCGCCGTTGACGAAGCCCTCGAAGACCGTGATGCCCTGTCGGGGATCCGTCTGGTCGTCCTCGATCTTGACGTCGTACTTCACGCCACCCTTGGCGTTCAGCTGCTCCGCGGCGAGCTCGAGACCCTTCTGCTGAGACGTGCCGTAGCTGCCGGCGGCACCGGTGAGGCTGAGCGCTGCGCCGACGGGGATCGTGCTCGAGATCGTGCACGTGTCGCCGGACCCCTGGCCCGTCAGCCCGCCGGCGGCACCGGTCTGGCCCTCGTCACCACCGTCGCCGTTGCTGCCGCACGCGGCGAGGGCGAGCAGCGCCGTCGTGGCGACGGCGATGCGAAAGAGATTGGTACGCAATGTTTCCTCCTGAATGCGATCTGAATGCGATCTTGGCACCGGTCGGAACCGACCGGCGCACGTCATGGGGTGGCGACGTCGGCCTGGGGGTCCCGTCGGCGGATGATCGCATGCGCCGGGGTCAGCTCGTCGAGTGAGGTCACGCCGAGCAGCCGCATGGTCCGGGTGACCTGGTCCCGGAGGATGCTCAGTGCTCGGTCGACGCCATGCTCCCCACCCGCCATGAGCCCGTAGAGGTACGCCCGGCCGACGAGGCAGCCCCTGGCCCCGTTGGCCACGGCCGCGACGATGTCGGCGCCGTCCATGATCCCGGTGTCGAGCAGGACCTCGGTCCGCCCTGAGACCGCGTCGACGATCTCCGGCAGCACCTCGAGCGGGGTGGCTGCCCGGTCGAGCTGCCGACCCCCGTGGTTGGACACGACGATGCCGTCGATGCCGAGCTCCGCCACCACCTGCGCGTCCTCGGGGTCCTGGATGCCCTTGACGACGATCCGGCCCGGCCACTGCTCGCGCAGCCAGGCGAGCTCGGCAAGGGACGCGGACGGGTCGAACATCCGGTCCACGAGATCTGCCACGGTGCCGCCGGAGTGCGTCAGCGAGGCGAACTCGAGCGGCTCGGTCGTCAGCAGGTTGAACCACCAGGACGGGTGGATCGACATGTCCGCCAGCGTGCGCAGGGTCAGCGAGGGTGGCACCGTGAGACCGTTGTGCACATCGCGGATGCGCCGGCCGGCGACCGCCGTGTCGACGGTCAGGACCAGGGCCGAGTATCCGGCCTCCCGGGCGCGCCGGATGAGCTGCAGCGAAGCCTCCCGGTCCCGCCACAGGTAGAGCTGGAACCAGCGCTCCGCGTCAGGTGCGACGGCCGCAACGTCCTCGACCGACACGGTTCCCATCGTCGAGAGGGTGTAGGGGATTCCCGCTCGGGCTGCGGCTCGGGCGACGGCCCGCTCACCCTCGTGGTGCATCATCCGGGTGAAGCCGGTCGGCGCCAGGACCAGCGGCAGGCTGCTCCGGCTGCCGACGACGACCCGGGTCGAGTCCACCTCGCTCACGTCACGCAGGACTCGGGGCCGGAACTCGACGCGGGCGAAGGCCTCGCGCGCCCGGCGGAGGCTGATCTCCTGCTCCGCCGCCCCGTCGACGTAGTCGAAGACGGAACGTGGCGTGCGCCGCTTGCCGATCCTCCGGAGGTCAGCGATCGTCGCGGCCGCCGCGACCCGACGCTCGGTCGAACCAAGACGCGGTGGCTCGATCCGGACGAGCGGGCGCACCTCGGACCATCGAGGACGTCGGCGCCGGGTGCTCATGGCGCCTCATCATGCCGCCTCGACCTGCTCCTTGGGGAGATGCCCGGAGTTGCGCTTCGGCGACAGTTCGAGGCAGACGGCGACTGGCGCAGTCTCCAACTCCTGACACAATGGGCCGCCGGATGAGGGCGTGCCAGGCTGCGCACCGCGTCCTGAGGGCCTGTAGCTCAGTTGGTAGAGCACCGCGTTTACACCGCGGGTGTCGTCGGTTCGAGACCGGCCGGGCCCACCCCAGCGGAGATGGGGTCGACACGGCCCCCGACCCCGTGGCGAACTCTACGCGCTCGTCTGGAGTCAGCTGTCCGGAAGATCGACGATGGCGACCGGTCGGTCGGCATCGTCCGGGATCTGCCGACTGTAACGAAGCGCATTCGTGCCGAACGGCGAGTCATCGACACCCACGACGATCGGGCCTGTTGTGGGAGGCTCAGCGACGTCGAGGTGCAGGTCAGCTCCGGAGCCAGCTCACGGACGTGCGCCGCGGCCGCGGCGAGCAGCTCCTCCGAGAGCCCCATGAGCCAGGCGACCTGCTGGCCGGCTGCGACGCGTGGTAGCCCGAAGAAGTCGACTGGGGGAGTGAAGCTGTAGGCATGGAGCAGTTCGAGCTCCTCCCCGCCCAGGTACGCTCGGGCCACCGCCCAGTCGAGCGCCTTGCCGCTCTGCGGTGAACCATCGATGCCCACGACGATCCGACCGGTCATGAGGTTTCCTCCCCGTGAGGGCCGATGGCCACGAACCCAGCCCCTGCGGCTCGAGATCTGCCTCACCGAGTAGTCTCCTTCAGGCAGGCACGAAGCATGAGGAGGCATCGGTGCAGGTCAGCGACCATGGGTGACCTGATGCTGCGCGAGGTCGTCGCCGCCCTGGAGACCCTCTATCCGCCGGACAGCGCGGCCGACTGGGACCGGGTCGGCCTCGTCACTGGCGACCTCGACCAGCCGGTGCGTCGTGTCGCCTTCGCGCTGGACCCGACGCTCGCCGTCATCGAGGAGGCGCGCGACTGGGACGCCGACCTGCTCGTGACGCACCATCCGCTGCTCCTCCGGGGCGTCCACTCCGTCGCGACGACGAGCGCCAAGGGCGCCTCCGTCACGCACCTCGTCGTCTCGGACATCGCGCTGTACGTCGCCCACACGAACGCCGACGTCGCCGACCCCGGGGTCTCAACGGTGCTGGCTGACGCACTCGGGCTCACCTCCCAGCGTCCCCTGACCACCATCGGGCCGTATGCCGCTGGGCGCGTCGGCGAGCTCTCCTCGCCGGTGATGCTGGCTGAGTTCGCGGACGCCGTCGCCGGTGCCCTGCCGCCGACCGCGGGCGGCATCCGGGTGAGCGGTGATCCCGAGGGGATGGTCAGGTCCGTCGCGGTCATGGGCGGCTCCGGCGATGACCAGTTCGACGCCGTGCGCGCCAGCGGCGCGGATGTCTACGTCACGGCCGACCTGCGTCACCACCCAGCGCTCGAGGCCCGTGAGGAGGCCCGTGGCGGGACGCCCTACCTCATCGACGCGGGTCACTGGGCGAGCGAGTCGCTGTGGCTGGCCAGCGCCCAGGAACGGCTGCTGACCGAGTTGGGGGAGGACCCGTCCGCACCGGCTAGGGTCGAGTCGAGAATCTCGTCCATCCGCACCGAGCCGTGGACCTTCGTTGTCGCAGCGAACTCCGCACGGGACGATGCGGACTCACCTGGAGGTGTGTCCTGAAAGCCGATCCGTCCCGCCAGTGGCGTCTGCTCGACCTGCAGGCCATCGACACGCGGCTCGACCAGATCGCCCATGCCCGGGCGAACCTGCCCCAGGTCGCCGCGATCGCCGCGGCCCGGAGCGAGCTGGCCGCGGTCGACACCGAGCTCGTCAATGCCCGCACCGCCGTCGACGACGTCCAGCGCGAGCTGACCAAGTCGGAGCAGGACGTCCAGCTCGTCCGCGACCGCGCAGCACGTGACCAGGCCAGGCTCGACTCCGGTCAGGGCAGCGCGAAGGACCTCACTGCACTCCAGCACGAGCTCGTCTCACTCGCCCGGCGCCAGTCCGAGCTCGAGGACATCGAGATCGAGGTGATGGAGCGGGCCGAGACGCTGACCAAGCGCGTCGCCGAGCTCGAGAGCACCCGCACCGAGGTCGCCGACCGGCTCGCGAGTTCCGAGCAGGAGCACGCCACGGTCCTCGCCGACCTCGAGGCCGAGGCCGAGCAGGTCGGCTCCGGACGCGCGGACATCGTCGCCGGGGTCGGTGAGGAGCTCATCGGGCTGTACGAGAAGATCAGGGCCCAGAGCGGCGGCATCGCAGCGGCGGAGCTCCGTCAGCGCCGGTGTGGCGGCTGCCGCCTCGAGCTGAACACCGTCGACTTCGACCGGATCAGGCGCGCCGCCGAGGACGAGGTCGTCCGGTGCGAGGAGTGCCGGCGGATCATGATCCGGACGGGCGAGTCAGGCCTGTGAGCCGTACCGCTCGCCGTGGTCTCATCGTCGAGTCTGACGGCGGCTCGCGCGGAAACCCGGGCGTGGCAGGCTACGGCGCGGTGGTGCGGGAAGCATCATCGGGCAGGGTCTTGGTCGAGCTCGCAGAACCACTCGGCACCACGACCAACAACGTCGCGGAGTATCGAGGCCTGCTGGCTGGCCTGAGGGCTGCGTTCGACGTCGACCCGGGCGCCGACATCAGCGTGCGCATGGACTCGGACCTCATCGTGAAGCAGATGACGGGTGTCAACAAGGTGAAGCACCCGAACATGCGGCCGCTCGCTCTCGAGGCCCAAGCCATGTGCAGGGCGATCAGGGACAACGGCGGCAACGTTGAGTTCGAGTGGATTCCGCGGGAGCTGAACCAGGCCGCCGATGCCCTGTCGAACGCCGCCATGGACGGCAAGACCATCCGCCGTGTCCACGGTGGGCAGGACGAGGCACCAGAGCCCACCGACGCGCCGGACGCCCCCGACGACCTTGCTGACCAGCGGGACCTGCGGCTGCTCCTCGTCCAGGTGCCCTCCACAGAGCGCGCCGCCGAGCGGGTCGCGGCGGCCGTCCGGCTGCTCGTCGGCACGGACAGCCGGGTCATCACCGCGCCCGAGCCGCTCGCCGAGCAGACCGGGCGGGCCGTTGCCGACGTCATCGGCGCAGAGGTCGAGGTCTCCGCGGACTGGGCGGCGGACCCCGGGAGGGCTGGGAGCGAGCCCGCGGACGCGGCGAGCTCAGCGGCATACGGCAGATTGCGGTTGGGTGGTGGGACGGTGGTCGTCGTGACCACGCGACGCGGCATCGTCACCGTCCTGGCGGAGGTCCTCGGGCTCGGCCCCGAGCGGTTCTGGAGCCTCGCGACGGCACCCGGCAGCCTGAGCGGCATCGAGGTCTGGGCGGACGGCACGGCGTCGGTCGCTTTCACGAACCGGACGGACCATCTCGCCTAGCGGGCACTGTGCGATATTCGCAGGCATGAGCTACGCCGGTGACGTGTCCCCGACCGAGGCCTGGACCGCCCTGCAGCAGGACCCGCGGGCCGTGCTCGTCGACGTGCGGACCCACGCCGAGTGGTCCTACGTCGGGCTGCCCGACCTGCGATCGCTGGGCCGTGACGTCGTGCGCGTCGAGTGGCAGCGGTACCCGGACGGCAGCATCAACGACCGTTTCGTCGACGAGCTGGCGGCCGCCGGGGTCGAGCGAGATCAGCCGCTGTACTTCCTGTGTCGGTCCGGGGTGCGCTCCATCGCCGCGGCCGAGGCGGCCACTGGTGCCGGGTGGACGGAGTCGTACAACGTGAGCGAGGGCTTCGAGGGGCCCCACGACGCCCAGCACCACCGCGCGGTGGCCGGCTGGAAGGTTGCGGGCCTGCCGTGGGTGCAGGGGTGAGCGGCGCGGGCGGCGACTGGCGTCCGGACACCATCGCGGTCCGGGGAGGCTTGGCGCGCAGCGGTTTCGACGAGACGTCCGAGGCGATCTACCTGACGTCCGGGTTCGTCTACGAGTCGGCCGAAGCCGCGGAGGCGGCGTTCAAGGGGGAGTCGGACCGGTTCGTCTACTCCCGCTACGGGAACCCGACGGTCCGGATGTTCGAGGACCGCATCGCGCAGATCGAGGGGGCCGAGGCGGCCTTCGCGACGGGGTCCGGCATGGCGGCCGTGTGGGTGGCACTGGCGGCGATGCTCGGGACCGGGGATCGGGTCGTGTCCTCGCGGTCGCTCTTCGGGTCGTGCTTCGTCATCCTCGACGAGATCCTGCCGCGGTGGGGCGTCGAGACCGTCTTCGTAGACGGACCCGACCTCGACCAGTGGCGCGAGGCGCTGTCCGAGCCCACGGCCGCCGTGTTCTTCGAGACGCCGAGCAACCCGATGCAGGAGCTCGTCGACATCCGGGCGGTCTGCGAGCTGGCGCACGCGGCCGGCGCGAAGGTCGTCGTCGACAACGTCTTCGGGACGCCGGTGTTCTCCCGGCCGCTGGAGCACGGCGCCGACATCGTCGTCTACTCGGCGACGAAGCACATCGACGGACAGGGACGCGTGCTCGGTGGTGCGGTGCTCGGGCCGCGCGAGTTCATCGACGGGCCGGTGCAGAACCTCATGCGCCACACCGGGCCCGCCATGTCGCCCTTCAACGCCTGGGTCCTCGTCAAGGGTCTCGAGACGATGTCGCTGCGGGTCGAGCGCATGGCGGCGAGCTGCCTCGAGGTGGCGCGGTTCCTCGAGGCGCACCCGCGGGTGCGTCGGGTGGTGCACCCGTTCCTCGAGTCGCACCCTCAGCACGAGCTGGCCCTGCGGCAGATGCTGGGTGGGGGGACCGTGGTCACCTTCGAGCTCGACGGTGGCAAGGCCGATGCGTTCGCCGTCATGAACGCCCTCGAGATCATCGACATCTCCAACAACCTCGGCGACGCGAAGTCGCTCGTCACGCACCCCGCGACGACGACGCACCGGAGGCTGGCGCCGGAGGCGCGGGCCGCGGTGGGGATCACCGATGGCGTGCTCCGGATCTCGGTCGGGCTCGAGGACGTCCGCGACCTCGTCGACGACCTGAAGCGGGCCCTCGGCTGAGTCGTGATGGGTCAACCAACCGGATGCAGGCCGCGCGTAGGCGGGCGCTGAGCATGGGCAGCCCCCGGACTTCCGGTTGGTTGACCCATCGACTCAGGTTGTCAGGCGCGCACAGACGGCGAGCTGCCAGGGGCGTCCGGGGCGCTCCGGCTCGGTGATCCGCACATCGAAGGCGTCGGAGAGGATCTCGGCGAGGTCCTCGGGGTGGCGGGGTTTCGCCGCGGACAGCACCAAGTGGCGGGCGACGAGGCCGCGGGTGTGCTTGGCCTGATGCGACGCGCCCGGGACCGTGATCTGGACGCGGCGCTCGCCCAGCGAGCCCCTGGGATTCCACATCGACGCGTAGGTGTTGGATCGGCAGTCGACGATGAGGCGCTTCGGGCCGGCTTCCTCTTCGAGCACCGACGACAGCACCGACCGCCAGGCCTGGGTGAGCTCACCTATCCCGGGCAGCCGGACGCAGGGATGGAGCCGGTAGGCCGGGACACGGTCGGTGGGACGCAGGGCACCGAACAGGGCCGAGAGGATGACGATCCGGCGATTGGCGCGCCGCCTCGAAGTCGGGTCGAGCGAGGCCAACGCGAGCGCGTCGTAGAGCACGCCGGTGTAGACCTCGCCGGCAGGTGCCGTCGCGGCCACGTGCAGCCGCGTGTTGCGGGCGACCTCCTCCACCAGGTTGGGGCTCACGCCGAGCAGCCGATGCGCGTCGGGACGTGCGCTGATCTCCCCGACGCCCTCGATGACGCGCGTCCGCAGTCCGGTCAACTGCGGGAAGGACAGCGTCTCGAGGTCGAGCGTACGACCCCGCCGACGCTGGGTCTTGCCCTCGGACGGCGGCAGCAGGATGAGCACGCCGCACAGCCTAAGTGGTCCGGATCGTCAGTACCGAGAGAGTGGAGCTGAGGGGATTCGAACCCCTGACCTTCTCATTGCGAAGGCTCGTCCGTCCGCAGCCCCAGAGGCGGTCGGGCGCCATTCCCACCTCGTCGTCCCAGCCCAGCAACCGTGGCTAGCTGATGACACACGGCATCAGCGGTTCTGGTCGAACTAGCGCCAGCTGCGCGTCGCGGTGTCGAGCGCGTCGATGTCGTCCTGGGTGAGGTGGAACGTCAGCGCCATGGCATTGGCCGTGGCCTGGTTGCCGTTCTTGGCTCCGGGGATGGGCAGAACCGTGTCGTTCTCGATCAGCCAGCGCAGGGCCACCTGCGCAGGGGTCCTGTCGTAGCGCTCGCCGATTTCCCGAAGCAGCGCGGTGATCGGCTCGAGCCTCGCCAGACCGCGGCCGACGAACGGCTTGACAAAGCGCCTCAGGCCTCTGGGCCGGTTGGTCGGGGTGTACTTTCCTGTCAGCGCGCCGCTGGCAAGCGGCTGGTAGGCGATGAGGGTGACGCCCAGGTCACGGCAGGCGTCCAGCACTCCGTTGGTCTCGGGCCGGCGGTGCAGCAGCGAGTACTCCACCTGGTTGGACGCAAGTGGTATGCCGCGCAGCGCCAGAGCGGCATGAGCCTTGCGCATTTGTTGGGCCGAGTAGTTGCTCACCCCGACGGCCCGCACCTGTCCAGCCGCGACGGCGTCGGCCATGAGGTTCATCAGGCGCAGGATGTCCACGCGTCGGGAGGGGAAGTGGTGCTGGTACACATCGACGTGGTCGCGTTGCAGCCGGGCCAGACTGTCGGCGAGGTGAATAGGCATGTCGTCGGCAGTGGCCCATGGAGTGGCGGGGAACTTGGTGGCGATCAACGCTGTGTCACTTGAGAGCTCGCCGAGTCGCCGCTCCGACGCGCCGCCAGCGTACATCGCTGCCGTATCGAAGAGAGTCACCCCCGCCGCGATGCTGGCCTCCCATGCGCCCCGCTCCTCACCGCGGCCCTCGGCTCCGCCGTAGGCGATCTTGGCCGGGTGCAGCCGGGCCAGCCCGTGTGCTTCTCCCCACGTCATGGCGCCGACCCCGAGGCGCGGCACGATCAGGTCGCTGCGTCCCAGCGGCTGGTCAGCTGGCATGTCACACCCTCCTGTCGACCTTGGCCGTTACCTGACTCTACGCATCGGTCGGGTGCCGACGGCTTCCTCAAGAAAGCGAACCGCCAGGAACGTCACAGCCGCCATCAAGAATGCCGATCAAGAATGAAGTCGAGTGATGCGATCAGCCCCAGCACACGGTGACGTGAAGCTGCGGGCGGGGATGGGGCATGCCTCGATCGCGACGGCGGACCCCCACTTGCACCACCTCGGGACGTCGGCTGAACAGGCCTGTTTGGACCGTCTCAACAACCGGGCGCACGTGGGAGCACGCCAAGGTGAAGACCAGGCGGAGGAACAATGAGACCCCGCCTGCAGATCAGCGTTTGTGCTGGGCGGACGGGGTCCCTGTGTGGTGGAGCTGAGGGGCTCGATCCCTGACCTTCTCATTGCGAAGCCCGCTACCGGGGGCTCGGGCGTCACCCGAGGGAGAGGAGGGCGAGGAGAGAAGAGTGTCGAGGGACCCATGGCGCGCCTACGAAATCCCCTGAAGAACGCTGCGCTGCAGCATCCCAGAGCGGGACATACCGACTGCTGATGCTTGTCGTGCTCGTGAAGTTCTGCGCGTCATCCGGCGCTGATGGGAGCACAATCGATACGTGGTCAGCCAGGAGCGTCAGCAGGTGCTGGGAGGCTCTGCCCGCGCGAGTGCGGTGGTGGTCCGCGCGGCCGAGGACCAGAGCCGTCGCGGTCCACGCGGCAGGGTCCGGTGAGCTCAGCCCACCCGGGCTGGCACATCCAACTGCTCGGTTCGTTCCGGGTGGATGTCGGTGCGATCACGGTTCCGGCGGGGGAGTGGCGGCTCCGCAAGGCGAGGTCCCTGGTCGCGATGCTGGCCTTGGCGCCGGGTCAGCGTCGTCATCGCGAGCAGGTGCTGGACCGCCTGTGGCCCGACCTGGAACCGCCGGCGGCTGCGAAGAACCTGCATCAAACGCTGTACGTGGCGCGCCGCGCGATCGGTAGGGCGCTGGCGCCGAGAGCCGGGCTGTTGTCGATCCGGGATGACCACGTCGTGCTCGACGAGGCTGGGAGAGTCGATGTCGACGTGTTGCTCTTCGAGCAGTCGGCAAGGGAGGCGTTGCGAACCGGCGACGAATCCATGCTGCGGGCAGCGGCGGATCTCTATGCCGGTGACCTGCTGCCCGATCTGCCGGATGCCGACTGGCTGACGGGTCGCCGAGATGAGCTGCGCGAGACGCACCGCGAGGTCCTGGTGAAGCTGGCGACCGCCGTGCTGGATGAAGCCCCGGAAGAAGCCCTGGTCATCCTGACCCGGGTTCTCGAGTCCAACGCACTTCATGAAGGCGCCGTCCGCGCCCAGATGACGGTGCTGGCCCGCGTGGGTCGGCGATCCGAGGCCCTCGCTCGGTATGAGCTCCTCGTCGACCAGCTTCTCGAGGCTTTCGGGACGGATCCAGACGCTCAGTCGGCGGCGCTGTTCCGAGAGCTGCTCACCGGCTCGCCGGCTGCCGCACGCCGGGAGGCGGCCGCGGTCGACACTGACGACCCCCTCGGCTTTCTCCCCACGCCGTTGACCAGCTTCATCGGCCGCTCTCGTGAGCTCGTCGACGTCGCGCGGCTGCTCGGCCAAGCTCGTCTGTTGACCCTCATGGGCGCTGGCGGGACTGGAAAGACGCGATTGGCGTTGGAGGTCGCGCGACGAGCTCACCCAAGGTACCCGGACGGCGTGTGGTTCGTTGACCTGGCGGCGGTCGGCGAGACCTGGCTGGTCGCCGATGCCGTGGCAGAGGCGCTCAGGCTGGATTCCGGCGCGGCACCGGATCGGGGCGTGGCCCTGGTTGCTCAACTTCGGACCCGGAAGCTGCTGATCGTGTTGGACAACTGCGAGCATCTGCTCGGAGCCTGCGCTCATCTCGTGGCGCACGTCCTCGCCGGCTGTCCGGGGGTCGACGTGCTGGCGACCAGCCGTGAGGCCCTGCACACCCAGGGGGAGTTCACGTTCCGGGTGCCGTCGTTGGCCCTGCCGTCACCGACCCAGGACGGTGTTCCTGACCTTGTCCACCTCGGCGGGCTACCGAGCGTGCGGCTCTTCGTCGAACGAGCAGCGCAGGTCCGGCCGGGCTTCAAGCTGGACGCGGGCAACGCGCCAGCAGTGATCGACCTGTGCCGGCGGCTCGACGGGATGCCGCTGGCGCTGGAGTTGGCAGCCGCTCGTGTCACTGTTCTTGAGCCGGTGGAGCTCGTCGAAAGGTTGGGGCATGCCCTGTCCGTGCTGGACGGGGGACTGACTGGCATCACTCGGCGTCAGACCTTGCGCGGCACCCTCGAATGGAGCCACGAGCTGCTCACCACGGCAGAGCAGCTCCTGCTGCGCAGACTGTCGGTGTTCTCGGGCGGGTTCACACTCGCGGCCATGGAGGCGGTGTGCGCCGGCTCGCCGCTGCGCAGGGCGGAGCTGTTCGACCTGCTGGTGAGGTTGGTCGACAAGTCGCTGGTGGTACCGGAGAAGACAGCGACCGGCACCCGCTACCGGCAGCTCGAGACGGTCCGGCAGTTCGGTGTCGAGAAGCTCAGCCAAGCCGGAGAGGCCGAGGAGTTGGCGGTCGCGCACGGCGCGTACTTCCTCGCGTTCGCCGTCTCGCACAACCCGGAACGGGCCACGGGAGTGGTCATCGAGGAGCCGAAGCTGCTCGATCCGGAACACGACAACCTGCGCTCGGCACTGCGCTGGGCCTGCGCGCACGATCCGGAGAGCGCCCTCCGCCTGGCGGCCAGCCTCTGGCGCTTCTGGTTCGTCCGCGGCCACGCGGTGGAGGGAGCGCGGTGGCTCGAGCGGGCCCTGGCGGTGGCGCCCGACCCGACCCGGCCCCGTGCGGCCGCCCTGATCGGCCTCACCGGGATGGACAGCCGCCAAGGCCGGAGCGACCGGCATCGGGCGCTGGGCGCCGAGGCGATGGCCATCGTGCGGAAGATCGGTGATCCGGACGAGGTGGTCATGGCCCAGATCGTCGAGGCCACCCTGGCATGGAGCACGTTGGATCTGGCCGATGCGGAAGCGCTGGCAGGCGATGTGCGGGCAACGGCGATCGAACGTGGCCGACCCGAATACGCCGCCGCCGGCAGCTGGCTGCTCGCCCATTGCGCCTTGTTTCGTGAGGACGGTTCCATCGCGGCCCGGCATCTCGAGACGTGCCTCGCCGAGCTCGCGCAAGCGGACTCCGGCACCCGTCCCTTCCTGCCGGTCATCACGCCCTGTGTGCAGCTCGTCCCCGTCGGCGGGCGCCTCGTTCCCTCTCTGGAGGAGACCATGCTCCTGGGCCGGCGCATCGGCGTCGCCCAAGCCACCGGTTACGTGCTGTCAGCGCTCGGTTACGCGCACCGGCTGTCCGGGGACCAGGACTCGGCGAGCTCCGTCGTGGCCGAGGCCGTTCACCAGTTCGCCGAGCTCGGAGACGAGCTGGCCAGGGCTCAAGCCCTGCATCACCTCGGCTGCATCCACCGCGACAGCGGCAACTACCGCGCCGCCCGAGAAACCCTGTCGTTGGCCCGAGAGCTCCGCCTCGGGCTCGGCGACCGTCGAGGGGAGCTGCTGACCGAGGCCAACGTCGCCTTGCTGGACTCGATGAGCGGGGACATCGGCCGCGGGCTTGCGTCCGCGCGGCGCTCCTTGACGGGCTTCGAGTCCGCCGGTGACCCCGTGGGGATGGGCGCGGCGCTCGCCTCCCTCGCCGCGATCGAGTTGCTGACCGGCGAGACCCGGGCGGCACGAGAGATCTATGCGCAGGCCGCGACGAAGCTCGCTCCATGGCGTCGGATCGCCGGGTGGCTGCGGTTGATGGTCGCCGAGCTCTCCCTCGAGCTGGCCGATCGCGGCCGAGCAGCGCGCGAGCTCGACAGTGTCAACAAGATCTTCGCCGGAGCCAGCGGCACGGTCGTCCGTGAGCGGTTGGCCGCCGTGCGCGCGGAATGTCCGGGCTGACGGGCGGGTCGGTGTCGGGCCATTGAGATTGCGTTGAGGTCTTGTTGGGGTGAGGTCTCTAGCGTCGGTGAGGTACCTGACACCACCAACCCGGAGGACCCCATGACCATGACCGAGCCTCGAACGAATCCCATCGGGGAGGCCACCCTCGCCGAGTTCACCGCGGGTCTGCGGGGCACCGCCGTCCGACCGGGTGACGCGGACTACGACCAGGAGCGCAGGATCTGGAACGGAGCGCACGATTGCCATCCTGCAGTCATCGCACGGTGCGCAGGTGTGGCCGACGTGATCCGCACGGTCGATCTCGCGCGCAGCGAGGGGCTGCCACTCGCCGTCCGCGGCGGAGGCCATTCCATCCCCGGGTTCTCCACCGTTGACGACGGTATCCTGCTGGACCTGTCGCGGATGAGAGGGATCCGGGTCGATCCCGGCCGCCGGACCGTGACGGCGCAGGCGGGGTGCACCTGGCGGGACCTCGACGCAGAGACCCAACAGTTCGGGCTCGCGGTGACGGGCGGGCTGGTGTCCTCGACCGGGATAGCCGGCTTCACGACCGGCGGCGGAATCGGCTGGCTGATGCGCCAGCACGGTCTGGCCACCGACAACCTGGTCGGAGCCGACGTCGTCACCGCCGATGGTCAGTTCTGTCACGCCAACGCCGACGAGCACCCCGACCTGTTCTGGGGTCTGCGGGGCGGCGGCGGCAACTTCGGGGTGGTGACCTCCTTCGAGTTCCAGCTCCATGAACTCGGCCCGACGGTCCTGTCCGGTCTGGTCTTCTATCCGGCCGACGAGGCCGAGCACGTGCTGGCCGGCTATCGGGGGGCCTGCGCGGCCGCCCCGGACGAACTGACCACACTGGTCAATCTGACCACGGCGCCGCCGCTTCCGTTCCTTCCCGAGTCGGTCCATGGCAAGCCGATCATCGCAGTGGCGGGCTGCTGGTCCGGCGATGCGGGGGCCGGCGCCGCCGCCACCGCACCCTTCCGGTCGTTGGGCACCGTCATGGCGGACGTGTTCACGGAGAATCCGTACGCTGGATGGCAGCAGGCATTGGACCCGCTCTACCCGCGGGGGATCCAGAACTACTTCCGCTCGGCCTTCCTCCGCGCCCTGGATGACGCGTCGCTACGGGTGCTTCAGGAGTCGTTCACGACACTGCCCAACGCGTTGGCGGAGATTCACGTGCAGCACCTCGGCGGCGCGGTGGGCCGGGTCCCTGCGAACGCGACGGCGTTCGGAGTGCGGGACCACGAGTTCATCGTCAACGTCATCGCCCGAACGGCCGATGCTGATGGCTACACCGACGTCGTCACGTGGGCGCGAGGAGTGACGGATGCGCTCGGGCCCGATGCCGGCACCTATGTGAACTTCACCGGCGACTCGGACCCGGCACTCGTTCGCGCTTCCTACCCACCCGACACCTATCGGCGGCTCGTCGAGCTGAAGAACCGGTACGACCCAACCAACCTGTTCAGGTTGAACCAGAACATCGTTCCGGCGGTGTGAGCTCGCAGCCAGTCGCCGGGAGTTGTCCTGACGCGCCTTGCAGCGAATCTGAGGTGCACACCGGATGTGTGGCGCCTTCGCCGAGATCGACGTTCGCCTTGGCCACGCCACGTGGCCAAGAACACCACAACAGACAAGGAACCTCTCATGAAGACCTCTCACGGCATGGCTGCTGGTGCCTTGGCGCTTGCTGCGGCAGCCGCCGGGATCCTGGGGTCGGCCAGCGCCGATGCCTCCGGCGGACACATCTCGTTCGCCATGCAGCGTTCACCCGGCGTTGTCGCGGCAGGCTGCCTCCCGAAGGCGAAGGCTCACGTGACGGTCAGTCACATCGGGCCGGTCGAGGTGATGCGGGTCGACGCGACGGGTCTACCGGCCGACACCGAGTTCGACCTGTTCGTCATCCAGGTGCCCAACGCGCCCTTCGGAGTGTCCTGGTACCAAGGGGACCTCGAGTCCAACGGCAAGGGCCGGGCAAGCGGCGAGTTCATCGGGCGGTTCAGCCAGGAGACGTTCGCCGTCGCGCCCAACACCGCGTCGGCTCCGTCCGTCCACTCGTCGCCGATCGCGGATGCCACGAGCAACCCGCCCTTCGCGCCGATCCATACCTTCCACCTCGGTCTGTGGTTCAACTCTCCCGCGGACGCCGTCAAGGCCGGATGCCCCGGCGCGACGACACCGTTCAACGGGGACCACAACGCAGGGGTGCAGGTGCTCAACACAGCTGGTTTCCCGGATCTCGCCGGTCCGCTGGGCAGGCTCAAGCCCTGAAAGCGGTCAGCAGGACGGTCCCGGCGGCGGCATCCTCAGGATGCCGCCGTCGGTGACGTCCTGACCGGGCGCCTGCACGGGACGCTGGAGGACATGCCGGCAAAACACCCGGCTGCTGCCGCGCTGGTGTTGCGCCAAACGATCACCATTCGCCGCAGGAGTACCGACCCCGCTCGGAGCGGCACGAAGTCTCGGACAATGGTCGTTCGACGGGACAGACGCTCATCGGCATCCCCGAATCCGGCCGTGCCCCGAGCCGGGCGCCCTGCGGCTCAGGGCATCCACACAGCTGAGTCGTGGGCGAAGACGACCCGCTTGGGGTCGAAGCGCAGGAGCCGGTCCATCCACGGGCTTGCCAGGGGCAGCGGCTCCGCATGACCCAGCGTGCGGGCTCGGGACGCGAGCACGTCGGCCGACCATCCAGACGCCGTGTCATGCGCCTGACCGGCCAGGACGAGGGTCCCGTCATCGCACTCGAGCACGATGGACTGATGCCCGTTGACGTGACCTGGTGTGGGAATCACGTGGACACCTGGGGCGAGTTCGGCCTCCCCGTCGAGCAGCTCCCAGCGAGCCCCGGGAAAGTCGACCAGCTCCGGCACGGTGTAGTCACCCGCTCGGGCGGTTTCCAGCTCGATGCGCTGGCAGTGGATCGGCTTGCCGGGAAGTGAGCGGTTGCCGCCGATGTGGTCGAAGTGCAGGTGGCAGTTGACGACGATGTCGACGTCGTCGAGGGCGAGTCCGACGAGGGTCAGAGCGTGTTCGAGGGGGATGCGCCTGGGCCGATACCAGGCCTCCGTCTCCTCGTCCGCTTCGCCGAGCCCGGTGTCCATGAGCAGCAGGCCCGCTGGCGTGCGGGCGAGGTATCCCAGGACCTCCTCGACCCTGGGGGCTCCGGTCCCGGTCTCCTCGGGTGGCCGGACGAAGGTGCCCAGCCCGACTCTGACCATGTCGTCGAGGTTCATCGACCCGAGCCTAAGGCCCTCCAGCCGCTGGGGGAGTGCGCTCTGCGTAGGGTGGCGCCATGGCCAAGCGACACATCGTCTATCGCCGAGCAGAGCCGCCGGGCGGCGCGGGAGTCGCTCTCGTCGAGCGCTTCGAGGCGATCCGCGAGGAGTTCGAGGTGCCAGCGGAGTTCCCGTCGGACGTCCTCGCCGAGGCCACGCGCGCGGCCGCCAGCGCAGACCTGCCGACGGCGGACGCGACGGACATCCCCTTCATCACCATCGACCCGCCGACGTCGATGGACCTCGACCAGGCCATGCACATCGAGCGGCAGGGCGACGGATACCGCGTCCGTTACGCCATCGCCGACGTGCCGGCGTTCGTGCGGCCGGACGGAGCGATCGACGCCGAGTCTCGCCGCCGCGGTCAGACGATCTACTGCCCGGACAAGCGGGTCCAGCTGCATCCCACCGAGATCAGCGAGGGTGCGGCGAGCCTGCTGCCGGACGTAGTGCGGCCGGCCTTCGTCTGGGACATGGTTCTGGCAGCCGACGGCGAGGGCGTCGAGGTGAGCCTCACGCGGGCCATGGTCCGGAGCGTCCGGCGCTACGACTACGACCAGGTCCAGCGGATGGTCGACGACGGGTCCGCCGAGGACGTGCTATTGCTCCTGAAGGAGGTTGGCGAGAAGCGAGTCGCTTTGGAGGCCCAGCGTGGTGGTGCATCCCTGCCGATGCCGGAGCAGGAGGTTGCCGAGGACGGCAAGGGCGGCTTCCGGGTCAGCTTCCGGCCGCTGCTCGCGTCCGAGGACTGGAACGCCCAGATCTCGCTGCTGACCGGGATGGGCGCCGCTGACCTCATGCTGCGCGGCAAGGTCGGCATCCTGCGCACCATGCCCGACCCGAACCCGGGAGACGTCAAGCGGTTCCGCCGCCAGGCGTCAGCCGTCGGCGTCCCCTGGCCGGAGAAGCTCGCCTATGGAGAGTTCCTGCGGACGCTCGACCGGACCAACCCCAAGCACCTCGCGCTCATCCACGAGGCGACGACGCTCTTTCGAGGCGCCGGGTACACGCACTTCAACGGCACCGTGCCCAAGCAGCCGAACCATTCCGCCGTCGCCAACCCGTATGCCCACGTCACGGCCCCGCTGCGACGCCTCGTCGACCGCTTCGGACTCGTCGTCTGCGAGGCGCTCTCCGCCGGGACCGAGGTTCCGGCCTGGGCCCTCGACGCGCTTCCGACGATCCCCGAGATCATGACGACCTCGGACCGCAGGGCCGGGGGAGTTGAGCGGGCCTGCACCGACGCGGTGGAGGCAGCCGAGCTGCGCTCGCACGTCGGCTCGACCTTGGAGGGCGTCGTCGTCGACCAGAACGACAAGGGCGTGGTCGTCCAGCTCATCGACTTCGCCGTGGTGGCCAGGGCAAGCGGCCGCGCCGACGAGGGAGCGACCGTGCAGGTTCGCGTCGACGCCGCGGAGATCGAGACGGGAAAGGTCGCGCTCAGCGTCGTCGGCTGAGCGCTGCCGAAGGATGTCGTATGCCGCTCAGCCGGCTGGTGTCGTCGGGCTCACTGGGTTGGTCGGCTGGGTCGGGGCCAGGCTCCCCGGGGTGACTGGGTCGGGGGCAACCGTCTCGGTCGGCGTGGGGACAACCGGGTTCGGGTCGCCTGTCGGTGCGGTGACCCCGGATCCGTCCGTGGGCTCCGGCTCGGGCGCCTGCAGAGTCTCGGGACTGGTCGACTCTGGCGTCGCCACGGAGTCGGTCGTGGGCGTGGCGGCCGGGTCCTCGAGACCGGCACGTTCACGTGGCTCGAGCTGGCTGTCGGACTGCCGGGTCCCAAAGGAGGCGCCGGTCACATCCGCGCCGGTCGCCAACTGGAGTCCGGTGAGGAAGGCAACCGCCAGGGCGAAGAGGACGCCGGCGGTGGCCAGGACCCGCCGCGGCGAGCGCACTTTCTGCACACTCGACGATGGGGAGTCCGGCGCAGACTGCACACTCGACTGTGCTCGTCGAGTGTGCAGCTTCTGCCGACGCACGGCCTCGCGTCCGCGTGTCATTGATGCCGTGTAGAGACTCGAGGCGACTGCGCTGACGACGGATCCGATCCCGGCCCCGGTGACCGTGCCGACCCAACCGACGCGCGAGCCGAGGAAGGCCGCGGTGGCAGCAGCAAACGACCCGGCGACGAGCTGGGTGAGGGAGAGGTCGAGCAACTTCGCTCTGGGGGCGGGTGGGGCGGTCTCGGTCAGCAGTTGTTCGGTCATGTCCTCGTTCGGTTGCTTATCGGTCTCTCCATGAAGACCAACGAGGGCCAACCCTCGTTTGATGCCCGCGCCCCGTTGTGAACCAGGTCACGCAACCGAGGTCAGGTGGGCTGGGTGCGAGCTGAGCGGCATACGGCATCTATGATTGAAGGCGGATGAGTCGGCCAGACGGTCGCGTCAGGAGAGATCCTGCCGAGGAACGTCCGGGCTCCACAGGGCAAGGTGGTGGCCAACAGCCACCCGGGGTGACCCGCGGGACAGTGCCACAGAAAACAAACCGCCTGCTTCGCAGGTAAGGGTGAAACGGTGGTGTAAGAGACCACCAGCGTCCCAGGTGACTGGGGCGGCTCGGTAAACCCCACCCGGAGCAAGCCCAGACAGCGCACGTTCGAGACCGGCCCGGTCGAGTGCGCGGGTAGGGCGCTGGAGCCGGTCAGCAATGGCCGGCCGAGATGGATGGCCGTCGCCGCGTCACTGGTAACGGGGACGCGGAACAGAACCCGGCGTACAGGTCGACTCATCCGCCAAAGCTTCAAACTGGGGGCATCATCCGGGCGAGGGCTCTGGTTGTCCGAACCAAGCGCATCAAGTACAGTTTTCTGTACAGGAGGTGTCATGAGGACCATGAGCTATACCGAGTCCCGGGCTCGCTACGCCGAGGTGCTCGACAGCGTCGCGAACGACCGTGAGGAAGTTGTCATCACCCGTGCCGGGCACGAACCAGTGGTCATCGTCTCCCTCGAGGACTATGAGTCGCTCCGCGAGACGGCATACCTGATGCGATCACCCGCGAACGCCCGACGCCTCCTCGACGCCATGGAGCGACTGGAGGCCGGCCGCGGCGAGCCGCGCGACCTGGTCGAGTCCGACTGACGTGCTGCTCGTCTGGGACGAGAATGCTTGGGACGACTACCTCTGGTGGCAAGCGCAGGACCGCAGGGTGCTCAAGCGAATCAACGCGCTCCTGACTGACATCCAACGCAACGGCAACGAAGGCATCGGCAAGCCTGAGGCGCTCAAGCACGACTTCGCCGGCTACTGGTCGCGACGCATCAGCGATGAGCACCGGCTGGTGTACAAGATCGTGGGCGACGAGGTCAGAATCGCCGCGTGTCGCTACCACTACGGCTAACCAGTAGCGGCTCCCGGCCGTTCAGAACGCGTCAATCGCGGCGGTTGTGACGCAGGTCCGAGACGGGCGACTCGCGGCGCGACAGCCCCGTAGCTATCCGAACCCGCGAGCGCGAGCTTGCCGCGGTTTGGTCCAGCCACGCATATCCATCCCGACCATTTGATCCCGACCGTGTCGCACGGCTTCTCCCGGCCCCCGACGCGGCGGTGCACACCGATTCGCTGACTGGGCGATCGCTGGAAACGGCCTGATGCAGGTCCTTGGAGCTCGACGGCGTCGAGTCGACATCGCGATGATGCGCCCCTGACAGCCACGGCCGGCTTGATCTGACGAAGGTCCAGACACCGGCGTCGGTCATCGCCAAGCCGGAGGGCGCACCGGGTACACGCTAGGCCTACGCACAATCATGTTCGCCGTCGACGACATCGACGCCACGGTCGCCGGCCTGTCGAAGCCGACCTGCGACCAACCAGAACGTCCGCTTGTATGGATCTAGAACGACAACGGGAGGACAACCATGCAACCGAGTGAGATCACCGAGGTTCTGAGCCGACCGATCAGTCAGGAACTGTTGGCCCGGGACATGACCCGCCTGGCCTACGTCGCCAAGGACGGCACCCCCCGCAATGGCCCGATCATCTTTGCCTGGAACGGCTCGCAGATCGTCATGTGCACTCCGAAGAACGCTCCGAAGCTCCAGGCCCTGAGCGAGAACCCGATGGTTGCCCTGACGATCGACACCGAAGCGCACCCGCCCAAGATCTTGCTCATCCAGGGTCGGGCCGAGTTGGACTCCGTCGATGGCATCCCGGACGAGTTCCTCCAGGCGACCAGCACCTATGAGATGACGCCCGAGCAACGTGTCGAGTGGGAGTCGGAGGCGCGTTCGCTCTACCACGACGGCATGGTCCGGATCGTCGTGACCCCCACTTGGGCGAAGCTGATCGACTTCGAGTCGACCCTGCCGACCGCGGTCGAGGAACTGGTCCGGCAGCGGGAGGAGCGACAGCGCGCCTGAGCTCCTCGTGACCACGAGGGTCGCAGGAGTTGTCGCGGTTGGATGTCGAGAGCCCGCTCGCGGCTCCGGAGGACGCCGCCTCCGAGTACCTGCACTCCGAGTACCTGCATTCCCCGGCGTATCGGCCGACTCATCCGCTCACGCGGTCCCGCTGTGAGATGTGCCGATTCCCTGTTCATGATGCGGTCCGGGGTGCAACCCTTGATCCCTCGGACCGGGGAGGGGTCGCGAGCTGGTGGAAGGGCGGCCCTCAGGGGTTGACCGGGGGGATGGTCTGGGCCGCCCTTCCTGACCACGTTGGCGCGAGGCCTGGCGCGCCCGGGTGTTTCGTGGTGCTGGAGCCAGGAGACGCGACGCCGCCGGACTTGGGAACTCGGGCAGGCCGCCGCCTCCGACCCTATGGACAGTGAGGCGGGCGCTGGCAGGATTGGGTCAGTACCTGTGGAGGCATCTTGGACCCGCTGTTCGCTGGACTTCTGGTCGTCGTGGCGACCGCGATCTCGGTCTGGCTGATCACGTACCTACACAACCAGGAGTCTCAGCGGCCATTCACTTGGCTGCAGATCCTGTTGCTGACGCTGTGGTTCCTTGTGACGTTCGGCCTGTTGACCTTTCTCGTGATCCCACACTGACGCTCAGGGACTCCGGTCATACCGGCCGGAGTGGACGTGTCGACGCGGTCGGGCTGGCACGATGTGCGGCATCACCCCGCCTCGCTGCTGGTCGCGCCGGCCTCCGGGCGAGAAGTCGGGTGGGACGATGAGCCCATGTCCATGGAGCACTGGTGGCCGCGGCTCGGCCAGGAAACACGAACCTGGCTGATCGAGCACAACGGCGAGGCCCTAACCGCTGACGTCCTCGACGAGATCACGCGTGTCGGGGGCGAGCCGACGAGCGAGGCGTGGTGGGTGGGGGAGCAGGGGCCGGACGGCCTCCACCTCTCCGATGACGCCGTCGACTGGGTCGAGGCGGTGGCCAACGGTGAGAACCCGGCCGCGCCCGACACCGCCTGAGCGCCCTTTCGGCCCAGCCCATCTGGTCCGCTGACGTCTCGGTGATCGTCGGCAGAGCCGTGCGTCAACTCACGTGGGCACCCTCTCGGGCGTGGCTGCTTCAGCGGCAAGTATCGAGACGGGGTTCCCCTGAACAGGTGCCAGTTCTCACACAGCAGGCGCCAGATGGCCCTCGGGTCCCGATGCACGGATGCCCCGTCGTTCCTCGCCACGTCGAGGTCCTCCAGGCGGACCCCCGCGAGACGAGCATGCGCGTGACGTAGTGGTCAGGGCTGATCAGCAGGCTGGCCGGGTCCGGGAAAGGGTGCCTTGTCCGCGAAAACAGACGCCTCGACATGGCCGTGCATGCAGACGAGCGGAAGGTCCTTCGTCTGCTCGTAGATCGTCCGTGCGATCGGCCGCTGCCGTTCCTCGGACGGCAAGGCGCGGTCAGGGTGCAGGACGAGCGGGGACGACATGAGACGGCTCCCGCATGGGGTTATGCCTGTGGATTCGCCGGGTCGGGATACCCGTCGGGCCAGGCGGTGACGCACACGCGGTTGCCCGCACGATCGGACAGGGTCCAGTGCTGCCGGGACTGGTCCACCACGGTGCCACCGGCAGCGATTGCGGCGTCGACCCGGGCGGCCACGTGCTCGCGCGCGACGGACACGTCGACGTGCATCGCGTGCCGCAGGGGCTTGGCCGGATCGAGCTCTTGCAGCCACACCGTCGAGCTGTGCCCGAGCGGGTCGGTCGCGGCGTCGTCGGCGAGGAGCCGGTAACCGAGGACCGCCCGCCAGAACGGCACGTCAATCCCTTCAGGCTGGGCAGCGATCGCCAGCTGGACCTCCTGCACGAGAGCGCGATCGGCAGTGGCCCCATGCTTCCGCGCGATTGTGGAGACAGTCTGGGCCACCTCGATGTGCCCGGGCTCGACGCCCCAGAGATCCCGAGTCAGTCGGACTGAGACGTTCTGATCAGCGACTGTCAGGACGGACCGAGCGTCCTCGAGGCCCGGCACCTCGGCGATCGCGGCCGCCAGCTGCGCCGCCTCCTGGAGCGATGCCGTGCGGAACGCGGCCGTCGGGCCGCCATGCAGCACAACCCAGTCCGCGACGCCCTCCGCGGTGACGAACGCCTTCCAACCCGCCTCGCTCATCGCCTGCCTCCCAGCGCTGCACCGTTCCGACGACCACGATGCCGTATGCCGCTGGGCTTGGTCACGCGCATCCGTGGACGAATCGCTCTGGCGGGCGCATCAAGACCCGAGGCCTGGTGGTCGTAAGGTCGATGAATGACGAGCTTGGGTCCCGGAGGAGCCGGGGGCGTGGATGAGTTTCCCTTCGTCCGGCAGGTCGTCCTCGACTGCCCTCACCCGCGAGCGCTCGCAGAGTTCTACCGCGAGCTGCTCGGCTACGCCTATCGTCCGGGCGACGATCCACCGGCGCCGGGGGAGCCGGATCCGCGCGGCGAGGACTGGCTCGTGCTGCGTCCCAGTGGGGGCGACGCGACGAGCGGTCGCGGCATCGCCTTCCAGGCGACCGATGACTACGTCCGCCCGGAATGGCGGCCCGAGGAGGGCGCCGGCGGTGCGGACGACGCACCGCGGCAGCGACAGATGCTCCACCTGGACATGACGGTGCCGGACGCCGCAGCCCTGGCACGGCAACGAGATCGGGCGCTCGCACTCGGCGCCACGATCCTCTTCGATCGCTCAGCGGACGAGGAGGAGCCGCTCTACGTCTTCGCCGATCCGGAGGGTCACCCGTTCTGCATCTTCGTCTGATGGCCTCGTATCCGAAGCCGTCACGACGACGGGGGCTCGGCGAAGGCTAGCGCGTTCCCATCCGGATCCGGGACCATCGCATGCCGGACCCCGTTGGAGTAGGTCTCGACTGGTTCGTGGTGGATGTCCTGACCGGCCAGGCGCTCCAGGAGCGCGTCAAGTCCGGAGACGCCGAAGGTGATCCGGCCTGTGCCGGCACGCGCCGCGTCCGGCTCGATGAAGAGCGTGGCGTGCTCGTCGATGTCCCAGAGGATCTCTTCGCCGGCACGCAGATCTGGGGGCCGCCCGAAGAATCGCGTGTACCAGTCGATTGCGGCGTCCAACTCGGTGACGGGGACGCCGGCGATGAGATGAGTGATCGAGCCGTGCATGCTGCTCCTCGTCGCGGGTCGGCCCGGGCGCCCGCGTGGGACGCCCGGGCCGACGAGGTGGTTTGATCAGCCGCCGTTGACCTCGACGGTCATCTTGCCGGTGCTGTTGCTCTGCACCACCCTGATCGTGACGCCGACGCCGGCCACCTTGACACTACCCATGGGGTTGGCGGCGTCGTAGTAGCGCTCCGGGTCGCTGTCGTTGAAGGTGGTGACGGGCGCCCGAGCCGGCACATCCACCGTCGTCATGCCAGCCGCAGTCTCCCGGTGCAGAGAGATCGGGTCGGTCCGCTCGACTCCGAAGGTCGAGTCGAAGGACTGGATCCGGTTGCGGGCCACCGTGCCGTCGCTCCACGTCAGCGCAGCTGGTCGGGCGTCGACCGGCAGGATGCGGCCGGTGCCGGGGTGCGTCCTGGTGTTGTTGTTCGACACCGCGGTGTTCCAGTAGCTGATCAGCAGCCCGTTCTGGTAGGGGAAGTGCTCCACCCAGTTTGGCTTCGTCTCGAGCCAGCCGAAGTTGTACGGGCCGACCCTGAGGGTCGAGTCGTACCCGGCATACTGCCGGTTCTCGGCGATGTAGAAGCGGTCGCGGCCGTTGGCGTCCTCGGGAAGGGTGACGATGAGCGCCTGACCCTTCTTGGTGGCGTGCATCGACGGACCGAGCACCACGGTCGCTTCCTGGTCGTGGGCCACCGTGGCGTAGTCGAGCCAGCCGAGCTGCAGCTTCTCCCACGAGCCCATGTGGTTGGGCGTCGTGCCGATCGTGTCCTGACCGTGGCCCAGCCAGGAACCGGAGCTCATGAGCGTCCAGAACCCGGTGCCGTTCTCGCCGCCGCTCGTGTCATAGAGGTCCGGCAGCCCGAGGTCGTGGGCGAACTCGTGCGCGAACACGCCGAGTCCACCGTTCTCCGGCTCGGTCGTGTAGTCCCGGATCCAGAAGCCGGTGTCACCGACCTGGACGCCGCCGTTGCGGTTCCAGCTGGGCCCGCCAGCCGCCCGCTGACCCACCGACCAGCGGTGCGACCAGATGGTCCACTCCGGGGCGCCGGCTTCCTCGCCCTCGCCGGCATGCACTGCCTGGAAGTGGTCGATGTAGCCGTCCGGCTCGTTGAAGTTGCCGTTCTTGTTGTAGTCGTAGCGGTCCCACTGGTCGAAGGTCTGGAGGTATTGCTTGATTTCGGCGTCTGACTTGCCGCTCGCCTGCTGCTGGGCGTACCAGGCATTGGCGCCGTCCTGGATGAAGCGGGTCATGTCGGCTTGGCTCTCGGTCTGGCCATAGCTCGCCTCGTTGTAGGGCACCGTGACCCAGTCGGACGTATCGCCCTGCACGGTGTAGCGCCCGCTCGACATCTCGCGGTAGAGGCTCGTCATGGACTCGCCGTCGCCGTAGAAGATGTCCTGGAAGTGGTCGCGGTTGAAGTCGTCGACCCAATAGGTCGTGTCGTCCACCGAGCGGTCGGGTTCCGGAATCGCGTTGTGCACCGGGCCGGCCGGGGCCGTCGGGAAGCGCGTGTCGATCTGGTCACCGAACTCGATGAGGAAGGTCAGGATGTTGTCGGTGGACTGCAGGCCGTACTGCGCCCACTGGCCCGGGGAGACCTGGACGGCCTGGCCCTTGCCCTTGGTCACTGGGGTGGCTTCGCCATTGATGACCTGTGCGACAGCCTCCTCGATCAGGGCGCGTCGGGCGTCGCTCTGGTCGTCCGGACGGTCATCGGCGCGTTGGACGACGGTGTCCTCCACGTCCGGGACCGCGTTCGCGGCCACGGCAGGGACTAGCGCGGTAGCCGCAGCGACTGCTGCGCCCACGAGAATTCGGGATCTGGTGTGCCGCATCTCAACTCCTCCGTCCTGCTCCGTTGCAGGACCTGTCGCGTCAGTGCGCGCCCGGCTTGGGAACGGACGCAGCTGCCTTTTTGGGGCAGTTGACCGGAGACTAGGACAAACCGGGGCCCCGCGCCCGCTGAATCGCCCGAGTCGCACGCGGAGCGGGGACCCGGATGGCCGTCGGGGTCCCCGCTCCTGTGTCCGCGCGGTGCGAGTCAGACAGCGACGAGGTCCTCGGACTCGCCACTCTCCACCTCGGCCGACGACTCGTGGTGGCCGATGAGCCCTACCAGCGTCAGGATCGCGGCGATCAGGGCGCAGAGCCCGGCGAGCAGGAAGGCCGTGTTGTAAGCGCTGCCAAGAGACTCGAACGCGAGCTGCTGGAGCTGCTCCGGCATGGGGACGGGGGGCATGTCCGGACCCGCGCCGGGGACGACGGGCATGGAGTTGATCGCCATGGCGCCGCCCTCGTGGGCGATGCCGCCCGCGATGTCGGAGTACGGCGACTCGAGGCCGGAGGCGCCGATGGCCGGGCCGACCTTCTCGAGCATCCACTCGTTTGCCTTGCTGAAGGCGACGGCGCCGATGAGGACCGGGCCGAGCGCGAACCCGAAGTCGCGCAGCAGGTTCGTGGTGGCGCTGGCCATGCCCGCGAGCCGGATCGGGACCGTGTTGATCGCGACGGCGGTGATCGAGCCGACGGTGAGCGCGAAGCCACAGCCGAGGATGAGCATGGGAGCGATGAAGCGAGTCCAGCTCATGTCATGGACGTCGAAGGTCGAGGGCCAGAATCCGCCGATGGCCATCAGCGCGAAGCCGCCGGTGAGGATCCACTGCGCCGCCACATTGCGGATCAGGTGGGACACCACTGGCACGAGCACGAACGCGGGGCCCTGGATGAAGAGGAACAGCACACCGATCACCAGTGCGTTCTGGTGCTGGATGGCGCCCAGCCAGATGCTCATGGAAAAGCAGGTCGCGAGGAAGGCGAACATGCCGATGACCGTCGCGATCGCAACCACGGCATACGCGCGGTTGGCGAACAGGTGCAGGTGAAGCAGTGGGGACTCGGTGCGCAGCTCGATGACGACGAAGGCGACGAGCAGCAGCGCCCCCGCCACGAAGGCAGCGACGACGATCGGCGTTCCGAAGCCCGACTCGGAGCCCTGGGTCGCGGCGTAGAGCACGGCGATGAGGCCCAGCGCGAGGGTCGCCTGACCCGGGAGGTCGAGCTTGCGGCCCTCGGGTGCCGAGGAGTCGGTGGCCCTGGTGGTGATCAGGATGGAAGCGATGGCGGCCACGATCACCACGACGTAGGCACCGCGCCAGTTCCCGCTCGCGGCGAAGGCCCCGCCCATGAGAGGTGAGATCGCCGCACCGATCGACAGGAAGCCGGCCCACAGTGCGATTGCCTTGGCGCGGGCGTCATTGTTCGGCGCGAGCGCGGCGATCATGGCCAGCGAGATGGGATAGAGGATGGCCGCGCCGAGTCCAGCCACGACCTGGCCCACCCACATGACCTGGACGGTCGCGGCCACGGCGCAGATCAGTGAGCCCACCACCGTGAGCGCCGCACCGGCCTGCAGAAGTCGCTTGCGGCCGAACAGGTCTCCGATCACGCCGGTGGTGAGCTCGAAGACCACCATGGGGATGGCAAAGGCGGCAGTGATCCACGTCAGCTGCGCGCCGGTGGTCTGGAACTCCTGCTGGAACGTGCCGTTGAGGGCGCCGGGAAGCGAGTACGCGACTTGCGCCAACAGCACGGCGAACGAGCCGGCCACGACCGTTGCGGTGTAGCCGCGCCTGGGCACGGGGATCTGGTTCATCGTTGAACTCCTGTGGATTGCGGGGTTGCACGGTGGTTCCAGGTCCTGACGACAGCGCGGACAGCTGCGAGGCCGGTCACCTAGGCATGCAAGGTGGCAGGTGTCTTTGCGTGATGTCAAGGATTTAGACGATATGCAAGACAGCCGGAACGGCGTGACGCTACGCGAACGGCGGCTGAGCCCTAGGGTTGGACCCGTGGTGAGCCTCCGCGAAGCGCAGAAGCAGATGACCCGCCGGTTACTGCTCGATGCTGGACTCGAGCTGTTCAGCAGCAGGGGCTATGCCGCCACGACGGTGGACGACATCGCCACGGCAGCCGGCACCACGCGGGCCACTTTCTATGCCTACTTCCCCTCGCGCAGCGAGCTGATGAGGGCACTGATCGACGAGAGGCTGAACGAGCGTCTCGAGCGGATCCGGTCCGCTCACCGGGGGTCCACCGCCGAGGACCTCGTCGCAGCCGTCCGGGACGGACGTAGAGAAGTGATCCTCAGCTGGCTCACGCAGACCGCCGACCGCTGGCCGTCGATCCACTCGATCATCCGCATCGGTCGGGATGCCGCCGCGGTCGACCCCGAGTTGCGTGACCTCGTGGAGCACTGGCTCGCCGAGGCGACCGGCGACATCGAGGAGGGGCTCGTCCAGGCCGACCGTTTCCAACCGCACCAGCGCCGCTTTCGGGGCGTTCTCGCCATGTCACAGCTCGATTACGTGGCGCAGCACTGGGGTGAGGCGGACTGGAAGCTGAGCCGCGAGCAGATGCTCGACGAGCTCACCGACAGCTGGTACGCCCTGCTGGGCGACCGTTAAGCCTCGATGACCTGTTGGCCGATGGGCGGTTCGCTGGCCGGGTGCTCGACCAGGGCCAGGACTCGGCTTGACATGAAGCGCGCGGTGCGCACGGGGGTGCCACCTCTGGTGACCTCGGCAACCTCGACGACCCCTCGGCTGGTCGTGATCTCGACGCGACGCCCGTTGCGCGTCGCCTCGATCTCGTAAATTCGAACCTCGCCGCCGGCGTCGATGACGACCTCGACCCGATCACCTCGCACGCATTCACGCTAACGCGAGGTGAGCGGTTTCGCAGGTGCTCGTGCGCCAGCCGCATACGACGTGTTGCATGTGCGCCGAGACAGCCGAACGTGCGACTAGGGGACGATCACCGCACGGCCCCGGAGCGAGCCCTCGTGCAGGCGGCGGTAGGCCTCCGGGCCCTCATCGAGGGAGAAGGCCTCGGTCTCGACGTGGATGTGCCCGTCGCGGGCCAGGTCGAGCACCTCGAAGAGCTCGCTGCGCGAGCCCCAGTAGGGGGCGCGCACCTTCGTCTCCCAGGGCAGGCTGAGGATTCCGACCGGGACGGTGCCGGGGCCGACGCCGACGACGACAATCTCCGAGTCAAAGTGCGTCATCCTGGCCGCGAGGGAGGTCGTCGCATCTACGCCGACGAAGTCGAAGACCGCCGTCGCGCCCCGGCCCCCGTTGAGGGCGCGAATCTGTTCGATCGCGGCCTCCTCGGAGCGGAAGGTGTGGTGGGCGCCGACGTCCTTGGCGAGCGTGAGCTTGTCCTCGGCGACATCGAGGGCGACGACCGTCGCGGCCGTTTGCGCGCGAAGGATCTGGATCGCCATGTGGCCCAGGCCGCCGCTGCCGATCACGACCGCGATCGACCCGGGGACGAGCGCGGGAAGGCTCGGTTTGATCGCGTGGTAGGGCGTCAGTCCGGCGTCCGTCAGCGCGACGTTGGCGACGGGGTCGAGGTCACCGAGCCGCACGAGGTGGCGGGCGCTGTCGACGATCATGTACTCCGCCATCGCCCCGGGTGCGCCGAGACCCGGCGGCACGATCCCGCGCTCCGCGGCGACCCGGCAGTAGTTCTCCGCGCCGGTCGCGCAGGTCTGGCAGACGCCGCAGCCCCACGGGCCGTAGACGGCCATCGACTCACCCACCGCGACGGAGGTCACGCCGGCGCCGAGCTCCTCGACGATACCCGCACCCTCGTGGCCGAGCGTCAGCGGCAGCCCGTAGACGTAGGCATCCTCGGGCAGGCTCATGATGAACTCGTCCGAGTGGCAGGCCCCGGCGGCCGTCACCTTGAGCAGGACCTGCCCGGGGCCTGGGGTCGGCTTCTCGATCTCGACGAGCTGGGGTGGCTTGCCGATCTCGACGTACTGCAGGGCCTTCATCGTGGATCCTCTCGTGGGTGGGGTCCGTGCCGGGCAACCTGCCCGGGTGCCTCCATTCGACACGCCGCGGTTGGCTCTCCCAAGGGACCAAGGTCCCGAGTCCGTATGCCGCTGAGCTGGGTCGCGTGCCGACGGCGCGATGGGTCCTTCCCTTCGTCCGGGGGGAATGGCGACGACCCCGCTCAGCCGCACTGCGGCAGTGTGGCCAGGACGACCGGACGGTTGGACCGCTGGGACTGTCTGGGTACGAGCATCCTGCTTGTGGGCGGACTGGTGGCGGTACTCCCGATCTCGTCAACAATCAGCTCCTGCATGCTGCCTTCGGTGCGACCCTTCGTTCGTGGGTATCTGCGTCACGCCCATGCCCCCGGCCGTCTCCACGCTCGGGTTGGTCATGGGTGCACTTGCAGGGGCCCTGCCCGGGGGGCCCGACCTCGAGGACGACGTGGCAGGGCTCGTCCTGATGCTCGCCGATGGACCGCACCGGGTGGTCTGCCATCTCGATGAGCTGCTCGCGGCGCGTGGACTGGCGGTGGCTGCCTTCGCCTGGCAGATCGGGGTGACGGTGGTCAACATCAGCGTGCTGAAGATCCAGCGCGCCAAGGCGGTCCGATTCTCGACACTGACCGCGCTCTGTTACGAAGATCGTCATCCTCGTGCCCTGAGCGGCGGGCCTGACGACTGCGGCGAACCTCCACAGCGGCGCGATCCACGTCACCAGGACGTCGTTGCGGATGAGTGCTCAACGGACCATCGTGGGGAGGGTGTTGCGGGTGGCGGTACGGGGCGAGACTTGTGGAATTCACCGTCGCTCACGAAGGGACTGACATGTTCCAGCAGAACCAGGTGGCCAGCAGTTTCTCAACCAATGACGTCGAGGCCGCGAAGGACTTCTACGGCAGCGTCCTCGGCTTCGACGTGGCGGAGCAGTACGGCGGGCTCGCCCTCAACCTCGCCGGCGGGGGACAGGTCTGGATCTACCCCAAGGACAACCACGCACCGGCCTCGTTCACGGTGCTCAACGTCATGGTCGACGACGTTGACAAGGCGGTCGACGACCTTGTCGCCAAGGGCGTGACGTTCGAACACTACGACGACGAACCGATCCGCACGGATGAGAAGGGCATCTCCCGCGAGATGGGCGGCGCCATGGCATGGTTCAAGGATCCGGCCGGCAACATCCTGTCCGTGGGACAGCTCCCGTCGGGCTCCTGAGGGGTTCGTCGTGCGTTCTTCCTTCAGTTGGCTCAGCGGGTCTCGAGCTGCTGCTTCAGCAGGCGGAGGTTGCGCGGCAGGCCCCTGCGGGCCTCGGGCTGCACCAGGAGCGGCACGAGCACCTTGCCGATTCCCTCACCTCGGAAGTCGAGCCGGATCGTCACGCGACTGCGCGATCCGTCCCCGAGCGGGTTGATGCGAGTGTCGACCAGTGGTCGGATCGGGCCGTCGAGGCCCTTCATCGACCATCCGCGTGGAGCGTCGTAGGAGGTCAGTTCCATCGTCATGCGGTGCTCGCGCTTCCTGAGCCGACGCGTTGTCACGACTCGCGATCCCACTTGCAGTGGCTCGACGGCGGACGCCGAGACGACGTTCTCCTGCCAGTCTGCAAGGTGGGCCGGGTCGATGGCGTAGGCAAAGACCTGTTCGGGCGATCGATCGATCTCCACACTGGCAACCGTGGCGGACATGGCACTTCCTTCGGCCCTGGCAGATGAGATCTCTCCTCCCACAGTGCCACTGCCTTGGTTTGACGTCCATGACGGGCGGGGTGGTCGAGCGACCCAGGTCCCGAGTGCACGCCTACTCGCTGAAGCCCCCGCGCCCGCGCTTGAGCTCTGACCGGGACCGCTGGGCCGCGACCGGCGCTCCTGCGACCCGCGTGTTGGGCTGGTGGCGCGTCGCTAGCTACCTCGCGGCCTGGACGCGCTCGCGTTCCCCAAGCACCCCTGCGCCCGGCGGTTGATCTCTGCGTGGTGGGCGTGGACGATGTCGAGCGAGGGGACTACAGCCCTCTGGCGGCATACCGATCCGCTGTGTCCGCTCCAGGTGAACACAATTGGGCAGCTCGACTTTGCCTTCCGAGAAGTGCCTCCAGATCCACGGCCAAGTGCAGCTGTGCAAGCGACTTGCCCTTGGTGGCGCTGGCTTGGATGGGCTCGAAATGGGCTTGGCGCATCGCCCACATTGGGCACGTGGCCACGCCGCCGCCTCGCGCCCGCCTGCTCGGCAAGCCCAGCGGCACGTGGCCGAGAACAGTAGGCGCAGCCGTCCTCTCGCGCCTACTCGTCAGCGATGGGGTGGCCCGTGGTCTGGGCCCAGATGCCGCCCATCTCGTCGAGGGCCTGCACCGTGATCTGGCGCATCGCGTCGCACGCTCGCACCTCATCGCGGCGGTGGATGGCTTGGGCGACGTCGGCGTGCAGGGTCAGGGCCTCATCGTCGGGGTGGCCGGGCATCAGGCCGTACTCGTGTCGCCCGCTGAGGACCTCGCCGACCAGCTCGCTCAGCTTGAGGAACATCTCGTTGCCCGAGCCGGCCAGGACGAGATGGTGGAACTCGATGTCCAGGGCGAGGAACGTCTCGAGATCGCCCTCCTTGCCGGCCGTCCACATCCTCGCGGCCAGCCCGACGAGCGCGCTGCCCTCGGAGAGGTCGGCTCGCGTCGCTGCGAGACGGGCTGCCTCTGGCTCGATGGCGGCACGCAGCTCGGTCAGCGACCGCAGCTGGGCGCCGCGCGCGTCTGAGGCAAGACGCCAGCGAATCACCTGCGGGTCGAAGACATTCCACGCCGCTGTGGGTCGGATCACCGTGCCAACCCGTCGCCGGGACGCGACCAGGCCCATCGAGGAGAGGACCCGCAGGCATTCGCGTATGACCGGCCGAGACACCGAGTACTTGGCCATGAGGTCATCGATGTAGAGGACGGTGCCGACCTCGAGGCTCCCGCCAGCGATGGCCGTGCCCAGACGATCGAGTACGTGCGCATGAAGGCCGGTCCCAAGAGGACGGACAGCGCCCTTGGGGCCGGTGGCGGCGCCGTTGCTCATGAATAGAGCATACTCAAGGGCGGCAGACGCCTGTGCAAAACCGAGTTAGTGGCCTATTGTCCCTGAATTAGGCGGATGTATCATCGCCAGCAGATCGCTGCAATCGCCGCAGATCGCCGCCCCCGGCGTGGGGAGCACGACAGAAATCGGAGACCCAGTGTTGCGTCACTCAGTAATTGGTACATCTCTGGCCGTGGTGGCAGCCCTCGGCCTCGCCGCCTGTTCCGGTGGCGGCGAGGGGGATGGCGGGGCGTCGTCAGAGCCCGTGCGTGTCACGCTCGCCAACCACGTGTGGACCGACAACATCAAGAAGGCCATCCCGGACTTCGAGAAGCAGACCGGCCTCAAGGTCCAGGTCACCCAGCTCGGCGAGGACCAGCTGTCCGACCAGTACAACGTCAAGCTCAACGCCGGCACGGACGAGATCGACGTGATGATGTACCGCCCGCTCCAGGAGGGGCGACTCTTCTCCAAGAACGGCTACCTCGCCGACCTCACCGAGAAGACCAAGGCCAACGCGGACTGGAACTGGTCCGACTTCCAGGCTGGCCCCGTGGCCGCAACGACGGATGAGGACAAGGTCGTCGGCGTCCCGATCATCACGGAGCAGGAGGTCCTGTACTACCGCAAGGACCTGCTGGAGAAGGCCGGCATGACGGCGCCGCCCAAGACGCTCGACGAGCTCCAGGCAGCCGCCAAGAAGATCAAGGAGCAGAACCCGGGCGTGGCCGGATTCGTCGCGCGGACAGGGAAGTCCACCGCGGTCACGCAGTTCTCGAGCTTCCTTTACGGCTTCGGCGGCAGCTGGGTCGACGACTCCGGAAAGGCGACGGTCAACACCCCTGAGGCGAAAGAGGCCTACGCCTACTACGGCAGCCTGATCAAGGACTATGGGCCCGCGAACGTCAGCACTGACATGAGCTGGCCCGAGGCGATGGCCATCTTCACCCAAGGCCAGTCCGCCTTCTACACCGAGGCGAGCTCGCTCTACAAGAACGCCACCGACCCGGCCAAGTCGAAGGTGGCCGACACGGTGGGCTTCGCGCCGTTCCCGGCCGGACCCGCGGGCTCGAAGCCGTACAGCATCCCGTCGTGGGCGCTGGGCATCAACGAAGCCTCGGGCAACCAGGACAACGCGTGGAAGTTCATCGAGTGGGCGACCAGCCAGTCCCAGACCCTGGCGAACCAGCAGGCCGGGGTGCCCGGGCCGCGCACGTCGGTGTGGGCCAACCCCGAGGCAGTCTCCAGCTACCCGAAGGACCTCGTCGCGGCGATGGACGAGGGTGGCAAGGACGCCGTCCCCTTCGACCGTCCGGTCGTGGTGAAGGTTGCCCAGGCGCGTGAGATCGTCGGTCAGCCGATCGTCGACGCCATCACCGGTCAGGACTCGTCTGCCTCGGCCGACGCGGCAAACACCGACTTCCAGAAGTTCCTGGACGACGAGAAGAAGTAAGCCGCAATTTCCTCGGGTGGCTGGGCCCCAGCCGTCGTCGACCGTTGACGACATCGGCCCGGCCACCCGCTCGGATGCGCCTACTTCACAGGAGCTGCCATCATGACCGCACAGATGCTGTCCTCGGGCACCACCGGCTGGGTCCGCTGGGCGAACACGCACCGCAAGTGGCTGTTCGCGAGTCCTGCGATGATCTTCGTCGCCGTCCTCATCATCTTCCCGCTCGGGTGGACGGTCTACCTCAGCCTCACGGACGCCGAGGGGTCCGTCAGAGCGGCGAAAGAGTTCGTCGGCTTCGCCAACTTCGCCGAGGTGCTGACCGACACCGACCGGTTCTGGCCGGCCGTCTGGCGCACCATCGCGTTCACCGGCGTCGTTCTCCTCTTCGAGGTCGTGCTCGGGATGGCGATCGCCCTGCTCCTGTGGCGACCGTTCCGGGGCGAGAAGTGGGTTCGCGTCGCCATCCTCATGCCACTGGTCGCGACGCCGGTGGCAGTCGGCATGATGTGGCGCCTGATCTTCGACCCGAACATCGGCCTCGCCAACACGATCCTCGGATGGTTCGGGATCCCGCCGCAGCCGTGGCTCGCCGGCGAGTCGACCGCCCTGCCGACGACGATGTTCATCGACATCTGGCAGTGGACCCCGATGGTCGTGCTCATCCTGCTCGCCGGGCTCACGTCATTGTCTGACGAGCCCCAGGAGGCGGGCCTCATCGACGGCGCGAGCGCGTGGCAGCGGTTCCGCTTCATCACCCTCCCGCTGCTCAAGCCCACCCTCATCGTCGCGATCCTGCTCCGCGGGATCGACGCGCTGAAGACGTTCGACATCCTCTATGCCACGAAGGGCAAGGGCGGCGGCTCGTTCCACGAGGTCGAGACCCTCAACGTCTACGCCTACGGACTGAGCTTCGACTACAACGAGTACGGCATCTCCTCGACCGTCCTCATCATCTTCTTCCTCATCATCGTCGGCTCGATGTGGGCGCTCACCTCCCGTCGAAAGGACGTGAGCTGATGCGCCTCTCCACTCCCTTACAGGGTCTTCCGTCTCGTCGCGCTCGTGCTCGTCCTCGTGGGCCTGCTCGCACCGCTGCTCTGGATGGTGGCAGCCTCGTTCAAGACGAACGTGGACATCTACGACCCGGGCAAGGCGGTCGTGTTCAGCCCGACCACCGCGAACTACACGACGGTTCTCAAGCAGGCCAACTACGTGCAGTTCATCGTCAACAGCCTGTGGGTCGCCCTCGCGTCGACGGCCCTGTCCCTGGTCCTCGGGGTGCCGGCCGCCTACTCGATGGCCCGGTTCACCATGAAGCGGTCGGCGCTCGTCGTCCTCATGGCTCGCGTCATCCCCGGCGTCTCGCTGCTGGTGCCGTGGTACTACGTCTTCTCGAACCTGCGCATGGTCGGCGGCTACTCGGTGCTCATCCTCAGCCACATGTTCGTGGCGCTCCCACTCATCGTCTACATCATGATGGGGTACTTCGAGGGGCTCCCGGACGAGCTGGAGGAGGCCGGCCTCGTCGACGGTCTGACCCCGATCGGCGCCTTCCGGAGGATCACGCTGCCCCTGTCCATGCCAGGCATCGCGACTGCGGGCATCCTGTCCTTCATCTTCTCGTGGAACAACTTCATGTTCGCCCTCGTGCTCTCCGGGGCCCAGACCAAGACCCTGCCCGTCGCGATCTTCGACTTCGTCGGCTACGCGAGCATCGACTGGGGCGGGCTGATGGCGGCGTCGACCGTTGTCACGGTCCCGATCATGCTCATCGCGCTCTTCGCGCAGAAGTACGTCGTCTCGGGCCTCACCGCCGGCGCCACGAAGGGCTGATCGCAGATGACCACCATCACGCGCGTCGAGACCTTCCTCGTCGCACCGCGCTGGCTGTTCGTACGGATCGAGACCGAGAGCGGGATCGTCGGCTGGGGCGAGGCGACCTGCGAGGGGCGTTCCGAGACCGTCCGCACCGCGGTCGAGCAGCTGTCCGAGATCGTCGTCGGGCAGGACGCGCTGCGCATCGAGGACCACTGGCAGGTCATGACGAAGGGCTCGTTCTACCGGGGCGGGCCGATCCTCGCGAGCGCCGTCTCCGGCATCGACCAGGCGCTCTGGGACATCGCCGGCAAGCACTTCGGCGCGCCCGTGCACCAGCTGCTCGGCGGCCCCGTCCGCGACCGGATCAGGGTGTACGGCTGGGTCGGCGGTGACGAGCCGGCAGAGGTGGCCGACCACATCCGCGAGCAGGTCGAGGCAGGCCTGACCGCAGTGAAGATGAACGCCAGCGGCCGGATGAGCCCACTCGGCTCATTCGCCGAGATCGACGGAGTCGTCCGCCGTGTCGAGGCCGCGCGCGAGGTCCTCGGGAAGGAGCGCGATGTGGCCGTCGACTTCCACGGCCGGTTCAGTCTGGCGACCGCCAAGCGCGTCGCTCCGCTTCTCGAGCCGTACCGGCCGTTCTTCCTCGAGGAGCCGGTCGTCCCAGAGAACTCTCACCTCATCGGCGACTTCGTCCGGTCCACGTCCACGCCGGTGTCGACGGGAGAGCGGCTCTACAGCCGCCAGGAGTTCCTCCCGGTCCTCCAGGCCGGCATCGCCGTCGCCCAGCCGGACCTGTCGCATGCCGGCGGGATCACCGAGACGCGCAAGATCGCCTCGCTCGCCGAGACCTTCGACGCGGTGCTGGCTCCGCACTGTCCGCTCGGCCCGATTGCGCTCGCGGCGTGCCTCCAGGTCGGCTTCGCCACGTCGAACCTCCTCATCCAGGAGCAGAGCATTGGGATCCACTACAACAAGGGTGCCGAGGTGCTCGACTACGTTCTGGACACGGCCCCTCTCGAGTTCGTCGACGGGCACATCGAACGGCTCACGGGTCCCGGGCTCGGCATCGAGGTCGACGAGGCCGCGGTCCGAGCGGCCGACGAGAAGGGCCACGCCTGGCGCGGACCCGTGTGGCGCCACCCCGACGGCTCGTTCGCGGAGTGGTGAGCGCCATGACCGATGACGCCTTCCTCGCCGACCTCAGCCAGGCCCGCGTGATGGCCATCGTGCGCGGCTCGGATGCCGCGGCCGCCGAGGCCGCCGGCGCCGTGCTTCTCCAGGCTGGGTTGCGGTTCGTCGAGGTCGCGTTGACGACCCCTGATGCGCTCGGCGTCATCGAGCGGCTGCGTGCCCGCGTCCCAGCGGGCGCCCGGCTCGGTGCTGGGACGGTGCTGACGCCAGATGACGTCGCGCGCGTCGAGTCAGCCGGTGGCCAGTTCATCGTCACGCCCGCGGTAGCCGAGTCCGTGGAAGAGGCCGTATGCCGCTCACTGCCCTCCGTGATCGGCGCACTGTCCCCGACGGAGATCCTCTCGGCCCGCGCGCGGGGTGCCACCGTGGTCAAGCTCTTCCCCAGCTCGGTCGGCGGTCCGCGCTACCTCCGTGCGATCCGCGACCCGTTCCCCGAGATTCCCCTGCTCGCCGTCGGCGGCGTCGACCTGGAAGCGGCCAAGGAGTACCTCCACGCGGGGGCCATCGGGGTCGGAGTCGGCGGCCCCCTCATCGGTGACGCCGCGTCCGGTGGCGACCTCGAGGCCCTCGGGAGGCGCGCCCAAGCCTTTGTCGCGCTGAGCGACGCGGACCGGCCCTGATGCCGGGCCCGCCCGCCACCGCCGGGTCGGCGAGGGAGCGCCTCGACGTGGTGACGTTCGGTGAGGCGCTGGTCTCCTTCCGCTCTGCCGGGCCGGCCGCGCTCGGATCGCCGATGGTGCCAAGCCTGGCCGGGGCGGAATCCAACGTGGCCATCGGCCTGGCGAGACTCGGCCACCGGGCAGCCTGGGTGGGCCGGCTCGGCGCCGACCTCTTCGGCGACCTCGCGCTGCGCGAGCTGCGTGGGGAGGACGTCGATGTCCGATATGTCGTCAGGGATCCGCAAGCCCCCCGCGGCGCCCTGACCGGCCTGATGTTCCTCGAGCACCGGACGGCCGACGTCTCTCGGGTGGAGTACCGCCGGGCCGGGTCGGCGGGATCCCGGTTGCAGGTCGCCGATCTCCTCCCGGCGTTGGCCGAGCCGCCGCGGGTGCTGCACTGGACGGGGATCACGCCGGCACTTTCGGCGGACGCCCGCGATGCCTGTGAGGCGGCGATCCGGTCCGCCGTCGAGGCGGGCTCCTACATCTCCCTCGACGTCAACCACCGATCCAGCCTGTGGAGCCGTGACACGGCGAGCTCCGTGCTGCGTGACCTCGTGGGGCACACTGACCTCGTCGTCGCCTCAGAGGACGAGCTCGATCTCGTCGCGGACGGTGACGAGGCGGCCGCGGTCGGGGCCCTGCTCGATCTGGGGGTCGACCGGGTCGTGGTCAAGCGTGGTGCAGCCGGAGCCTCGCTGTGGACGGCAGCCGACCGGATCGACTGCCCCGCCCTCCAGGTCACCGCCATCGACACCGTCGGCGCCGGGGACGCGTTCTGCGCCGGGTTCCTCTCAGGCTTGCTCGATGGGCTGGACGGCGCCGGATGCCTGGCCCGTGGCGTCCTGATCGGCGGCTACGCGGTGAGCACTCTGGGGGACTGGGAGGGGCTGCCGCGGCGGGCTGAGCTCGACCTCCTCGGCGTCGTCCGGGCCAGGCGACACGCTGCGATGATCGCGGCTTGTGCCCGGTTGTCGACGCTGCGCTCGGGCTCACCCAGCTGGACGGGATCGATGACCGTAACCTGCCGATCGACCTGTCGGACCGCGCCCGATTCTGGCTCGGCGAGGACCACGGGAGCCCGTACTTCGTCACCGACTTCGACCAGGAGGAGGGCGACGAAGGCACCCCGGAGACGGATGCGCGTCTCGACCAGGTCCTCCGTGAGCCGGGCGAAACCGTCATCTACGAGTACGACTTCGGCGACGGTTGGACCCACACGCTGATTCTCGAACAGGTCGGCCCGCTGCCCGACCCGGCCACGGGGGAACCCAGCGCGACCGGCGCGTGCCCACCCGAGGAGGTCGGTGGGACGCCGGGCTACCAGGAGGTGGCGGACTGGGTGCGCGGCGGCGAGGACCCGCGGCACCGCTTCGGCAACGGGCTGACGCCGCAGGAGATGCGGGCGTGGCTGCCCACCTCAGACGCCGGGTGGCGCGGTCCATCGCAAGCCGGATGCCCTGAGCCGGCTCGGGCCCGCCGACCATCGCGCCCGGGCCCGATTGTCCGCGCCCATCGCGTCCGGACCACGCAGACAATCGCGCCCCGGCCCGATTGTCGGAGGCGGGACCCCGCATGAGTTAGAGCCCAGGACCGCCTAGAGCTCCCGGACCACGCGGGCCGGCGACCCCACCGCGAGCACGCCCGAGGGCAGGTCGCGTGTGACGACCGACCCTGCGCCGACCACGGTGTCCGCACCGATCGTGACCCCTGGGCACACGATGACGCCGCCGCCGAGCCAGACGTTGTCCCCGATCACGATGGGCTCCGCCGCCTCCCACTTGTCCCTGCGCGGCCCCGGCTCGAGTGGATGGGTCGCAGTCAGCAGCTGGACGCTCGGACCGATCTGGACGTCGTTCCCGATGGTCACCGTCGCCACGTCGAGCAGGACCAGCCCCCAGTTGGCGAAGGTTCGGGCTCCGATCGACGTCTGGTAGCCGTAGTCGCACTGCAGCGGAGGACGGATCTCGCTGCCCTCGCCGAACGCCCCGAGCAGCTGGGTCAACAGATCCCGCTGACGCTCGTGGTCGGTCGGATCCGAGGAGTTGATGAGATGCGTCAGCCGTTGCGCCCGCTTGGCGTCGCGCGCTAGCGCCGGGTCGTCCGCAATGTAGAGCTCGCCGGCCAGCATCCGCTCGTACATGCTCTTCTCGGCAGTCACTCCACGACCCTAACCACGACGGTGCCCCGACCGGGCACGGCAAGCTCACCGCCGCCGAGTCGATGACCTAGGTTTGAGGCATGCGAGTGACTCATCTGGGGCACGCCTGCCTGCTCGTGGAGATGGCCGACCGGCGCATCCTCGTCGACCCGGGCAACTTCTCCTCCGGCTTCGAGAACCTGACCGACCTCGACGCGATCCTCGTCACCCACAACCATCCGGACCATTTCGACCCCGAGCCAGCCGCACGGCTGATCCGTGTGAATCCCCGGGCGACCGTCCATGCCGACCCGTTGACGGCGGAGAAGCTTGGGGCAGAAGGCCTGCAGGCTGTGCCGACACGCCAGGACGAGCAGTTCGCCATCGGCGACATCACGGTCACGCCGGTGGGGGAGCTGCACGCCTTCAACAACGACCAGGTGCCGCAGATCCCCAACGTCGGGCTGGTCCTGCGCGCCGATGGTGAGCCGACGCTCTTCCACCCGGGCGATGCCTACGACGCCGAGCCGGGCGAGGTCGACGTCCTGGCCCACCCGCTCAACGCGCCGTGGTGCGCCAGCCGGGACTCGATCGCCTTTGTCGCGCGCGTCGCGCCCAAGGCCTTCGTGCCGATCCATGACGCACTCCTCTCCGAGAGGGGCAAACGGATGTACTGCACCCACATCGAGTCGTTCTCGGGGGTCGACGGCCTGACCCTGCGCTACCTGGCCGACGGCGAGTCCGGCGAGTTCCAGTGAGTCCGGCGTCGACCACCAAGCTGATTCCACGACTCGGGGAGAGATGACAGAACACCTGGACCTGCCAGCGCCGCACGGGGCCCCGGCCACCGGACCGGCCATCGCCATCCGTGGCCTCGGCAAGCGCTTCGGCGACGTCATCGCCGTCAAGGGGATCGACCTCGACGTCCCGCGCGGCTCGTTCTTCGGCCTCGTCGGCCCGAACGGCGCGGGCAAGACGACCACGCTCTCGATGGCGACGGGGCTGCTCCGGCCCGACGCCGGGCAGGTCTTCGTCCTCGGGCACGACGTGTGGGCGGACCCGGTCGCCGCCAAGCAGCTGCTCGGCATCCTGCCCGACGGGCTGCGGGTCTTCGACAGGCTCACCGGCCTGCAGCTCATCGTCTACGCGGGCCTGCTCCACGGGCTGTCCCGCGAGGTGGCGGCGGCCCGAGCCGACGAGCTGCTCCGGGCCCTCGGGCTGACCGAGGCTCAGGGCAAGCTCGTCGTCGACTACTCGGCCGGCATGACGAAGAAGATCACCCTCGCGACCGCCCTCGTCCACGCGCCGCGTGTCCTCGTCCTCGACGAGCCGTTCGAGGCGGTGGACCCGGTCTCCGCGGCGACGATCCGCGGCATCCTGGCGGACTTCGTCGCCGCGGGCGGCACGGTCATCCTCTCGAGCCACGTCATGGACCTCGTCGAGCGGATCTGCACCCACGTCGCCGTGATCTCCGACGGCCTCGTCCTCGCGCAGGGCACCGTGGACGAGGTGCGGGCCGGCGGCCGCCTGGAGCAGCGCTTCGTCGACCTCGTCGGCGGGAGCATCGAGGTGGAGGGACTGGCGTGGTTGCGCACCTCGTCCGACTGAAGCTCGACCTGCTGCGCAACACCCTGCGCCGCAGCCGGGCCCAGGCCATCGGGATGATCCTCGGCGTCCTCTACGGTGCCTTCGTCGTCGTCGCGCTGGCCGTCGGGGTCGCAGTCCTGCGTGGTGAGCCCGACCTGGCGCGGCTCGTCGTGACGATCGGCGGCGCTGCCGGGATCGTGCTCTGGATCCTCCTGCCGATCTTCGCCTTCGGCTCGGACCCGACCCTCGACCCGGGCCGCTTCGCGACCTTCTCGATCCCACCGCGGCAGCTGGCAGTCGGCCTCCTCCTCAGCGCGTTCGTCGGCCTGCCCGCCATCGCGTCCATGGTGCTCGGCGTCGGGGTCATCATCGCGTCGTCGCAGACCGTGTTGTCGACGGTCACTGCCCTCGTGGCCGTGCCGATCGGCCTGCTGACCGCCGTCGCCGTCAGCCGCTGGGTCTCCTCGCTCGCGACCGGTGCCGTCTCCAGCCGGCGGGGCAGGGACGTCACCGCCATCCTCGCCGTGTTCCTCCTGGCCGTCGTCGTCCCCGCCGCATCGCTCGCGGGCAGTGCGGCACGTGACTGGAGCGGCTTCGCCGAGACCGCGGCCACCGTGCTCGGGTGGACGCCGCTCGGTTGGGCCTGGGCAGCGCCCGGGGACGTCGCCGGGGGCCACATTGCCATCGGTGTGCTGCGTCTCGCACTGGCAGCGGGCGGCTTGGCCGTGGCGATCCGGTTGTGGGACAGCGCGGTCCGTCAACAGGTCGTGTCGCCGCGAGGTGTCGTCCGGCCTGGCTCGCACGGAGCGGCGACTGGCGACTTGGGCGTCCTCGGGCGCGTCCCCGACGACGCGACGTGGGCGGTGGCGGCACGCATGCTGACGTACTACGCCCGGGACCCGCGCTACCAGGTGTCGATGTTCCTCACGCCGTTCGCACCGCTCGCCCTGCTCATCCCGTTCTTCATGAGCGACGTCACGTGGGTGCCGCTGCTCATGGGCCCGCTCACCGCCTTCCTGCTCGGCTGGAGCGAGCACAACTCCGTCTCCTACGAGTCGACGGCCTTCTGGATGCATGTCGCTTCGGGACTCCGTGGTCAGTCGGACCGGCTCGGCCGTCTGCTGCCAAGCCTGCTCATCGCCGTCCCTCTCGTCAGCGCCTACTCCGTGGTCGGCGCCTGGCTCGGGGGTCGGTGGGACCTGCTGCCCGCGATCGTCGGTCTCTCAGCCGCCCTGCTGGGCGCGGGCTATGCCATCTCCTCGATCATGAGCATCGCCCTGCCCTATCCCGTCCCCAAGCCGGGCGAGAGCCCGTTCCAGAGCCCGCCCGGGGCGGCCGGGATGACAATGCTGTCGCAGTCCGTCGCCGGCCTGGGCACCCTGCTGCTCGGGGCACCGGTGTTCGCCCTCAGCCTCCTCGCCTGGAACGGCACCAGCTGGGCGCCGTGGCCGGCTCTGCTGACCGGCCTCGCGGTCGGCGTGGGCGCTTTCTGGCTGGGACTGCGCCTCGGCGCCGCGCTCTACGAGCGGCGCGCCCCCGACCTGCTTCTCAGCCTGACCGTCGACTGAGCGCTCGCCCGCGAGCGAGCCCAGCGGCATACGGAATATGCCGTATGCCGCTGAGCTGGGACCGCGCGTCAGCTCGCGAGGTCGACGGCCCGGTGAGCGGCCCCGATGATGCCGGCCTTGTTGCGCAGCTCGGCCGGCACGATGGGCGCACGCAGCCGCAGCTTGGGCAGGAACTTGTCCGCGTCCCTGGAGACGCCGCCCCCCACGACGATGAGGTCGGGTGAGAAGAGCATCTCGATCGTCTCGTAGTAGCGCTGGAGCCGCTCGATCCACTCGTCCCACGAGAGGCCCTCGTTGTCCTTGACGGAGGAGGCGGCGCGGTCCTCGGCGTCATAGCCGTCGATCTCGAGGTGGCCCAGCTCGGAGTTCGGGACGAGTCGGCCGTCGTAGATGAGCGCCGAGCCGATCCCGGTCCCGAGGGTCGTGACGATGACCAGGCCGTGCTCGCCCTTGGCGGCGCCATAGTGCAGCTCCGCCAGCCCGGCGGCGTCGGCGTCGTTGAGGACGGTGACCGAGCGGCCGGTGTGCTCCTTGATGAGGGCCTCGGCGTCGGTGTTGATCCAGGACGGGTCGATGTTCGCCGCGGACAGGACGGTGCCGCGGATGACGACGGCGGGCACCGCCACCCCGATCGGAGAGCCTCCCGTCTCCTTCTCGAACTCGTCGACGATCTGGTCGACGACCTGGGCAACGGCCTCTGGCGTCGCCGGCTGGGGCGTGGCGATCTTGAGCCTGCTCTTGGCGAACTCGCCCGCCTTGAGGTCGACCGGGGCACCCTTGATGCCGCTGCCGCCGATGTCGATGCCGAGCGGGTAGCCCTTCTTCGCCATGCTGTCGATTCCTCCGCAGAGTTGGTGGGTGAAGGTGCCCGGTCGGGCTCAGGGCAGGGTGAGGATCTCGTTGCCATCCTCGGTGATGACGATGGTGTGCTCGAACTGTGCCGAGCGTCGGCCGTCTCGGGTGACCACCGTCCACTTGTCGTCCCACATCTCCCACTCGTGGGTGCCGAGGTTGAGCATCGGCTCGATGGTGAACGTCATGCCGGGCTCCATGACGGTGTTGTACTGCGGCGCGGCGTCGTAGTGGGGGACGATGAGACCGGAGTGGAACTCGAGGCCGATGCCGTGCCCGGTGAAGTCCCGCACGACGCCATACCCGAAGCGCCTGGCGTAGCTCTCGATGACGCGCCCGATGACGTTGAGCTCCCGCCCGGGGCGAGCTGCCTTGATGCCCCGCATCATTGCCTCGTGCGTGCGCTCGACGAGCAGGCGCGACTCCTCGTCGACATCGCCGACGAGGTAGGTCGCGTCCGTGTCGCCGTGCACCCCGTGGATGTAGGCCGTCACGTCGATGTTGAGGATGTCGCCGTCCTCGAGCGGGCGGGTGTCCGGGATGCCGTGGCAGATGACCTCGTTGACGCTCGTGCAGACGGACTTGGGGAACGCCTTGTAGCCCAGGGGTGAGGGGTAGGCGCCGTGGTCCAGCATGAACTCGTGGGCGACCGCGTCGAGCTCGTCGGTCGTGACACCGGGGGCGATCCGCTGCGCGGCCGCCACCATGGCCTGGGCCGCGATGCGTCCCGCGATCCGCATCTTCTCGATCGTCTCGGCATCCTTGACGCGGACGTCGCCGTCCTCGCGGGGATGGGGCACGTCGACGTAGTGCGGACGGGCGATCGCGGCGGGTACGGGTCGTCGCGGGGTCAGCGGGTGTGCGGCGACATGGGAGCGGGCCAACGGCATACGGTGGAGTCTAGGTTGTTCGGACGGGTGGCCCACGTAGGGCGCCCGCCCACCGAACACGTCGAACGGAGAGCGGGATGAGCTTCTGGTACAACGTCCGGACCGGTCAGGTGGAGACCGACGCGAACCGCAGCATCGGCGAGCGGGTCATGGGTCCCTACGACACCGAGGAGGAGGCTCGTCACGCGCTCGAGACCGCCCGCGCCCGCACCGAGAAGTGGGACGAGGAGGACGAGGAGTGGGAGCACCGGCTAGACGAGGCGCCCGGCTCGACGACGACTGATCGAGCGAACAGCTTTCGGGGTCAGGCATCGAAGGAGTGCTCCGCGGCGGGGAAGGTGCCCGACTCGACGTCGGCGGCGTAGGCCTTGGCAGCCTCGAGGAGCGTGCCGCGGAGGTCGGCGTACTTCTTGACGAAGCGAGGCGCCTTCCCGGCCCGCAAGCCGGCGAAGTCGCTCCAGACGAGGACCTGCGCGTCGGTGTGGGGTCCCGCGCCGATGCCGACGGTGGGGATGGTGAGGGCCTCGGTCACGCTGGCGGCCACCGGTGCGGGCACCATCTCGAGCACCACGGCGAAGGCGCCGGCCGCCTCGAGGGTGCGCGCCTCGCGGCTGAGCCGGTCGGCTGCCTCGCCGCGACCCTGGACGCGGTAGCCACCCAGCTGGTGCTCGCTCTGCGGCGTGAAGCCGACGTGTGCCATGACGGGGATGCCCGCCGTCGTGAGCAGTTCGACGAGCGGGGCCATGGCCGTGCCACCCTCGAGCTTGACCGCGTGCGCCAGCCCCTCCTTCATGAACCGGACCGCCGTGGTGAAGCCCTGCTCGAGCGAACCGCCGTACGAGCCGAACGGGAGGTCGGCAACAACGAGGGCTCGCCTCGTGTTGCGGCTCACGGCCCGGACGAGCGGAATCAGCTCGTCCACCGTGACCGGCACCGTCGTGTCATAGCCGTAGACGTTGTTGCCGGCGGAGTCTCCGACGAGCAGTGCTGGAATCCCGGCCTCGTCGAAGATCTGGGCCGAGTACATGTCGTAGGCGGTGAGCATGGCCCACCGGCGACCTTCGGACTTCATTGCCTGCAGGTGCGGGATCCGCACGCGCCGCGGCGAGTCGGCCGCAGGCGTCGCTCCGGCGCCGTACGGGTTCGGCTGCTCGACGGAGGCCTCGGTCATGGCGCGAGCATACGGGGCGGCTCACCCGCGCCGTTCCGTTACATCGGTGAAACAGGCATGCGGCAGGATCGACACATGAACCGTCAGGAAGAGTTCGTGCTGCGCACCATCGAGGAGCGCGACATCCGCTTCGTCAGGCTCTGGTTCACCGACGTTCTCGGCACCCTCAAGTCCGTGGCGGTCGCGCCGGCGGAGCTCGAGGGCGCCTTCGCGGAGGGGATCGGCTTCGACGGTTCCGCGATCGAGGGCTTCGCCCGCGTCTACGAGGCGGACATGCTGGCCAAGCCGGACCCCTCGACGTTCCAGATCCTGCCGTGGCGCGGAGACCCACCCGGCACGGCCCGGATGTTCTGCGAGGTCCAGATGCCCGACGGGACGCCGAGCTTCGCCGACCCGCGGCACGTGCTCCAGCGGGCCCTCGACAAGGCCGCGAACCTCGGGTTCACCTTCTACACCCACCCCGAGATCGAGTTCTTCCTGCTCAAGCCGGAGCCCGGCCCCGACGGTCGGCCCGTCCCGGTCGACGACGCCGGCTACTTCGACCACGTGCCCCACGGCACCGGCCACGACTTCCGACGTGCGGCGATCACGATGCTCGAGAACATGGGCATCTCGGTGGAGTTCAGCCACCACGAAGGTGCACCCGGCCAGAACGAGATCGACCTGCGCTACGCCGACGCCCTGAGCACCGCGGACAACATCATGACCTTCCGGACGGTCGTCAAGGAGGTCGCGTTGTCGCAGGGCGTCTACGCGACGTTCATGCCCAAGCCGTTCGCCGAGCACCCCGGCTCCGGCATGCACACCCACCTGTCGCTCTTCGAGGGCGACTCCAACGCGTTCTACGAAGCCGGGGCGCCCTACCAGCTGAGCAAGATCGCCAGGCAGTTCATCGCAGGCCTGATCACGCACGGGGCCGAGATCACCGCCGTCACGAACCAGTGGGTCAACTCCTACAAGCGCCTCTGGGGCGGGGGAGAGGCCCCGGCCCACCTGACCTGGGGCCACAACAACCGCTCGGCACTCGTGCGCGTGCCGATGTACAAGCCGAGCAAGGGCCAGTCGACCCGGATCGAGGTGCGCTCGCTCGACTCGGCGTGCAACCCGTACCTCGCCTACGCCGTCATCCTCGGGGCTGGGCTCAAGGGCATCGAGGAGGGCTACGACCTACCTCCAGAGTCCGAGGACGACGTGTGGCAGCTCACCGACGCGGAGCGCCGGGCCATGGGCATCAAGCCGCTGCCGGAGTCGCTCGGCTCGGCCATCGAGGAGATGCAACGGAGCGAGCTCGTCGCCGACGTCCTCGGCGAGCACGTCTTCGACTTCTTCCTGCGCAACAAGCGGCAGGAGTGGCAGGACTACCGGCACGACGTGTCGCGCTTCGAGCTCGACCGCTACCTGCCGCGCCTCTGACTCGACGGGCGGCTGGCACCGGATGTCCCGCACCACATCGACAACGGGCACCCTCGCCCGGCTCGGCTTCGCGCATCCCGACCGGGCCGTCACCCACCTCGCCGACCCAGCCCTGGCCGCCCTTCGCGGCGGTGAGGCCGCCGACGTGGACGACGCGTTCCCAGACGGTCTTCTCCAGGCCATCGGGGACACCGCCGACCCCGACCAGGCGCTGCTCGGACTCGTGCGTGTCCTCGAGTCCCTGACCAGACAGGGCGACCCGGCAGACCTTCGCTTGTTCGTCGAGGAGCTGCTGACCGAGGGACCCGGACGCGACCGGGTGCTCGGCGTCCTCGGGGCTTCGACCGCGCTCATCGACGAACTCGTGCGGCACCCGGGCCACTGGGTGGACGCGGCCCGAGCCCAGCGGCATACGGCAGAAGAAGTCCGTGCCGAGCTGGTGGCCGCCGTGACCACGGAGCGCGGGAGCACCACGGCACTCGACGCGCTGCGCATCGCCTATCGGCGGGTGCTGCTGCGGATCGCGGCCCGCGACATCACGTCCCCGCACCCGATCGCCGACATGCCGAGGGTCGGGGAGGCCCTCGCCGAGCTCGCCGAGGCCGCGTTGGAGGGAGCCCTCGCCATCGCGCGCGAGGAGTACGGCGACGGGCACGAGCAGTGCCGCCTGGCGATCATCGGGATGGGCAAGACCGGCGGGGGCGAGCTGAACTACGTCAGCGACGTCGACGTCATCTTCGTGGCCGAGCCCGCCGAGGGGGTCGACGAGGAGACGGCCCTGCGCGTCGGCACGGCGCTCGCCTCGGCCACCATGCGCGCCTGCTCGGCGCACACCCAGGAGGGGGCGCTGTGGCCTGTCGACGGCGCCCTCCGTCCGGAGGGCAAGCAGGGCCCGCTCGTGCGCACCATCCGGAGCCACCACGCGTACTACGAGCGCTGGGCCAAGACCTGGGAGTTCCAGGCGCTGCTCAAGGCGTGGGTCTCGGCGGGGGACCGAGAGATCGGCCTGCGCTACAAGGAGGCCATCTCCCCGCTCGTCTGGGAGGCCGCCAGCCGAGAGAACTTCGTCGAGGACGTCCAGGCGATGCGGCGCCGGGTCGAGGAGCACGTGCCCGCGAACGAGGCGGCGCGGCAGCTCAAGCTCGGGCCCGGCGGCCTGCGCGACGTCGAGTTCAGCGTGCAGCTGCTCCAGCTCGTCCACGGCCGGACCGACCCGTCGCTCCGGTCGGCCACGACCCTCGAAGCCTTGGCGGCGCTGGCGAAGGGTGGCTACGTCGCCCGTGACGATGCCGCCACCCTCGACCGCGCCTACCGGCACCTGCGCTGCCTCGAGCACCGGATCCAGCTCCACCGGCTGCGCCGTACGCACCTCATGCCCGACAACCCGGCCGACCTGCGGCGGCTCGGGCGGGCCATGGGGCACCGGACGCATCCGGAGGAGGCGGTCGTTGCCGACCGCCAGGCCGTCGCCCGCGAGGTCCGCCGGATCCACGAGCGGCTCTTCTACCGGCCGCTCCTCGCGGCCGTCGCCCGGCTCAGCCCCGACGAGGTGGGCCTCTCGCCCGAGGCCGCGCGCGAGCGGCTGCGCGCCCTCGGCTTCCGGGACCCGGCTGGCGCCCTGCGCCACATCGAGGCGCTGACCACTGGCGTGAGCCGCCGTGCAGCGATCCAGCGGCACGCTGCTGCCCGTCATGCTCGGCTGGTTCGCCGACGAGGCCGACCCCGATGCGGGGTTGCTGTCCTTCCGTCGCGTCTCCGACGCGCTCGGGACGACGCACTGGTATCTCAAGATGCTCCGCGACGAGGGACGTGCGGCGGATCGCTTGGCGCACAGTCTGGCTCGCAGCCGCTATGCCGCGGATCTGCTCGTTCGCTCTCCCGACAGCGTGTCGATGCTCGGCGAGCCCGGTGGCCTCGAGCCGCGGTCGCGGGAGGCCCTGACTGCAACGATGCGCGCCGCGGCGAGCCGCCGTGAGAGCGGGGTCGACGCCGTCCTCGCCGTGCGGGCCATCCGGCAGAACGAGGTGCTGCGCATCGTCATGGCCGACCTTGCCGGAGAGCTCGACGTGCTCCAGGTCGGCGCCGCACTGACCGATCTCAACGCCGCCACGCTCGCGGTCTCCCTCGAGGCGGCAACGGCTGAGGTCGAGCGGCGAGAGGGCGTGCCGCTCGGTGGCGACCTGCTCGTCGTGGGGATGGGCAGCTTCGGCGGCGGCGAGATGGGCTACGCCTCGGACGCCGACGTCATGTTCGTGCACCGCGCCCACGACGCCGCTGACGGGTCGACCGACGAGCCCGGCATGCAGGCCAGGGCGACCCTCGTCGTCCAGGAGCTGGGGAAGCTGCTCACGGCCGGCGCCTCCGAGCCGCCCCTCCCGCTCGACGCGGACCTGCGCCCCGAGGGCAAGAACGGCCCGATCGTCCGCAGCCTCGAGGCGTACCGCACCTACTACGACCGGTGGGCGCTGACATGGGAGTTCCAGGCGCTGCTGCGTGCGGCTCCCGTGGCCGGGCCCGACGACCTCGCTCGCGACTTCCTCGAGCTGATCAACCCGCTTCGCTGGCCGGAGGGGGGACTGGAGGATAGCCAGGTCCGCGACATCCGCCTCCTCAAGGCGCGCATGGAGTCCGAGCGGCTGCCCCGCGGAGCCGATCCGGGCACCCACATCAAGCTCGGCCGCGGTGGGCTCACCGACGTCGAGTGGACCGTGCAGCTCAAGCAGCTGATGCATGCCCATGCGACACCGAGCCTCCGGGTCACCGCGACACTGCCCGCACTGGGCGCTCTTGGGGCAGCAGGTCTGATCCCGGCCGCCGACGTGGCGGCCCTGCGGGGGGCGTGGCTGCTCGGCGCGAGGCTGCGGAACGCCGGAGTCCTCTGGCGCGGCCGCCCCGTCGACAGCGTCCCCGACGTCCTCCGGGACGCCGACGGAATGGGCCGGATCATCGGCCGGCACGCTGGGGAGGCGAGCGGTCTCGTCGAGCACTGGCGGCGTGTTGCACGCCGGGCGCACACGGCCGCCAGTTTCAACTTTTACGACTCACCACCTCGGGGTAGCGTCGTGCCGTGAGCCGGAGTCGGGGAGCCCAGAGTCGAGCACCCTCCTATGCGGAGATGCTCCGCGTCCCGAGTTACCTGCCGATCTTCCTGGTCAATGCCTTCTCGATGTGGGGCGACTATGTCGCGCGGGTGACGATCGCCGCCGTCGTGTTCGAGCGGACCAAATCGCCGCTGGCCACTGCCACGACGCTCGCCATCAGCTTCGTGCCAACCTTCCTCGGCCGCAGCCTGCTCGGGCCAGTCGTGGACCGCTTCCCCTACAAGTCCGTCCTCGTCGTCAGCCATGTCTCCCGGGCGCTCTGCGTCCTCGCCCTCCTCTGGCTCGTCATGACGACGGCGTCGCTGCTGTGGATCTTCGGCGTCCTGTTCCTCCTCGAGCTGATCGGCGGGGCGGCCAGCGCCTCGAACCTGGTCCTCGTCACGGACCTCTTCGAGCACGATCGACCGCTCTACGCGCGGGCGGTCGGTCTCAGCGCCATGGCGGAGCAGGTCAACCAGGCGCTGGGCCTCGCCCTCGGCGGCGGGCTCGTCGCGCTCCTCGGGCCCCGCGTCGGCCTGCTCATCGACTTCGGCACGTTCGTCGTCGCGGGCACCGTGATCCTTGTGGTCGTCCAAAGGAGACCCGTGCACGGCAGCCGCAGCAAGGGGGTGAGGGGATTCATCCACGACCTCGGCAGCGCCATCGGCGACCTCGCCGGGCACACGGTGCTCGCCCGGCTCATGGCCCTGAGCGCCGTGGCAAGCCTCGGCATCGCGGCGCCGGAGGCGCTCGCCATCCCGATCGCCGGGGACAACGGGTGGGGCGGCGTCCTCATGGCGACGCCGATCGTCGGCGCGGTGGTGGGCATCGTCGTCATCGGTCGATTCGATGTGCACCGCCAGAACGCGTCCATCGTGCCGCTCGCCCTCGCCATGCCGGTGCCCCTGCTGGCCACGGCGCTGCATCCGCCGCTCGCCCTCCTCGTGGCGCTGTTCTTCGTCAGCGGACTCTTCCAAGCCTTCATGGTGCCTCTCCAGGCGACCTTCGCGCTGGCGACGGTTCCGGAGATGCGCGGCCGGATCTTCAGCCTCGCCGGCTCGGTCGCCGTCGCGGCCGCGGGCGCCAGCTACCTCGGCGCCGGCTGGGTCGGCCAGCACACCAACCCCTACTTCGGGGTCGCCCTCTGCTCCGCCGTCTGCCTCCTTCTCATCCTCGTGCTGGGCCTGAGGTGGCCGCACCAGCACGTCACCGCGACCGTCGAGCACGCCTATGCGACGTCCCGCACGTCGCGGGCCGCCTGAGCGCCCCTTCATGCCGTATGCCGCTGCGCTCGTCTCCGTCCCAGGCTTTCCTTCCCGGCACCGCTGAGTTCGAGCGCCCCGCGGCAACCCGACGATAGGCATCCACCCACGCCGGCGCCGTGAGGTCACGAGGGAGGTCACGCTCACTGAGGCCGTGCGACCTTCGCCACGTGCGGATGGTCTGGCTCGGCAGCCCCTGTCGTCTCAGGATCTCGGTGATCCCGCGGCCGCGGCCGCTGAAGACGGAGGCCACGAAGTGCTGATAGCGGCGCCGTTCGACCTCGCCAAGGAGGGCGTCCTCGCGCCGATCGACCACGAGGATGCCGCCGTCCGACGATGCGGAGCAGCGGCTTCGTGGAGAGCCTGGTCAGTCGTTCCGCACCGTCAGGAGGCGGGACGAAGGCGCAGGAAGTAGGTCATACCGGCAGGCTACCTCGTCGCTGAGCGTCCCCGACCGGCCTCCGGCAGGGTCGATCAAGGCGCGACGACTCGTATCCTGCTCCGTCAGGCGGAGCAGGATACGAGTTCGCGGTCAGTGCGCTGGCCGGTTCGGTCGCCTGCCAAGGCTTACTCATCGACCAGATCCAGCATGCTTGGGGGAGCAGTCCAGATCTGGCGTGACAGGTGCTCCGGATAGGCGGTGACGCGCGGTTCGATGTCGAACAGTCGGGTCAAGCCGGTGTCATAGGCCGGCCAGCCCGGGTCGCCGTCAGTGGCGAACGCCCTCCAGGCGTGCTGCATCTGCTCAGACAGTCCTGCTGCTGCAGGGGTGGGGTCACCGATCAGCACTGCGGGCTGGCCGACTGTGAGGTTCCCGAACACCAGCGGCACGTCCAGGCCATGGCAGGCGCCGAGTGCGCCTCCCAGGCCCGCTCGGGATCCGGCGCGAAGAGCGTGGCAGCCTCCGTGGCGTCGACCTCGGTGACCTTCCCGAGCAGTCCACTCACCAGACTGAGCAGCCGCTGCTCGTGGCGGGTGTGTCCGACCATCAGCTCGACCTGACCCGTCAGACCCTCCCACGGCATGCATGGGAGCACGTCACCGTCCACGACCGGAGAGAACAAGACCTTGGCGTGCGCAGCCAGGCCACCAGCGACCGGCGAACCGGTGCATCGTCGCCATGACCGCGTCGCCGGCGGCAGGCAGCCTCCCGGGATCCACCGCCGGAAGCTTAGTGGGCTCGATGCCGAGCTGCTCAGCACACGTCCGTGTGAGGTCAGCAGCCAGCGTCGGAGTGAAGTAGGTGCCGGGCACGCTCTGCGCGATGGCACGGCGGAACAATCCGGCGGCTCGCGGCATCACGAGTAGCGCGGCCACCGATCCCGCGCCCGCGGACTGGCCGAAGACGGTCACCCTGTCGCGATCCCCGCCGAACGCTCCGATGTTCTCTCGCACCCACTCCAGCGCTGCCACCTGGTCCAACAGGCCGCGGTTGGCGGGAGTCCCCGCCACGTATCCGAAGCCTTCGAGTCCCACCCGGTAGTTGAAGGTGACAACGACGACCCCGCCTCGTGCGAGGTTGCTGCCGTCGTACTCAGGCAGGCTCGACATGCCGAACGCGTAGGCGCCGCCCTGGATCCAGACCATCACCGGAAGCCCGCCCTCGAGATCCGGCGACCAGACGTTGACCGTCAACCAGCCGTCGCCTTGCCCACCGAGCGAGTCCATGCCAAAACTTCCGGACTGCGGGGGTGATGGTCCGAACGTCGTGGCCTCCCGCACGCCGTCCCAAGCCTGGGCAGGGCCTGGGGCACCGAACCGCTCATCCAGGCTGGCGTACGGGATGCCACGAAAGACGGTGAGGTCGCCGTCCACCGCACCGCGGACGACGCCACCCGTCACGTGGACGTCGAACTTCAACGCCGGGCTACCTCGTCACAGGTCGTAATACATCTCGAACTCGTGCGGGTGCGGGCGGAAGCGGATCGGGTCCACCTCGTTCTTGCGCTTGTACTCGATCCACGCCTCGACGAGGTCCTTGGTGAACACGTCACCCTCGAGGAGGTAGTCGTGGTCGGCCTCCAGCGCGTTGAGCACCTCGGGGAGCGAGCCGGGCACCTGCTCGATGGCCGCGTGCTCTTCCGGAGGGAGCTCGTAGAGGTCCTTGTCGATCGGCTCCGGCGGCTCGATGCGATTCTTGATCCCGTCGAGGCCGGCCATGAGCTGGGCGGCGAAGGACAGGTACGGGTTGGCCGAGGGGTCCGGCACACGGAACTCGATGCGCTTGGCCTTCGGTGACGTCCCCGTGATCGGGATGCGGACACACGCTGAGCGGTTGCGGGCCGAGTAGACCAGGTTGACCGGAGCTTCGTAGCCGGGCACCAGGCGGTGGTAGGAGTTGATCGTCGGGTTGGTGAAGGCGAGCAGTGACGCGGCGTGCTTGAGCAGGCCGCCGATGTACCACCGGGCGAGGTCCGACAGGCCGCCGTAGCCGCGCTCGTCATAGAAGAGCGGCTCGCCGTCCTTCCACAGGGACTGGTGGGTGTGCATGCCCGATCCGTTGTCGCCGAAAAGGGGCTTCGGCATGAAGGTCGCGGACTTGCCGGCAGCCCAGGCCTCGTTCTTGACGACGTACTTGAACTTCATCATGTCATCGCCCGAGTGGAGCAGCGTGTTGAAGCGGTAGTTGATCTCCATCTGGCCGGCCGTGCCCACCTCGTGGTGGCTGCGCTCGACGTTGATACCCACGTCCTTGAGCCGGATGCAGACCTTGTCGCGGAAGTCGGCGAAGTGGTCGACGGGGGAGACGGGGAAGTAGCCGCCCTTGTAGCGGGTCTTGTAGCCGCGGTTGCCACCCTCTTCCACGCGGCCGGTGTTCCACGCGGCCTCGACGGAGTCGATGAAGTAGTAGCCGGCGTTCTGCTTCGTCTCGAAGCGGACGTCGTCGAAGACGTAGAACTCCGCCTCGGCGCCGAAGTAGGCGGTGTCCGCGATCCCCGTCGACTTCAGGTACTCCTCCGCCTTGAAGGCGATGTTGCGCGGGTCCCGGCTGTAGCGTTCGTCGGTGAACGGGTCGACGATCGAGAAGTTCATGACGAGCGTCTTCTCGACGCGGAAGGGGTCGACGTAGGCAGTGGCCGGATCCGGGATGAGCTTCATGTCCGACTCGTGAATCGCCTGGAACCCGCGGATCGACGAACCGTCGAACATCTGCCCGACGGTGAAGAACTCCTTGTCGACCGACTCAGCCGGCACGTTGAAGTGCTGCATGACACCGGGCAGATCGCAGAACCGAATGTCGACGAACTTGACGTCCTCGTCCTTGATGAACGCGAGGACCTCGTCAGCTGAGCTGAACATCCAACCTCCTGAAGTGGTGCTGTCGTCGAGGACGGTAACGGGGTCCGATTTCCCGTCCATGACCCGAATGTTTCCCACGTGTTAACGCAACTCCATGCCGTATGCCGCTGAGCCGGGTTTCGCGCGGATCGTTAGGCTGGGCACGTGGTTGACCGCGAGGATGTTGGCTCCTGGCTCGAGGGCCCCCGATCGAGAACCGCCGGCGAGGGGGAATGGCCGGGGCAGCGTCTCGGCCTGCCGGAGCACGGTCCCGGCTCGATCGCCCGGTTCGGAAGACGCCTGTGCGGCATCATCATCGACTGGGTCATCGCGCTCATCATCGCCCGGGGCCTGTTCCAGGTGCCGCTTCCGTTCTCCGAGGAGACGGCCACGGGCGGGCAGAACTTCATCGTGCTCGCGGTCTTCGCCCTGATGAACATCCTGCTCGTCGGGACGCTCGGGACCACGATCGGGCACCGCTTCATGGGCCTGCAGGTCCGGAACGTCACCGGCGGACGGGCCACGTTCGTGCAGGCAGTCGTTCGGACGTTCCTGCTCTGCCTCGCAATCCCGGCTGTCATCTGGGACCGGGACGGCCGCGGCCTGCACGACAAGGTGCCCAACACGGTCATCGTCCGCACTCGCTGACAGCCGTTGGGGCTATTTGCCGCGCAGCGCCTTGCGGTCCATGCGGGCGCGGGTCGGGTCGATGCCCTTGGGAAGCGGGGCCTTCATCCCGCCGAGTGCCTTGAGGCGCTTGTTCACCACGGACATCTCGTCCTTGGTGATCTGCGGGCGGAGCCGCTGCACCTTGCTGGCGAGCTTGCTGATCGGAACCTCGTCCTCGCCGCTGCCGACGCGCATCAGCGTGACCGGGACGCCCGGTGCAACGCGCTCGACCCGCTTCTTCTCGGCGACGAGGAGCTTCTGCACCCGGCCCGTGGGTCCTTCGCCGACGAGCACGACTCCGGCCCTGCCGAGGGCGCGGTAGACGACGGCGGCGGACGTGAAGTCACCGGGACGGTTGACGTCCGCGGCCACCGGCTCGCGGTCGGTGTACCAACCGCGGCGGATCGACGTGAGGGCCGCACCCGCAGCGCCCGTCTGGCCCTCGATCTGGCGGTAGGCAGCCCGCTCGGCCCGTCGGCTCATGATGATCGTCGCGACGAGGATGCCGCTCATCACGCCGAAGATGGCGAAGATCCAGCCGAGGTCGAGCAACAGGCCGACGATGAAGAGGACGCCGAACGTGACGAGGAAGGCGAGCAGCATGTACCACCCGACGAGCGGGTCCTGCTGCCTCGTGATCTTGAAGACCTGCCAGATCTGGGCCAGCCGCCCGGTCTTCTTCTCCTTGGGCGCCTTCGTGTCGCCGTCCTTGTTGCGTGCCATGCGGATCAGGATACGGCGCCCGCAGCGCGGGCCACCAATGACGCCGCCTCCTGGCGGGCGGGCGACTCCGCCGCCTCGGCAAGGTGCGCCAGGTGCTCGGGGATCGGCCGCCCCCACTTGCGCATCGCGGTGGCCCAGAGCCGCCCGGCCCGGTAGGACGAGCGGACGAGCGGGCCGGCCATGACGCCCTTGAACCCCATGTCCTCGGCCACGTCGGACCAGTGGACGAACTCCTCGGGCTTGACCCAGCGGTCGATCGGGTGGTGCAGCTTCGAGGGCCGGAGGTACTGCGTGATGGTGAGGATGTCGCAGCCGGCGTCGTGCAGGTCGCTGATCGCCGACTCGATCTCGGCATCGGTTTCGCCCATCCCGAGGATGAGGTTGGACTTGGTGACGAGCCCCGCCTCGCGGGCCATGGTGAGCACCCGCAGCGACTTCTCGTAGGTGAACGCCGGGCGGATCCGCTTGAAGATCCGGGGCACCGTCTCGAGGTTGTGCGCGAAGACCTCCGGCCGGGCGTCGAAGACCTGGCCGACCAGCTCTGGCTTCGCGCCGAAGTCGGGCGGGAGGATCTCCACCCCGGTGTTGGGGTTGAGCAGGTGGATCTGCCGGATCGTCTCGGCATACAGGCCGGCTGCGCCGTCCGGCTGGTCGTCGCGGGCCACGCCGGTCACCGTCGAGTAGCGCAGGCCCATCCGCTGCACCGACTCGGCAACCCGACGCGGCTCGTCGAGGTCGAGGGCCTGCGGCCGACCGGTGGCGATGTCACAGAAGTCGCATCGTCGAGTGCACGTGTCGCCCCCGATGAGGAAGGTCGCCTCGCGGTCCTCCCAGCACTCGAAGATGTTCGGGCAGCCCGCCTCCTGGCACACCGTGTGCAGGCCCTCGGTCTTGACCATCGAGTGCAGCGCCGTGAACTCGGGCCCCATCTTGGCCGTCGTGCGGATCCACGACGGCTTGCGCTCGATGGGGGTCTCGGCGTTGCGCGCCTCGACGCGCAGCATGCGACGACCGTCGGGTGTGACAGTCACGGCGGCTCCTTAGTTGGGGGCACGGGTACCCGGATCTGCAGGGTCGCCGGGCTCACTGCAGCCTACGCCGAGCCAGCGTCGGCCCAGAAAGCCAGCCCAGCGGCATACGGCTCGATGGTCTGCGGCGGCAGGAGCGGGAGGTCAGGTGACGTCGCGACGTCGGAAGACGAGAACTGCTGCCGTCGAGACCCCGAGGACGAGCACGAGCAGGTAGACCCAGCCATGGGTGTAGCTGAGCGTCTGCTCCTGGTGGTTGCAGGTGGCCTCCCCGTCGACCGTCGTGCACACCTGCGCGAAGTACTGGTGGCCCTTGTTGACGAAGGCGTCGGCGTTCGGGACGACGGCCCACGGGGTCAGGCGCCCGCCCATGAAGGCGTTGATCGCGATGCCCTCGACGACGACGAGGTAGCCGAGCAGCAGACCCACCAGACCAGCGGTGTGGCGGACGAGCAGGCCCAGGGCGGCGCCGAGGACACCGGCGGCGACGACGAAGGCGACGCAGCGCAGCAGGAGCTGGGGCACCGATCCCTGGGGGGCATCGGCGACGGGCAGGGTGACGTCGGCGTCGGGACGGTTCAGCGTCGCCACCATGCGGGCGCCGAGGACGGTGAGCAGGAGGCCGGCCCCGGCGATGAGGGCACTGCCGGCCGCCGCCGCGGCGAGCTTGCTCAGGGCGACGTGGACGCGTCTCGGCTTGAAGGTCAGCCAGGTTCCGAGCGAGCCGGTCGCGAACTCGGCGCCGATGAAGCTGCCCATGAGGATCAATGCGAGGAACCCGTGGACGAACGCGGCGTACGAGGCCAGGGCTGCCGTGATCGTGTCGGCGAGCGGGAGGACGAGGCCGAACTGCTCCATCGTGGGCGGCTGCATCTGCTGCATCTGGTCGCAGTCGAACGAAATGGACTGGTCGCCCGTCCGCTCGCGCTCGGCCTGCTCGCTCTGTCGGCAGTCGGCGATCATCTGGGGCAGCTCGGCCCGCTGCCGCTCGAAGTCCTTGAGCATGACCTGGTAGTTGTCGATTCGCTGTGCGATCGTCTCGGGGCTGCTCTCGTTGTAGGCGTTGTAGAGCGACAGGCCCGTGAACGCGACCACGAGGAGCAGGACCACCTTGGTCAGCCGGCGCCACCAGAGCCTGCGCAGCTCGACGCCGACGAGCCCCACGAAGGACGTCCCGTGTGGACGGGTCTCGGAGGCGGCCCGCGAGCCGGGCGTGATGAGGGTCTTGCTCATGCCGCGCCTCCTTCCGCCAGGCCGCCTGCGTGTCGGTCAGACTCCGAGCCGAGGCCCTCGTCCGCGGTCAGGGACAGGAACGCCGTCTCGAGATCGGGGCGGATCGGCGTGAGCTCGCTGACGTAGAGGCCGTGGCCGGCGAGGACCCTCGTGATCTCGGCTGGGTCCTCCGCACCCGTCACGAGGAGGTGCTCGCCGTCGCGGGTCACGCGCAGCCCTGCTGTCGCGAGGACGTCCTCCGCCTGGCCCGGCGAGGAGATGCCGAGGCGGACCTGCGGCGCACCACCGCCGCCAAGGATCTCGCTGACGGCACCCTCGGCGAGCGTGCGTCCGTGGCCGATGATGGTCACGGTGTCGGCGACCTGCTCGACCTCGGCGAGGATGTGCGAGCTGACGAGGATCGTCTTGCCTGCCCTGCCAAGGGTGCGCATCGTGTCGCGCACCTCGCGGATGCCCGCCGGGTCGAGGCCGTTGGTCGGCTCGTCGAAGATGAGCAGCTCCGGGTCCTTGAGCAGGGTGGCCGCGATGGCGAGGCGCTGCTTCATGCCGAGCGAGTAGCCGGCGTAGCGGTCCCGGCCGCGGTCCCCGAGATGCGTCGCCTCGAGGACCTCGTCGATGCGCGGCCGCGGCGTCCCGATGGCGTCGGCGAGGAGGCGGAGGTTCTGGCGGCCGGTGAACGCGGGAAAGAACTTCGGTGACTCGACGATTGCGCCGACCCGGTCGATGACCTGGGGCAGCTCCTTCGGCACTCGTCGCCCGAAGAGCTCAGCGCTGCCGGAGTCCGGGCTTATGAGGCCGAGCAGCATGCGGATCGTCGTCGTCTTCCCCGAGCCGTTGGGGCCGAGGAAGCCGTGCACGCCGCCCGCTGGGACCGTCATGCTCAGCCCCTGCACCGCGACCCGACGACCTCCCCTGCCGAGGTAGCTCTTGCGCAGACTGACAGTCCGGACGGCGATGTCCATGGAACCCCCTGTGTGAGTTTGGCGTGCTCACCCTAGTGGGGTCAGGCCGTGGGCGTCAGGCGAGGACCCTCCGGTTCGGCTGGAGCGCCGGGATGATGTCCCCGAGGTGCTTCTCGACGTAGGGGAGCACCTCGGGCACCGTGATGTCGCGGCCGAGCTCGAAGGACAGCGACGTGACGCCGGCGCCGACGATGCCGCAGGGGATGATGACCTCACCCCACGACAGGTCGGGGTTGCAGTTGAAGGCGAAGCCGTGCATCGCGACCTGCCGGCTGACCCGGATGCCGATGGCGCCGATCTTGCGCCTGGGACCCTTGTCGTCGGCGGCGATCCACGTGCCGCTCTCGCCCTCGATCCGACCGGCCTCGACGCCGAAGTCGGCGCACACTCGGATCATCATCTCCTCGAGCGCCCGCACGTAGCCGACGACGTCGATCGGTGCGGGCAGGCGGACGATGGGGTAGCCGGTGATCTGTCCGGGACCGTGCCAGGTGATCTTGCCGCCCCGGTCGACATCGACGACCGGTGTGCCGTCCTTGGGCCGATCCTGCGGCTCGGTGCGCTTGCCCGCGGTGTAGACCGGAGCGTGCTCGAGCAGGTAGATCGTGTCGGGCCCTGTGCCTTCGACGACCTTGGCGTGGGTCTGCCGTTGGATCTCCCAGGCGTGCTCGTAGTCGACGAAGTCGGGGTCGAGGCCCAGGTGCACGAACCGCATGCGGTCAGGGTACGCCGCGTTGCCCGGGTGCCCTGCCGCCCTCGTCCTAAGGTGGCCGTATGCCGCCGAGCTCGCTTCCCGGGAACCGTTCTCTTCGCGTCGGGCTCGCCGGGTACGGAGTGGGCGGTCGACAGTTCCACGTGCCGGCGCTCGTGGGCGCGGGGCTCGGGGTGGCGGCGGTGGCAACGGCCAACCCGGAGCGCGTCGCACAGGCGAGGTCCGAGCTCCCCGATGCCCTCGTCGTGCCCGACCTCGACGCACTGCTCGAGGTGGACGGGCTGGACCTCGTGGTGCTGGCGACCCCGACGGGCCTGCACGCCGCACAGGCCGAGCGAGTCATCGAGGCGGGGGTGGCACTCGTGGTCGACAAGCCCCTAGCGAGGACTGCGTCGGAGGCGCAGCGGATCGTCGACCTTGCTGCGCACCACGGGGTGCCCTTGACGGTTTTCCAGAATCGGCGGTACGACCCCGAGCTCGCGGCGCTGCTTGCGGTGCGTGACCAGGATCTCGTGGGAGAGACCCGCCGGGCGGAGTACCGCTGGGACCGCTGGCGTCCCGTTCCCAAGCAGCGCTGGCGGGAGACCCAGACGGCCGAAGAGGGGGCCGGGCTGCTCCTCGACCTCGGCAGCCACCTGATCGACCAGGCGGTCATCCTCCACGGCGAGGTCGAGTCGGTCTACGCCGAGCTCCTCACGCACACCATGGTCGCCGAGGACGACGTGTTCGTCGCCTGCCGGCACACGTCGGGAGTGGTGAGCCATGTCATGGCATCGTCGGTCAACGGGGCACCCGGGCCTCGGGCACGGGTCACCGGATCGACGGGCGCCTACGTCATCGGCCGTCAGTTCGACGAGGTGAGCGCCTTCACTGAGTTCGAGAACGACGGAGCAGCGGTCGGCTGGCTGGTGCGCGGGGACCAGCGGGAGCCCGGCCCGGTTGTGGGGCCATCAGACCAGGCGGCGTTCTATCGCGCTGTTGCCGCGGCCTTGGCCTCCGACGACCCACAGGCTGCGATGCCGGTCGACCCGAGGGATGCCGTCCACCTCCTCGCCGTGCTGGACGCGGCCCGAGCCAGTCACGAGGGCCAGCGGGTCGTCGAGATCCTCACACCGGGGGAGGCACCCTGATCCGGTAGGCGCATCGATGAGGCCGGGCCTGTGGATGACGGCCGCGCAGCTGCGTTCGTCCCTGTGACGATGGCCGGGTGAGCAGCCTTGACGCGAGTCCACCTGAGGTCCCCGGCCATCGGCTCGAGCACATCATCGGGGAAGGTGGCACGAGCGTCGTCTGGGCGGGGCGGGACCGAGCCGGTGCCGCAGTCGCCGTCAAGGTGCCCCGCCCCGGTTGTGACTGGGATCCATCGGGCTGGGCCGTGGAGCGGCAGGTGCTGTCCGCGGTCAGGCACGAGCACCTCGTGCCATTGCGCGACGTCGTGGAGCTCTCGGACGGCAGGACGGCGCTCGTCTTCGACCTCGTCACCGGGGCCCTGCTGAGGTCGATGGTGCACTCCCGCGGGCAGCTGCGGCCGGGAGAGGTGGTGACGGTCCTGACGCCGATCTGCCAAGCGGTCGCAGCCCTCCATGCAGCGGGTGGCAGCCACGGCGACATCTCGGCTGGAAACGTCATGCTCACGGCGGCTGGTCGGCCCCTCTTGCTCGACCTGGGGGCGGCTCGCGTCATGGGCTACGGCGGCCACGTCTGTGGCACAGACGGGTTCATTGCCCCAGAAGTGCGCGAGGGAACCGCTCCGACATCCGCGAGTGACGTGTTCTCCCTCGGAGCGGTCGCCTGGTTCTGCCTGACTGGTTACGGCGCTCCGGACACGGTCCAACGCCTGGATCTCGACACGGTCCGCAGCCACGTCGGCGACGAGCTCGCCGAGGTGATCGCCGCGAGCATCGATCCCGACCCGGCTCGCCGGCCCGAGGCAGCACGCCTCGCCCGCCTCCTCTACGACGCGGTGCAGCCGGAGCCCGTCGAGGTCGTCGTGGGTGCCGATGACGCGTCTGCGCTGACCCATCGACTGCGTGCCGATGCCGCGCGCGAGCAGCCAGCTCAAGAGGTCGCTCGCCGGCCGTTGCGACTCCGAGTCGTTGCCGCGGTCGTGGCCCTCCTGATCGTGGGTGCGGGAGCGTGGCTCCTGCTCGGACGCTCGCCTGCTGCTGTCGCGGGGGGCGGTCCCGCGGACGTGGCGGCGACCACGCAGGTTGCCGCACCGGTCCAGCACGATGGGTCGGCTCCGAGGACGCGCCCGACGGAGCTGATGCAGTGGCTCTCCGACCAGCGGGCGGCTGTTCTCGTGGCCAGGGACCTGCAGCGCTTGGACGCCGTCCACCGGCCCGGTTCGGGATCCCACCAGTCTGACGTCCAGCTCATCGAGACGCTGCTCAGCGGCGGGAACCGCTACGCCGACCTCCGCCTGACCGTTGCCGAGTCCGCCGCGGCAGGCGCTGACGCTGAGCGTGCCACGATCCGGGCCCGGGTCGACTGGTCGGCCTACGTCGTCGTCGACCGCTCCGGCGGCAGGCGCACCCATCCGGCCGCTGAGGGCGAGCTGCTCGACTTCACCCTCATCCGGGGCGCCGATGGTTGGCGGATCGAGGGAATCAGCGTCGCGCAGTCCGACTGACAAGAGCACCGCAGCTCGAAGATCTGGCATGCGGCACCTTCGGTCGTGATGCGGGTCTGGGTCAGAACGGCGGGGGCTGGTCCCAGCCGTATCGTCTGTCGATGGCTTCGCGGTCGCGGCGTCGTCCACGTGATCGGCGCCGGCAGGCCCTTGGCGGCCCGGGCCGCGGCCATGGCGTGCTCGTGCTCCTGGATCTGCTCGCCGATCATCGTGCGCAGCGCGCCGTATGCGTCCACGATCCGCCCGTCGAGGCGGGCCCGGGCGGCCTCGAGGTCCTCGACCTGGGCCAGCAACGCCCCGGACGCGTCCTCCAACGACAACCCCACGGTCCTGTCCGCCGGGTGTCCCCGGCCGGGCTCGGGCATGCGGAGCACCCGCAGCCCCAGGGGACCTCCGTGCCGCAAGGACTTTCGTGGTGTGAATCGTCTTGCAGCGCAAGGAAATCCCTATGTGGGGAAGCAAGCCCAGCGGCATACGGCATGTTCTGGTGTCGTTCGGATCCGGTCAGGGCTTAGCCGGCCCGCGGTCGGTGAGCGAACGGCGAAGTGCGCCGCCCGTCGACCGAGGACCGGGCGACGGGCGGCGCGCTTCGATTGGGGCGGGGTGGGCTCAGGCCTCGAAGTTGCCCTCTTCCAGACGGGTCTTCATGGTGTTCAAGAACCGGGCCGCATCCGCACCGTCGACGATCCGGTGGTCGTAGGTCAGGGCCAGGTACATCATCGACCGGATCGCGAGGGTCTCACCGCCATCGGGGTCGGTCACTACCACGGGCCGCTTGACGATGGCACCGGTGCCAAGGATGGCGACCTGCGGCTGGTTGATGATCGGTGTGTCGAAGAGCGCACCGCGGCTGCCGGTGTTGGTGATCGTGAACGTGCCACCGGCAAGGTCATCGGGCGTGATCTTGTTGTTCCGCGTCCGATCCGCCACGTCGGCGATGGCGCGCGCCAGACCTGCGATGTTGAGGTCCCCCGCGTTCTTGACAACCGGGACGATGAGGCCCTTCTCGGTGTCCACGGCGATGGAGAGGTTCTCGCTGCCGTGATGGACCACCTCGTCGCCCTCGATGCTCGCATTGACCATCGGGTGCGCCTTGAGTGCCTCGGTCGCGGCGAGCGCCAGGAAGGGCAGGAAGCTGAGCTTGACGCCCTCGCGTGCCAAGAAGTCATTCTTCGACCGGTCCCGGATGCGGGCCACCTTGGTCAGGTCGACCTCGACTACGGTCGTCAACTGCGCCGAGACCTGGAGCGACTCGACCATCCGGCTCGCGATGAGCTTGCGCAGGCGCGTCATCTTCTCCCGCGTACCGCGCTTCGGCGAGACGGAGGCCGCCGCCGGAGCTGTCGGGGCCGCGGGGGCCGATGCGGCTGCTGGGGCCGCGGGCGTCTCGGGCGCAGGGGCCTGTGCAGCCTCTGCAGCGTCGAGCACGTCCTGCTTGCGGATGCGGCCACCCACGCCAGTGCCCTTGAGAGCGGACAGGTCGATCCCGTGCTGGGCGGCGAGCTTGCGTACCAGGGGTGTGACGTAGGCCGCCGCGTCATTGGGCGCCTGGCCAGGGGTGCTCGGAGCCTGAGGTGCTGGCGACGGTGCTGCGTCGTGCGCCTGAGCGGGCGCCGCTGGTTGAGAAGGTGCTGGCGGCTGCGGCTGCGCGGGCGGCTGCGGCTGTGCCTGCTGTGCGGGCGGCTCGGGCTGTGCCTGCTGTGCGGGCGGCTCGGGCTGTGCCTGCTGTGTGGGCGGCTCGGGCTGTGCCTGCTCTGCCGGAGACTCGGCCGCCGCCGGCGCGGAACCGCCGATGATGGCCAGGTCACCGCCGACGGGCACGGTCTCGTCCTCGGAGACGAGGATCTTGGTCAAGGTACCGGCCACAGGGGAGGGGATCTCGGTGTCGACCTTGTCGGTCGAGACCTCGAGGAGCGGCTCGTCGACGGCCACGTCGTCGCCCTCGGACTTCAGCCAGCGCGTCACTGTCCCCTCGGTGACGGACTCACCGAGCGCCGGCATCGTCACCGTCTCACCCTCGCCACCGCCCGTAGCCGATGCCGCAGGTTGGGGCTGCCGAGCCTGCGCCGCCTCTGGCTCGCTCGTCGCGGGCTGGGGCTCCTGCTCGGTGCTGGGGGCCTCGGGGGCAGGAGCAGCCTCCTGCTCAGCCGGCGCCTGCTGGGTCGGGGCTGCCTGCTCAGCCGGGGCCGCCTGCTCCGCCGGGGCCGCCTGCTCCAGCCGGCGCGGGCTGGTCGGCAGGGGCCGCCTCGCCCTCGCCGATCACCGCGAGATCCGCTCCGACGGGGACCGTGTCGTCCTCTTGGGCGAGGATCTCCTGAAGGGTGCCAGCGACTGGAGAGGGAATCTCGGTGTCGACCTTGTCCGTCGAGACCTCGAGCAGTGGCTCGTCCACCTCGACGCGGTCGCCGACACCCTTCAGCCAGCGGGTGACGGTCCCCTCGGTGACGGATTCGCCCAGGGCCGGCATGGTCACGCGTTCTGACATGACGTGTTCTCTCCTCTTCCCAGTAACTGGCTCAAGCGTGCGCGTGCAACGGCTTCCCAGCGAGGGCCAGATGGGCCTCACCGAGTGCCTCGTTCTGTGTCGGATGGGCGTGCACGAGCCCGGCGACGTCCTCGGGGTGGGCCTCCCAGTTGATGATCAGCTGTGCCTCGCCGATCTGTTCCCCCATGCGGGCACCGATCATGTGAACGCCCACCACGGGTCCATCCTTGCGCCGAACCAGCTTGACGAAACCTTGCGTGCCCAAGATCTGGGACCTGCCGTTCCCGCCCAGGTTGTACTCCTGGATCTCGACCTCCCCGTGGGCGTCCTTGGCCTCGGCCTCGGTCAACCCCACGCTGGCGATCTCCGGATCGCAGTAGGTGACGCGGGGGATGCCGGACTCCTCGATCACGGCGGGGGACAGGCCGGCGATCTCCTCAGCGACGAAGATGCCCTGGCCAAACCCTCGGTGAGCGAGTTGCAGCCCCGGCACGATGTCCCCGACCGCGTAGACGCCGGGAACGTTGGTGCGCAGACGCTCGTCCGTCGGGACGAAGCCGCGATCCATCGTGATCCCAGCGGCCTCGTAGCCGAGGTCCTCCGTGACCGGTCCACGACCGACCGCGACGAGGAGCAGGTCGGCCTCGATGCTCTCGCCTGACTCGAGCGAGACGGTGACGACATCTCCCGACTGAGTGGCGCCCGCGAACCGCACCCCCGTCTTGAACGCGATCTTGCGCTTCCGGAAGGCCCGCTCGAGCTGCTTGCTGACCGCCTCGTCCTCGGCCGGCACCAGCCGGGGTAGCGCCTCGACGATCGTGACCTCGGCCCCGAAGCTGCGGAACACGGAGGCGAACTCGACACCGATGACACCGCCTCCGAGCACGATGACCCTGGCCGGGACGTGGTCGACGCCGAGCGCCTCGTCAGAGGTCATGATCCGGCCGCCGATCTCGAGGCCCGGCAAGGACTTCGCGTAGCTGCCGGTGGCCAGCACGACGTTCCTGCCCGTCAGGCGGCGATCGCCGACGACAACAGTGTGCGGGCCGTCGAGCGCACCGGTTCCCTCGATGTAGTCGATCCCCCCGGACTTGACCAGCCCCTGGAGTCCCTTGTGGAGCCGGCTGACGACCCGGTCCTTGTAGGAGTGGACGCCTGCCATGTCGATCGACTCGAAGGTCGTCTTCACGCCGAACTGCGCACCGTCTCGGGCCGTGTCCGCGACCTCAGCGGCGTGGAGCAGGGCCTTGGTCGGGATGCATCCCCGGTGCAGGCACGTGCCGCCCAGCTCGCCCTTCTCGACGAGGGCCACCGTCAGGCCCAGCTGCGCCGACCGGAGTGCGCAGGCATACCCGCCCGACCCTCCGCCAAGGATGACGACGTCGTAGTCGCCGGCGGCTTCAGCCGACATGTGGTGGTGCTCCTTCGCTGGGTCGATGACGGGGTGGGTCATGCGGGTGCGTCACGGGATGGGTCACGCAAGAAGCATCTTGTCATTGATCGAGAGCGACGTCACAGGCAGGTGAGTCTCGTCGGTCGCCGTCCGTAAGGTTGCCGGAGCCGTCGTACAGTGCGGACATGGGTTGGTTCTCCCGTCGCCGTCGCTCCAAGGACATGCCCGCCCTGGGCCGGTCCGACGGCCCCTTGATGGACATCGACCGCAAGGCCGTCGAGGCACATTTGCGGGCCTTCGTGGAGAGCCGCCGCGGCGTCGAGGCCTACGTGGAGCCAGCGACGAGTGTCACGCCGACGACCATCGTGCTCATCGCGTGGGATGGCGAGTGGACCCGCCGCGCGGTGGGTGAGCGCAAGGATGCGTTCGCGCTCGCCCAGCGTCTCGGCGTCCCCGTCTACGACGTCAACCACACCGGGTACCCGAACCGGATGCGGCAGTGGAACAGCCGCAAACGGCGCGGTGACGCGTGACCGGGTGTGACCCAAAGCACTGGCAGGTATGCCGCTGGGCTGACAGGGTGGGCATGTCACGTCCCCGTCGCCGCAGGAGGTACACATGTCCAAGCAGGAGGGTTCCGCCACCGGGCCCAGCGAGGAGATGAAGGCCAAGTTCCGTGAGGCGCTGGCGAAGAAGCACGCGCACGGTGGCAAGGACGTCTCGGACGACCAGGACCGTTCCAAGGTGCACGGTGCCCACGGTCCGGCCAAGGCGCAGCAGATGTTCCGTCGGAAGGCCGGCGGCTGAGCGACCACCCAATCGAGTGTGCAACTTCTGCCCCTGAGCGCTCACCGCGCGGTCATGAGGGACGGGCAGAACGTGCACACTCGATTGGTGTGTCAGGCGTAGCTCTCGACGAGTGAGATGAGCGTGCGCACGGCGAAGCCGGTACCGCCCTTGGGCTCGTAGCCGTTGGCTGCCTTGTCGTTGAACGACGGTCCGGCGATGTCGATGTGGCTCCATGGGATGCCCTCCCCGACGAACTCACCGAGGAAGATCCCGGCGGTGAGCATCCCGCCCTCGGTACCGCCCTTGTGAGCGAGGTCCGCGTTGATCGAGTCGAGCCCGGGGCGCAGCTCCTTGGGCAGCGGCATCGGCCACATCGCCTCGCCGGCGGCAGCCGCGGCATCGATGACTCGAGTGCGGAAGACGTCGTCGTTGCCCATGACGGCGGCGGTGTTCGCGAGGGCCACCACCTGCGCACCCGTGAGTGTCGCGACGTCCACGATGGCGTCGGGGGACGTCTCACTCGCGAGGGCGATGCAGTCGCCCAGCACCATCCGGCCCTCGGCATCGGTGTTGAGGATCTCGACCGTCTTGCCGCCGCGCATCGTCACCACGTCGCTCGGTCGCTGGGCCGTCGAGCTCGGCATGTTCTCGGCCAGGCCGAGGTAACCGGCCACTGCGACGGGCAGGCCCAGCTCGGCGACGGCGAGGACGGTCGCCGCGACGGCGGCCGCCCCGGCCATGTCGCTCTTCATCGTCAGCATGCTCGCCGCGGGCTTGATGCACAGGCCACCGGAGTCGAAGGTGATCCCCTTGCCGACAAGGGCGATGGTGGCCTTCGGTCGCGCAGGCGTGTAGTTGAGCACCGCGATCCTCGGCTCGTTGGCCGATCCCTGCCCGACGCCTACGATGCCCCCGAAGCCGCCGGAACGGAGCTGCTTCAGGTCGTAGGTCCTGAGCTTGACCTTGGTCCCCTTGACCCGGCTCTCCAGGGAGGCGACGAAGGTCTCGGGATAGAGGATGTTGGGCGGCTGGTTGACCAGGTCGCGGGTGTAGGCCACGGCATCTCCGAGTGCGGCTGCCCGCTTGACCGCCGTGCGGGCGGCCGCGTCCGCGGGGCCGACGAGGGCGATCGACGAGACGGCCTCGCCGTTAGCGCCTGCCTTGGCCACACCGTAGGCGCCGAGTGCGGCGCCCTCGGCGGCGGCCGCGACGAGGGCGGTGGAGCTGCCCGGTACGACGACCACGACCTTCTTCTTCTTGGCCAGTCCTCGCACCGCGGCGCCGAAGCCACGGCGCACGTCCTCCAGGACCTCGCCCTCGGTGCGGCCGTCGAGCTCACCCACACCAGCGAGCACCACGACCCGAGCAGCCACCTCCGGCACGGCGGCGACGACCGTCGTGTCCCCAGCCTTGCCCGTGAGGTCGAGATCGGAGATCACCGCCTTGAGGTGGGCGACGGCCTTGCGGGGGAGGCCGTGGCTCGGCGCGAGGCTCGCGTTGTCCTCGCCGGCGACGAGACCGACGACGACGGCGTCGCCGGCTGCCTTGTCGGCCGGGCGGGACGAGATGGTCAGGTTCGCCACGAGGGACTCCTTCTCAGGTACAGGGGCCCGATCCCACAGGTCCACGCGGCACGGTCGTGCCGGCATCCGGGCGTTGTGGCGTCGATGATAAGTCCCGGCAAGCCGCGATAAGTTGAGCGCCATGGTGACAACGACGTCGGAGACCGTTCCCCCCAAGCTCTCGCCCTTGCACGACCGCCACCTCGCACTGGGTGCGAAGATGGCGGACTTCGGCGGCTGGGACATGCCGATCGAGTACCCGAGCGGAGGTGTCGTCGCGGAGCACACGGCGGTCCGTGAGCGGGTGGGCATCTTCGACGTGAGTCACCTCGGCAAGGCCTCGGTCAAGGGTCCAGGGGCGGCCGACTTCGTCAACTCCTGCTTCACCAACGACCTCCGGCGCATCTCCTCGGGTCACGCGCAGTACACCCTCTGCTGCGACGAGTCCGGCGGTGTCGTCGACGATCTCATCGTCTACCTCAAGGCCGACGATGACGTGTTCCTCATCCCCAACGCCGCCAACACGGCCGAGGTGGTGCGCCGCCTCGAGGCCGTCGCTCCCGCCGGCATCGAGGTCACCAACCTCCACGACGCCTACGGCATCGTCGCCGTCCAAGGGACCAAGAGCGACGAGGTGCTGGGCGCGCTCGGGCTGCCGACCGGCCACGACTACATGTCGTTCGCCGAGGCCGACTGGGCGGGGCATCCCGTCATCGTGTGCCGCACGGGCTACACCGGGGAGCGCGGCTACGAGATCGTCCCCCGCTGGGACGACACGCCTGCCCTGTGGGATGCACTCACCGAGGCAATCGCGCCCTACGGCGGCAAGCCCTGTGGCCTCGGTGCCCGGGACACCCTGCGCACCGAGATGGGTTACCCGCTGCACGGCCAGGACCTGTCCCTCGACATCTCCCCGGTGCAGGCTCGAGCCGGCTGGGCGGTCGGCTGGAAGAAGGAGGCCTTCTGGGGCAAGGACGCGCTCGTCGCCGAGAAGGCCAACCCGACACGCCTCAGCCGGGGCCTGCTCGTCACCGGGCGGGGCATCCCCAGGCCGCACTGCACCGTGTCCAGGGACGGCGCCCAGGTCGGCCAGGTGACGTCCGGGACGTTCTCGCCGACGCTCAGGCAGGGGATCGCCCTGGCCCTGCTCGACCCCGATGTGTCCGATGGTGACACCGTCGAGATCGACGTGCGCGGCCGCAGCGTGGCGGCGCAGGTCGTCAAGCCGCCCTTCGTCCAGGTCCAGGTCCGCGAGTCCTGACGACGGTTGGGCGAGGTGGCGGAGGGGTACGGCGTAGCCATGACTGAGACACCAGGAGCTGCTGCCGACCCGGCCCCACTGACGGACGAGGATCGAGACCTGGTCCGCTCCGCCGCCATCATGGCGGCAGCGCTGGTGTCACAGGCCGAGAGCGGCCTGCTCGACACGCTCCGCGAGTCGTTCGCCGCCTCCAAGGCGGTGAAGTCGGCACCACCCGCAATGCGCGACCTCTTCGTCCAGGGTGGGCTGCCGAGCATGCCTCGCGCGGGCTCCAGGGAGGAGCTTGAGGCGGCAGCGCTCGACCGGTTACGGCTGGCCATGTCGACCCTGCGTGCCAAGGCGCCGGACCTGGTCGAGAGTTATCGGGCGACGGTGCTGCAGAGCTGCCGTGACGTCGCGGCGGCCGCGGACGACACCTCGGCGAACGAGTCGGAAGCGATGGCGAAGGTGGAGCAGGCCTTGGCCTGATCACCCCCGGCCGGGGTCACGGGGAGCGGTGGCGCGCGGACGGAGAGATCCAGTTCAGCGACCACCGGCCGACGCGACGACCGCCGCCGCAACGACGGACGCGACGAGTGCGACCTCGATCGCGGCCCCGATGACGTCGCCGGTCACCCCGCCCAGCCGTCGGACCGCGTGCCACGTGACGAGCCACGCACCCGCGACACCGGCCACGAGGACGAGCCCAGCGGCATACGGCGGCCCACCAGCCAGCCAGAGCGCCAGCGCGCCGACGAGCAGCACGCCGAGCACCGCTGCCACGAGGGAGCGCAAGCCGACTGTTCCGGCCACGGCGGCGCCCAGCCCGTCTGGGCGCGCCGGCGGCACGCCCCGGCGACAGGCGACAGCGGGTGCGAGTCGGCTGGCCAGCAGCGCGGTCACCGCGAGCGCCGTGCCCTTTGGGGTGCCGAGGACTCCGGCCAGGGCGGCGGCCTGCAGGAGCAGGACCAGGACGAGGGCCGCGGCGCCCGCGGGGCCGGTGTCGCCGCGCTTCATGACCTCGAGCGCCCGTGACCGGCTCGGACCCGAGATCAGCCCATCCGCCAGGTCGGCCAGGCCGTCGAGGTGCATCGCACGGCTCAGCAGGACGGTCGCGGTCAGGGCCAGCCCGGCCGCGAGGAGCGGTGTGAGCCAGCCGTTCTGCGCAACGAGTCCGAGGCCCAGCCATCCGGCGGCGGCCGGAAGGGCGGTTACCGGCGCGAGGACCATGGCACGCCCTGCCGTTGCATGGTCGACGTGGGCCGGCGGTCGCACGGGAATGACGAGGAAGGTGCCCGCACTGAGGCGCCAGGCATCACGCATCGAACGTCCGCGGCGGGAGGGAACGAGGGATGATCGGAGCCTGGGTGAGGTCCAGCACCCGGCCGGCCACGACGAGGTGGACGGTGGCCACGACCTCCGCTACTGCGGCGTTGAGCCTGCCCAGCTCGTCCTGGAAGAAGCGGCCCGAGGCGCTCAGGGGGACGAGCGACCAACCGACCTCGTTCGTCACGACCACGACGGGATGCCTTGCGCGACAGAGGGACTCGATCAAGGAGGCGGTGCGTAGGCGCAGGTGGTCGGTGGCGCGATCGAGGTCGTCCCACCCGACGAGGTCAACCTGCGCGGTGAGCCAGGTGCCGAGGCAGTCGATGATGACAGGCCCGGCGGCCGAGGTCAGGGCCGCGTCCGGGTCCGCCGTCTCGAGGGTTCGCCAGCTCGAGGGTCGACGCTCCTGGTGGGCCCGCACTCGCGCGGCCCAGGCCGGGTCGTCATCATCGGCGCGGCGGCCCGTCGCCACGTAGAGAACGTCCCGGTGCAGGGCGACGAGGTGCTCGGCATGGCGGCTCTTGCCGCTGCGGACCGGTCCGGTGACCAGCGTGGTGGTGGGTGCCCGCGGAGTCATCTGGCCAGCGTGCCACGGTCGGGCGCGGTCGCCGCGACGTCGCGGTGCCCCGGCGCGGGCGATGCACGTTCCCCGGGGGACGGGTCAAACGTCACCTGCGACCCGAAGGCAGCGCGACGAGCCGCCCGTCGGAAGACGCGGAGCAGGGCCGGCCCGGCGACGGTGACGAGGATGGCGTTGAGCACCCCTCGCGGCACGTCCCAGGCGAGGGACGTCGCGAGATAGAAGACGGCGTAGTGGCCGAGGTTCTCCGTGAAGGAGGCGCCGGGGACGAAACCCATGCCCGCCGGGGCGTTGACGCCGAGGAACGGCCAGAACCAGAGGTTCATGAAGACCCCGAAGATGATTCCGCTCGTCAGGGCATAGACGGCGAGCATCCATCGCTCCGATCGGGCTCCCGGTCGCCCCGGGAGGAGACCGGCACCGAGTCCGATCGCACCGGCACTGATCATCTGGAAGGGCAGCCAGGGCCCGACGCCCCCGGTGAGCAGGGCTCCGGTGAGCAGCGCGAGTGCGCCACCGACGAAGCCCACCCCGGGACCGAGCACGCGACCGGCGACGATGATGATGAAGAACATCGGCTCGAGTCCGGCCGTCCCCGCGCTCAGCACCCGCATCGCACCCCCGGCGGCTGCCGTCACGCCCAGGACGGCAATTGTCTTCGCGTCAAGTCTCCCCGAGGTCACCTCGGCGAGGCAGACCAGCATGAGCAGCGCGAGGATCCCGGCGAAGAGCCATGGCGCGTCGTTCCCGTGGTTGATCACGAACTCGGCGGAGGCGAAGAAGGGCCACAGGAAGGCCATGGCCCCGATGGCCCCGACGAGACCCATCGCGGCGACAGCCGGCCAACGGACGGGGATGACGGTCATGCGGACCGTCCCAGTGCCGCGGCCACTTCGGCGACGGTGAGCCACGTCTGTGGCCTCAGCACCTTGGTGACCTGGGGGGCGAAGGCGGGTGACGCGGCGAGAACCTGGCGCACCGGTCCGTCGGCGACGACCTCGCCGTCGGCGAGGATGACGACGCGGTCGGCGACCTCGGCGGCGAGCTCGACGTCGTGCGTCGCCAACAGGACCGTCCTGCCGGCGCTGGCGAGATCTCGCAACGTGGCCCCGAGCCGCTGCTTGGCTCCGTAGTCCAGCCCGCGGGTCGGCTCGTCGAGGAGGAGGACCGTGGGGGAGCCGGCCAGGATCACCGAGAGGGCAAGCTCCAGGCGCTGGCCCTCGGACAAGTCACGGGGATGCCGCGTCGGGTCGAGGCCGCCCGAGATCCGGTCGAGGATCGCGGCGGCCGTCCCCCTGGCCACGTCGAAGTCCTGGTCGGCGGCGGCGCACTCGGCGGCGACCGAGTCGCTGTACAGAAGGAGCTCTGGCTGTTGGGGAACGAGGCCCACGAGGGCAACCCTGCGCTTGGCCGACAGAGTTGCAGGCTGTGCCCACGTCGACCCGTCGGCGACTCGGACGGAACCCGCCGCGGGGGTGAGCTGTCCTGCCACGGTGCCGAGCAGGGTCGACTTGCCGGCGCCGTTTCTGCCCATCAGGGCGGTCACCGTCCCGGGGAACAGGCCCAGCGACAGGTCGTCGATGACGGTCCTGCCGCCGCGGAGGACTCGTGCCCCTTCGAAGAGGACCGAGGGCCGCTGGGACGGGTCGTCAGCCCGTCCTGCCGTGGGCACCGCCGCGGCGAGGTGGTCCCGCAGGGTTGTGGCACGCCGCCGCGCGTCGCGGATGGAGAGCGGAGTGGGTGTCCAGCCGGCCAGGCGCGACAGGGCAACGAGCGGGGGATGGATCGGTGAGTCGGCCATCGCCTCAGCCGGATCGAGCAGCGCCGAGGTGTGACCTCCGTCGATGAGGATGACTCGGTCCGCGTGGTGCACGACGCGTTCCAGCCGGTGCTCCGCCAAGACCACCGTGACGCCGAGGTCGTGCACGATCCGGTGCAAGGAGGCGAGCACCTCCTCGGCCGCGACCGGGTCGAGTGCCGATGTCGGCTCGTCGAGCACGAGGATCTGCGGCCCGGCGGCGAAGACGGAGGCGATGGCGACCCGCTGCTGTTGTCCTCCCGAGAGCGAGCCCAGGGGCCGGGTGCGCAACGGCGTGAGTCCGAAGAGATCGAGGGTCTCCTCGACGCGTCGACGGATCGTCGCCGGGTCGAGTCCCATCGTCTCCATGCCGTAGGCGATCTCGTCCTCGACGACGTCGGTCACGAAGGTGGACGACGGATTCTGCTCGACGAGGCCCACGATGGTGGCCAGGTCGCGGGGCCGGTTGTCTGCAGTGCTGTGGCCGGCGACGACGACGCGGCCGGTCAAGGTGCCGCCGCTGAAGTGGGGCACCAGTCCGTTGATGCTTCGAAGCAGCGTCGACTTCCCGCTGCCGGTAGGTCCGACGACCAGGACCAGCTCCCCCTCCGGGATCTCGAGCGTGACGTCGCGCAGGCTCGGCTCGTCGGCATCGGCGTAGCGGACCGTGACGTGGTCGAACACGATCATGCGAGGGCCCTTCGGGGACGAGGCGTGAACCAGGCGGGAAGCGCCGCGACCAGCACGGCGAGGACGGTGAGCACGGGCAGCGCGGGTGGTTCGGCGCGGGGGAGCGGCACGATGCCCGTCCAACCCTGCGCGCTGGCGACGACGAGGACGCCTGCCGGCACGGCGCCGCACACCACGGTGAGGGTCTCGGTCCAGGTCCACGGGTCGCGCCGGTGCCCCGACCGGCCGTCTCTGGAGGCGCCGATCGCGAGGCTGGCACCCGCAACGACCACCCCGATGACCAGCAGGGGCAGGCCGAGGACGCCGCCGACCGAGCTGTCGAGCAGCCCGTAGAGCCCGGCGAGGACGCCCAGGGTGCCGACGACCGCGAGGACGGACGCGGTGCGGCGGCCGCGTGGAGTCGTCCGGACGGCTCGGCCGTAGCCGCGTGACTCCATCGAGGCGGCCAGCCCGAGGGAACGGGCGAAGGCCGTCTCGAGGACCGGCACCGCCAGGCGTGCCAGTTCCCGAATCCCGCGGCCGTCGTGCCCGCGAAGCGCGCGGGCGCTGCGCACGGCGCGTGCGTCGGAGAGCAGCTGTGGCGCGAAGGTCAGGCCGACGACAACGGCCGTGCCGACGTCGTACAGCGTCGCTGGCAGGTACCGGAGCAGGCGCCTCGGGCTGGCCAGCGCGTTGGCGGCGCCGATGCAGGCGAGGATCGCCGCGAGGCGCAACGCGTCATAGAGGGCGTAGAGCAGGCTCTCCAGCGACACCCGGCCACCGATCCGCAGGAAGGATGCCCATTCGGGCAGGGGGACCCGGGGCAGGGTGAAGAGCACGGTCTCCCCGCGGATTCCGTTGCCGAGGACGACGGTGAGGACGAGGCGGAAGACGACGACCATCGCCCCGATGACGACAAAGGCCATGAGCGGGTTGGGGGCCGACGGGTCGCGACGCTCGCTGACGACGAGGATGCAGACGCCGATGATGAGCAGGAGGACCATGGGGTTGGTCGTCCGCGACGCGGCGGTCGCCAGCCCCAGCCCCCACAGCCACCAGGCTGCGGGGTGCTGGAGCCGCTCACGAGCGCTCATGGTGAAGGGGTCAGGCGTTGCGCTTGCCTGCGGCGCGCGAGCGCGCGATGAGGAAGGCGACCAGCCCCAGGAGCGCGAGACCGACGATGACGTATGCCGCTGTGCTCGTTCCGCTCGACGTGTCCTCCGCTGGTGCGCTGACTGGGGCTGCCGCGGGGGCCGTGGCGTCCGCCGTCGCCGTGCCGGTCGGGGTGGCGGTCGGCGCCGCGATCTGCACGGGCGTGTCCGCCGCCTTGGCCTCGGCGCTGAGCTCCTTGACCTCGCCGCCGCAGCCGGCGGCCGGGTAGCCCGCGACGGCACAGACGAGCCCGTTCTCGACGCGAAGTTCGCCTGCTGCCGCGAGGACATCGGTGCTCGTCGCGTCGGGCGCGACGACCGCGCACAGCGCCGCGGCCTCGGGCGGGGTGGTCCCGTCAGCTGAGTCCGCTGGACGGCCGTAGTCGATGACGAGGCCGACCCGCTTCCGGCCGGTCTCGGCCGGGGTGGACGCACAGATCTGCTCGAAGGTCAGGGTCGCACGGGGGAAACGGACGTCGTTCACGTCCGCGACGGCGAACCGCCAGCCGTCGACCGTACCGTCCTTGGGGACGATCTGGTCCGATCCCTTCTGGGCGAAGGCCCATTGGCCGTCGGTGAGCTGGTAGAAGCCCCAGAAGCGGTAGGCGGCCGCATGGGCGGGCCCGACCGAGAGGGCGGTGACGACTGCGGCGAGCAGCACGGCGATGACGGCCCGAATCGGGGCACGCTGGGCAAGGGACACGATTACCTCCTTGCGGTGGGGCACCGAGGTCGGAGGTTGTTGTGCCTGAGGCCTGGTGTCTCCGGTCCGCATTCCACGACAGACTGACAAAGGAGCCGAACGGACACGGGTTTTCCGGCTGGCGCCGGATGCCGAGAGTTGGCGTCCGGGCTTCACGGTTGCGGGTCAGCGCCGGAGTCTCACCGGCTTGCCCCATTGCCCATCGGGTACCTCGAACCGTGGCACGCGGAGCCGACCGGCGTCAAACGCGGTCCAGCCGGTGGCTCCATGACCGTGGTTGATCTCGGCGACATCCGGCCAACTAGGGTGACGGCATGAGCGCGGACTGGACCTGGGTGTACTTCGACGCCCATGGCGAGACCATGGCTGGTGGGTCGCTCGTCACCCGAGGCTTCCCGACCCAGAGCGATGCGGAGAACTACATCGGTGAGTCGTGGAAGGAGCTGCTCGCCAGAGGTGTGGAGTCGGTGACCCTGCGCCACGGCGACGGGGTCGTCTACGGCCCGATGAGTCTTCGAGCGCCCGAGTGACTGCCGACGCAGCCCGTCGCCAGGGGCCGGAGCCCAGGGGCGCGGTCGCGTTGTCGAGCATCGTGAAGCGCGACCTGACCGCCGGGGTGAGTTCAGCCCAACGTCGCTGGCGCAGCCCCGGCGTGAGCGCGGGAGTGGTGCGCGAGGGGGAGCTCGTCTGGAGCGCACACGTCGGAGCGGCGCGATTGGGCGAGGGGGCAGATGGCACTGGAGCCTCGGTCGCCGCGACCGACTCGACCCAGTTCATGATCGGGTCGGTCACCAAGACGTTCACGGCCCTCGTCGTCATGGCGTTGCGCGACGAGGGCCGACTGAGCCTCGACGATTCGCTCGATGCCCACGTGCCGGGGACCCGCCACGCGAGAATCCAGCTGCGCCAGATGCTCGCGCACGCGTCAGGGCTGCAGCGCGAGCCGATCGGCAACATCTGGGAGAGCCTGAGCGCTCCCGAGCGTGAGGCCTTCCTCGTAGGCGTCGAGGAGGCCGAGCAGGTCCTGCCTGCCCACCACGCCTTCCACTACTCGAACCTCGCGTACGGCCTGCTCGGTCAGGTCGTGGAGCGGGTGACCGGCCAGGACTGGGAGACTGTCGTCCGGGAACGGGTCCTCGACCCGCTCGGGATGGCGCGCACGGGGCTGGTCCCCGCCGACGACCGCGCGCACGGGTACCAGGTCGACCCGTGGGCCGGGACGGCGAGGGAGGAGCCGCTCTTCACCCTCAACGCAACGGCGCCGCTCGGCGGCCTGTGGTCGAGCGTCGCCGACATGGCTCGCTACGCCGCCTACCTCGCGGACCCGGACGACCGGGTCGTCAGTCCGGAGACGATCGACGAGATGTGCCGGCCGCTCATCATGACGGACGTCGACGGGTGGACGGGCGCCTACGGCCTGGGCTTCGGGATGGGCCGCCGCGGTGACCGGGTCTTCGTCGGTCACGGCGGGGCGATGCCCGGCTATCTCACCGGGCTGCGGGTCCGGCGCCGGGACAAGGTCGGCGCGATCGTCTTCGCCAACGCGACGTCGGGAGCCGAGCCGCTCGCGTTGGCGACGGACCTGGTCGAGGCCGTGGTCGATGGTGAGCCGCCGATCGAGCCGGCCTGGGTGCCGGAGCAACATCGGCCGGAGCTGACCGAGCTGCTGGGCCAGTGGTGGTCCGAGGGCTCCCCGATCATCTTCTTCGTTCGGGACGGCGAGCTGTGGTCGCGGCTCACCGACGACCCGCTCTCGGAGACGCGGTTCGCGCCGGAGGGGCCCGACCGCTATCGGGCCGCCGCCGGGAGGGAGCGTGGCGAGGTCCTCCAGGTCGTCCGCGCGGCGGACGGCAGGGTGGCGAAGCTGTACTTCGCGACCTATGCCGTCACCCGAAAGCCGCTGGCCTTCGCCGATCTCGTCGGTGGAGGGGACGAGCGCTGACGACGAACCGGCCCGTCAGGAAGGGTGCTGTCCGCGGTCGACTGCCGGCTTGGGCATCCGCGTGCGCCGCATCTGGAACGCCCGCATGATGGCGTAGAAGGCGTCACCACGCTCGGCCTGGCCGTACTTGGCGATGACCTTCTTCTTCGTCCGCAGCCACATGAGCACGGCGTCGATGATGGCGACGACGACGAGCCCGTAGACGAGGATGAAGACCGACATCAGGGGCCTGATGAAGCTGAGCAGCAGCACGAGGAGCATCGCGGGGAGCATGAACTCGCCGATGTTCCACCGGGCGTCGACGGAGTCGCGGATGAAGCGGCGGCGCGGGCCCTTGTCGCGCGCGGGAAGGTACCGCTCGTCACCGGCGAGCATCCCGGCACGTTGCTTGGCCATCCCCTCGCGCCGCGCCACCTTGTCCTTGGAGCGCGCGACCTTGCGGTCGGTGACGATGAGCGGACGCTTGTTGGCCGCCTCCTGGTCACGCCGCTTGGGCGTCGGGCGGTTCTTCGCCCCGGGACGAGCTGGGGGCTGTGGGTCGATGAGCTCTTCGTTGAGGGTCTTCTTGCGTCCGAACACGAGGACAACTCTAGGTGTTCACAGGGATTGCTCCGAGCCGGGCCGCTCGGCGCTGAGGGCCGCACGACGGAAGCCGTCGTTCTCCGTGGCAATCGCCTGCCGCATCGTCGAGCCGCCGGCGAGAGAGAGCAGGCCTGCGGTCCAGCCGCTCACGTCGAGCGTGAGGGCGTTGCGCGTGCCGTCGGACGTGGACGTGAGGTGGTGGCCGCCGACGAAGCGTGATCCGAGGATCCGGGCCTCCCAGACGAACCGGGACAGCGGCTCCAGCTCGGTCACGGTCCACACCGCAAGGGGCATGCGCGGCTGCCTGACTCGAGCGCTGCTGCCAACCCGGAGCTCGCCGTCGTCGATGCGTTCGACGGACAGGATCGTCGGGGTCAGCGTCGGCCATCGCTCGATGTCGATGGTGAGGTCCCACACCCGGTCGACGGGTGTTGCGATGGTGATGGCATTTTCAAGGTGCATGTCCAGAAGTGAACCACTTGGTACAGTGCGAGGGCAATGGATTTTCTCCGGCAACAGGGGAGTGTGAATGGGCAGGGCACGAGACGAGCTGCTGGGCCGGGTCATGGCCGTCGTGGCGGGAGAGGGACTCGGCGACCGGAGCCTGCGCGACGTGGCAGCCCAGGCGGGGACCTCGCACCGCATGCTGCTCTACCACTTCGGGTCGAGGGCCGGGCTGGTGGCCGCCATCGTTGCGCGGATGGAGGCGGACCAGGTCCGGCTCCTGCGCGAGCTGGCCACCGGGGCCGAGTCGCCGCAGCTGTTGATCCGGGCACTCTGGGAGGAGCTCACCCGTCCCGAGGTGCTGCCGTTCGTCCGCCTCTTCCTCGAGACCGTTGCCCTGACGTCCCGCGGTCCCGGTGACGACCTGACGGCGCCCTGGGTCGACGCAACTGGCGACCTGGCGGCGCGTTGGGACGTCGAGGTCGATCCGGCGTTGACGCGGTTGGGCGTCGCCGTCGTTCGCGGACTGCTCGTCGACGTCCTCGGTGGCGGGTCGATCCCCGATGCCACCGACGCGCTCGAACGGTACCTGTCGTCGCTGCCGGAACCGCCCCCTCAGCGCAGCGGCACGAAGCGGTAGGCGCCGTGCTCGCTCGTGCGGATGTCGTCCCCGTGGCGCTCCACGACGAGCATGCGGCTGCTCACGGGGATGACCATGCGGCCCCCGTTGGTGAGCTGGGCGACGAGCTCGTCCGGGAGGTGTCGGGCATTGGCCGACACGAGGATCCGGTCGTAGGGCCCGTGCTCGGGCGCGCCGATCACGCCGGAGGTCGCCGCGTCGATCGAGGCCCAGGGGTAGTCGCCTGCTGCGAGGTTCTCGGCCCCCCACCGCGCCAGCTCCGGGACGAGCTCGACCCCGCGAACCGATCCTCCGGGGCCGGTCAGCTCCGCCAGGAGGGCGGTCGTCCAGCCGGAGCCGGCGCCGACGTCGAGGACGCGGTCGCCGGGTTGGACGTCGAGCAGGCGCAGCATCGTCTCGACGGTGCGAGGCTGCGAGTTGGTCTGTCCGTGCCCGATCGGGATGGGCGCGTCACGACGAGCATCCGCGCGTGAGGCCGGGCGCAGGAAGCCCTCTCGGGGGACCGCGGCGAAGGCCATGCCCACGGCATCGCGTGACAGGCGCACCCTCCGATTCAAACAGCCCGCCCGGTGTCGCACCACCCGGCGGCAGGACTCGTCAGGGGTGGTCAGGGACCAGCCAAGTCCTGGTGCTGGCCCGCCTCAGGCGCCCGTGCGACGACGTGTACGAGCGTCGCGAGCCGGCGGTAGGGGTCGGTGCGGCCGAGTCGGTCCTCCACCTCGACGATCCGGGCCAGCTCGTCCGGTGGGGGAGCGGGCGTGTCGACGCCAACGTCGTCGGAGGCGACCCGGATCCCGTACCACTGCTCGACCGGCAATCCCTCGCGCTCGAACGTCGCCATGAGCTCGTCCGGACGGTCGGCTCGAGCACGGACGCCGATCTCGTTGAAATAGAAGGCGTCCCTTCCGTCCGCGCATGCACGATCCTGCTCGTCCAGCAGGTCCAGCGCTGCCGTCCACTCATGTCGCATGGACGGTCGCCAAGCCAGTGCGTCGGCGTTCCGGGCGACGACGGAGACGAGGGCCCCGGGTGCGGCGCAGCGGGCCAGCTCCGCAATGGCCGGGCCCGACTCCGGGAGGTACATCAAGACTCCGTGACACATCACGACGTCGTATGCCGCTGGGCTCGTCAGGTGCGACACCGCGGCGACGTCGCCGTCGAGGAGCGTCACGCGCTCCCGCGCCTCGTCCTCGAGCGCCGCGGCTGCCCGTGCGAAGGCCGCCCGCATCCGGGAGCTGGGCTCGACGGCGGTGACGGCGTGGCCGAGCCGGGCGAGGCGGATGGCCTGCGTGCCCTGCCCGGCCCCGACGTCGAGAACGCGGAGCGGCCGGTCCGTGGTCGGTAGATGCGCGTCGAGCTGGCGGGCGACGAGCTGCTGGCGGACGACGTTGCGCAGGTTGCCCAGACGCTCGAGCCAAGGGGCCAGACCCGTGCTGAAGCCCGCACCCGCGTCGTCTTCCGGCGGGTTGTCACCCATGATGGTGACCGTATCTGGGGGCCGAGGCTCCGAACCACCGAATCCGAGGGATCAGTCGTGCGCCCGGCCCCCCTCCTCGATGCCATCTCGATAGGGTCTGACGGTGACTGACGACGTGCTCACCCCTGACCAGATCCAGGCCGTCCGTGACCGAGTCGCTGAGCTCATGCCCGAGGTGCAGGCCGACCTCGAGGCGCTCGTCCGTATCCCCAGCGTCTCGGCGGCCAGCTTCGACCAGTCCCACGTCGCGCGCAGCGCCGAGGCCGTGGCCGAGCTGCTTCGAGGCGAGGGCCTCGACGTGGAGGTCGTCGTCGAGGGCGGTCGCCCAGCGGTGATCGGTCACATCGACGGACCCGAGGGCGCGCCGACCGTGACCCTGTACGCGCACCATGACGTGCAGCCCCCTGGCGACGACGCGGACTGGGACAGTGCACCGTTCGAGCCGACCGAGCGCGGAGGGCGCCTCTACGGCCGCGGTGCCGCCGACGACAAGGCCGGGGTCCTGGCGCATGTCGCCGCCCTGAGAGCCCATCGCGGCCGCCTGCCGGTCGGTGTCACGGTCTTCGTCGAGGGCGAGGAGGAGTCGGGCTCGCCCTCGCTGCCGGCCATCCTTGCGAAACACGGTGACCGGCTCGCTGCCGACGCCATCGTCATCGCCGACTCGGGCAACTGGGCCATCGGCATGCCGGCGCTGACCACGACGCTCCGCGGTGGGGTTCGCGCGGTGGTCCGGGTCCAGACGCTCGACCACTCGGTGCACTCCGGCATGTTCGGTGGCGCTGCCCCCGACGCCGTGACCGCTCTGGTCAGGCTCCTGTCCACGCTCCACGACGACGATGGCAGCGTCGCGGTGCAGGGCCTCGACGAGGGAGTAGCCGCCGAGCTCGACTACGACGAGGCACGGTTCCGCGCCGAGTCAGGTCTGCTTGACGGCGTCGCGCTCATCGGCTCCGGCTCGATCCTGTCCCGACTGTGGACCAAGCCGTCCATCACGACGATCGGCATTGATGCGACGTCGATGGAGAAGGCCTCCAACACCCTGTCGGCCCGAGCGGCAGCCAAGATCTCGATGCGGATCGCGCCGAGCCAGGACCCCCAGAAGGCCTTCGAGCTGCTGCGTGCGCACCTCGAGCAGCACGCGCCGTGGGGCGCCACGGTGTCCGTCGAGCTCACGGAGCTCGGGTCCGGCTTCGCGGCCCACGCGGACGGACCCATCTACGACCTGGCCCGCGCGTCGTTCCGCGACGCCTGGGACGTCGACCCGGTCGACATGGGTGTGGGCGGGTCGATCCCGTTCATCTCGGACTTCGCGGCGCGATTCCCGGAGGCGGCGATCCTGGTCACCGGGGTCGAGGACCCGGACACCCGGGCACATGGCGCGAACGAGTCGCTTCACCTCGGGGAGTTCGCCCGGGTGTGCGAGGCGGAGGCCATCCTCCTTGCGCGCCTCGGTGCCATGGGCTCCTGAGGAATCTCAGATTCCGTGCCTCCGGTGGACGTCGAGCACCCAATGTGTACGATTCGGATCAACTGTCCGGGTGTGATGCCCTGTGGAAGTGGTGCATCGCCAAGTTGCAATGATGCGTGGGACTCGGGAGGCTTCGGTTGAGTCAAGAGCCTGGGCCGCCGGCACGCCCGGTGGGTCCGTACGAGAAAAGTCTCCGGGCGGGGCCCCCGGGCTCGTCCGCGCGTCCTTCCGCAGCTCAGGGCATGGGGGGAGGAGGGCGCTCCAGCGGGCGCCATCGGGCGCCTTCAGCCGCCCCAAGCCGCAAGGTCAAGCTCGTCGCATTCGTGCTCGTCCCTCTTCTTCTGCTCACGCTCGGCGCGTATCTGATCTTCAAGCCTGACGCTGGATCCGGTGCCCCCGTCGCCTGTGGCGACGAGCGCGTGCCCCTGACCGTCACCGCGTCCCCCTCCCTCGCGCCGATGCTGACCAAGGCCGCGACCGCATTCGACGAGGGCACGGCCTCCTGGGTCGACGGGCGGTGCACCACGACGACCATCGTCTCAGCGGAGCCCAATGCCTTCGCGGACACGCTCCGCGCATCGCTGGAAGCCGGTGGAGGGGCGAACGCGCCGACGGCGTGGGTGCCCGATGCAAGCATCTGGCGAGAGGTCCTCGGCCGGCGACCCGAGCTGTCGTCCGCACTCCCGCGCACCTTCCCGGTCATCGCCGTCAGCCCCGCCGTCATCGCGGCACCTCGGGCGATGGCCGAGGCGCTGGGCTGGCCCGAGGCACAGCCCAGCTGGGCACAGCTGCTCGATCTCGCCAAGGACCCCAAGGGCTGGGGCGCCAAGGGGCATCCGGAGTGGGGAAGGGCGCGCATCGCCTGGCAGGACCCACTTCGCGACGCAGCCAGCCTGACCTCGATGATGAGCCTGACGCAATGGGCCACCGACGGTGCCGAGGAGGTGGACGACGTCCGGCGCGGACTGCTGTCGGCGCACAGTGCCCTGGCAAGCCTGCACATCGAGCAGAAGAAGGTCCTGGCCGGGCTGACGGACACCAAGGCGACGCCCGAGGACGCCACGAAGCAGGCGATGCTCTTTCCGACCAGCGAGCGCGAGGTGATTCGGTACAACGCGACGAAGCCACGCATCCCGCTCGCTGCCCTGTACCCCGCGGACGGGATCCACCCCAACGAGGTCCCCTTGATCACGGTGCAGGCCGACTGGGTGACGGATCAGCAGAGGGCTGCGCTCGATCGCTTCGCGGTCTTCCTGGTCACGGGTGCGGAGAACAAGCTGTTCGCCGCCGATGGATGGCGCACGCCCCGTCTGCAGACGGAGGCGGACACCGCACAGGGGGTCGTCGCATCCGAGCCGCGATTCACCCCGTCCGGCCCGAATGCGTGGTCGCTGGCGCAGTCGCTCCAGGGATGGACCGCACTCGACCGTCAGGGCTCGGTTCTCGTCGTGCTCGACACGTCCGGGTCGATGAACGAGCGGGTCGCCGCGGCAGGCAACGCGACCCGCCTCGACCTGGCAAAACAGGCCATCGCGGACTCGCTGCCCTTGTTCTCGGACCGGACCAACATCGGCCTCTGGACCTTCTCGCGTCAGGACAACCGAGCCGACCACACCGTGGTCCTCGATCTCGGGCCGCCCTCGCGGAACGTCGGAGGCGAGACCGCCGTGCAGTCCCTGCGGAAGTCGCTGGACGGTCTGCGCGCGGACGGAGCCACGGGACTCTACGACACCGTCATCGCCGCAGCCGCGGCGGCGCAGAGTGCGTGGCGTGAGGGCAACAACACCATCGTCCTGATCAGCGACGGCAAGAACGAGGACCCCGGGAGCGCCTCCCTCGAGCAGGTGCTGGCCAAGCTCGAGCCACTCGCCGGTACCGAGCGGCCAGTCCGGATCCTCAGCATCGCTCTCGGCGGCGAGGCCGATGCGGTCACGCTGCGCCGGCTCGCCGACGCTGCCAACGGTGAGGCCTACGTCGCTCGCGAGGCCCAGGATCTCGGCAAGGTGTTCCTGGCCGCTCTCACCGACTGAGCCTCGATCCACCGATCGGCTGATGGCCGGTGAGTGATCGTCGTGGTGGTGCGCTGTGGGCCGGCGAGGGACGTGCGGCGCGGTTGAGGTTGAACGCGATGACCGTGCGTCAGCTCGACGCGTGCCCGCACGTGAACGCGCGCAGGAACGACCCGAGCGTCGACGGGCCGTACGCCTTCGCGAAGAGCGGGCCCATCCCGCCGTGGTGCAGCAGTTCCAGGTCATCGATCGAGACGGAACTGAAGCCTGAAGTACTCCAATTTTGTTGAAGCACAGGGGCATTCCCATGTTCCGACGCGTCAGATCACCTCACCGGGCACTTCAGTCGGTGGATCGAGGATCAACCGATAGGTACTTCCCCGAGCGCGACAATGTCGAACTGTGGGCGATACTGGCTGTAGCTCGACGAACTCGTTGGGATGGGTGGCGGGCGAGCGGTCTGGCAGCTTCCAAGGGGAATCATGAAGGTCTACATCTCTTCGACATTCCGGGACCTGAATCTCCACCGTGCGGCGGTGGATCGCACGCTGCGCAAGATGGGGCACGACATCATTGGCATGGAGCACTATGTCGCCGAGGGCAGCCGGCCTGTCGAGCGGTGCAAGCGAGATGTGGAGATCGCGGACGCTTACGTCTTGTTGCTGGCCTGGCGATACGGCTATGTGCCGAAGCCTGACAACGAGGCAAAGCATTCCATCACGGAGATCGAATACAGACACGCGCGCTGCAATGCCAAGCCCATCCTCGCGTTTCTCCTCGATCCCGAGGTGCCATGGTCGCCGAACTTGATGGATTCGGCCTCGGCCGATCCCACCGCCGCACAGGCCATCAGCGATCTGCGCTCGGAAGTTGGAGCCGAGTACCTGGTGGGGATGTTCTCCTCTCCCGAGGACCTCGCTGGTCAAGTCGCCGCCGCCGTCGCTTCCCTCGGACTCACCACCCAGCTCTCGCAGCGCATTCTCGACATGACGGCGGTGACGGCCGATGCGATGGGCGGCTTCGGAACCGGGGGGCCGATGGAGGACACGTCCCTCGACATGATCAAGGACATGGTTGCCGGAGTCGGCAACAACCGCGCCATCGTCATCCGCCTCGGCGAAGGGGACACGTGGTGGTCGACTCGCCTGTTCCTGCTTGCGAGCCTGCTCAGATCGCTCACCCAGGTCCGCCAAATGGTATTCACTGGTCGTGGCGGTCGCTTTGCCGGCATGGCCAGCCCCGGCGCCTTGCTGGATGGCCTTGCGACCAAGTTCCCGGTCCTGGCACTGGCCCGACGCCGCCTGCTCGAGGGCGAGGAGACGCAGGACCGTCTACAGGAAACCGATCGGCAGATCGCGGTGTGGAGCAGCGTCTTCTCGGAGCCGCCAGTGCCGCCACCGCGGCGGACAGGGCGCGGAACTGGCACAGCGCAACGCGCGACGGCGCAAGCGGAGCCAGTTGTACCGACGCCTGAGCGCGACGCGCAGGTGGGAGTGCGCGAGGAGCTGTTGGTCGCCTGGCTGGGGGAGCGCCTCATCACCCGATGCATTGAGGTTCAGGGCGACTTGACGATGCCGCACGTGCAGCAGATCATCGAGTGCCTCGTTCCAGATGTTCCTCTCGAGGTCACTCGTGACACATTGACTCCGGTTACCTCGAACACCACCGACGGGATTCCGCTGGAAGCGGAGCCTCGGATCAAGGTGATCGATCGCGACGCCTTCGCCCTCGAACTGGCAAGGGAATGGGTCCGCGCCGGACTGCCACGTAGCCCTGCGCGGTGACACGCAGCGTTGCCGGGGTGAGCTCCGAGCACACTTTGGCCGAGGCCCTCGCCTACGTCGACCCGTCGGCGAGTGGCTGGGCGGGAGGGGCCGGATCGCCTCAGTCCACGGGTTCCTCGACAAGGTTCCCGCCTGAACCGACGGCGCGGCCGGGACCCACTCGATGTGGTCCCCGGCACGCCACCCGGCTCAGGGCTGGGAGCCAGCCCAGCGGCATACGGCCCGATCTTGCTGGTCAGGAGGACGGGGTGCCGTTGCCCCGGTAGATCCCCTCACGCAGCTCGCGCGCATAGGCGTCGACATCCGGCATCCCGAGGTCACGGGCCACCGCGACCTCGGCCTCGATGTCGTAGGGCACGCGGACGAAGTTGACCGAGAACGACTCCGGCACAGTAGAGCCCACGACGCCCTCGAGGATCACGTAGGGGGCGCTCGGTCCATCCAGGTGGTTGCCGACTGCTCCCGCGTTGAACAGCATGAGGCCGTCGTCGGCTGCGAGGTAGGTGCCGTGGATGTCGCCGTAACCGACGACGTCCGGTGTCGTGCCCTGCGGCCATCGACCCGCGCGGAACTCGCCGGTGAACGCGGTGTTGGTGAACATGCCCAGGAACTCGTCTCGCGTGTGCTGCACTCGGACGCGGATGAACTCGCTGGTCTGCGACGCGTGGAAGAGCCGGACTCGCTTGCCGCTCATGACGAGCTCGTGGGTGTTCGGCAGCGCCGCGAGCCAGCGGACGTCGTCGGCGGTCAGCTCGTCGCGCGCCCACTGCCCTCCCTCGAAGGGCTGGACGGCATCGCGAGCGATGAAGGTGTCCCAGTTGCCGCGGACGGTCACCTCACACGTCTCGCGGGTCAGCTTGATCGCCTCAGACCCGCGCGGCCCCTTGCCGATCACGTCACCGAGGTTGAGGATCCGGGTGATGCCCCGCGCCTCGATGTCGGCCAGGACCGCCTCGAGCGCCGTGACGTTGCCGTGGACGTCCGAGATGACGGCGACCTGGTCCATCCGGCCGTGCCGCCGCCTCATCGGATCCGCCACCCCGGTCAGTCCTTGTGGGTGGTGCCGGGCAGCGCGAGCATGCGGTCGAGCGCGACTCGGGCGTCGGCCGCCACCTGCGCGTCGACCCTGATCGGGTTGACCACCCTGCCGTCGGCGAGGGACTCGAGGGCCCAGACGAGATGGGGCAGGTCGATCCGGTTCATCGTCGAGCAGTAGCAGACGTTCTTCTCGAGGAAGGCGATCCGCTGCCCCGGGAACTGCTGGGCAAGCCGCTTCACGAGGTTGAGCTCGGTGCCGACGACCCAGGCCGTGCCGTCAGGGGCGGCGGCGATCGTGTTGATGATCTTCTCGGTCGACCCGACCTCGTCGGCGAGCTCGACGACCTCGTAGCGGCACTCGGGGTGGACGATGACCTTGACGCCCGGGATCTCCCGGCGCGCCGCCTCGACCGCGTCGACGGTGAAGCGTCCGTGCACCGAGCAGTGCCCGCGCCAGAGGATCATCCGCGCGCCCGCCAGCTGCTCGGGCGTCAGCCCGCCACCCGGGCGGTGCGGGTCCCACACGACGCAGTCATCGAGCGAGAGGCCGAGCTCGCGGACCGCGGTGTTGCGGCCGAGGTGCTGGTCGGGGAGGAACAGGACCTTGCCGACGCCGTCCACGCCGCCGACCTGGTCGAACGCCCACGCGAGGGCGGTCCGGGCGTTGGAGCTCGTGCACACGGTGCCGCCGTGCCGGCCGGTGAAGGCCTTGATCGCGGCCGATGAGTTCATGTAGGTGACCGGGACCGTCTGCCGCGCGACCCCGGCGGCCTCGAGCTGCTCCCACGCGTCCTCGACCTGGGCGATCGCCGCCATGTCGGCCATCGAGCATCCGGCCGCCAGGTCGGGCAGGACGACAGTCTGCTTGTCGCTCGTCAGGATGTCGGCGGACTCGGCCATGAAGTGGACGCCGCAGAAGACGATGTAGGGGGCATCCGGGCGGGCTGCCGCTTCCCTGGCGAGCTTGAACGAGTCGCCCGTGACGTCGGCGAACTCGATCACCTCGTCGCGCTGGTAGTGATGTCCCAGGACGAAGACCTGGTCGCCGAGGGCAGCCTTGGCGGCCCGGGCGCGCGCGACGAGGTCGGGGTCCGACGGTGCGGGCAGGTCGCCCGGGCACTCCACGCCCCGCTCGGTGTGCAGCTCGGTGCCCTGGCCGAGCACGAGGAGGGGCAGCGGGGCAGGTGCCGTCGTCATGGACAGATCGTATGCCGCTGGGCCGGCTCCCAGCGTCACCCCCCGGTCGGCACGTGGCGGCTACTACCCTCAGGAGGGTGAGCCGGATCTTCACCACCAGTTTCGCCTCGGTGTACCCCCTCTACGTGACGAAGGTCGAGCGGAAGGGGCGCACGAAGGATGAGCTGGATGAGGTGATCGAGTGGCTGACCGGTTTCGACGACTCGGAGCTCGGTGGTCACCTGGCCGCGGGCACGACCTTCGAGGACTTCTTCGCCGAGGCCCGGCTCAACCCACAGGCATCGCAGATCAAGGGCGTGGTGTGCGGGGTGCGCGTCGAGGAGATCGACGATCCGCTCATGCAGAAGATCCGCTACCTGGACAAGCTGGTCGACGAGCTGGCCAAGGGCAAGTCGATGGAGAAGGTCCTGAGGGCTGACCCGTCACAGGGCCGACCGTAGTCAGGACACGGTCGGGGAGGTGGCGCGCGATGGTCTCGACGCGGTCTGCCTCTGACAATCCAGCCGGGGTGCGGTTGTTGACGCGCTTTCGGCCAGAACTCCGCCGACGTCCCACCCCCGGCTGGATTGTCGGAGGTGCGGGGAACCAGACGACCGGAACGTCCCTGGGAAACCTCGTCAGGCACCAGCACTGAGCTCATGCCGTTGCCGATGGACCTCCGCCCCACGCGCCCGCTCAACCGGAACTCAACAAGACAACGGCGTGCTCTCACTCGCGCGCTCAACCACCCACGGCAACGTCAGCTGACCAGAATATTGGCATTGACTTAAAGTGGCCTTCAAGTCAGACGCTGTCGAGCATGAACTCCGCATTCACCGCCCTCATCACCGGCGCCAGCCGTGGCCTCGGTCGGGCACTGGCCGGACGGCTGGCCGAGCAGGGTTGGCGCCTGCTCCTCACCGGTCGGGCCGCCGACGACCTCGCCCTTGCCGCCGCGGAGCTCGCCCGGACCGCGGAAGTCGTCGTCCGGGCCGGTGACGTCGCCCAGGCCGCCCACCGTGAGGAGCTCCTCGGGGTCGTCACGGGCTGGGGGCGTCTCGATCTGCTCGTCAACAACGCGAGCACCCTGGGTCCGACCCCGCTCCACCGTCTCGAGGACCTCACGCCCGAGGCGCTGAGCCAGATCCTCGCCGTCAACGTCGTCGGCCCCCACGCGCTGACCCGGGTCATGCTCCCGTTCCTCCTCGCTGACGGCGGCGTCGTGCTCGACATCTCCTCCGACGCGGCTGTCGAGCACTACGACACGTGGGGTGGGTATGCGGCTTCGAAGGCGGCCCTCGACCGGCTGGCGCTGACCCTCGGGAGCGAGCTCAGCGGCATACGGGCCTATGCCCTCGACCCCGGGGACATGCGCACGGCCATGCACCAGGCCGCCTTCCAGGGTGAGGACATCAGCGACCGGCCGCTACCTGAGGAGGTCGCCGTCCCGGCGATCCTGCGACTGCTCACGCGCCGTCCACCGAGCGGGCGGTACCGGGCCGGCGACCTGCTCGCGGAGTCCGCCCTCGAGTCCCCTCCGGAGGCCACCTCCACGACTCCCGGGGGTGTGGCATGACGGCAGGGATCGGGCAGCACCCGGCCACCAGGTTCGGCTCGACGGCCGAGCTCACCGCGGACGCGCCTCCGGAGGCCAGGGGGCTGACCCGGGACGGGGTGCGCCTGCTCGTCGGGTCCGAGCAGGACGGCGCGGTGACCATCGAGCACGCGACCTTCCGAGCCCTGGGTCGCTACCTGCGTCCCGGCGACGTCCTCGTCGTCAACAACTCCGCCACGATCCCGGCCGAGGTCGACGGCCGGCTCGCCACCCGTGGCGCCGTCGTGGTCCATGTGGGCGCCGATCTCGACGACTGCTCGTGGGTCGTCGAGCTGCGCACCGCGCCGGATGCCGCCCGTCCCATCGTCGACGCTGCCGTCGGCGACGAGATCGTGCTCGCGGGTCGCCACCGCCGGGCCACCTCGTCGTTGCCGACCCTGCGGCTGGTCGCGCCGTATCCCGAGAAGGGATCGTCCCCCTCGGGATCGGGCAACCGGCTCTGGAAGGCCGTCGAGTCCGGCAGCGGCGGTCTCACCAAGCACCTCGCCTCGCACGGGCGCCCCGTCGCCTATGGCTACCTGCGAGCGCGCTTCCCGCTCGCCGCCTACCAGACCGTCTTCGCTTCGATCCCGGGCAGCGCCGAGATGGCCAGCGCGGCGCGACCCTTCACCACCGAGCTGGTCACGACCCTCGTCTCGGCGGGCATCGTCATCGTCCCGGTCACGCTCCACACGGGTCTGTCATCGCAGGAGGCGGGAGAGGCACCGCAGCCCGAGCGGTTCGCCGTGTCGAGGTCCACGGCGGGGGTCGTCAACGCTGCCAGGGCCGCGGGCGGGCGCATCGTCGCGGTGGGCACCACCGCCACCCGCGCTCTCGAGTCGGCCACGGATGAGGCCGGGGTCGTCCGGGCCGCCGGGGGGTGGACCGACCTCGTCATCTCGCCCGACCGTCCGGTCCGGGTCGTGGGGGGCCTCGTCACGGGTTGGCACAACTCGGACGCCTCGCACCTGCTCCTCGTCGAGTCGGTGGCCGGCCGGAACCTCACCCAGGCGGCCTACGACTCGGCGCTCGCCCGCCACTATGCATGGCACGAGTTCGGCGACTCCGCGCTCCTTCTCCCATCGACCATCTCGGATGGACCAGCTCATCAGCAGACCGCTCGGGAGCCTGGCCCCGTGTACTGACGGCCGACTGCCCTGAGACCGGGACTCTGGTGATGGCATTCATGCGTCGATGCTGCCCGCGAGGTCCGATCGGCCGTACCGATGGTCGACAGGCCTCGAACGGGTTCCTCGGGTGTGAAGGTTCCGGCCTCCTATGAGGGGACCAAGCTTTCACACAGCGGCGCATGCAGGCGGCGCGAACTGCGCACTCGACGAGAACCCAGTCGACCGGGTGAGAGGATGCCCGGCGTGCATGTGCTCATCGCCCCTGACTGCTTCACCGGCACCCTGACCGCCGGGCAGGCTGGCGCAGCGATGGCGGAGGGTTGGCTCCGCACCGCGCCGCACGACACGGTGGAGGTCGTCCCGCTCTCGGACGGCGGGCCGGGCTTCGTCGAGGTCCTCTCCGCGAGTCTGGACGGGCAGGTGCACGGAGTGGTCGTCTCCGACCCGCTGGGTCGGCCCGTCCCGGCGACGGTGCTCATGGCCGGGGCCACGGCGTACCTCGAGTCCGCGCAGGCGGCCGGTCTGCACCTGCTGGCCCCGGCCGAACGCGACCCGACCCGGACGACGACGTTCGGCGTCGGCGAGCTCGTCAGGGCCGCTCTCGACCTCGGCGCGCGGCGGGTCGTGGTCGGCCTCGGCGGGTCGGGCACCAACGACGCCGGCGCCGGACTGCTCGCGGATCTCGGCGTCGGTCCGCGCGAGCGGCTCGGCGTGGGCGGGCTGGCCCTGGCCGGCGTGACGGCGCAGGACCTCGCCGGCCTGGGCGCCGCACGTGACCGTGTGCGGGGCACCGACCTCGTCATCGCGAGTGACGTGGACTCGCCGCTGCTCGGCCTCAAGGGAGCGAGCGCCGTCTTCGCCGAGCAGAAGGGCGCGTCGCCGGAGCAGGCGCAGGTTCTCGAGAACGCCCTCAGCCATTTCGCGAGCGTCGTCGCGCGGGTGAGCCCACCGGCGCGGGATCTGCTCACGGGCACGCCCATGAGGCCGGAGCGTGAACCCGGCGCGGGGGCGGCGGGTGGCCTCGGCTATGCCCTGCACCTTCTCGGCGGGCACCGCGTCGCAGGCATCGACGCAGTGCTCGAGGCCGTCGGCTTCGCGGACCGCGTCGCGCGCGCAGACCTCGTGCTCACGGGCGAGGGTTCCCTGGACTGGCAGTCGCTCCACGGCAAGGTCGTCGTCGGGGTCGCCACCGCGGCGGCGCACGGCGGCGTGCCCGTCATCGCCACTCCCGGTCGGTCGGAGCTGGGACGACGCGACGCCATGTCGGCGGGCCTGTCCGGCGTGTACCCGGTCGTCGACCGGCCCGCCGATCTCGAGGCCTCCCTCGCCGACCCGGCCGGGACGCTCGCCGCGCGAGTCGCCCGAGTGGCTCGCACGTGGTCGCCACGCCGTGACTGACCTCGTCGATGCGGCATCCGGCGATGCGCGACGTATCCTTGGGACATCGGGAACACTTCCGACTCCGCTTGGGTTGTCATTCGAGACCCATGCTCCATGACGTGAAGGACTGCACATGAGTGTCGACACGAACGCTTCCCCCACCGAGGCCACCCCGGCCCAGACCGAGGCTCCCGCCCACGGTGTCATCCTCACCGACGTGGCGACCACGAAGGTCAAGAGCCTGCTGGAGCAGGAGGGTCGCGACGACCTTCGCCTGCGCGTGGGTGTCCAGCCGGGCGGGTGCTCGGGCCTGATCTACCAGCTGTACTTCGACGAGCGCACGCTCGACGGTGACCTGGTCCGTGGCTTCGACGGTGTGGAGGTCGTCGTCGACCGGATGAGCTCGCCGTACCTCGAGGGCGCGACGATCGACTTCGCCGACACCATCGAGAAGCAGGGCTTCACGATCGACAACCCCAACGCGGGCGGCAGCTGCGCCTGCGGCGACTCCTTCAGCTGAGTCCAGCCGAGATCACGACGAAGGGCCCCACCCAGCGGTGGGGCCCTTCGTCATCCCTGCCGTATGCCGCTGAGCCGGCGGCCGCTCCAACGCCTCCCCACGCGGTCGGCTGCGTCAGAAGCCGTAGTCCCCGAGGCCCTGGACGAGGGCGGCGGCGTCATCGGGCACATCGATGTCCACGTGGGCCGAGGTCGATCCCGCAGCGGCGAACCGGGGAAGGTCGATCGCTCGGGAGTCCTCGACGAGCTCGGCGATGCTGCCCGAGTCCAGACCGTCGCGCGGGGTGGGGAACTCTGTCATCGGGGTGCTCATGTCGGCCACGCTAGGCCGGATCGGGACCGGGGGACAGGCCTACCGAGGGGTAGGTGCGCAGGGGTGGCATGAGGTGCCTCACCCCTGGCTCACCCGGCGTCACGGGGCGGGAACCCGGCCACGAGCGGAGTGTCGAAGGGCAGCACGCCGAGCTTGGCGGCACCGCCCGGGGAGGCGAGCGGCTCGCTCTGCCCGGGCATGGTCTCCTCGAAGAAGTCCGCGTTGTCCTGCAGGTACGGCTGCAGCTCGGCCGGCAGGTCATCCTCGTAGTAGATCGCCTCGACGGGACAGACCGGCTCGCAGGCGCCGCAATCCACGCACTCGTCGGGGTGGATGTAGAGCGATCGCTGGCCCTCGTAGATGCAGTCGACAGGACACTCCTCGACACAGGCGCGGTCCTTGACGTCGATGCACGGGCTGCCGATCACATAGGTCATGAGCTCACCTCTTGATGTTTTCACAAGGAAGTTGTAAAAACACTGTAGACCGAGGGATCCGAGAGGAGAAGAGCCGGTGGCAACGGAGCTGCGGAACACACGGATCAAGCGGATGACGGTGTGGGGCGACTTCACCTGCCCCTGGAGCCACCTCGCGTGGCGGCGCACCGAGGCTCTCGCCGACGACGGGGTCGAGATCGACTGGCGCACCACCGAGCACGACCCCTGGCACCAGCTGAGCCGCACCGAGCTGTCCGACCGCTTCCAGGCGCTCCAGGCCGAGGTGTCACAGGTGCTCACCCACCTGCTGCCGGGCGAGCCGCTGCCCTACACCCTGAAGGGGCACGTGCCGTTCACGGGCGCGGCGACCTCGGCCTACGCGGAGGCCTACGCTGCAGGCGTCGCGCGGCCGGTCCGGCGGAGGCTCTTCGAGGCCTTCTGGGCGAACGGGGTCGATCTTGACGACGCGCGAGTCCTGCGGACGCTTCTCGTCGACGACCTGCTCAAGGGCTCGTCGACCTCCGAGCCGGTCTGGCGCTGGGGCCTGGCGTGCGACGTCACGGGTGGACCGATCTCGGGTGCGGCGTGGCACCTCATCAGGGACTGGCGCTCGCAGTGGCAGGAGGTCGGGGGCACGGTCCCGACGATCGTCGTCGACGGACAGGCCATCGTCGGCGTGGACGCGGTGGACTGGCTCGGCACGCAGCTGCGGGAGCGGGGACTCGACGCGTGGGACGATCGAGGGCGTGAGCATCCCGCCGCCTGACCGGGCCGAGGAGGCGCAGCGGTTCGGGCCCTCGCGGAGCCGGGTCCTCGCCGTGCTCCAGGACCTCGGCGGCCCGGCGACCGCCGCCGAGGTCGCCGGACGACTCGGAGCGCACCCGAACACCGCCCGGTTCCACCTCGAGGCCCTGGTGGCGGCGGGTGCCGTGTCGCGCGAGCGCGAGGAGCGGACGACGCCGGGCCGGCCGCGGACGCACTACGTCGCCGAGGTCGCTGCGCCGCCGGCCACGCAACGCAGCTACCGACTGCTCGCGGACATCCTCGCGACGCACGTCGCCAGGAGCGCGGACGACCCGGCTCGCGACGCCGCCGACGCCGGCCGCACGTTCGGTCGGCTCGCGGCGCCGGCGGGGGAACGGCCGCGGTCCGTCGCCGCCACTGCGGACCTCGTCGTCGACGCGCTCTCCGGCATGGGCTTCGAGTCGCGCCGCGCGGTCGAGGGGGAGCGAGCACGCATCGACGTCACCACGTGTCCGTTCCTCGAGGTGGCCACGCAGCACCTCGACGTCGTGTGCGCGGTCCATCGCGGCCTCATGGAGGGCCTGCTCGAGCGCGTCGGGGCACCCGTGGACGTCGAGAGCCTCGAGCCGCTCGTGGGGCCGAGCCACTGCGTTGCCCGTCTCGCCCGGCGCGGTCGCCGCGCGGGGGCAGCGGTGCGACGGTCCAGCCCCGCCCCCGCACGCTAGGTTTGCGATGTGCAGATCGCCATCACCGGTTCCATCGCCACTGACCACCTGATGACCTTCGAGGGGCTCTTCGCGCACTCCCTGGTCGTCGAGCAGCTGGACAAGATCTCGCTCTCCTTCCTCACCGAGGACCTGCAGGTCCGTCGTGGTGGGGTGGCGGCGAACATCGCCTTCGGCATGGCGTCGCTCGGACAACGCCCCATCCTCGTAGGTGCGGTGGGCGAGGACTTCACCGACTACCGCTCGTGGCTCGAGCGACATGGCGTCGACTGCGCCTCGGTCCACTACTCGGAGTCCCAGCACACGGCACGGTTCATCTGCACGACCGACCGCGACATGGCCCAGATCGCCACGTTCTACGCCGGCGCCATGACGGAGGCGCGGGACATCGAGCTCGGGCCCGTCGCGGACCGCGTCGGGGGGCTCGACCTCGTCGTCATCGGCGCCAACGACCCCGTCGCGATGCAGCGTCACACGGACGAGTGCCGCACGCGCGGCATCCCCTTCGCGGCTGACCCGTCCCAGCAGCTGGCCTTCCTCGACGGCGAGGGCATCCGGGGTCTCATCGACGGGGCCGAGTACCTGCTGACCAACGAGTACGAGGCGGGTATCGCCTGCCAGAAGACCGGCTGGAGCGACGAGGAGCTCGCCGCCCGGGTTCGCGTCCAGGTCAAGACCCAGGGCAAGGACGGCGTCACCGTCCGGGTCCGCGGCGAGGAGCCGATCCACGTCGGCGCTGCCCGCGAGGTCCGCAAGGCTGACCCGACGGGCGTCGGGGACGCCTTCCGCGCGGGGTTCCTCACCGGCCTCTCATCGAAGCTGCCGGTCCAGCGGTGCGCCGAGCTCGGTGCGATGCTCGCGACGTACGTCATAGAGACGGTCGGGACGCAGGAATACTCCCTGAGGAAGGGCGGCTTCCTCGACCGCCTCGCGGAGGCGTACGGCGACGAGTCCGCCTCGGAGATCGGCCCGCACATCGACTGCGAGCGACCCTGACCCGCGGCTGTGCCGACACCTCCGCTGCCCACCCCGTGGGACTTCGACCTGGACCGGGTGCCTCCCGGAGAAGACCTCATCGGTATCGGCGCCGACCTCGGCGTCGCGACGCTCTACGAGGCCTACACCATCGGCGCCTTTCCGATGGGGATCGGCGACCACGGGGGTGATCCGCTGGGCTGGTGGTCGCCGGACCCTCGGGGGATCCTGCGGCTCGGCGACCTCAAGGTGAGCAGATCGCTGCGCAAGTCGCTCGCCCTTTTCGAGGTGCGGGTGGACACGGCCTTCGAGCAGGTGCGTGCTCGCCTGCGCCGACCCGCGACGCACCGGCCGCTGGATCACCCCGCAGATCGTCGAGGCCTACCTTCGAATGCACAAGGCCGGCTGGGCGCACTCCATCGAGACGTGGCAGGAGGGACGGCTCGTCGGCGGTCTCTACGGGGTCGCCATCGGCGGGCTGTTCGCGGGCGAGTCGATGTTCCACCTCGTGCGGGACGCCTCGAAGGTCGCGCTCGTGGGGTTGCACGGCCTCCTCGCGGAGGACTGCGACGCGCGCCGGTTGGTCGACGTCCAGTGGCGCACCGACCACCTGGCCACGCTCGGCGTCACGGAGGTGTCGAGGAACGAGTACCGTGGGCTGCTCGCCACGGCGTTGGAGGCACCGCTGCCTGCGCTGTGGGCGTAAGGGCCCGGACGGCTACTGAATGGCTATGGCACCTGCCGCTCGTCCTGCTCGATGAGCTCCACGACATAGACGGTGTGGTCCCCGGACGGGCGCTCCTCGACGAACCGGTGTCCCCGCATCCGGCACCACGCCGGAATGTCGTGGGCCGCGGCCGGATCGGTGGCCAGGACCAGCACCCGCCGCGCGGTCGGGTGCTCGGCGGCGTGGCGTGCGAGGTCGATCACGGGGATCGGGCACCGTTTGCCGCGGGCGTCCACGACGTCGTCGCCTGATCCGGGATCCGACCCGCCGCCGGTCACAGCCCGGCCACCCCGAGCTCGCCGCGGACCGCCTCGATCGTCGGGCCGAGACTCGCGCAGAGGACGTCGACGTCATCGGCTCGGCCCGGGCTCACCGTCCTTGAGCGGGAGCGTCACCCGGACGTTCCCGTGGGTCAGGGTGCCCATGGCGGCGAGGACGTGGCTCGGCTCGAGGGTGCTGGAGGTGCACGCCGAACCGCTCGCCACGGCCAGGCCCTGGCGGTCGAGCGCGCCGACGAGGGCCTCGCCATCGACGAAGAGGCTCGAGAAGGTCACGACGTGCGGGAGCCGGTCCACGGGATCGCCGACGACCTCGGTGTCCGGTACCGCTGAGGCGGCGCCGCGAATCCGGTCCACGAGGGCCCGGGCCTCACGCCCGTCGTCCTCGCGCCCCGCAGCAGTCTGCTGCCACGCCTCCGCTGCGGAGAGGGCGAGCGGAACCCACGGTGCCACGTCCGTGCGGCCGGCTTCGACGTCAGCGCGCGCATCGGGCCACCGCCAGCGGGTGGCCTCCCGGACGACGAGGACTCCGAGAGGTGGCCCGCCCCACGACCGAGCGTCCCCGACGAGCACGTCCCAGTCCGTCGGCACGTCGTCCCGACCCAGCGAGGCGGTGGCGTCCACCACGAGGGGTATGCCGCTGGGCTGGGTCATCGCCCTCGCCTCCGCGAGCGGCTGGCGGGTCCCCACCTCTCCGTTCGCGTGCTGGAGGGCCGCGGCGACCGTGCCCGGGACGCTGACGGCCGCGGCCCAGGCGTCGAGGTCGACGGCGCCGGTCACCGTCACCGGCACCTCGGCGAATCGGCTCGGGTCGGCCGTTCGCGCGGCCCGGCCGCGCCCGGGCACGAGGATGGCGGAGTGCTCGACCGCGGAGGCCACGGTGCGAGCGCCACGGCGCTCAGCGGCATACAGCACCCCGTCGACGGCCCTGGCCAGAGCGGTCGGACCGCTGGGCAGGAAGGTCACCTCCGGTGGGCGGACGCCCAGCCCGGCCGCGATGACCTCGCGGGCGCGCGCGAGCAGCGCGCCCGCGCGACGGCCCTCCGCGTAGAGGCGGGCAGGGTCGGCCCAGCCGGCCTCCAACGCCGCCACGAGGGTGTCCCGGGCCACCGGGTGGAGTGGGCCGGACGCCGCGTCGAGGAGGCGTCGAGAGGCGCCGATGGAGGACTCTTTCGCCACACCGCAACGTTATCCGGACCCTCCCAGACATGACGGGTGGCATGGCGGTAGTGTTCGGCAAGGAGCACGTGCGTGCTCACTGGGCGTTGCCCTTTTTGCTTTGTATGGTGTTGATACGGAATGAAAGGTGCACCTGGTGCCTGAGCACGAAGACACCCCGGCGATGACCGCCGCGCCGCAGGCGCGATCCGGCCGACGCAGGGGACTGCGCGTCACGGGTCTGGTGGCAGTGAGCGCGCTGGCGCTCGCTGGTTGCCAGGGTCAGGTTTCCAACGGGTTCATGCCGCAGTCGATCTCGGACAGCGGCGACCGGGTCACGAACCTCTGGGTCGGCAGCTGGATCGCGGTGCTCGGCGTCGGCGTCATCACCTGGGGCCTCATGCTCTACGCCGCAATTCGGTTCCGCCGCCGCAAGGGGGACGAAGCACTCCCCGTGCAGCTGCGCTACAACGTGCCCGTCGAGCTCCTCTACACGATCATCCCCGTGTTCATGGTCGCCGTGTTCTTCTACTACACGGCCCGTGACGAGGCAGCGCTCACCGACGTGAGCCAGACGCCTGACGTCACCATCAGTGTCGTCGCCAAGCAGTGGAGCTGGGACTTCAACTACGTCGACTCGGACGTCTACGACTCCGGGGTCCACACCAACCTGACGGGAGAAGAGGGGGCGCGGGACACCATGCCCGTTCTGTTCCTCCCGGTGAACAAGCGGGTCGAGTTCGTGCTCAACTCGCGTGACGTCATCCACAGCTTCTGGGTGCCCGCCTTCATGACGAAGCTCGACATGATCCCCGGCAAGACCAACCGCCTGCAGATCGTGCCGTCGCAGACTGGCGAGTTCCAGGGCAAGTGCGCCGAGCTCTGCGGTGCCTACCACTCCGAGATGCTCTTCATGGTCAAGATCGTCTCCCAGCAGGAGTACGACCAGCACATCGCCCACCTGACCGAGATCGGACAGACCGGCCAGATCCCCGTCGACGCCAGCCGTGAGAAGCTCGTCAAGGGCGACGAAAAACTCATCCCCGAACCTGCTCGCGGTGGGAGCAACTGATGACCACAACCGCAGACCGCACCGCCGCCGGCACCACGACCGCCCCGGTCACGCCGCGCTCCGAGATCAAGGGACGCACCTTCGTCAAGTGGGTGACGACGACCGACCACAAGGTCATCGGCAACCTCTACTTCATCACCTCGTTCCTGTGGTTCATGCTCGGCGGGATCATGGCGCTGATCATCCGGGCCGAGCTGGTCTCGCCCGGCCTGCAGGTGGTGGACACCAAGGACCAGTTCAACCAGCTGTTCACCATGCACGGCACGATCATGCTGCTGCTCTTCGCGACGCCGCTCTTCGCCGCCTTCGCGAACGCCATCATGCCGCTGCAGCTCGGCGCGCCGGACGTCGCGTTCCCGCGGCTCAACATGTTCGCCTACTGGCTCTACCTCTTCGGCGGCCTCATTGCGGCGGGTGGCTTCCTGACCCCGCAGGGTGCCGCATCCTTCGGCTGGTTCGCCTACGCCCCGCTGTCCGACCAGAGCTACAGCCCCGGACTCGGCGGTGACCTGTGGGTCTTCGGTCTCGCCCTCGCCGGCTTCGGCACCATCCTCGGCGCGGTCAACTTCATCACGACGATCGTCTGCATGCGGGCACCCGGCATGACGATGTTCCGGATGCCGGTGTTCACCTGGACCGTCCTGATCACCTCGATCCTCATCCTCGTGGTCTTCCCGGTCCTCGCCGCGGCGCTGTTGGCGCTCGGTGGTGACCGGCGCTTCGGCATGCACATCTTCGACCCGGAGAACGGCGGGCCGATGCTGTGGCAGCACCTGTTCTGGTTCTTCGGGCATCCCGAGGTGTACGTCATCGCGCTGCCCTTCTTCGGCATCATCAGCGAGGTCCTCCCGGTCTTCTCCCGGAAGCCGATCTTCGGCTACAAGACTCTGGTGTTCGCGACGATCGCCATCGCCGCGCTGTCCACGAGCGTCTGGGCGCACCACATGTACGTGACGGGACAAGTGCTCCTGCCCTTCTTCGCGGTGATGACGATGCTCATCGCCGTGCCCACCGGCGTGAAGTTCTTCAACTGGATCGGCACGATGTGGGGCGGCAAGGTCTCCATGGACACGCCCATGCTCTGGGCGATGGGCTTCCTCGTGACCTTCCTCTTCGGGGGCCTGACCGGGGTCATCATCGCCAGCCCGGCCCTCGACTTCCATCTGTCGGACAGCTATTTCATCGTCGCGCACTTCCACTACACCGTCTTCGGCACCGTCGTGTTCGCCATGTTCTCCGGCTTCTACTTCTGGTGGCCGAAGCTGACCGGCCGGATGCTCGACGAGAAGCTCGGCAAGATCCATTTCTGGATGCTCTTCATCGGCTTCCACACGACCTTCCTGATCCAGCACTGGCTCGGGATCGAGGGCATGGCCCGCCGCTACGCCGACTACCTGCCCGAGGAGGGATTCCAGGCCGGGAACATCGTCTCCAGCCTCGGCGCCTTCCTGCTCGGGGCGTCGATGATCCCGTTCCTCTACAACGTGTGGCGCACGTGGAAGAAGGCTCCGCTCGTCAACACGGATGACCCATGGGGTTACGGTGCCTCTCTCGAGTGGGCGACGTCCTCCCCGCCGCCGCGGCACAACTTCACGTCGCTTCCCCGGATTCGCTCCGAGCGTCCTGCCTTCGACCTGCACCACCCCGAGGCCGCTCCCGGCGCCACGCCGGTGCCGGATCGCGGAACGCTGGCCCAGGTGATGGGACCGGCAGACCTCGACGGGACGCCGGGTGAGCGTTCGACCACCAACCGAGACCCGTTCGGAGACTGACGATGCGCGTCGAGACCAAGCTGTTCTTCTACCTCTTCGCGTTCTTCGCCCCGATCACGCTGGTCTACGGGTTCTGGTCCGACTGGAAGGAGCCGATCGGCGTCGTGGCGCTTGCGCTCACCGCGGGTCTGTTCCTGCTCAGTGGGTTCTACTTCTTCATGACCGGCAGGAAGCTGCCGCTGCGACCGGAGGACAACGCCAGCGGCGAGATCGCCGAGGCTGAGGGCAACTACGGCTATTTCGTGGCGAGCTCCTGGACGCCGCTGTGGCTGGCCGGTGCCGGGGCGATCATGTTCGCGGGTCTGGCCATCGGCTGGTGGCTGTTCATCGTCGGTGTGTTCGTCGGAGTCGTCGCCGTGGTTCTCTGGGTCTTCGAGTCCTTCTCGGGCGAGTACTCGATCTGACGATCGACCCCAGGACGACTCGCGCCGTCCTCGAGTCCAAGCCAAGGAGCAGTTCGCGTCTGGTGAGCTGCTCCTTGGGCTGAGACAGCGCGAAGGGGAAGGATGGTGGTCCTTCCCCTTCGACAACTCATGGTCCTACGTCACGGCCCCTCGGGCTCGCGATGCGATCGTGCGGGAGAGAACATCTCAGGGCACCTCCGTCCGATCGATTGGCTTGTCCTCCGACGGTAATCCCCTCGACGCCGCAGGTAAAGACTTCGGCCATCAAGTCGCGCCTGGCCCGACTCATCGGCCGAGGCGAACCGTTCATCCAGGCTCATGACGAACGTGGAGTCGGTTCCGCGCGGCTCACGGCCACGCCCCGGCTGGTGGTCGACGCGAAACGGCGTGCCGGGAACGTCGCGGACCGTGATGCCGGGAACGCGCGCCGGCTCAGCCCCAGCCCAGCTCGTGCAGCTGCCTGTCGTCGATGCCGAAATGGTGTGCGATCTCGTGGACGACGGTGATGGCGATCTCCTCGCGCAGCTCCTCGACTGATGAGCACATCCGCTCCAGCGGGCCCTGGAAGATCGTGATGCGGTCCGGGAGGGCGCCGGCAGCCCACCAGCCGTCACGTTCGGTCAGGGGAGTGCCGTCGTACACTCCGAGCAGCTCCGGATCGTCGGCTGGTGGCTCCTGCTCGATGAGCACGACGACGTTGTCCATGGCGCGGGCCAGCTGCGGCGGGATGCTGTCGAGCGCGTCCCCGACCGCTGCTTCGAACTCGGCCTCACTCAGGTGCTGCACGATGCGAGTCTCGCACGTCGGTCCAGGCACTCTGCACGCCCACCCAAGGGGGCATCCGCTGGGCGCCTGGGACGGGCTGGGCGGTCGTGGATCACCATTCACGAGAAGCAGGCCCAGCGGCATACGGCACAGTGCACGAAACGGCCCCACCGCTGTCTGCGGTGGGGCCGTCCTGACCAGCCGAGTGACCGGATTCCCGGGTCAGTGGCGGGCTGCCGGCTCGATCTCCTCCGGGGCGACGGACACCGGTTGGGTCTCCTGGACGTCGTGCTCGTGGTGAGCTGCCTCGAGCTCGGAGGCGGTCGCGGGTGCCACTCGGTCACGGAAGTAGAACCGCGACATCGTGGCGCGCAAGCGCTCCTTCCGGGCGACGGGGCTGGCGACACCGTTGGCGTCGACCTCCTGGACGAGCTCCAGCGGCTCGGCCACCTCGTGCTGGACGAGCGGCCAACGCTCGGCCGGCGTGAGCGGCGCGTGGATCTCCTCGAAGCGACCATCCGCGTGACGCCAGATGGTTCCCGTCTCGCGGCCGTGCAGGACCTTCTGCCGGTCGGCGCGCTGCAGGCTCAGGCAGATCCGTTTGGTGATCCAGAACGCGATCGGCGGGCCGATGAAGAACAGCAGCCGCAGCGCGTTGGTGATGTCATTGATGGACAGGTGCAGCTTGATCGCCATGAGGTCGTTGCCCGCGGCGAACATGAGCACGGCGTACATCACGATGCCGGCCACGCCGATGCCCGTCCTGGTCGGCGCGTTGCGGGGGCGGTCGAGCAGGTGGTGCTCGCGGTTGTCACCGGTCACCCACTTCTCGACGAAGGGGTAGACGCCGATGAGCGTCCACATGAGCGGCAGCAGGATGAGCGAGAACGGGAAGATGTTCATGCTCCAGGTGAAGTCACCCCAGGACACGAACTCGAGCCAGCCGGGCACGAGGCGCAGCGCCCCGTCGGCGAAGCCCATGTACCAGTCCGGCTGGGAGCCGGCGGTGATGGGCGACGGGTCGTAGGGTCCGTAGGCCCAGATCGGGTTGATCGTGACGACGGCCGCGACAAGGGCGATGACGCCGAAGACGATGAAGAAGAACCCACCGGCCTTGGCGATGTACACCGGCATGAACGGGTAGCCGACGACGTTGTTGTTCGTCCGGCCCGGCCCGGGGTACTGCGTGTGCTTGTGCACGAAGACGAGCACGATGTGCAGGATGAACAGACCGACGAGGATCGCCGGGATCAGCAGAATGTGCAGCGGAGTACAGGATCGGGATGATCTGCTCGCCCGGGAAGGCCCCACCGAAGATGAAGTACGACAGGTAGGAGCCGATGATGGGAGCGGACTGGACGAAGCCGTTCATCGCCCGGATTCCCGTGCCGGAGAGCAGGTCGTCCGGCAGGGAGTAGCCGGCGAAGCCCTCGATGCAGGCGAGCAGCGACAGGATGGTGCCGAAGACCCAGTTGATCTCGCGCGGCTTGCGGAAGGCGCCGGTGAAGAAGATCCGGGCCATGTGCACGAAGACGGCGACGACGAAGATCAGGCGCGGCCCAGTGGTGGATCTGGCGGATGAGCAGTCCACCGCGGATGTCGAAGGAGATGTCCAGCGTCGACCGGTAGGCGTCGGAGACCATGACGCCCTGCAGCGGCACATAGGAGCCGTCATAGACCACCGGGGTCATGCTCGGGACGAACCAGAAGGTGAGGAAGACGCCGGTGAGCAGGCAGACGATCAGCGAGTACATCGCGATCTCGCCGAGCATGAACGACCAGTGCTCCGGGAAGACCTTCCTCATCTGGGAGGTCATCCCCTTGGCCGTGCCGGTGCGGTCGTCGATCCAGCCGGCGAGACCGCCGAGGGGCTTCTGCTCGGCCCGTCGCTCCGCTGCTGCTTCGTCGCCGTCGCGCAGCGCGCCGGCGTGACGGGGCTGGTAGGTGGCGCTCATCGCTTACGCTCCCAGAAGCTCGGCCCGACGGGCTCCGCGAAGCCCTCGGGTGCGACGAGGTAGCCCTCGTCGTCCACGGTGATCTTGAGTTGCGGCAGCGCACGCTTGGCCGGGCCGAAGATGACCTTGCAGTCCTCGGTCAGGTCGAAGGTGGACTGGTGGCACGGGCACAGCAAGTGGTGGGTCTGCTGCTCGTAGAGGCCGACCGCGCACCCCACGTGCGTGCAGATCTTGGAGTAGGCGACGACGCCGTCGACGCCCCAGTCGCGGGCCTTCTGGACCTTGATCAGGTTGGGGTCGATGCGGATCAGGATGACGGCGGCCTTGGCCTTGCCCTCGAGGACGTGGCGACCCTCGTCGATGGAGTGCTGGAGCGTCTCGGGCATGACGTGGAAGACGGAGCCGTTGGTGACATCAGAGAGCTTGATCGGCGTCATCTCCGGGTCACGCATGAGCCGGATCGGCAGGCCACCATTGTTCTCGGGGTCCCAGAGCGTCTCCTTCAGCTCACCGACGGTGGTCGGGCCGAGCGACCCCACCACCTGCAGGCCCATGGGCAGGGCAAACAGGCCGAGAGCCCCACCGAGGGAGTACTTGAGCAACGGGCGCCGGGTCAGCCCGGTCGACTCGACACCCTCGCTGACGACGGTGACCGCCTCGGCCCGATCCTCCTGGGTCGAGGCCTGGGCGTGCCGCTCCTCGGTGATCTCCACGTCGGACATCAGGGTCTTAGCCCAGTGCACCGCCCCGAGGCCGATGAAGAGGATGGAGACGCCGAGGGAGAGGCCGAGGACGACGTTCTGGGTGCTGGCCTTGCCGACGCCCGGGAAGAAGAACGTCGCCTCGTCACGGATCGCGAAGTAGCTGACCACGAAGACGAGCGCCCCGAGCATCGAGATGCCGAACATCGTGGCGATCTGGCGCTCGGCACGCTTGGCCGCCTTCGGGTCCAGGTCGCCAGCGCGCGGGATGTGCGGCGGCAGACCCGGGTTCTCGAAGGTGTCGGGTCCGGTTGCCAGCGACGCCGGCAGGACCTGGCCGTCACCGGAGGCGGGCCCAACGGCCCTGCCCTCCACCGGTGCCACGCTGGTCTCGTTGTCGTTCATCGGTTGGATGTCCTGTCGTTCATGATCCGGACGGTCGGGTTGGAGCGGAGGGCCGGGCGAGCAGCTGTCTGGCTCATGCCGCCTTCTTGCCGAGCCACACTGCCGCTGCGATGAGGATGCCGAGCATGAAGACCCAGGCGAAGAAGCCCTCGGACACCGGGCCGAGGTTGCCCAGGCTCAGACCTCCGACGCTGGTGGCCTGCTCCTGCGCCTTGAGGTAGGAGATGACCTTCTGCTTCGCCTCGGGCGTGAGGTTGGTGTCGCTGAAGACCGGCATCGACTGCGGGCCCGTCACCATGGCGGAGTACATGTGTCGGGGCTCGACGTCCTGGAGGCCGGGGGCGTACTTCCCGCGTGTCAGGGCGCCGCCGGCGCCCGCGAAGTTGTGGCACATGGCGCAGTTCACGCGGAAGATCACGCCGCCCTCGGCGATGGCGCGGTTGTTCTCCGGCGTGCCGGGCTCGATCACGGTCGTGAACTGCTTGTCGGGGATCGCTGGGCCGGGGCCGAGTGTGGCGACGTAGGCGGCGAGCGAGGCGATCTCGTCCTCGTCGAACTTGACGTCGTTGCGCGGGGCCTGGACATCCGGCCTGGTCATCGGCATCCGGCCGGTACCGACCTGGAAGTCGACCGCTGCCGCGCCCACGCCGACGAGGGAGGGGCCGGACTGCGTGCCCTGGGCGTTGGTGCCGTGGCAGGAGGCGCAGTTGCCGAGGAAGAGCTTCTGGCCCTCCTCGACGGAGGCCGTTGCGACGGCCGTGGACGCGTTGGCGTCCTTGGGGGCGATGAAGGAGTACGCGCCACCCATGATGAGCAGGCCGACGAGGATGAGCAGCGCTATCGCGGCGGGGTGTCGTCGGCGTGCGGCCAAGGCATTCACTGTGAGGTCCTGTCGTCCGTCGGGGCGGTGCAAGTGGCGCTGGTCGGGCCTGGCGCGCGAGGCGCAGTGGAGGTCATTGGAGGATGTAGATGGTGGCAAAGAGCGCGATCCACACGACGTCGACGAAGTGCCAGTAGTACGACGTGACAACCGCTCCGGTCGCGTTCGCGTGCGTGTAGCGACGAGTCGTGAAGGTGCGCGCGATGATGAGCAGGAAGGCGAGCAGGCCACCGGTCACGTGGAGACCGTGGAACCCGGTCGCCATGTAGAAGACAGAGCCGTAGGCGTCAGAGCTCAGGGTGACGTTCTGGTGGACGAGCTCGGCGTACTCCATCACCTGGCCCGCGATGAAGAAGGAGCCGAAGAGGTAGGTGAGGACGTACCACTCCCGCATGCCCCAGTTCTTCAGGTCGAAGAGGGAGCCCGTGCGGGCCTTCTGGCCGCGCTCCGCCTTCCACACACCGAGCTGGCACCACACGGAGGAGACGACCAGCACGAGGCAGTTGACGGAGGCGAAGGGGAGGTTGAGCTTGTCCACCTGCTGCGCCCACAGATCCCCCCGGACGGACCGGAGCTGGAAGTACACCGCGAACAGACCCGCGAAGAACATGAGCTCGCTGGAGAGCCACACGATGGTGCCAACGGCAACCATGTTGGGGCGGGTCGCCGGTCCGTGCCCGGCCATCGCTACTGCGCTTGAAGGAACTGCTGATGCTGTCGCCACGTCGGTCATTATTCCCACATTCGTTCCTGAGTGTGAGAGCGACCCCCACTTTTCGGTGGGGTACTGATGAATTCGTGACGTTTGCGCACGTCACAGCACATCGAGGGCTTCAGGACACTGCCCGCCCGACGCCTTCTTGGCGACCGGTAGCATCGGCGGCATGACCGCCTCGAACGAGATCGCCACCGAGCGCCGGGGCACGGCGCCGCACCGGGTGAATGTGCTGCTCTACAGCGACGACATCACGACACGTGATGCGGTTCGTGCCGCGGTGGGCCGTCGTCCCGCAAAGGACGTCGAAGTGGTGCACTGGCTCGAGTGCGCCACCGCAGCGGCGGTCGTCACCGCCGTCGAGACCGAGCCGTTCGACATCCTGATCCTCGACGGCGAGGCGGCGAAGGTCGGTGGCATGGGCCTGGCCCGCCAGCTGAAGAACGAGATCTTCGACTGCCCCCCGATCATCGTGCTGACCGGACGTCCACAGGACGCCTGGCTTGCGGCCTGGTCGATGGCGGACCTTGCGGTGCCCCACCCGCTGGACCCGGTCGACCTCACCTCGGCCGTGAGCCTGCTCGCACGCTCGTCCGTGCCGACGGCCTGAGCCGCGCCGCGTGATGCCGCAGCACGATGCGCTGACCTGGCCAACCATCTACACCGACCTCATCGCCGGCCGTGACCTCGAGCAGGCGGCCGTCGAGTGGGCCATGGCGCAGATCATGGACGGTGAGGCCAGCCCAGCACAGATCGCGGGTTTCCTCGTGGGCCTTCGGGCCAAGGGCGAGAGCGTCGAGGAGATGCACGGACTGGCGGAGGTCATGCTGTCACGCGCTCACCGGATCGAGGTCGAGGGACCGAGTCTCGACATCGTCGGCACCGGGGGCGACCGGGCGCACACGGTGAACATCTCGACGATGTCGTCCATCGTGGCGGCTGCTGCCGGAGTCCGCGTGGTCAAGCACGGCAACCGGGCAGCGTCGTCATCGTCGGGTTCGGCCGACGTGCTCGAGGCGCTCGGCATCGACCTGTCCCTCGCCCCGGAGCGCGTGGTCGAGGTGGTCCGGCAGGCGGGCATCACGTTCTGCTTCGCCCAGACCTTCCATCCGTCCTTCCGGCACACGGCCGTGCCGCGGAGAGAGCTCGGCGTCGGCAGCGCATTCAACTTCCTCGGCCCGCTGACCAACCCGGCCCAGCCGACCTACGCCGCGATCGGCTGCGCCGATGCCGGGATGGCCCCGTTGCTCGCGGGCGTGTTCGCCAGTCGGGGCAAGGACGCAGCGGTCTTCCGTGGGGACGACGGGCTCGACGAGGTGACGGTGTCCACGACGACGACCGTGTGGTGGGTCCGCGATGGGCAGGTCCGGGACCGCATGGTCGAGCCGACCCGTCTCGGGCTGGAGCTGCACCCCACGGAGGCCCTGCGGGGTGGTGACCCAGCGCACAACGCAGCCGTGGTTCGCGACGTCTTCGCGGGCGCGACCGGTGCGGTCCGGGACGCCGTGCTGCTCAATGCAGGCATCGCTCTGGCCCTGACGCAACCCGACTCCGGCGACGACCAGACCTCGTTCGACCGCGACCTCCACGCTGGCTTGGAGCGGGCCGCGCAAGCCATCGACTCAGGTGCGGCGACCCGGGTCATCGAGCGGTGGGTCGAGGTCACTCGCTCCTGAGCCGCTACTCGCCGTCGAGGCCCAGGCTGAAGGCCGCCTCGAGATCGTGCGCGGAGTACGTCCGGAAGGCGATGTGCGTGGAGGTGCCAACCACGCCCTGGACCTTGCTCAGCCGGTCCGCGATGATGTCGGCGAGCTCCTCGTGAGCGCGCACCCGGACCATGGCGATGAGGTCTGCGTCGCCGGTCACGGAGTACACCTCGGACACACCCGGGATCTCGGCGATTTCCTCTGCAGCCTCGGGGATGCGGTTGACCTCGCAGTTGACCAAGACGATGGCGGTGATCACGCCACAACCCTATCCCGCACGCCGGAATCGATCGCGGGACCGGGGGCGCCCACCACCCCTGAGTCCAGCGTCGAGGCCCGCGTCCCGGTCGAAGCCCACAACCTCGAGGGCGGCGGCAACGGCAGGCTCCAGCTCGTGGCGCACCGCCCCGGCCCCACCGACGGGGCAGGTCCATGAGCCGTCCAGCTCGACGATGCGAACCCCCGGTGCCTCGAGCCACCGCAGCACGATCTCGGTCTCCTCGGTCAACGCCGCCGCCGCTCCGGCCACGGGTGCAAGGACGACCTCCGCGGTTGCCCGCAGGTTGCGCACGTGCACCATGGGGTCGGCCCCACGCGGGCTGACACCCGTGCCCGCGAGCCTGCCGTATCGGACGCACACCAGCTCCCAACCACCGGCCTCGTGCCGTCGAGCGGCCACGAGCTCGCGGGCCGTCCTCAGCGGAGCGAGCCGTTGTGAGCGGGCCGCACCCCTGACCAGCTGGAGGAAGCGGTCGCGGACTTGGGCTGCGTCCTCGAACCGCTCCTGTGCTGCGAGCTCCTCGAGGCGGGACCTCAGCCTGCTCGCGCCCGGGCGGGCGTCCCCGGAGAAGAGCGCTGCGCAGTCGGCCGCGACCAAGGCGTAGTCGGCATCGGACTGGGCACCGGTGCAGGGGGATCCGCAACGCCCGAGCTCCGCAAGGGCGCAGGCTGCCTCCTTGCCGGTGATCCGTTGCCTGCACTGCCGGAGCGGGACGATTTCATGGACCGCGTCAACGGCGGACTGCGCGGTGGCACGCGATCGGAACGGCCCGATGTAGTGGGCTCGGTCGTCGCGCATCTGCTTCACGATCGACAGGCGCGGGAACCGCTCGCTCGTGAGCTTGACCCACACGACACGTCGGCCGTTCTTGGACCTGCGGTTGAACCGGGGCTGGTGCTCGTCGATGAGTCGGAGCTCACGCACCTGGGCCTCCAGGGCCGTCTGGCACACCACGGGGGTGACGGCGTGAGCCAGCCGGACCATGTCGGCCATCCGGCTGCGCTGCTCCGACGCGGTGAAGTAGCTGCGGACGCGCGAGCGGATGTCCCGGCTCGTGCCCACGTAGAGCACCCGGCCGTCCCGGTCCTTGAAGACGTAGACGCCGGGGGCGTGGGGGAGCGGCTCGGCGAGGAACCGCTTGCGCCGCAGTGCGGGGCTGACTCGCGACGTGTAGCTGGAGAGCTCCTCGAGCGTGTGGACGCCGAGGTTGCCGACGCGCTCGATCAGACCGTGCAGCACGTCAACCGTGGCACGCGCGTCGTGGAGTGCGCGGTGGTCAGGGGTCGTGGTCGAGGCGAACACCCGGGCCAGCGACGAGAGCTTGTGGTTCGGCGACTCGTCGTTGGTCACGAGCTGGCGCGCGAGCGTCAGCGTGTCGAGGACATCGAACCCCGGCCACGGGGTGCCGGTGCGGCGCGCAGCCGACTTGAGGAAGCTGATGTCAAAGCCGGCGTTGTGGGCCACGAGAACGCTGCCGGCGGCGAACTCGAGGAACGCCGGGAAGGCGGACTCGATGCGCGGCGCGTCGATCACCATGGCGTCCGTGATGCCGGTGAGCACCGAGATGAAGGCCGGGATCGGCTCGGCCGGGTTGACGAGCGTCTGGAACTCTCCCAGCACCTCGCCGCCGCGGACCTTGACCGCGCCGATCTCGGTGATGCCGCACTGCTCGGGGCTGCCGCCGGTCGACTCCAGGTCGACGACGACGAAGGTGACATCCATGAGGCGAGTGCCGAGGTCGTCGAACGTCGCCTGGATCGCCTGCATGGGCAGACCGTATGCCGCTGGGCTGACACTGCCTCGAAGGCGCGGCGGGCGCGGGGCCAGGCTGCGTGTCAGTGACCGTGAGCCGCGAGGCGGAGGACAACGAGGGCAGGGCCGTTGTCGGTGGCCGCCCATAGCGTGTGGGTCGACAGCTCGCAACGACGAAGAAGGGTGGAGCCGGTCATGCTCATCGACTGCCAGACCTGCCCCGTCAGGGACGTCCACTGCGCTGACTGCATGGTGACGGCGTTGGCGGACATCCCTGTTGGGTCCCCTGGGGCCGCGACGAGGGGACTGCCACTGGACCGCGCCGAACGCCGCGCGGTGTCCGTGCTGCTGACCGCCGGACTCGTCACGGCCGATGCGGCCCACGATGCCCGTGCCGAGCCGGACGATGACCTGCGTGACCTGAGGCCGCTCCGCGTGGGGCGGACCGCCGTCTGACGGCCCCACCGATCGTGCCACCATTGCGCGATGGGACGAGCCGGCCTCGGTGCCGCAGCTCTGGCGGCCGTGATCGCGGCGACGCTGATGGGCGGGTGCTCGTCCCCGCCCCCACGTGGACCCAGCGCCGCAACCGCGACCGCCCTCACGTCCACCGCGACGGTCCAGCAAGAGACGTGGCGCGATGCGCGGGAGTCGTTGAGCAGGGACCTGATCAGGGCCCGGGCCGCGGCTGCGGTCAGGGGGGACGTGCGGACCTGGCTTGCGAGAGTGCAGGGACGGGACCTCCGGACGGCTCAAGAGAAGGTCTTCGCCCGGATGCAGGCGACGCGGGTGGAGCAGATGCGACTTCGATCCATCGAGGAGACGCGACCACCGGAGCCCTCGACGCCCGGGAGGTCGGCCACGTGGGAGTCACGGGCCACGTTGGAGTACCAGATCGCGGGCTTCGACGAGTCTCCGCGCACCTTCACCCTGGCCCTGACCTTTGCGGCGGACCCGGCACGACCTGTCGCGACGGCGGTCGTCACCGGATCTCGTCCAGTCGACCGGCCCGAGCCGTGGGACCTGGACGGGCTGCAGGTCCGCCGTTCGGATCGTTCGCTCGTCCTCGGCTTCGGCAGTGGCTCCGCTGCTGACGAGGTGGCGCGGAGAGCGAGCGCGGCGGCACGACAGGTCTCAGCCGTCCTCGGGTCCGCCGAGGCTGCGGTCTGGCTCGTCCCCGCCTCGGACGACGACGCCGCGCGGCTGCTGGGCCGGGACGAGGATGGGCTTGACGGAATCGCGGCGGCCACGGACGGCCCCATCGGACCGGGTCGCCCTGCGGGGGCGGACCGGATCGTCGTCGTCCCGGGAGCGTGGTCCGAGCTGAGTGGCGTGGGCCGCGACGTCATCATGGCGCACGAGCTGACCCACGCCACGACGCGTCGGACGTCGAAGCGGCAGCCGCCGCTGTGGCTGGCGGAGGGATTGGCCGAGTTCGTCGCGTATCGCGGCGTGGAGCTTCCCGAGCGCGAGCTCGTGCGGTCGGCGCTCGACCGGATCAGGTCGACCGGCCCACCGACCGGACCGCCCGCTACCCCCGACTTCCAGGCGTCGGGCGGTGATCTCGCGGCCGCGTACGGCCTCTCGCTGACACTCGCCCGGACGATCGCCGACCACCATGGCAGCGCTGGGTTGGTCGCGCTGTTCCGTGCCGTGAACGAGCGCGAGCAGGGTCCCGGCCCGCGCCCAGCGGATACCGATGCGGTGACGGATCAGGTCCTGAGGAGCCGGCTCGGCACCAGCAGGGGTGAGGTGATTGCGGCGTGGAAGTCCCGGCTCGCCAGCCTTGTTGCTCAGCGCGACTGACCCATCCGGCTCATCGGCCCGACGTGAGGCGTCAGGAGTAGAGGGACTCCACCTCCGCCTCGAAGTCCTTCATGACGATGTTGCGCTTCAGCTTGAGGGAGGGTGTCAGGTAGCCGTTCGCCTCGGTGAAGTCCCCGGGCAGGACGGTGAACTTGCGGATCGACTCCGCCTTGCTCACTGCCTCGTTCGCCCGATCGACCGCGTGCTGGAGCGCCTCGAGCACCTTCGGGTGGGTCCGCGCCTCCTCGAACGACACGTTCTCGAGGCCGTGCGTCGGAGCCCACAGCGGCCACATCTCGGCGTCGAGGGTGATCAGTGCTCCGATGAAGGGCTTCTGGTCGCCGACGACGATGCACTGCGACACGAGCGGGTGGGCCCTGAGCCGGTCCTCGAGCACCGCAGGGGCGACGTTCTTGCCGGCCGCGGTCACGAGGATCTCCTTCTTGCGGCCGGTGATGCGCAAGTAGCCGTCCTCATCGATGTCACCGATGTCGCCGGTGTGGAACCATGCCGTCCCGGATGGCCTCCGAGGTGGCCTGGTCGTTCTGGTGGTAGGCGGTGAAGACGCCAACGCCCTTGGCGAGGATCTCGCCGTCGTCAGCGACCCGGATCGACGTCCCGGGCAGAGGGGGACCGACGGTGCCGATCTTCACGTTGCCCGGGATGTTGACCGACAGCGGTGCGGTGGACTCGGTCAGACCGTACCCCTCCAGGATGTTGACGCCGATTCCACGGAAGAAGTGCCCCAGTCGGGTGCCGAGTGGCGCCCCACCCGAGACGGCGTACCGGACCTGACCGCCCATCGCCTCTCGTAGCTTGCCGTAGACGAGCTTGTCGAAGAGCAGGTGCTGCAGGCGCAGTACGAGGCCCGGTCCCTGGCGGTCGAGTGCCTCGCTGTAGGCAATGGCCACGGTGGCAGCGCGGTGGAAGATCTTCTCCTTGCCCCCGGCCGCAGCCTTGGCCTCGGCAGAGTTGAAGATCTTCTCGAAGACCCGGGGCACGGCAAGTACGAACGTCGGCTTGAAGCTGCCGAAGTCGTCGAGGAGCGTCTTGATGTCCGGGGCGTGACCCATCCGCACCCGTGCGGCCACACACAGGACCTCGATGAAGCGCGCGAAGACATGGGCGAGGGGAAGGAACAGCAGGGTGGAGGACCCGGGAGTCAGGACGTAGCTGCCGAGCTTCTCGACAGCGTTCTCGACGAGATCGAGGAAGTTTCCGTGGGTCAGCAGGACGCCCTTCGGGCGGCCGGTCGTGCCGGAGGTGTAGATGATCGTGGCGGCCGACGTGCGGTTGAGACCGGCGCGCGCCCCCACGAGGGCTGCGTCCGGCACCTCCATGCCCCCAGCCTTGAGGTCCTCGATGCCGCCCCCGTCGATCTCCACCATCTCAGTGAGAGCGGGCAGGCGGTCCCGTACCTCTTCGACGACCTCGCGGTGGCGCGCCGACTCGACGACGAGACACTTGGCGCCGGAGTCCAGCAGGATCCACTCGACCTGCTCGGGTGACGACGTCTCGTAGATGGGCACGACGACGGCGCCTGCGGTCCAGGCGGCGAAGTCCACCAACGTCCACTCGTACCGGGTGCGCGACATCACGCCGATGCGGTCGCCCTGCCCGATCCCAGCCGCGACGAACCCTTTCGCGAGCGCCGTCACCTCATCAGCGAACTGGTGAAACGTGATGTCGTTCCAGCCACCTGAGGCCCCCATCCTGCTGAAGGCGCTCTCGCCCGGCACTGCGTCGGCATTGCGCCTCGGCAGATCCGCCAACGTCCCCTCGGTGGTCTGCGGGGCGAGTGCTGCCACGTCCTTGTGCTTCACGGTGACTCCTGTTTTTCAGTGTTCCCCTCACCTTATCGACCAGCGGGGGCGTCGCGTCCGGTTCGGTGCGCGATAGCCTTCGGCGCATGGCCGAACGTACGGAGTCCTCCATCGTCATCGTTGCTTCGCCGGGTGAGGTGCTCGACATCATCGCCGACTTCGAGGCCTACCCCGAATGGGCGAGCGAAGTGAAGTACGTGGCGGTCCTCGCGGAAGAAGGCGACGGCTGGGCCGACCAGGTCGAGTTCACGCTGGATGCGGGTGCGATCAAGGACACGTACGTGCTCGACTACGAGTGGGACATCGATGAGGACGGGACCGGGGTGCTGACCTGGTCGCTGGTCAGGGCGACGGTGCTCAAGGCGATGAATGGTTCGTACGCGCTCGAGGACCTTGGTGACTCGACGAGGGTCACCTACCAGCTGATGGTGGACCTCAAGATCCCCATGATCGGCATGCTCAAGCGCAAGGCGGAGAAGGTCATCGTCGACACGGCCCTCAAGGAGCTCAAGAAGCGCGCCGAGGCCGGACGCGGTGGCTGACACGAGAGACGGGACACCGACTGCACCGACTGCGCGGCCCGCGCCGCCTGGATCGGTCGCCGACGAGGCGGCCCTGCTGGTTGACCTGCTGTCGTCGCGCGGCTGGGGAGGGCCGGCCACGCAGCAGTCCGAGCAGTCCGAGCAGTCCGAGCAGTCCGAGCCAGCGCCCTGATGGATCTGCCCAGGGGTCCGCTGAGACCGGCTCGCGAGCCCAACGAGACGAGTGCACCTGTGGCGGCACGACACCGGCGGCGTGCCGACTGTGCCCGGTCTGTCAGCTCATCTCCTTCGTACAGCGGCTGAGCCCCGAGTCGCTGGAGCGTGTGGCCGACGTCGTCGAGCTCGCGGCCACGGGGCTGCGCGACCTCGCCCACGCCCAGCGGGACAGGCAGAACGGGGACGCGCCATCGTCGGACACGGCGACCGAGGAGACGAACCCCGGGTGAGCCCCAACCTGGCGATCGGCATCGATATCGGTGGCACGAAGGTTGCGGCGGGAGTGGTTGACGAGCACGGCACGATCACCCACCGGACGCGACGCGAGACCCCGGACCGGTCGACCGCGCCCGCGATCGTCGAGGAGACCATCGCCGCATGCGTCGAGGAGCTGGTTGACCGGCTCTACCCGGCGGACGTCGTTGCCGTCGGCGTCGGGGCGGCCGGCTTCGTCTCCGAGGATCGGGGGACGGTTCTCTTCGCGCCACACCTGTCCTGGCGCATGGAACCACTGCGCAGCCGTCTCGCTGGACGGGTTCCCTGGCCCGTGACCGTGGACAACGACGCGAATGCAGCTGCCTGGGCCGAGCGGACGTTCGGAGCCGCCCGAGGGGAGTCGCACGTCGTCGTCATCACGCTCGGCACGGGGATCGGCGGGGCGCTGATCATCGACGGGGAGGTCCAGCGAGGCCGTCATGGGATCGCCGGCGAGTACGGGCACATGCAGGTCGTCCCCGGTGGCGTGCGCTGCGAATGTGGCAACCGTGGCTGCTGGGAGCAGTACGCGAGCGGCAACGCCCTGGTCCGCGAGGCCCGCGCGCTGATCGACGCGGGCTCGCCCGTCGTCGCGGACCTCGTGGCACGACTGGGCGGCGACGCGACCGCCCTCAACGGGCCGGTCATCACCGAGGCCGCCAGGGACGGGGACTCGACCGCACGTGAGCTGCTCGCCGAGATCGGTGACTGGCTCGGCGTCGGCATGGCCAACCTCGCTGCGGCGTTCGATCCCGCCATGTTCGTCATCGGTGGCGGGGTCAGTGCCGCCGACGAGCTGCTGCTCGGGCCGGCCCGAGAAGCCTTCAAGCGGCAGCTGCCCGGGCGTGGCTACCGGCCGGAGGCGCGCATCGTGCGGGCACAGCTCGGTGCGGACGCGGGCCTCATCGGCGCGGCAGAGCTCGCGCGCTCTGGACGATGAGCGCGCCGTCGGGCCGGGCAGGGGGAGTCCCACGGCCGCCATGGCGCCGGGCCGAACTGCTGCGCGTCATGAGCTACAACGTGAAGGACTTCACCGCCGACCGTGCCGCCGCGGCAAGGGTCGTTCGGGCGCTCGGTCCTGACGTCCTGTGCCTCCAGGAGGTGCCGCGCAGGTTGACGACGGAGTTCCGCATGCCCTCATTCGCGCGGGCGTGTGGCCTCTACTGGGCAGGGGGCCGCCTCGGCACCGGTGGGACGGCCGTCCTCACCGCGCTTCGGGTCCGGGTCCATGGGACGTCTCGACGTCGGCTCGCGGTCCGCTTCCCCGACCGCAGCCGTGGGTATGCCGCTGTCGACGTCTCGCTCCCCGGCTGGGTCCCGATCACCGTCCTCAGCGTGCACCTGAGCCTCGGTGCGGAGGAGCGCCAGCGGCACGCAGAGGCCATCCTGTCGAGGCTGCCGGAGCGAGCCGTCGTCGCCGGCGACCTCAATGAGGGAGCCGACGGGCTCGCCCATCGCCGCTTGGCTGGACGGCTCGTGCTCGCGTCCGGCACGCAACCGACCTTCCCAGCGCATGATCCCAGGTCGCCGCTCGACTTCATCTATGCGAGTGCGGACCTTCGCACCGTCCCCGCCTCCGAGCAGGACCTCGCCAACCTCGACGTCGAGGACCTTGTCGCGGCATCCGATCATCGACCGGTGTGGCTCGACGTTGCAGCCACCCTCCCTTGATCGAGTCAACCCATGATCGAGTGAACGGCTCTTGTGCCAGCCGAGCAGATGTTGTCCACTCGATCGGGACGCGCAGGCGAACTCAGACGCGTGTCCCGTCGTCGAAGGGATCGCGCTCCGTGCCGCCGCGCAGCACGAGCAGGATGAAACCGACGACGATCATCGAGATGGCGGTGACGATCCACCACCCGCTGCCGCCACGGTCGAAGAAGAGCACGTAGAGCAGCAGGAGCGTGCCACCCCCCAGGCCGCCGACGATGGCCCAGAACATGGGGTCCTCTTCAGCGGTGGGAAGGTCCATCTCCGTGGGCGGCGTGAAATGGTCGTCCTCGTCATCCACCCCGGTTGACTCGAGCAGCTCGTCGACATCGTCCTCCGAGGGCTCCGCCCCACGCCACACGTGTGCAGTCGTCGGGGCGATCGGCAGGTTGAGACCCGCGTCCTTGAAACCCCCGGACGGACCGGAAACCGACCCCGGGTCGGCCTCGTCGGGTGGTGCCTCCGTGGACGGCGGCGTGGACTGCTGCGAGGACTGCTGCGAGGACTGCTGCGGGTCGGGTGCCTCGCTGTCCCAGCCCGCGACGATGCGCTCGAACTCAGCATCGAGGTCCCGGTCGTTCACGACACAGATCCTCGCACGCCGTACGGTTGGGCGCGAGTGCCGTAGGCTTCTCGCGGCAGACGTGGGAGGTGATACAGGGTTGTTCTACTGGGTGCTCAAGACAATTGTCCTCGGACCGGTCCTCAAACTTCTCTTCCGTCCCTGGGTCGAGGGTGAGGAGAACCTGCCCGCCGAGGGAGCCGCCATCCTGGCCTCGAACCACCTGTCGTTCTCCGACTCGATCTTCCTGCCCCTCCTGGTGAAGCGCCGGGTCACCTTCCTGGCCAAGAGCGACTACTTCACGGGAGGTGGACTCAAGGGCTGGCTCACGAAGGCCTTCTTCAAGGGGGTCGGGCAGCTGCCCGTTGACCGCTCGGGCGGCAAGGCGAGCACCGCGGCCCTCAACTCCGGCCTGCGAGTGCTTCGCAGGGGCGACCTGCTCGGCATCTACCCGGAGGGCACCCGGTCGCCCGATGGCCGGCTCTATCGAGGCAGGACCGGCATGGCCCGCATGGCCCTCGAGTCAGGGGCACCCGTCATCCCCGTCGCGATGATCGACACGGACAAGGCGCAGCCGCCCGGCAAACTTGCACCGCACATCATGCGCATCGGTGTCCGCATCGGCAAGCCGCTCGACTTCTCGCGCTACGAGGGCATGGAGGATGACCGCTTCGTCCTGCGGTCCATCACGGACGAGGTCATGTACGAGTTGATGCTCCTGTCGGAGCAGGAGTACGTCGACATGTACGCGACCTCGATGAAGGACCGCCTCGTCGCGGCGGCGCGCGCCAAGGCCCGTGAGCTCCAGGAGGCGGCCAAGCCCGGCAGCGCGGCGCCCGAGCTGGAAGAGGCGCTGGACGCGGCCGAGGGCAAACCGGTGATCCGACGCACGGTGACGTCGACCGACGCCGTTGGCCACGACGACGCCGTCGACAGCCAGGACGGCGACGCCAGTCACGGCATCGAAGCCGCATCCTGAACCGCATGGGGGTCGTCGGAGTCGTCCGGTCCAGTGCTCGGCCTGATCGGACTGATCGGCTCGTGCCGGCTGACGAGCACGCAGTCGTGCGGGGCCTCTGGCGCGCAGTGGACGTGTTCCGCGTCCTGGCGCTCGCCTACGCCGCCTACTCCCTGTGGTTGCGCAGGGACGAGGTCGCGGACCTGTCCGTCGGGATTGCCATCCTCATGTTGCTCGCCGGCTGGACCGTGGCCCAGACGGTTCGACCGAGACGCACGGAGCGCGCATACGCGATCGAGCTCGTCCTCGGGTGCGCGGCCATCCTCGCCACGCGACTCGTCGACCATGACTGGGTGATCACCGGGGGCGCCAAGACGGTTCCCTCGATCTGGCCCTCGGCCGCGATCGTCGGCTGGGCGATCCTCCGGGGCTGGCGTGGTGGTGTCCTCGCCGCCTCGGCCGTCGCTGCCGCCTCGTTCCTCGAGGTGATCCAGCCGACCGGCAACACGGTCACGAACTCGATCTTCGGGCTGCTCCTCGGAGGGTGTCTCGGCTACTGCGTCGACCTGGCCCGCGCCAGCCACGCGACCCTGGCCGAGGCGATGCGTCGCGACGCCGCCCGCGCCGAGCGCGACCGTCTGGCCCGCACCGTCCACGACGGCGTCCTCCAGACGCTCGCCTACATCCACCGGCAGGGACAGGACCTCGGCGGTGACGCCGCCACCCTCGGCGCCATGGCCGCCGAGCAGGAGCGGATCCTCCGGACTCTGGTCAGCCAGGCCGACCTCGACGAGGTGAGCCGCGCCGTCAGCGGCGACGCGGACCTGCGCGCCCTGCTGGGACACATCGAGGGCGACGTCATCCATCTGGTCGTCCCCGCTGAACCGGTCCTTGTGCCGCGGCGCGTCGGCGAGGAGCTCGTCGCCGCCGTCGAGGCCGCTCTCGACAACGTCCGCAAGCACGCAGGTCCCGGAGCAGAGGCATGGGTGCTGGTCGACGACGACGGCGCCCATGTCGGGGTGACCATCCGCGACTCGGGTCGTGGTCTGGCGCCCGGTCGCCTCGATGAGGCGAGGGAGCAGGGACGACTCGGCGTCTGCCTCGAGCATCACCGGGCGGCTCGAGGATCTCGGGGGCACTGCGACCCTCCGGTCCGGATCGGCGGACGGCACCACGGTCGAGCTGCGCATACCGTCGAGGAGGATCCGTGACTGACGAGAACACCACGGAGAAGACTGCGATCCGGGTGGTCGTCGCCGACGACCACCCGATGTGGCGTGACGCCGTGGCTCGCGACCTGGCCGACGCCGGGTTCGACGTCGTGGCCACGGCCGACGACGGCCGCGCCGCCGTGAACCGGACGAGGGCGACCGAGCCGGATGTGCTCGTGCTCGACCTCAACCTGCCCGGCCTCACCGGACCGGAGGTCTGCACTGCCCTGGCCGCCGCGCGGGTCAGGACCCGGATCCTCATCCTCTCGGCCAGCGGCGACCAGCAGGACGTCCTGCAGGCGGTCAAGGCCGGCGCTCTCGGCTACCTCGTCAAATCAGCTGGTCGGGACGAGTTCATCGCGGCGGTGCGGGCCACCGCCGCGGGCGAGCCCGTCTTCACTCCCGGTCTCGCCGGCCTCGTCCTCGGCGAGTTCCGGCGCGTCGGGTCCGAGCGCGCCGCGCGGAACTCGCCACAGCGTCCGGTGCCCGAACTGACCGAGCGGGAGACCGAGATCCTCAAGTACGTCGCCACGGGGATGGGCTACAAGGAGATCGCGAGCGCCCTGTTCCTGTCGCACCGCACGGTTCAGAACCACGTCCAGAACATCTTCGGCAAGCTGCACCTGAACAACCGCGTCGAGCTCGTCCGGTTCGCGTTCGACCGTGGGATCGACCCCGTCGAGCCCGCCTGACGACGGAAGCAGGCCCAGCGGCATACGTCCGGATTGCCGCGCGTGTGGCGAGGGCAGGGCTGGGACGGACGGAGCGGGGCTGGCAGGGCAGGTTTCGGGATGCGGACCCCGGCGGGAACACTGGCCGATGGCGACTACCCTGATTGAGTGACAATGACCACCGACTTCGCCGGCGGCCGAGGCACCGAGGGCCGTTCGGAAGAGTTCGGCGCGGGCGCCGAGGCCTTGGCTGCTCTGAACGCGGCAGCCACCCAGCTCGAGGCCGCCCAGCAGCCCATGTGGCCGGACACCGCCGCTCTCTCCGACGTGGTCGACACCCTCGCCTCCTATCCGCCGCTCGTCTTCGCGGGTGAGTGCGACCAGCTCACGCAGCGCATGGCCGCGGCGTCAGTCGGCGATGCCTTCGTCCTCCAGGGCGGCGACTGCGCCGAGACCTTCGCCTCGGCGACTGCCGACAACATCCGTGACCGGATCAAGACGATCCTGCAGATGGCCGCGGTGCTGACCTACGGCGCCAGCGTTCCCATCGTCAAGGTCGGCCGCATGGCCGGGCAGTACGCCAAGCCACGCTCGTCCTCGGTCGAGACGCGCGAGGGCCTGACCCTGCCGGCCTTCCGAGGGGACATGGTCAACGACTTCGCGTTCCACGAGTCGGCTCGGTTGCCCGACCCCCAGCGGCTCGTGCGTGCCTACCACGCGAGCTCGGCGACGCTGAACCTCGTGCGGGCGTTCACCACGGGGGTTACGCCGACCTGCGCTACGTCCACGAGTGGAACCGAGGCTTCGTCACGAACTCGGCCAACTCCCGCTATGAGAAGCTGGCCCGCGACATCGACAAGGCGATGCGGTTCATGGCGGCATGCGGCGCCGACTTCGAGGCGATGCGCACGGTTGAGTTCTACGCGGCGCACGAGGCTCTGGTCCTCGACTACGAGCGGCCGCTGACGCGCATCGACTCGCGGTCGGGGCGGCTCTACGACACGTCCGGACACTTCGTCTGGGTCGGCGAGCGGACCCGCCAGATCGACGGCGCCCACATCGACTTCGTCTCGCGGATCAGCAACCCGGTCGGCGTCAAGCTCGGCCCGAAGGCCGACATCGACGAGGTCCTGCGCCTCATCGACAAGGTTGACCCCGACCGGACCCCGGGACGTCTCACCTTCATCACACGGATGGGCGCCGGCACGATCCGCGACGCCCTGCCGGCCCTCGTGGACAAGGTGACCGCATCCGGCGCGACGGTGACGTGGATCTGCGACCCCATGCACGGCAACACGTTCGAGGCGTCGACGGGCTACAAGACGCGCGACTTCGAGGACATCGTCGAGGAGGTGCGCGGCTTCTTCGAGGTGCACCGCTCCCTCGGCACGGTCCCGGGCGGGATCCACGTCGAGCTGACCGGCAACGACGTGACGGAGTGCCTCGGCGGCGCGGAGAAGATCCTCGACGCTGACCTCGAGAAGCGCTACGAGTCGCTGTGCGACCCGCGCCTGAACCACCAGCAGTCGCTGGAGCTCGCGTTCGTCGTGGCCGAGATGCTCGGACAGGTCTGACCGTGGCGTCGGCGTCCGGCTCTTCCGGCGCGCCCGCGATCCGTGCCGATCTGCTGAGCGACACGGTGACCCGTCCGGGCTTCGCCATGCGCGAGGCGATGGCGACCGCCGTCGTCGGGGACGACGTCTTCGGTGAGGACCCGACCCTCAGGGAGCTCGAGTCGCGGGTGGCCGAACTGCTCGGACACGAGGCCGGGCTCTTCACCCCGTCCGGGTCGATGGCCAACCAGCTCGGCGTGCGCCTGCACGTCAGGCCGGGGGAGGAGCTCATCGGCGACTCCCTGGCCCACGTCCTTCGCGCCGAGCTGGGCGCGGCGGCCGTCCTCTCCGGAATCTCGTCGCGCACCTGGGTCTCCGAGCGGGGACGATTCCGGGCCGCCGATGCGGCCTCGCTGATGATCACCGGAGTGGGTCCTTACCAGGTCTGCACCGCCCTGGTCATCGTGGAGAACACCCACAACTTCGGCGGCGGGACGGTCCAGTCCCTCGACGAGATCCGTCGCGCGCGCGAGCTGACCCGCGAGCACGGCGTGGCCATGCATCTCGATGGAGCCCGGCTCTGGAACGCCCACGTGGCAACGGGCGTGCCGCTCGCGGACTACGGTCGGGAGTTCGACACGGTGTCGGTCTGCCTCAGCAAGGGGCTCGGGGCACCTGTCGGCAGCGTCCTCGTGGGCGGGGCGGAGGCGATCGCCGAGGCGCGGATCTGGCGCAAGCGCTTCGGCGGCGGGATGCGTCAGGCGGGAATCCTCGCGGCCGCTGGCCTCTGGGCTCTCGAGCACCACATCGACCGCCTCTCCGTCGACCACGCCCGGGCCCGGCGGGTCGCGGAGGCGATGGCGGAGGCGGCGCCCGGCAGCGTCGACCTGGCGACGGTCGAGACGAACATCGTCATCGTGGACGTCGGAGTGGCCGGGTGGGCCGCCCCCGAGTTCGTGGCTGCCGCGCTCACCCGCGGGGTACGCAGCTACGCCATCAGTCCCCGGGCGGTGCGGCTCGTCTGGCACCTCGACGTCGACGACGAGGCGACCGACCACGCCATCGACGTGCTCACCTCGCTCCTGGCGCGCGGGGCGGCAGGGCTGGGACGTTGACGTATGCCGCTGAGCCGGCTCAGCGGCATACGTGATCTTCCGCCGTGGCCCGTCTCAGACCTCGTGGTGGAGCGTCTCGGCCGGTAGCTCACCCGGGCGCCGGCGGGCGAGCACCTCGACCGCGAACATGGCCGCGAGGACGAGCCCGCCCCCGAGGACCATCCGCGACGTCAGCGTCTCCCCGCCGAGCCAGACGGCGAAGAAGGTGGCGAACACCGGCTCCATCGTCATGACGATCGCGGCCCGCGTAGCCGGCATGTGCGCCTGTGCCCAGGTCTGCACCCAGAGGGCGAGGATGCTCGCGAAGACCACCATGTAGAGCACCGACGCCCAGTCGGCCGGTGTCGCCGGCAGCACGACGCCGCCGGGGAGGGCCCCGATGGTGCAGATGATCGCGATGACGACCATCTGGACGACGGACAGGCCGGTCGCGATGTGGTGCGAGCTGTGCCGTCCCAGCCCGACGATGTGCAGTGCGTAGAGGGCGGCCGCGAGCAGGGTGATGGCCTCCCCGACGCCGACCGAGAGACCGCGGAGGGACAGCAGGGCAAGCCCTGCGGTCGCGAGGCCGACGGCAGCCCACGTCGTGGCGGGCACCCGCTCGCGGAGGACGACGGCGGTGATGAGCGGGGTGAGGACGACGTAGGTGCCGGTGATGAATCCGGACACCGACGCCGGCGTGGTGGCCAGGCCCTGGGTCTGGAAGATCTGAGCGAGGCCGTAGAGCGCCCCGAGCCAGACGCCGATCCACACCTGGCGGCCGCGCAGCGCCCGGAGGGGCCGCCAGAAGAGGATGACCATGATGACTGCCGCGATGGTGAACCGCACCGCGAGGAAGTCGACCGGTGGCACGTGCTCGACGAGGTCCTTGATGAGGAAGAACGTCGAGCCCCACACCGCGGTGAGGGCGACGAGCAGGATCGTGGCGAGGCGCGACCGCGCGGCGTGCTGCACGGCGGCGTCAGACCACGGTGAGGATGATCGTGCTGCCCTGCGGCGCGGGCTGGCCGCCGGGCACGCTCTGGTTGCGGACGAGCTCGAAGAACGTGCCGAGCGGTCGCTGGACCTCGACCTTGAAGCCGAGTGCACCCAGCGCCGCCTCCGCCTCCTGGACGGGCTTGCCGAGCAGGTCGGGCACTTGGACCATGACGGGGCCCTTGGAGGCGACCACCGTGACCTCGTCCCCGCGGAAGAGGGTGCCGTTCTCCGGCTGCTGCGAGACGACGTGACCGGCCGGGATCGTGTCGTGGTTGACGTCCTCGCCGCGGACCGGTTTGAGGCCCGCCTCGGTGAGCTTCGCGATGGCCGCGTCGATCTGCAGCTGGCGTACGTCCGGCACCTGGATGGGCTGGCGGCCTTGGGACACGACGACCTCGATGACGGTGCCGCGCTTGACGGCGGTCCCCGGAGCGGGCTTCTGGGAGATGACCGTGCCCTTCGGGACGGTCTCGCTCCAGTCCTCGGTGGACTTGCTCCTCAGCGTCAGCGGCGCAAGGACGTCACGGAGCCCCGACGCCTTGGCGCCGACGAGCTTGGGCACGTCGTAGCGCTCGGGTCCTTTGGAGACGACGAGCAGGACGAGGGACTGCTTGGACACCTCCGTGCCGGCGGCGGGCTGCATCGAGATGACCGCCCCTTTGGCGACGGACTCGGAGAAGGCCTCACTCGACTCGAACCGCAGGGAGGCGTCGTCCAGCGCCGTCGCTGCGTCGTCGAGCGTCTGGCTGACGGCCGTGGGCACGACCGTCGTCCCGCCGGGTCCGGCCGTGAACCACCATCCTCCGGTGCCCGCGATGGCGAGCAGCGCGGCGGCGACGAGCCACGGCCAGCGGCGCCGCCGGGCCCTCGCCCGGCGCGAGCTGCGCGTGTCCCCGGCGCTGGCGGTGTCGGGGAGTGGCAGCGCCGCGGTCGTCTCGAGGACCGGCGGCGTCTGGCGGTCACCGGGCCCAGTGGTCTCCGGTGGGGCGGCCCGGTCGCTCGGGTCGGAGTGGCCGCGAGGGACGTCGCGGCCGTCGGGCGCGACGCTGTCGATGAACAGCGGCGCGGTGATCGGGACCCGGTCGAGCTCGCCTTCGGTCAGGGCGCGTCGGACCGATCGCATCGTGCCGAGGAACTCGGCCGCAGACGGGAAACGGTCGTCCGGGTTCAGTGCGGTGGCTCTGGCCACGAGGACGTCGAGGTCTGCTGGGACTGCGGAGACGATGGAGGACGGCCGGGGAACCCCTTGGTGGACGTGCCGGTAGGCGATCTGGATCGGGGTGTCACCGGTGATCGCCTTGCGCCCGGTCAGCATCTCGAAGAGGAGCAGACCCGCCGCGTAGACGTCGCTGCGCTGGTCGGCGGGACCGCCCTCGACCTGCTCGGGTGAGAGGTAGGAGGCCGTGCCGAGCAGGACGCCGGTCTGGCTCGTCGCCGTGTGGGTGGTGATCGCGCGGGCCAGGCCGAAGTCCGCGACCTTGATCTCGCCATCCGTGCGGACGATGACGTTCTCGGGCTTGACATCGCGGTGGATGATTCCCGCCGTGTGAGCCGCGCGCAGCGCCGCGAGGACCGGCTCGAGGGTGGCGAGCGCCTCCCGGGCGGTGAAGGGCGCCTCCTCGTGGATCACCTCGCGCAGCGTCTTGCCGTGCACGAGCTCCATCGCGAGGAACACGTCACCGCTGTCCTCGCCCTGGTCGTAGACGGCGACGACGTTGGGATGGCTGAGACGCGCCGCGGCCCGGGCCTCGCTGCGGAAGCGCTCGACGGAGACGGCGTCGGTCGCCAGTCCGGGGCGCATGATCTTGATGGCGACCTCGCGGTCGAGGCGTCCATCCATCGCCACGTAGACGGAGGCCATGCCACCGTCTGCGAGGTGCGAGAGGATGCGGTAGCGCCCGTCGATCACCCTGCCGACGAGTGCGTCCGCCACGCTGGACGTCACGCAGAGAGTTTACGGGCAGCGGACGGCGAACCTCGGGAGGTGGGCATGGTCCGGTACGAGGCAGGTCACAAGGGAGGTCACAACCACCTCATGTGCGACTGCACCGCGGCGACATACTTCTTGGTGTCCGCGAACATCCCCTTGGTCCGGACCGACCGCAGGCCCTGGTAGTAGCCTGCGACAGCTTCCTCGACCGAGTCGGCGCTGGACCGGAGAGCGCGCAGGATGACGACGCCGGCTGTCACGTTGTCCTGGGCGTCGAGCAGGTCGAGCCGACGGCCGGCGAGCTGCGAGGCCCAGTCACCGGACGACGGGATGACCTGCATCGCGCCGATGGCGTTGGCCACCGAGACGGCCCGCTGGTTCCAGCCGGACTCCTGCCACCCGATGGCGAGGGCGAGCGTGGGGTCGACCCCGTGCCGCAGAGCGGTCCGGCGGATCATCGCCGCCAGCTCGGTCCGGGTCGGGACCTGCGCCGTGGCCAGGGCCTCGCGGTTCTTGCGGGCGGCTCGGACGGTTGCGTCGGAGTAGGTGTGACCGGCGAAGGTGTTCTCGCTCGTCGGTTTGGGCCTGGTCGTCGACCTGGGCGTCCGCGGGGCCGGAGCACCAGGCAACGAGATGCGCTGGCCGGGGTGGATCATCCCCGGGTTGGCCTGCCGGTTCGCCGCCAGCAGCTTGGTGAGGGCCACGCCGTACCGTGCCGCGATCCCGGTCATCGTCTCGCCCGCCCGGACCACGTGGACCCGGCCACGCGCGGGGCGGTTCGCGGGGCGGTGCGCTGCCCGAGCGGGTGGCGGGGACGTCTTCGCGCCGGCCGACGTCTTTGCCCCAGGCACCGAGATGCGCTGGCCGGGCTGGATCATCCCCGGGTTGGCCTGCCGGTTCGCCGCCAGCAGCTTGGTGAGGGCCACGCCGTACCGTGCCGCGATCCCGGTCATGGTGTCGCCCGGCCGGACCACGTGCACCCGACCGCTCGCGGGGTGGGCCGCTGCGCGCGTGGGTGGCGGGGACGTCTTCGCGCCGGCCGACGTCTTTGCCCCAGGCACCACGAGCCGCTGGCCGGGATGGATCACCGCGCCCGCGGCGGGAAGCCGGTTCCTGGCGACGATCGCTGCCGGTGTCGTGCCGTTGGCCAGCGCCAGATCCCACAACGTGTCGCCCGGCCGTACGACGACGGTGCGCCAGGTGCGCCCGGCCTGCTCGATGAAGAGCACGTGGGCTGGAGGCGAAAGCTGGGCGACGTCGGCTGGGAGCATGGCGTCCTAAGAACTGAAGAGGCTGCGACTGAGAACCGTTACTGGTGTTGCAGATGTGACAGGTGTGACAGTATCGCACTGGTTGAGATCTCAAGCGAAATGACATCCATGTAATTCGCGCGGACGACTCGGGTGAGCTGCGGCCCGAGACTGCCGTCGCCACTGCGCGAACGACGTGGTGCCCGGCCCCGTTCACGGGTGGCAGACTCGGTCTCGTGACCGAGCAGAGCGCCGCATCGCAGACCCCTGACGACGCCACCGTGGACCTGGCCGAGGAGCCGATCGATCTCGAGGAGCTGGTGGGCGAGTGGCTCACGGTTCCCGATGCGGCTGAACGCCTGGGCGTGCCCCTGTCCCGGATCCGTCAGCTCCTTGCCGATCGTGAAGTGCTCTCCTCCCGTGTGGGGGAGCGCCACGTCGTGGGGATCCCGTCCAAGTTCCTCACGGAGTCCGGTCCCAGACCGGAGCTCAAGGGCACGTTCACGGTGCTCGCGGACGGCGGGATGAACGACGACGAGATCATCGCGTGGCTGTTCACGCCGGACCCGACGCTGCCCGTCGAGGGCGCGCCCATCGACGCGCTTCGGGCCGGGCACAAGACGGAGATCAGGCGCCGTGCCCAGGAGCTCGCCCTCTGAGCCGGGCCTCGCTGCCCATCCGAGGGAACGGCTCCAACGAGAAGACGACCTCGATGGGTACGTCGAAGAACCGTGCGATGCGTAGCGCCAGGTGGAGCGAGGGGCTGTACTCACCCCGCTCCAGGTAGCCGACGGTCTGGTAGTGCACGCCGAGCCCCTCTGCCAGCTCACGGCGGGTGATGCCGCGCTCGACGCGCAGCATCGCGATCCGGTTGTGGATCGTCTCGGGCGTGGAATCGGCCGCCGGGGTCATCGCTCGGCTCAGTACCCGCGGTTGAGGACGCGCTCGCGGGCGGCGGCCACGACGGTGCCGGACTGGCGCCGCGCCATGCGCCTGAGCAGGACCGTGCCGCTGCTGCGGCGACGGAAGCCCTCGAGGATCTCGACTGTCGTGGTCTTGCCGGCGCCGTTGGGCCCGAGCAGCGTGACGACCTGCCCGCGTGGGATCTCGAGGTCCACACCGTCGAGCACGACGTTGTCGCCGTAGACCATCGACAGCCCGCGACAGGTGACGATGGGCGGCCCACCCACAGTGGTCATATCACGAAATGTAGCAGAACTACTATCTCCCCGTCATGATCACATGGGTCCTGGGACCGTCCGGCTCGCCGGGCACATTCAGGCGTGTCGAGCGGTGCTCACACCCACGAGGTCGGCCAGCACGGCCACGGCGCCGGCGTCCAGACCTCCCAGCCGGTCCACCTCCCGCAGCGCGGCCCGAGCCTCGTCAGCGCGCATCGCGATCATCTCCTCGACCCGGTCGACGGCGCCGCTGTCGGTGAAGATGCCACGGAGACAGGCGATCCCGGCATCGTCGAGGTCCTCGCGGCCGAGATGTGCCTCGATCGCCGCGCGGTCCGCGTCTCCGGCGAGGTGGAGCGCAAAGGCGACGAGGACGGTGCGCTTGCCCTCGCGCAGGTCGTCTCCTGCAGGCTTCCCGGTCGCCTCGGGATCCCCGAAGACACCGAGCAGGTCATCGCGCAGCTGGAACGCCTCGCCGAGTGCGAGGCCGTAGTCGGACAGGTGCCCGAGCGCAGACGTCGGAGCGCCGCCGACACGAGCGCCGATGAGCAACGGGTGCTCGATGGTGTACTTGGCGCTCTTGTAGCGAATCACATTGCGGGCCGAGGCGATTCGCGAATCCAGATCGAGCCCGTCCCACCCGCGGGCCGACTCGAGGAGGTCGAGGAACTGACCGCCCATCAGCTGGGTGCGCATGAGGTCGAACGTGCCCCGTCCCCTGGCCAGCTCCTCGGCGGGCAGTCCGCACGTCGAGTACAGCTCGTCGCACCAGGTGAGGCAGAGGTCGCCGGCGAGGATGGCCGCGCCCTCGCCGAACCGTGCGCCGTCGCCGGCCCAGCCACGCGAGCCGTGCAGAGCCGCTACCGCCCGGTGCGCCGAGGGCATCCCGCGCCGCATGTCACTGCGATCCATGACGTCGTCGTGCAGCAGGGCCGCCCCCTGGAAGAACTCCATGCTCGCCGCGAGCCGGACCAGCGCATCGGAGTCCTCCCCGCCCGCGGCCCGGTAACCCCAGTAGAGGAAGCCGGCGCGCAGTCCCTTGCCTCCGGCCAGCAGGCGCGAGACGGCGTCCACGAGCGGGGTGATCTCGTCGCCGACCTCGGACAGGGCCAGCGTGGCAGCGGCGATGTGCGCGTCGATCGCCTCCTGGACCCGGCGGCGCAGGGCGTCGAGGTCGGTTGGGCTGGTCACGCAGGCTCCTCCGTCGGTCGGCGCGCGGGAGGTCCCGCACGTCGCCGTCAGCCTAACCGCGCGGATGACCGATCCGTGGCACAGGGCCACGCGGGGAGGCGGCCCGATCTATCGTGGCGGCATGGCACACGGCACCGCATCCTCGATGACTCGCGCGGAACGCTTCACGCGGTCCCTCGTCGCGATGATCGAGGCTCCGACGCCGACCTTCAGCTTCGAGTTCTTCCCACCCAAGGACGACGCTGCGGCCGAGCAGCTCTGGGAGGCGATCCGTCGCCTGGAGAAGGTGTCGCCGAGCTTCGTCTCCATCACGTACGGCGCCGGCGGTAGCACCCGGGACCGCACGGTCCGGCTCACCGAGCGGGTGCTCCTGGAGACCTCCTTGACCCCGATGGCGCACCTGACCTGCGTGGGTCACTCGGTGACCGAGCTGCGCCAGGTCGTGGGCACCTATGCGGCGGCAGGCGTCCGCAACATCCTCGCCCTCCGTGGCGACCCGCAGGGCGGACTCGGCCAGCCCTGGGTGGCACACCCTCAGGGCCTCAACCACGCAGACGAGCTCGTCCGCGTCGTCAAGGGGCTCGGCGACTTCACCGTCGGCGTCGCCGCCTTCCCGGACGGGCATCCGGAGTCGCGCACCCTCGAGGAGGACGTCGCGACCCTGATCCGCAAGGAGCAGCAGGGCGCCGAGTTCGCGATCACCCAGATGGTCTTCGACGTGGACAACTACCTGCGCCTGCGCGACGAGCTCGCACGGCGCCGCTCGCGGCTGCCGGTCATCCCGGGCCTCATGCCGATCACCAACGCCCGCCAGGTGGTTCGCATGGCCGAGCTGGCGGGACAGCCGATGCCGACGGCAGTGACGGACCGCCTCGAGCGGCATGGAGATGACGCCGATGCAGTGCGCCGGGAGGGTCTGGCCATCGCCACCGAGTCCGCGCGTCGCCTGCTCGACGAGGGCGCGCCGGGGATCCACTTCATCACCATGAACCGGTCGTCCGCGACGCTCGAGGTCTTCGGCAACCTCTGAGCCGACGGCATACGCCAAAGAGCTCGATCCACGAGCGGACAGCACCCCTGCAACCCTCCGTTCGCGGACCGAGCCCGCGCTGCCACTGTGCCGGGACCCACGACGGGGTGGCGTGAGCACGGATGCTCAGTTTGTCCGATTGATGCAGTATGCCGCTGAGCTCGGTCGCGTGCGAGTCGAATCCTGCCCGGGTGGCTGGGTTCTCAGGCCGGTGGGCGCACGGTGACGGAGCGACCTCCGGTGATCCGGACGAGCTCGTCGTGCGTCGTCGGGAAGACGGTGTGGGGGTGCCCGGCTGCGGCCCAGACAGTCTCGTGGTCGGCGAGCGAGGCGTCGACGAGCGTCGTCACCGGGGAGGCATGACCGACCGGGGCGACTCCGCCGATGGCGAATCCCGTTGTAGCGCGGACGAACTCGGCGTCCGCCTTGCCGATGCTCGCGTAGCCGGCCACCTCGGCCACGTGGTCGGTGTCCACGCGGTGTCCACCCGATGCGAGGACGAGGAGGGGGACCTGGGCACCGTCCGTCGTCGTCGCGACGAAGACGAGCGAGTTGGCGATCGCCGCCACGGACGTGCCGAGAGCGGCAGCGGCCTGGGCGGCGGTGCGTGCGGCATCGTCGAGGACGACGACCTCGCCGGTCACTCCGGCGGGTGAGAGCGCCGCGCGCACCCGGGCCACCGAGGGGTGGTCGAGCAGCGCCGGTCGGCGAGTGTCGGTCATGGGTGTCACGGTAGCGAGGCGGTGACGAGGGGGCCGTGACCGGGACTCGCTGGACTCGCTGGCTGCTTGACAGGCTGTCAGTGGCCGGGGCTAGGCTTGGTTCATCGAACAGATGTTCGAGAAATAATGGTAGGTCAGATCAGTCGTCGGCAGGGTGTTCGGGCGTCCGCGGTGGAGCAGCGGATCGTCCCGGGTCGTGTTCCCCCTCGGCGTGTGTCCCGAAAGGAGACGTGTCGTGGTGCGCAGGTTCAGTGATCCAGTCGAGGTCCGCGTGGGGGAGCCGGAGCGTCCGGAGGCCTTCATCTGGCGCGGCCGACTCTACGTCGTGCGTGACGTCCTCTCGCAGTGGCGCGAGCGGCGCGCCTGGTGGCGGGACGCGCTCGACGCCGAGGAGGCGGACGTCGTGCCGGGGAACTCGATCGCCGCAGCGGCGAGCGAGCAGCAGATCTGGCGCGTCGAGGCGAGCCCGGGATGGTCGTTCACGCCCGGGGTCTACGACCTGGCCCACGACGAGTCGGCCCAGGGTGACCGGTGGTCGCTCGTCCGGGTCGCCGACTGACGACACGACACGCAAGGAGCTCCACGATGACCCTCGCATCCAGCACGACCGCGTTCCCCCGGCCGCCGGTGCCCACCGCGGTGCTCGACCTCCTCGGCCGGGCCAGGACCACTCTCGAGGAGGCGTGCCGCACCGCGGATGCCTCAGAGCGCTACCGGGATGCTCACCTGGGGGCGCTGCGTGCTGCGGCCGCTCTCGTGGCGGCACGCATCACCCCGTCTCCGCGATCCCGGCCACGGAGCGTCTGGCAGGTCCTGCCGGGAATCGCCCCCGAGCTGGCGGAGTGGGCGGCCTTCTTCGCCGCCTGCTCCGCCCACCGGTCGATCATCGACCGAGGTGGGTGGATCCCGGCCCGCGAGGCGGATGACCTGCTCCGTCAGGCGGAGATGTTCCTCGAGATCGTCCAGGGCATCCTCGGGGTCCCGATCACCGTGCCGCTGCCCGAGCTGACCACGCCGCTCCGCGGGGCGCCACCGGTCCGATGACCGACAGCTTCGTCCACCTGCACGTCGCGTCGGGCTACTCGATGCGATACGGCACGGCCAAGCCGGAGCAGCTCGTCGAGCGGGCCGTCGCCTTCGGCCAGCCTGCGCTTGCGCTCACCGACCGCGACGGGCTCTACGGCGCGGTCAAGTTCGTCACGGCCTGCATGGAGCGGGGAGTCGGCCCGATCCTCGGGGTCGACCTTGCCCTCGGCCCGGACCCGATCGAGCCGCGTCGCTATCCGGGAGGAGCGCCGGGCGGAGGAGCTCGCGGCGCCGCACGAGGGCGAACCCCGGTGCGAGGTGGTGCCCTCGTCGACCCGCGTCTGCCCAGGGTGACCGTCTTGGCCCGAGGGAGCCGCACCGGCCTGGCCCCGGGCGCCGGATGGGCCGCGCTCTGCCGTCTCGTCACGGACACCCACCTGAGCGGCGAACGCGGCAACCCGGTGGTCACCGCACGCCTGCTCGCCGAGCACTCCCGGGCTGCCGGTGCTGCCGGTGCGGCCGAGGCTGCCGAGCCGTCCCGGCTGGTCGTGCTCCTCGGCCCGGACTCGGACGTCGGCCGTGCGGTGCTCGCCCGGAAGCAGTCCCTCGCCCGGGCCACTCTCGAGCGGTGGCGCGAGCTGCTGCCGAGGGACGGACTCGTCGTCGAGATCGTCTGCCACGGTGGTCCCGAGCACCTGCCCGGCAGCCTCGGGCAGGCCGGTCGAATGCTCGCGCTGGCCACGGAGCTCGGAGTGCCGACGGTGATCACCGCAGCGGTCCGGCACGCCGATCCCCAGGATGCCGCCATCGTCGACGTCCTCGACGCGGCCCGCCGCCTGGTCGCCCTCGATGCGCGCCACCTCGACCGGGTGACGACGGCGGGGCACCTCTCGCCGACCCCTGTCATGCACGCGCTGGCGCGTGACGTCGTCCAGGTCTCCGGCCCCGGCCTCGTCGGCGGGGGTGCGCTCGCCCGGCAGCGGGCTGCCGAGCTCATCGCCCGGACGACGACGATCGCGACCGCGTGCATCCAGGACCCCCGCGCCGACCTCGGGATCGGCTCGGTCCACCTGCCCGAGCCCGACGTGCTCGGCATCCGTGAGGGCATCAGTCCGCAGGCCGTCCTCGCACGGCGGTGCCGCGAGTCGATCGCGACCTGCTATCCCGACCACACGGGCGCGCAGCTCGCGGCCGTCAGCGAGCGGCTCGAGGACGAGCTGGACGTCATCGAGACACTCGGCTATGCGACGTACTTCCTCACCGTGGCGCAGGTCTGCGATCTCATCCGGGAGATGGGGGTCCGGGTCGCGGCGCGCGGGTCAGGGGCCGGCTCGGTGGTCAACTACCTGCTCGGTATCTCCGGGGTCGACCCGATGCGCCACGGCCTGCTCATGGAGCGCTTCTGCTCACCGTTGCGGGCCGAGCTGCCCGACATCGACATCGACGTCGAGTCCGCGCGCCGCACCGAGATCTACGAGCGGATCCTCGGTCACTTCGGCGGCAAACGGGTGACGTGCGTGTCGATGATGGACACCTATCGCGTGCGCCACGCGATCCGCGACGCCGGTGCGGCCCTGGGCCTGCCGCCACAGGAGATCGACGCGATGGCGAAGGCGTTTCCGCACATCGCCGCCCGCAACGTCCGTAACGCCCTCGCCGAGCTGCCCGAGCTGCGCGCGAGCGGGCTGGACGTGCCGCGGCTCCAGCTGATGTACGACATCGTCGAGCGGCTCGACGGCCTGCCGCGCCACATCGCCCTGCACCCGTGCGGGGTCATCCTGTCCGACTCGGGGCTGCTCGACCGGACCCCGGTCGAGGCGAGCTGGCTCGGCTTCCCGATGAGCCAGTTCGACAAGGACGACGTCGAGGCGATGGGCCTGCTCAAGCTCGACGTGCTCGGCATCCGGATGCAGTCTGCGATGGCCCACGCGGTGGCGGAAGTGGAGCGAGTCGACGGGGCGGGGATCGACCTCGACGACGAGACCCAGGTGCCCTTCGACGACGAGCCGACCTTCGAGCTGATCCGGTCGACCCGGACCCTCGGCTGCTTCCAGATCGAGAGCCCGGGTCAGCGCGAGCTCATCGGCAAGTTCGGGCCGCAGACCTTCGAGGACATCATCATCGACATCTCCCTCTTCCGGCCGGGGCCGGTCAAGAGCGACATGATCATCCCCTTCCTCAACGCGAGGCAGGGCTGGAAGGAGCCCTTGTACCTCCACCCGTCGCTCGTGCCCGCTCTCCAGGAGACGGAGGGGGTCGTCGTCTTCCACGAGCAGGTCCTGGAGCTCGTCGCCGAGACGACCGGGGTGACCCTCGCCGAGGCTGACGAGGTCCGCCGCGCACTGGGGTCACTGGCGGGACAGGACGAGGTCGAGAAGTGGTGGCGACCTGCGGCCCTGGCCCGGGGCTACGACCCGGCTGACGTCGACCGGATCTGGGACGTCCTCAAGGCCTTCGCATCCTTCGGCTTCTGCAAGGCGCACGCCGCCGCCTTCGCCCTGCCGACGTACCAGTCTGCGTGGCTCAAGACCCACCATCCGGCCGCCTTCCTCGCGGGGGTCCTCACCCATGACCCGGGCATGTACCCCAAGCGGCTCATCCTCGACGACGCTCGGGCCTTCGGCATCACGGTTCTCGGGCTCGACGTCAACGTCTCGACGGGGGAGTACCGCTTCGAGCGCACCGAGGACGGCGGCGAGGCGATCCGGCTCGCGCTGGCCGACGTGCACGGCATCACCGACCTCGAGGTCGCGAGCATCGTCGCCGGCCAGCCCTACTCCAGCCTCTCCGACTTCTGGCAACGCGCCCACGTGTCCCGGCCGGTGGCGGAGCGTCTCGTCCTGGCCGGTGCCTTCGACTCGATCCACGACATCGTCACGGGCGGACCCATCATTGGCCGGACCAGCGCGGGCGAATCAGGTACGGGTGGATCAGGTACGGGCGGATCAGGCCGGCGTGGTGTGGCCGGGTTCCGCAGCGGGTTGGGACGCCGCGGCCGGGTGACCCGGCGGGACCTGCTCCTGCACGTCGCCGAGCTCGACCGGTGGTCCGCGTCCCAGCGCCGGTCGACGAGAGGCGCGGCGCGGCGCAGCCCGACCGCGCAGGGCGTTCGCACTGCAACCCATGGAGGGTCCCACCGGGGGTCCAACGGAGGGCCCAAACGGGGACGGGTCACCTCGGTGTCCGAGTCAGGCGACATCCGGGCGCTGGCCGCGGCGCAGTCCCAGGGGCCGGCCACCGTGCCGTCCCACGTGCCGGTCCAGCTGGCGCTCGACCTCGGGGACACGCCCCGGCTCACCGCAACGAGCGGCCTGCCGGAGATGACCGGCCCGGAGCGGGTGCGCGCGGAGCTCGAGGTGCTCGGCCTCGATGCCAGCGGTCACATCGTCGACTTCTACGTCCCGATGCTCGATGCGCTGGGGGTGACCCGGGCCGACGGGCTGCTGTCCGGTCGGAGTGGCCGCGAGGTCTTGGTCGCGGGGGTCAAGGTCGCGACCCAGACCCCGCCGATCCGCTCCGGCCACCGCGTCGTCTTCCTCACCCTCGACGACGCGACCGGTCCGGTTGACCTCACCTTCTTCGAGGACGTGCAGGGGCCCTATGCCTCGACGGTCTTCCACTCGTGGCTGCTCCTGTGCCGCGGCATCGTGCGACGCACCGGCCCCAAGGGCCTGTCGATCCGCGCAACGGGTGCCTGGGAGCTGAGCGCCCTGCAGGACGCCTGGACCGCAGGCGGGATCGCCGCCGTCCGTGACGCCATCGAGGCGGCTGACTGCGTCGCCCGGGAACGAGCGGGCGCGCTCGACAGCCAGGACGTCGACCAGGGCATCGATCAGGACGTCGGCGGCCGGACCCGTCCCCTCGGAGTCGGCGAGACACCCGCCGGGCGCCGCGTGCTCGTCCACGCCTCCGGTTTCAAGCAATCCCCCTACGCCGACATCCGTCCCGCCGGGGCCGACGTCCGAGGCTCCCGGAGCGCCGCGAGCGCATCAGGGCTCGTGCCCTCGGACGTGCCAGAAGGGCCACCGCGCAAGCTGTGGCACGCGAGTCCGGGAAGCGCAGGGCACTAGGGTGAACGTGCCAGAACCGTGCCGCCAGACCCGGAGGACGCCGTGCCAGACGAGCAGCATCCGCAGCGCCGCGCCGGGGCCCGGCCCTCCGCCGTGGTCTCCTCGGTGCGGGCCCACGCGGACGAGGAGGCTCGCATCATCGGCCGCCAGCTCGACGTGCTCGACCTCGGTGGTGGCACCGGAGGCGTCGCCGTCCCCCTTGCCGCGGAGGGCCACCGCGTCACCGTCGTCGATCCGAGCCCCGACGCGCTCGCGGCCCTCGCGCGGCGGGCCCGTGAGGCCGGTGTCCACGACAACCTCACCTCGATCCAGGGTGATGGCGACTCCCTCGCCAGCGTGCTCGCAGGGCACCGGTTCGACCTCGTCTGCTGCCACGGCGTCCTCGAGTTCGTCGACGACCCAGCCGCAACACTCCGCGCCATCTCGGACGCGCTGCGCCCCGGCGGCACCCTCTCGCTGCTCGTGGCGGGTCGCCTCGCGGTCGTCTTCGCCAAGGCCATCGCCGGCGAGTTCGCCCAGGCGCGGGCCGCGCTCACCGGTGTCGACGGACGATGGGGCCGTACCGACCCGTTGCCGAGGCGCTTCGACCTCGACCTGGTCGAAGAGCTGCTCGCCGGCGCCGGTCTCACCGTGGCCCAGGTCCGGGGGACCAACATCCTGGGACACCTCGTTCCCGCATCCCTCGTCGACTCCGACGCCGACCGGGCCGCGCTGGCCGAGCTCGACGAGCTCCTCGTGGCCGCGCCGGGACGTGAGTTCCTGCGCACGCTCGGAAATGGACTGCACCTCGTCGCCCGCCGCGACTGACCTCGCACGCCGGTCCGGCCGTGAGTTGGCGGGTCAGGCGGTGGTGGGCGGATGAGCCGACGCCAGTTCACCGCGCCCTCGCGCACCGAGGAGGGGCCGCCGGACGACACCGGCTGCACGATCCTGCACGTCGACATGGACGCCTTCTACGCGTCCGCATCCCTCATCTCCCGACCGGACCTACGTGGCAAACCGGTCATCATCGGCGGTGCCGGCGGTCGATCGGTCGTGCTCTCCGCGACCTACGAGGCGCGGGCCTTCGGGGTCGCCTCGGCCATGCCCATGGCCCGGGCCCGTCGGCTCTGCCCGCAGGCGGTCGTCATCGCGCCGGACCACCGGCGCTACGCAGCGATCTCCGACGCAGTCATGGCCACCTTCGCCGCAGTCACGGAGCACGTCGAGCCGCTGTCCCTGGACGAGGCCTTCCTCGACGTGTCGGGCGCCGTCCGCCGCCTCGGCCCACCGACCCGGATCGCCGAGCAGCTGCGGGACACGATCGCCGACGAGCAGGGGATCACGTGCTCCGTCGGCGTCGCCTCGACGAAGTTCGTGGCCAAGCTCGCCTCCGCCGTGGCCAAGCCGGACGGGCTCATCGTGGTCCCGCGAGACGAGACCGTCTCGTTTCTCCACCAGCTGCCCGTCGGCGCCATCTGGGGGGTTGGCGACAAGACGGAGGAGCACCTGCACCGCCTCGGGTTGCGCACGGTGGCGGATCTGGCGCACACCCCTCTCGAGACCCTCCAGCGCGCCCTCGGTGACGTCGCCGGGCGTAACCTGCACGACCTGGCCTGGGGCCGGGACCCGCGGGCCGTCGTCCCGGAGCGACGCGAGAAGTCGATCGGGGCAGACGAGACGTTCGCGCACGACATCGACGACCCCGTCCGCATCCACCGCGAGCTGCTCCGCCTCTCCGACCGGACCGCTGCGCGGGCCAGGTCGGCGGGGATGGCCGGTCGGACCATCTCCATCAAGGTCCGGTTCTCGGACTTCACGACCATCACGAGATCCAAGACCCTGCGCCATCACACCGATGTCTCTCGTGAGATCTTCGCCACTGCCCGGGAGCTGTTCGATCGGCTCGGACTGCAGCGAGCCCGCATCCGGCTCGTGGGCGTCAGGCTCGAGGGCCTCGTCCCGGCCACGGCCGCACCGATCCAATCAACATTGGACGAGCCCGAGCACGGGTGGCGCGAGGCCGACCGGGCGGTGGACCGTGCCAGTGCCCGTTTCGGCGCTGGGGCCGTGCGACCAGCGAGCCTGATACCGGATCGGCACGCTGGGTACGGGCCTACCAGTTCACAGGACGCGCCGCGGGACCTATCCTGAAGAGGAGAACCCGCTACGACAAGCAGTCGTAACCGGGTGGAGTCGACAACACCGCAGGACAGGGAGGTGCCAGGTGGCACTCTCGGATCACGAGGAGGCACTCCTCCACCAGATGGAGGAGGCCCTCTACGCCGAGGACCCGCGATTCGCATCGCGGATCGAGAAGACGAAGTCGCGCGGACTGGGTCGAGGACGCATCGTCGTTGGCGTCGCCGCGGGAATCGTCGGCCTGGCCCTGATCGTCTTCGCGGCGATGAGCTCGAGCATCTGGCTCGGCGCGGTCGGGTTTGCGGCCATGGTCGCCGGCATTGTCTGGGCCATCACTCCGGCCAAGCCGGCGCTCGGCTCGGTCGGTCCGGACGGTGTAGCCACCCCCCGCAAGGGCACCAAGGGACGTGCCTCGGGCGGCAAGTCCGGCACCTTCATGGATCGGCTCGAGGAGCGCTGGGACAAGCGACGCCACGACCAGTGGTAGGACACCGTCGCCGCTGAGCCGGCCCAGCGGCATACGGCCTGAATGAGGGCTTTCCCTCGGCACGACCGACGGGGGACTACGGGCTCGTCACGAAGACGCCCACGACCCACGTGACGATGATGAGCAGCGCCGTCAGCAGCTCGATCCCCATGCTCAGCATGACCGCACGCACCGCTTGCCGCGTCGCCGCCCAGGCGCGCTCGTGGGTCCCACGCTTCAACCGCTCCATGACGTAGACGGCGCCGACGAACGCGATCGGCGCCCCGAGCAACGGGATGACGAACAGGCCAATGATGGCCGCGACCAGCGCCAGGGCGATGATTTTGGTGTCTACGCCCGTCGCCCGCATCCGTCGGGCGGGGACGAGGTACTGGGTCACGAGACCCAGCGCGTAGATGGCGGTGGCGACCCAGAAGACGGTCCACCCCGTGGTCGAGTGCATCTCGACCGCCCAGAGGAGCGTTGCCGCCCAGACGACGAACAAACCGGGAAGGACCGGAAGCACGATTCCCACCGTGCCCACCAGCATGGCGAGCAGGACCAGGACGTTCGTGGCCGTGATCACGTGATCAGGTCATCCACGTCACGCCAAGGAGTGCCAGCTCAGGTCGCGTCGTCAGATCAGCGCTCGTCCGCCGCGGTCGACGTGTCGTGGAGGCGATCGCTCTCGTCATGGATGTCGATGGCCTTGTCCATGAGAGCCGGGAGGTGCTGACGGCCGTGATGGGCACAGAAGAGCAGCTCCCCGCCGGAGACGAGACGGGCACGAATGTATGCCTGGGCACCGCAGCGGTCGCACCGGTCGGACGCGGTCAGTTCGGTTGCCAGTGCTGTGGTCATCATGCTCGCCTTCTCTCCACCCTCTTGGGGTTCAGCCGAGACTGAACCCTGTCATAGACCAAGACGCCCGACCAAAGAATTCCGTTGCCCTGCCGGGCTCCATCACCCTTCTGTCGTGCGCCTGGATGTTCCAACAGTGAACCACGCCGATTCCTTCCCGGGCGGGAGGCCGGGTGCCCATGGCCTGCGCCATGCCCGGATCGTTACGTGACCTCTACCCACTCGGGGCCCCCGCCGCGAGCCTGCTCAGCAACATCGGCTCGGGTCGTTAGGCTTCCGGTGCCGACCATGACGACCGGCCCGCCGCACCGATGAGAGAGTGATCACCCACCTTGGCCTCCGCCTCCCGCCCCGCCCCGAACGGCAACGGTGACTACACCGCGCGCCACCTGCAGGTCCTCGAGGGACTCGAGGCCGTGCGAAAGCGGCCCGGCATGTACGTCGGCTCCACCGACCAGCGGGGCCTGATGCACTGCCTCTGGGAGATCATCGACAACGCGGTCGATGAGGCACTCGCCGGGGTCTGTGACCACATCGAGGTGATCCTCGCCAAGGACGGATCCATCGAGGTCCGCGACAACGGCCGCGGCATCCCGGTCGACACCGAGCCGCGGACCGGCCTGTCGGGGGTCGAGCTGGTCTTCACCAAGCTGCACGCCGGCGGGAAGTTCGGCGGCACGTCCTATGCCGCGACCGGGGGACTCCACGGCGTTGGTGCCTCGGTCGTCAACGCGCTGTCCGCGCGCCTCGACGTCGAGGTCGACCGGGGCGGCAGGACCTACGGCATGAGCTTCCGGCGGGGCGAGCCGGGGGTGTTCACCGATGCGGGACCGACCTGCTCGCCCGAGGCCGGGTTCGCTCCGTACGAGAAGCGCAGCACGCTACCTGTCATCGGCAAGGCCAAGCGCGGCGTGACCGGCTCCAGGGTCCGCTTCTGGCCCGATCCGCACATCTTCCTCAAGGGCGCCGTGCTCGACTACGACGCGCTCGTCGCGCGGGCCCGCCAGACCTCGTTCCTCGTCCCCGGCCTGCGGCTCGTCATCCGGGACGAGCGCGGTCTCCCGGGGACGCCGGCAGCGGAGGGGCCGGTCGAGGAGGTGTTCCACCACGACGGGGGCATCGCCGAGTTCGTCGAGTTCCTCGCCCCGGACGCGGCCATCACCGACGTGTGGCGACTCGAGGGTGCCGGCACCTTCAAGGAGACCGTGCCCATTCTCGACAACGAGGGGCACATGACGCCCACCGAGCTCGAGCGCGAGTGCGTCGTGGACATCGCGCTGCGTTGGGGCCAGGGCTACGACGTGCGGATGCAGTCCTTCGTCAACATCATCACGACGCCCAAGGGCGGCACGCATGTGGCTGGCTTCGAGCAGGCGTTGTTGAAGGTCTTCCGGCGCCAGCTCGAGCTCAATGGGCGGCGGCTCAAGGTCGGCAACGACAAGCCGGAGAAGGACGACGTGCTCGCCGGCATGACCGCTGTGGTGACCGTGCGGCTCGCGGAGCCGCAGTTCGAGGGGCAGACCAAGGAGGTCCTCGGGACCAACGCGGTCCGGGCGATCGTCGCCCGCGTCGTCGAGACCGAGCTGACCGCGCGCCTGACCTCGACCAAGCGGGGCGACAAGGCCCAGTCGGCGCTGCTGCTCGAGAAGGTCGTCTCCGAGATGAAGTCGCGCATCAGCGCGCGCCTGCACAAGGAGACGCAGCGTCGCAAGAACGCCCTGGAGAGCTCCACGCTGCCGACCAAGCTTCGGGACTGCCGCACGACAGACGTCGACCGCTCCGAGCTGTTCATCGTCGAAGGCGACTCCGCGATGGGGACGGCCAAGGAGGCCCGCAGCTCCGAGTTCCAGGCGCTGCTGCCGATCCGCGGCAAGATCCTCAACGTCCAGAAGGCGTCCGTCTCCGACATGCTCAAGAATGCCGAGTGTGCCTCGATCATCCAGGTGATCGGGGCCGGGTCGGGGCGCAGCTTCGACCTCGACTCCGCCCGCTACGGCAAGGTCATCATCATGACCGACGCCGACGTCGACGGCGCCCACATCCGCACCCTGCTGCTGACGCTCTTCTTCCGCTACATGCGCCCACTCGTCGAGGCGGGCCGGGTCTACGCGGCCATGCCGCCCCTGCACCGGATCGAAGTCATCAACGCAGGGGCCAAGAAGAACGAGTACATCTACACGTACAACGAGCTCGAGATGCGTCGCACCCTGGCCCGGTTGGAGAAGGGCGGCAAGAAGATCAAGCAGCCGATGCAGCGGTACAAGGGCCTGGGCGAGATGAACGCGGACCAGCTGGCCGACACGACGATGGACCCGCGTCATCGCACGCTCCGTCGGGTCACCATGCGTGACCTCGAGGCTGCCGAGCGCACGTTCGAGCTGCTCATGGGCAACGAGGTGGCCCCCCGCAAGGACTTCATCATCGGGTCTGCTGCCGAGGTCGACCGGGAACGCATCGACGCCTGAGCCCCCCGTGGCGGCGGGTCCTGTCTGATGGCAGAGCCGTCCACAGGATGGCGAACCGCGCGCAGTCTGACGTGCCCCGTGCCTACGATGACGGTGCACGCGAGTGAGCCGACTGGCTCCGGACGGCGTCGGATAGGGAGAGGCGCGAGAGGACGGGCGGCTCAGCAGGTCTGGGTAAGCCTTGGTTGGGCCTTGGTTGGGCATCGGGAAGGGGACCATGGTGGAGGATCACCGGAGCACCGGGAGCACCGGGAGCACCGATCAGGCGCGCCACCCACCACGCGCGGCGGCCCCGCCCGGCGCGCCGCATCCCGCCCCGAGATCGATGCCCGGTGAGAACAACGCGACGGGCAACCATCGTGCCGGGTTCGGCACCTCCGCCGCTCCCGCACCCATGCGCTACCTCGAGCCGCCTGAGCTGGAGTGGGCGGCGGCCGCCATCGCCAGGATCTCGTCGGCGTTCACCGCCAGGGTGGTCGGGCAGTCCCGGTTGCAGGAGACCCTGCTGATCGCCCTGCTGACCGGTGGCCACGTGCTCCTCGAGAGCGTCCCGGGGCTGGCGAAGACGACGGCCGCCCAGACGATCGCACACGCGGTCGGCGGCACCTTCCACCGCATCCAGTGCACGCCGGACCTGCTGCCCAGCGACATCGTCGGCACGCAGGTGTACAACCAGCAGACGGGCGCCTTCCAGACGCAGCTAGGGCCGGTCCACGCCAACTTCGTGCTGCTCGACGAGATCAACCGGAGCAGTGCCAAGACCCAGTCGGCCATGCTCGAGGCGATGCAGGAGCGACAGACGTCGATCGGCGACCACAGCTACCCGCTGCCCGACCCGTTCCTCGTGCTCGCCACCCAGAACCCCATCGAGCAGGAGGGCACCTATCCGCTGCCCGAGGCACAGATGGACCGCTTCATGCTCAAGGACGTCCTCGACTACCCGTCTCCCGCCGAGGAGGCCGAGGTCCTGCGCCGGATCGACTCCGGCATCTTCACCCATCACTCCGAGCCGGTCGTGGGCATCGCCGACGTCAAGCGCCTCCAGAGCCTGGTCGGGCGCGTCTACGTCGACCCGGCGATCGTGAACTACATCGTCGGCATCGGCTATGTCACGCGGCATCCCACCGACTACATCGACCCGGATCTGGCCTCCTACGTCCATTTCGGGGCCAGCCCCCGGGCGAGCATCGCGTTCACGAGCGCAGCCCGCGCGCGGGCGCTCATCGACGGGCGCAACCACGTCGTCCCCGACGACGTCAAGGCGCTCGTGCACCGGGTCCTGCGGCACCGGGTCATCCTGGGCTTTGAAGCGGTCGCCGACGACCTGCCCGTTGAGCGCGTCATCGACGCCATGGTGGGCGGGATTCGCACGCCCTGAGGGCGGGGCACGTCATGGCGACGCCGCTGCTGACCCGGGTGAAGAGCAAGCTCTTCGTGCACTCGCGGCGCCGCTCGCGCAACCTGCTCGAGGGGGAGTTCGCGTCGGTCTTCCACGGCCGCAGCCTCGACTACGACGACCTGCGGGACTACGTGCCGGGAGACGAGGTTCGCGACATCGACTGGAAGGCGACGGCCCGGCACACCTCACCCCTCGTGCGCCGGTACGTGGCGACGCGGAAGCAGAACCTCATGCTCGTCATCGACACGGGCCGCGGCATGGCCGCGGCTGCCGGGGGCGGCGAGCCGAAGAAGAGCGTGGCCATCGTCGCGGCCGGGCTCGTGGGCTACCTCGCCCAGCGGCACGGAGACCTCGTCGGTCTCGTCCGAGGCGACGCGATGAGCACGGTCGCCCACCCGATGCGGGGGAACGAGGCCCACCTCGAGCGGCTGCTGCGCGCCATCGACACGGCGACGACAGTGGACGGCGAGCAGAGCAACCTGACGACGCAGCTGCAGTGGATCGTGCGCAACGTGCGTCGGCGGCTGCTCCTGCTCATCGTGGCCGACGACGTGGAGCTGGACCCCGGTCTCAGTGACCTCCTGCGGCGCCTCCACGTCCAGCACGAGATCCTGTGGATCACCGTCGAAGACGCCGACCCGACGTCCGTCGATGCGGCCCGCACGACCATCGACGTGGCCGACCACTACACCCTGCCGACCTTGGTGCGGACGAGCACGCGCGTCAAGGCGGCCTACGCGGAGGCGGTCGCCGCACGCGTACGGGCGACCAACGCGGTGCTCGATGCGGCAGCGATCAACCACACGCGAGTCGGTTCCAGCGACGACGTCCTCACGGCCGTGTTCGCCCTGTTGGAGAGGCAGCGTCGTGCGAGCGGCTGACCCCCCGCCCCCCGGCTTCTATGCGCCAGACCCCTACTCCGGTCGCTGGCTCTGGATCGGCGTCGCGCTCCTTGCCGTGGTCCTCGCCTGGTACGCCTGGGTCTGGTGGTCGACGCGCTCGCGGCCCATCATCGTCCCACCCAGGATCGCTCCGGACCGGCTCACCAGGCTCCGGGCCGACTATTCGCGCCAGATCGACCTGGTCGTCGCGCAGGCCGAGGGAGGGCTCATCACCCAACGACGCGCTCACCAGCAGGTGAGCGTCCTCGTCCGCCACTTCGTGCAGGAGGTCTCGGGCATCCATGCCCCGACGATGACGCTGACCGACCTGACCAACTCGGGCGCACGCCTCAGCCCCGTGTCGCGGGTCGTCGGCGTCCTCTACCCGGGTGAGTTCGCACCACGGCTCACCGAGACCGTCGCGGGCGCCGCCCTGGTCGCCAAAGAGGTGGTGGCCCGATGGAGCTGAGGTATCCCGCCCTCGTGAGCGTCGGGGCCGCCATCGTGATCATCGGGGCCCTCGTGGTGTACCGCCTGGTGGCAGCACGGTCCCGCACCTCCGCCGAGCCGGTCGCCAACACCTCGCTCCTGACCGGCCTTCCGGAGTACCGGCGCGCGTTGCGCCGTCATCGGATCCGGATGCTCGTGCTCGCGACCAGTGCGACCCTGCTCGGGGGCGCCGCGCTCATCGGCGCGGCCCGTCCGGTTGACGTGGCGGTCGAGCGCCCGGAGACCCGCAACCGCGACGTCGTGCTCTGCCTCGACATCTCGGGGTCGATGGCGGCCTACGACGCCGAGCTGGTGCGGACCTTCATGACGCTCGCCACCCAGTTCGAGGGGGAGCGGATCGGCCTGGTCATCTTCAACTCCTCCGCGGCCACGGTCTTCCCCCTCACCGATGACTACGAGTTCATTCGCGACGAGCTGGACATCGCCCTGCGTGCCCTCGCGGGCGACCCCGAGGTCGACTACTTCTTCGCAGGGACGTTCAACGGTCTCGGCACCTCGCTCATTGGTGACGGACTCACCTCCTGCGTGTCGAGCTTCGACCGGGTCGACACCCGACGAGCTCGCTCAGTGGTCTTCGCGACCGACAACGAGCTGGCCGGCCGGCCGATCATCGACCTCGACGAGGCGATCGAGCTCGCCAAGCTGCGCTCCGTGCGCGTCTACGGGCTGAACCCCGAGGAGAGCGGCCACGACGAGCAGGCGGTCGAGATGCGGGCGCTGGTCAAGTCGACGGCGGGCGAGTACTACGCCATGAGAGACCGAACGGCCGTCGAGCGCATCGTCCGGGCGGTGGAGGCCCAGGAGGCGACCGTCATCGACGCCGCCGCCCGACGGATCCTGACGGACAGTCCCGCGGTCCCGATCGCGCTCGCTGGACTCGGTCTGGCCGGCGTCGTCGCGGCCAGCCGGAGGTGGGGTTCGTGACCTTCCTGCCGATCGCGCCCCTGTGGGTCCTGGGTGTCCTGGCGGTGACCGCCCTCGTGGCCGTGTGGTGGCACCCGAGCGAGACAGGTGTGCCTGGCGAGTCTCGCGCCGGCCACTGGCGCCTGTCGGCAGTCGTGGTCCTGCTCGGTGTGGCGGCAATGCGGCCAGGGGTCCCCGGCGACGAGGCGGAGGCCACGGCGGCGAACCTCAACGTCTACTTCGTCGTCGACACGACGAGCAGCATCATCGCCGAGGACTGGGGTGGCGAGGCTCCGCGCCTCGTGGGCGTGCGCGGCGACATCGCAGACCTGGCGCTCGCGCTCTCGGGGGCGCGGTTCTCCATCCTGACCTTCGACCAGGAGGCGCGCGTGCGCCTGCCCCTGACGACGGATACGACCGCTCTCGATGCTGCCGTGGCCACACTCCTGCCGGAGGCGTCCGAGTACTCGCAGGGGTCGTCGGTGACAGAGGCCAACGAGCGCCTGACGAGACTGCTCGAGCAGAGCAGCGAGCGCCACCCCGAGCGAGGGCGCATCGTGTTCTACCTCGGCGACGGCGAGCAGACCGCGGCCGGTGAGCCGCCACCCTTCACCATCCCTGCTGGTCTCATCCAGGGCGGCGCGGTGCTGGGGTACGGCACCTCCGACGGTGGTCGGATGAAGTCGACCCGCGCGCGCTATGACGTGTCGCCGTCGTACATCCAGGACCCGACGACCGGGCAGGACGCGGTCTCGGTCATCGACGAGGACCGCCTTGAGCAGCTGTCCCAGCAGCTCGGCCTGCCCTACCTGCACCGTGTCGCCGGCGAGTCGGTGCTGCCTGCCGTGGATTCGGTCGACCTCGCCCGCTACGGATCGACCGAGGAGCTCGAACGCGAACGCGTCAGCACCCGCCGAGAGCTCTACTGGCCCCTGCTCGTCGGAGTCGTCGGGGTGGCCCTGTGGGAGATGGGTGCGGGCCTCGCTGGCCTGGTCCAGACCCGTGGCCGGAGGAGGGCGACGTGAGCACCCTGACCACCCCGCCTCCCAGCCCGCCGTCAGGCCCCGAAGCGGGTCCGACCGGTCGGCTCCGCGCCCCCCGCACTCCCGCCCGCCGGGCCCTGCGACGCCGCCTGCTGCTGGCCTCGGCGCCGCTCGTGCTGCTCATCGTCCTCGGCGCCGCGCGTCTGATGACTCTCAACGCCGTGCACGACCAGACCCTTGCCGGCTACCAGGCCGGCGACAAGGCGCGCACGCTGACGTGGGGCGAGCGACAGGGCTGGGTCAACGTCGTCGAGCGCTTCCGGGCCCCATTCGCGATCGGCGACGCACACGTCCTGAGTGGCCACTTCGGGCTCGCCCGACCCTGGTTCGAGGAGGCCTTCGAGCTCGTACCCAAGGGTGGCATCGAGGAGTGCAAGGTCCGGGTCAACCTCGGCCTGACCTATGAGGCCCTCGGGGACGAGGCGAAGGCGAGGGAGCGCACCGACGAGTGGCGTCAGTTCTATGAGAAGGGCCTGGCGGTCACCCGAGAGCGTCCGCCGCTGTGCGACGCGCCGGAGGGCGGCGAGACCGGCGAACAGCTCGACCAGGCGCAGGAGCGGATGGAGGAGAAGAACCAGCCGCAGCCCGGCGAGCAGCAGCAGCCGGCTCCCGAGGAGAGCCAGCCCACGCCGCAGCCGACGCCGATCCCCGATCCGAACAACGCCCCCAGCCAGGAGCAGCAGGACCTGTTGCGGGAGCAGCAGCGCAAGAACACCATCGAGCGCAACGAGCAGCGTGGCACCGACGATCGCGTCGAACCCGGGGGAGGCGTCGGCAGCTATCCCAAGCCCTGGTGACCGGGGTCGGCGAAACCCGGCCCCGCGCACAAGGTCACGGACGCCGCGGTCCGAGCCCAGCGGCATACGGCCCGATCAGTGCGCTGGGAGGTCTGAACCGTCGATGACCTCGCCGACGAGCTCCTGCACGTCGATCGCGGCCTTGCCGCAGGACTCGGGGCGTTGGGCCCTGGTGGGGCGACGCCCCACCCTGACGCGCCACGAGCGGCCGTCCTCGTGGGATACCTCGATGACGGGATCGGCGCCCTCGACGCCCTCGGCGCCGTCGGCGTCGTCGCTGGGGACGGCCCGGAGCGCACCGAGCCGAGTCTCCCCGGTGAGCGCACGCACGTGGGACTCGGCGCACTGGGCCGCCGCCGGCAACGGGGACCGGCCGCGGTCGTGGATCCCGCCGAGGAGCTCCCGTGGCACGTGCCCGGTGTTGCTGGCGTCGAGGACCCAGCCGGCCATCGTCTCGTCGAGTCGGGCGAAGCCCTGGCCCCAGGGCAGCAGGACGGCGGTCGGGGCGAAGCGATGGCCACCCGTGTGGGAGACCTCCCAGACCCGCTCGGGGGCGCGTCTGGCGGCTGCGGCAGCCAGCGGACGACCCCGGACGGCGCAGCACACGTCGCGGCGACCGTTCGTGCAGATCAGCAACTGCGGCGCGGCATCCTCAGCCCCCGGAAGAGAGGCCCGCACGAGCGCGCGGTGGCCCCTGGCCAGTGCGGACCAGTCGAGCTCGAGCAGGTCCCCGGGTCGGGCAAGATCCGCCGACACCATCCACGCATCGTCGGGCCGGACGCCGGCGTGGGCGACGAAGACGCGGCGAGGGCCGTCATGGTCAGGATGCCCGCTGGGCCGCCGGATGAGCATGAACCTCCCCCCAGCGTCCGCGCACCGGCTGTCGAGCTCGGCACCGAGCTCCGCGCCGAGGTGTGACTCCCGCGCGGCCACCCGACCCCAGGGACCGGACTGCTCGAGGACGACGAAGAACACGGCGCCGGCCGCGGTGCCGAATGCACTGGTCCCGTCCCGGTCCCAGAGAACCGAGCAGGCATCCTCCGCCGGCCTGGCGTGACCGGAGGTGGCCGGGTGCCGGCCAAGGTCCGCCTCCTCGCCCACCAGTGCTGGAGCCTCGGGTGGGGGCGCTGGCACCGCCGGGGGATCGGGCGGGCGCTTGACCGCGCGCTTGCGGGGAGGCATCAGACGGGAGGTGCGGCGGCGATGGCGGCGATGACGGTGTTCGTCTCGGTGCCCGAGCCGTCGCGTCGTGCGGTCGCCGCAGGGAGATCGATGGCCACCCCGCCGGCCGCCGCCGCCCGGGCCGGCGTGTTGCCGGCGAACGCGACGACGAGGGTGTCGTGGCCCTTGAGGAAGCGGTGGCACCGGACCCCACCGGTGGCCCGACCCTTCGGCGGGTACTCGGCATATGGTGTCACCTTGAGCGAGCCGCCCTCCGTGCCGGGCAGTGCACCCGACGAGCCGGCCGAGGTGACGACGACGGCCTCGCGGCTCGAGTCGACGACGCCGAAGAACAGGGCCCGGGCATCGCGACCGAGCTTGATGCCTGCCATTCCAGCAGCGGACCGACCCTGGGGCCGAACGGACTTCGCCGAGAAGCGGAGCAGCTGGGCGTCACTCGTGATGAAGACGAGATCCAGGTCGTCCCGGTCGGCAACGGCCGCGCCGACGACTCGGTCACCATCCTTGAGGCCGATGATGTCCCAGTCGTTGCCCTTCGGAGCGTCCGGGGTGACGCGCTTGACGACGCCGGCCGCCGTGCCGAGCGCCAGGGTCGGCGCAGCTGCCCCGATCTGGACGATGGTCAGGGGCTCTTCTGCCTTCGCCAGGTCGACATAGGCGGCAAGGGGTGCGCCACCGCCCAGACTCGGCGCCCCGTTCGTCGGAGGCAGCGTCGGCAGCTCGAGGGCCGACAGCCGCACCAGGCGGCCGGCGGTCGTGACGAGGCCGAACTCACCTCGAGCGGTCGTGCGCACGGCGCCCACCAGCGCGTCGTGCTTGGACCGGGCCCCTTCGGCGATGACCGGCTCGGCACTGCCCGTGCGCGCGAGCAGCCCGGTCGACGAGAGCAGCACCCAGCACGGGTCGTCGGCGATCTCCAGCGGCGTGGTGCTGGTCTGCCTGGCCTGGCCCGAGCTCTCCAGGAGGACGGTGCGGCGCGGCGTCCCGTGCTTCTTCGCGACGTCGGCGAGCTCGGTGGAGACGAGCCTGAGCAGCAGCTTCTCGCTGTCCAGCAGGGCCCGCAGCTCCTCGATGGTGCGCTCGAGCTCCGACTTCTCGTTCTCGAGCTCGATGCGGGAGAACTTGGTCAGCCGACGCAGCTGGAGGTCGAGGATGTAGGTGGCCTGGGGGTCCGACAGGTCGAAGACGTCCATGAGGCGGGCCTTCGCGGTGCCGGCGTCGTCCGAGCTGCGGATCACCTGGATGACCTCGTCGATGTCGACGATCGCGATGAGCAGGCCTTCGACGAGGTGGAGACGCTCCTCCTTCTTGCCGAGGCGGAACTCCGTGCGACGGCGGACCACGTCGGTCCGGAAGTCAACATAGACCTGGAGGAGCTCCTTGAGCCCCATCGTGCGGGGCTGGCCGTCGACGAGCGCGACGTTGTTGATGCCGAAGTTCTCCTCCATCGGCGTCAGCCGGTACAGCTGCTCGAGCACGGCGTCCGGGTTGAAGCCGTTCTTGACCTCGATGATCAGGCGCAGTCCGTTGGCCCGGTCCGACAGGTCCTTGAGGTCGCTGATGCCCTGCAGCTTCTTGCTCTGGACGAGGTCACGGATCTTCTCGATGACCTTCTCGGGGCCGACGAGATAGGGCAGCTCCGTGACGACGATGCCCTTGCGCCGTGGGGTGATGTTCTCGACCCGGGCCGTGGCGCGGGTTCGGAAGCTCCCCCGACCGGTCAGGTAGGCGTCCCGGATCCCCTCGAGCCCGACGATCCGCCCACCGCCGGGCAGGTCCGGTCCGGGGACGAACTTCATCAGCTCGTCCAGCGAGCACGACGGGTTGGCGATGAGATGGCGTGCCGCGCCGATCACCTCGACGAGGTTGTGCGGTGCCATGTTGGTCGCCATGCCGACGGCGATTCCGGAGGCCCCGTTGACGAGCAGGTTGGGGAAAGCCGCCGGCATGACCTCGGGCTGGTACTGCGTGTCGTCGTAGTTCGGCACGTAGTCGACGGTGTTCTCGTCGAGCCCCGACACCATGAGCAGCGCGGACTCGGCGAGCCGGGCCTCGGTGTAGCGGGCCGCGGCCGGGCCGTCGTCGAGGGATCCGAAGTTGCCGTGTCCGTCGATGAGGGGCAGGCGCAGCGTGAACGGCTGCGCCATTCGGACCAGCGCATCGTAGATCGCCGTGTCACCGTGTGGGTGGTACTTGCCCATCACCTCGCCGACGATGCGCTGGCTCTTGACGTGGCCGCGGTCGGGACGCAGCCCGAGCTCGTTGGCGCCGTACAGGATGCGCCGTTGGACCGGCTTGAGACCGTCGCGCGCGTCGGGCAGGGCCCGCGAGTAGATGACGCTGTACGAGTACTCGAGGAAGGCGTTCTGCATCTCCTCCTCGACGTCGATCCCGACGATCTTCTCCTCGAAGTCCTCAGGTGGAGGCGTGGTGGTGGTGCGTCGGGCCATGCCGGGTCGGGCTCCTTGCTGTCTTGGATGAACACCCCATCTTCGCGCAAGGCGTCCCCGGGCCGTCACCTGCCACGCCGTGGAGGTCGTCCGGGGGATCAGTCGATACCGAATCGACCCCAGTGGGCGACGTCCTCGACACCCCGCCGGGGGCGCCGCAGGCTGGGGCTCTTCGGCCCGGGGAGCGCGTACCCGATGGAGACGACACCGACGATGGCGCGACCGGACGGGATGCCGAAGGCCACCTTGACGGCGTCGTGGTGGGCCGGCGGCACCCCGAAGAAGAGCCCGCCGAGCCCCTCGTCGACGGCGGTGAGCAGGATGAGCAGCGCCGCCATGCCCGTGTCGATGTCCCAGTAGGGGACCGGCCAACGACGCTCGTCTCGATCGGTCCAGCCCTTGTCGGGCTCGGCATATCGGTCCAGGTAGGCGTCCTTGTCGGACAGACACAGGATCAGCAGGGGTGCATTTCGTATGCCGCTGAGCCAGCTGTCGCTCGGACCGTCCCCAGGCGTCGTGGCCCTCCAGAACGAGTCGCGATCGTCGTCCTCCGCGAGGACGACGAAGTCCCAGCCCTGGCTGAAGCCGGCGCTCGGGGCGCGCACCGCATTGGCGAGGCAACGCTCGACGATCTCAAGCGGAACGGGCCGATCAGGGTCGTAGCGCCGCACCATACGACGGCGCCGCACGACGTCGGAGAACTCCATGGCGACACCTTGGCACCGGCCGGCGGCCAGTGCGACGTGGAGGCTGGGGCGGTCAGGCGGTCGCAGCCTCTTGGATCCGAGTCAGACCGCGCACGACGAGCAGCCACGGCACGAGAGCCGCCGCCAGTACCACCGCTGCCGCGAGCTCGAGACCGGGAGCGATGCCGGATTCTGTGGCGCTCGCGCCGAAGGAATGACGGGTCACCAGCTGGTCGAGGAAGATGGAGCCGATCCACAGCGCCCACCAGAGGTTGAGGCGGCCTGTGGCCACATGGTGGCTGTCGTCTCGAACTCCAAGGCTGGCTCGATGGACGTCGTCAACCACCTGCCGCGGGAACCAGAAGCTGACAATCGGGACGAACCAGCCAAGCCAGATCCAGATCCGCGAGCGCCGGTGCGCGAAGTGAGGTGTGATGAGGTCCCCGTTGTCCCGGGCCCGCGTCAACCACACGTTGGTCACGACGTATGCCGCGATCATGCTGGCGATCAGCGGAAGTCCAAGCAAGGAGTAGACGACGTGGACCGGAGCCAGTTCGCCCTCTGACCTGAAGGCGGCATCCGCCGGGAACGCCAGGAGCGCCGTGACGAATGACAGGACGACATACAACCCGCTGAGGACAGCGACAGCCAGGGCGAGTCCGGCCGTCCGGCGCATGACCGTCGGCGTCGCCCACGCGGATGCCGGTGGGCCTTCCCAGCCAGGGGGAGCCGGGAACGGCGGTGGGGCAACCGAAGCCGATTCCGGTGGTAGTGGCAGGACCGGGCCCGCTGGCGAGGCCGGTTCCTTGCTGGGCGGTTCGAGCGACATGTGGATCCCCTCTGACGGTACGTGCCGGCGGATGCTACCTCGCGGCGCAACCATGCGCAGCGTGGCACGATGTGCGCATGGCGGGAAGCGAGCTCTCCTCGGCAAGCAAGCCGGCTGACGACGGAGGTCCGGAGGGCGCCGTGGACGACGAGTCCTGGCCCAAGGCGCCCGTCGAGTGGGAGGCCGATGTCGTGCTCAGGGACGGCACCGTTGCGCACATCCGCCCGATCACGCCCGCGGATGCGGACCGGTTGCGGCAGTTCCACAACCGCCAGTCCGACGAGTCCACCTACTTCCGGTTCTTCGCCCCGCTCCGGGAGCTGAGCGACCGTGACGTCCACCGGTTCACTCATGTGGACTACCGCGACCGAGTCGCCCTCGTCGCGATCCTCAACGAGGAGATCGTCGGTGTCGGCCGGTTCGACCGCATCGACGCCACGAGCGCCGAGGTGGCCTTCAACATCTCGGACCACATGCAGGGCAAGGGAATCGGCTCGGTCCTGCTCGAGCACCTCGCCGCCATCGCCCCGGAGGTCGGCGTCACTCGCTTCACGGCGGAGGTCCTTCCGCACAACCGCAAGATGCTCATGGTGTTCAAGGACGCCGGCTACGAGGTGTCGAGCCACATCGAGGACGGTGTCGTCGGCCTGTCCTTCGACATCCTGCCCACCGAGCAGTCCAAGGCGGTTCAGCTCTCCCGCGAGCACCGCGCCGAGTCCCGGAGCATGCGGACCATCCTCTACCCGGAGCGAGTTGCCATCGTGGGTGCCAGCCGCCGGGAGGACTCGATCGGTGCGCTCGTCCTGCGCAACCTCATCGACGCGGGCTTCCAGGGTGAGCTCTACCCGATCCACCGGGAGGCAGCGGAGATCCAGGGGCTGCGGGCCTATCCCACCATCCTCGACGCGCCGGGACCCGTCGACCTCGCCGTCGTCGTCGTGCCGGCCGCGGACGCCATCGACGTCGTGGAGGACTGTGGTCGGGCCGGGGTCAAGTCGCTGCTCGTCCTCTCCTCCGGCTTCGCCGAGTCCGGGGAGCAGGGCGCTCGCCTGCAGGATCGGCTGCGCACGACGGCACGGGGCGCCGGGATGCGGATCGTCGGACCGAACAGCTTCGGCCTCATCAACAACGACCCCGGTATCCGGCTCAACGCCACCCTCGCGTCGATCATCCCCGGCCGTGGGCGACTGGGCCTGTTCGCCCAGAGCGGCGCCCTCGGCGTCGCAGTACTCGCCTCGGCGGCCCGGCGAGGTCTCGGGATCTCGGTCTTCGCGTCGGCCGGGAACCGGGTCGACGTCTCCGGGAACGACCTCATGCAGTTCTGGATCGACGACCAGGACACGACGACCGTCGGCCTCTATCTCGAGTCGATGGGCAACCCGCGAAAGTTCTCCCGGATCGCGCGTCACCTCGCGTCGGTGAAGCCGGTCATCGTCGTCTCGTCCGGCGTCTCGCAGTACGCCGCCCCACCCGGGCACCGGACCCGGACCCCGGCCGTACCTCCGCAGGCTTTCGACGCCCTCCTGCGACAAGCGGGAGTCATCCGTGTCGAGAACGTGCACCAGCTCTTCGACGTCGCCCAGCTGACCCTCCACCAGCCCATGCCGACCGGACACCGGGTCGCAGTCGTCGGCAACTCCGACGCGCTCGGTTCGTTGAGCGCGTCAGCGGCCGAGAGCTGGGGCCTGCAGGTGACGCACGGTCCGGTCTCCCTGCTGCCACAGGCATCGGCGGAGGAGTTCGCGGAGGCACTCGACGCAGCCTTCTCCGACCCCGAGGTCGACAGCGTCGTGGCAGCGTTCATCCCTCCACTCGTGACCCCCGACGAGGAGGTTTCCCAAGCTGTGAAGCACGTGGTGGCAAAACATGACAAACCCTGTGTCGCAACCTTCCTCGGCATGCGTGGCGTCGATGGCGGGATGCGGTACACGGCCGCGGACGGGCAGGAACGGTCCGTCCCCTCCTACTCGATGCCGGAGGACGGGATTCGCGCCCTCCGGTCTGTCACCACCTACGCGCAGTGGCGGGCCAAGGATCGTGGCGTGCCGGTGGCCCCCGTCGGGATCGACCGCGCGCGTGCCGACGCGCTCCTCGACGGGTGGTTGGAGGCGAGTCCAGAGGGACGTGCCCTCACCCGAGAGGAGACCCGCGAGCTGCTGGGCACCTACGGGATCAGGCCCTGGCCGGCCATCGAGGTGTCGGATGTGGAGGAGGCGGTCGCCGCTGCGGACGAGCTGACCTATCCGGTCATCCTCAAGTCCACCTCCCCGATCGTGCGCCATCAACCAGGGCTGGTCGGCGTCCGGGCCGACCTCGGAGACGCCGACGCCGTCCGTGATGCCCACGCCTCGCTGACCGAGCGGCTCGGCCCACTCCGCGCCGACCGCTTCGTCGTGCAGCGGATGGCGGTGCCCGGGGTGTCGTGCGTGCTGAAGGCCACCGAGGACCCGCTCTTCGGACCGGTCGTCAGCTTCTCCGTCGCAGGACCGCCGACCGAGTTGCTCGGTGACATCGCGCACCGCATCCCGCCCCTGACGGACGTCGACGTGGCCGACCTCATCAACGGCGTCCGGGCCGCCCCGCTGCTGTCGGGCCACCGTGGCGCCGCGCCCGTGCACCGGGCCGCACTCGCCGATCTCATCGCACGCCTGTCGGTCCTCACGGACGACCTGCCCGAGCTGGCGTCGATCGAGCTGAACCCCGTCAATGCGTGGACCGGGGGAGTGGACGTGCTCGGGGCCGAGGTCGTCATCAGCCACGCGCTGGTCCGCAAGGACACCGGGCGCCGCAGTCTCACGTGACCTGGTTCCTCGAGCTGGCCTCGCCTGGCGGAACGGCCGGGTGAATGTGGGCAGTCGGGACGCGCATCTGCGAGCGGGTGCAAGGATGGTACCCATGCGACGCGTGACTCAGGACCCGGAGCGGGCCCTTCCGGAGGACCTCACCGCGGCGATCACTCGTGCCGGCTACTACCCGGCACTGGTCTGCGATGTGGTCGAGTCCGCGCTCGCAGGGGACGAGGTCGTGTCCCACCTGGTCCACCAGGAGACGACCTTCGACCACGAGACGGTGCGGCGGCATGTCACGGTCCTGGCCGTGACGAGTCGCCGCCTCGTCATCGCCCACGCCGACGACCACGCCGAGCCCGGCGCGCAGGCAACGGCCACGGCGACGACGGAGACGGTGCCCCTGGACGCAGTCCGCGGGGTCATGGTGACCCATGTCGTCACCGAGCCTGAGGGGTTCGTGCAGAACAGTCCCTCGCGCGACATCACGCTCACCCTGGGGTGGGGTGCCGTGAGCCGGCTGGACCTCCTGCCGGCCCAGTGCGGTGACCCCGACTGCACCGCCGACCATGGTTTCGAGGGAACCGTGGCTGCCGACGACATCTCACTGCGGATCTCGGCGGCAGCAGACGGCGAGGCCGCGGTGGAGCGCGCGCTGTCCTTCGCACGGCACCTGTCCCGGGCCATTGGCGGCTCGGTCCGGGCGTGAGGAGCCGATGACTACTCACGTCGGGCCCCCGCCGCTGGACTGGTCGAAGGGGACGCTGGCGTCCGTCCTGCCATCCGTCGCGGACCGGCTCGGGGTCAGGCGCTATGCGGGATCGGACGTCTTCGACCTGCCGGAGACCGCCCGCGCCGTGGTCGTCCTCGTCGACGGACTGGGCCACGACCTGCTCCGGCAACGCAGCGGGCACGCTCCGTTCCTGAGGGAGCGCCTCGCGACAGCGCATCGCGTCGCCTGCGGGTTCCCCACGACGACCGCCACCTCGATGGGCAGCTTCGGCACGGGACTGCCACCGGGTGCGCACGGGCTCGTCGGGATGCAGGTGCTGGATCCGCAGTCGGACCGGCTCGTCAACGAGCTGTCGTGGGAAGACGGCCCGGACCCTCGATCGTGGCAGCCGTATGGCACCGTCTTCGAGGCTGCGGTCAACGCCGGCGTCGAGGTCACGATGGTCGGGCCGCACTACTTCGAGGGATCGGGCCTGACCACCGCGGCGCTCCGAGGTGCCCGCTTCACCGCGGCACGCCTGCTCGACGAGCGGGTGACGGCGGCGTTGGCCGCGGTCCGGGCCACGCCCAAGGCCCTCGTCTACCTCTACTGGGGGGACGTCGACAAGGTCGGCCACGTCCACGGCTGCCAGTCCTGGCAGTGGGGTGAGGCGGTTGAGTCGGTCGACGCGGCACTCGCGTCACTGGTCAGCCGGGTGCCCGATGACACTCTCGTCGTCGTCACGGCCGACCACGGCATGGTCGACATACCGCACGAGAACCGGCTTGATCTCATCGACGAGCCGGACCTGATGGGCGGGGTACGGCACCTGGGCGGCGAGCCGCGCTGTATCCAGCTCTACACGATGGACGGTGCCAGCGAGGACGTGGCAGCGGTGTGGCGCGAGCGCGTCGGTGACCGCGCCCGGGTCCTGCCGCGTGAGCAGGTCATCGCCGAGGGCTGGTTCGGCCCGGTGGAGCAGCGCGTGGCCGGACGCATCGGGGACATCGTCGTCGCCATGAACGATTCCTTCGCCGTCGTGCACAGTGGCCTCATGCGGCCGGAGCTGGTGCGCCTGCTCGGGCTGCACGGCTCGACGAGTGACGTGGAACTCGCCGTGCCGGTGATCGTGGTACCGCCGCGTCGCGGCGTCTAGGGTGGGCGACCGTGGCTGAGCTCGTCTTCTTCTCCGGGACGATGGACTGTGGGAAGTCCACCCTGGCGCTCCAGATGGACCACAATCACGCTGCCCGTGGTCGCGTGGGGCTGATCTTCACCAAGATGGACCGGGCTGGCAGCAACGTCCTCTCGTCGCGGCTCGGCCTGTCCACTGGGGCCCTCGAGGTCGACGACGACGTCGACCTGTGGGACACCGTGGTGGAGCGGGCGACAGCCGGTCAGCGGGTCGACTACCTCGTCTGCGACGAGGCGCAGTTCTACTCGACAGCGCAGGTCGAGCAGCTGGCGCGCATCGTCGACGAGATGGAGGTGGACGTCTTCGCCTTCGGGATCACGGCGGACTTCCGAACCGAGCTCTTCCCGGGCAGCAAGCGCCTCATCGAGCTCGCCGACCGCGTGCAGGTTCTCCAGGTCGAGGCGCTGTGCTGGTGCGGTCGCCGCGGCACGACGAACGCGCGCATCGTGGACGGCGTCATGGTCGTCGAGGGCGACCAGGTGGTCGTCGGGGACACGAGTCCCGTCGTGGATCCCATCGGGCCAGGCGTCGTCGAGTACGAAGTTCTGTGCCGGCGTCACTACATGCGCAGGATGACGGCCCACGCCGCTCGAGCAGCTTCGCTGTCTCCCGAGGTGCTGCCCTTCGACCTCGAGGTCTGCGCGCTGCCGCCTCGGCCGATCACGCAGTCCGACTGAGCGGGAGCTGCGGGATCAGTCGGTCTTGCTTCCGAACATGATGTCGTCCCAGCTCGGCACGCTCGGGCGACCCGACTTGCGCGTCGACGGACGCCGCGATGGTGCGGACGGTGTGGATGGGCGAGGCCTGGCGCGCGACGTCGTGACCTCGTCCGCTGCCGGGTCGTCACGGTCCGGCCCGTCGACGGCCTCCCGTGTGCGGCGACGCAGGTCCGTGTCGTCCGTTCCGGTCGGCTGCTGTCCGTCGTCGGACTGGGGGAGTGGCTGGGTCTCGGCCGCGCTCGCGGCACCGCCGGTGGTCCGACTGGAGGACGCCCCACGCCGGCGGCGCCGAACCGAGGCGCTGGCAGCACCCGCTCCGGCCGCTTCAGCGGACGAGCGCTTCGCCCGCGGATCGTCGCTCGGGTGGCCATGGGCGGAGGGTGGCGCCTCATCACGCGTCGGCGTTCGGGTCAGGTTCTCGAGGGGCAGTGCCCCGTCGGGCGCATCGTCGATGCCGGGCACGTCCGCGCCGCGGCCGCGCCGACGTCGTCCCCGTGCGGCGCTCCGCTCTCGGATCGCCTCCATGAGGTCGACTGGCTCGGCCGGCTCGGCCGGTTCTGCGGGCCGGCCCTGCTGGCGGCTGGCGATGCCGCCCTCCGCCTCGACGTCGTAGACCTGGGCGGGCCCGGTGAGGGCCGGGAACTGCGGGGCGGCCAGCGGCCCGGGGGACTGGAGGTCCTCGTCCTCACTGAGCCAGCGTGCCTCGTCGTCGCGCGCGACCACGGTGCGAGCCAGCGGGTCGAAGTCCCACGCCGCCTCTCGCTGACGGCCGCCGGCATTGAAGAGCAGGACAACCGTCCAGGCGCCCCGGTCCGTGCGGCGGGAGTCCCACTCGGTCGCCTCGGGGTCGAGCTTCCGGGACCGGAGGCGCTCGGCGACCCGCGCGCCCAGGGTCGAGGCTTCCCCGTGCGCCCCCCGGCTGCGCAACCGGACCTTTTGCGCGAGCCCCGCCACGTGCTCGCGCTCGGCGAGGATCGGGACCTCGTAGCGGTGCACCTTCTCCACGGCCCACCCGGCCCGCTCCGCAACCTCCTCGGCCGTCAGGCCGGCCCGGATCATCGCCTGGACATCCCTCGGCCGCAGGCCGCCCTCGACCTCCGGCTGACCGAGCCTCGGCCGGTCGCGTCGTGCAGCGGCGCGCAGCGACTCGTCGAGCGGGACCTGGTAGCGGTTGCCCTCGCCGTCGGCGAGCAGGAGGTGCACACCGTCCTCATGGACGCCGATGAGCCTGAGGTCCTGCATGCGTGCGGTCTCCCGATCGAACGTCAGCCGGAGGTCGCCCGGCTGCCTGCGTGTCGAGCATGCCACCGCGCCGAGTGTGGCGAAAGCGACCACGCCGCGCGGGGTAGCGTTTGGCTTGGCATGCAGACCCCGTCGTACTACTCGGCCCAGTTCACGCTCGATCTCATCGGCGTGTTCGTCTTCGCGCTCTCGGGCGGTCTCGTGGCGGTCAAGAAGGGTTTCGACATCGTCGGAGTGCTCGTTCTCGCCGGAGCCGCAGCCCTGGGCGGCGGGATCCTGCGCGACCTGCTCATCGGATCAGTGCCGCCGGTCGGGATCACCGACTGGCGGCTCCTGACGGCTGCCGCGCTGGGTGGCCTGGTCACCTTCTTCTACCAGCCCGGGGTCGAGCGGGTGTCACGGCTCGTCCGCGTCCTGGACGCGGGCGGCCTCGCGGCCTTCGCGGTGGCTGGGAGCCTCAAAGCGGTGACTCTCGGCGTCGCTCCCATCGCGTGCGTGCTGGTCGGGATCATCACGGCAATTGGCGGCGGCATGATCCGCGACCTCCTGGCGGGCCAGGTCCCCGAGGTGTTGCGCCGCGAGCTCTACGCCCTCCCCGCGGCGCTCGGTGCCGTCGTCGTCGTGGTCGCCGGTGAGCTCGGCGCCCTGCACGACTGGGTGCTCTGGATGGCGGTCGCCCTCGTCTTCGGAGTCCGCATCGTCTCGGTGCGGCTGGACCTCAACGCGCCGCGGCCACTTCGGACCGGCCAACCGTGAAGAAAGTGACAGGCATGCAGCCCTATGACGCCATCCTCCTGCTCAGCTTCGGCGGCCCGGAGGCTGCGGAGGAGGTCATGCCGTTCCTGCGCCGCGTGACTGCGGGTAGGGGGATTCCGGACGAGCGGCTCGCAGCAGTCGGCGAGCACTACTTCCTGTTCGGCGGGAGGAGCCCAATCAACGACCAGAACCGCGCCCTCATCACCGCGATCAGGGATGAGCTCCAGGCACGTGGGGAGGCCACCCCGGTCATCTGGGGCAACCGCAACAGCGCGCCCTTCCTCGAGGACGCGCTGCGGGAAGCGCATGCGGCCGGATACCGACGACTGGTCACCGTGACCACGAGCGCCTACTCGTCCTACTCCTCCTGCCGCCAGTATCGCGAGAACCTCGCGGAGGCTCTCGACACGCTCCGAGACGACGGGCTGGACCTCGAGGTCGACAAGATCGCGCCCTACGCCCCGAGGCCCGGCTTCCGCAGCGCCAACCTCGAGAAGGTCGTCGCCGCTCTGCGCGCCCTCGATGGCGTCCCGGACCAGCAGATCGCCCTCCTGTACGTCACTCACTCGATCCCCGAAGCGATGGACGAGACCTCCGGGCCGGGGGACGGCGACGGGCACCTCTACCAGCGCCAGCACCTCGCCCTCGCCTCGGCCCTCACCGACGAGGCCAACACCGTGCTCGGCCGCAACCTCATCGGCGAGCTCGTCTTCTGCTCGCGCTCGGGGCCCCCGACGCAGCCCTGGCTCGAACCCGATGTGAACGATCGCCTGCAGGAGCTGGCGGCCGATGGGCGCTCCGCTGTGGTCGCGGCCCCGATCGGGTTCGTCTCGGACCACATGGAGGTCGTCTACGACCTCGACACTGAGGCCGCAGCCACTGCCGCACGGCTCGGACTCCGCTTCGTCCGAGCGGCGACTGTGGGCAGCGACCCGGTCTTCGTCGCCGACCTGGTCGACGCCGTCGCCGAGCGCGCGGCGGAGGCACGGGGCGAGCCGGTGCCGAACTTCGAGGGCCGGATGCCCTCCGTGTGCGCGGCCGGGTGCTGCCCCAACCTCCGGACGGCCCGTCCGGCGCACTGCGGGAAGGACTGAGTCGAGTGACCACAGATCCGAGCACCGAGGCGCACGGCCTGTCCGGGCTCATGGTCGAGGCGCTCGAGCGGCTCTGCATCGACCTCGCCGTCGCGGCAGGTCGTCTCATCCGCGACGACCGGCCCCATAGTGTGGGCGTCGCCGCGACGAAGTCGACCGACACGGATGTCGTCACGGTGATGGACCAACGATCGGAGGAGCTGCTCCACCGGCTCATCAGGTCCGCCCGGCCGGACGACGGGGTCCTCGGGGAAGAGGGCGTGGACGTCGTCGGGACCTCCGGCCTGACCTGGATCGTCGATCCCATCGACGGGACGGTGAACTACCTCTACGACATCCCCGCCTACGCCGTCTCTGTTGCCGTCGTCACCGGTGATGCCCGGACCGACGGCGCCTGGCGACCGGTCGCCGGTGCGGTCGGCGACCCCTCTCGCCGGGTGGTGCACCACGCCCGTCGAGGTGGCGGAGCGTGGTCCAGACCCGAGCCCGGCGACGGCCGGGACGACCTCGAGACACGGCCCGGGACGGTGGACGTCCCACGACGGCTGACGGTGTCCTCGGAGGACCGGCTCGGGAGGGCGCTGCTCGCCACCGGCTTCGGCTACGACCCGGAGGTCCGCGCCCGCCAGGCGGACGTGCTGCGACGCGTGCTGCCCCAGGTGAGGGACATCCGGCGCATCGGCAGTGCCGCGCTCGACCTCGTCCGGGTCGCCGAGGGGACGGTCGACGCCTATGCCGAGTCGGGTATCAACTCGTGGGACCTGGCCGCGGGCTGGCTCATCGTCGAGGAGGCGGGAGGCGTCGTGATGGGCGTGGGGAGTCGCCCGGGCAAGGCCCTGACCGTGGCCGCCGGACCGGCGCTCATCGAGCCGCTGCGGGCCATCTTCCAGCCCGGCGGGCAGCAAACGCATTGAGGCGGCGTATGCCGCTGAGCCCGGTCAGCGGTCTACCGGCACGTCACGGGGTCGCCGGGTTGGCCGCTCAGGCGGCCCGGAACTGCTCCAGCTCCGGGACCCGAACGCCATTCTCTGCAGCGAGGCGGGCAAAGGACTCGAGCTCGCCCGTGTGGATCTGGATGCGGTAGTCGTCGCCGGCGGCGCGCGCTCGGGCGAGGTCATCGAGGGCGTCGAGCACGCGGACGCGTATCTGCTCGCCGAATTCGGTCATGGCACCTCCTGGCCGGTGGAAGGTCGGTCGGGCTCGCAGACCTTATCAGTGGGGTCATCAGGGGGTCGGCGGGCACTCGCGGCCCAGCCTGCACCGGGTCGGGTCTGGGTTTGGCAAAGAGAACGTCAGGGATTGGTCCGGAAACGGCAGATCTGTCCGTTTCGCGGGCACGGACGGTGAGACTCGCCGCGAAACGAGGTGACAGCCGCTGGTGGATGGGGCACAATCCGCGCACGCAGGCTGTTAACGATCTGAACACCGTCATCGGCTGTGCGGGAACAAGGAGGCGCGTGGGGACGTTCTCGCGTCACGACAAGGGGTGGGTCTCCGCCAGGCGGAGCACGAGCAAGCAGTGAGAGGGCACAGATGGCAACCGACTACGACGCGCCACGCAAGACAGACGACGACCTGAGTGAGGACTCGATCGAGGAGCTCAAGTCGCGTCGTGTCGACAAGAGCTCGTCCAGTGTGGACGTCGACGAGACCGAGCAGGCCGAGGGCTTCGAGCTGCCCGGCGCGGATCTCTCCGGTGAGGAGCTGTCCGTGCGGGTGCTGCCGAAGCAGGCTGACGAGTTCACCTGCTCCCGGTGTTTCCTCGTGCACCACCGGAGCCAGCTCGCCAAGGAGACGAACGGGATGATGATCTGCACGGAGTGTGCGGCCTGAGCGCCGCCTCCCACGGGCAGGTCGAGTCCGCGCTCGAGCAGATAGGGTCGGTCCACGTGACCGACCCTTGTGCTGCCAGCCTCGACGCTGCCGTCGCAGGCGAATCAGGCCCGGACTCGCCCCTCGTCGTCGGCGTCCGCCGGCTCGATCCCGACCTGCCGTTGCCGGTGTATGCCCATCCCGGTGACGCCGGGGCCGATCTCGTGTCGCGGGTCGAGCTCGTCATCCGCCCCGGAGAGCGCGTCCTCGTGCCCACCGGCGTCGCCATCGCGCTGCCTCCGGGCCATGCCGGATTCGTCCATCCCCGATCCGGGCTGGCGGCCCGCCACGGCATCTCGATCGTCAACGCGCCGGGCACCATCGACGAGGGCTACCGCGGCGAGATCCTCGTCAACCTCGTGAACCTGGACCCCCGCGAGGACTTCGTCGTCCACCGCGGAGACCGCATCGCCCAGCTCGTCGTGCAACGGGTGGCTCGAGCACGCTTCGTGGCCGTCGATTCGCTCGACGCGACCGTCCGGGGGGACACTGGACACGGGTCGACCGGCGGCTTCGGGGCAGCGCGACCGCCGAGCGCCTGACTGGACCTGACAGGATGCACCGGGCCCCACCAGGAGGCCCGCCACTCGCCGGGTTCACCGGGCCGGCCGATGGTCGCCCGAGGTGGTCCGCTCGGCCCCTCGACAGTTGTAGACAGAAGGACGGATTCACGTGGGACTCTTCAGCCGCCGCAAGTCGGCCCAAGACGAGCAGGTAGCCCCTGAGGCGGACTTCGATGACCTGGATGACGACCTCCGGTTCGACTCGGGCGAGGGCATCGAGGCGGGCCGGGAGGAGGTGGAGGGGGGCGTTGCCGCGGTCGACGGGACGACCGGTCCCTTCGACCGGTCCGCCGTGAGTGACGACAGCGAGTACCTCAACCTCGGAGCGCTCTGGCTCAAGGGGAAGCCCGGGATGGAACTGCGACTCGAGGTGAACGAGCAGGAGCAGCAGATCACCGGAGTCACGGCGGTGCTCGGCGACTCCGCGGTGCAGCTACAGGCCTTCGCGGCGCCGAAGAGCGAGGGGGTCTGGATCGACATCCGCAACGAGATCGGCAAGAGCATCACCGACTCGGGCGGCACGGCCGAGGTCCGCACCGGTGAGTTCGGTGAGGAGCTGCTGACGCGGATGCCCCAGAAGGGGCCAGATGGTCGCACCGTCTTCATGCCCGCCAGGTTCATCGGGTTCGACGGGCCGCGGTGGTTCCTTCGTGCTGTCGTGAGCGGTCGCGCCGCCATCGACGATGCGGCCGCAGCGGACGTGCACGAGGTCATCCGCACGACCGTCATCGACCGGGGCGACGAGGCCCGCCCCCCGCGTGAGCTGCTCGCCCTGCGGCTCCCCGACACCACGGAGGAGGCCACCGCCTCGCAGCGAGCCGAGGAGCACGACGAGCACGACCAGACCGGTCAGCCCGGTGAGACCGACCAGAGTGGGACTGGTGACAGGCGACGGCTCGACGACCTCAAGCCATTCGAGCGCGGGCCCGAGATCACCGAGGTCCGGTGATCCCGGTGACCTCGGGCGCACCGTCCCGCCGCGCAGATCCTCATGACGTCTGACACCGGAAATCGCCTGCGCCGCTTCGCCGAGCGGCTCCGTCGGGACCACGCTGACGCCGACGGGCCCATCGAGCCACGGCGGGAAGGCGCCGAGGCGGGGGTCGTCACGATCCGGGAGGCTCGACCGAGAGCCCGAGTGACCGTCGTCGGCGAGGTACGGACCATGTCCCTGCGCCCCCGGGTCGACGTGCCGGCTCTCGATGTCGAGCTGTGGGACGGCAGCGACGCCCTGCACCTGGTGTGGTTGGGCCGTCGGAGCATTCCGGGGATCTCGCCCGGCATCCGCCTCCGGGCGACCGGACGGGTTACCCTCCAGCGTCGCATCGTCACCATCTTCAATCCGGCCTACGAGGTCATCGGGAGAGCGGGGGAGTCCCATGGCTGAGCACGTTGACGGAACACCCGTCGGCAGTAGGGTGGCGCGGTCCGAGGCGGACCTGCGCCGGTTCCCGACCGTCGAGGAGCTGCTCCGCGTCAAGCTGTCGGAAGCGATCGGCGGGTGGCGAGGGGCCATCGAATCAGCGGTTCCGACCCTCGCCTTCGCGCTGACCTGGGCGTTCACGAAGGACCTCAAGGTGTCGCTGCTCGCGGCGGGCGTCATGGTCCTGATCCCGCTCGCGCTCCGGATCCTGCAGCGTCAGGATCCCCGGTTCATCGCCTATGCTGCGGTCGGCGTCGGGATCTCTGCCTTCTTCGCCCTCAGGTCCGGCCAGGCGGAGGACGCGTTCCTGCCCGGCATGCTGCAGAACGCCGGCCTGCTCGTCCTGCTGCTCGCCACCAACCTGGCCCGATGGCCGCTCTTCGGCTTCGTCGTCGCGGTGGCCGAGCCGGAGGCGTTCGCGGAGGATCCGACGTGGTGGCACAAGCACCCGGGAATCATCACGGTGGCGATGCGTCTCGCGTGGGTGCTCATCGCGCTCAATGTCGTCCGGCTGGCCGTCATGGTGCCCCTCTATCTCGCCGAGCAGGTGGCAGCTCTCGGCGTCGCCAAGGTGGTGCTCGGATGGCCCGCCTACGTCGTGGCCATCACGGTGATGGGTGCCATCCTCCTGCGTGGGAACACGCCGATCGACCCCGGGCGGCCCGGCACCGTGACGGTGGAGTCCGCGGGCGACGACTGAGGTTCAGCGCTCGATCCCGACGTCGTTGAGGCGGGCGCGCGAACCAACGAGCTGCTGCAGCTGCGGCTCCTGCTCGGCGGTCGTGATGAAGAGCAGCTCGTCCCCGACCTCCATCGCGTCGTCCCGGGTCGGCGCGATCGGCCGCTCGTCACGGATGATCGCGACGAGGACCGTGTCCGTCGGCCAGATGATGTCGCCGACGCGTTGGCCGGCGAACGGGCTGCCGTCCGGCAGGGTGATCTCGACCATGGAGGCGCGGCCCTGCTGGAACTCGAAGATCCGCACGAGGTCACCGATGCTGACGGCCTCTTCGATGAGGGCGGTCATGAGCCGCGGTGTCGAGACGGCGACGTCGACGCCCCAGGACTCGTCGAACATCCACTCGTTCTTGGGGTTGTTGACTCGCGCGACCGTGCGGGGGACGCCGAACTCGGTCTTGGCGAGCAGGGACAGGACGAGGTTGGCCTTGTCGTCGCCGGTGGCGGCGACGACGACGTCCGACTCCTCGAGGCGGGCCTCCTCCAGTGCACTGAGCTCGCAGGCGTCGGCCAGCAGCCACGACGCCTCCGGCACCCGGGACGCCTGGACGTCGTCGGCGTCCTTGTCGATGAGCAGCACCTGGTGGCCGTTGGCGAGCAGCTCGCGGGCGATCGATCGCCCCACGCTGCCTGCTCCCGCGATGACGACGCGCATCTGATCTCTCCTCAAGAGAAGCTGAGTTCAGGCACCAACCTACGTCCGCGAGGGCGAGGGCGCGCGGACGATGGTCAATGGAGCACGGGTGGCTGGTCGCAGATGCGCTCGACCCGCGCGAGGTCGTCGCGCATGAGAGCCAGGTGGACGAGGTCTCCCTGCTGGACCACGGTGTCGGGACGAGGGAGTTCCCCGTGGCCGAGACGGGTGATGTACGCGACGCGCGCCCCGGTCCTGGCCTCGACATCGGTCAGCGAGCGACCGATCCATTCCTCCGCCAGGGGCACCTCAGCGACGACGACCTGGCCGCTCGGGTCCGTCAGCTCCGGCATCGCCCCGGAGGGCAGCAGGCGCTGGATCATCTGGTCCGCAGTCCACTTGACGGTGGCGACCGTGGGGATGCCGAGACGCTGGTAGACCGCGGCCCGCTGGGGGTCGTAGATGCGGGCGGCGACATGCTCGACGCCGAACGTCTCACGCGCGACGCGCGCTGCGAGGATGTTGGAGTTGTCGCCGCTGCTCACGGCGGCGAAGGCGTAGGCGCCCTTGATGCCAGCAGCGGTGAGGGTGTCCCGGTCGAAGCCGATGCCCGTGACCGTCTGCCCCTCGAACGAGGTACCGAGCCGTCGAAAGGCGGATGCGTCCTGGTCGATGATGGCGACGTCGTGGCCGTGCGACCCGAGCATACGGGCCAAGGTCGAGCCGACTCGCCCACAGCCCATGATGACGAAGTGCACGATCGCGACGCTACACCCAGCCACAGTCCCCGGCGTGCGTGATTACGCCGCCCGGCCCAGCGGCATACAGTGTCGTCCGTGCCAGGAACTGGTTCGCTCTGGAAGCGCGTCATCATCGGTCGCGCGATGCGCAGCGACAGGCTCGGGGAGACGCTGCTGCCCAAGCGCATCGCGCTTCCGGTCTTTGCGAGCGACGCGCTCTCGTCGGTCGCCTACGCGCCCGACGAGATCATGCTCATGCTCGGCCTCGCGGGCGGCGCCTTCGCGGTGACGCACAGCTGGCAGGTGACGATCGCGGTCATCGTCGTCATGGCGGTCGTCGTCGCGTCCTATCGGCAGAACGTCCACGCCTACCCGTCCGGTGGCGGCGACTACGAGATCGCCAACGTCAACCTGGGACCCAAGGCCGGGCTCACCGTGGCCAGCGCGTTGCTCGTCGACTACGTCCTCACCGTGGCCGTATCGGTCTCGTCGGGGATCCAGAACGCCGGGACGGTGCTGCCCTTCGTGCGCGGCAGCGAGGTGCCGCTCGCGGTCGGTGTCATCGCCTTCATCACCGCGATGAACCTCCGGGGCGTCCGGGAGTCGGGCACGGCATTCGCGGTGCCGACCTACCTGTTCATGGTCGCCATCCTCGGCATGGGCGCCTACGGCTTCGTCCAGCACTTCACCGGCACGCTCGCGTCCGCTGAGAGCGCCGACCTCACCCTCCTGCCCGAAGCAGGGACGGACGCGGTCACCGGTCTCGCGGCCGCGTTCCTGCTGCTCCGCGCCTTCTCCTCCGGGTGTGCCGCCCTCACTGGCGTCGAGGCGATCTCCAACGGGGTGCCCGCCTTCCGGAAGCCGAAGAGTCGCAACGCGGCCACGACCCTGCTGCTCATGGGCGTTCTGTCCGTCACGATGCTCGCCTCGATCGTGACGCTGAGCCAGTGGACCGGGGTCAAGATCGCCGACGATCCGGCCACGCAGCTCGTTCGTGACGGCGTACCGGTGGGAGAGGACTACGTCCAGCACACGGCGATCGGGCAGCTGGCGGAGGCGGTCTTCGCCGACTTCGGCCTCGGCGTCATCTTTGTCTCGACCGTCACCGGCCTGATCCTGTTCCTCGCCGCGAACACCGCGTTCAACGGCTTCCCGGTGCTGGGCTCGATCCTCGCCCGCGACGGCTACCTGCCCCGGCAGCTGCACACTCGTGGCGACCGGCTCGCGTTCTCCAACGGGATCCTGATCCTCGCCGCTGCGGCGATGCTCCTCGTCGTGGTCTTTCGGGCCGACGTCAACGCGCTCCTCCAGCTCTACATCGTCGGCGTCTTCGTGTCCTTCACGACGAGCCAGACCGGCATGGTGCGGCACTGGACCCGCAACCTGCGCCTCGAGCGGAACCGGGACGTGCGTCGCCGGATGCAGCGCTCGCGGGTCATCAACGGGCTCGGCGCCGTGATGTGCGCGGTGGTCCTGCTCGTCGTCCTCGTCACGAAGTTCCAGGCCGGCGCCCGCTACGCCATCCTCGCGATGGCCGTGCTCTTCGCACTCATGCTGGGCATCAGGAAGCACTATGAGCGGGTCAGCCACGAGCTCGCCATCGACTGGGACTCCGAGAAACCCCTGCTGCCCAGCCACGTCCACGCCATCGTGTGCATCTCCAAGGTCCACAAGCCGACCATGCGCGCCCTGTCGTATGCGCGAGCGAGCCGGCCGTCGATGCTCGAGGCCGTCACCGTCGACGTCGACACCGAGGAGACCCGTGCCCTCGTGGAGGAGTGGGAGAGACGGCAGATCCCCGTGACCCTCAAGGTCCTGGCCTCGCCCTACCGATCGATCACGCGGCCGATCCTCGACTACGTGCGCTCGATCCGGACCGGCAACCCGCGGGACCTCGTCACGGTCTACCTCCCGGAGTACGTCCTCGGCCGGTGGTGGGAACAGGTCCTCCACAACCACAGCGCGCTGCGCCTCAAGGCGCGGCTGCTGTTCACCCCCGGCGTGATGGTCGTCAGCGTGCCGTGGCAGCTCGCCTCCTCGGAGGGCGCGGAGCGCGACTGGATCGACATGCCCCCCATTCCCGGCTCCGTCCGCGGCGGCGGCACGTGAGCCGTCGCACTCCTCGGGAGCGACCTGCGGGCCGAGCCAGCCTCGTCGGGGCCGAGTGGACGCTCGACGTGGGAGCCGTCGCGCACGGCGGCCACTGCGTCGCGCGGCACGAGGGGCAGGTGGTGTTCGTCCGGCACGCGCTTCCGGGGGAGCGCGTCGTGGCCCGGGTGACCGAGGGCCGGGTCGGCGACCGGTTCGTCCGTGCGGATGCCGTCGACGTGTTGCGGGCCTCGGCCCACCGGGTGCCGGCGCCCTGTCGCTACGCCGCCGAACGCGTCTGCGGCGGGTGCGACTTCCAGCACGCCTCGCTCGCCCACCAACGTGAGCTCAAGGCGGCCGTCGTGCGCGAGCAGTTCGCCCGGCTCGCGGACACCGCGCTCGAGGTCGAGGTCCGCCCCGTCCCGGGGGACCGCGACGGGCTGCGCTGGCGCACCCGGGTGGAGTTCGCCGTCGACCGTGACGGCCGAGCCGGGTTGCACGGGCACCGCTCGCGCCGCATCGTCCCGGTCGACGACTGCCTCATCGCGACAGAGGGCGTCACGGCGTCTGGCGTGCTCGACACCGACTGGCACGGCTGCACCGCGGTCGATGTCATCGATGCAGCCCATCCCGACCAGCCGGTGCTGGTCGCGTTGCCGATCCCGCCCGGAGCCGACGAAGGCGGGGGCCTCGTGGGCGAGCGGGTCACCGACGGATCGTGGGAGGGCGAGTACGTCGTCTCTGCGAGGGCCTTCTGGCAGGTCCACCCCGGCGCGGCGTCAGTGTTCCTGTCCCGGGTCGTCGCGCTCCTCGAGCCGGCACCCGGCGACCGCGTCGTCGATCTCTACGCCGGCTCGGGCCTGTTCACCATGCGTCTCGGTGAGCTCGTGTCACCCGATGGCGTCGTCCTCGCGGTGGAGGGCGACGCGCTCGCTGTCTCGAACGGCCTGGTCAACACCGACGGGCAGGACAACGTCGAGTGGCGGACCAACCGTGTCGACCACGAACTCGGCTCCCTTGTCTCGCAAGGGATCACGGCGGACCTCGTCGTGCTCGACCCACCCCGCACGGGAGCGGGTCCGGCTGTCATCGGGCACGTGGCTGCGATGCGCCCCCGCCGCGTCGTCTACGTCGCGTGTGACCCTGCCGCCCTCGCCCGGGACATCAAAGCGGCCGTGGGCCACGGGTTCCGGCTCACGCACGTGGAGGCCTGGGATGCCTTCCCGATGACGCACCACGTCGAGTGCATCGCCGTGCTCGAACCCACGGGCTGAGCATCACCCAGGGGTGCGGCTCGCCGGGCTGGGACGGATGGGCACAGGGGAAGCGAGCCCAGCGGCATACGGCTGCCCTTCCCTTGGTCGCGTGGGCGACCCGGGCTGACAATGGTCGGGGCGTGTGGTTAGATATCTTGATATCAAGATAAATGGTCGATGACATCCAACAGAGTTGCTGGAAGGAGCCCGCTGTGGGCAGTGTTGACAGCTTCAAGGCCAAGGGGACCCTCGAGGTCGGCGGTCAGTCCTACGAGATCTACCGCCTCGCTCAGGTCGAGGGACACGACACCCTCCCGTACAGCCTCAAGGTTCTCCTGGAGAACCTGCTGCGGACCGAGGACGGGGCCAACATCACGGCTGACCACATCCGTGCCCTCGGGGGCTGGGACGCCAACGCCGAGCCGGACACGGAGATCCAGTTCACCCCTGGGCGCGTCATCATGCAGGACTTCACCGGCGTGCCGTGCGTCGTCGACCTGGCGACGATGCGCGAGGCCGTCGCGGATCTCGGCGGTGACCCCGCCAAGATCAACCCCCTCGCCCCCGCCGAGCTGGTCATCGACCACTCGGTCATCATCGACGTCTTCGGCCGTCCCGACGCGTTCGAGAAGAACGTCGAGATCGAGTACCAGCGCAACCACGAGCGCTACCAGTTCCTCCGCTGGGGCCAGACCGCGTTCGGCGACTTCAAGGTCGTCCCGCCCGGCACCGGCATCGTCCACCAGGTCAACATCGAGCACCTGGCGCGCGTCGTCATGACCCGTGACGGCGTGGCCTACCCCGACACCTGCGTCGGCACCGACTCGCACACGACGATGGTCAACGGCCTCGGCGTCCTCGGCTGGGGCGTCGGCGGCATCGAGGCCGAGGCGGCCATGCTGGGCCAGCCCGTGTCCATGCTCATCCCGCGGGTCGTCGGCTTCAAGCTGTCCGGCTCCATCCCGAGCGGCGCCACGGCCACCGACGTCGTCCTGACGATCACCGAGATGCTGCGCCAGCACGGCGTCGTCGGCAAGTTCGTCGAGTTCTACGGCGAGGGCGTCTCGCAAGTGCCGCTCGCGAACCGCGCCACGATCGGCAACATGAGCCCGGAGTTCGGGTCCACCTGCGCGATCTTCCCGATCGACGAGGTCACGCTCGACTACCTGCGCCTGACCGGTCGCTCCGACGACCAGGTGGCGCTCGTCGAGGCCTACGCCAAGGAGCAGGGGCTGTGGCTCAACGCGGGCCCCGGCCAGCCCGAGGCCCGTTACAGCGAGTACATCGAGCTCGACCTGTCGACCGTCGTCCCGTCCATCGCCGGGCCGAAGCGCCCGCAGGACCGGATCGCACTCACGGAGTCGAAGGAGCAGTTCCGCAACGACCTCAAGAACTACGTCTTCGACGGGAACGGCATCGAGAAGAGCAACGTCGACATCGAGCTGATGGGGACCTTCCCTGCGTCGGACGCCCCGAGCCACGACGCGCTGGAGGAGTCGCAGACCGCCGGCACGCCATCGCACTCCGGTCCGCGCAACGGGGACCGAGCGACCCAGCGGGTTCCGGTGACCATCGACGGTCGACAGGTCGACGTCGACCACGGCGTCGTCGCGATCGCATCGATCACGAGCTGCACCAACACCTCGAACCCCTCCGTGATGATGGCCGCAGCGATGCTCGCCAAGAACGCCGTCGAGAAGGGCCTCACGGTCGCCCCCTGGGTCAAGACCTCGATGGCACCGGGCTCGAAGGTTGTCACCGGCTACTACGAGAAGGCCGGCATGTGGCCCTATCTGGAGAAGCTGGGCTTCCACCTCGTCGGCTACGGCTGCACGACGTGCATCGGCAACTCAGGGCCCATCATCGACGAGGTGTCCCAGGCCGTCAACGAGCACGACCTCGCCGTCGTCTCCGTCCTCTCCGGCAACCGCAACTTCGAGGGCCGGATCAACCCGGACGTCAAGATGAACTACCTGGCGAGCCCGCCGCTCGTCATCGCCTACGCCCTGGCCGGCACGATGGACTTCGACTTCGAGTCCGAGCCGCTCGGTCAGGACCACGATGGTAACGACGTCTTCCTCAAGGACATCTGGCCCGTTCCCGAGGACGTCGAGCGGACCATCACCGCCTCGATCAACAAGGCGATGTTCACCGAGGACTACGCCGACGTCTTCGCCGGGGACGAGCGCTGGCGGTCGCTCCCGACGCCGGAGGGCGACACGTTCGCCTGGAACGGCGAGTCGACCTACGTGCGCAAGCCGCCGTACTTCGACGGCATGACCGCCGAGCCGGCCCCCGTCGCCGACATCGAGGGCGCGCGAGTGCTCGCCAAGCTCGGTAGCTCGGTCACCACGGACCACATCAGCCCGGCCGGGTCGATCAAGGCCGACAGCCCCGCGGGTAGGTACCTCCAGGAGCACGGCATCGAGCGCAAGGACTTCAACTCCTATGGCTCGCGCCGCGGCAACCACGAGGTCATGATCCGCGGCACGTTCGCCAACATCCGCCTCAAGAACCTGCTCCTCGACGGGGTCGAGGGCGGCTTCACCCGCGACTTCACCAAGGGTGGCGAGCAGACGACGATCTACGACGCGTCGCAGGCCTACCAGGCTGCGGGAGTCCCGCTGGTGATCCTCGCCGGCAAGGAGTACGGTTCCGGCTCGTCCCGCGACTGGGCCGCCAAGGGCACGAGCCTGCTCGGCGTCAGGGCGGTCATCGCCGAGAGCTACGAGCGGATCCACCGCAGCAACCTCATCGGCATGGGCGTGATCCCGCTCCAGTTCCCGCAGGGCGAGAACGCCGAGTCGCTCGGCCTGACCGGCACCGAGACGTTCTCGATCTCCGGGATCACCGAGCTCAACGACGGCCGCATCCCCCGGACGGTCCACGTCGTGGCGACCGCCGAGGACGGCTCGACGAAGGAGTTCGACGCCGTGGTCCGCATCGACACGCCCGGTGAGGCGGACTACTACCGCAACGGCGGCATCCTCCAGTACGTCCTCCGCTCGCTCGTCGCCAGCTGAGTCCACTCACAAGACAGGACGAGGGCCCGTATGCCGCTGAGCGCGGTATGCGGGGCCCGTCCGTTGCCCTGTGGCCGGGTGCACAGCAGCGGGCGGGCGGAACTGCTGCTCCCGGAACGGCAGGTTGACAGCCAGCGGAGGTGTGCACAATGACGGCATGGCAGCACACATCCCACCTGGCTGGCCCGAGGGCGTGCCCCCGGCCCACACGCCCGGATGGGAGGACCGGGCGGTGCTGTGGCTGCTCGACCAGTGCCCGCCCGACTACCGGTCCTACAGCGGTTGGCGCAAGCACCCGATCGCTCTCGCCTGGCTCGCCGGCCGCCACCTCGAGGGCCAGGTCGTCGCCATGCGCGAGGCCTGGCGCGAGGCTCGCGTCGCCATCGGTCCGCACGTCCCGGCGGAGGCGCTTGACGAGATCCTGGTCCAGATCGAGGCGGAGGGCATCCGCCTGCTCGCCGCATCGCGGTCCGCACGCCTGCTCCACGAAGCCCTGCAGGGCAAGGTCTTCGCACCCCGCCTCTGAGCCGCCCTCCGTGGGAGTGCGGGAGGGCACTCACCGCAGCGACGTGGGGAGGAGGTCAGCGGCATACGGCATGGGTGGCACTGGGCTGGCGGGCACTGGGCTGGCACCAGCCTTTCGGCACCCGGCCGGGTCACGCCGTAGACTCGATCGACCCAACCCAACGAGAGGACTTGGCCAGCGTGAGCCTGCTCGAGCAGATCGAGAGCCCAGCAGACCTGAAGGCGCTGTCGGCAGCCGACCTGCCGGCGCTCGCCGAGGAGATCCGCACCTTCCTCGTCACGGAGGTGTGCAAGACCGGTGGGCACCTCGGCCCCAATCTCGGTGTCGTCGAGCTCACCATCGCCCTGCACCGCGTCTTCGACTCGCCGCGGGACACCATCGTCTTCGACACGGGCCATCAGTCCTACGTGCACAAGGTACTGACCGGGCGGCATGACTTCAGCAGGCTCAAGAAGCAGGGCGGCCTGTCCGGGTACCCGAGCCGTACCGAGTCCGAGCACGACGTCGTCGAGAACTCCCACGCCTCGACGGCCCTGTCCTGGGCCGACGGCATCGCCAAGGGGCGCCGTCTGCGCGGTGAGAGCGGCCGCCACACGGTCGCCGTCATCGGTGACGGCGCCCTGACCGGCGGGATGGCCTGGGAGGCGATCAACAACATCGCGGTCGACAGGGACCTGCCGCTCGTCATCGTCGTCAACGACAACGAGCGCTCCTACGCCCCGACCATCGGGGGGCTCGCCGAGCACCTGGCGACGCTGCGCACGACGCAGGGGTACGAGCGGGTCCTCGACTGGGGCAAGCGCTCCCTCGTGCGCACGCCCGTCGTCGGCGGTGCGATGTTCGAGACGCTGCACGGGGTCAAGAAGGGGATCAAGGACATCGTCGCTCCGCAAGGGATGTTCGAGGACCTCGGGCTCAAGTACTACGGGCCGGTCGACGGACATGACGAGCAGGCCGTCGAGAAGGCCCTGCGGCAGGCGAAGGAGTTCGGCGGGCCGGTCATCGTCCACGTCATCACCCAGAAGGGCCGCGGCTACCAGCCGGCCCTCGACGACGTGGCCGACCACATGCACGGCATCGGCAAGATCAACCCCGAGACGGGGCTGCCCTTCCAGGTGTCCGGCCGGATCTGGACCGACGAGTTCAACGAGGAGATGGTCCGTATCGGGTCCGAGCGGCCCGACGTCGTGGCGATCACCGCGGCGATGCTCATCCCGGTGGGGCTCGACGGCTTCGCCGCCGCCCACCCGGACCGCGTCTTCGACGTCGGCATCGCCGAGCAGCACGCCGTGACCATGGCCTCCGGGCTTGCCTTCGCGGGGCTGCACCCGGTCGTCGCGGTCTACGCGACCTTCCTCAACCGGGCCTTCGACCAGGTGCTCATGGACTGCGCGCTGCACCGCGCTGGTGTGACGTTCATCCTCGACCGTGCCGGCGTCACCGGCAGCGACGGACCCTCCCACAACGGGATGTGGGACATGACCTTGACCTCGATCGTGCCCGGCCTGCGCCTCGCCGCGCCCCGTGACGGCGAGCAGGTCAAGCTGCAGCTGCGCGAGGCGCTCGACGTGTCCGACGCGCCGACCGTCCTGCGCTTCCCCAAGGGCGATGTGGCCGAGCCGGTGGCCGCCGTGCGATCGGTGGGGGGCGTTGACGTCCTCCACGAGACCGGGGAAGGGGAGGTCGAGGTCCTCGTCGTCGGCGTCGGGGCGTTCGCCGGGATGTCGGTCGACGTGGGGGAGAAGCTCGCTGCCCAGGGCCACACGGTGCGTGTCGTCGACCCGCGCTGGGTGCTTCCCGTCAGCCCGGCGCTCGTCGAGCTGGCCCGGTCCGCCGGTGCCGTTGCGGTCGTCGAGGACAACCTCGTCAGCGGCGGGATCGGGTCTGCCGTCACGTTCGCGTTGCGGGAAGCGGGAGTCGACGTGCCGGTGCACACCTTCGGCATCCCGAAGCGCTTCCTCGCGCACGCGTCGCGCTCCGAGCTCCTGGAGGAGCTCGGCCTGACGGCCGACACGGTCGTGGCCGGCCTGGCGCCCAAGCTCTCCACGCACTGACCCCAAGACCATTGCCGGCGTATGCCGCTGGGCTTGTTCGCGGAGCATCGGCGCGGTGCCTCCGTGGTCGGCCTCCGTGTCGACTCTACACATGGGATCTGGTCCTTTGTGGTGGGCGAGCCCACCAAGCGGGGAGTCGTGCTCAACTACCTTCGCCGGGAACGGCTGGGTGACAAAGGATCTCGCGACGATCAGGGAAGCGAGCACCCACCAGAGGTGGAGGACGATGGTGTCCAAGCGTTGGAGTGTCGTGCTGGCGGGAGCCCTGCTCAGCATGTCGGTGGCGGCCTGTGGCACGCCCGGTGAGCCCGGCGCCCCGGCCGACCAGGGCACGCCGGGGGCAGGCGACGCCGCGTCAGGGGCCCCCGTCAAGGTCGGCCTCGTCTACTCGAAGTCCGGTCCGCTCGCGACCTACGGTGAGCAGTACCGCCAAGGCTTTGCCGCCGGTCTCGACTACGCGACCAAGGGCACGGGCGCGGTCAACGGCCACAAGATCGAGGTGACCGAGCAGGACGATGCCGGCGACCCGGCGAAGGCCGTCGCCTCCGCGACCGACCTCATCGGCCAGGGCCACAAGATCATCGCGGGCTCGACCTCGTCTGGTGTCGCCCTGCAGGTGGCGCCGCTCGCCGCGGACAACAAGATCCTGTTCGTCTCCGGTCCGGCGGCCGTCGACGCGCTGACGGGCGCGAACAAGTACACCTTCCGGTCTGGTCGCCAGACCTTCCAGGACGTCGCAACGGCCGGCTCCATGCTCGGCGACGTGACCGGCAAGAAGGTCACCGTGCTGGCGCAGGACAGCGCCTTCGGCAAGGCCAACATCGCCGCCGTCACCGCCGTGCTCGGGGGCAAGGGCGCGAAGGTCGACTCCGTCGAGGTCCCCGCTGCCGCGACCGACGTGACCCCGTTCGCGACCAAGATCAAGGGTGCCTCTCCGGATCTGCTCTTCGTCGCCTGGGCCGGCACGAACGCCGCCGCGATGTGGTCGACGCTGGAGCAGCAGGGGGTCTTCGAGTCGACCAAGGTCGTGACCGGTCTCGACATCAAGCCGACCCACGCGATCTTCGGCAAGGCGTCGGCGCAGATCAACTTCCTCTCGCACTTCTTCGACGGGGCAGCCGACAACGCCGCCTACAAGGCGCTCGACGAGGGCATGAAGGAGCAGGGCGCCACGGTCGACCTGTTCACCAACGACGGCTTCGTCGCGGCCCAGATGATCGCGCACGCCATCGAGGCGAGCGACTCTGACGTCGACGCCATGGTCTCCGCTCTCGAGGGCTGGAAGTTCGAGGGACCGAAGGGCCAGCTCGAGATCCGTGCCGAGGACCACGCGGTGCTGCAGCCGATGTTCACGGCCACGCTCAAGCAGGACGGCACCAACGTCACGCCGGTCCTCGGCGAGACCCTGGACTCCGCGGCCGTCGCTCCCCCGGTCACGCCGTTCAAGTGACGGCACCTGTCATCAGCGGGGAGGCCATCGGCTGGAAGGTCGGTGGCGCCCAGATCCTCGATGACGTCTCCCTCAACGTCGGGGCCGGTGAGCTGCTCGGCATCATCGGCCCCAACGGGGCGGGCAAGTCCTCGCTCGTCAACATCCTCAGCGGCGTCACCCGCCCGACGACCGGATCGGTCCGGCTGGGCGGCGATGACGTCACGAAGCGCTCGGCGACGCGCCGGGCACGCCTGGGGTTGTCGCGGTCCTTCCAGACCTCGGCGCTCTTCGACGGGCTGACCGCCGGCGAGAACGTCAACCTGGCGATCCAGGCGAGCGGTTCCGCCCCTTTCTCGCCGTTCCGGGTGGCACGTCCGGGACGGGACGGGGCCGCAGGCCAGGACGTGGACGCCCTCCTCGAGCGGGTCCGCATGCCGGGGCGGGCGACGACCCGGGCGCGGGACCTCTCGCACGGTGACCGCAGGAAGCTCGAGCTCGCCATGGCGCTGGCCTCGGACCCGAAGGTCCTGCTCCTCGACGAGCCCATGGCCGGAGTGTCCGCCGAGGACGTGGACGGACTCACCGAGATCATCGGCGAGGTCCGGGACTCGGGGGTGGCCGTCGCCATGGTGGAGCACCACATGCACGTCGTCCTCGGGCTCGCGGACCGCGTGGCGGTGCTCCACCATGGACAGCTGCTCGCGGCCGGATCACCCCAGGAAGTGACCACCGACGAACGCGTCCAACAGGCCTACCTTGGAGAAGCCCTGTGACTGACATGACCACCGCCCTCGACCGGGCGGCCGCACCCGGCGGCGACGGCGGCTCGGTGCTCTCGGTCGAGGACCTCCACGTCCGCTACGGCGGCTCGCACGTCTTGCAGGGTGTCTCGTTCACCGTGCCCGCGAGCGGGGTGACCGCCCTGCTCGGGCGCAACGGCGTGGGCAAGACGACGACGCTGAAGGCGATCATCGGCCTCGCTCCGCGCACCGGCCGGATCCTCCTGCAGGACAAGGAGATCCAGGACGAGCCGACGACGCGGATCATCCGCGGCGGCATCGGCTACGTCCCTGAGGACCGTGAGGTCTTCGGTGGCCTCACCGTGGACGAGAACCTGCGCCTCGTCGATCCGGACCGTGGTGTGGAGGCGCCCATCGTGGGCAGGCTCTTCCCCGACCTCGTCGCCCGTGCCAAGCAGCGCGCGGGGACGCTCTCCGGTGGCCAGCAGCAGATGGTCTCACTGGCCCGGGTCCTGCTGAAGGACACGTCCGTGCTGCTCATCGACGAGCCGACCAAGGGTCTGGCCCCGAAGCTGGTAACCGAGGTCGCCGACGTACTCTCGGAGGTCGCGCGGACCACTCCGATCCTGCTCGTCGAGCAGAACCTGCCACTCGTGCGGCGCATCGCCGACACGGTGGTCGTTCTCGACGCCGGCCAGGTCGTGCACCGTGGTGGTGCGGCGGAGCTCGTCGCCGACCCTGAGCTGACCCGCGAGCTCCTCGGCGTCTCGATGCGTCGGGAGGGGGCAGCATGACGGACTTCGTGCTCATCCTCGTCACGGGTCTCGGTCTCGGAGCCCTCTACTTCCTCGCGGCAAGCGGGCTCAGCATCATCTACGGCCTCATGGGCGTGCTCAACTTCGCCCACGGCGCCTTCATGATGGCGGGGTCCTACGCCGGATTCCTCACCATGGGAGCCCTACCGGCCAGCCTCTCCGTTGCGGCGCGCCTCGCCATGGCCGTGCTCGTCGCGCTCGTCGTCGGTGCCGTCATCGGGTTCGTCGTCGAAGTGGTGCTCATCCGGCCGCTCTACCGGCACCACATCCAGCAGGTCCTCGTCACCGTCGGTCTCTCGCTTGCCAGCGTTGCTGCGGCACAGGGCATCTGGGGTGCCGACCCCAGGACGGTGGAGAAGCCGGAGTGGATGGCGAGCACGACGATGCTCCTCGGAGCCCGTCTGCCCAATGACCGGTTCTTGTTCATCGTGGTGGCGCTCGCCGTCTTCCTCGGGTTGCAGGCACTGCTGCACTACACCCGCCTCGGTCTGATCATCCGCGCCGGTGTCGAGAACCGCACCATGGTCGAGGCGCTCGGCATCAACGTGCATCGGACGTTCACGATCGTCTTCGCCCTCGGCGGCTCCGCTGCCGCCCTGGCCGGACTGCTCTACTCGCAGTACGCCGGGACGGTGTCACCCGCTCAGGGCGGCTCGCTGCTGATCTACGCCTTCATCGTCGTCGTCATCGGCGGCATGGGGTCCCTGGTCGGTACCGCGGTCGCGGCCGTGGCCGTCGGCCTGGTCCAGCAGCTGGCCAACTTCTACGCCGCGAGCGGCGTCGGCGACCTGTCCGTCGTGCTCCTGCTCGCCCTGGTCCTCCTGCTCCGCCCGACGTCAATGAAGGGAGCCCACGCATGAGGACCGCCGTGTCGCTCAAGGCTCTCCCGGCCATCATCGTGTTGGCCGTCCTCGCCTACCTCCCATACGTGCCGATCGAGGTGCCCGGTCTCCTGCCGGGTCGGGTCAATGGGCCGGGCAGCCTCCAGCTGCTCGCGACCTGCCTCGTCATCGCCGGGATCGCGCTCAGCTACGACGTCATCTTCGGCCGGACCGGGCTGCTCAGCTTCGGACACGCGCTCTTCGTCGCCGCCGGGAGCTATCTGCTCACGATCTCGCTGTCCAACTGGGCGCTCCCCCTGCCCGTCGCCATCCTCGTGTCGCTGGGCGTGACGACGCTGCTCGCGCTCGTCGTCGGCGGGATCGCGTTGCGGGTCGGCGGAATCGCCTTCGCCATGGTGACGCTGGCCTTCGCCCAGGCGGCCTCGATCATCGTGATGCGAAACGCCGGCGGGCTCACCGGCGGTGAGGAGGGCAAGTCCCTCAACCGGGACGCCGTGCCCCAGCTGCTCGTCGGCGTGGCGAACGCGCCCTACCGCTACTGGCTCGCGCTCGGTTTCGTCGTCGTCGCGTTCGTCGTCGTGACGCTGCTCGTGCGCTCGCGGGCCGGTCACGCCATGGCCGCGGTCCGCGAGAACGAGGCGCGCGCTGCAGTGCTCGGCTTCGACACCTACCGCGTCAAGCTGCTGGCGATCATCGTCGGTGCCGTCCTCGGCGGGCTGGGGGGCATCGTCCATGCCCTCGTGCTCGGGGGGTCCAACCCTCACGTGACGACGACCGAGTTCACGCTCGCCCTGCTCATCATGGTCGTGCTGGGCGGAGCCGGCAGCATGTGGGGTGCGCTACTGGGAGGCTTCCTCTACCACTATGCCGACGCACGGCTCGTGGAGCTGAGCGGCGCGGGTTTCCTGGATGCGCTGCCGGACGTCGTGCAGCAAGTCCTGTCCGAGCCGCTCTTCATCCTCGGCTTGTTCTTCATCATCATCGTCTACTTCGCACCGGCTGGCCTCACGGGACTCGGAGGCCGGCTCATCAGGAGAGGCCGCGCGACATGAGTATCGCCCCCGACTTCGTCATCGAGCAGCCGATCGGCAGCCTCGCCATCCATGACCTCACCGTTGGCGTGGCCCGGGAGGGCGTTCCGGTGGTCGTGGCTGTCCACGGGATCACCGCGAACGGCCTGTCCTGGCGGCGGGTGGCCGATGAGGTGGATCGCCGTCATGGACCAGGCGCAGTCCGCTTCCTCGCGCCGGACCTGCGCGGCCGCGGAGGAAGCCGACGGGTGCCGGCGCCTTACGGACTGGCCGCCCACGTCGAGGACCTCAGCTCGATCGCCTCGGTCTTCGCGGCGGCGCCGCTGCTCGTCGGTCACTCGATGGGCGCATTCATCTCCGCTCTGGCCCTGGCCACCCACCCGGAACGGTTCTCGGGTGCCGTCCTGGTGGACGGCGGGCTGGCCATCCCGGCTCCGGCGGATCTCGACATCGATGCGGCACTGACTGCGGTCATCGGCCCCGCCATGGACCGGCTCGCGATGCGGTTCGACGGTGTCGCGGACTACCTCGCCTTCTGGGAGGCCCATCCCAGTCTGGGGCCAGCCCTGCGCGGTCCCGGTGGCGAGGCGGTCCGGCAGTACATCACCCACGACCTGGTGCAGGACGAGGCAGAGGGTGGCCAGTGGCGCAGCTCCTGCGAGCTCGAGGCGGTTCGGGCCGACGGCGCGGACATCCTGGCCGATCCGCTGACCCACGGCGCGGTGCGTCGAGCCGTCGAGCTCGGCAAGCCGATCGACCTCGTGTGGGCGCGGCGGGGACTGCTCAACGAGCCCCAGGGCCTTTATGACGAGCAGCGGCTTGCCGCCCTAGGGGTCCCGGATGCGGTGGCGGTCACCCCGGTCGACGCCAACCACTACGACGTCATCATGGACGCTCCCGGCATCGCGGCGATCGCCGACGCGATCGATCGGCACCTGGGCCTCTCCCACTGATCCCAGCCGACGATGGGCGGGGCCCCCTGGCACCCGAGGCGGGGGCCGCCGTGCCGACGCCGCTCGGGACCGGTCGCCGAAGATCAGTCCTGCGCGAGCAACCTGCGTAGACGGAGGGCGAGCTGCAGCTCCAGGGACTCCTCCGGCTGCTGCCAGGCGGGGCCGAGCAGCGCGCCGATGCGCTCCAGCCGCTGCGACACGGTGTTGACGTGGACGTGCAGGCTCGCGGCGGCGTGGCGTGGGCTCGAGCCGGCCGCGAAGTAGGCCTCGAGAGTGCCCACGAGTTCCGTGCCCCGGCGCTCGTCGTAGTCGAGGATCGGCGCCAGGAGCCGCCTGACGTACTCGGCGACGTCAGGGTCGGAGCCGACGATGAGTCCGGCAAAGCCGAGCTGGGTGGCGGCCGCCCCGTGGCCACGGTGACCGAGCGCGATGAGAGCCCTGGCGGTCCGGGCTCCCTCCTCGTGGGCAGCCGGGATCCCGTCGACACCGGTCACTGGTCCCACGCCGGCCACCGTCACCGGCGACCTCCGACCGAGGCGCGCGGCAACCGACTTCGCGAGTGCGTCCGGATCCTGCCCAGGGACGAGCGCCACGATGTGTCCGTCGTGCGAACCGACGAGAGAGCCGTCTCCGGTGGCCGTGCTCACCGACATCACGAGGGCGCGGTTCGCCGTGCGGTCCTCTCCGCGCATGACGAGGACACAGAACGTGGTGAGGGGGTCGAAGCCCCATGCCCGGGCGAGCTGGACACGCTCGGCGTCGCCGCCCCTGCCCGCGACGAGATCGGAGATCAGCCGGTTCCGCTCGGACTGCCGGGCATCGGCTGCGTTGCGCTCGAAGAGGAGGACCAGCGCCGTCACCATGCCCGCACGTTCGACCGTGCGGCAGTCCGAGTCGCTGAGGTCGCCGACGTCACCGATGAAGAGAGTGCCGAGCTGCTCGTGGGCCGCGGTGATCCGCACGGCGTAGGTGTTGTCGACGTGGACGATGCGTCCACCCGCTTCGCTTGACTTCCGCTGCAGCTGCTGGAATCCCGGCCCCTCGATGGGGTCTGGCGCCGGCCCCGTCGCAGAACGCACTGCGCCGCCCTCGTCGACGAGGACCGCCCAGCCACCGAGCAGCTCGGCGACCGCGTGGGTGATGCCGGCGACCCCGCCGCCACCCAGGACGAGTGCAGCGAAGCGGTCGTGCGCCGCAGCGGCCTTCTCGATACCGGCGGCGTACTGGCGCACCGTCTCGTGGGCCTGCTGCAGCGCCCGGACGGCGTTCTCGGCGTCCGCGAGGGCGCGGGTCTGGACCAGGGTCACGGCCGCGAGGGTGGCCAGGTTGCCCAGGAGACCGACCTCTTCGCGGGTGAATGGCCGCGCGGTGCGGTTCGCGGCGAACAGCACCCCGACGAACTCTGACTCGACGATGAGAGGCGTGCCGCAGATGGCGACGATCCCCTCCTCGCCGACAGCGCCGTCAATCGGGCGAGTGTGCTGGAACCGCGCGTCGGAGAAGTAGTCCGCGGTCCAGTACGGCTTCCGGGTAGACGCGACGAGTCCGCCCAGCCCGTCGCCGAGGGCCAGGCGCACGGACTGGAAGGCCGCGGAGACCGACCCAGAGGTGGCTCGCATGTAGGTGTCCTTGGCCACGGGGTCGTAGAGGGTCAGGTAGGCCAGGTCGGTCTGGAGCAGGTGGCGGGCGCGGCGGACGATCGCGTCGAGCACCTGGGCGGGGTCGTGCTCTGTGGCGAGCTCGCGGGCGGTGTCGACCAACGCCGCGAGCCCTGCCTCTCGGCGCTGGTGGACGTCGCGGGTGTGTGCGATGCGCAGGGCCAGATCGCGCCCAACCGATGGGGCGTCGGCGCCGGCGATCTCGGCGACGGTGGCGCCGGACGCCAGCAGCTCGAGCAGGTGCAGAACCTGCTCGGTGGAGGTGTCCGGTGTCGTCGTCACGGGGCCGATCTTAGGCAGGGTCCTCGGCATGGGGGCACTGGGGCGGCGCACCGGTGGACCCGCCGTCATCCCTCAGCGGGCCGTCCACCCGCCGTCCATGAGGAAGGACGCGCCGGTGATGGAGGCAGACGCGGGACCGCAGAGGAACAGGGCCAGCGCGGCGACCTCGTCCGGCTCGACGAGCCGTTTGAGGGCGACGGGCGAGAGCATGACCTTCTCGACCACCTCGCTCGGCGGGATGCCGTGCGTCCGAGCCTGGTCCTCGATCTGCTTCTCCACCAGCGGGGTGCGCACATAGGCGGGGTTGATGCAGGTCGACGTCACCCCATGCGGCCCCCCCTCGAGGGCGACCACCTTGGACAGGCCCTCGAGTCCGTGTTTGGCGGTGACATAGGCCGACTTGAAGGCGCTGGCGCGCAGCCCGTGAACGCTGGAGATGTTGATGATCCGACCCCAGCCCTGCGCGTACATGTGGGGGAGTGACTGGCGAATGAGGCGAAACGGGGAGACCAGCATGAGGTCGAGGATGAAGTCGAACCGCTCGAGCGGGAACTCCTCGACCGGGCTGACGTGCTGGATTCCCGCGTTGTTGACGAGGATGTCGACGGCGGTCGGTAGCCCCGCAAGGCCATCGAGATCGGCCAGGTCCGCGACCACCGGGCTGATCCCCGACTCCTGGGCGACTCCGGCCAATCCCGCCTCGTCACGGTCGACGGCGTGCACCTTGGCCCCCGCCCTGCTCAGCGCCCGAGCGATGGCGGCGCCGATGCCGCTGGCGGCCCCGGTGACGAGGGCGGTCTTGCCGTTCAGGTCGATGGGGCCATTGGCCGTCGTGGGGTCCGTCTCGCGGAGCGGTGCGGTGGACCTCTGAGCGGCATCGCGAGCGTCATGGCGGGCGTCGGGCATGTCGGAAGACTATGAACCGTCCATCGACCCGATCATGTGCGTGCCAGACACAAATCCACGGAAGCAATGTGGCCCCGCCCCCGCACCGCGGAGTCCGGCGAAGCGGGCCTCCAATCGCGGCAGCCTTGGAGCGCATGGCGCGGCCGTGTCCTCCACCGGGACATGACGCGGCGGGCATGCGTCGGGCCTCCGCCGGTCGAGGGCCGGCCCCGGGGCGGGTCGCGTAGGCGATTCTTGGATCGTGCGTGGTCGTTGTTGCCCTGACGACCACAACCGCGCAGGTCTAGATGTCGCGGAAGACCTCGATCGTCGCGCCGAGCGCGTTGAGCCGGTCGGCGAGGTCCTCGTACCCGCGGTTGATCACGTAGACGTTGCGCAGGACCGACGTGCCGGGCGCGGCAAGCATCGCGAGGAGGATGACGACCGCCGGGCGCAGCGCCGGCGGGCAGACCACCTCCGCGGCCCGCCACCGGGTGGGTCCCTCGATGATGACGCGGTGCGGGTCGAGCAGCTGGACTCGCGCTCCGACCTTGGTCAGCTCGGTGAGGTAGATCGCCCGGTTCTCGTAGACCCAGTCGTGGATCATTGTGCTGCCCTCGGCCACCGCACCGATGAGGGCGAAGAAGGGCAGGTTGTCGATGTTGAGCCCGGGGAACGGCATCGGGTGGATCTTGTCCGTCGGCGCCCGGAGCGGGCCGGGGACCGTCGTGATGTCGACCAGGCGGGTCTTGCCGTTGGCGGAGGTGTACTCCTCGCTGAGGTCGTACTTCATCCCCATCTCCTCGAGCGTCGCCAGCTCGATCTCGAGGAACTCGATGGGGGCACGACAGATGGTGATGGCGGAGTGGGTGACGACGGCGGCGGCGATCAGGCTCATCGCCTCGATCGGGTCCTCGCTGGGGGAGTAGTCGACATCGACGTCGATGTGCGCGCGGCCGTGGACGACGAGCGTCGTGGTGCCGATGCCCTCGATCCGGACGCCGAGCCTCTCGAGGAAGAAGCAGAGGTCCTGGACCATGTAGTTGGGTGAGGCGTTGCGGATGATGCTTGTCCCGTCGTGTCGGGCCGCCGCCATGAGGACGTTCTCCGTGACAGTGTCTCCCCGCTCGGTGAGCACAATGGCGCGGGTCGGGTTGACGCTGCGGTTCGAGCGCGCCTCGTAGAAGCCGTGGGTCGCGGTCACCTCGAGCCCGAAGGCCCGCAGGGCGGCCAGGTGCGGCTCGACGGTCCGCGTGCCCAGGTCGCAGCCGCCGGCGTAAGGCAGCCGGAACTCGGGGTAGTCGTGCAGGAGCGGACCGAGGAACATGATGACGGTCCGGGTACGCCGCGCGGCCGCGACGTCGATGGCGTCGAGCCGTAGCTGCGTCGGAGGAGTGATCTCGAGGTCGTTGCTGTCCGGGAGCCACCGGGTCCGGACGCCGATCGAGGCGAGCACCTCGAGGATCCGGTTGACCTCCTCGATGCGGGCCAGGCTGCGCAGCGTCGTGCGCCCACGGTTGAGCAGGGACGCGCAGAGCAGCGCCACGGCGGCGTTCTTCGACGTCTTGACATCGATCGAGCCGGACAGGTGTCTGCCGCCGACGATGCGCAGGTGCTGGGGGCCCGAGTGGCCCACTGAGACGAACTCGGAGTCGAGCGCGTCGCCGATCTTGGCCAGCATGTCTAGGCTGAGGTTCTGCCGGCCGGATTCGATCCGGGTAACGGCACTCTGTGAGGTCCCCAGCAGTCCTGCGAGCTCGGACTGGGTCATCCCCTTGTGGCGCCGCGCGTCGCGGATCAGGCCGCCGATGCGGGTCAAGTAGGTCTCAGACACGGACCCGAGGCTAACTCATATATGAGTTAACGCAACTTGGCACACCGTTGGGCGTCGAGGGCATCGGTGACCTTCGTCGTCGGGAGCCACGGCTGGGCCGCTCGGGCCGGGCCGGGGTCGAACGTCAGGTCGATCTGGTCCATGAGCAGGGCGGACGTGGCCACGCGCGCTTGGGCAGGTCGGATCGGTCGCATGGCGAGTGACACGGCGCGCAGCGCAACCCGGGGAATGTGCCCGACCTCAGCCCTCCCGCTGGCGTGCTGTGCCAGCTGCGTCATGGTCAGGTCATCGCCACCCACGTCGATGGCCTGGCCGCGCAACGTCGGATCCAGCACCGCTCGGGTAACCGCAGCGGTGACGTCCTCGACGGAGACGAAGTTGAGCCGGTTCGTCCCCGAGCCGAACACCTTGGGAACGCCGTTGCGGCCAGCCAGCTGCATGAGGATCTCGGCCCACAGCTCCGCGAACGCCGACGCTCGCACGATCGTCCAGTCGGGCCGGTCGGGATCCAGTTGTCCCGTTCGGAGGGCCTGCTCCGCAGCGGCTTTCATCCGGTGGAGCTCCATCGGGTGTCCGGGGGCGGCGCCGACAACGGACATGAGCACGATGTGCGCTCCAGCCCGCCGTCCCGCGACGAAGAGGTTGGTGTTCCCGTCCCGATCAACCGCTGCGGGAGACTCCCCGGAGCCAGGGTCGAAGCCGTGCATCGCCGACACGACCACGGTCGCGTGCTCGAGCGCCGCAGGCAGCGTCTCTGGCCGGCGTACGTCCGCGGCCACGAACTCCGTCCCGGGTACCGGGACCGCCGGCCTGGACCGCGCGACCACCCGCACCTGATGGCCGTGCGAGACGAGCTGCGCGGCGACGAGGCGCCCGAGTCGTCCTGTGCCGCCGACGATGGTGATCACGACGCACCCCCGCCGGCCGCCCGGGCTCCGGTGAGGCCTCCGATGACCGCGTCGATGTCCGGGCCCTCCAGCTCGACCGCGGTGACGTAGATGTGGGCGCTGGCGATGCGGCCACCCGAGACGCGGGCGATGAAGACCATCTGGTTGTCCAGCGACTGCCCGTCCCGACGGGTGCCGACCTGCCGGCCCTCCAGCCAGAAGCCGTCGCCGGACAGAACGCGCTGCTGCACGTCGAGACGGATGTCGGGAACGGCGGCAAAGAGCGCTGCCCAGTTCTTGCGCACCTGCGCGACGCCGGTGAACGACCTGACCGGGTGCGCCGGGTCAGTCAGCTCGTAGTCCACGGCGAAGCAGTCGACGAGACCGTCGAGGTCATGGGCATTCGTCGAGGCGACGAGCTTTTCGAGAAGTGCCGACGGTGTGAGGGTCGGGCCCATGATTCCTCCCAAGATTGGTTACAGTGATCTGTAGCCAATTGAGAGGATCCGCCTCATGGCACCGGCTGTCAATGGTCATCGCCCGCGCCGACGCTACGACGCGTCCGGTCGGCGGGCTCGGGCAGCCGCGCGCCGCGAGACGGTGCTGAACGCGGCCCGGCACCAACTCCTTGCTGACGGCTTCGTGGCGACGACACTCGCCGGCGTGGCCGCCGAGGCCGGCGTCTCGGTCGAGAGCATCTACAAGTCATTCGGCTCGAAGGCGGGGCTGCTCAAGGCGGTCTGGCACCGCTCCCTGGCCGGCTCCGCACCGACCCACGCGGAACTCCGCAGTGACGCAGGCTCGCGCGCGGCCCAGGATGGCGTCGCGATCATCCGGAACTGGGCCAGGCTCGCCGTCGAGGTGGGCGCCGTCGCGGATCCCATCCACCGCCTCGTGGAGAGTGCAGCCCACGTCGACGCTGAGGTCGCGCAGCTGCAGGCGCAGATCGAGCTGGAACGCGCGGCCCGAATGGACCACAACGCGGCGTACCTCGTCGACGGGGGCTACCTGCGCGACGGCGTCACGCGGGAGCAGGCCCGCGACGTCCTCCTGCTGTACACGACGTTCTACGACCGCCTCGTGACGCAGGCGGGGTGGACGCGGGAGCAGTATCAGGCGTTCGTCGAGCGGGGTCTCGTCGCGCACCTGCTTGCCTGAATGTCCGTATGCCGCTGGGCTCAGTCCCAGCCCCACGCGCCGTGAGCGCGGGGCTGGGAACGGGCTGGGAACGGGCTGGGAACGGCTCGGAAGGGCCGGAAGGGCTGGGACGCGCCGTGGGCGGGGACGGGCTCAGCGGCATACGGCCTCAGTGTGGGCCCGTCAGGGCTGTGGGTGCTCCGCGCAGGCGCGGGCGATGAGGGGCGCCGCCAGGGTCGTCTGCCAGGAGCGTGCGCCCATCTCATTCAGGGCCCGGGCGACCTCGGCCGTCGTTGGGGCGGCGGGTCCCTCCCACAGGTAGCGGCGGAGCAGGTCGGGGGTGAGGACGTTCTCCACCGGGATGGCCAGCTCCTCCGACAGTCCGCCGAGCAGCTCCCGGGCGCGGGCCAGGCGCGCGGCGGCGACGGGGTCCCGCTCGGCCCACGTGCGTGGTGGGGGCGGACCGACTGACGGCAGGGCGAGGGGTGGCAGCTCGTCCTCGGGGAGGGCGAGGGCTTGGGAGAGGACGTCGATGAGCGCTTCCGAGTGCCGCCGGATCGACCTGGCGAGGCGCGGGTCGGAGGAGGTCAGGGTGCGCGGTGCTCGCTCGGCCCGTTGGTAGGACATCGCGATCTCGGCGATGGCGGCGTCGGGCAGGACCCGCCCGGGGGAGACGTCGCGGTCCTGGGCGAGCGCGTCCCGCCAGAGCCAGAGCTCCCGGACGATGGCGGTGCCACGTCGAGCGCGGATGCGATGGATGCCAGAGGTGCGCCGCCAGGGATCGACGCGGGGCTCAGGTCCGGTGAACGACAGGAGCGACTCGAACTCCTCCTTGGCCCAGCCAGCCTTTCCCTGTCGCTCGAGGTCCTCCAGCACCGCCTCACGCAGGTCGACCAGGACCTCGACGTCGAGGGCGGCGTAGCGCAGCCACGGCTCGGGCAGGGGGCGGGCCGACCAGTCGACGGCTGAGTGCTCCTTGGCCAGCTGGAGGCCGAGGTAGTGCTCGACCATGGCGCCCAGGCCCACCCTCGGCAGCCCGGCGAGCCGACCGCCGAGCTCGGTGTCGAAGAGGATGCGCGGGTGCAGGCCGACATCGGAGAGGCACACGAGGTCCTGGGTCGCAGCATGCAGGATCCACTCCGCCTCACCGATCGCCTCGTCGAGCGGCGCCAGGTCGGGCAGGGCGACGGGGTCGACGAGGAAGGTGCCCGAGCCCGAACGGCGCACCTGGACGAGGTAGGCGCGCTGCCCGTACCGGTAGCCCGAGGCGCGCTCCGCATCGATGCCGATGGGGCCGGAGCCCTCCGCGACGGCCTCGGCAGCGCGCATCAGGGAACGCTCGTCCGTGATGACCAGGGGCACGCCGTCCGTCGGCATCGTGAGTGGAACGAGCGGCTCCTGACGGTCGTCGCCCGGTCCGGTCGGCTCAGCGCTCACCGGCGTTGCCCGGGCAACGGCACCACACCGTCCGGCAGGGGCGGGATCCCGGCGATGGTGCACAGTAGGTCGGCCCACGCACGCAGGTGCTCGGTGAGGGCGCCGCGGACCGGGGTCCACGACGCGCGAATCTCCATCTCCACGCTGGCGGCGCGGTCGGCGAGCCCGCCGAAGCTCTCGCTGACGACGCGGGTCACGGTGCCTGCCTCGGCAGTCCAGGTCAGTGCCCGGCCCTTGAGGGAGTCGGTCAGCCACGACCAGCCGACCGCGCTGAGCATGGGGTCGCCCGCGAGCTCGGGCTCGAGCGCAGCGCGGGCGAAGGTGACCACACGCCAGGTGCCGGCCCACGTGTCTCGGACCCGCCGGGTCGTGCAGGAGGACGAACCGGCCGGTTGCGAGCTCGTCCTCGGGATCGGCCGGGTCGATGACATCGGCCGTGAGTGCCGCGGCGTAGGGAGCGATCCGCGTGGGCGCCGGGACCTCGGTCAGTCGCACGTCAGAGCGCACTCGGACGTCGCGGAGGGCGGTGAGCACCTTCGCGAAGTCCGCGCCGTGGTTCCCCGGCAACGTTCTCGTGTGCACCCGTCGAGGGTATGTCGCCGGGGGTGTTTTGTCCGCAGGGCGCGCCGAGGTCCTTGGCTGGGGCACCCCCGCACGCGTGGCAGGATTGAGCGGTGCCGAACCCAGACACGTCCACCGCCTCCGTCTCGACAGGCCCGGGCAACCCCCGGGACAGCGATCTTGTGCGCGCTGCCAGCCGCCAGCCGGTGTCCCGAACGCCGGTCTGGTTCATGCGCCAGGCCGGACGCTCCCTGCCGGAGTACCGAGCCGTCCGCGAGGGCATCCCCATGCTCGAGTCGTGCATGCGGCCCGAGCTCGTCACAGAGATCACCCTCCAGCCGGTGCGTCGGCACGGGGTCGACGCCGCCATCTTCTTCAGCGACATCGTCGTGCCGCTCAAGGCGATCGGGGTCGACCTCGACATCGTCGCCGGCGTCGGGCCCGTCGTGGCCCAGCCGATCCGGATCGGAGGGACCTCGAGCAGCTCGTCGACCTCGACCCCGGACCATGTGCCGTACATCACAGCGGCCGTCCGACAACTGGTCGCGCGAGCTCGGCGCGACCCCGCTCATCGGGTTCGCCGGCGCGCCGTTCACCCTCGCGTCCTACCTCGTCGAGGGCGGGCCGTCGAAGAACCACGAGCACACCAAGGCCATGATGCACGGCGACCCGGAGCTGTGGGACGCGCTGTGCTCGAAGCTGGCGCAGATCTCCGGCGCGTTCCTGCGCGTCCAGGCCGAGGCCGGCGCAAGCGCCGTCCAGCTCTTCGACTCCTGGGTCGGTGCGCTGTCTCGCGCCGACTACGTCCGACACGTCCAGCGGCACTCGGCTGCCGCGCTGGCCGCGGTCAGCGACCTCGACGTGCCGCGGATCCACTTCGGGGTCGGCACGGGGGAGCTGCTTCGCCTCATGGGCGAGGCCGGCGCCGAGGTCGTCGGCGTCGACTACCGGGTCAGCCTCGCGGACGCCGTCGAACGGCTCGGGCCCGGATATGCGGTGCAGGGCAACCTCGACCCCGCCCTGCTCTTCGCGCCGTGGGAGGCGATCGAGCGACGGGTGCGCGAGATCGTGGACGAGGGCCGGCGGGCCTCGGGCCACATCTTCAACCTCGGCCACGGCGTACCGCCCAACGTCGACCCCGAGGTGTTGACCAAGGTGACCGCCCTGGTCCACGAGGTGTCGACTCGCTGATGTCCGAGGCGCAGGTGACGCAGGCGGAGAAGCAAGGGTCGCTGGCCCGCTCGAGCCTCGTCATGGTGGGTGGGTCGTTCGCATCCCGGGCTCTTGGCGTCGTCCGGGCCGGCCTGCTCACCGCCATCATCGGCACACTTGCGGCCGGTGACGCCTTCAACCTCGCCAACACCCTGCCCAACGTCTTCTACATTCTCGCCGCGGGCGGCATCCTCAACGCCGTCCTCATTCCCGCCCTGACCCGGGCGATGAAGCTGGCGGACGGCGGCCAGGAGTTCACCGACCGGGTCGTGACGGTCGCCCTCGTCGCGATGGGCGCCATCACCGTGCTCGTGGTCCTGGGCGCCGGAGCGTTCGTGTCGTTGCTGTCCGGCGATCGCGGCTCCGACTTCGAGCGGCTCGCGCTGGCGTTCTCCTTGATCTGCCTGCCCCAGATCTTCTTCTATGGCGCGTTCGCGCTCTTCGGCCAGATCCTCAACGCCAAGAACCGGTTCGGCGCCTTCGCGTGGGCACCGTTCGTCGCCAACATCGTCGCGGTCGCCGGCCTGCTCCTCTTCATCGCGGTCTTCCCGGCACCTCAGGTCGTCAACGCCCAGGGCCAGCCACTCGCCCGGCCCCCCGACCAGTGGACGGAACCGATGATCTGGCTCTTCGCCGGGTCCGCGACGGTCTCCGTCATCGCGCAGGCCGCGTGGCTGCTTCCGGCGCTCTACCGGACCGGGTTCCGCTATCGCCCGCGCTGGGGGCTGCGTGGCGTCGGCCTGGGCGCGGTCAGCCGACTCGCGGTCTGGGCGCTTCACCGGGCTCGCGGTCTCCCAGCTCGGGTTCTTCATCACCCAGTGGGTGCTCAACACGGCCGCCGCCCGGTCCGGCCGGCCGCCGGACGACCCGCTGCGAGCGACGTCGGTCTACACGGTGGCCTTCACCATCTTCATGCTGCCGCACGCCTTCATCGCGGTCTCCATCATCACGGCGCTCTTCCCCCGGCTGTCGAAGTCGGCGGCCGACGACGACGTCGCAACGCTCAAGGCCGACTTCCGCCGCGGGATGATCCTGCCGCTCGTCGCCAACGTGCCGGTGATGGTCTTCGTCATGGTGGCTGCGACGCCCATCGTCGCCCTGCTCAACCCCGGCATCGACGGGCCGTCCATCGAGCTCGCGGCCATCATCCTCGTCGTCATGATCCTCGGGATCGTGCCCTTCGGCGTGGACCTGCTGTGCTACCGGGTCTTCTTCGCCCTCGAGGATGGACGCTCGCCCCTGGCCGATGCAGTTCGTGCTGACGACGATCTCGCTCACCGCTGGCCTCATCACGTTCGCCCTCGAGCCGAAGTGGGCCATCGCCGTCGTCGCCATCGGCCAGACGGTCGGCAACGTCGCCAGCTCGACGACCGGCATCATTCTGCTCCGGCGACGACTCGGCCTGCTCGGTCTTGGCCAGATCGCCGACGCGACGGCCCGGATCGGGGTGGCCGCTGCTGCGGCGGGTCTGCTCGCCTGGGGCACCATGATGGTGCTGTCTCCCATCCTCGGAGACCCCACGGCACCGTCCAGCGTGGTGGATCGCCTCTTCACGAGTGGCGTCGTCCTCACGTTCACCGGGGGTCTCTTCGTCATCGTCTACCTTGCCTTGGCGCACACGTTCCAGGTCCGCGAGGTCCGCGACGTCGCCGAGATGGTCCGCCGCCGCATCGGCTGAGGGCCGACGCTCCCAGTTCACAGTCATGCCGTATGCCGCTGGCCTCGGTCGTGCGAGGACGCCGGGGTCAGTCCGTGGTGGCCGCCGGGTTGGCTGATCCGCGATTGCTGCGCCGACCGAGCCAACGGCGGACGAACCAGGCCACCACGAGAGCGATGAGCAGCCACGGCAGGAGCACTGCGAAGCCAGTGAGGACGACCATGAGGGAGCTCAGCAGCGACTCCCACGCCTTCTCGAGCCCGGCGAGGAAGCCGTTGTCGTCCGGCTCGGGCGAGGCCGTCTCGTCTGTCCAGAGCGTGACGGACACCTCGGACATGGTCGTCCGACGGTCGAGGTCGGCGAGCCGCTGCTCGAGCGAGTCCAGGTCGGCCTGGCGACGGCTCAGCTCGCTCTCGAGCATGACGATCTGGTCCAGCGTGGTCGCCTTGACCATGAGTGCGCGAACCCGGGCGATGCTGTCCTTCGCCGGCTCGATCCGGGCCTGGGTGTCGGTGTACGTCTCGGTCACGTCCACCGACTGGGACGAGCGGTACGACACCGTACCGAGCTTCGCGGACGACAGGTCGGTGAGCACCGCGTCGAGCTTGTCGGCGGGGACGCTCAGCGTGAGCCGTGCCTCGTTGAGGCCCACTGGCGGCAGGGGCGCGTCCTCGGAGACTCCGGACCCACCCTTCGGGCTGCCATACGTACCGGTCGGGTCGGAAGCGGTCACGATGCTCTCGGATAGGACCTGGCCCCCTGCCGCAACAGCGATGGCCCGGACCTGGGCGCTGGCCTTGGAGATGTTGGTGACCTTGACGCCGAGCCACGCCGTCCGGGCCAGCTTGGCACCGACCGACGTCACGGCGCTTCCGGACTTGCCGTTTGCGGTCGTCCCCTCCCGCGCCAACCCGTCCGCAGCGTCCGGTGTGGCCGGCGCAACCGCCCCAGCATCAGAACCGAGCCCTGGTGACTGCTCGAACGACCCGCCGCTGGCCGGCATCAGGCTTCCCGGCGAAGCGGGCGAAGGAGCTCGCAGCGCATTGAGACCCAAGGGGATGGAGACGGCGAGGACCAACAGGACCAGACCGAGGGCGAGCCAGGTACGCCCATGCCTCGTGTCCCTGGTGCCGAGCCGGCCGAGCGTGACCATGGTCAACTCCTTCATTGGTTGGCATGGAGCTCGCCGAGAAGGCGCGCTCTACCCGTGAGGACACGCGACCGGGCCGAAACGTTGCCGCGGCGAGTGGGAGAGTGGCCCCATGGTCTCGCGCGTGGGAGTGGTCGGTGCCGGGATCGCGGGACTGGCGGCGGCCTGGCACCTCGTCCAACAGGCGCCTGACCTCGATGTGACGGTCCTGGAAGGCTCCTCCCGCGTCGGCGGCAAGCTCCGGCTCGAGCAGGTCGGCGACGTAGCGGTCGACGTGGGTGCCGAGTCGGTCCTGGCTCGCCGACCCGAGGCGATCCAGCTCTTCGAGGAGCTGGGGCTGGCCGACCGGGTGACCCACCCAGCACGGGTGCCGGCCTCGATCGTCTCGGATGGTGCCCTTCGGCCGATGCCGACCGGAACCCTGATGGGCGTGCCATCGGACCCCGAGTCCGTGCGCGGCCTGCTGACCGACACCGAGGTGCGCCGACTCAGCGCAGAGCCTCAGACTCCGCCCGTCGACGGGGACGTGTCAGTCGGGGAGTTCATCGACGCGCGACTCGGCCCTGCAGTGACCGACAAGCTGGTCGAGCCGCTGCTCGCGGGCGTCTACGCCGGCAACTCACGCAAGCTCTCCCTGCAGATGGCGGTTCCTGCACTCTTCCAAGCCGCCACGGACGGCAGCTCGCTGCTCGAGGCGGCCCGGTCGGCTGCGGGCAACGCTTCGGCTGCTGGATCGGACATGGAAGGGGGTCCGCCGCCGGTCTTCGCCACTGTGGTCGGTGGCCTCGGCACCGTGCCGGCCGTCCTGGCGAGCCGACTGGCAGACCTCGGCGTCGACATCCGCACCGGCACCATGGCCCGCCGCCTCGAGCGCCGCCACGAGGACGGCGCAGACCCGCACCATCGGTCGCTCGTCCTCTCCACCGGACCGACGACCGACGTGCGCAGGCACGACTTCGACGCCGTGATCGTGGCGACTCCGGCAGCGCCCACCGCTCGTCTCCTCCGCAACATCGCGCCCGATGCGGCGGAGCGCCTTGCTGCGATCGAGTACGCGTCGATGGCGATCGTCACGCTCGTCCTCGACGGGCCGGCGCCGGACCTGCTCGAGGGCAGCGGCTTCCTCGTCCCGCCGACCGAGCAGCTGACGATCAAGGCCTCCACGTTCAGCAGCGTCAAGTGGCCGTGGCTCGCCGCTGCCCATCCGGACCGCACCGTCCTTCGCGCGTCCATCGGGCGGCACGGCGAGGAGGCCGTGCTCCACCGCTCCGACGGTGACCTCGTGGCCACCGCCCTCGACGACCTCACCACCGTCCTCGGCCGCCCGTTGCCATCGCCTCTGGCCGTCCACGTGCAGCGGTGGGGAGGCGCCCTGCCGCAGTACGCCGTCGGCCACCTCGGTCGAGTTGCCGGCCTCACCGAACCCACCGCTGGAGTCGCTCTCGCCGGTGCCGCCTACGGTGGTGTCGGCGTCCCAGCCTGCATCGCCTCCGGCCGCCGGGCAGCCGACGCCATCCTGACCCGACTGCGACGCCACGAGCACCAGTTGCGATGATGGACGGCATGAGTGACAAGCTGACACCGGCCCAGATGCGAGAGATCAACGAGACGATCCGTTACTCGATGTGGTCGGTGTTCGCCAGCGTCACGCCCCTCGGAGAGGACCGTGACGAGCTCGCCGACGAGCTGGCCTCCTTCGTCGACACCATCACGGAGGAGGGTGTCACCGTCCGCGGCATCTACGACGTGGCGGGCCTGCGGGGCGACGCCGACTTCATGATCTGGTGGCACGCCCCGACCATCGAGCACCTCCAGTCGGCCTATCGCCGGCTCCTGCGCACCGAGCTCGGCAGCCATCTCGAGCCGGTCTGGTCGTCGGCCGCCCTGCACCGGCCCGCTGAGTTCAACAAGAGCCACATCCCGGCGTTCATGGCCGAGGAGGTCTCGCGCAAGTACGTCTGCGTCTACCCGTTCGTCCGCTCCTACGACTGGTACCTGCTCGAGGACAAGGACCGTCGCGACATGCTCCGGGAGCACGGCCAGCTGGCCCGCGACTACCCGGACGTCCGCGCCAACACCATCGCGTCGTTCGCTCTGGGGGACTACGAGTGGCTGCTGGCGTTCGAGGCGGACGAGCTGTACCGCATCGTCGACCTCATGCGCGACCTGCGCGCCTCCCGGGCCCGCAACCACGTCCGCGAGGAGGTCCCCTTCTTCACCGGGCCGAAGGTCGAGGCCAGGGAGCTCATCGCCAACCTGCGCTGAGCACCGGCCTCAGTTGTCGAAGAAGCCCTTCGTCACGATCGCGACGACCGGGATGAGCAGGAACCAGCCCCACGACCCGGTCCGGAAGAAGAGCGCCAGGGCGATGAATGGGGTGAGCGCCAGCACGGTGTCCCGCACTCGCTTCCCCCCGGTGCGGACCGGCTGGACCTCCGAAGCTGTGCGCTGCTCCAGCTCGGAGCCGTCGGGTCCGAGCGCCGGCAGGTCAGTGAAGAGCACGTCGAGATCCCGCTGCGTCACGGCGTCCGCCGCCTTGCCGCGCCGGTCCTCGTACTCGAACGAGTCCAGCCGCCCGGCCTCGTGGTGCTTGGCGAGCAGGTCCATCGCCGCACGTCGCTCCGCGTCCCCGACCCGGAAGTCCTCGGTGCCCATGTCGCGAGGATAGGCGAACCCGCGTCGCGCAACGCCGCCACCCAGCCCCGGCCGCTGGGCACCTGCCGAGCCCAGCGGCATACGGACTCATTCAACTCATTCGACTCACTCAGTCGCCGGCTCGAGGCGCAGGCTGATCGAGTTGATGCAGTACCGCTGGTCGGTGGGCGTGTCGTAGCCCTCACCCTCGAAGACGTGCCCGAGGTGAGACCCGCAGTTGGCGCAGCGAACCTCAACCCGCCGCATGCCGTTGCTGCGGTCCTCGATGTACTCGACCGTGTCGCCGGCGAGCGGCGCGTAGAACGACGGCCAGCCGCAGTGCGACTCGAACTTCGTGTCGCTGCGGAACAGCTCGGTCCCGCACGCGCGACACGAGTAGACGCCCTCCGTCTTGGTGTCGGTGTACTCGCCGCGGAACGGCGCCTCCGTGCCTGCCTGGCGCAGGACCTGGAACTCCGCCGGCGTCAGTCGCTCGCGCCACTCGTCGTCGGTGTGCTGGACGGCATAGGCCTTGTCGCTCTTCATGTCCCTCCCAACGTGACCCGCGCGCCGTTTGTGCCCGTCACCGACGGAAGGCGCCTTACGGAGACGTTACGTCGTGAGGGACCCAGCGGCATACGCCGTGTTGTGCCGTATGCCGCTGGGCTGGCTCGCGCTCGCAAGTGGCCGAGCGCTCAGGCCCCTCCCCGGTGCGCCGTCATGGGCCGGCGCGCGGCTTTGGCACGATGGCCGCGTGAAGGTTCGTCAGCTGGTGACCCGCCCCGTCCTCATCGCCGGCGCGGCCGGTGGGGGCTCCGCGGTCGGCGCGGCGGCCGGGTCCGTCGCGGCGGCCGCCTGGTTCGCACGTCGGCTGCTCACCCCGGACGAGCTCCAGCCGGACGACGTCGCCATCGTGGCGCACGACGACGAGTCCGTCACCTTTGCCGCGGGCCCCGACCCGGACGTGCCGGGACGCTACGGCGTCTGGCTCGACGGGGGTGCGGGGCACGCCCGGGTCGGGCAGATCATCGAGCGCGACGAGGCTGCGGCGACCGTTCGGCGGGAGCTCCTCGCCGTCGACCGCGGGACGCTCGGCGTCGGCCCGGCCCGCTGGAACCAGTACTACTACTGGGACCGGCCGAGCGTCAGCATGGGCCTGCCTGACGAGGACGTCGTCGTCACCTCGGATGTCGGTGCGCTGCCCGGCTGGATCGTGCGGCCCGACGAGTCGTCATCAGGCCGCGACTGGGCCGTGCTCGTCCACGGTCGCGGAGCCCGCAAGGAGGAGACGCTCCGAGCCGTCCCGGTGCTGCGTGCCGCGGGGTGGACCTGCCTCGTCGCGGCCTACCGCAACGACCGGGACGCGCCACGCGGCCCCGACGGCCGGTACAACCTCGGCCTCTCGGAGTGGCGGGACGTCGAGGCGGCGATCGCGACCGCCGTCGCCGAGGGGGCCGAGCGGATCGTCCTGTTCGGCTGGTCCATGGGAGGGGCGATCGTCCTGCAGACCCTCCGCCGCTCCCGCCACGCCGACCGCATCGTCGGAATGTGTCTCGACTCGGCGGTCATCGACTGGGATGCGGTGCTGCGCCACCACGGCCGGCTCAACCACCTGCCCGGACCGCTCGTGCGGATCGCGCGCGGCCTGATGGGCTCGAGACGCGGACGGGCGCTGGTCGGGCTCATCGAACCGATCGATCTCGCGCACACCGACTGGGTGGCCCGGGCCGACGAGCTCGACGTGCCGATTCTGCTCATCCACTCGACGGGCGACACCGTCGTTCCCTTCGCTCCAGCCGCCGCCCTCGCAGAGCGGCGGCCGGACATCGTCCGCTTCGAGCCTTGGGAGCTGGCCCGGCACTGTCGCGAGTGGAACTACGACTCCGAGCGGTGGGAGTCGGTGGTGTCGTCCTTCCTCGCTGGGCTGCCGTCGTCGCCAGCGCTCCTGGAGCGGGCGGGGGCATAGCGCAGCAGGACGTTCGACGAGCCCTCGAACGTGCGCACCCCGAGCAGCTCGAGCTCGGCGACGGGCCCGTGGAAGAGGGGAGTCCCGCCGCCGAGCACGGAGTTGCCGACCATGAGGTGCAGCTCGTCGACGAGGCCCTGCCCGAGCAGTCCGTTCCACGTGACGCGGCTACCGAAGACGAGGGCCTGCTCCCCATCGGGCCCGGACTGCTTCCACTCGCGCACGGCGTCGGGCGAGATGGTCGTGGTCGAGCCGAGCAGCGGGTTGTCGGCCGAGGGCTTGTAGCCCTCGGTGACGACCACGACGGGCTTGGTGTTCCAGCCGTGGCTGATGGCACTCGGCGTCCTGGGGCGAGCCGAGCAACCGGTAGCAGTGGGCGTGCAGCTCGCGGCGATGCGGCCGGACGAGTTCTTCGAACGCGACCTCGTCGCCGTCCCGTGCCGCGGCGATGAGACTCACGACGGCACACCCTGACCGAGGGGTTCGCGTGGCCGGCGGGTGAACCAGCGACCCATGAGGGTGCCGTCCTGCTCGACGAGGACACCGAGCTCGAGGTCGAGCGGTGCCGCATCGGGCCCCACCGGCCGTGGGTGGTCGCCCCCGACGAGCCGCGGGGCGATCGTGAAGCACAGCTCGTCGAGGAGGCCGGCCGCGAGGAACGACGCCGTCAGGCGCGGACCCCCCTCGGTGAGCAGCCTCGTCCAGCCGCGGGCGTGGAGCTGCCCGAGCAGGTCGCCGAGGTCCACGTCGTCCTCGCCGCAGACGAGGACGTGGTCGTCCCCGAGGGCCGCTCGAGCGTCGGCGATCCCTGGCGCGGAGGCACTCGTTGCGAGCAGGACGTCGGCGTGAGGAGCACCGCTCAGGGTCGGCGGAACGAATCCGGCTCGGCTGACGGTGACGAGGGGGAGGGCTGCAGCGATCCCGGCACGTTCTCGGAAGGGCTGGAGCTCCGGAGGGACTGCGATGGCTGAGTAGCCCTCGACCCGGATCGTGCCGGCTCCAACGATGACGGCGTCGCTCAGTGCACGGAGCAGCTCGAAGACGACGTGGTCCGCATCGGTGTTGATGGAGCCGGACCTGTTGTCGGGGCCGTTGGCCGCGCCGTCGAGCGTCGTCACCATGTTGCAGCGCAGCCATGGGTCGCCCGGGACCGAGTAGGCCGCGGCGAGTCTGTCGAGGTCCAGCTCCTCGCCTGGCGTGAGGCCACTGGCACCGGGTACGAGCAAGCGCATGGACCAACAGTAGGTGGCCGCGCTTCCCGCAGTGGAGCGCCCGGATCCGACAGGATGGCGACATGGGCAAGGGCAAGAAGAACAAGGGCGACCGCAAGGGCGACAAGAGCGGCGCACAGGCCGACGCGGATGCGCTCGAGTCGAAGGAGAAGGCCAGCGAGGAGCGAGAGGTCGCGGAGCTCGCCGAGGAGATGGTGGCCGAGGGAGTCCATCCCCTCGGGGGCTTCTCGGATGCGCTGCACGTCGAGAAGGGCTTCGTGCTCGCCGACATCGACGCGTCATCGACTCCCGCCTTCGCTGGTGACAAGATCGCCGGCAAGGCGGCCCTGAAGTCATCGGAGGAAGAGCTGGCTGACCTGCTCGAGCGGCTCTGGGCCGAGTCGACCGCCGGCTCGCAGCGGGCCCTGCTGCTCATCGTCCAGGGGATGGACACGTCCGGCAAGGGCGGCATCATGCGGCACGTCGTCTCGGTCAACCCGGAGGGCGTCAAGGCCACCGCCTTCAAGGCACCGACGGAGGAGGAGCTCTCCCATGACTTCCTCTGGCGCATCGAGAAGGCCCTGCCGCAGCCGGGTCAGCTCGGGGTGTTCGACCGCTCGCAGTACGAGGACGTCCTCATCGTGCGCGTGCACGACCTCGTGCCGGAGGACGTCTGGTCGAAGCGCTATGCGCAGATCAACCAGTTCGAGCGCCGGGTCATCGCGAGCGGCACCAAGGTCGTCAAGGTGATGACTCACATCAGCAAGGACGAGCAGAAGGCGCGCCTCATGGAGCGGCTCGAACGGCCCGACAAGCACTACAAGTTCAACCCGGGCGACGTGGACGAGCGCGGCCACTGGCTGGACTACATGGAGGCCTACCAGGCGGCCTTCGACAAGACCTCGACCGTGGGCGCCCCGTGGCACGTCGTGCCCTCGGACCGCAAGTGGTACGCCCGCCTCGCCGTCCAGCAGCTGCTCCTCGAGGCGCTGCGCGAGATGGAGCTCCAGTGGCCCAAGGCCGACTTCGACGTCGAGCTGGAGAAGAAGCGCCTCACCGAGAGCTGACCGACCCCACCACCGCGTCGCAACACACCCGCTTGTCGCCTGGTCCGGCCGCCTGCAGCAGGGGTAGGCACTCGGTGAGCGGGTGTGTTGCGGGGTTGGTTGGGCGGGGGTCAGCCGATCCGGTCGAGGATGGGACCGGTGGCTCCGGCCAGGTCGGCATGGAGAGTGCCGAAAGTGTGGCCGTGGCCACCCTCGACCCGGCTGGCGATGAACGCGTCGGCGACGCCGGGGGAGTGCTCAATGAGCAGGGCGGCCTGCAGGGCCACGGCCAGCTGTTCGACAGCCGAACGGGCGGTGAACGCCGCCTCCGGCGAATCCGGTTGCAGCGAACGCGCTTGCTCGACAGCGCGATCCGTGTGGTCGTCGAGGACCCGGCTCGCGCCGCGCACCCGGTGCAGTTCCTTGGTGAGGGCCTCGAGGCTTGCCGGCTCCCGGCTGATGGCGCGGATCACGTCGAGGGCGTTGACGTTCCCCGATCCCTCCCAGATCGAGTTGAGCGGCGCCTCCCGGTAGAGCCGGGCCAGACCGTTCTCCTCGACGTAGCCGTTTCCGCCGAGGCACTCGAGCGCCTCGGCCACCATGGGCGCGGTGCGCTTGCAGACCCAGAACTTGCCGAGCGCCACACCAAGGCGCGAGTAGTCCGACTCTCCGGTGTCGAAGGCGTGGGCGAGACGCATCGCGAGGACCGTCGCGGCCTCGGCTTCAAGAGCGAGGTCGGCGAGGACGTTGCGCATCAGCGGCTGGTCGACGAGCAGGCGTCCGAAGGCGGTCCGGTGGCGAGCGTGGTGCACGGCCCGGCTCACCGCGTCGCGCATTGTCGCCGTCGAGCCGAGGACGCAGTCGAGCCGGGTCGCCCCGACCATGTCGATGATGGTCCGCACGCCCCGGCCCTCCTCGCCGAGCCGAGCACCCCACGTGCCATCGAGCTCGACCTCGCTCGACGCGTTGGAGTGGTTTCCCAGCTTGTCCTTGAGCCGCTGGAGGGCGAACGGGTTCCGGCTGCCGTCGTCGAGAGCCCGGGGCACGACGAAGCAGGTCAGGCCACCGGGCGCCTGGGCCAGCATGAGGAAGACATCGCTCATCGGCGCGGAGCAGAACCACTTGTGGCCGGTGAGTCGGTACGTGTCGCCCGGGATGGGACCGTCCGGGGTCGGGGTGGCCGATGTCGTGTTGGTCCGGACGTCAGAGCCACCCTGCTTCTCCGTCATGCCCATCCCGGCGACGGCACCCGCCTTCTCGGCGAGGGGCCGGATGCCGAAGTCGTAGCTCCGACTCGCGAGCATGGGGAGCCAGCGCGCCGCCTGCTCAGGCTCACGCCGCAGAGCCGACCCAGCGGCATACGACATGGAAATAGGGCATCCGTGGCCGGCCTCGACGCGGGACCACATCATGAAGCCGGCTGCCCGCCGCGCATGCGCTGTGCCCCCGACGGTGGCGGTCCACGGCTCGGCCGTCAGGCCGGCGCCCACCGCTTGGGTCATGAGCCAGTGCCAGGAAGGGTGGAACTCCACCTCGTCGATCCGGTTGCCCCACGCGTCATGCGTGTGCAGGATGGGCCGGTTCGCGTCGGCGAGGCGGCCGTGCTCCTGGGCCTCGGCCGTGCCCGCCAGACGGCCGAGCTCAGAGAGGGAGACGGCGTCGTCCGGATCGACCCACCGGGAGACCGCTTCGGACAGGGGTCGGTCCCCGTCGAGGAAGTTTCTGCCGAGGAACGGCTCGGCCTGGTTGGTCACCTCGTGCGTGCTCACTACTGCAGAGTAGGACGGACCGCGGGCGCCGCCGGAGCGGAGGGTGTCGTGCGCGTCACGTGGGACCGTCCCACCCGGCGACGGCTAGCCTCGGGAGCGATGACGGTGAAGGCGGTCGTGCGGCGCTGGCTCGAGCGGATCCCGGGGGCGGTGCCCCTGGCTCGACTCGTGCTCGCGACGATCCGGGTCTGCCTCAGCTACCGGGTGACGGGCCTCGCGGCCGAGGGCGGCTTCTTCATGCTGTTGTCCCTGCCGCCCTTCGTCCTCGGACTCTTCGGTGGCGTCGGGTACCTCGGGAACATTCTCGGGCCCGACGGCGTGGAACGGCTCACGGCAGCCGTCGCGGAGTATGCGTCCGGTTTCCTCACCCAGTCGAGCATCGACGACCTGCTGCTGCCCACGATCCGTGACGTCCTGCAGGGCGGACGCCCGGACCTCATCTCAGTGGGGTTCCTTCTCGCGCTGTGGTCGGGATCTCGGGCTCTCAACGTCTTCGTCGACACGATCTCGATCATGTACGGACAGGGCGACGGGCGCGGCATCCTGCACCAGCGCTTCCTCACCTTCGGCCTCTACACGCTGGGCGTGGTTGTCGCCGTGGTTCTCCTGCCGCTCGTCCTGCTCGGGCCGGCGATCATCGAGGCGTGGCTGCCGGATCGGCTCGACATGCTGACCCTCGCCTACTGGCCGCTCGTCCTCGTGCTCTCCATCGCGGCGCTCACCACGCTGTTCCACATCGCGACCCCGCGACGTGCGAGCTGGTGGCGCGACCTGCCGGGGGCGCTGCTCGCGCTCGCCATCTGGTTGCTCGCGTCGCTGGTCGTGCGCACCTCCCTCGAGGCCTCGCTCGGCGGGTCGTCGATCTATGGGCCGCTCACCACTCCGATCGTGCTGCTCATCTGGCTCTACGCGCTGGCGATCGCGATTCTCATCGGGGCCGGCCTCAATGCGGCGACGCGCGTCCTGTGGCCGGTCGAGCTGCGAGACGGAGCCGGCACGAAGCTCGCGACCTGGGCCGGCGGCCTGCTGTCCCGGAGTGATGGGCCGGAGGTCACAGGGGCGGACGTCGAGGCCGACCCGGTGGCGCCGGGCCAGCGGAGCAGGGACCAGCAGTTCACCAAGCGGGAGGGTTCGCACCTCGCAGCGGCCATCGACCGGCAGCTCGCCGAGGGGGTTGGACGACCACGTGACGAGCAAGCCCCGGAGGGCTGACGGTGGTTTTGAATCTCCCCGATCGATCCGCTACTGTCTACCAAGCACCGAGCGGGGGAGTTACACCGCTGGTGTTCCCGCGGACGTAGCTCAGTTGGTAGAGCGCAACCTTGCCAAGGTTGAGGTCGCCGGTTCGAGCCCGGTCGTCCGCTCGGAGGCACAAGGGCCAACAGGCAACTTGCCTTCATGGTGGAGTGGCCGAGAGGCGAGGCAGCGGCCTGCAAAGCCGCGTACACGGGTTCAAATCCCGTCTCCACCTCGGTAACACCACATCGGGGCGATTGGCGCAGTGGTAGCGCGCTTCCTTGACACGGAAGAGGTCACTGGTTCAAACCCAGTATCGCCCACTTCCAAAACCGCAGGTCAGAGGCTAGTTCCTCTGACCTGCGGTTTCTTTGTGCCCACTATGTGCCCGTGTCGGTACGGTTCCAGCCCTGCGACGGAGCGCACACAGGCCCGCTCACGGTCGTCCCCAGCGCTAGCTTCGGGCTCATGGACGACGACCCGAAGGCTGACCTGCGCATGATCCTCGACCCGGTAACGAGCGAGTGGGACGTGCAGGTGAGCATCATCGGGGAGACCCACGGGCGCATCCGCACAGCGTTCGAGGCAGGCGACTACGGCACAGCGAGGGAGCACGCCAAGGCGCTCAGCGATCTCGGGGAGTGGTTCTCCGGCACCGGCACGACCCTCGCGGGTTTGCTCGACAAATTGACCGACTGAACCACCCAGGGCCGTCAGCACCTCAGTCCGCTCACGAGAGAGAGAAGGCCACAATGAGCACCACCGCCTCCCAGTACACGGGAACCCCGGTCGTCCTCGGTTACGTCACCATGTACGGCGGGAAGGCTAGCGACCGCGAGAAGCGTCTTGCCTTCAGGGCCAAGGACGGCACCGTGGTCGTTCGGCGCAAGTCCTTCGACCTCGGCTGGCAGATCACCACCGACCAGCGAGTGATCGACTCCTTTGTCGTGGACGACGGCGTCAGGGCAATCCTCGCTGGCGAGAAGAGCAAGGCATGACCTGATCCGGACCCAACGCTGGGTGCCCGCTCACCGGAGGTGACCACCCGGGGCCGGTCCCGGCCATGGATTTACCAGCCCCGGGTGGCGTTCAGAGCCTGTCGAAGACCCTCGACAGGTGCGCCCACGGCTTCACGTTGGGCTTGGGCGGGGGACGGCCCTCGCGCGGGGCGACGTAGACGTGAGCGCCCCACGCCGTAGTCGGCGGCGGCTCGACCCATGTGTCGTACGCGTCCCTCAGTTGGCTGGCGAACCGCTCGCCCCGCGTCCGGGCGACGGTGGCGAGGACCAGCCGCTCCCGGCCGAGGGACCCAGCGCGCCCTCCGAGTCGACCACCTCGGCGCACTCGCCGCACAGGTGCCCGTCGATGACGTCCGGCCCTCTCGTGCCCAACGACTCCGGGGTCGTGGTGTGTGGTCGCCACGCCCGAGCCTCGCCGACCCCGCAGAGCAGGCAGCCGCCCGAGGGGCAGCGCGGCAGGGTCACCGGCACGGTCCGCGCCCGCAGCATCGTGGCGTACGCCGCGCGGATCGTCGCTCGTCGGGTCAGCGTGAGGTGGGCCCACCGGTACGGGTTGCACAGGCCGCGCCGCTCCTGCACGGGGTCAGCCCACCGCAGGCCCCGGCCGACCGCCTGCAGGTGGCCCAGCGCGGCCAGCCAGTCAGTCGGCTGTACGTCGAGGCCATCGCGGACGGTGAGACCGAACTGGCCCGAGCGATTCTCGCGACGGCCGTCCCGGAGTCGCCGGACAACTCCGCGGCCACCGTGGCGGGCACCCATCGGAGTGGCCCTTGACCTGCTCGACCAGATCCTCTCGGGACATGACGACCAAGCGCCGGCCGGAATCGGCGCACGAACGAAGCTGCCGAAAGGGCACTGGGTCGGCGAGCGCGCGGCCCGCGACGTGCCGGACCTCGCCAGGAAGGGTCGCGCGTTCGCCACGCTCGACTCGCTGATCCGGCGCCAGGGCAGTCCAGCAGTTCAATCGGGCGCCGCGTTGGCGCTCGCCGCGACGATGCAGGCGTGGTCCGACCTCACCGGCGAGCCCGTCGACCAGATCACGCGCACCGCGTTCACCGCCGAGTAGAGGACAGTCCTCGGCCACGAAAACTCACTTGGCCGAACCTCGCACCCAACTCACCATGGACGACATGTCCGCACAGCGCTCGGCTTCTGGGACGACCTCGCCAGCGACTCGCGAGACCGTCACTTTCGGGCGGCGCACCGCTGGGCATCGGCGCGAATCGCCGCTGTCGACGTCGCCGTCAACGCGGCTCGCAGGCTCAGCCGGCGACAGGGACGCGAAGGCTGATGGACTCAGCCGGCGCGGTGCCGGGCTCGACGAGCACGAATTGGATCTCGACTCCCAAGGCGGTCGTGAGCTTGAGAAGCGTCTGGGTGGTTGGCGCAACCTGGCCACGCTCGATACGACTGATGCAGGCCTGCGTCACGCCCGAGAGCTCCGCCAGATCGGCCTGCCGGAGGTTGCGAGCCTTGCGAGCGCCGTAGATCACCTGGCCGAACGCGGCGGCCTGGTCGAAGGCGTGCACGACCTCCAGCTCAGCGGCGGTCATCGTCGCCTCGCGCTCACGCGCGTACTCAGCAAAGGTCTTCGCCATCACCGCTCCTGTCAAAGGTCGAACACCCACAGCGTATGTCGAGAAACACATACGCTCAACACTTAACGCTTCCTGCGCTGCCCCTTGGCACGCTTGGCCTCGGCAACCTTCCAGTGCGCCAGGCGCTTGCGGGCTTCCTGGATCTCCTTGTCTTGCTGACGTGGACTGTCATTGCCGCCCTTGTCGTATCCGTGGAGCAGGAGGATCACCTTGTTGCCGTGGAAGTGCACGAACAAACGAAGCAGGATCTTCCGCTGCGTAGGCTGCTCGGCGTGCGACGTTGCCCCGTACAGGGCTTCGATCGTCGCGGCATCATGACGGACCCGGAACTCGAAGAGTCCCTCGCCGAGTGCCTTCAACCATGGAGTTGACCCCAACTCGATCCCACGAACATCAAGCACCCGGAGGATCGCAGCGCGCAGGGCAGCGAACTCAGCGACCGTGAGGGATTCCATCCAGAGCTCAACCGGGCGACGGCCGGCGTCGTCCTCGTAGAACTCGGTCGTCCACTCGCTCATGAATCCACCTTCCCAGCCGGGTCCGACACCTCGACGAGCGCGGACAGCCGTCGAGCGATCTCGGTCGGCGGCGGTGTGCTGGTATCGCATCGCCGCACCGGGGGTCGAGTGACCCAGGCGGCCCATGAGTTCGGCGAGGGTCGCGCCGGTCTGGGCCGCGAAGCCGCCCGTGTGGCGGATCGTGCCATCGGAGGTCCTCGCGGCCGGCGGCCTTCCTGGCCGGGTAGTAGACCTTTGAGAGCGTCGACGGCGCCATGTGCGCGTTGCTGTCGGCGGCGGCTGGGAAGAGCAGGGCGTCCTTGCCCTTGCCGGCGTGGTTCTTCAGGTGCGCCTTCACCACTGGGAGCAAGCGGGGCGGGATCGCCACGTCGCGGACACCGGCGTCGGACTTCGGGGAGCCGACGACGAACTTGCCACCAAGGCGGACGACGCCGCGGGTGATCGAGACTCGGTTCTTCCGCAGATCGATGTCCCCGCGCCGCAGTTCGGCGAGCTCGCCGAAACGCATCGCGCACCAAGCGGCCAGCAGCGCCATCAGCTTGTACCGGTCCGGGAGCGCGTCGACGATCGTCTCCAACTCCTGGAGCGACGCGGGCCGGACCTTGTGGGCGCGCTTGACGTTCCCGGCGCCGCGGATGTGCGCGGGGGTTGTACGGAATCAGGGGCTTCGGTCGAGCCGACGCCGCCGACCCGAGGACGGTGCGGAGCAGGCTGTAGGCCTGCGACCGCATCGTCTCCTTGCCGGGCGCAAGGGCGACGTACCAATCAGTGACGTCGTCGGCGGTGGTCCGGTCGAGCCGCTCGTCGCCGAAGGTCGGATAGATGTAGACATCGAGCAGCATGCGATATTGCTGGCGGGTGGTCGGGCACCCAGACCTCCCTCTGGATCTCGGCCCGGCGGTTGGCGAGCCAGGCGACGGCGTCCTCCTTGGCGTCGAACGTCGTCGGCGCCCGATAGAGCCGCCCGTCCGGACCGGTGTACGCCGCGCGCGATAGCGACCCGACCCACGCCGCTCGATCCGCCCAAAGCCCCGTCGCGCGGTAGATGGTTCCCGAGCCATCTATTGTCATCCCAGTGCCGCCTTCGGGGAACATACGGGGAACATAGACGTCAGAATCTGTCCGAAGATGTCTCGGCCTGTCCAGCGTCAGAAGATGGCGGTGTCAACCTTCAGCACCGGGTCCAGCTCCACCTTCCGGGCCTGAGGGCGGGCCCGTCGCTTCTGCGCCGCCACGTCCGCGGCAACCATCCTGTAGCCGCGGGTCTTCGTCGAGTTCCGCGCGATCTCACGCGAGACCACCGAGGCCGCCCGCCCGATGCTCCTGGCGATCCGGGTCAGCGTCCACCCGGCCTTGAGCCCGGTCGAGATCTCCGTCCGATCCGCCGCCGTCAACAACCGCCGAGTTCCAGCCCACCAAGCACCCTCCAGCTCAGGCCCCTCACAGCAGGGGCGTTGCTTGGACGGTATGACACTGCCGATCCTGAAAGTGCCCTCTGACCTGCGAGTTTACGACAGAGCCAGTTTCGCCAGCGAGACCGCGAAAAATACGGCTCTCAAAAGTTCAAACCCAGTATCGCCCACCGACAGACCACGGCCGCTGAGCACGAGAACGTGCTCAGCGGCTCCTTGTTGTGCAGACAGCCGAGGCGCCTGCCCCGAGAGGTGGTCAGCCGAGGGCCTTGGCCTTGAGCTGGGCGAACTCGTCGGGGGAGATCGCACCGTTGTCCAGGAGCGACTTGGCCTGGGACAGCTGGTCGACGGTCGTGGCCGACGACGTCCCCGCCACGTTGCGGATGTATTCCTGTTGCTCGGCCATGTACTGCTTGTTTTGCTCCATTGCGCGCTGCGCCATGCCCTGCCCGCGGACGATCACGTAGATGAGCGCTGCGAGGAGTGGGAAAATGAAGAGCGCTATGACCCACACCACCTTGGCGAACCCGCCGAGCTCTCGGTCACGGAAGAGGTCCGTGAAGATGTGGAAGAGCATCATCAGGTAGGCCACGAAGAAGAAGGACCAGACAAGCAGCCAGAAGAAGTCCCAGAAGTCGTTCATCGTGCGCCTTTCCTCTCAGTGCCTCGATGCGTCGCAGTCGAGGGGCATCACTGTGCCGCAACCCACGTTCCTCCCTCGCTCGGACCCCGACATCGCACTTTTCGGGGGAGATCGACGGTCACTGGTCCGGCTCGGCGGTGTCTTGCCGGCCGAGCGGTTCCTCGATGAGCAGCGTTGACACGATCTGGAGCCCGAGGGCCGTCAGGGCGGCGAGAACACCCACCAGCTCCTGGCTGTCGTGCACTTTGGCCGTCAGAGTGGTGTGTGTCCCGTCGCTGTCGGACCACATCGCGTACGGCCAGATGTCTCGCTCGTCCACCTCGCCTGCAACGACAACGATGGCATGCATACCGATCAGCCTCGTCTGGACAGGACTTCAGGTCCCGAGCAGCATGCCCTCTCCCACGCTCGGCCGCGTCACTCCTCCGGGGGGAGTTGGTCAGTAGAGCTCGAGTTCCGCAGCGCGACGGATGGCGGCTCGGCGACTGCTGACCCCGAGTTTCTGGTAGATGTGCGCGATGTGTGTCTTGGCCGTGTGCAGCGAGATGAACTCGGCCTCGGCGATCTCCGCGTTGGTGAGGTTGGTGGTGAGGTACTGCAGGATCACCCGTTCACGCTCGGTGAGCCGAGCCGCCGTTCCGGGCACGTGCTGCTGTCGTCCCTCGGTCACCCGCCCGAGAACCTGGGTCACGACCGCGGGATGGGCCGTGCCGTGAAGCAAGTGGGACTTGAGCAGGTCGGCCAGGCCCTCGCCGGCGCCGAGGAAGGGGCCGTAGAGCTCGTCCGACTCGGCCGCGGCGAGAGCGAGCTCGAGGGAAGCATGAGCGTCGGAACTCCCCAGGGCCACGAGGGCTTCGGTCTCGATGCAGCGGGAGAGACATTCGACGTGCACGAACGTTGTGCCTGTGCGGACGCGATCGAGCTCGGCGAGTGCGTCGGCGGGACGTCCGGCCTGCAGGAGTACCTTTGCGCGCCGGGCAGGGGCCAGCGGGAACTCCGGATCGGTTGGGGGCCGGGTGGCGAGGGCCACCGCCTCACGTGTTCTCCCCTCGGCCATGAGGATCGCTCCCTCGAGCCCAGCGAGCATGGACGGCCACGTGGGCGCTTTGTGCCCGGAGTCGACCATGGTCCGAATCTCCGTTGCAGCGCGCCTTGCGCTCCGGAGGTCCCCCAGCGCCAGACAGGTCGTCGTGAGGAAGCTCAGGGTGAGCCCCCGCAGTTCCCAGTCGAAGGGAACCATCATGGACAGACTGCGCTCCAGCTGGGTTCGTGCGTCGCTCAGGTCCCCGCGCCAGTAGTCGAACCAGCCCAGATACGTCACGGCCGGGGCCAGCGTCACCAGGCCCACCCAGCCTCGTTCGTTTGCTCGGGCCAGGACCTCGACAGCGACGTCACGCACGTCGCTCAGGTGGCCCTCCGCGATCGCGGGGATGCATGACTCGGCCAGCGCCGTCAGCTCGAGAGCGAGCAGTCCACTGTCGTGCGCTGTGGCGGCGGAGGACCGCAGCATCTCGAGGGTCAGCTCGGGATGGTTCTCGAGTCTGGCCTCAGCCATGCCCACGAACATCTGGACGGATGCGCGGACGGCAGGACCTGGCCTCTCGGCGCTCAGATCGAACCTCTCCAGCAACGCCGCCCCTGAACCGACCGCGGGACCCAAGCCCCGGTCGTAGCCGGTGCAGAACAGCTCGACGAGGGCCATGCGGTCCTCGAACTCGGCCCGGTCCGACTGCGGGAGCAGGTCTGCGAACGCACGCGCGGTGGCGATCGCCGACCGGGCATCGTCGATCTTGCCCCGTTGAACGGAGATCAACGCCTTCGCGAGGTGTGCTTCGCTGACGTGCGGGGAGGCCTGTGGCACCTGGTCGACGGAGGCGAGGAGGGCATCGCTGCGCCCTTCGAGAAAGAGCTCCAGCCACCGAGCGGCGAAGATCCTCGCGGCCATGGCACCGTCTCCGGCGGCGACGGCATGTCTGATCGCCGTCGGTGCATCGACGGCGGTCCACCACGCCGCCGCTGCCGCGTGCAGCGCCGTGGCCCGTTCGGGGTGGTCGGCGATCAGACGTCGGCGCATGTGCGCCGCGAAGAGCGGGTGCCAGTGGTACCAGGCCTCGCTCGCGGTGACGTCGTCGCGGGAGCGGAAGAGCCCATCAGCGAGGCACTTCTCGAGGAGCACCTCCGCGTTGTGCGTCTGTCTGATGTCGTCGATGAGCGACGCGCAGACGTCCTCGTCGAGGCAACTGTCAAGGACGAAGTTCCTGACGTCATCGGTGAGAGAGGCGAGCACCTCGATCGCCAGGTAGTCAGCCAACGCCTGATCACGTCGCAGGTAGGTCGGAACATTGGGTCGTGGGCCGTCCCGGCTCGCTGCCAGAATCGCCATTCGCACGCCGGCCGGCCAGCCGCCGGTCGCTCGGTGGATGGAGCCAACGATCTCCGGGTCGAGGGCGAGACCGGCGGCCCGCACCGCCTCCGCCGACTCCTCCGGGCTGAAGGCGAGCTCGTCGTGGGCGAGGTAGACGAGGCGGTCATCGAGCCGCAGTCGCTGCAGTCGCAGCTGAGGCATGACGCGAGCTGCGATCGCGACGCGCATGTTGGCAGGCGCCCACCGCAGGACGTGGTCGATCACCCGCGTGGACGCTTCCGACCGGATGAGGTGCTGGACGTCGTCGAGGACCAGCGTGAGCGGCACCCCTGCCTCGTAGAGCACCTCGAGGAGCGAGTCGACCAAGGTCAGCGGTTCGGCTCGTAGTGCCGGAACTCGTAGGGACTCGAGGGTGGCGCCGAGTTCGTCCACGCCGGACAGGCTTGCGGCGGTCATCAGGTCGGACACCAGGCGCACCGGGTCCCGGTCCGAGTCGTCGATGGTCAGCCACAACGTCGCGCCAGGGTCCTGCAGCTTGGGGGCGACGGCGCCGAGCAGCGTCGACTTGCCATAGCCCGCCATACCCGCCAGCACGACCACCGGCCGACTGTGCAGGAGTGGTGCCAAGCGCGCACGTTCGATGATCCCCGGTGAAGGGGGTGGGGTGGTCATCCGAGCCTGACGTGGCCCAACCATGTCATCCCTGTCGACGGATGTGCAGCGACCCTGACGCCTCCACAGTAAAACCTGTTGCCCCGCCGGAGCCCATTTAGCGGTATTCCGTAGGTAAGGCGTGTCTGTGTACGAGATCGTTCTTGACGGTGAGCTGGCTGCGGACTTCGTGGACGCCAGCCTCCCGTTCGAGCGCCGTAACAGCCACGGAGCGACGATCCTCAGTGTCCCCACTCTGGACCCCGCTGCCCTCGCCGTCACGCTGGAGCTCCTCGAGTCCCTGGGTATCGGCGTGACGGCCATCCGGCCAGTGGACGACACCGGCTCGGATCGCGGTTCCGCCGCCCCGGAGTAGCCGTCGGCTCTCGGCGCCCTACGCATCGTTGCCGCTCATCCTCGATGGGTGATGTGCGAGAGACACCGTCCAGCGAATGTCGAGGTACGAGCGCGCCAGCCGTCAAGGAGGCAGTACATGAGTGTCAACGCCGATGTCGGTCCGATCGACTACCTCGCCCTGGAATTTCCGGGGGCCCGACTCACAGGGGAGGGAATGTCCATCCTCATCGACCTCGTCGACCGCGGGATCATCCGCATCCTCGACATGAGGGCAATGGTTCGGGGCGAAGACGGAGCCGTCACCGCGGTCGCGATCAGCGATCTCGATGGGGATGGGACGCTCGACCTTGCCATCTTCGAAGGTGTCGAGTCCGATCTGCTTGACGAGGAGGACCTCGCAAAGGCAGCCGAGCTGGTCGGCCCCGGTAACGCCGCCGCGCTCCTGGTCTACGAGAACACCTGGGCAGGCCCCTTCGTATCGGCGATGCGCCGCGCGGGCGCCGAGGTCGTGGCTAGCGGCCGCATCCCCGCCGACGCGGTCCACGAGCGCCTCGAAGCGCTCGAGACGTCGACGACCGCATCCGAGTAGAGGAGCACGACATGGGACTCATCGGTGGCATGGCACGGACAGCCGTGGTCGCTGGCACGGCGACCGCTGTGTCAAACCGCGTGTCGCGCCGGCAGGCGGGGCGGTGGGCGGCACAGGAGCAGCCGCAGCCGCAGCAGTACGCGCCCCCGCCCGAGCCGCAGTACGCGCCCCCGCCCGAGCCGCAGTACGCACCTGCGCCCGACCCGGACGCCGACCTCGCCCGACTCAAGCAGCTCGGTGACTTGCGCGCCGCGGGCGTCCTGACGGAACAGGAGTTCCAGGCTCAGAAGGCGCGATTGCTGGGTATGTAGGGGACGTTGCCGGCCGCCATTCGCCGGCCGGCAACCAAGGGGTGGGTCTGGCCTGACGGGAAGGCCCGGTGGATCACGACACGTGAGCCGGCCTGATCGGGACGAAGGGGCGGATCTCGTCGGCACCCGGCTGGATGATCCCGCACGACGACTCGGGCACCTCGCGCCAGGCGCCCGGAAGGTCACCGAGCGGTTCGGAGACGACGAGACGCGCCTCGTCGCCCAGCGTGCGCAGCACCTCCAGCTCGGGATACAGAGCGCGCAACTGACTCACGTCCGTCGAGTGGAAGAGCGTGCGGCTCTGGTGCTGCGACGAGTAACGGAACACCCACACCGACTTCCCGTCGCTCGTCGCCATCGTCGCCTGGACGGGGTTTGCGATTCCGCGACGCTCGGCGAGGTCCTCGACGAAGCCGATGGCGCGCGCCACGCCGTCTATGGGGTCACCTTGGAGGCCGAAGGTCAGTGCGAGGAAGAAGAGGGCCTCGGAGTCGGTCGAGCCCTCGATGTCCGGGTACAGCGAAGGGTCCACCGAGAAGAGCAGCTCACGTTTGAGCTCATGGAAGCCGGAGACCGCCCCGTTGTGCATCCACAGCCAGTCGCCGTGTCGGAACGGATGACAGTTGCTGCGTTGCACTGGGGTTCCGGTCGACGCACGCACGTGAGCGAACAGCAGTGGGGTGCGCACCTGCGAGGTCAGCTCACGAAGGTTCGCGTCATTCCAAGCGGGGTCCACACTCTTGAAGAGCGCCGGCTCCTGGCGATCGCCGTACCACCCGATCCCGAAGCCGTCCCCGTTCGTCGTCGTCGCTCCCATGCGTGAGTGCAGGCTCTGCTCGATCAGCGAGTACTTGGGCTTGAAGAGGAGGTCCTCGACGAGGATCGGGCCGCCCGAGTACACCATCCAACGACACATACTTTCAGGGAACCACGGCGCACGGGCGCCGTCATCACGTCTCGAGGATGACTTTGGTCGGCGCCGGTCCTACCGGCAGGTGGGACCGACGTCAGCAGACGAGTGAGGTGATTCCCTGTGCGCTCTCGGAGCCGCCGCGGAGCAGCTTGCCCCAGCCCTGGGTGCAGGAGCTGGCGGTGCGCACCGGGATCGAGTAGGTCAGGCGCTGCCGGTTGTCCCCGACGGCGTAGCCCCGCGTGTCACCCCCGCCACCGACAACGATGCCCGTCTGCGCCCGGTAGCCGAAGCCGAGGTTGTGGTACTGCGCCCAAACATAGACGGACGAGAAGTTCATCCAGGCCGAGCCGCCGGAGTCCCAGCACCAGCCGATGTACTGCCGCACGGTGAAGGCGTTCATGCCCTTGTCACGCACGACCCGGCTTGATCCGAGCTCCCGGATGTTGGAGCAGTTGACCTGGGTCAGGTTCACGGTCATGTCGGACGTGTCGGCTGACGAGCCCGCGGGCGGAGTGGGAGACGCCGAGGCGGCGGTGCCGGGTGCGAACGCGGTCATCAGGGTGGCCAGGGCGAGCGCCAGCATGGACACGGTCAAGCGATGGAGGGACGTCATTGTGGCTCCTGCTCAGGGGTCAGTCCGACGACAGTACGACGGGTCGCGGAGATCGGCACCCCGAAACTCTCCTGACCCTGAGTAGTGTCCACGGACCGGAATAGGGTGGGCCCATGGCCGCCGCGTCCAGCAAGACCCCAGCCATGGTGCTCGACGTGGACGGCTTCGACGTTCGCCTGACCAACCCGGACCGGGTCTACTTCTCCGAGCGCGGCGAGACCAAGCTCGACCTGGCCAACTACTACCTGTCGGTGGGTGCAGGCATCGTCAACGCGCTCCGCGACCGGCCGTGCATGCTCCACCGGTTCCCCAAGGGGGTCGACGGGGACAAGGTCCACCAGAAGCGGCTCCCCGCCGGGGCGCCTCCGTGGGTCGAGACGGTGCGGCTGCACTTCCCGCGCTATGGCCTGCACGCCGACGAGCTGTGCGTCCAGCGCCTGGCCGACGTCATCTGGGCGGTGCAGATGTCGACGGTGGAGTTCCATCCGTGGAACTCCCGCAGGGCCGACACCGAGAAGCCGGACGAATGGCGGATCGACCTCGACCCGATGCCGAGGTGCGGCTACGACAAGGTGCGGCGGGCGGCTCACGTCGCCCACGAGATCCTCGAGGAGCTCGGCGCCGTCGGCTGGCCCAAGACGTCCGGTGGGCGGGGCATGCACGTCTACGTGCGGATCAAGCCGGAGCACGGCTTCCAGCAGGTCCGACGCGCCGCCCTCGCCTTTGCGCGTGAGGTCGAGCGGCGGCTGCCCGACGACGTGACGACCGCCTGGTGGCGCAAGGACCGCTCGCCCTACGACCTGTTCGTCGACTACAACCAGAACGCCCGGGACCACACGATCGCGGCCGCCTACAGTGTCCGGGGGAACCGGCGCGGGACGGTGTCGGCGCCCGTCGCCTGGGACGAGGTCGACGACGCGGTGCCCGACGACTTCACGATCGAGACCATGCCTGCCCGGTTCGCGCGTCTCGGGGACCTGCACGCGGGCATCGACGACGCCGTCTTCGACATCTCAGCACTCCTCGAGTGGGCCGAGCGTGACGAGCGCGAGGGGAAGGACTCGCCTCCCGACGAGGAACAAGACGAGGAATAAGTCGTATGCCGCTGGGCTTGCTCCTCACGGAGGGTGGCCTGGGTGCCGCCACCGTCCACGACAGACGCCAGGACAACCCACCTTCATCACCAGGAGGATCCGTGACAGCTCTCGGCGACTTCACCGCCACGACGATCGACGGCAAGGAGCAGTCACTGTCCGACTACTCCGGGGAGGTGGTGCTCGTCGTCAACACGGCGAGCGAGTGCGGGTTCACGCCGCAGTTCGCCGGACTCGAGCAGCTCTGGGAGACCTACCGCGACCAGGGATTGACCATCATCGGCTTCCCGTGCAACCAGTTCGGCGGTCAGGACCCGGGGACCAACGAGGAGATCGGCGACTTCTGCCAGAAGAACTACGGCGTGACCTTCCCGATGATGGCCAGGATCGACGTCAACGGCGACGACACGCACCCGGTGTGGAAGTGGCTCAAGTCGGAGAAGGGCGGACTCGTCGGCGACCGGATCAAGTGGAACTTCACGAAGTTCCTCGTCGGGCGGGACGGGCACGTCATCGGTCGTTACGCGCCCCAGGCCGAGCCGCACGGCCTCACCGAGGACATCGAGAAGGCGCTCGCGACCGAGCGCCGCTAGCTGCCAGCCTGAGCGGCGGCGACCCTACGATCTGCGGGTGGACCATGCCCGATTCGCCGACCGGCACGCGCGCGAGGTCGTCGACGTGCGGCGGGGAGACGATGCCCTGGATGCCATCTCTCGCGACGGGTTCTGGGCCGTCGTCGCCACCTTCGAGGGGGATCTCACTGCTATCCGCTTCGCCGACGTCCAAGCAGGTCACCCGGCCCCGCGGGTGGTGGACTGGTCCCCGCTCGATCGGCACTGGGGGAGCTCACTGAGCTCAGCGGCATACGTCGAGGCGGTGGAGGAGGTGCGGCGGCGGATAGCCGCGGGCACGGTCTACCAGGTGAACGTCTGTCGAGTCCTCAGCCACCCCCTCGAGGATGACGCAGACCTCGACGGGCTCGACGTGGTGCTGCGTCGGGGCAACCCGGCGCCGCACGGCTCGCGCATCAGGTGCGCGGCGGCCGGCATCGACGTCGTCAGCGCGTCGCCCGAGCTCTTCCTGGCGCGCCGGGACGGGCGGCTCATCACCAAGCCGATCAAGGGGACGGCGGCGACGAGGGACCAGATGCTGCCCAAGGACCACGCCGAGAACATCATGATCGTCGACCTCATGCGCAACGACCTGTCGGGCGTCTGCGACGCGGGAACCGTGTGGGTGGACGCGCTCTGCGCGTTCGAGGACCACCCGGGTCTCGTCCACCTCGTCTCCACCGTGAGCGGCCGGCTGCGTGACGGCGTGACGTGGCGCGACGTGTTCGCGGCGACCTATCCGCCGGGTTCGGTCTCGGGGGCGCCGAAGTCGAGCGCGCTGAGGGCAATCTGCGACCTCGAGGCGTCCCCGCGCGGACCGTACTGCGGCGCCATCGGGTGGGTCGACGCCGACACCGACGCGGCCGAGCTCGCCGTGGGCATCAGGACGTTCTGGGCGGAGCGGGACGCGACGGGTCGGCGCTGGCTGCGGTTCGGGACGGGCGCCGGCATCACGTGGCACTCCGATCCCGCGGCCGAGTGGACCGAGACCGAGCTCAAGGCCGCCCGCTTGGTCGGGCTCGCCGCCGGCACTGTGACACCTTGACATCCTCCCGGCCCTGAAGGGCCGGGATTCCAACTACGCGACCTTGGGAGGCCGCGCGTGTTGAGGTTCACGCTTCACCGACCGGGCCGAACCGCCCCGGTCTCCACGTGCTGTCACCGCATGCCCTGCGGCGATGTTCCTGGCCGCGTTCACATCGGCGTTGCCGGTGTACCTGCAGGTCGTGCACACGAACCGCGCTTGGCTCTGACGCGAGTTCGGGTCCACGCTCCCGCACACCGAGCAACGCTGACTCGTGTACGCAGCTTTCACCTTCTCGACCCGCCCCGGAGCCTTCTGCTCGAGTCGGGTCACCAACATCGTCCACCCCGAGGCGAGGATGCCCCGGTTCAGACCAGCCTTCTGTCGCACGTTCCGGCCGGGTTCCGCCACGGTGCCCTTCGCCGAGCGGGTCATGCCGCGCACGTTCAGGTCCTCGACGCGGATCACCTCGAACCGGGCCGCCAGGTCGGTGCTGGTCTTCTCGACCCAGTCCTTGCGCCGGTCGACCTCGCGTGCCTTGAGCCGCGCGATCGCCGCCCTGGTGCGGGCGCGGCGGTTCGACCCGGGCCGGGCACGGGCGAACCTGCGTTGCAACCGGACCAGCCGTTGCGCCTGCCTCGGCCGCGACCGTGCCGGGCTGGTCGTCTCACCGGTGGACAGCGCGACCGCGACCGCGACGCCACGGTCGAGGCCGACGACCTCGCCGGTGCCGGGCGCCGGGATCGGGTCGGGGACGGCTGCGAACGCGATGTGCCAGCGGCCGGCCCGGTCTCGGGTGAGACGGTACGACTTCCAGTCGGGCAGGGCTCGGGAACGTTTGAGCCGGACCCAACCCACCTTCGGCACGAGCGCCTCGGACCAGCGACGGTTGATCTGCCGCACCCGCAGTGCTTGCGCCCCGACGACACGGAACCCTTCATGGAGCCCGGCCTTGCGCCACGTGGGCCGGTGGTGGGTGCCGTTGAAGAAGTTGCGCCACGCCTGGTCCAGGTCGCGCAGCGCTTGTTGCTGCACGGTCTGCGACCCGGCTGCGAGCCACGGCTCGGCGGCGCGGGCCTGGGTCAGCTGCGCAGCCTGACCCACGAATCCGGGGGTCGGGCCTTTCCAGGGCCGCCACATCAGACGTTGCTCGAGGCCGAGGTTCCACACGTACCGGGCGTGGGCGCACGCCTGGAGCAGGAGCGCCTCCTGCGCGCCGGTGGGGTACGCCCGGTACCTGGACATGTGTTCGAGGGTAGCGTTGGCCCATGACACCCCGATGTCACCTCGCCGGGAGCCGGACCCGACATTCGTCGAGCCAGGTCCGTTGTGTGGAACCTGCACGCCCACCTGGTCTTCGTCACGAAGTATCGGCGGGGCGTGCTCGACGACGCGATGCTCACCGACTGCGAGCAAGTCATGCGGGACGTGTGCGCCGACTTGCGTGGCCGAGCTGCGCGAGTTTCACCGGCGAACACGACCACGTGCACCTGCTCGTGCACGACCCGCCGACCGTCACCCGCTCCCGGCTGGTCAACTCCCTCAAGGGCGTGTCGTCGCGCCGGTTGCGGGCCGAGTACGTGGGGCGGGTCAACCGTGCAGGCACCCGTGGGCGCCTGTGGTCGCCGTCCTGTCTCGCCGCGTCCCGCGGCGGTGCCCCGTTGGGAATCGTCAAGGAGTACATCCGTGGACAGCAACGACCGGACTAGGAGGGGCTTCCTCCCCGCCCTCAAGGACGGGGTTTCCGCCCCAGATATCCGATGATCGGCAGCCTTGCTCGCGTCTGGGTGGGCGGCGAACTCGTTGACCCAACCGCACCCTCCATCGCGGCGCTCGACCACGCCGTGACCGTCGGCGACGGGGTCTTCGAGACGGCCAAGATCGACCGGGGGCAGCCCTTCGCGCTGTCCCGGCACCACGCCCGCCTCGAGCGGTCGGCAGCGGGCCTCGGGTTGCCGGCCGTGGACCTGGCCCTCGTCGGTAAGGGCATCGACGCCGTGCTCGACGGCGAGCCGATCGACTTCGGTCGCCTCCGCTACAGCGTGACCGGCGGCATCGGGCCACTCGGCTCGGACCGGGCCGTGGGGGACCTGACCTACATCGTCGTCGCGGCACCCCAGGCCAGGCCACCCGCCTCGGGCAAGGTGACCGTCGTCCCCTGGACGCGCAACGAGCGCTCGGCGGTCGCCGGCCTCAAGACGACCTCGTATGCCGAGAACGTCGTCGCCCTCGCCCGTGCCAAGGAGGCCGGGGCCATGGAGGCGGTCTTCGGCAACACGCGCGGCGAGCTCTGCGAGTGCACCGGAAGCAACGTCTTCGTGGTCGTCGGCGGCGAGGTGCTGACCCCGCCGGAGGACTCCGGGCTCCTCGCGGGCATCACCCGAGAGCTCGTGCTCGAGTGGGCAGCCGAGGCGGGCGTTCCGATCCGCGAGGAAGCCCTGCCGCTCGGGGCGCTGGACACCGCGGACGAGGTCTTCATCACGAGCTCGACCAAGGACGTGCTCCCCGTCCATGCCGTCGATGACCGCAACCTGCCGGTCGGGCCCGTGACAGCCCGGCTGCGCGACCTGTTCCGCTCACGGGCAGCGCAGGACCTCGACCCGTGACCGACGCCAGCGAGACGGAGACCGCAGAGGCGGAGACGGGCGGGTCGGTCATCGACTACTCCGACCACAACCTCACCCTCGACGCCCACGAGGACCGGTGGGCCTGGCGCGCTCGGCTGCGGCGCAACCCGGCCACCCATCTGGCCTGGCGCACCGCCGTGGGGATCGTCGGGTCCGTCGTCACCGTCGGTGGACTCGTCATGGTGCCCGCGCCCGGGCCGGGTTGGGCCGTCGTCATCCTCGGTCTCGTCATCCTCGCCAGCGAGTTCGAGTTCGCCCAGCGGTGGCTCGATTTCGTCAAGCACCACGTGCAGCTGTGGAACCGGTGGATCATGTCGCAGCCGATGTGGGTCCGGTTCCTCGTCGGGTTGGCCACCCTGCTGCTCGTCTGGGCGATCCTCTGGCTGATGTTCGTCGTCATGGGCGTGCCTGCCTGGACGCCGGACTGGGCCGAGCAGCAGCTCGCCCGGCTTCCGGGAGTCGATTAGGGCGCCCGACTGGCGACCCGCTATTGTTTCCGAGCACCAGCCCGGACGTGTAGCTCAGTTGGTTAGAGCGTTCGCTTCACACGCGAGAGGTCAGGGGTTCGAGTCCCTTCACGTCCACCAGAGCGGTCTTACTAGGACCATCGCCCGCAAGGGCGGCCTCTAGTAGGCCTGCTCGGGTACGAAGCCCAGGGGCGGTGTCCACACGGACGCCGCCCTTCGACGTTCCCGGGCGTGGGCGCAGGTACGGCGCCCAAATGCTGCGTCTTCGCAGATACAGCAGCTCGTCGAAGGGCTCCCTCAGTTCTTCTTCGCTCACCCGGTCGCCGTCGACGTAGAGCCGCTTGAAGAAGGCTTGGTTGATTGCGCGCCGGCCCTGCTCGCCGGACAGCCGGTAGAGCTCCGGGACATCCGCGATGAGGTCGAGTGAGCCCAGGATGACCTCAGCGCCGACCGCCAGGTCGCCGTGGGTGCGGGCAAGCTCGGCCGTGAGGGTCTCCCGCTCCTCCGCAATCGCGCGCAGCCGGGCGGCGATACGGCGCTTGGCGGTCGGTCGGCCAGCCCTTGAGGTCGAGCGGTGGAGCGGTTACGACGGCCTTCGGGCCAGCTTTTGAGGGCCTTCATGACAGGCTCCTCACGTGGCAACTCACAAGATCGCACTGGCAAACAACCAGATCGTGGAGCTGACGGGACTCGTTGAGATCCGGGAGTACGGGGTCCTTCACGTCAACCCCGACGGCTCGCCCAGCTACTACCTGAGCCCCACGGCTTGGTTGTCCTGGGAGCCAACCAAGGGGACCCCGGAGGAAGAAGCGAAGGATTGGGCGAGGGTCGCGAGGCAATAGAAACGCGGATTCTGCCTTACCCCGGAAGTCCTCACCCCTTCTACCCCGGAAGTCCTCACCCCTTCGAGGCGGGTCCACTCGCCCAGCCCGCGCTCGTCCTCGTCGTCCGTTGCAGCTGCGGCAGACGACGGTGACGTCCTCGAGGCGGATCGGCTTGCCGGCTTCCTTGCGCGCTCATGCCTCTGGCGTGTGTTCGCCAACGCCCTGAGCCGTGCAGTCACCGGCCCGGGGCGTTCGCCGTTCCTGGCGCTGGCGTGGCTCGTTCGAGGTTGGGTCAGTCGCGAGGCGGCTCGGCCGTCGCACGCAGGCCGGGCGGTTGCGGCAGCGGCCGGCGCGGCTCCCGGACGCCCGCCGAGCCGTCGTCGCCCCGAGGTCCGAACGTCACCAGGTGCCGCGGTCGGCGGAACCGTCGGACGCGGTAGACGGAATGGGACATCGGCTCGACGGACGGGGCGATCCGATCCAGCATCGGCATGACGTCCCCGGGCTCCAGCCCGGGCAGGATGAAGGTCCCGCGGTGTCGACCCGCTTGGTCGTGACGCACCACCTCGTAGAGCCTCATGGCTCCAGCCTGAGCCTCGCCTCGATGCGGCGCAAGGTCCTCGCCTCCGCTGCTGACCGTGCGGGCTGGTTCGGTCATAGACTGCGCGCCAGGAGGCGATTCGGGTGCAGGAGACCCTGACGGCGGCGCTCGAGCGCGAGCACCAGGAGATCGACGCCGGCCTCGCGGCCTTCGTCGACGGGCTGGACAGCGATGAGCTGCGCGGTGCGGAGCTGGACCGCGCGGCGGACGCGCTGCGCCGGCACATCTACCTCGAGGAGGAGTTCCTCTTCCCTCCGTTGCGCGCAGCAGGGATGGTGCCGCCCGTCCTCGTCATGCTGAGGGAGCACGGCGAGATCTGGCGCACACTTGAGGCCCTCGAGCTCGACGTGGGGCCGGGCACTGCGGCGGGGACCGCGCAGGACCGGTCCGTTGTGGCTCGGGAGCTGCTCGCACAGCTCGCGCGCCACAACGCCAAGGAAGAGCCGATCATCTACCCGCAGGGTGATGCGGTCCTCAGCGACCAGGCCAAGGCTGAGCTCCACGAGTTCATCGACAATGGCCGTATGCCGCCGGGCTGGGTCTGCGCGCAGGCGCGCCCTCGCGGCTGATGAGGAAAGGCAGGTGGTGGGCATGGAGGCGACCGTGAGCAGCCTGTTCATCTATCCCGACGCGGAGTCGCCCGCCCAGGAGCTCGACGCGGTCGAGATCACGCCGACTGGTCCCGAGGGCAACCGGGCGAAGAAGCACGCGGTCCACATCGTCTCGGCGGAGGAGTACGTCGAGACCCATCCCAAGGCCAACATCGTCCTCGACGTCGCCCCGGACGTGCTCGCCTCGCTGGTGGGCTCCGTCGTGCGCCTCGGCGAGTGCACCCTGGAGGTCACCCGCAAGCCCGAGCAGTGCGCCGGCGTGTACGCCGAGGTGGTCGAGCCGGGCGCGGTGTCAGTGGACGACCGCCTGCTCGTCGCGGCGGACGAGTGACGATCCACTCGAGCCATCCCTTCGAGCCGGACCAAGCGGGCCGGGAGCCGATCCGTCGCTTCCGCGGCCGGGTCGGTGGGGCCGTGTCGCTCTGGACCGCCGGCCAGGGCATGGACCGGGCGGGCCTCACCGTGACGTCCATGCTTGTCGCGGCCGGGGACCCGGCTCGGGTTGTCGTGCTGCTCCACCCGGATGCCGACCTGCTGGAGCGGATCGAGGAGACCTCGGCTGCAGTCGTCTCGCTGCTGACGTGGCGGCACCGGGAGCTCGCGGACATGTTTGCGGGCCAGTTTCCGGCGCCCGGCGGCCCCTTCCGAGTAGGGGAGTGGGAGCAGACGGAGTGGGGTCCCCGCCTCGTGACCGCGCCCTCATGGCTCGGCGTGCGGGCCGATGCGCGGTCGCGCCGGGATGTCGGGTGGTCGGTCCTGCTCGAGGCCGTCGTCGAGCACGTCGAGGTCGGCGAGGACACCGGGGACACCGGGGACATCGGGGGCGCGGGGGACACCGGGGACACCGGGGACACCGGGGACACCGAGAGCTCAGTGAACTCAGCGCCGCTCTTCCACCGCCGTGGTCGCTACCTCAGGCTCTGAGGACAAGGCGGGCGCGAGGCCGTGCCACGCGAGCTCGGTGAGGGACTCGACGAGCTCGTCTCGCGGTGCCCTCACGGGCGAGGCGAGCCACTCGTCGGCGACGGCCTGGACCGCCCCGACCAGGGACACGGCGCTGACTCGCCACGTCGCCGCGGCGATGTCGCCGTCGGGGGAGGACGCCTCAAGGAGCCGGGCGAGCTGGTCGGTCACGTGGCCGACCGTGGCACCGACCGGGTCGTCCGTCAGGGGGTGGTCGACCATGGGTCGGTTGACCACGAAGCGGTATAGAGCGGTGTCCGACTCGACGAGGGCGAGGTAGGCGTCAACGGTCGACGAGATCAGCTCCCGCGGGTTCGTGCCCGTCGCGCTCGACCTCTTCAGGGCTGTCACGACGTCTCCGACGACCCGCTGGTCGACCCGTTCGACGACGGCCCGGTAGAGCCCGGCCCGGTCCTCGAAGTGGCGGTAGATGACGGTCTTGCTCGTACCCGCCTCGGCGGCGATGTCGTCCATCCCCACACCAGCGCCGTGCCTGCGGATGGCCCGGATGGTCGAGTCGACCAGGCTCGCGCGGCGCTCCTCGCGGTGCCGGGCCCAGCGCACCGACCGGCCGTCGGCGACAGCCGGTGGGCCTCCAGGGGACTGGGCATCGGTCATGGAGGGAAACTAACAGGTACTCGCTGTATCGACTACTGTGGGTTTCGGTTATCTTGACTCGCAGGCGGGCCACGACGGCCCCGTAACCGGACGACCCAGGAGAGAGTTCCATGGCACCCAAGACGAGAAAGTCGCCGGCCCGGCAGGCGCGCCGCGTCGCCGTCCTCGGCGGCAACCGAATCCCGTTCGCTCGTGCGCAGGGCGCGTACGCCCGCGCGTCGAACCAGGACATGCTCACCGCCGCCCTCGACGGACTCATCGCCCGCTACGGCCTTGCGGGCGAGCGGCTCGGCGAGGTCGTCGCCGGTGCGGTGCTCAAGCACTCACGCGACTTCAACCTCACGCGGGAATCCGTCCTCGGCACGCGACTTGACGCAGCGACGCCCGCCTACGACGTCCAGCAGGCCTGCGGCACAGGCCTCGAGGCCGCGATCCTCGTGGCGAACAAGATCGCGCTCGGCCAGATCGACTCCGGCATCGCCGGCGGCGCGGACACGACGAGCGACGCGCCCATCGCCGTGAGCGAGGATCTGCGCAAGGTGCTCCTCGCCGTCAACCGCGCCAAGACCCCGATGGACAAGCTCAAGGCGCTGTCCGCTTTCCGGCCGACCCAGCTCGCACCGTCGATCCCGGAGAACGGCGAGCCCCGGACGGGGATGTCGATGGGGGAGCACATGGCGGTGACCGCCGCGGAGTGGGGCATCTCCCGGGAGGCACAGGACGAGCTCGCCGCCGCCAGCCACCAGAAGCTCGCCGCCGCCTACGACCGCGGCTTCTTCGACGACCTGATGACCCCCTACCTCGGCCTCACCAGGGACAACAACCTGCGGCCCGACTCGACCGTGGACAAGCTGGCCAAGCTCAAGCCCGCCTTCGGCAAGGGCGAGAACGCGACGATGACGGCCGGCAACTCGACGCCGTTGACCGATGGCGCCTCCGTCGTGCTGCTTGCCAGCGACGAGTGGGCCGAGGCACACCACCTGACCCCGCTTGCCTGGTTCGTCGACGCGGAAACGGCCGCAGTCGACTACGTCCACGGCGACGAGGGCCTGCTCATGGCCCCGACCTATGCCGTGCCACGGCTCCTGGCCCGCAACGGGCTGACGCTCCAGGACTTCGACCTCTACGAGATCCACGAGGCCTTCGCGTCTACCGTGCTCACCCACCTCAAGGCCTGGGAGGACGAGGAGTTCGCCATCAAGCGGCTCGGGCTCGACGCGCCGCTCGGGTCGATCGACCGCAGCCGGCTCAACGTCAACGGTTCATCCCTGGCCGCCGGTCACCCCTTCGCCGCCACCGGTGGGCGCATCGTGGCCACGCTGGCCAAGCAGCTCAGGGAGAAGCGCGAGGCGACTGGGAAGCCCGTCCGCGGCCTCGTGTCCATCTGCGCTGCCGGTGGGCAGGGTGTCGTCGCGATCCTGGAGGCCTGAGGACATGGCTGATCTCTTCACCACCGTCATCACGTCACCGCTGGCGAAAAGGGCCGGGGTGCCGCAGCCGACGAAGCTGCGCCGCTACACGCCGGGTGACCCTGTCGTCGAGGGCCCGGTGCTCGTCGCCGGCGGAGGCCGCTTCGAGAAGTCCCTGCGTGGGCGCCTCGAGCAGGCCGGCGCCGAAGTCGTGGGCGCTGTCGAGGACACGGAGGACCGTCTCGGCGCCCTCATCCTGGACCTGTCGGCGGCACTGGACCCGACTGAGCTCGCCCAGCTGCGCATCATCGGCGCTCCAGCCGTGAAGCGGCTCGCCAGAAATGCTCGCGTCGTCGTCATCGGGACGGACCCGGCGACGCTGACGGACGTCACCGAGGTGGTGACGCAACGTGCCCTGGAGGGCTTCAGCCGCTCCCTCGCCAAGGAGCTGCGCCTGGGTGCGACGGGCAATCTCGTGCTCGCCCAGGGCGAGGCGCATGACGGTGTGTGGTCGGCGGCGGAGTTCCTCCTCTCCGGGAGGTCGGCCTACGTCGACGGCCAGGTCGTGCGGGTCGCCGAGACCCCGGGAACGAACGTCGATTCCGTCAAACCGCTCGCCGGCAAGGTCGCGGTCGTCACGGGGGCCGCGCGAGGCATCGGTGCCGAGATCGCGAGGGTCCTCGCCCGCGACGGCGCCACCGTCGTGGCCGTCGACATCCCTGCGGCCGGTGAGGCGCTGGCCAAGGTGGCCAACGAGGTGAAGGGCACGGCCCTTCAGCTCGACGTCACGGCCACCGATGCCGGCACGCGCATCGTGGAGCATGCGACGCAGCGCCACGGCGCCATCGACATCGTCATCCACAACGCCGGGATCACGCGGGACAAGCTCTTCGTCAACCTTGACGAGAACAGGTGGGCCAGCGTCGTCGACGTGAACCTGCGCTCCATCCTGCGGATGAACGAGGCGATTCTCGGAGAGGGCGGCCTCGGGCAGGGGGGTCGCATCGTCTGCCTGTCCTCCATCGCCGGCATCGCGGGCAACCGGGGCCAGACGAACTACGGGGCGAGCAAGGCGGGCGTCATCGGCCTCGTCGCGGCGCTCGCGGCCCAGGTCAAGGACCGCGGCATCACCGTCAACGGGGTCGCTCCGGGCTTCATCGAGACCGAGATGACGGCTCGGATTCCCTTCGCCACCCGCGAGATGGGGCGCCGGATCAACTCGCTCCAGCAGGGCGGTCTGCCCAGGGATGTCGCGGAGACGATCGCGTGGCTCAGCCAGCCCGGCGCGGCCGCCGTCACGGGCCAGGTGGTCCGGGTGTGTGGACAGAGCTGGCTCGGCGCATGAGCGGGTCGTTCGGGTCGGTCAAGGCTCGCGAGATCACCTTCGAGGCCGCGCCGGACCTCAAGCGGATCTACGCAACAGCATTGGTGACGGGACGTGCCACGTCGGGGCCGCTGCCGGACGTCCGAGCCGTCCGGAGCGGGATCCGGGTCGATCTGGGCAACCTCGTCGACTACGCGCGGCTGTGCGGGTTCACGGTGGGCGCCGCCCTGCCGCTGACCTACCCGCACCTGCTCGCCTTCCCGCTGCAGATGGCCCTGATGAGCGAGCGTGACTTCCCGCTGGGCCTGACCGGGGCCGTGCACCTCGAGAACGCCATCACCGGTACCCGCCCCGTCGCAGTGGACGAGACCTTCGACCTCGCGGTGTGGGCGGAGAACCTTCGACCGCACCGCCGCGGACAGCAGGCCGACCTCGTCTCCGAGGCCACGGTCGATGGGGAGGTCGTCTGGCGCGGGGTCAGCACCTACCTGTCCAAGGGCACGGAACACACCGACGCGGCACCCTCCGAGCCTCCGTCCCTCGAGCCGCTACAAGACGTGGCGACCGGCCCGAGGTGGCGCCTCGGCGAGGGCACCGGGCGCCGGTACGCGAGGGTCTCGGGTGACTGGAACCCGCTCCACCTGCACGCGCTGACGGCGCGGCCGCTCGGCTTCCCGACCGCCATCGCGCACGGCATGTACACCTATGCCCGAGTCGTCGCTGCCCTCGGTCCGGCGCTGGCCGACTCGGGTGTGACGAGCCGAGTGTGGTTCCGCAAGCCGGTCCGCCTGCCGTCGACGGTTCGACTCAGAAGTGCCATCGAGTCGCACCACACCCTCTCCCTGCTCGCCAGCGCGAAAGGCGACTTCGAGCACGCCGTCGTCGAGCACACTTGGTAGACAAACCATTCCGTATGCCGCTGAGCCCGGTCCCGCTGTCAGCACAGCGGGTGCCGGGCTCAGTCGCTCGGATGAATACGTTTCAGCCAAACGGATGACGCGCTCGCCGGCCGGCGGGCGATGCCCCGAGCGTGCATGGGCACTCACGCTGGAGGTATGACCTCCGCCACCACGCCAGTGAGCCGGACCTGGGTGCTGCGTCGCCGGATCTGCATCGCGACGATCCTGGTCTGCCTGCCGTACACCCTCCTCAAGGTGGCCTGGCTGTCCGGGTGGTCCGTCGGTGCGTCGACCGAGGGGTTCACCGACACCACGCGGGTCGCCAACGGGGTCACGGCAGGACTGGACCTCGCGGCGATCGTCCTGGCCATCGCCTTCGTCGCCGGCTGGGGCCGTCGCATCCCGGCGTTCCTCATGGCCTTCCCGGCCTGGATCGCCACCGGCTTGCTGGCGCCTGTCGCGATGGGCTTCCTGATCGGCACGCCCCTTCAGCTGGCCACGGGCGGCGGGAACCCGTTCACCGGTGACGAGGTCCTGTCGCCATGGGTCTTCGGGATCGTCTACGGCGGGTTCGTCCTGCAGGCGGCCCTGCTCCTGCCGGGGTTCGTGCTCCATGCGCGGGAGCGGTGGCCGGTTGTCACCGGCGGCGGGCTGGCCGCTGGCGGGGCAGGGGCGACCCAGGTGCTCCAGCTCGTCCTCGGCTGGTTCCTGATCGTCGCCGCGGTGGCCTTCGCTGGGCTGCAGCTGTCGTGGGCCATCCAGGGCGGCGGCTCCCACCCTGATCCCAACACCCCGACCCGGACGATGTTCGCCGGAGCCGCTCTCGCCGCCCTGGCTGCCGCCGTCGCGACTGGCGGTCTGCTGCGCGGCGGGAGCCTCACCCGGATGCGCCTGGTCCTCATCTGGCTCGGGTCCGGCATCACCTTCACCAACGTACTCAACGAGTCGCTGAGGAACGTGGCCACCGAGGCTGGTGGATGGGGCGCGTCGAGCGCCAGCGCTGGGGAGAAGACCCTGTTCCTCTTCATCCTGCTGGGCACCCTCGGCGGCGCAATCGGTGGGGCCATGCGCCTCGTCGAGGAAGAGCGCGGGTCGACAGATGTGGCTCGGCGGGTGACGCTGTCGTCATGACCGACCTCGAGACGCTCCCCGAGACGATGAGCGTGTGGGAGACGATCGGGTCCGACGGTCCCGGCCGCATCCGGCAGGTCGAGCGTGCGCTGCCCCGACAGGGCCATGGAGAGGTGCTCGTGCAGATTGGGGCCTGCGGTGTCTGCCGAACCGACCTGCACGTCACCGAGGGCGACCTGCCCGAGCATCGACCTCATGTCGTCCCAGGCCATGAGGTCGTCGGCCGGGTCGTCGCGCTCGGAGAGGGGACGTCCCGCTTCGAGGTTGGGGACCGCATCGGCATCGCTTGGCTCCGCAGCACGTGCGGGACCTGCCGATGGTGCCGGTCAGGTCGTGAGAACCTCTGCCGTTCAGCCCGATTCACCGGGTGGGACGAAGATGGTGGATACGCCACGTTCACGACCGTGCCCGAGGCCTACGCGTACCGCGTCCCATCGGAGATCGAGGCCGAGCAAGCCGCGCCGCTCCTCTGTGCTGGCATCATCGGCTACCGCGCGCTCAGGCGGGCAGCCCTGCCTCCGGGCGGGCGACTCGGCATCTACGGCTTCGGAGCCAGCGCACACCTGACCGCTCAGATCGCGCTGGCCCAGGGCGCCGAGGTTCACGTCCTCACGCGGGGCGAGGACGCCCGCCGACTCGCGCTGGACCTCGGGGCGAGCTCGGCCGGACCTCCGGACGGGCTGCCTCCGGTGCCGCTCGACGCGTCGATCCTCTTCGCGCCCGCCGGTGAGCTGGTTCCCGTGGCCCTGGCCGGGCTGGAGCAGGGTGGCACTCTCGCGCTGGCCGGCATCCACGTCAGCGACATCCCGACGCTGGACTACCAGCACCATCTCTTCCGGGAGAAGACGCTCACCTCCGTCACCGCGAACACGCGACAGGACGGTGAGGAGCTGCTCGCCCTCGCCGCGCGGCTCGGCGTGCGCTCGACGGTGACGACCTACCCCTTCGAGGCCGCCGACCAAGCGCTCGACGACCTCAAGGAGGGCCGCTTCGCCGGGGTCGCCGTCCTCAGCCACGCGCAGCCCCCAACCCCGTGATCGAGTGAACAAGATCTGTGGAGCCGGCCCAGCGGCATACCCCCAAAGCTGTTCACACGATCGGGAAGGGGGCTTTCGCTTGGCACCCGCTCCTGTCGATACGCTTGAGGGCGGCCGCGCCCAGTGGCATAAGACCCTTGAAGGAGCACCCTCGTGTCTGCACAGATCAGCGTCACCGTCGCCGGGACTGAGCGAACGGTCGCCGAGCAGACAACGTCCGGCGAGCTCTTCGACGGCGACCGCTCGATCGTCGTGGCACGCGTCAACGGGGAGCTGCGAGACCTCTACCACGTCGTCGAGGACGGCGACGTCGTCGAGCCGGTCACCATCGACAGCGAGGACGGCCTGGCTGTCCTGAGGCACTCGACCGCGCACGTCCTCGCGCAGGCGGTCCAGTCCCTTCACGCCGACGCGAAGCTCGGCATCGGCCCGCCGATCCGGGACGGTTTCTACTACGACTTCGACGTCGAGGAGCCCTTCCATCCCGAGGACCTCAAGGCCCTCGAGCGCACGATGCAGAAGATCATCAACGAGGGACAGACCTTCGAACGGCGCGTCGTCACCGAGGAGGACGCCCTCAAGGAGCTGGCCCACGAGCCCTACAAGTGCGAGCTGGTCGGACTCAAGGGTCGCGCCGGGGAGGCAGCCGAGGGCGCCAGCGTCGAGGTCGGCAGCGGCGAGCTGACGATCTACGACAACGTCCGGCGAGACGGGACGCGCACGTGGGGCGACCTCTGCCGCGGTCCTCACGTCCCGAGCACCAAGGTGATTGGCAACGCCTTCAAGCTGATGCGCGTGGCGGCCGCCTACTGGCGCGGGTCGGAGAAGAACCCACAGCTCCAGCGGATCTACGGGACCGCCTGGCCGAGCAAAGAAGCACTGCGGGCTCACCTGGAAAGGCTCGCCGAGGCCGAGCGACGCGACCACCGCAAGCTCGGTGCGGAGCTCGACCTCTACAGCTTCCCGGACGAGCTCGGCTCCGGCCTGCCCGTCTTCCACCCCAAGGGCGGGGTCATCAAGCGCGAGATGGAGGACTACGTCCGGCGGCGCCACATCGAGGAGGGCTTCGACTACGTCGGGACGCCCCACATCAGCAAGGACGGCCTGTTCCACACGTCAGGTCACCTGCCGTACTACGCCGACACGATGTTCCCGCCGATGGAGCTGGAAGGGGCCGAGTACCGCCTCAAGGCGATGAACTGCCCCATGCACAACCTCATCTTCAAGTCACGCGGCCGCTCCTACCGCGAGCTGCCGCTGCGGTTCTTCGAGTTCGGCTCGGTGTACCGCTACGAGAAGTCGGGCGTCGTGCACGGTCTGACCCGCGTGCGCGGCCTGACGATGGACGACTCGCACTCCTACGTCACCGAGGAGCAGGCGCCGGACGAGATCAAGCACCTGCTCGACTTCATCCTCGGGCTGCTCAAGGACTTCGGCCTCACCGACTTCTACCTCGAGCTGTCGACCCGCGACGACGAGGGCGACAAGAAGGACAAGTTCATCGGGACGGACGAGCAGTGGGCCATCGCAACCGCCGTCCTCGAGAAGGCCGCCACGGAGTCCGGCCTGGAGCTCGTCGCGGACCCGGGTGGCGCGGCGTTCTACGGCCCGAAGATCTCCGTCCAGGCCAAGGACGCCATCGGCCGGACCTGGCAGATGTCGACCATCCAGTACGACTTCAACCAGCCGGAGCGGTTCGGGCTCGAGTACCAGGCGGCCGACGGGTCGCGGCAGCAGCCGGTGATGATCCACTCGGCCAAGTTCGGCTCGATCGAGCGGTTCCTCGGGGTGCTCGTCGAGCACTACGCGGGCGCGTTCCCGGTGTGGCTCTCCCCGGTCCAGGTGCTGGGCGTGCCGGTGGCGGACGAGTTCGCCGACTACCTAGGTGAGGTGCTGGACCGGCTGCGCCGCAAGGGAGTCCGCGTCGAGCTGGACGCGAGCGACGACCGTTTCCCGAAGAAGATCCGCAACGCGTCGAAGTCGAAGGTGCCCTACGTGCTCATCGCGGGCGAGGACGACCGCGCTGCCGGGGCCGTGTCGTTCCGCCATCGAGACGGTTCGCAGAAGAACGGTGTGCCGATTGACGACGCGATCGCGGAGATCCTGGCGGCGATCGAGTCGCGCGCCCAAGTCTAGCGCTCGTCGGGATGGGTTACTCGTCCGGGGGTCCCGAGGCCCTGCCTGATGACGTATGCGGCGGCCTGGATGCGGTTGTCCACGTGCAGCTTCTCGAGGGCGTTGTGCACGTGGTTCTTCACCGTCCCCTCGGTGATGACGAGGCGACGCGCGATCTCCTTGTTGCTCAGGCCCTCGGCCACCAGGCGCAGGATCTCCAGCTCGCGGCGCGTCACTGACGGGTCCGGTGGGACCGCCGGGCTCGTCACCCGCTGCTCTGGCGCTTGGCGGATCTCGCGCAGGAGCCGACCGGCGACGGCCGGGGAGATCGGCGTCTCGTTGCGCATGACCGACCGGATCATGTCGTAGAGCTGCTCGGGGCGCAGGTCCTTGAGGAGGTAGCCATGGGCGCCGTTGCGCAGTGCGGCGATGACGTGGTCCTCGACGTCCGAGACGGTGAGCATGATGACCTTGACGTCGATCACCTGCTCGCGGATGAGCCGGACGGCCTCGACGCCGTTCATGACCGGCATCTCGACGTCGAGGATGACGAGGTCGGGACGCAGGGCCCGGGCCTGCTCGACTCCCACGAGGCCGTTCTCGGCCTCTCCAACGACCTCCATGTCCGGCTGGTTGGCCAGCAGGGCCGCGATGGCGCCACGGAAGAGCGCCTGGTCGTCGACGAGGAGGATCCGGGTCGGCTGCCTCATCGGTCGCTCCCGGCCGTGGTGCGTGCGACGGGACGCTCCGGGACGGTCACCGTGACGCGGGTGCCACCGCCGATGACCGAGTCGATGTCGACCGTGCCGCCGAGGAGCGCTGCGCGGTCGCGCATCGTGAACAGGCCGTAGCCATCCTGGCCGCCCGCCGTGGCCCGAGGGTCGAACCCGACGCCGTCGTCGGCGATGACGAAGATCGTCGTCGAGGGCGTCCCGCTGATGCGCACGGTCACCGAGGTGGCGGACGCGTGCTTGCGCACGTTGGTGAGCGCCTCCTGGACGACTCGGATGAGGTGAACCTCAGCGCGCGGAGACATGGACACCTCGTGGCCGATGTCATTGAGGAGGGTCGAGGTGATACCGGACTGGGCGGAGTACGTCGACAGGTAGGCCCGCAGGTTGTCCTCGAGGCTGCGCTCCGCGTGCCGGTCCGCATCGCGCAGTCCGAGGATGGCTTCACGCACATCCCGATAGGACTCCGCGCACACCTCGGCCAGTGCGTCAATCTCGGCGGTCACCTCGTCCTCGGGCAGTGTCGCCAGGCTCGCCGACAGCGCGCGGAGCCGCAGGTGCACCGCGCCGAGTACCTGAGCCAGTCCGTCGTGCATCTCCCGGGCGATCCGGGTGCGCTCGTCGAGGATGGCCCGCTGCCGGGACGCTTCACGCATCTGCGCGCTGGTGAGCGCGATGCCGACCAGGCTTGCGAGCGTCGAGAGGAAGCCACGGTCACGGTCGGAGAAGGGGCTCCCGGCAACGCGCACGACCCGGATCCCCCCGAGGGGCCCTGCGGCTGCGGTGACGAGCTCGCTGGCGGCATGGGCCGCGCGCTGCTCCTCCGCCCTCCCACGCGCGATGACCGCCGTGCCGTCACGCAGGAGGGTCCGCCCCTGGGGGCCGGACTCGAGCCGGACGGAGCGGGCCGTTGCGGGGTTGATGGTGATCGAGGCGCCCACGGCTCGTAGGCGCGCCATGGCGTGTCGCGCGACGGCGTCGAGGACTGGGGTCAGCGGGTCCTGGTTGGACACCCTCAGGAGGATGTCGTAGAGGGCATGGCCCTCGGACTTGCGCCGGTTGAGGTCCTCGACTGCCCGGGCGAGCTGGATCGCGCAGGCGATCTGGGTCGTCAGGCTCGACAGGACCGCGCTGCCCAGGCGTTGAGTTACGGCGGGCTCCTCGGCGTACCACACGGAGAGGCGCCCCACCTGCGTCGCCCCGTGCGTGATCGGCACGTCCAGGCTCGGATCTCCGCCCTCCGTCGTCGCGCCGGGTGCCACCGAGGCGTATGTCGTCTGCTTCGGGCCGGACGCACCACCCGGGTCGAGCCAGATCCGGGCCTGGGTCGAGCCAGCGGTCCGGACGACGGCCTCGAGCGCCCCGTCGATGACGCCCGCCACCGTGGACTGCCCTTGCATGGCGGCGGCGACGGCGTTGGCGGTCGTCAGGTCGCGGTTCTGCGTGAGGATCTGCCGCTCCGACGCGTCGATGAGGCGGAACATGAAGAGGCCGAATCCCACGATGGCGCCGATGACGAGCACGAGCATCGCCGCATGCCAGGCCTCCATGAGCTGGGCCGACGAGTAGCCGCGCGCCTCGAGGACGTGGCGCGCCAGCTCGAGGAGGATCGCGCCGGCGACCGGCAGGACGATCCCGATGACCCTGAGCCGGCTTCCGGAAAGGGAGTGCGTTCGCGGCTGCGACGAGACGTCGCCCACCCCCGAGGGCCGGATCGCACTCGTGCTGTCGGCTTCCCCGTCGCTGATGACCTGCTTGGTGGCGATCGAATGCTCCTTCGCCGGCCCGGCTCGCTCTTGGGTCCGCCTCGAGTCTAGGGCGGGTCCGCGAGTACCCAGCCCAGCGGCATACGGCATCGTGTCGGACTTCACATCGACACAACGGAACTGTGCCGGATGGTCCGGGTCTCTGACCGCGTCTCTATCCGAGATGTGCCCTTCGGTGGATGGTTCGGCAAATCGCTCAAACGGACACTGAACTCACCAAGCTTCACAGCCGGCGAAGGCCACTGAGCGAGGAGAGGGATCGATGTCCTGGGCCGATGGTGCCACCACCATGACGAACGCGGGACGCGTCAGGTCGGACCTCCTGGCCCGGCTCGGCCTCGATGCCGAGGCAGACGACCGCGACGTCGAGGACGCGCACGACCACATCGCCGAGTACCTCGAGGCGGCACCGAGCGACATCCGGGGATGGGCGGAACGTCGGCAGGCGGAGGTGGACCGCATCTTCGCGCTGCTCACCGGTCCGGAGTCGGAGCTGCAGTCGCTGGCCCGCCCCGCCGGAGAACACCATGCGACGGCTCAGGCCCAGCGGGGCCCGAACAGCCGCTTCCTCCTCGGCATCATCGCGGCCCTCGTCGCGATCGGCGTCGTCGTCGGCGTCTACTGGACGGGCAAGCCCGCCGCGCCAGCGATGACGACCGCGCAAGGGACACCGCAGACCCAGGCAGCTGTCGTCGACCAGGCCAGGCTCACGGAGCTGACGAAGAAGGTCGAGGCCAACCCCAAGGACATCGCGTCCCTGCAGGGCATCGCCGACCTCTACTACTACGCGAACGACTGGGTCAACGCGAAGGCCCACGCACAGAAGGTCCTCGACGTCGACTCCAGGAATGCGCTGGCCATGGTCACCCTCGGCGCGGCGGCCTACAACTCCGGAGACCTCGCGACGGCGGAGAAGACATGGAAGGCGGGCGTCGAGATGCACCCCGACAACGCCGAGCTGCACTACGACCTGGGCTTCCTCTACATGACGACCGGCGAAGCGGATCTCATGAAGGCCGAGTGGGACAAGGTCGTGCAGATCGACCCCGACGGCGAGCTGGCCAAGGCCGTGCAGTCCCAGGTCGGCTCCGTCACGACGCCTCCCACCACGGCCCCCGCCCCGCCGACCGGCGAGCCGACCACCAAGTAGGGCGTGAGCGCAGGAGCCCTGGGAGCGAAGCGACATGACCGGCAACATCACCCTCGCGGTGGCCTTCGGCGCAGGCGTTGTCTCATTCGCCTCGCCGTGCTGCCTTCCGATGGTGCCGGCCTACGTCAGCTACATCGTCGGCGGCAACAGCGATGCAGCGGCGCCGACCCGGCGCACAGCGCTCCGGCAGGCGGTTGCCTTCGTCCTCGGCTTCACGGTCGTCTTCGTCGCCCTGTGGGCCTCGATCGGCCTGGTCGGATACCTGCTGCGGGACCACGTCGACCTCCTCCGCAAGGTCGGCGGAGCGGTCCTGGTCGTCATGGGCCTGCACGTTGCCGGCCTCGTGTCCCTACCGGCGCTGGGACGCCCGGCCGGGCCTTCCATGGGAAGCCTGCTCCGGCGGCGTTCGGACGGCACGGTTGAGCGCGATCGTCCGAACGTCGGCCGGTCGCTCCTCTTCGGGGTGGTCTTCGCGGCCGGGTGGACGCCGTGCGTCGGGCCGATCCTCAGCGGGATCATCGGCCTCGCCTCCCTCCGCCCGAGCGTGGGGGAGGGAGCCATCCTGCTTGGGTCGTATGCCGTTGGGCTCGGTGTGCCGTTCATCCTCGTGGCGCTCGGGGCCAGTGCCGTAGGCCGCCGCCTCACGTGGTTCGCCCGCCACGCGGGTGCCGTATCCGTCGTCACCGGCTCGCTGCTCGTCGTCGTCGGCTTCCTCATGATGAGCAACCTCTTCGTCCGGCTCTCGCAGTTCGTCCCCGCCTTCGTCGTCTGACCCGACCACCCAGATCAACCTGACCAGCCGCACCGTTCGAAAGAGGCACCGAGATGACCACCACGACCAGGCGCCGCCAGGAGAGCACGGTCGACGTACTGGACGGGCTGCACCAGCCGGAGCCGCACGACCGCCAGCACGACCGCCAGCACGACCGCCGGCGGCATCGTCGGCGACACCCGCTACGCCGGGTGTGGCTCTTCCTCATCTCCATGCGGACCGGCCTCTGGATCATCCTCGGGCTCGGCATCCTCACCCTCTTCGGCACGCTGCTGCTGCAGGCGGCGCCCGAGGTGCGCGCGGACCAGCAGGCCTACGAGCGATGGCTCGCAGGCGCGCCGACCGAGCGCTACGGCGGCTGGGTCACTACTCTCGACACGCTCGGCCTCTTCCACGTCTTCTCGACGTGGTACTTCCGGGCTCTGTTCGTCCTGCTCAGCGCCAGCATCATCGCGTGCTCGATCAACCGTGCTCCCCGGCTGTGGCGGGTGGCCACCCGTCCACGAACCTCGATGCGCGACGCGTTCTTCACCCACGCGCCGCTCCGCGCCGCGATCGACCTGCCCGGTGACGTCGAGACATCGGCCGAGACAGTACGGAACGCCTTGCGGGGCAAGCACTTCCGCATCCTCGACGGGATGGCGAAGTCGGGCCAGGATCTCTATGCCGACCGGTTCCGATGGGGACCGTTCGGCACGGTCGTCGCCCATCTCAGCATCATCGTCATCATGCTCGGATTCGTGGTCTCGGCCACGACCGGATTCCGGGAGGACGGCTTCGTCACCCCCGTCGGCATCGAAGTCCCCGTCGGACATGGGACTGGTCTGTCCGTCCAGGCCCTGTCCTTCACCGACACGTACTACGAGAGCGGGCAGCCGAAGGACTACGTCTCCGACCTCGTCCTGACCAGGGACGGGCAGCAGGTCGCACGCCAGGAGACTCGGGTGAACACGCCGCTCATCTTCGAGGGCGTGTGGTTCCACCAGGCCTCGTTCGGCTTCGGCGCCGACGTCACCGTCACGGAGAGCGGAGCGGAGGTCTTCGACGCGACCGTCCCGCTCCAGTGGCAGTCGAACGACGGCCAGCAGAGCATCGGCCAGTTCACCATCCCGTCGAAGGGCCTCACCGTCTTCGTCATCCAAGCCGCCTCGGGGCAGGTTCTTCCGGACCTGCCCGCCGGCACGGCGATGCTTGAAGTCCACCAGGACGGCGTCGAGAAGCCGCTCGGCCACCCCGTCGTCACCCAGGGCGAGTCGGTCGACGTCGCAGGCCTGAGCTACACGTTCGAGCGCAATCGGGAGTACACCGGCCTCACCATCAAGCAGGACAAGGGGTCCTGGTTCATCTGGATCGGCTCGGCCCTGCTCATCCTCGGCTGCTACCTCGTGTTCTTCCTGCCGCATCGCCGGATCTGGGCTCGGGTGCGTCCCAACGACGACGGCACGAGCCGCGTGACGATCGGCGCGCCGCTGAAGCGCGACCCCGCCTTCGAGCCGGTGTTCAGCGACATCGTCTCGGCCATCACCTCCACCAGCACCCCCAGCAGCACCACCACAAGCAAGACCTCCGACGGCTGAGTCGGCACCCCACCAAGGAGCCATGGACATGCTCACCTATTCACAGTTCGCGTTCGTCGCAGCCCTCATCACGACCGTCCTCGCGACCGTCACCTACGTCTGGGCGATGGTGGCCGGTCACCGCGCCGCGTCGCGCGCTGCCCCACGCCGCCAGCAGGTGCTCGTCGGTGATGCTGGAGACGGGGTGGCCGACAGTCTCGCTGCCGACCTCGACGACGGTCCGGGAGACCCTGAGCGCACGATGCCGAGATACCCGAGCCTCTCGGCGGTGGCCCTCGGCAGGTACGGCACGCGCCTGACGTGGCTGGCCATCGCGTTCCTGACGCTGTGCCTCATCCTTCGCATGCTCGTCACGGGCAACGGCCCGTTCGTGTCCCAGTACGAGTTCGCGACCTCCTTCGCGTGGGGCATCCTCGTGGCCTACGCGTACTTCGAGCGGCGCTACCGGGCCAGGACCCTCGCGATCTTCGTCATGCCGCTCACGGTGCTCATCCTCGCCTACGCAGGCGCTCAGGACTCGACGGTCGACCCGTTGGTCCCGGCGCTGCAGAACAGCCTGCTCCTCACCCTGCACATCGTCTTCGCGATCTTCGCCTATGGTGCGTTCGCGGTGAGCTTCGCCGCGGCGGCCCTCGACCTCTGGACCCCGCGGCGGTGGCGCCACCTCATTCCCAAGCAGGAGGTCCTCGACCGGCTCGCCTACCGCGCCGTCGTCATCGGCTTCCCGCTCGACACGATGGTCATCGTCCTCGGCGCCGTCTGGGCCGAGATCGCGTGGGGCCGCTACTGGAGCTGGGACCCCAAGGAGACGGCGTCGCTCGTGACATGGCTCATCTACGGCGGCTACCTCCACGCTCGCGTGGCCCGCGGCTGGACCGGCAGGCGTGCCGCCTGGCTGCTCGTCATCGGCTTCGCCACCGTCGTTCTCACTTTCGTGGGCAACGCGTTCTTCGGAGGCCTGCACAGCTACGGCTGACCCGGCACCCGGCTGTTGACGGCAGGCCGAGCAGCGCAGCGAAGACGGAAAGGAAGCGATCGAGATGTCCGACCGGGCTCTTCGGGGGCAGGTACGCGTGGACGAGGGGCCGGCGGCGAGCGTGGTGGCCACGCCGGCTCCCCGTCCCGTGCCTCACGTGGAGGGGATCGACGCGCTCTCGGAGCCACGAGCCGGGCCGTATGCCGCTGAGCCGGCTCGACCGAGCCGACGCGGGCTCCGCGAGCGGATCCGTTCCAGCCGATACGGCACGCTCATCGTCCTCCTCCTGACGGCAGCAGTGGTCTCGGGTGGCCTGTGGTTCGTCGACGGGCGCGGTCCGGCAGGGGAGACCCTGCCCAACGGTGCAACTGCCGTGACCATCCCTGGTCGGTCGACGGTGCCACCACCGCGGCTCGGTGATCCCGCACCGGACTTCACCGTCACGACGGTCGACGGTGAGCAGGTGTCGATCAGCCAGCTCAAGGGCCGGGCGGTCTGGGTCGTCTTCGGCGCCAGCTGGTGCGCCGCCTGCCAGGCCGAGGCGCCCGACATCGAGGCGGCCCACGACCGGTACGGACCACAGGGGCTGGTGGTCCTCGGGATCAACATCACCGAGGACACCCGGACACTGCGTGACTACGCGACCCGCGTGGGGATCACCTTCCCCGTGGCCGCAGACCCTGAGTCGGCGATCGCGGACGTGTACCGCGTCTCCGCCATACCCGCCCACTACGTCATCGACAAGAACGGGGTGCTGAGGCAGGTGTGGCAGGGCAGCGTCTCCGAGGCCGCCATCAACACGTCAATGCAGGGGCTGGTGACGCCATGAGCACGCAACGGCACCACCTGGTCAGAGATCCCGACGTCTGGCTCGGCGTCCAGGAGGCGAGCGACCTGCTCGGGGTGTCTCCCGCGACACTCCGCCGGTGGAGCACCGCGGGAAAGGTCCGGGCCTTCACGACTCCCGGTGGCCATCGACGGTACGCGGAGTCGACGATCAGGCAGCTGCTGGGTCGGGCGACAGCATCGAATCCATCGGTGGCGCTCCTCGCCGACTCCACCGAACGAGCCGCGTGGCGTCTCCACGAGCAGCTCAGCCCGATGTGCGAGCGTGTCGTGTGGGTCCACCGGACCTCGGCCGAGGAGCGCCAGATCCTTGCTCTCGCAGGCAGGTCGATGGTCCATGGCCTCCTCGGATATGTCAGCGGCCGGAGCGACGAGGAGTGCGAGGCCGCAATCCGGCCGGCCATCGAGGCCGCGGAGATGCACGGTCGGATGGCCGCCCGGCACCACGGCGACCTCGGCGAGACGCTGGAGACGTTCCATCGCATCCGCGGCGTCATCGTCGACGACCTCGCCGACCGGGCTTGTGTCGCGGGCTTGGACACTCCCCACACCACCCATCTCCTCGCTCGTGCCAGTGACGGCGTCGACCGACTCATCGTCGCCCTCGTCGAGGCACACGCCGCTGCGGCGAAGGACCTCGGACCCGAGAGAGGCCACGACAGCGGGCCGCCGACGGCCCGAACGCGCATGTTGCAGAATGAGCGATTTCATGAGTAATGAGCGAATTCCCTTGTAGCGTGGGCTAATTCACTCCACATCCGAGATCCAGATCACTGCTATCGCCGATGGTCAGGGACAGGATCGGAGGTGGACGGTGGAGCCGGAAGAAGGAGCCATGGCCGCGGAGCTGAGGACACGAACCACGGCCATCGAGCGCGTCCGGCGGTGGTTGTGGCCCATCGTCGGAGCCCTGGTGGGCGTCCTGGTCGGTTTGGCGTTCTTCACCTTCGGATACGCCAACGGCTCGGCCTACTTCGGCAAGGACCCGCAGGCCTGCAGCCAGTGCCACGCGATGAACGACCACTTCGAGGCATGGTCCGCAGGCCCGCACCATCACGTCGCGACGTGCCAGGACTGCCATGCCCCCCACGACGACCCGGTGGCGTGGGCGCTGGACGAGGCCGACAACGGCTTCTGGCACTCGCTCAAGTTCACCTTTGGCACGTACCCGCAGAACATCAAGATCCGCGAGAAGAACGCCCACGTCGTACAGGAGGCCTGCCTGTACTGCCACAAGGATTTCGTCAGCAGGACCGAGATGGGCCGTCCGCACGGTCAGGACGTCTCGTGCCTGCAGTGTCACAGCGATGTTGGCCACGAGAAGTGAGGACGCCATGAGCGACAGCACACCTGACACCCCTGAGGTGCAAGCCACTCCCCGTCGTCGGAAGCGGTTCCTCCTCCTGGCGTTCCTGGTCGGAGGAGCGCTCGTGACCTTTGTCATTGCAGCACTGCTCGTCAACATCGTGCAGCGCCAAGCCGAAGACAGATCGACCTTCGTCAAGGTCGCCGAGCTCGACGAGCAGACCTACGACCCTTCCGTGTGGGGCCAGAACTTCCCCCCTGAGTACGAGGGGTGGAAGGCCACCACCCAGATGGAGCCGAAGGACATCGCCAAGCGCGAGCCGACCGCGCAGGACCCGCGGACGACGACGGCCCACTCGAAGATCGAGGCCGACCCCCGGCTCGTGACGATGTGGCAGGGCTACGCCTTCTCGATCGACTATCGGGAGCCGCGTGGGCACGCCTACATGCTCATCGACCAGCGCTACACCAAGCGCGTCCTCGAGCGTCCCCAGCCCGGGGCCTGCCTCAACTGCCACGCCTCCCTGCCCGAGATCACGACCAAGCTCGGCAACGGTGACCAGGCGGCCGGCTGGGCGGCCATGAACAAGATGCCGTACAACGAGGCAACCAAGCTGGCCACGCACCCGGTCAGCTGCATCGACTGCCACGACCCCGAGACGATGGCGCTGCGGATCACCCGCCCCGCCTTCATCGACGGCATCAAGGTGCTCAAGGCCTCGCAGGGCGTCCAGAACTACGACGTCAACACGCAGGCCACCGTCCAGGAGATGCGCAGTTTCACCTGCGCGCAGTGCCACGTCGAGTACTACTTCAAGGGCGAGGGGAAGACCCTGACCTTCCCGTGGGACCGCGGCCTGACCGTTGACAACGCGCTCGAGTACTACGACGAGGTCGGCTGGACGGACTTCACGCACAAGCTGACCGGCGCCCAAGCCCTCAAGGCCCAGCACCCGGACTACGAGACCTACAGCCAGGGCGTGCATGCCAAGGCCGGGGTCACGTGCGTGGACTGCCACATGTCCTACAAGCGTGAAGGCGCCATGAAGATCACCGACCACCAGGTTCGGAGCCCCATGACGAACGAGGCCTCGATCAACCAGGCCTGCCTGACCTGTCACAACACGACCGAGACGGACATGCGCGAGCGGGTCGAGACGATCCACGACCGCTACGAGCACGCCAAGAACGTGTCCTTCGACGCCCTCGACGCCCTCATCAAGGACATCGAGAAGGCCAGGGCGTCGGGCACCGCTGCCGACCGGATCGCCACGGCGCAGTCCTACCAGCGCAAGGCGCAGTTCTTCCTCGACTACGTCGTGTCGGAGAACTCGCGTGGCTTCCACGCCCCGCAGTACACGCTGCGCATCCTCAACGACGCCACGGACGCGTCGCGGCTCGGCCAACTGGCCTTGGTCGGGGTCGAGCCCACGTCGACGACCAAGCCGGCGATCCAGCCGCCGGCGACGAAGTAGGAGAACCCCTCGCGGGCGCGCGTGCTGGACACTCGGCTGCCGCAGTTCTCGGCGTGTCTCGTCGACACGCCGAGAGCTGCACGCTTTGCCGACAGAGTTTTGGTGAACCGCTTGCAAACACCACGTGGCGGGGCTAGAAAGGAACTACCGAACCGCTTCGGCGGATCGGCTCTTCTTCACCTCGGTGAGCGAAGAGAGAAGGCCCGGGAACTCATACTTCCCGGGCCTTCACCTTCCCATCGGCGGAAGGCCACCGATTCCCGGCCCCGTGGCTCTCACACCCGCGGGGCCGCGTCGCGTCCCGGCAAGCGGAAGCCCGCCCAGCGGCATACGGAAACAGGCTGGCCCTGGAGTCTCACACACCCCAGGGCCAGCCCCATTCAACCTGCTGGTCCCATCCGGCCTCAAATCGACACGCCCGCCGGGGCGGGATCGGGGTCGACATAGGATGCGGGCCATGACGGACCAGGGGAGCGACAACGGAGCCTCCGAGGCCGACCCGGAGGTCAGCCCAGACGTCAGCCCAGACGTCAGCCCAGACGTCAGCCCAGACTCAGCCCAGACATCGCAGGCCGGCTCGAGGACCACGCCGCCTTCGCGCACGTCGACGACGGGTTCCAGCGACTGTGGACGCCCCACCGGATGGCCTACATCGTCGGCGACAAGCCGACCGACGAGCCGGGCTCGAGCTGTCCCTTCTGCGCCGCGCCCGACAAGAGCGACGACGAGGGGCTCATCGTCCACCGGGGCACCCACTGCTACGTCGTGATGAACCTGTTCCCGTACAACCCAGGTCATCTGCTCGTCTGCCCGTACCGCCACGTCTCCCTCTACATCGACCTCACCGACGAGGAGACGAAGGAGTTCACCGCACTGACCAAGGATGCGATCCGGGCGCTCGAGGCGGCCTCGGCCCCGCACGGCTTCAACCTGGGGATGAACCAGGGCGCCGTGGCCGGGGCCGGCGTCGCCGCCCATCTGCACCAGCACATCGTGCCGCGGTGGGGAGGCGACTCGAACTTCCTGCCGATCGTCGGCCAGACGAAGGCGCTCCCCGTGCTCCTCGAGGACACCCGCCAACGCATCCTCACCACCTGGCCGGGTCAGTAGGCTGGCCTCACTATGCTCGACAGATTCCTCCGTGCGACCGTCACGAAGATCCTCGGTCCGATCGCCCGTCTCCTGCTCAGGATCGGCATCAGCGCGGACCTCGTGACCGTCGTCGGCACCGTCGGAGTCACCGCGGGCGCGCTCTACTTCTTCCCGATCGGCGAGTTGTGGATCGGCGTGCTCGTCATCACCGCCTTCGTCTTCTCGGACACGATCGACGGGATCATGGCCCGCCAGTCCGGGGGCTCGACGAAATGGGGCGCCTACCTCGACTCGACCCTCGACCGCATCGGCGACGCGGCGATTTTCGGCGGCCTGGTGCTCTACTACGCGGGCACGGGGGACAACAGCGTCATGGCCGGGCTCTCGCTCGCGTGCCTCATCCTCGGCAGCGTCGTCTCGTATGCCCGAGCGCGGGCCGAGGGCCTCGGGTTCACGGCCTCGGTCGGCATCGCGGAGCGCGCCGACCGGCTGGTGGCCGTGCTCGCGGCCGCCTTCTTCGCGGACCTGTTCGACTCGACCCTCCTGCTCGGTGTGGTCCTCGCACTGCTCGCAGTCGCCAGCCTCGTCACCGTGGTGCAACGGATCATGACGGTGCGCTCGCAGGCCCTCGCCGCTGGTGAGGTCAACCATTGACCAAGGTGCGAGGCATTTCCGACGCTGCCATCGCGACCCGCGACCTCAAGGACCAGCTCACCGTCGCCGGCTTCAAGCTCGGCTGGCGGGCGCTGCGCGGGCTCCCGGAGCCGGTCGCCTATGGGCTGTTCAACCGGATTGCCGACGTCGCCGTGCGCCGTGGCGGGAAACGTGTTGAGCGGCTTCGCGCCAACTACCGGAAGGCCCGTCCGGAGCTCGACGGGGCAGCGCTCGACTCGCTGGTGCGAGACGGGATGCGCTCCTACATGCGCTACTACTGCGAGGCATTCCGGCTGCCCTCCCTCACCCGGGACCAGATCGACCGTGCCGTCCTTGCCCGTGGTGACGACGAGCCGCGCCGTTTCACCGAGAAGGGCGAGACCGTCGTCGTCTTCGTCGGTCACCTCGGCAACTTCGACCTCGCGGCGGCGTGGGCGGCGGGCAGCCTGGCCCCGGCGACCACGGTGGCTGAGCGGCTCAAGCCCGAGGAGGTCTTCCAGGAGTTCGTCGCCTTCCGCAACGCCATCGGCATGGACATCATCCCCCTGACTGGTGGCGAGGACCCCTTCGCGGCGCTGGTCCAGACCGCGCGCGCGGGTGGCCGAGTCATCGCCCTGGCGAGCGACCGGGACCTGACGAGCAACGGCGTCGAGGTGGACCTCGTCGGCCATCCGGCGCGGATGGCGAAGGGACCCGCCGTCCTCTCGCTGCTCACGGGGGCACCCTTGTACTGCGCGGCGATTCACTACGAACCGGCGCCCAGGGGCTGCGGGCTCGGCGGCTACCAGACGGTGATCGAGTTCAGCGAGCGGCTCCTCCCTCGGGTCGAGGGCCCCACGGCCGCCAGAGCGCAGGACCTGATCCAGCAGTGCGCCGACCACCTGTCCGTGACGATTCGCCAGCACACCTCGAGCTGGCACATGCTCCAACGCGTCTTCGTCGAGGACCTCTCATGACCGCTGTCCGATGGACTCGCCCATGAGAATCGGAATCGTCTGCCCCTACTCGTTCGACGTTCCCGGCGGGGTGCAGTTCCACGTCCGTGACCTCGCCGAGCACTTCATCGGCGAGGGCGAGGAGGTCTCGGTGCTCGCCCCGGCCGACAGCGAGACGGCGCTGCCCGACTACGTCGTGTCGGCGGGACGGGCCACCGCCGTCCGCTTCAACGGCTCCGTGGCACGACTGGCCTTCGGTCCGGTCACCGCGGCCAAGGTCGGCCGGTGGCTCGACCACGGCAGGTTCGACGTCCTCCATATCCACGAGCCGATGTCTCCCAGCGTCAGCGTCCTCGCCCTCATGGCGGCCGACGGGCCCATCGTGGGGACGTTCCACACCTCGATGCTCCGGTCTCGCACGATGCAGGCGGCCTACCCGATCATCCGGCCCTCCCTGGAGAAGATCTCGGCTCGGATCGCCGTGAGCGAGGACGCCCGCCGCACGGTCACGACCCACGTCGGAGGAGACGCGGTCGTCATCCCGAATGGCGTCTACGTGGAGCGCTTCGCGACCGCGCCGAAGCGGCCGGAGTGGAAGGGCACAGCGGATCGGTCGACGATCGCCTTCCTCGGACGGATGGCGGAGCCACGCAAGGGCCTGCCCGTCCTCGCCGCCGCCCTGCCCACGGTCCTGCAGCAGGTGCCCGGGCTGCGCCTGCTCGTCGCCGGGCCCGGGGATCCAGCCGAGATCACGGAAGGGTGGCCGCAGGACGTGCGTGGGGCTACGGAGTTCCTGGGGGCGGTCTCCGACGAGGAGAAGGCGTCGCTCCTCTCGTCGGTCGACCTCTATGTCGCGCCGAACACCGGCGGCGAGAGCTTCGGGATCATCCTCATCGAGGCGATGTCGTCCGGGGCCTGCGTCCTGGCCAGTGATCTCCCGGCGTTCTCCCGGGTCCTGGACGGCGGCGCCGTGGGTGCGATGTTCCGCAACGAGGACCCAGCCGACCTCGCCCGCCAGCTCATCGGCCTGCTCGAGGAGCCCGAACGTCGCCGGGACCTCGCCGCCCGCGGCCAGCAGCGGGCGCACCGCTTCGACTGGTCGGTCGTGGCCGACCAGATCCGCGCCGTCTACGAGACGGTGATCGAGGGTCGGATTGCGGCGCAGACGGAGCCGCCGTCCAGGTGGAACCGCTTCCTGCGCGGGGGTGCCCGATGAGCGAGGTCCTCTCGTGGGTCTTCGCGGTTCTCTTCGTCCTCGTCATCATCGCGTGGTACCTCACCTACACCGCGGCACGGCTCGACCGGCTCCACGTGAGGCTCACCGGCACCTTGGCGGCGCTCGACGCCCAGCTCGTCCGGCGAGCCGAGGCCTCGCTCGAGCTCGCCAACAGCGGCTTGCTCGACGGCGCGACGTCACTGATCCTGGCCACTGCATCCGCCGAGTCGCTGGAGAACCCGGGTGAGCACGGCGAGATCCGGGAGGTCGTCGAGAACGACCTGACCGAGGCCCTCCACCACTCGCTCACCGAGCACACGTGCGCGAAGATCCGCGAGGCCGGTCCGCTCGGGCGCGACCACCTGGACCGCCTCCGCTCGACCTGCACCAGGGTCTCGCTCGCGAGGCGGTTCCACAACGACGCGGTGACCGATGTCCGGCGGGTGCGGCGTAAGTGGGCCGTGCGCCTCTTTCGCCTGGCGGGGCACACGCCCATGCCGCTCACGGTGGAGTTCGACGACGAGATGCCGCCCGACCTGGCCGCCTGAGCTCCGTGCCCCAGTTCGGTGGCGACCCGGCGCGGGTCGAGGGACCTCTCGGATGGGCCTACGATTCTTAGCATCAACCGAGCACGAAAGCAGGACGAGCGTGACCACTCCTGAGACCCAGTCTCACCCCCAGCCCGAGACCGCTACCGGCACGACCCGCGTCAAGCGCGGCATGGCTGAGATGCTCAAGGGCGGCGTCATCATGGACGTCGTCACGCCGGAGCAGGCCAAGATTGCCGAGGACGCCGGGGCCGTCGCGGTCATGGCCCTCGAGCGCGTTCCCGCGGACATCCGCGCCCAGGGTGGCGTCTCCCGGATGAGCGACCCGGACATGATCGACGCCATCATCTCCACGGTGTCGATCCCCGTCATGGCGAAGGCCCGGATCGGCCACTTCGTCGAGGCGCAGGTCCTCCAGAGCCTGGGCGTCGACTACATCGACGAGTCCGAGGTCCTCACCCCGGCCGACTACGCCAACCACATCGACAAGTGGAAGTTCACCGTCCCCTTCGTGTGCGGGGCGACCAATCTGGGCGAGGCGCTGCGCCGGATCACCGAGGGAGCGGCGATGATCCGCTCCAAGGGCGAGGCCGGCACCGGTGACGTGTCCAACGCAACGACTCACATGCGCCAGATCCGCGCCGAGATCCGCCGCCTCCAGAACCTCCCCGAGGATGAGCTCTTCCTCGCCGCCAAGGAGCTCCAAGCTCCCTACGACCTCGTCGCCGAGGTCGCCCGCAACGGCAAGCTGCCCGTCGTGCTGTTCACAGCAGGCGGCATCGCCACGCCGGCGGACGCGGCGATGATGATGCAGCTCGGCGCCGAGGGTGTCTTCGTCGGGTCCGGGATCTTCAAGTCCGGCAACCCCGCGCAGCGTGCCGAGGCGATCGTCAAGGCCACGACCTTCTACGACGACTCCGACGTCATCGCCAAGGTCTCGCGCGGCCTGGGCGAAGCCATGGTGGGCATCAACGTGGACGAGATCCCGCAGCCGCACCGCCTCGCCGAGCGCGGCTGGTGATTCAGACCCACCACAACCAAGCCGTATGCCGCTGGGCTCAGTGAGCTCAGCGGCATACCTCTGCGGGTGGCTGGGTCCGGTCAGAACGGCGGTGGTTCGTCGACCGGCCTGGGCCGGGTCGCCGACCGGCTGGCACGAGGTCAGCCCGGCCGTCTTGGGCTGGTGGTGCCGGCTACGGCTGAGTCCATTCGGTCGGTGTCCCGGCAGCCTCGGTGCCGGCGAAGAGGGCCTTCAGGTCGAGCGAGGGGACGTGCTTCTGGGAAGCGAGCGACACGTACTTGCGGGCCACGGTGTCCTTGCCGAAGCCGAGGACCGTGCTCAGCAACCCGATGGCCTCGGCGAGCTCGGTCGGCGGCTCGGCGGCGACCACGCGTCGCCACATCGCCTCCTCGAGCGAGTTGAAGGCCATCTGCACCTCGGAGATGTCGAAGCCGGCATCGAACCGCTCGGTCGCGATGCGATCGGCGTACGCACTGAGCGAGGTCAGGCTTCGGGTCGTGATCGCGGTGACGACGAGGCCGAAGAGGTTGCGGAGCCGCTCGCGGGTGAAGGCCTCACCGGCCTTCTCGTAGTGGTGCGCCTGTGAGCGCTGCAGGTCCGAGAACGCCTCGTCGAGGATGCTCTCCTCGGACTCCCTCAGCAGTGTCTCCAGCTTCATGGTTCTCCTCTTCCTCAATGGGTCCCAATCGTGTCAAGGGCGCCGCGTGCCCTGGCGGAAACGTGAGCAATCGAACGAAACGGGCGATGGGGTCGGGCGGATCACGTGACGGCGCCGCGGGTGGCGAACTCGGGGCGCTCGTGCTCGCGGCCGTCCACGACTTCCTTGAGGTGTTGCGCCGCGGCGATCGCGTCCCTGTGCGACACGTACAGCGGTGCGAAGCCGAGCCGGACGATGTCGGGCTCGCGGTAGTCCCCGATGACGCCCCGAGCGATGAGCGCCTGGACCACGGCGAAGGCATCGGGATGGCGCAGCGACACCTGCGACCCCCGCCGCGCAGCCGCAGCTGGGGTCGCCACCGGCAGGTCGAGGCCGAGGGCGTCAAGAGCGTCGAGGAAGGTCGAGGTCAGCGAGAGGGACTGCGTCCGCACCTCGCGCATGGACAGGCCGTCAAAGGCCTCGAGCGCCGCCTCCAGGGCCAGCACGGACAGCATCGGCGGCGTCCCCACGCGAAGTCGGTCGATACCGGGTGCGGGGACGTAGTCGCGGGCCATCTCGAACGGCCGCGCGTGCCCGAACCAACCCGTGAGCGGCTGGTCGAAGGCGTCCTGATGACGCGCTGCCACGTAGATGAACGAGGGGGCCCCGGGACCGCCGTTGAGGTACTTGTAGCCACAGCCCACTGCCACGTCGGCGCCGGCCTCGTCAAGCCGCACCTCGACGGCGCCCGCGGAATGGCAGAGGTCCCAGCAGGCCAGGGCCCCGACGTCGTGGGCCGCCGAGGTGATCCCCTCGAGGTCCCACAGCTCGCCGGTGGCGTAGTCCACGCTCGAGTAGGCCACGACAGCGAGGTCCGCGCCGAGCTCGGCGATGGCCCGCGGAGCGTCAGCGGGGGAGACGCGGCGGACCTCCCGCCGCTCGACCCGGGCTGCCGCCTCCGTCAGGTAGAGGTCCGTGGGGAAGGACGCCGGATCCGTGAGCACCACCCGCCGACCCGGTCGTAGCCGCACCGCTCCGACGATGGCCTTGAAGAGGTTGACCGACGTGGAGTCGGTGACGACGACCTGGCCGGGCGCAGCACCGACGATCCCGCCGATCCGGTCGCCGACTCTGGTCTGCGCGCCCCACCAGTCCGCCTCGTTCCACGACCGGATCAGCCCCTCGCCCCACTCCTGCTCGACCACCCGCGCCAGCGCCGGACCCACGGTCCGCGGCAGGGCTCCGAGCGAGTTGCCGTCGAGGTAGATGACGCCCTCGGGCAGCGTGAACCGCTCACGTGTGCCGCTCAGCGGGGAACGGGCATCGAGGTCGCTGGCCCGGGCGAGGAGGTCGTCGATGACGTCGTCGGACATGCTGGCAACGTACCGCGCGCGGAAGAGGTGGTTCACGCGTGGCAAGCCCAGCGGCATACGATCTGGGGTTTGTGAAGATCACCATCGGCGTCCTCGCCGTCCAGGGTGACGTGCGCGAGCACGCCGCCGCCCTCACTGCGCTCGGCGCCGACGTCGTCACCGTCCGCCGACCCGGGGAGGTCGAGCAGATCGACGGTCTCGTGATCCCCGGCGGGGAGTCGACGGTCATGGACAAGCTCGTCCGGGCCTTCGAGCTGCAGGAGCCACTGCGCAAGCGGATCGCCGACGGTCTGCCCATCCTCGGGTCGTGCGCCGGGATGATCATGCTCGCCGACCGCATCGCCGACGCGAGGCCCGACCAGCAGACCCTCGGCGGCATCGACATGACGGTGCGACGCAACGCCTTCGGCCGCCAGGTCGACTCGTTCGAGACCGACCTCGACTACGCAGGCCTCGACGCCCCGGTCCACGCCGTCTTCATCCGCGCGCCCTGGGTCGACGAGGCAGGCGAGGGCGTCGAGGTCCTCGCGCGAGTGGGGGAGGGACCGGCCGCGGGTAGGATCGTCGCGGTTCGGCAGGGCAATCTCGTGGCGACGTCGTTCCACCCCGAGGTGGGTGGGGACCGCCGCATCCACGCCGAATTCGTCCGGATCGTCGAGAACGCGAGGGAATCTGCATGAGCGGCCACTCCAAATGGGCCACCACGAAGCACAAGAAGGCCGCCATCGACGCCAAGCGCGGCAAGCTCTTCGCGAAGCTCATCAAGAACATCGAGGTGGCGGCCCGCCAGGGCGGCGGCGACCCGGCCGGCAACCCGACGCTCTACGACGCGATCCAGAAGGCCAAGAAGACCTCGGTTCCCAACGACAACATCGACCGTGCGGTCAAGCGGGGCTCCGGCGCCGAGGCCGGCGCCGCCGATTGGCAGCCGATCACCTACGAGGGCTATGCACCCGGCGGGGTCGCCCTGCTCATCGAATGCCTCACGGACAACCGCAACAGGGCCGCAGCCGAGGTGCGGACCGCGCTGACGCGCAACGGCGGCCAGCTCGCCGACCCCGGCTCGGTCGCCTACGTCTTCCACCGCAAGGGCGTCGTCATCGTCCCGAAGAACGGGGCGTCCGGCGACGTCTCCGAGGACGCGATCCTCGAGGTCGTCCTCGACGCGGGTGCCGAGGAGGTCAACGACAACGGCGACACGTGGGAGATCGTCTCCGAGGCGAGCGACTTCGTCGCCGTGCGGCAAGCCCTGCAGGAGGCGGGGATCGACTACGACTCCGCCGAGGCGTCGTGGGTGCCCAACCTCCAGGTCCCGCTCGACCTCGAGGGTGCCAAGAAGATGATCCGCGTCATCGACGCCCTCGAGGACAGCGACGACGTGCAGAACGTCTACGCCAACGGCGACATCCCCGACGACGTGCTCGCCGAGCTCGACGAAGAAGACTGAGAGACACAACAGGCCGGCCGTATGCCGCTGGGCTCGGTCTCGTGGTGAGGCGCGCCACGGATCACGACCGTTCGGCGCGCCTTCCACGTCTCCGGTCGCCGGGACAGTTACGGTTGAGCCGAACACGTGTTCGGTCGGGTGCTGACATCGAGTCTGGAGGTGGGTCGTGCGCGTCCTCGCGGTGGACCCCGGCCTGACGAGGTGCGGTGTCGGAGTCGTCGAGGGCGGCCCGGGCGGCGGCTTTCCCTCGTCGACGTCGGCGTCATCCGCACTCCGTCGAGCGACCCCACGCCGAGGCGGCTGGTCGCGCTCGAGGACGAGCTGCGCCGCTGGTTCGAGCGACACCAGCCCGAGGCCGTGGCCATCGAGCGGGTCTTCGCCGACACCAACGTCTCCACCGTCATGGGCACCGCGCAGTGCACGGGGATCGTCATGATGCTCGCCGAGCGCCGCGGCCTCCCGGTCGCCCTGCACACCCCAACCGAGGTCAAGGCCGCCGTGAGCGGCAGCGGCCGCGCGGACAAGCGCCAGGTCACCGCCATGGTGACCCACCTGCTCGGGCTCGAACGGCCCCCCAAGCCCGCAGATGCGGCCGACGCCCTCGCCCTCGCGATCTGCCACGTGTGGCGCGGAGGCACGCAGAGCCGCCTCGCCGAGGCCGCGGAGGCGCATGCCCGAACGGCCCCAGCTCGCTACCGCCGACCCACCACCGCTGGAGCGTCCCGACGATGATCGCCTCACTGTCCGGAACCGTCCTCAAGGCCGGCCTCGACTCCGTCGTCCTCGGCGTCGGAGGCGTGGGCATGCTCGTCCACACGACGCCGGCGACCGCCGCGTCCGTGCGGGTCGGCCAGACCGCCGAGCTCGAGACGAGCCTCGTCGTCCGCGAGGACTCGCTCACTCTCTACGGCTTCGCGACCGAGGACGAGAAGCACGTCTTCGAGACGGTCCAGACCGTGTCCGGCGTCGGTCCCCGCCTCGCGCTGGCCCTGCTCGCCGTGCACGGCCCGGTGGCCGTGCGTCGCGCGCTCGGCGCTGGCGACATTGCGACGCTGACGAAGGTCCCCGGCATCGGCAAGAAGGGCGCCGAGCGGCTCGTCCTCGAGCTGCGCGACAAGCTCGGCGCGCTGGCCGGCTCGGCTGATCGAGCCCGGGCTCGTGGTCCAGCGGACCACTGGCGAACAATGGCGGGAGCAGGTGCGGCGAGGCCCTGGTCGGTCTCGGTTGGACCGCCCGGCAGGCCGATGACGCGCTCGACCGGGTCGCCCCGCAAGCCGCCGACGGTGCCAGCGTCTCGGCGATGCTCCGCGCAGCCCTACAGGAGCTGGGCCGATGAGCGTCGACCCGAGGGACGAGCAGGCGTCGGGACCGACGCTCCTACGAGGCGACCGCGCGGATCGTCGACGCGGGCAGCGACGCCGACGAGCGGCAGGTCGAGGCGGCGCTCCGACCGAGGCGGCTCGATGACTTCCCCGGTCAGACCCGCGTGCGCGAGCAGCTTGGACTGGTCCTCAAGGCCGCCAAGCGGCGGGGCACGGCGCCCGACCACGTGCTGCTCTCCGGTCCCCCCGGACTCGGCAAGACGACCCTCGCGATGATCGTCGCCAGCGAGCTCGAGCAGCCGCTCCGGATCACCTCGGGACCGGCGATCCAGCACGCAGGCGACCTCGCCTCGGTGCTCTCCTCCCTGGCAGAGGGGGAGGTCCTCTTCCTCGACGAGATCCACCGGATGTCCCGTGCGGCGGAGGAGATGCTGTACCTGGCCATGGAGGACTTCCGGGTCGACGTCATCATCGGCAAGGGCCCGGGAGCCACCGCGATCCCGCTCGAGCTGCCCCCGTTCACCGTCGTCGGCGCGACGACGCGCGCGGGCCTGCTGCCGGCCCCGCTGCGCGACCGCTTCGGCTTCACCGGCCATCTCGACTTCTACGAGCCGAGCGACCTCGTCACGATCCTGCATCGCTCCGCTCGCCTGCTCGCCCTCGACGCCGATGAGGACGGCATCGTCGAGATCGCCTTGCGCTCGAGGGGAACGCCACGGATCGCCAACCGGCTGCTTCGCCGGGTGCGCGACTGGGCCCAGGTCCACGGGGAGAACCGGGTGACCCAGGCCGCCGCGCGGCAGGCGCTCGAGCTGTTCGACGTCGACGAGCGCGGTCTCGACCGGCTCGACCGAGCCGTCATCGACGCACTCTGCCGCCGGTTCGCCGGAGGGCCGGTGGGGTTGTCCACCCTCGCGGTCGCCGTGGGAGAGGAGCCCGACACGGTCGAGACCGTCGCCGAGCCGTTCCTCGTCCGGGAGGGCTTCATGCTGCGGACGCCGCGCGGGCGGGCCGCCTCGTCGCTCGCCTGGTCCCATCTCGGCCTCACGCCACCGCTCGACTCCCAAGGGCTGTGGGCGGCCACGCTCCCGCTCGACGACCTGGCCGGAGGGCGCTTCGAGACCTGACCACGGCGGAGACCGCAGCCAAAACGTGACCCGGCTCAGCGGCATACGACCAGCTGCCGGTCTGACAAAGCCGCACGTCGGACGTAGACTCCTGCGGGCACCTCCGCCGCTCCCTGCGGCACCATCCCGTGCCCCCGGACGTTGACGTGTCGGCCAGACCACCACTGGTTCGCGTGCTGACCGGATCGAGAAGTCGAAGGATTGAGCCTGATATGAACAACGGCAACGGGGGATCCTCGTTGGTCATCCTGGCCCTGCCGCTCCTGCTGCTGGCCTGGATGTTCTGGAGTGCGAACCGGCGCACGAAGCGGACGCGCGAGTTCAACTCCTCGCTCGACATCGGCGACGAGGTCGTGACCTCATCTGGCATCTTCGGCACCATCCGTCACCTCGACGACGTCAGTGCCCACATCGAGGTGGCCGAGGGGATGATCCTGCGCTTCGACCGGCGCGCCGTGGCCATGAAGCAGGCCGATGTGACGCCACCGACCAACCGGGCGCAGACGGACGACTCGTCCGCGCCCGGTCAGTGAGGCGCTCACGTGGCTCGTAGTTCCGCCAAGAAGTCGGCTCTGCGGAGCCTGTCCGCGCTTCTCGCCCTGGCCATTGCGCTCGTCGCGCTCGTCGCGGGGCTGCACCAGTGGGGCGGTGGGCCGCTGACCCCGCGCCTCGGCCTCGACCTCGAGGGCGGAACCGAGATGGTCCTGGCCCCGGTCACCGAGAGCGGGGCCGCGGTCAACCCCGGGCAGCTCGACCGCGCTGTCGAGATCATCCGCCAGCGCATCGACGCCAACGGCGTCGCCGAGAGCGAGATCTCGACCCAGGGCGGGCGAAACATCGTCGTCGCGATTCCCGGGACACCGTCCGAGGAGCAGCTCGACGCGATCCGCAAGCCCTCCCAGCTGCGGTTCCGGTCCGTGTTCGTCCAGGACGTCGAGACCGCCACGCCCGAGGCCGGGTCGGGCGGCACGCCGTCGGGCACGGCCACGACTCCGGCGCCTGCCGGGACGACCGGCACACCCGCTCCCACGGGGACCTCCGCCGCGACCCCGCCCCCGACGACGGCTGCGAACGGCGTCGTTCCAGAGGCCCTGCGTGCGGCGACGACGGCCCCGACGACGCCGCCTGCTACCACGCCAGCGTCGCCATCCGGCACGGCCACCGCACCCGCCACCGAGGCACCCGCCCCGCCGACGGACGCCCAGCTCGAGGCGGCCATCGCGGCCCAGACCTCCCAGGGTCTGCTCACGCTCGGGTGGGAGCAGAAGAGGGCCGACGAGGCCGCCGCCAAGGTGGCCAAGGAGTACGTCGCGCTCAACTGTCACCAGCCCGGTGCCATCGACGAGGTGCCGGACCTCAAGGACGCGCCGATGGCGACGTGCGGCGAGGACGGAGTCAGCAAGTACGTCCTCGGCCCGGTCGAGATCGACGGCAGCGAGATCCAGGACGCGACGAGCGGCTACCAGCCGGGCCCGAACGGGCAGCCGACCTCGATCGTCGAGGTGGCGCTGTCGTTCAAGGACGCGGGCAAGGCCAAGTTCGCCGAGGTGACGAGGCGACTCGTCGGCCAGCAGTCACAGCCGCCGCTCGACCAGTTCGCCGTCGTCCTCGACAAGCGGGTCATCACCGCCCCCCAGGCGCGGGCGGTCATCACCGATGGGCGCGCGTCGATCACCGGGTCCTTCACACTCGACTCCGCCAAGCGGCTCGCCCAGCAGCTCAAGTTCGGTGCGCTGCCCATGTCGTTCGCCCTGCAGACCAACGACACGATCACGCCTCAGCTCGGCGAGGAACAGCTCCGCCTCGGGCTGTTGGCCGGTGCCATCGGCCTGCTCCTCGTCGTCGTGTACTCGCTGTTCCAGTACCGGGCCCTTGGCATGGTCACCGTTCTGTCACTCGTCGTGGCAACCGGGCTGACCTACCTGACGCTCGTCGTCCTGGGCACGACCCACGGCTTCCGCCTGACGATGGCCGGTGTGACCGGCACGATCGTCGCGATCGGCGTGACCGCGGACAGCTTCATCGTCTACTTCGAACGCATCCGCGACGAGGTGCGTGAAGGACGGCCGCTCGTCGCTGCCGTGGAGACCGGGTGGAAGCGGGCTCGGCGCACCATCATCATCGCCGACGCGGTGAACATGCTGGCGGCCATCGTGCTCTACGTGCTCGCGTCGTCGAACGTCCGCGGCTTCGCCTTCACGCTCGGCCTGACGACGATCATCGACCTTGCCGTCGTCGTCCTGTTCACCCACCCGATGGTCCAGCTGCTCGCGCGGACCGAGTTCTTCGGACACGGCCACAAGTGGTCCGGCCTCGACCCGGAGCGGCTCGGTGCCAAGGAGGCGCCACGCTACCGGGGCCGCGGTCAGTTCGGACCGGCCGGAGCGACGACCGCCACCCGCACGTCGCGGCTCGCCGAGGGGAAGGCCCAGGCATGATCAACTTCGCCCAGTTCGGCAACGACCTCTACACCGGACGCCGGTCGATCGCCTTCGTCCAGCGCCGCAAGCTGTGGTACTCCCTGTCGGCCGTGATGATCGGCCTTGCCTTGGCCGGCGTGCTCCTGAACGGCCTGAACTTCGGCATCGAGTTCCGAGGTGGCTCGGAGTTCCGGGTGCTCGGCGTGACGAACACCCAGGACTACGAGGCCAAGGCGCAGGATGCGGTGAGCGAGGCCGGGATTCCGGGCGCCGTGACCACGACCATCGTCGGCGGCAACACCGTCCGCGTGCAGACCGAGGCGGCACAGGCGCAGACGGACGCCGCACGCACCGCACTCGCGGAGGGCTTCGACGTCGACCGGGCGAGCGTGAGCTCCACGCTCATCGGTCCCAGCTGGGGGGCCGCGGTCAGTGAACAGGCGATCCAGGGACTCGTCGTGTTCCTCATCCTCGTCACCATCGTGCTGGCCCTGTACTTCCGGACCTGGAAGATGGCCGCGGCGGGTCTGACCGCGTTGCTGCACGACCTCGTCATCACGGTCGGCATCTACTCGCTCTTCGGTTTCGAGATCACGCCGTCGTCGATGATCGGGTTCCTCACCATCCTCGGCTACTCGCTCTACGACACGGTGGTTGTCTTCGACAAGGTGCGCGAGAACACGGCGGAGGCCTTCCGCACGAAGCGGATGACCTATGCCGACGCAGCCAACTTGGCCGTCAACCAGACGCTTGTGCGGTCGATCAACACGACCGTGGTCGCGCTGCTGCCGATCGCGGCGATCCTCTTCGTCGGCTTCACCATGCTGGGCCCGGGCACGCTGCTCGACCTGTCCCTCGCGCTGTTCATCGGTATCGGCGTTGGCGCATACTCGTCGATCTTCATCGCCACGCCCATGCTCGTGCAGCTGCGCTCCAAGGAGCCGGCGGTTGTCGACCTCGACCGCTATGTCGCCCGTCATGGAGCCAAGCAGGCGGCCCGCGACGGGGCGCGTGGCGTCGCCCCGGGCGAGGCCCCGGCCGACGTGCCCGTGCCGGTGGGAGCGGAATGGACTGGTGCGAACGGGGTGGGCGAGGACTCGACCGGGGCTCTGCAGCCGACGGACCTCGGCACAGCGGGGGCCGCCGGCGCGGCTGGGCGTCCGGTCCACAAGTACGCCCAGGCTGGGCCGCGCAACCAGCCCAAGCGGGCTCCGAAGTCCAAGAGGTGACGATGGGCACCCCGGCGTCGGACGGCTCGCCCACCGAGATCGCGGAGCTGGTGCGCAGCCATCTGCGCGACATCCCCGACTTCCCGAAACCGGGCGTGCTCTTCAAGGACTTCACGCCGCTGATCGCCGACGGGCCCGCGATGAAGGAGCTCGTACAGAACATCGCCGAGCGCTACGTCGGGCGGGTCGATGTCGTCGTCGGCATCGAGGCGCGTGGATTCATCCTCGGCGCAGCCGTCGCCTACGCGCTCGGGCTCGGGATGGTGCCGATCCGCAAGGCCGGCAAGCTGCCCGGAGAGACCATTCGCGAGTCGTACGCGCTGGAATACGGCCACGCCGAGATCGAGGTGCACACCGATGCATTCCGGCCGGGCCAGCGGGTCCTCATCATCGACGACGTGCTCGCGACCGGTGGCACGGCGGAGGCGACGGCGGTACTCGTCGAGCGGGCCGGCGCGGTCGTGACCGCCATCGAGGTCGTCCTCGAGCTCGCTTTCCTGCACGGCCGCAAGCGTCTCGGCGACCGGAACGTGAACGCCATCCTGACACTCTGATTTGCACCGGCACCCTAGACTCAATTCATGAGCGAGGAGGTCCGGAGTGAGCTGAGCGCCCCGTCACGGGTGCGTGCTCGGTTTGCCCGTTTCGGCGCGAGCCGAACCTCCGGTAACCCCGTCCTCGAGCCGCTGCTCACCGCAGTCCGGCAGAACCATCCCAAGGCCGATCTGTCCATCATCGAGCGGGCCTACGCTGTCGCGGAGCAGGCTCACGAGGGCCAGATGCGCAAGAGCGGCGACGCCTACATCACGCATCCGCTCGCGGTGACACAGATCCTCGCCGAGCTGGGTATGACCCCGCCAACCCTTGCCGCGGCACTGCTGCACGACACGGTCGAGGACACCTCGTACGGCCTCGAGGAGCTGCGTCGCGACTTCGGGGACGAGATCGCGATGCTCGTCGACGGCGTCACCAAGCTCGACAAGGTCACCTACGGCGAGGCGGCACAGGCCGAGACGGTCCGCAAGATGGTCATCGCCATGGCGCGGGACATCCGGGTCCTCGTCATCAAGCTCGCCGATCGACTCCACAACGCTCGGACGTGGCGCTACGTCAGTCCGGAGTCGGCCAAGCGCAAGGCCAACGAGACGCTGGAGATCTACGGCCCGCTCGCACACCGGCTCGGGATGAACACCATCAAATGGGAGCTCGAGGACCTGTCCTTCGCGACGCTCTACCCGAAGGTCTACGACGAGATCGTCCGCCTCGTCGCGGAGCGGGCGCCGGCCCGGGAGGAGTACCTCGCGGGCGTCCGCACCCAGGTGTCCGAGGACCTCACCGGGGCGAAGATCAAGGCCGTGGTCACTGGCCGACCCAAGCACTACTACTCGGTCTACCAGAAGATGATCGTGCGGGGCCGTGACTTCGAGGACATCTACGACCTCGTGGCGGTCCGGGTCCTGGTCGACACGGTGCGCGACTGCTACGCGGCACTCGGCGCCCTGCATGCGAGGTGGAATCCCGTCCCCGGGCGGTTCAAGGACTACATCGCGATGCCGAAGTTCAACATGTACCAGTCCTTGCACACCACGGTGATCGGGCCGCAGGGCAAGCCGGTCGAGATCCAGATCCGCACCCACACGATGCACCGGCGGGCAGAGTACGGCGTCGCTGCGCACTGGAAGTACAAGGACCAGTCGGTCGGCGGCGGAGCCAGGCCGGGTGAGGGCGCCCCGCAGAACGACATGGCATGGCTGCGCCAGCTGCTCGACTGGCAGCGGGAGACGGAGGATCCCGGCGAGTTCCTCGACGCACTCCGCTTCGAGATGGGCTCGAGCGAGGTCTACGTCTTCACGCCGAAGGGCTCGGTCGTCGCCCTGCCGGTTGGCGGCACGCCTGTCGACTTCGCCTACGCGGTGCACACGGAGGTCGGACACCACTGCATCGGAGCCCGCGTCAACGGGCGTCTGGTCCCGCTCGAGTCGACGCTCGAGAACGGCGACGTCGTCGAGGTGCTCACCTCAAAGGCCGACGGTGCCGGTCCGAGCCGTGACTGGCTCGGCTTCGTCAAGAGCGCCGCGAGCCCGCAACAAGATCAAGGCCTGGTTCTCCAAGGAGCGCCGCGAGGAGGCGATCGACGCCGGCAAGGAGAGCATCGCCAAGGCGATGCGCAAGCAGAACCTGCCACTTCAGCGCCTGATGAGCCACGAGTCCATGACGGCGGTCGCGACCGACCTGCGCTACCAGGACATCGAGGCGCTCTATGCGGCCGTCGGTGAGGGCCACGTGTCGGCGCAGCACGTCGTCGGCAAGGTCGTTGCCTCGATGGGTGGCGTCGAGGGTGCCACCGAGGACCTGGCCGAGGCCACCGTGCCGACCCGTGCAGCGGCGCGCCGGCGCCGCGACGGCGACCCGGGAGTCGTCGTCGTCGGGACGGCGGACGTCTGGGTCAAGCTGGCCAAGTGCTGCACCCCGGTCCCCGGGCGACCCGATCATCGGCTTCGTCACCCGCGGCGACGGCGTGTCGGTGCACCGGGTCGACTGCACCAACGCCGCACCAGCTGACGGCGAACCCCGAGCGGCTCATCGACGTCGAGTGGGCGCCAGTCGTCCGCGAGCGTCTTCCTCGTCCAGCTCCAGGTCGAGGCGCTCGACCGCAACCGGCTGCTCAGCGACGTCACGCGGGTCCTCTCGGACCAGCACGTCAACATCCTGTCGGCGTCGGTCCAGACGTCACGCGACCGGGTGGCCATCTCCCGCTTCACCTTCGAGATGGGCGACCCGGCCCACCTCGACCACGTCATCAAGGCGGTCCGCCGCATCGACGGCGTCTTCGACGTCTACCGCGTCAACGGTAGCGTTCGACGTCTAGGGCGTATGCCGCTGGGCTGGCTTGGACCTTGACCGACGTCGGGCTCGGTGGGCATGGCTGGCCTCTAGCCGCCGAACTCGCGACTCCCGCGCGAGCCTGGTCGAGCCACGCCTGACGGGCGTCGAGAGCGTCCTGGGCCTTCTTGACCTTCCCCGCGTTGCCGGAGGCCTCCGCCTTGGCCAGGTCGTCCTTGAGCTCCGCGACCGCCCGCTCGAGCTGCTCGACCATGCCCTGCGCCCGCGCTGCGACCTCAGGGTTGGACGATCGCCACTTCCGGTCCTCGGCGTCCCGGACGGCCTGCTCGACCCGGCGCATCGCCTTCTCGACCCTGTCCATGTCCGCGCGGGGTACCTTGCCGGCGGCGTCCCACTTGTCCTGGATGACCCGCAGCTGCGCCTTGGCCCGGTCGAGATCAGTCACCGGCAGGATCGCCTCGGCCTCGGCCAGCAAGGTCTCCTTGACGGCGAGGTTGCCGCGGTACTGCTCCTCCTCGGCGGCGACGACCGCATCCTTCGCTGCGAAGAACGCGTCCTGCGCGGCCTTGAAGCGCTCCCACAGACGGTCGTCGTCGGCCCGGCTCGCCCGTCCCGCCCGCCGCCAGTCGTCCATTAGGCGCTTGAAGGCACCGGCCGTGGCCGCCCAGTCGGTGCTCGTCGACAGCTTCTCCGCCTCGGCGACCAGCCGTTCCTTGGCTCCTTTGGCCTCGGCATGAGTTGCGTCAAGCGTGGCGAAGTGCGTCCGGCGCGCCTTGTCGAACCGGTTGCGAGCGGCACTGAACCGCTGCCACAACGCCGTTTCGGTCTCACGGTCGAGGCGGGTCGCGGCGCGCTGATGCGACTTCCACTCATCGAGCAGCTCACGCATCCGGGCGCCGCTCTGCTTCCACTGGATGCGGTTCTCGGGCTGGTCCGCGATGCCCTCGGCCTCGGCGACGATCCGTTCGCGTTCCGCGGCAGCAGCGGCGCGAGCCTCGGCTCGGTGCTGCTGCTCGACGGTGCGCTTGGCCGCGATGCCCGACTGGATGGTGTCGAGCTGTGTGGCAAGGCCCTCGAGGTCGCCGACGACGCTCGCCTCGTTGACCTGCGCGGTCAAGGCCTTGAGTGCATCCGCGACGTCCTTGGACGGGACCTCAGGCTGGGCGAGTCGCTGCTCGAGGAGTACGGCCGACGCATACAGCTCGTCGTACTTGCGTGCGAAGTAGGTCAGCGCCTCGTCGGCAGTCGCGCCGGGATAGGACCCGACTTCCTTCTCGCCCTCCTTCGTCCGGACGAACACGGTGCCGTTCTCGTCGACCCGGCCGAAGGAGGCAGAGACGGAGTGGTCGGTCAGGATTGGCGCAGGCGCCGCCGGTGCCGTCGGACGAGGTGCGGACTTCGCCAGCGCGGCTGGCGTGGGGACCGCACTCGGCTTGGGTATCGAGGCGGGCTTCGGGGCCGCCGAGGTCTCGGCGGCCTCCTCGGTCGCGGCCGCCTGGGGGGTGGTCGCGGTGTCCTCGGCGGGCTGGGTGGAGATCGGCTCTGCCTCCTCGGCGGCCTCCTCGGTCGCGGCCGCCTGGGGGGTGGTCGCGGTGTCCTCGGCGGGCTGGGTGGTGCTTGGCTCTCGGCGCTCCTCGGCGGCCTCCTCGGCGGCCTCTCGGTCGCGGCCGCCTGGGGGCTGGTCGCGGTGTCCTCGGCGGGCTGGGTGGAGACCGGCTCTGCCTCCTCGGCGGGCACCTCGGCTTTTCGCGGCCGCCGGGGAGGGTGGTCGCGGTGTCCTCGGCGGGCTGGGTGGAGACCGGCTCTGACTCCTCGGCGGCCTCCGGTACTGCGACAGCGTCTGGCTGGGTCGGCTGCGGCTCGTTCGTATCGCTCATGCCTTCTTCTCCGTGACGCTCACGCTGAGGATGCTGATCGGCTAGACCGGCGTCCCGTCGCGGGGATCGGGGTCAAGAGGCCTTGTGCTGCGATCTTCTCGACGATGTCGAGCCCCTTGGTGACCTTCCCGAAGATCGTGTAGCCGCCCCCCTCGGTCGGCAACTGGGTTTTCTTGTAGGTGATGAAGAACTGGCCGCCGTTGCTGTTCGGGTCCTGGGTGCGGGCCATCGCCAGCGAGCCCTCGGGTAGATCCCGTCCGCGGGAGCGTTCTCGATGCCGAAGGTGTAGCCGGGCCCGCCGGAGCCGGTGCCCGTCGGGTCACCGCACTGGAGGACGAAGATGCCCTCGCTCGTCACGCGGTGGCAGGGGCTGGGCGCCCAGTAGCCCTCCTTGGCGAGGTTCAGGAAGGAGGCGACGGTCTGCGGAGCCTTCGTCCCGTCGAGCTCGAAGGTGAGGTCGCCGCAGTTCGTCTTCACCGTCGCGACCCACGTCTTGCCGGCAGCAGTCGCCTTGTCGGGGACGTCGGTGAACGACTTGGGCTTCGTCTGGGGGGCGGGGGGCTCGGTGCAGCCGGCAGCGAGCTTCTGTCCGGCCGCGAGGCCGCCCGTCTGGCCGCCGGACGGAGTGGTGGCCGCGTTCGTGGGCTCGGTCCCGTCCTCGTTCCCGAGGACCAGGGGAAGGGCGATGACGGCGGCGAGGATGAGGATGACTGCGAGGATGACGCCGAAGACCTGCTTGTCCCGTGTCGCCGCGCCGACGGGCGGCTTCTGGTTCTTGCCTGCTTTTCGTGGCGGCGGCGCGCGCGGGCGCGTTCCTGCTCTTTGGTCACAAACCTCTCCTCGGACGAACGTACGGGAATCACCCCGGGCGTTCGGTCATTTTAGGGACCGTGGTCCGGCTCGTTCTGCTATCGGGTCACGAGTCGTGACGACTCCACCTTTTCACAGCAGTCACCATTGCCGTATGCCGCTGGGCTGGCTTCCGCAGCGCGGTTAGGCTCCCAGCGTGCTGACCGTCGCGTTCCCCGCCCTCGCGTTCGACACCAACTGTTATGTGCTCGCACCGTCCGCAGGCGAGGAGTGCGTCATCGTCGATCCAGGGATCGGCGTGGAGGAGACCCTTGGGAGGTCCTGGCGACCCACCGCCTCCGGCCGGCAGCCGTGCTGCTGACGCACGGGCACGTCGACCACGTCTGGTCCGTGACGCCGGTCTGTGGCGCCGACACCGCGGCCTACATCCACACCGACGACCGGTACCGGCTCGTCGACCCGCTGGGCGACAGCAACCCCGGTCTCGTGGCCATGCTCGAGCAGCAGTTCGGCTCCAAGGCCAGGTGGGCGGAGCCGAGCAACGTCGTCGAGATCAAGGACCGTGCCCAGCTGCGCGTTGCCGGCCTGGACTTCGAGGTGCTCCACGCGCCGGGTCATACCGAGGGATCGGTCATGTTCGGCACCGACGCCGTGCCGAATGGGATCCGCGACCAGGTCGAGGTCGACCGGACGATGCTCAGCGGAGACGTGCTGTTCGCTGGGTCCATCGGCCGCACCGACCTGCCCGGCGGAGACCATGGCGCCATGATGCGCAGCCTGCGCGACGTGGTCCTGCCCCTTCCGGACACGACCCTCGTGCTGCCGGGTCATTATCACGCGACGACGATGGCCCACGAACGCGCCACCAACCCGTACCTGACAGACTTGCCGGCGTGAGCAACCCGCAGCCCGCCACGACAACCACGGCCACAACGACGACCCCCGCGACAACCACGGAAGGTCATGCCGATCAGTGGCTTCCCCGAGTACCTCCCGGCCGATCGGATCGTCGAGCAACGCTTCCTCGACGTCATCCGGGAGACATTCGAGCTGCATGGCTTCTCCTCGATCGAGACCAGGGCCATCGAGCCCGTGGACCGGCTCCTCGGCAAGGGCGGCGACACCGACAAGGAGATCTACGGTGTCTCCCGGCTTGCTGGCGACGACGCGGAGGCGCCAAATGGGGTCTGCACTTCGACCTGACCGTGCCGTTTGCCCGCTACGTACTGGAGAACTCCGGCAAGCTCGCCTTCCCCTTCCGCCGCTACCAGATCCAGAAGGCGTGGCGTGGCGAGCGGCCCCAGGAAGGCCGCTACCGAGAGTTCACCCAGGCCGACATCGACGTCGTCGACGTGGGTGAGCTGTCGCCGCACTTCGAGGCCGAGATGCCACTCGTCATCGCGGACGTCTTCAGCCGGTTCCCGGTCGGCGACTTCGTCATCCAGGTGAACAACCGCAAGATCCCGAACGGCTTCTACCAGGGCATCGGCCTGTCCGACGTCACGACGACCCTGCGCATCGTCGACAAGCTGGACAGGCTCGGACCGGAGAAGGTCGCCGACCTCCTCGTCGAGTCAGGCGCGACCCGCGAGCAGGCCGACCAGTGCCTTGCGCTTGCCGCCATTCGCACCGAGGACCTCGGCTTCGTGGCGCGGGTGCGTGAGCTCGGCGTCACTCACCCACTGCTCGAGGAGGGGCTCGAGTCCCTTGCGACGGTGATCCGCACCGCGATGGCCCACGCACCGGGCAAGGTCGTCGCCGACCTGCGCATCGCCCGTGGCCTCGACTACTACACCGGCACCGTCTACGAGACCCAGATCATCGGCAACGAGGCCTGGGGGTCGGTCTGCTCCGGCGGCCGGTATGACGCCCTCGCCTCCGATGGCCGCAATACCTATCCGGGCGTCGGCATCTCGATCGGCGTGTCGCGCATCCTCGGGCTGCTCATCGGACAGGGCCTCGTGGCGGCGTCTCGCTCGACCCCCGCAGCGGTCCTCGTGGCGCTGACTCACGACGACTCGCGCGACGAATCGGTTGCGATCGCTTCGGCCCTGCGCTCGCGGGGGATCCCGTGTGAGGTGGCGCCGACGGCGGCGCGCTTCGGCAAGCAGATCCGCTACGCCGAGCGCCGCGGGATCCCGTTTGTCTGGTTCCCCGGAGCAGGGGAGTCGGGCGACGAGGTCAAGGACATCCGCAGCGGTGAGCAGGTCCCCGCCGCCGCGGACAGCTGGGCCCCGCCGGCTGAGGACCTGCACCCCACCGTGACCCGCACCGACTGAGCCAGTCGAAAGCCGTCCGCGACGCCCACACCGCCCATGTCGAGTGTGCAGTTCGCGCCGGGCTCGAGGCGGCGCGGACTGCACACTCGACGAAATTGAGGCGGCGCGGACTGCACACTCGACGAAATTGAGGCGGCGCGGACTGCACACTCGACGGGCGCGTCCCAGCTCTACTCCTGGGGTGGGCGCAGCCCCTCGTCGTGCAGCTCGAGCGTGGCGAGGGCTCGAATGACCTCCGGTTCCCTACGCCGCCACGCACCCGCGGGATCGTCGTTGATCCTCGCGAGGGCCGTCAGCGGCTGGTTGGCGAGCGCCCGCAGGGCAAAGAGGTCGAGGTCATCGCTCGAGTCGATGAACCGTTGGGCGGTCGTCGCCCTGCGCACGAACCGGACCCGAACCCAGAGCCAGATACCAGCAACGATGCCTATCGGGATCAGGGCCGTGACGAGCGCGAGCCACAGGGCGATGGCCTCGACCGTCGAGGCCATGCTGGTTCCGGCATCTCGCAGACTCGTGCCCGATCCGGCCGCGCGTTCGAGCCACGACGCGAAGTCCTCGCCGACGACCGGGATCCGTGCTGCCTGGTCCCCGGCGCCGGTCAACGCCCCGTGGACCGAATCCCCGGCTGCCGTCAGGGAGTTCGCAGGCGCGGTGAGCTGAGCGACCGTGTCGTGGACCTGAAGTGCGGCCCACACCCAGGTCGCCGCCCAGAGGAGGACGAGGACATCCGCGAAGAGCTGTCGAGTTCGGCGGCCCGGTGTGTCCGCATACAGCTTCATCGACGACCCCTTCGAAAGGCGCTGGGAGCGGGACTCAACCTAGCGCCGGAAGCGAGCCCAGCGGCATACGGACCACTGTTTTGCTTCAGCCGCCGGCGCCGGCGAGGGCCGCGACGAGAAGGAGGTACACGACCCCGACCACGACGAGCGCCGAGAACCAAGCCACGAGAAAGCCTGCGGCATAGGGTCGCAGGTGGGGCCGGGTGAAGGCGACGACACCGCCGATCACACTCGGCAGCCCGACGACGATCAAGGCCGGGAAACCGCCCTGCTCGATCAGGGCACCCACCAGGAACGAGACCACGATCATCGCGCCTGCAATGAGGGCCCCGATCGTCGTGGGGCGCCAGTGCGAGGTGGGCGACGGGTGGGGCGCGTTCATTGATGCACGATGACACATCGTGCCGCCGCATTGAGCACCCAGTCCTCGCGTCAGTGCGGCCCCTCGTGACTACAGTGGGATCGCGCCGCGTGACCCGCTGGCGCGGGGGTGCGGCAAGGACGCCGCGGCCCAACCGTGATCGGAAGGATCAACCGCACATGAAGGTCGGTATCCCACGCGAGGTCAAGAACCACGAGTACCGCGTGGCCATCACGCCCGCCGGCGTGCACGAGCTCGTCCGCAATGGCCACGAGGTCCTGGTGGAGCACGACGCAGGGCGCGGCTCCTCGATCCGCAACGAGGACTACGTCTCGGCCGGTGCCTCCATCCTCGGCACGGCTGACGACGTGTGGGAGGCGGCGGACCTCATCCTCAAGGTGAAGGAACCGATCGCCGAGGAGTACCCCCGGATGCGCGAGGGACAGGTGCTGTTCACGTACCTCCACCTCGCGGCCGACAAGGCCCTGACCGAGGAGCTCGTCGCGCGCAAGGTCACCGGAATCGCCTACGAGACCGTCGAGCTGCCGGACCGGAGTCTGCCGCTGCTGGCCCCGATGTCGGAGGTGGCCGGCCGCCTCGCCCCCCAGGTCGGCGCGCAGGCCCTCATGCGTGCCGAGGGTGGACGCGGCATTCTCATGGGCGGCGTCTCCGGGGTGTATGCCGCCAAGGTCGTCGTCATCGGTGCCGGCGTGGCCGGGATGAACGCGGCGGCGATCGCCCTGGGCATGCAGGCGGAGGTGCTGCTGCTGGACAATGACATCAACAAGCTCCGTCACGCCGACTTCATCTACCAGGGCCACTGCCAGACGGTCGCGTCCAACGCCTATGAGATCGAGCGGGCCATCGCCGACGCCGACATGGTGATCGGTGCCGTCCTCGTCCCCGGAGCCCGTGCGCCACGGCTCGTGACCAACGAGCAGGTGTCCCGGATGAACCCCGGCTCCGTCTTCGTCGACGTCGCCATCGACCAGGGCGGGTGCTTCGAGGACTCGCGGCCGACGACCCACGCCAACCCGACCTACCCGGTGCATGACTCGGTGTTCTACTGCGTTGCGAACATGCCTGGAGCGGTGCCGCACACGAGCACGTACGCACTGACGAACGTCACCCTGCCCTACGCCATCGAGCTGGCCAACCTCGGTTGGAGGGAAGCGCTCCGGGTCGACGGCGCCCTCGGTCTGGGCCTCAACACGTACGGCGGGGCGGTCACCTACGCGCCGGTCGCCGAGGCCCACGGGATGGGGTCGATGACACTCGACGAGGCGCTGTCCTGACGGATCCGGCAGGGTCGGCACCACCGCGGACCACCCGGCTCGACCGGGAGGTCCGCGGCTGGCTCGATCACGTCCGCGTGGAGAAGGGCGCCTCGGAGAACACCCTCACGTCGTATGAGCGGGACCTTCGGATGTATCGCCACTATCTCCATGAGCGGGGCATCGACACGGCCGAAGCGGTCACCGAAGCGCAGGTGGCCGACTTCCTCGCCTCGCTGCGCGAACGGGGCCTGGCCGCCTCGTCCGCCGCGCGCACTCTCGTGGCCGTGCGCGGCTTCCACCGCTTCCTCGCCCTTGAGGGCACCGTGCCTGCCGACCCCGCGGTCAATGTCGCACCGCCCACGCCACCCAGTCGCCTGCCCAAGGCCATCCCGGTCGACGCCGTCGAGCGCCTCCTCGCCGCGGCCTCCGTCGGCGACACGCCCGAGTCCGTGCGAGACCGCGCTCTGCTGGAGGTGCTCTACGGGGTGGGCGCCCGCATCAGCGAGGCGGTGGGCCTCGACGTCGACGACCTCGACACGGGCAGTCCCGGAGAGGTCGGCATCGTGCGCCTCCTGGGGAAGGGCGGCAAGGAGCGGATCGTGCCTGTCGGCCGCTTCGCGGTGGAGGCGGTTGGTGCCTACCTCGTCCGGGGGCGGCCCGCACTGGCGCAGCGGGGCAAGGGTGGGCCGGCGCTCTTCCTCAACCGACGAGGTGCACGCCTGTCCCGGCAGAGCGCCTGGGCGGTCGTGCAGCGCGCGGCCGAGCGGGCCGATCTCCGGGAACACGTCTCGCCCCACACCCTGCGCCACTCGTTCGCAACGCACCTGCTCGACGGGGGAGCAGACGTCCGGGTCGTGCAGGAGCTGCTCGGCCACGCGTCCGTGACAACGACCCAGATCTACACCCAGGTCGCGACACACCGATTGCGGGAGGTCTATGCCGGGGCTCACCCCCGTGCCCGCTGATAAGGTCGAAAACGATCAGCGAGAGGCTGACCGAAACGCGCGGCCGAGGGCACAACCGAGCGGAGTGGAACACCCGGTGAACGACGAGTCACACGAGACCATGCAGGACGAGCGCCTCGCCCGTCCCGGCTCGGCGAGAGTCGCCGAGGGCGCCAATGGCTCGGTCAACCACCAGCACGGCACGGCCCAGCACCTGCCCGTCGTCGAATCGATGGCCGCCGGCGAGATCGGCCCGACCGGCCGCCCGCTGCCCAACTTCCCCGAGCCGCCGCCGCTGACGACTCACGGGCCCGCGCGGATCATCGCGATGTGCAACCAGAAGGGTGGGGTCGGCAAGACGACCACGACGATCAACCTCGGCGCCGCGCTGGCCGAGCTCGGCCGGAAGGTCCTCGCCGTCGACTTCGACCCCCAGGGCGCCCTGTCCGTCGGCCTGGGGATCAACGCCCAGGATCTCGACGTCACGATCTACAACCTGGTCGTCGAGAGCGGGCACGACGTCAGGGACATCATCCGCCCGACGCAGACCGCCAACCTCGACGTCGTCCCGGCCAACATCGACCTGTCGGCCGCGGAGGTCCAGCTCGTCGGTGAGGTGGCTCGTGAGCAGGTGCTCGGCCGCGTCCTGCGCCCGGTCCTGGACGACTACGACGTCGTGCTCATCGACTGCCAGCCGTCACTCGGCCTGCTCACCGTCAATGCGCTCACCGCCTCGCACGGGGTGATCATCCCGCTCGAGTGCGAGTACTTCGCCATGCGAGGCGTCGCCCTGCTCATCGACACCATCGACAAGATCACCGATCGGCTCAACCCGCGCCTGCAGGTCGACGGGATCCTCGCGACGATGTACGACGCGCGTACCCTGCACAGCCGCGAGGTGGTGGCGTCCGTCGTCAACCACTTCGGCGAGCAGGTCTTCCACACCGTCATCAGCCGCACCGTCAAGTTCCCGGATGCCACCCTCGCGGCGGAGCCGATCACGTCGTACTCGTCCGACCACTCCGGCGCAGCGGCCTATCGTCAGCTCGCCCGCGAGCTGATCGCCCGAGGCGGCGCCGCCTGAAGCGCCAACCGTGATGACTGAGCTCGACGCCGTCGGCCGGCCACCGGTCGACGAGGCAGCCGTACCCGGCGGGGTCATCACCCGCCGCTCCGCGGCGCCCTTCGAGGTGCATCTCGACGTCTTCTCCGGGCCGTTCGAGCTGCTCCTCGGACTGATCAGCAAGCACAAGCTCGACATCACCGAGGTGGCCCTCGCCAAGGTGACCGACGACTTCGTGACACACATCAAGGCAGCCCAGAAGGCGGACAACGACTGGGACCTCAGCCAGGCCTCCGAGTTCCTCCTCATCGCTGCCACGCTGCTCGACCTCAAGGCCGCCCGCCTGCTGCCCCAGTCAGGGCCCCAGGACGACGAGGACCTCGCCCTCATCGAGGCGCGTGACCTGCTCTTCGCCCGCCTGCTGCAGTACCGCGCCTACAAGGAGATCGCCCAGACCTTCCAGGAGCGGATGGCCACCGCGGGCCGGATCACCGCGAGGCAGGCCGGCCTGGACACTCAGTTCGCGGATCTGCTGCCCGAGCTCGTCATCACCGTGACGCCGGAGCAGCTGGCCATGATCGCGGCGCGGGCCATGACGCCCAAGGCGCCGCCCACGGTCGGGCTCGAGCACCTCCACGCCCCCCAGGTCAGTGTCCGGGAGCAGGCCGCCATCATGGTGGCTCGCCTCCGGTCACGCGGACAGGTGTCGTTCCGCAGCCTCGTCGCGGACGCGGACAGCACCCTCGTCATCGTGGCCCGCTTCCTCGCCCTGCTCGAGCTGTTCAAGGAGGCGGTGATCGCCTTCGAGCAGGCGCAGGCACTTGGTGAGCTCGACATCCGTTGGACGGGCAGCGAGCTGGGCGACGTCACGATCGACGACGAGTTCGATGAGTTCGATGAGGACGATGAGGACGAGCCCGACGAGGACAGCGATGCAGGCGCAACCGACGGAGTGGACCATGAGTGAGCAGGACGTGGTGGCTCCGGACCCCGGGCAGCCGGACGAGCAGATCGCCTTCGACATCAACGACTTCCCCGGTGGGGCGCGATCCGCCCTGGAGGCGGTGCTCATGGTCGTCGACGAGCCCGTGTCCGAGGTGGCCCTCGCCTCAGCGCTGGAGCTGCCGGTGGACGACGTTCGTGCGCACCTCCAGGCCCTGGAGGAGGAGTATGCCGCTGCCTGCCGGGGATTCACCCTGCGCAACGTCGCCGGCGGATGGCGGATGTACAGCCGGCCCGACTACGCCACCGTCGTGGAGAAGTTCATCCTCGACGGCCAGCAGGCCAGGCTCACCCAGGCGTCCCTGGAGACCTTGGCAGTCATCGCCTACCGACAGCCGGTCTCGAGGGCACGGGTCAGCGCAGTCCGCGGCGTCAACGTCGACGGCGTGGTCCGGACCCTGATGTCCCGCAGGCTCATCGAAGAGGTGGAAGAGGTGGGGGAGAGCGGCGCGCTCCTCTACCGGACGACGCCCTTCTTCCTGCAACGCATGGGACTCTCGTCGCTGGACGAGCTGCCGCCGCTCGCGCCCTTCCTGCCGGACGTGGATGTCATCGACGAGCTGATCGAGGAAGGTCACGCATGAGTGAGTACAGCAGGTCCCCGCGACAGCCGCGCAAACGCCAGTCCGGCTCCGCTCCCAAGGGCGCTACGGGCGCTCGGTCAACGTCGAAGTCGGGGTCCAGGTCAGCGTCCAAGTCGTCCAAGTCGTCCAAGTCGTCGTCGAAGCGGGGGGCCGGCGCGCGCTTCGCGGGCTCGACGAAGCCGAGCCAGCCAACCAAGCTCCCGAGCCGTCCCGCCAGTCCACCGGTGGACGTCCACGACCCTGAGGGCGTGCGCCTGCAGAAGCTCATGGCCGCCGCCGGAGTGGGCTCTCGCCGGGTGTGCGAGAACCTCATCGAGCAGGGCCGCGTGGAGGTGGACGGTCACGTCGTCACCGAGCTGGGAGTGCGGATCAACCCGCGCACGCAGGTCGTGCACGTCGACGGGGTTCGCGTCAATCTCGACGAGGACCGGGTGTACCTCGCGTTCAACAAGCCCAAGGGTGTCGTCACGACGATGAACGACGACCTGGGCCGCGTCAGCCTCGCCGACTACGTCGGGAACCGCGAGCAGCGGCTCTTCCATGTCGGGCGGCTCGACGCCGACACCGAGGGCCTGCTCCTGCTCACGAACGACGGCGACCTGGCCCACCGGCTCCAGCACCCGAGCCACGGCGTCCTCAAGACCTATCTCGCCACCGTCCGCGGACCCGTCGGCAAGGACGTCGGCAGGCAGCTGCGTCAGGGCGTCGAGCTCGAGGACGGTCCGGTGCAGGTCGACTCGTTCAAGGTCGTCGACTCGCAGCCCGGCAAGGCCATCGTCGAGGTCGTGTTGCACGAGGGGCGCAAGCACGTCGTGCGACGGATGCTCGAGGCCGTCGGCCACCCCGTCGTCGAGCTGGTCCGGACGGAGGTTGGCCCCATCCGTCTCGCCGACCTGCGCTCCGGCCGCACGCGCCGGCTCAACAAGGCGGAGGTCGGCGCCCTCTACAAGGCCGCGGGCCTGTGAGGTCCGGGACCAGACACGTCCGGGTCATCGGCACCGGGCTCATCGGCACGAGCCTAGGAATCGCGTTGTCCGCCAAGGGGTTTCACGTCTCTCTGGAGGACCCGTCGCCGACGGCCTGCCGGCTCGCACGCGACCTCGGAGCCGGTCAGCTCGCCGCGCAGCTCGACCCCGAGGACGAGCCCGACATCGTGGTCGTCGCCGCGCCACCCGATGTGACCGCGGACGTCGTCGTCGCTGCGCTCGAGCGGTGGCCCCGGTCCGTCGTCACCGATGTGGCGTCGGTCAAGCAGACAGTGCTCGACAGAGTCCTGCGTTCAGGTGCTGACGCATCTCGCTACGTCGGTTCACATCCGATGGCGGGGCGAGAGCGCTCCGGAGCAGCGGCCGCGCGGCGCGACCTCTTCGACGGCCGGGCCTGGGTGGTCGTGCCACACGAGGGCTCGGGCGAGGAGGCCGTCGATGCCATCCGCGAGATCGCGACGGTGGTGGGCTCGGCAGTTCGCGCCATGCCGGCGCGTGAGCACGACGAGGCCGTCGCGGCGGTGTCCCACGTGCCCCAGGTCGCCGCAAGCATCGTGGCAGCGTGCCTGCGTGAGCTTCCCGAGCCGGCCGTCGGGCTTGCCGGCCAGGGACTGCGCGACGTCACGCGGATCGCGGCGAGCGATCCTCGGCTCTGGACGCAGATCCTCGCGGGCAATGCCAAGGCCGTCCGCGACGTCCTGCTCGACCTGCGCGGCCAGGTCGACGCCGTCGTCGGCGCACTCGACGGACTCGTCCAGGGCGAGGAGGAGGGATCGCTGGGCACCCTCAGCGGGATGCTCGAGGCCGGCAACCTCGGGCACGCACGCATCCCTGGCAAGCACGGCGCGGCGCCCACCGCCTACGCCGTCGTCTCCGTGCTCGTGCCGGACAGGCCCGGATCCCTGGCCCGCCTCCTCACGGACATGGGCGACGCGGGCATCAACCTTGAGGACATGCACCTTGAGCATGGGCTGGGCCAGCCCTTCGGCGTGGCCTACATCTCGGTGGTCCCCTCCGCGGCGGAGCCGCTGCAGGAGACCCTCACAGAGCTCGGCTGGCAGCTGCACGACTGAGGCCGTCACGTTGCGTGACCCCGCGACAAGCGTCACTCAGCCGTATGCCGCTGGGCCAGCTCAGCGGCATACCGCTGAGTGATGCTGTGGTGGCCACCCGCCCACGGGCCGGCCACGTCGGGTGGGCCGTTGGCGGCCACTAGGCTGCCGCCCATGCCGCAGACCCCGGTCGAATCCGACGTGCCCCGACCCACTGACCACCCCCTTTCCGGGTTCGTGGTTGCCATCGACGGCCCGTCGGGATCGGGGAAGTCGAGTGTCTCGAAGCAGGTCGCGCGCGCGTTGGGCTATGCCTACCTCGACACCGGTGCGATGTACCGGGCCCTGACCTGGTGGTGCCTCGCCCAAGGCGTCGACCTGGACGATCCGGCGGCGGTGTCGTCGGCGGCAGCGGACTTCCCCCTCGTCATCGGCACCGACCCCGACGACCCCACGGTGTCAGTCGGCGGAACGGACGTGGCGACCGCCATCCGCCAGACGCGGATCTCGACCACCGTCTCGATGGTGGCCACCGTGATCCCGGTGCGTGAGCTGCTGCGGCAGTTGCAACGCGACCTCATCTCGGAGGCCGGGGCCGCGCGGGGCGGGGTCGTCGTCGAGGGCCGCGACATCACGACCGTCGTTGCGCCGGATGCGCCCGTGCGCATCCTGCTGACGGCTTCCGAGGAGGCGCGGCTGGCCCGCCGGTCCAGGGAGCTGCACGGTGACGCCGACGCGGCCTCTGTCGACGCCACCCGCTCGCAGGTCGTCGACCGGGATCGAGCAGACTCGACCGTCTCCCAGTTCACCGTGGCGGCCGACGGCGTCACGACGATCGACACGTCGCACCTGGACTTCGAGGGCTCGGTCGAGGCGGTGCTGCAGGTCGTTGCGGCGGCTCGCAGCTGACCACAGCACCCGCTGCGTGCGGTCGCGCGTCACCGCTGTGCCCTGCGCTGGTGGACAATGGTCTCTCGTCCTGAGCGCGTGACGGGCATTCGGCCATGCGCCCAGGTCGTGACGGCACACTTCCCGCACCACTGATTCGAGGACACCGTGACTGACGAGACCGCCCGGCCGGACGCAGCGGGCGCCCCGATCTCCGCGGAGGACGACCGATCGGTCGAACGCGCCCTTCGAGTCGGCTTGGACGAGTTCGAGCTGAGCGACGAGGACGAGGCGCTCCTCGACACCCACGACGAGCTGCTCGGTGACGAGGCGGAGCGCGGTCCGCTCCCGGTGGTCGCTGTCGTCGGTCGTCCCAATGTCGGCAAGTCCAGCCTCGTCAACCGAATCCTGCGCCGTCGCGAGGCCGTGGTCGAGGACGTGCCCGGCGTCACGCGCGACCGGGTGTCCTATGAGGGGGAGTGGGGTGGTCGCCGGTTCACCATCGTGGACACGGGAGGCTGGGAATCCCACGCGACGGGCATCCATCTCCGCGTTGCGGAGCAGGCCGAGATCGCCATCGAGCTCGCCGACGTCGTCATGTTCGTCGTCGACGCCACCGTCGGAGCGACCGATGACGACGAGGCCGTCGTCAAGCTGCTCCGCAAGTCCGGCAAGCCGGTCGTGCTCATCGCCAACAAGGTCGACGACCAGCGCGGCGAGGCAGACGCCGCTGCCCTGTGGAACCTGGGGCTCGGCGAGCCATGGCCGGTGTCCGCCCTGCATGGCCGGGGGAGCGGTGACGCGCTCGATGCCGTCCTCGAGGTTCTCCCGCAGGTGTCGGCTCATGGTGCCTACGCCCAGGGAGGGCCGCGTCGTGTCGCCCTGATCGGCCGGCCCAACGTCGGCAAGTCGAGCCTGCTCAACAAGCTCGCCGGGGCCGAACGGGTCGTCGTCGACACCGTCGCCGGAACGACGCGCGACCCCGTGGACGAGCTCGTCGAGCTCGGCGGCAAGACGTGGCGATTCGTCGACACCGCCGGCATCAGGAGGCGGGTGCACCAGACCCGCGGGGCGGACTTCTACGCCTCGCTGCGAACTCACACCGCCCTGGAGAAGGCCGAGGTGGCGGTCGTGCTCATCGACGCCGAGCAGCCAATCGCCGAGCAGGACATTCGCGTCGTCCAGCAGGTCATCGACGCGGGCCGAGCGCTCGTCATCGCTTACAACAAGTGGGACCTGCTCGACGAGGAACGGCGCTACTACCTCGAGCGAGAGATCGAGAAGGAGCTCGTGCAGGTGCCCTGGGCGCCGCGCGTCAACCTCTCCGCGCGGACCGGGCGCCACCTCGACCGCCTCGTGCCGGCCCTGGAGGCCGCGCTCGAGTCGTGGGACACCCGGATCCCGACTTCGCGGCTGAACGCCTTTCTCGGCGAGATCGTGGGCGCGCACCCACACCCCGTGCGTGGCGGAAAGCAAGCGCGGATCCTCTTCGCCACGCAGGCGGCCACGCGGCCCCCACGGTTCGTCATCTTCGCGTCAGGCTTCATCGAGGCTGGTTACCGTCGGTTCCTGGAGCGACGGCTGCGCGAGCAGTTCGGCTTCGACGGGACGCCGATCGAGGTGTCCGTGCGCGTGCGGGAGAAGCGCCGCCGCTGAACGGCGACCCACCCCCAAGGTGGTGGGCCCGATTCGGAGGCGACGACGTCGGTGCGCTAAGGTTTCGTTCGCCCCACGGGGCCACGGGCTGTGGCGCAGCTTGGTAGCGCACTTGACTGGGGGTCAAGGGGTCGCAGGTTCAAATCCTGTCAGCCCGACCAACTGGGGCCTGACCTGTTCACGCAGGTCAGGCCCCGTTTTCGTTCCCTGGGGACGGCTCCGCCGTGAGGAGGTCGTCCACGCTACGCGGTCGGCCGTCCTACGGATTGGCGCGAGCGCCGGGTGCCGGGTTACCTTAGGTCCCAGCCGATACCCCTAGGGGTATTGATAGGAGTCTGAGGAGTCGCGCCGACAGCCGGGCCGGAGGCTCTTGGTTCGGCAGCCGAGTAAGGAGATTCGACATGCCGCTGCTTGTGGTCCCACTGGGGCTGCTCGTCGGGCTGTCCCTGGGCGCGCTCGGTGGCGGCGGCTCCATCCTCACCGTCCCGGCCCTCGTCCATGTGCTCGGCCAGACACCACGCGCGGCGACGACCAGCTCACTGCTCATCGTCGGAATCACTTCGCTCATCGCTCTCGTGCCACACGCGCGCGTCCGTCGAGTGCGGTTCGGGCAGGGGACTCTGTTCGGGGTGCTCGGCACCGCTGGATCCTTTCTCGGCACGGCACTGTCAACGTCCGTCTCGCCGAACACCCTGCTCCTGCTCTTCGCGGGACTCATGCTCGTCGTCGCGACCCTCATGCTGCGCCGAGCCCGGCGCTCAGTCCGGCACCCAAACGACGTCCTCGACCCTGCGAACGAGCCCCTGATCACCCTCCGGCCCTTCTCGTGCGCCTGCCCACGCGTGGCGAGGGTCATCGTGACGGCATCCCTCGTCGGCCTGCTCACGGGATTCTTCGGCGTCGGAGGCGGATTCGTGCTCGTGCCGGCGCTCGTGCTCGCCCTCGGCTACGGGATGCCGACGGCCGTCGGCACGTCGCTGCTGGTCATCGCGGTCAACAGCGCCACCGCGCTCGGCGCACGACTCACCACCAGCGCAGCCCTGACCAGCGAACTGGACTGGCCGCTGATCACCACGTTCACGGTGGTCGCCGTTGCCGGGAGCGTGCTGGGAGGCCGCCTCGTGGCGCGCGCGAACCCGCGCCACCTCACGGCCTCGTTCGCCGTCCTCCTGATCGTCGTCGCCCTCTACACCGCGGCGAGCAGCCTCTCGCTCGTCGGGTGACGCCCAGGGCATGGAGAGCGGTCAGACAGGGCGGGCCGGCTCGTTGCCAAATGGCACGCCGTAGCGGTCGCTCTGAACCGCCGAGATCGGCACCACGCGGGTGCCCAGAGGGACGAGGGCGAGCGGCACCATCTTCCAGCAGGCCACCCCGAACGGAATCCCGATGATCGTCACGCACAGCAGCAGCCCGGCCGCGAGGTGGACGAGCGCCAGCTCCCAGCCGAAGAGGATGATCCAGAGGATGTTGCCGATGAGCGACCAGACCCCTGCCTCGCGGTTGACGACGACGGTCCGCCCGAAGGGCCACACGACGTAACCGGCCAGCCGGAACGACGCGATGCCGAACGGGATGGTGATGATCAGCACGATGGCCAGGACGCCGGCCAGTACGTAGCCCAGCGCCAGCCACCAGCCAGCGAGCAGGAACCAGAGGATGTTGCCGATGGTCCGCACGAGATCACCATAGGCCGGGCCACCCCCTACCGCGATGCAACCCGAGTCGGTGACCGACACGCCCACGCCCACGACGGGGGACCTGGCCCAGCGCGGACGGCACCCTTCGCGTGGGACCGAGCCAGCGGCATACGTCAGGACGTTTGCCCCTGCCGGAACGCAAGGGCAGGGCCGCACCGTGGTGGCAGCACGCAAGGAGGCGCTCATGACGAAGGCGAGCAACCGCGCGGCGGTTCACCCCGGAAGGCCCGTGCCTCGAGACAGGCTGGGACTCCACAGGGCCAGCCAGCGGCCCCCAACGGCGGCAGACCCCTTCGTGCGGCGTACTTCACCTGTCGTCGGTGGATTGGTCGTCGTCGCAACGGTGTACGGGTTGGTCGCGAAGGATGCCTATCGTTCGGTCTCTGACCTGACCCGGCAGACGTGGCGGGCACAGGACGCTGTGACCCTGCTCCTCGTACCCGTGCTGCTGTGGTCGAGCAGGCGGGCCAGGGCTGGCTCCCTCAGCTGTCATCTGCTGACCACCGGCATCGCTCTCTGGCTGGCCTACTGCTACGCCCATCTGTCGATCGGTGCGCCGCTGAACCCGCTCTTCCTCGTCTACGTGGCGATCCTCGCGCTCGCCGGCTTCGCCGCCCTGGACGGCCTGGTGCGCATCGACGTGGCGGCCATCTCGCCGGCCTTTGGTCGTACCCCGCGGCCCGCCGCTGCCTGGCTGCTGACCGTTGGTGGGATCGGCACCGGCGCCCTCTGGCTCAGCGAGATCGTCGGCGCCTGGCCCAACGGGATGCCGTCGAACATCCACCTGTCGCAGCTGCCGAATCCGACCTGGGTCCTCGATCTCGCGTGGATCATCCCCATGTCTATCGGTGCGGCACTACTGCTGCGGCGGCGCCACCCAGCTGGACCCGTCGTCGCCGCGGTGATGGTTGTCTTCCTGCTGGCCCTCTCGGCCTCGATGGTGGCGGTCACGCCGTTCGCCTGGGCAGCCGGCCTCCAGACCGATCCGGCGGTGGGAACCCAGCTCATCGTGTTCACTGTCCTGTTCACGACTCTGGGAGCCGTCGCGGCATGGCTCCTCGGCGTTGGCCAGCGTCGCCTCGGCCCGGTGACATCGTGGCTGCGACCGGGCTGGTGGCCGGCGGCAAGGGGCCGGTCATCGGGTCAGGGTCATTGACTGGCCTTGGGGCTCGGTGAAGGACTCGAACACCAAGGATGTCCAACAGAATGGGAGACAGGCGGGAAGGCGCCAGTTTCGCCGCGCATGTGTCGTGCAGCCACCATTCGGGTATGCGCACACCGAGCGACCAGCAGTCGCTTCGTTCCCGTGAGTCAGGAGGACTCCATGGAAGGCAGCACGATCGTCTGGATCATCGTGGCGATCATCGTCGTCGGCGGCCTCGTCGCCTTCGCACTGTCGCGCTCGGGTGCGCGACGGACCGAAGCGGAGCGGGCCAAGGCCGCGGAGATCCGCGAGAGGGCCACCGAGCACGAGCAGCAGCTCCGCGAGCGCGAGGCCAGCGCAGCTGAAGCGCAGGCCCGTTCGGATCTGGCGAAGGCAGGGACAGCTGGATGGCGGGGCAGCCCGTCGAGATGCTGGCAGATGGCCACGACCTCAGCCACGTTGTCACCATCGTCCAGAAGTCGGGGCGCCGCTGAGCCTGCTGAACGAACAGCTCGACCGCCGGTGACTCCTTGGCGCTCGACAGAGTCGATCGCACAGGGCAGCGGCAGTGGTGGGACCGGGTACAGGTGCTCACCTGGCACACCGAGCGCCCGTCGAGAGGTCGTGAGGAATGGCGGCGCGCGGTGCAGCCCCGGAGGCTGCGGTAGGTAGACGGCGTCGGCGCCGTGGAGCTGCTCGACGTTGTCCAACACGAAAAGTGCCGTTAGGGAGCCATCTGTCGAGCAGACGCTGCGGCGATCGAGCCCCGCGTGGGAGAGCGAGCACTTCGGCGATGGACGTTCCACATCACGTCCGCGCTCGCGACCGCGGCCAGCGGTACGAAGAAGACACCGTCCCGAAAGGTCGGGGCGGTAGCCGAGGCAACCTCGATGGCCAGGCGGGTCTTGCCCGACCTCCCGGTCCGGTCAGCGTGGCCAGACGAACGTCGGGCGGGTGGATGAGGCGGGACAGCTCCGAGACGGCCGGTTCACGCCCCACGAGGGGAGTCATCGGGACCGGCAGGGTGGACGACGCCCCAGAGATCTGAGGGCCGGGAAGTCCTCTTGGAGGCCCTCGATGGCGAGTTGGAACACTCGCTCCGCATCCGGCAGGTCCTTGAGGTGGTGGGTCCCGGTCCTTCAGCCACGTCTTGGGGCAGGAGCCCGGCGAGCTCGGCCGTCGCGGACGTGAGCACGACCTGACCCATGAGCAGCTGCCGCCACGCGTGCAGCCCGGTGCACGTCGATCCCGACGTCGGCCCTCAGTGCAGCTGCGGCGTCCCGGTGTGGATGCCGATACGCAGCGCGGATCCGCTCTCCTCCGGGCCACGCCTAGGACTGAGCGCCCCCGCTGGGCCCGCACTGCTGCCGGACGGCCCCATTCGTCCGTGGGAACACCACGAAGAAGCTGTCGCCCTCGGTGCCGATCTGATCCCCCGCGCCGGCCACCCAGGCGGAGCGAGCAACCCACGGTGCCGGTCCAGTGCTTCGGTGTAGTCCCAGCCCCGAGCGCGCCGATCTGCTGAGCAAGGTGGAGCCCTCGATGTCCGAGACGGCGTCGACACCCGTCCGGTCGGCAGGTCGCGCAAAGGTCCTCCCTCCCACACCTGACGCCACGAGGTATTTCCAAGGCTGAAGTTCGTCAAGATCGGCATGCGTTTTACTGCCTCTCGCTGCGCTCCGGAGGCCTTCGCGCTCGTCGCACCTTGGTCGCGCTCCTTGAACATGAACGACGCCCTCGGCAAGCGAGTAACACCGTGGGCAGCACGTCAGGCGGTTCCGCATGCACCGATCCGGGTATGCGACACACCGAGCGACCAAGAAGTCGCTCGTTCCCGTCGAGTCAGGAGGACTCCATGGAAGGCAGCACGATCGTCTGGATCATCGTGGCGATCATCGTCGTCGGCGGCCTCGTCGCCTTCGCACTGTCGCGCTCGGGTGCGCGACGGACCGAGGCGGAGCGGGCGAAGGCCGCGGAGATCCGAGAGAGGGCCGCCGAGCACGAGCAGCAGCTCCGCGAGCGCGAGGCCAGCGCCACTGAAGCGCAGGCCCGTTCGGATCTGGCCAAGGCTGAGGCCCAGCGGCAGCAGCTGGAGTCCGAGCGGCTTGCGGCAGAGGCCCAGAGCCGGACCAGCCACGCCGAATCAGTGCGGCGCGAGCGCGACGAACAGATGCGCCTGGCCGACCTCAAGGACCCGGACGTCCGTACCGATGAGGAGGGGTACCGCATCGACGAGAACGGCAACCGCATCGACGTCGACGACCGTGCTGATCGCGACCTTGGTGACCCCGACGGGCGGGACCGCGATCTGGCCGATCGCGACCTCGATCGGGACGACCTGGACCGGACCGACGTGGACAACGATGGCCGCCCCGATGCAGGAGAGGGGGGCAATCCCCGCCCGCGCCAGCACAACGTGTGACCAGTCCCGTGGTGCCCAAGGCACCATGACCGTATGCCGCTGAGCCCGCCCCGCTGGAAGCCTTCCTTCCGGCGGGGCGGGCTTCTCGTTCGCCGGCGTCAGCGTCTGCGAGATCGCGCCTCCGAGCGCGAGGTGGGTGTCCGATGGGCGCCTGCCCGCTGTTGGAGATCCGCTGCGCTGGGGCCGGTCCTCCGGTGCTCCAGGACACTGCTCGCCGGTCGGGAAGGTCCTGTGGTTCGCGGACGGGTGACCACGGTGTCCTCGAGCTCCGTGGCGTGGACGCCGTCTGGGTCAATGATCTCCGTCGGCAGGATCTCCGGCTCGCGGGACCGGCCCACGGTCAAGGCTGCGATGGCCGTGGTCGCCGGGACCGCGAGGACGAGTCCAATGGCGCTGGCCAGCGTTCGCACGATCTCCTCGGACATGGCTTCGGCCTGCAGGAGGTCGAGGACCGGGCGCTCGTAGAGGAACAGCAGCAGGAGTACAGGGAGCGCGGCACCGGCATACGCGAACACGATCGTGTAGATGGACGACGCGATGTGGTCGCGACCGATCCGCATCCCGGATCGGAACAGGGCCCGTCGCGGCAGGTGCGGTGCCGCCGCGCGCAGCTCCCACACGGCCGACGACTGGGTGATGGTCACGTCGTTCAGGACGCCGAGTCCCGCGATGATGATCGCCGCGGTGAGCAGGTCCCGAGGGCGCATCGTCTCGTTGAAAGCCGCCAGGGTTGCACCTTCGTCGTCCGCGACGCCACTCAACCGCGCGAGGTGAACCGCGAGGACCCCGAGGAAGGCAGTGATGCCGACGCCGAAGAGCGTTCCCGCGAGGGCCGTGCTCGTCCGGGTCGACAGCCCGTGCGCCAGGTAGAGGACGACGAACATGATGGCCGACGAGCCGATGAGCGCGACCCGGATGCCGGGCTGCCCCTCGAGGAGGGCCGGCAGCATGAACGTGATGACGATGAGCCCACCGAAACCGAGCCCGACGAGCGCGAGGACGCCGCGCAGCCGGGCGACGAGGGCGACGACCAGGATGAACAGCGCCAGGAGCAGGGCGAGGGGCGCGCCGCGCTGGACCTGGAGGAATGAGTAGGCGGCGGGCTCGGCGCCTTGTGCGGGGATCTTGAGCAGTTGCACCTTGTCCCCGGCCTGCAGTCCCGATGTCGAGACCGGCCTCGGCACGGAGATGGTCACGGTCAGCTCGTCGTTCCAGTCACCGGTCTCGGGCTCGAGCACCACACGGATGGCACCGCACGTGGCCGAGTCGGCGGCGGTGTCGCCTCCTTGGTTCTCGATCGGAGGTGCCCCGACCTGGCTGTCGGCGCCGGCGCACGGGGGCAGCACCTCCGAGACGGTGGCGATGGGGAACGTGACGCCGGGTGCGGCGAACTCGGACGATGCAACGCGATCAGCCGCAGACGCCTCGGACGGCCAGTAGCGGATGAGGCCGAAGAGGGTCGCCGCAGCCGCGAGGATGAGGAAGACGGTGAGCGCGGCCTTGGCGACCGAGCCCACCTCAACGTGGGAACCACCCCGATGCGAATGACTGTGCGAATGTCCTTGGGAGTGGAGGTGGCCGCCGGGCATGGGGGAGAGTTTGCCACGCCTGTCGCGGATGGTGCCCCCGGGCCGTGCCTCCCCGAAGGACTTCCGGGGCCGCAGCGGCGGTTAGGCTCTGACACGTGGATGGCGAGGTCGTGTCGGAGCGGCGCCCGGGCGAGGTGTCGGGCCGCCTGCTCACGCTCCCCAACGTGCTGTCCATCCTGCGGCTGGTCGGCGTGCCGCTCTTCCTCTGGGCCATCGTGGCCAAGGAGGACGGCTTGGCCCTGCTGGTCCTCATGCTGAGCGGTATCACTGACTACGCCGATGGCAAGATCGCCCGCACGTTCCACATGGAGTCGCGGTTCGGCCAGCTGCTGGACCCGATGGCGGACCGGCTCTACATCCTGACCACCCTCGTCGGTCTGGCGTGGCGCGACATCATCCCGATCTGGCTCGTCGCCGTGCTCATCCTCCGCGAGGTGGCGATGGCCGGGATGCTGCTGCACCTGCGGCTGCGTGGGCAGATCGGCCTCCCGGTGCACTTCGTCGGCAAGGCAGCCACCTTCAACCTGCTCTACGCCTTCCCGCTTCTGCTGCTCGCCAACCGGACCGACTGGATCGGCGACCTCGCCCGGCCCATCGGCTGGGGATTCGCCTGGTGGGGCGTCGCGCTCTACTGGCTTGCCGCGATCCTCTACGCACTGCAGGCGAGGTTCGTCCTCGCGCGGGCGCGGCTGGAGGCGGGATGACGACCGGGCCGGGGCAGCGCCGCCCGGATGAGTCGATGACGCTGCTGACCTCGATGCTCGAGAGGCCGCTGGACGCCGGATACCAGGAGGCGGCCGACCGCCGCGTGGCCGCCGGTCTCCCGCCCGCGACGCCCACCCGCACCGCCGCGGTCATCATCATGATGGTGCTCACCGGCTTCCTCTTCGCCGTCGGCGCCCAAGCGCTACGGCCCCGCCCGACCGCCGCGGCCTCCGTCAAGTCGGAGCTCGTCTCGCGGATCGAGAGCCTCCAGGCGGACGGCCAGCAGCAGGAGTCGCAGATCACCGCGCTGCGCAAGGAGGTCGGAGACCTGGATGCACTGGCACTTCGTCAGGCTGGTGCCGCAGACCTGACGGACACCATCCGCGACCTGGAGATTGCGGCCGGAGTCGTTGCCCTGACCGGCCCCGGCTTGACCGTGACCCTGGACGACGCGCCGTCGGCGGGGCGAGATCCCAACCCGGGCGATCGACCCAGCAGCGGATTCGACTCGGGCCGCGTCGCCTCGAGCGACTTGCAGATCGTGGTCAACGGCCTGTGGGGAGTCGGCGCGGAGGCGATCGCGATCAACGGCCACAGGCTCACCTCCACTGCTGCGATCCGCTTCGCCGGTCAGGCGATCATCGTCAACTTCCGCCCGATCACCCCGCCGTACGTCATCACGGTGCTCGGTGACGCGGCGCGCATGCAGCAGCTCTTCGAGCCGTCATTCGCCGGCGTCTACCTCTCTCAGCTCCGCGACCAGTTCGGGATCACCTCGGACCTCTCGGCCAGCGATCACCTGACCGTGCCGGGTGACTCCGTGACCCGGCTGACCGCAGCGCGACCGATGCAGGGCGGCGCCGCGACGGCCACGAGCACGGCGACCAGCACGGGGACCAGGGGCACCGAACCCCAATCGAGCGAAACCACGACCAGTCCCGGTACCGTCACCCCCGAGACGACCGAGCCGGACCGGTCCTTCGGAGCCAGCCGATGACCGCACCCGACGACACACAGAGGAGCACTTCGTGATTCCAGCCCTCGGGCTCCTGGTGGGGCTGACGGTCGGCCTGCTGCTCGACCCAGCAGTGCCCGTGTGGCTTCAGCCGTACCTCCCGATCGCCGTCATCGCGGCCCTGGACGCGGTCTTCGGGGCCGTTCGCGCTGTCCTCGACGGGATCTTCAACGACAAGGTCTTCGTCGTCTCGTTCCTCTCCAACGTCGTCGTCGCGGCCTTCATCGTCTTCCTCGGTGACCAGCTCGGAGTCGGCGCGCAACTGTCCACCGGGGTCGTCGTCGTGCTCGGCGTCCGGATCTTCTCCAACGTCGCGTCGATCCGCCGTCACCTCTTCAAGGCCTGACATGGCGCGCCGCAAGGGACGCAAGTCCCACCGTTTCAAGAACGCGCAGGCAGCGCCCGATAGCGCGGCCGCGCAGGGCGTCGAGGCCGAGGCCAGTGCAACGGAGGCGACCCCTGCGGCGAACGAGACGCCCGCGCTCGAACCCGCCGTTTCGCAGGACGGCGCGGCACCGGTGGAATCGGAGGAAGCCGGTCCGGAGGCCGTTGAGGCGGCAGAGCCCGCCTCGGACGAGCCTGAACGAGAGGAACGCGAGCCGGGGGAGCCCGACAAGGAGAAACCCCAGCCACAAGTATCCGAGAAAAAGGAACCGCAGCCCGAGGAGATCGCGCTCGAGCCTGAGGCGGCCTTCACTCCCGAGGATGCCGCCACGCACGCGGAGCTGGATCCGGCAGTGCCGGCCGGACCCCCTCCCGTCGACCCGCCCGTCGACCCGCCCGTCGACACGCCCGTCGACACGGAAACGGCTGTCGTGGCGCCAGCTGAGCCACAGCGCCGGGCCGCCCATGTCATGGAAGCCAGCCCAGCGGCATACGGCCCTGAAGCCGTGACGCCCGCCGACCTCGCGGTGGGCAGCGAGGGCGTCCCTTCGGGACACGTGGAAGGCAAGGCGGCGTGGCGACGCCTCTTTCGCATGGGCAGGCCCCGCACGACGAAGGCCAACATCCTCGGTGCGCTGCTCGCCATCGCCCTGGGCGTGGGCATCGCCACCCAGGTGCAGCTGACCAACGAGCGCGGTCTCGACGAACTCAGCCAGTCGGATCTGATCCGCCTCCTCGACGACATCTCGGCCCGATCCAACCGGCTTGACGCGCAGGTCCGAGAGCTGGAGTCGAGGCGCGAGGCGCTGCTCAACGGCACCGACAGCTCCGCCGAGGCCCTCGCACAGGCCCAGCGCCGCGCCGACACGCTGGGGATCTTGGCGGGAACCCTGCCGGCGCAGGGACCGGGTATCACGGTGTCGATCAGCGACAACAGCAAGCAGGTGAGTGGTCCGGTGGTCCTCGATCTCATCCAGGAGCTGCGGGATGCCGGTGCGGAGTCGATCGACGTCGGGGGAGTGCGCGTCGTCGCCTCGTCGTACGTCGGGGACAACAACGGCGACCTGTCCGTCGACGGCACCGCGCTCAGCCGACCCATCATCGTCAAGGCGATCGGCGACTCCAACACGCTTGCGTCCGCCATGACGATTCCGGGTGGGATCGTCGAGACGATTCGCCAGAAGGGGGCCAATGCCTCGGTGAACGAATCGAGGTCGATCGAGATCACCTCCACCCACACTCCGGCACCGCTGACTCACGCCGAGCCCGGCCAGTGAGGCCGCTGGGGAACCGTCAAGGTGTCAGTCGCGAAGCCAGTTGGGTACTCGCGCCCCGGCGCGGCTCGGCCGCCGGTAGATTCGACCCGACCGAGGCGGAGCCGCCTCCCAGGGCCGCGCTGTAGATCTCGAGCACCCCATCCGACCCCGTTCTGACAGGAGCGAACATGAGTGACCTCGACTACCCCTCCGACCTGCGCTACACGAACGACCACGAGTGGATCCGCGAGGGTGACGAGGACAACGTCGTCCGCGTCGGCATCACGTCGTTCGCCCAGGACGCGCTCGGTGACGTCGTCTACGTCTCCCTGCCGGCCGTCGGCGACTCGGTCGCTGCGGGTGACGCCTGCGGTGAGGTCGAGTCGACGAAGTCCGTGAGTGACATCTACGCGCCCCTCGCCGGCGAGGTGACGGCCGTGAACGACTCTCTCGACGGGACGCCCGAGCTGGTCAACTCCGATCCGTATGGCGAGGGCTGGATGTTCGAGCTGCGCATCGAGGACCGCTCCGCACTGGACGGCCTGCTCGACTCGGCAGGCTACGTGGCCACGCTCACCTGACGCGGCCCAGAGCCCTTTTCGGCGCGCCGGAGCGCGTCGCCGGGGCTCCCGGGTGAACTAGAGTGGAGAAACCCGAGACAGATCCGTAGCAGGAGGACCGCATGTCGAGCGACCAGCCCGACCAGGAGGACTTCACGGTCGACCCCCGCACGATGCGGTTCCAGGGCGTGCCCGCCCCGGGTGCCGAGCACGCGGAGACGCACGACATCCGTGGCCTCAGTGCGGAGGACCAGGCGACGATCGAGGCGCTGCGGCCGGGCACGGCCCTGCTCATCGTGCTCCGGGGACCCAACACAGGGGCGCGGTTCCTCCTGGACGACCTCGAGGTGTCGACGGGGCGTCACCCGGACTCCGACATCTTCCTCGATGACGTCACCGTCTCCAGGAAGCACGCTCTCTTCATCGGGAGCGACCAGGGCTACATCGTCCGCGACGCGGGCTCGCTGAACGGCACCTACGTCAACCGCGAGCGGATCGAGGAGGCGCACCTCCACACCGGGGATGAGGTGCAGATCGGCAAGTTCCGGCTTGTCTACTACGCGGCCTGACACAGCGCCTCGATGACTGCGGGTCACCCTGACAGGCCCGGGACGCGAGGGGGCCTGACCATCGGCCAGGTGCTGGAGCAACTGCGTGACGAGTTCCCCGACGTCACGTCGTCCAAGGTGCGCTTCCTCGAGGCCCAGGGCCTCGTGACCCCCGAGCGGACCCCGGCCGGCTATCGCCTGTTCGGCGCCGAGGATGTCGAGCGCCTCCGCTACATCCTGACCGCACAACGTGACCGCTTCTGGCCGCTCAAGGTGATTCGAGAGGCTCTCGACGCCCTCGATCGCGGCCTGCCCGACCCCGGTGGTGACTCCGCACGACCAGCTCTCTCGACCCCTGTGTCGGATCCCGCGCTCCTGCCCGCCGCGAGCCTGGTCCCGCGCGGACGCGTGCGACTCACCGGCCCCGAGCTGCGCCAGGCCAGCGGCATCGAGAAGCCGCTCTTCTCCGCGCTCGAGAGCTTCGGACTGCTCCGCGCCGACGCCACGGGCCACTTCGCCGGGGAGGCCGTCGACATCGCCGTGGCCGCGAAACGACTCGCCGAGCATGGCCTCGAGCCACGCCATCTGCGCCCCTTTCGGACCGCCGCGGACCGTGAGATCGGGCTCGTCGACCAGGTCCTGGCGACCCGGCGCGACAACGGATCCCGCGACGAGCGGACCGCCGAGATCCTTTCTGCCTGCATCGCTTTGCACACCGCACTGGTGCGAACCGGCCTGGCGCGCTGAGCCGGCTCGCCCAGCTGGCCGCTCCCCGGCTCCACGCGGGGTACGGTGGAGGCGTGCGAGAGGTCGATGTCCTGGGTGTCCGGGTGGAGATGCCGACGAACCAGCCAATCGTGCTCCTCCGGGAGCGGGACGGCGGCCGCTACCTGCCCATCTGGATCGGCGCCCCCGAGGCCGCCGCGATCACGTACGCGCAGCAGGGGGTGGTCCCGCCGCGACCGCTGACCCATGACCTCATGCGCGACATCCTCGCCGCACTCGGGCACGAGCTGACGGAGGTGCGGATCGTCGCGCTGCGGGACTCCGTCTTCCACGCAGCCCTGGTGATCGATGGCAAGACCGAGATCAGCTCGCGCGCGTCGGACGCGATCGCCCTCGCGTTGCGCACCGGGTCGAAGGTGCTCGTCGAGCCGAGCATTCTGGACGAGGCGGCCATCGTGGTCTCCTCCGACGAGGACGACGAAGTCGAGCGGTTCAAGGAGTTCCTCGACCACGTGTCCGCCGAGGACTTCGAGCAGCCCGGCGAGCCCGGGCCGCCCAAGGATGCCTGAGTCGGCCAGGGCATGACCTGCGACGCCTGCGACGCCTGCGACACGGACCTGGTCCACGACCCGGTGATTGACGGTCCCCCCCGCGCGATCTACCGTCGAACTGAACAACGCGACTGTAGTTACCCCGGTGTCGTCCACTCGACACCCATAGCCTTCTGACAAGGAGGACCTCCCATGGCCGCCATCGAGGACGCTGCACCTGGCGGCGGTCGCGTCCCGGTCCCCTCGCAGGGAATGCTCTTCACCGACGATCTTCCCGAACTGGCCGACGACGTCGGCTACCGCGGGCCCACCGCCTGTCGTGCGGCCGGGATCACGTACCGGCAGCTCGACTACTGGGCGCGGACCGGGCTCGTCGAGCCATCGGTGCGAAGCGCAACCGGCTCGGGCACCCAGCGCCTCTATGGCTTCCGCGACATCCTCGTCCTCAAGGTGGTCAAGCGCCTGCTCGACACCGGCGTCTCCCTCCAGCAGATCCGAGTCGCCATCGACTACCTGCGTGGGCGCGGCGTGGATGACTTGGCGCAGATCACGTTGATGAGCGACGGTGCATCGGTCTACGAGTGCACGTCCGCGGATGAGGTCATCGATCTCGTACAGGGTGGCCAGGGCGTCTTCGGCATCGCGGTCGGCCGCGTGTGGCGCGAGGTGGAGGGCGAGCTGGCCCAGCTGCCGAGCGAGCGCGCGGAAGACGAGCAGGCGGCCGCTAACCCCGACGACGAGCTGACCGCCCGTCGCCAGGCTCGCCGCATGGCCTGAGCCCGGGGCCGCACCCTCGGCGTGCGCGAGTGTCCAGCGCCGTGGCTGGTAGATTTGACCCCGCCGCGCAACCCACATGGGAGAGTCCTCGGCCGACGGAGGGCGGGAGACGCCCCCGTCGACGAGGCGCCGAAGGGGCAACATCCCCGGAACCTCTCAGGCACCCGAACCATGTGGCGAGGCACTCTGGAGGAGGTTCGGCAAAGGTGCCGGACGCCGACAGTCGGGGAGCGTGATCGTCCGCTCATCCGTGAGGAGCCCCGATGTCGTCCCAGTTCCAAGCCACGCTGACGCCCACCATCGCCGACTTCGTGGGCCGGCACGTCGGTCCCGACGCCACCGACGTCGAGGAGATGCTGCGCGTCGTGGGCCAGCCGAGCCTGGAGGCCATGTGCGACCGGGCCATCCCGGGGGCCATCAGGTCGACCGAGTCGTTGGGCATCGAGGCCGCCGACAGCGAGTCCGCCGTGATCGAGGAGCTGCGAGCCCTCGCATCACGCAACCGCGTCCTCACCTCGCTCATCGGTCTCGGCTACTACGGCACCATCACCCCGCCGGTGGTGCGGCGCAATGTCTTCGAGAACCCAGCGTGGTACACCGCGTACACGCCATACCAGCCGGAGATCTCCCAGGGGCGGCTGGAGGCCCTGCTGAACTTCCAGACCGCCATCAGCGACCTGACGGGTCTGGAGATCGCCGGGTCATCCCTGCTCGACGAGGCGACCGCGGCGGCCGAGGCGATGTCTCTCATGCACCGGGCGAGCCGAGCCACGGAGGGCGTCGTGGTCGTCGACCGCACCCTCTTCCCACAGACCATCGCCGTCATGCAGACCCGAGCCTCGGCCATCGGTCTTCCGCTCGTCGTCACCGACCTCAGCGCCGTCCGCACCGCCGAGGATCTCGCAGCCGCTGCTGACGGCGCCGAGGTCGTCGGCGTCGTCGTCCAGTATCCCGACGCGACCGGCGAGGTGAGGGACTGGCGTGCCCTCGCCGAGGCCGCCCACGGGGCGGGTGCCCTCGTCACCGCGTGCGCCGACCTGCTCGCGCTGACGCTCTTCACCCCTCCGGGTGAGTGGGGTGCCGACATCGCCGTTGGGAGCGCCCAGCGTCTCGGCGTGCCCATGGGCTTCGGAGGACCGCACGCGGGCTACATGGCGGTCCACAAGGGCCTCGAGCGGCAGCTGCCCGGTCGGCTCGTCGGCGTGTCGGTCGACTCACACGGCAAGCCCGCCTACCGTCTCGCACTCCAGACTCGCGAGCAGCACATCCGTCGCGAGAAGGCCACCTCGAACATCTGCACCGCGCAGGTGCTGCTCGCCGTCATGGCGTCGATGTACGCCGTCTGGCACGGCCCGGACGGCCTGACACGGATCGCCCAGCGGATCCGCTCTCACACCGTGAGCCTGCGAGAAGCCTTGGTGGTCGGAGGAGTTGAGGTCACCACGGAGGTCTGCTTCGACACCTTGACGATCTCGGTGCCCGGCCGCGCCGACGAGGTCGTGCGGGGGTTCATCGACCGTGGCATCAACATCAACCGCGTCGACGCGGACCGGGTCTCGCTCAGCCTCGACGAGACGACGACCGCACGGACTGTGGCGGCAGTCCTCCAAGGGTTCGCCCTGGATGCGCCGGCCGAACAGCCAGCGGACGCGACCAGCGCCGTCAGTGCCATCAGTGCCATCAGTGCCGAGCTGGACCTGCCCACCCACCTCGCCCGGACGTCCGAGTTCATGACGCATCCGGTCTTCCACGCCCACCGCTCCGAGACGGCCATGCTGCGCTATCTGCGCCGTCTCGCCGACCGGGACTTCGCGCTCGACCGGGGCATGATCCCGCTCGGCTCGTGCACCATGAAGCTCAACGCCACCACGGAGATGGAGTCCGTCAGCTGGCCGGAGTTCGCGAACCTGCACCCCTTCGCGCCCGCGGACCAGTCCGAGGGCATCCGCCAGCTCATCGACGAGCTGGCCACCTGGCTGTGCGAGATCACCGGTTACGACGCGGTGTCGCTCCAGCCCAACGCGGGGTCGCAGGGGGAGTTCTCGGGACTGCTCGCCATCCACGCCTACCACCAGGCCCGCGGCGAGGGTCACCGCCGGATCTGCCTCATCCCGGCCAGCGCCCACGGCACCAATGCCGCATCGGCCGTCATGGCCGGGCTCAAGGTCGTCGTCGTCAAGACGGCGCAGGACGGCACGGTCGACCTGGCGGACCTGCAAACCAAGGTAGACCAGCACCGCGATGACCTCGCGGCCATCATGGTGACCTACCCGTCGACGCACGGCGTCTACGAGGACACCATCACCCAGCTGTGCGAGCTCGTCCATGACGCGGGCGGGCAGGTCTACGTCGACGGCGCCAACCTCAACGCGCTCGTCGGGCTGGCCCAGCCGGGGAGGTTCGGGGCGGACGTGTCCCACCTCAACCTGCACAAGACCTTCTGCATCCCGCACGGGGGCGGCGGTCCGGGCGTCGGCCCGGTGGCCGTGCGCGCGCACCTGGCGCCGCACCTGCCCAACCACCCACTGGCTCCCGAGGCGGGGCCCGAGTCGGGCGTCGGGCCGGTGAGCGCGGCTCCCTACGGCTCCGCCAGCATCCTTCCGATCTCGTGGGCGTACATCCGGCTCATGGGCGGTGACGGTTTGCGCCACGCGACCCAGGTGGCCGTGCTCAACGCGAACTACATCGCCGCTCGGCTGCGCGAGCACTACCCGGTGCTCTACTCCGGGCGTGATGACCTCGTGGCGCACGAGTGCATCCTCGACGTCCGGAAGATCACCGCGGACACCGGCGTGACGGTCGACGACATCGCCAAGCGCCTCATCGACTACGGGTTCCATGCGCCCACGATGAGCTTCCCCGTGGCCGGCACGCTCATGGTGGAGCCGACCGAGTCGGAGGACAAGCACGAGCTGGACCGGTTCTGCGACGCGATGATCGCGATCCGGGACGAGATCGAGGCGATCCACAAGGGCGATGTCGCCCTCGCCGAGAGCATGCTGCGCAACGCGCCACACACCGCCCACGCCATCGCGAGCGGGGACTGGGTGCATGAGTACGAACGCACCGGAGCAGCCTTCCCCGTGGGCGTCGAGGCGGCAGACAAGTACTGGCCCCCGGTGGGACGCATCGACGGCGCGTATGGCGACCGGCACCTCGTGTGCTCCTGCCCACCGCCGGAGGCGTTCGAGAGCTGAGGGCCGAGCGCCGGCGAGACGTCCGAAACCCTCGCGCCGGGGCTGCTTGTGTGGTTGTCTCGGTCTCGTGGGAGCCGAAGTCGAACGGGCGAGGTACACCCGAGAACAGCGGCAGCGTTACCGCGAGAAGGTGCGCCGCGACCTGGATGTGTTCGAGCGGATGCTCGGCCACAGCCAGTTCGAGTTCGAGCGTCCCATGACCGGACTGGAGATCGAGCTCAACCTCGTCAACGGCGACCTCGGTCCGAAGCTCGACAACAAGACGATCCTCGAGCAGATCGCCGACCCGGACTACCAGACCGAACTGGCGCGCTTCAACATCGAGCTCAACGTCCGCCCCCGGCCGCTGCCCGGTGACGCCGCGCTCGAGCTCGAGCAGGACCTGCGCGCGTCGCTCAACCATGCCTCGGAGCGGGCCGCCGAGCTGAACACCGGCATCGTCGCGATCGGCATCCTGCCGACGGTCATGCCCGAGCACTTCGAGGGCGACTGGATCAGCGAGAACATCCGCTACGAGGCGCTCAACATCGCGGTCCTCGACGCCCGCGGCGAGGACGTCTGGCTCGAGCTCGAGGGGCCGACGGGGGAGCGCATCGCGCGGTACTCGGACTCCCTGGCCCCGGAGTCGGCGTGCACGTCGATGCAGCTGCACCTGCAGGTCGAGCCCGAGCGCTTTGCCGACCACTGGAACGCCGCCCAGGTCCTCGCCGGTCCGCAGCTCGCCGTGGGCGCGAACTCGCCCTTCTTCCTGGGCCAGCGGCTCTGGGCCGAGACCCGGATCCCGTTGTTCACCCAGTCGACCGACACCCGGTCCGTCGAGCTGAGGAACCAGGGGGTCCGGCCGCGTGTGTGGTTCGGCGAGCGGTGGATCACGTCGATCTTCGACCTCTTCGAGGAGAACGTGCGCTACTTCCCGGCGCTGCTGCCCGAGATCACGGACGAGGAGCCCGAGGACGTCTTCGAGCGCGGTGAGGTCCCGGAGCTCAAGGAGCTGCGCCTCCACAACGGCACGGTCTATCGCTGGAACCGGCCGATCTACGACATCGTCAACGGCCGACCGCACCTGCGGGTCGAGAACCGCGTCCTGCCCGCCGGCCCGAGCATCATCGACGTCCTGGCCAACGCCGCCTTCTACTACGGGACGATGCGGGTCCTTGACTCGGAGGACCGGCCGGTGTGGACGCGGATGAGCTTCTCCGCGGCGGAGGCCAACTTCGAGGAAGGCGCTCGCCTCGGGATCGACGCCCGGACCTACTGGCCCGGCTTGGGCGAGGTGCCGGCAACGGAGCTCGTCCTGCGCCGGCTGCTGCCGATGGCGCACGAGGGACTCGAGCGCTGGGGCGTGTCGCAGGCCGTGCGGGACCGCTACCTGTCCGTCATCGAGCAGCGCTGCCTGACGAGCATGAACGGCGCCTGCTGGCAGGCGGAGTGCGTGGCCCGGCTCGAGTCCCGCGGGCTGACCCGGGACGAGGCGTTGCGCGAGATGCTGGCGAAGTACATGGAGGGCATGCACGCCAACGAGCCGGTCCACACGTGGGAGCTTCCCAAGGAATCCTGAGTCCCGCTGGGCCACAGGGATATTCGCGCCGTATGCCGCTGAGCTGGGTCGATCGGGCCTCGCGCGCTCAGTGCGCGGTGGAGTTCCGGAGCAGGCGCCATGGGGACAGGTTGTAGGTGCCGATGCAGCGGGTGGAGCGGTGGTGGGTCAGGATGCTCATCGAGCCGGGGTCGAGGATGAGGTGTTGCCCAAGGCGGGGGCTGCGGCCCAGCCAGACCGCCGTGAGGACCCGCAGGGCGTGCCCGTGCCCGAACAGGGCGACGTCGCCGCGCTCGAGGCTCGGCCAGACCGTGTCGATGAGCTGCTGGGCCCTGTCGGCGACCTCCTCGATCGTCTCACCGGGAGTGTCCCCGGGGACGACCCCGTCGACGAAGACCTCCCACGGTCGGCCGAGCCGCGATGAGATGTCCGCGGTCGTGACGCCCTCGTAGGCACCGTAGTCCCATTCCCGGAGGAGCGGCTCGACCTCGATGTCCGTCAGTCCGGCCAGCTCGGCGGTGCGTCGGGCCCGCTGCAGGGGTGACGCGAGGACGCGCTCGAAGGCCCGGTTCTGCAGGATGTCCCCGAGCTCGCGGGCTGCCTCCTCGCCCTCGGGCAGCAGGGGCAGGTCCGTCGTGCCCGTGTGCTGACCACTTCGCGACCACTCCGTCTCGCCGTGGCGGAACAGGTAGACGCTTCCGGGCACGACACCGTCTGGCTTGGCCATGCGGCCAATCTAGTGCCCGGCAGACTCTCCTCATGGACCTGCGATTCCGACTGCTCAATGTCTTCTCCATGGATGACGATCCGTTCTCCGGCAACCCGCTCTGCGTCTTCGAGGACGCCGCCGCCCTCACGGATCGGCAGATGCAGGCGTGGGCGAGGCAGTTCAACCTCAGCGAGACCACCTTCGTGACCGCGACGCGCGCGGAGTCGTCCGACGTGGCCGAGGCGGACGTACGCATCTTCACCGCGTCCTACGAGATGCCCTTCGCCGGGCACCCGACCCTGGGGACAGCCCACGTCGTGGCAGCGCAGGCCGGTGGCATCGAGGAGGTGGCGCTCTCCATGCCGGCGGGACGCATCCCCGTACGCCAGGTGGACGACGGCTGGAGGCTGCGCGCCAATCCGGCGACGGCTCGATCCGCCCGGGCCACGGCGTCGGAGACCGCCGAGGTGCTCGGGGTACGGCCCGAGGCGGTCGTCCCCCACGGCGCGCACTGGGTCGACTCCGGGGTCGAGCAGCTCCTCGTCGAGCTCGCCGACGGGGAAGCGGTGCAGGCCTGCCAGCCGGACCCGCGCGGCATGGGCGAGCGCCTGTCGCTGCCGGGCCGAGAGCCCCAGGTCTACGTCTGGGCACGCACCGCGGAGTCGATGATCACGGCCCGGTTCTTCGCGGTGAGCGGCAGTGCCCTCGAGGAGGACCCGGCAACCGGCTCGGCTGCCGCCAACCTCGGGAGCTGGCTCGCCCTGACCGGACGGCGCGACGAGCTCATCACCATCTCGCAGGGGCACCAGGTTGCCAGACCGTCACGGGTGGTGGTGAGCGTCGACGACGACGGCACCGTCTTCGTCGGCGGGCGGGTCACCGAGGTCGGCAGCGGGACGGTCCGTGCGACGGACGGGTGAGCCCCGTCAGGACGTGGTCAGGCTCGGGCTCGCCGGACCAGCTCGAAGCACACCACCGCCGCGGCCGCCGCGACGTTGAGCGACTCGACGCCGCCCGCCATGGGGATCGAGACCCACGTGTCGACGAGGCGGGCGACCTCGGGGCCGTGACCGGACGTCTCGCTGCCCAGGACGAAGGCGACCGGCTCCGGCAGGTGGGCGGTGAACAGGTCGTCCTCGCCCTCGGCGTCGAGTCCGACGACGTGGAAAGCGTGCTCCTTCAGGGCCGAGACTGCCTCTGCAGCGGTGAACGCCTTGAGGATCGGGGCCCGGAAGGCGACTCCGGCCGAGGCCTTGACCACGAGCGGGTCGATGGACGCGACACCCCGTCGCGGCACGACGACGCCGTCGACACCGGCGGCCGTGGCCGAGCGGAGGATCATCCCGACATTCGCCGGGGTCGTGATGCCATCGAGGACGAGGACGGTCCGAAGGTCTGCATGCTCGAGTGCGACGGCGAGCGGGAGCATCCGCGGGGCGACGACGTCGGCGAAGACACCCTGGTCCTGTCGGCCGTTGCCGGAGAGCTTCTTGACCCGCTCCGCGGACGCGGACTGGACGGTGATGCCCCGCCGGCCAGCAACCTTCCTGATCTCCGTCAGCCCGGCGCCCCGAGCGCCCTCCGCGATGACGACCTTGTCCACGTGCAGGTCAGGATCGAGCAGGACCTCGTGCACGGGGTTGCGGCCGTAGACCGTGATGAAGCGGTCTTTCGGGGATATCTCAGGGGTCACCCGGTCAGGATCGCACGGCACACGACGGCCTCCGAGCAAGCCCGCCGGGCTGGGAGGGCCGGCGACCCGAAAGCCAGCTCAGCGGCATACGGCAGCGTCTCGACGGGAGCGGGAATGTGCGGCAGGGGTCGGCTGTTGGTATGCTTGAATCGTCAATTAATAAGGGAGCTGGGACACATGCAGTTCGGGATCTTCACCGTGGGCGACGTCACGACCGACGCCACGACGGGTCGCACGCCCACCGAGCACGAGCGGATCAAGGCGACCATCGCGATCGCCAGGAAGGCCGAAGAGGTGGGCCTCGACGTCTTCGCCACGGGCGAGCACCACAACCCACCGTTCGTGGCGCCCGCGAACCCGACCGTGCTGCTCGCACACCTGGCCGCCGTGACCAGGCGGATCATCCTCACCACCTCGACGACCCTCATCACGACGAACGACCCCGTGCGGCTCGCCGAGGACTACGCCTACCTCCAGCACCTGGCCGACGGGCGGATCGACCTCATGATGGGCCGGGGCAACACCGGGCCCGTGTACCCGTGGTTCGGCAAGGACATCCGTGACGGCATCCCGCTCGCCATCGAGAACTACGCCCTGCTCCACCGCCTGTGGCGCGAGGACGTCGTCGACTGGCAGGGCAAGTACCGCACGCCCCTCCAGGGCTACACCTCGACTCCGCGCCCGCTCGAGGGCGTGCCGCCCTTCGTGTGGCACGGTTCGATCCGCAGCCCGGAGATCGCGGAGCAGGCGGCGTACTACGGTGACGGGTTCTTCTCGAACCACATCTTCTGGCCGGCCAGCCACACCGGGCAGATGGTCCAGCTCTACCGCCGCCGGTTCGAGCACTACGGCCACGGATCCGCCGACCAGGCGATCGTCGGCCTCGGCGGGCAGGTCTTCATGCGGGGCAGCTCGCAGGACGCGATCCGCGAGTTCCGGCCGTACTTCGACAACGCGCCCGTCTATGGCCACGGCCCGTCCCTCGAGGACTTCATGGCCCAGACGCCGCTCCTGGTCGGCAGCCCCCAGCAGGTCATCGAGGCCACGCTGGGCTACCGCGACTACGTCGGCGACTACCAGCGCCAGCTGTGGCTGATGGACCACGCCGGGCTGCCGCTGAAGACCGTGCTCGAGCAGCTCGACATCCTCGGCGAGGAGGTCGTCCCCGTGCTGCGCAAGGAGTTCGCCGCCCTCAAGCCGGCCCATGTGCCGGACGCGCCGACCCACGCGTCGCTCGTGGCGACGGCAGGTGGGGCGCACGACGCGACCGTCTACGCGGCCGCCGACGACGTCACCGGTGCCTCGCCCGACGAGTCGCGCACCCCTGTCACACAAGGAGCCATCTGATGACCACCCGCCTGACCGTCATCACCGCCGGCATCACCGAGCCGTCCTCGACGCGCCTGCTGGCGGACCGGCTCACCGAGGCCGTCGTCCGGGCACTCCCCGGCGGCGATGCACACGTCGAGCTCATCGAGGTGCGCGACATCGCGCACGACCTGACCAACAACGTGCTCACCGGCTTCGCGTCGCCCGCGCTGCAGGAGCGGCTCGACGCCATCGTCGAGGCGGACGCGCTCGTCGTGTCGACGCCGATCTACAGCGCCTCCTACAGCGGGCTGTTCAAGATGCTCATCGACGTCCTGCCGGCGGACTCGTTGCGGGGCAAACCCGTGCTGCTCGGCGCGACCGGGGGCACGGCCCGCCACTCGCTGGCCATCGACCACGCACTGCGGCCGTTGTTCGCCTACCTCGGTGCCCTCGTCGCGCCGGTCGCCGTCTTCGCGGCGTCCGAGGACTGGGGGAGCGTCGAGGCGGGGCGCCTCGGTGCGCGGATCGAGCGAGCGGGCGCGGACTTCGCCCGGGTCGTCGCGGGGTCCCCGGCTCCACCACCCGTGGATCCCTTCGAGGACGTGACGCCGTTCGAGTCGCTGCTGGCTGACGCCTCGCGCAGCTGACGCGGACGTGCCGTCCACCCCGACCTGACACACTGCGGGGCGTGTCCTCGCATCCGGCTCTGGCCCGTCGGCTGACGACGGCCGACGCCGTGCACATCGGCGTCGGCTCCATGGTCGGGGCGGGCCTGTTCACCGCCTTCGCCCCTGCGGCCGCCGCCGCAGGGGCGTTGCTGCTCCTCGCCCTCGGCGTGGCTGCGGTGGTGGCGTTCTGCAACGCGACGTCGTCAGCGCAGCTCGCCGCGCATTACCCGACGTCCGGGGGCACCTACGTCTACGGCCGCGAGAGGCTGGGACCGTGGTGGGGGTTCCTCGCGGGCTGGGGATTCGTCATCGGCAAGACCGCGAGCTGCGCCGCCATGGCGATGACCTTCGCCGCCTACGTCGTTCCGGGTGCGTGGCAGCGCCCCGTCGCGATCGCCGCCGTGATCGGCCTCGCCACTGTCAACTACCACGGCGTCACCCGCACGGCACGGCTCACACGCGTGCTCGTGACCGTCGTCCTCGCACTGCTCGTGGTGACCCTCGTCGCGGTGGCCTCCGGGGCGCCGCCGGCACCGGTCACGCTCGGGACCTCCGTCGGCTGGGCCGGGGTCAGCCAGGGCGCGGCTCTGCTCTTCTTCGCGTTCGCCGGGTACGCGCGGATCGCAACGATGGGAGAGGAGGTCGCCCGCCCACGCCGGACCATTCCGCGGGCCATCCTCATCGCCTTCGCCATCGTGGTGCCGTTGTATGCCGTCACCGGGTGGATCCTGCTCGATCGACTCGGTGTCTCCGCCCTCGCCGCCGCCGAGGCGCCCCTGCGCGACGCCGCCGAGAGGACGCCGTATGCCGCCTGGCTCGCTCCCGTCGTCGTCGTGGCCGCCGCCGTCGCCGCCCTGGGCGCCCTCCTCTCGCTCATCGCCGGCGTCGGACGGACCTCGCTCGCCATGGCACGCGAGGGCGACCTGCCGAGTCCCCTGGCGCGGGTCCACGAGCGTCATGCCGTCCCGCACGTCGCCGAGGTCGCACTCGCCGTCGTCGTCTCCCTGCTCGTGCTCGTCGTCGACCTGCGCGGGGTCATCGGCTTCTCGTCCTTCGGGGTGCTCGTCTACTACGCCATCGCGAACGCGGCGGCGTTCACCCAGACCGGGCAGGACCGGATCTACCCGCGCGTCCTGCAGGTGATCGGTCTGCTCGGTTGTTGCGTGCTGGCGTTCACGGTGCCGCTTGCGTCCCTCGTCGCGGGTGGCCTCATCCTGCTGGCAGGGGTCGCCGGTCGGGCTTTGGTCGTGTGGCGCCGGGCCGGCGCCGGCCCGTGAGCGGTGTTGTCCACATCCCAGCGGGCTGACCGAGCGAGTCCACAGGTCCGGCTCGGCCCGTGGCGGCAGCCGCCGGCTCGACGCAGGCTGGCCGCGAAGGGAGGACCATGTCCAACGTCATCCATATCTTCACGGGCAGCGCGATCGATCCCGACACCGGCGTGCTGCCCCACCCCGGTGAGTGCCTGGCGTGCTTTGTCCATCGGATGTTGGCAATGACCCGGTGCAGTGACTCGCTCGGCTGGGCCGAGCACTATCGCCTCGTTCGCGCGCGGCGTGCCGTGAGCCTGACGAAGCGCCTTGCGGCCCAAGGAGCGACGTGCGACTGCGCTGTCGTCACGGATCTCTGGCGACCCAGCATCGCCCTCTGGAGCCGCGACGACGACATCGACGACCTCGCGCCGCCGAAGGACCTGCCGCCATGTGGCTGTGTGAGAGCGGGCTCGACGAAGCCGTGTCCCCTGTGGGTGCCGGCCACGAGCCTGGCCCTGTGATCCAGCGGGCGCAGCCGGGCGGAGGTGCGGATCCGTTCAGCGGGGGTGCGCTCTCGCCGCGTCGCGCACCAGTCGAACGACCTCCGCCGTACCTGCGTCGGATGGTGCACCGTGGCCGGGCAGGACCCATCGCGCGTCCAGTTCAGCGAGTCGGTCGAGACTTCTCAGGGCCTGCGCCTCGTCGTCGGTGAAGGGGGCGGGCTGCGGGCCGGTTCGTCCGGTGAGGACGTCGCGCGTCGTGAGCGCGTCCCCGACCATGACGGCGTCGAGGGCCGGGAAGTGCACTGCCACGCTACCGGGCGAGTGGCCGGGGAGGCCGACGATGCGTGGCGACCCGGGCAGGTCCAGCACGTCGCCGTCCGCCACCTCGCGGACCTCCCGCACATATCGGGTGCGGAAGCCGCCGTGCGTGGCAGCGTAGGCGAAGAACCGCGCGGTCGCGCCGGGGCGCCATGACCCGAAGCTGGCGTGCGCCTTCTCCTCTCCTCGCGCCCGCGACGCGTCGGCGGCGTGCACGTGCACGGGGACGCCCCGTTCGACCCGGAGCCGCTCGGCGAAGCCGAGGTGGTCCGTGTCGCCGTGCGTCAGCACGACGCCCCTCACGTCGTCGAGGCTGCGGCCGAGCCGGGTCAGCTCACGAACGAGCTCTCGCCAGTGTCCACCGAGTCCGGCGTCCACCACGGTCACGCCGTCGTCACCCACGACGAGGTAGGCCGCGATGATGTCGTTGCCGACGCGGTACACGGATGGGGCGATCTGCATGGGTTGCCTCCGATGAACGCGGACAGGATGATGGCTACGATACTTAGCCATCAAGGCTAATAGCAATAGCCGAGAGGGATCCGATGCCGACACCGGGACGCACATCCGTCGACGCCATCGTCCGCGCCGCTGCGGACCAGCTCGAGGCCAACGGCCCCAACGGCCTGTCCATGCAGGCCGTTGGGGCAACGGTCGGGGTGCGGGCGCCGTCGCTGTACAAGCACGTGCCGGGCCGAGCCGCGCTCGTGCGCCTCGTCGCCGAGGATGCGGCACGCGACATCGGGAGACGGGTCGACGCGGCCGCTCCGCCGGGGATGCCGCCCCGGGCTGCGCTCGGAGCCGCCGTGCGCGCCCTCCGAAGCTTCGGAAGGGAGCGCCCTGCGGCGTTTCGGCTCGTCTTCAGCCCTGGGGACGAGGAGGCTCGGCCCGACCCGGAGATCCTGCGCCGGGCGGCCGTCACGGTGCTGCGGATAAGCACGGAGCTTGCGGGACCCGAGCACGCGCTGGAGGCTGCCCGGACGCTCACCGCCTGGGCCGGCGGGTTCGTGTCGATGGAGCTCGCTGATGCGTTCCGGATGGGCGGGGACGTCGACGCCGCCTTCGACTTCGGCATCGAGCGACTCGCGGATGCCCTCGCCGGGTGAGCCCATGCTGGAGCACGTCCCGAGAGGTCGACGTGGCAGGGTTGCCTCATGGCGAAGTACTTCGACGTCCACCCGGTCGACCCGCAACCGAGGGCCATCGCCCAAGCCGTCCAGATCCTGCGTGATGGTGGGCTCATCGCGTACCCGACGGACTCGTGCTTCGCCCTGGGATGCTCGCTCGACAATCAGGAGGGAAAGGACCGGATCCTGCGGATCCGGGGCCTCGACGAGCGGCACCACTTCACCCTCGTGTGCGCCGACTTCGCCCAGCTCGGCCAGTTCGTCCAGCTCGACAACGCCGTCTTCCGGGCCGTGAAGGCGCACATGCCGGGGCCCTACACGTTCATCCTGCCGGCGACCCGGGAGGTGCCGCGTCGGCTGCTCCATCCGAAGAAGCGGACGGTCGGGGTGCGCATCCCGGACCACCCCGTCGTCCGGGGGCTGTTGCGCGCCCTGGGCGAGCCGATCCTCTCGAGCACGCTGCTGCTCCCCGGCGACGAGGAGCCGATGACGGACGGCTGGCAGATCAAGGATCGGCTGGACCATGTCATCGACGCCGTCATCGACTCCGGCGAATCCGGTCTGGAGCCGACCACGGTGGTGGACTACTCCGAGGGATACCCAGAGGTCGCCCGCGTCGGGGCGGGCGATCCAACCGACTTCGAGTAGCCTTAGTTAAGGATATGTACTTACCCTTAACCAGGAGGCCGCATGCACTGGCCGTCGATCAGCTCCCGCGTAGTTCCGTGGTCCTCGCAACCCGAGGGCATCGCGACGACCTCAAGGCGCGCGCGACGCGGCATTCCGACGACCTACCGGCCGGCGGTTGTCCCGGAGATTGCCACCGTGCCGGTCGAGCTGCCGGGGGACGTGGCGGCCGACCTCGACGACGCGACCCGGCTCCTCACCGCCTTCGACGCCGGGGGAGCGGGGGAGGTGGCTCCGTTTGCCTCGATCCTGCTCCGCTCGGAGAGTGCCGCCAGCTCCCACATCGAGAACCTCACCTCGTCGGCACGGGCCCTGGCTGAGGCGGCCATCGGAGCGGGCGATCGGACCAACGCGGTCGCCATCCTCGCCAACGTCCGGACCATGCAGGCTGCGATGGATCTCGCGGGGGACCTCGACGTGGCATCCGTCCTGTCGATGCACCGCGCCCTGATGACCGGTCAGCAGCGTGTCGGGCCCGGGCGATGGCGCGAGGAGCAGGTCTGGATCGGCGGGTCCGGCCTGCATCCCGGTGACGCCGAGTTCGTACCGCCGGTGGCCGCTGAGGTCCCACCCCTGATGGACGACCTCGTTGCGTTCCTGGACCGGGACGACGTGCCGCCCTGGCCCTGGGGTCACTCGCCCACGCCCAGTTCGAGACGATCCATCCCTTCGCGGACGGCAACGGCAGGACCGGCCGGGCCCTGCTCCATGCGTCACTGCTCAACACGGGGGTCATCCACCGGGTCACCGTCCCGATCTCGGCCGGCCTCCTCGTGGCCAAGGACCGGTACTTCGCGGCGCTCGGCGCCTACCGAGCCGGCGATGCCGAGCCGATCCTTCGGTGCGTCGCGGATGCCGCCCGTGCAGGCGTCACGGTGGGCGAGGGACTCGTCAACCGGCTGCGCGAGGTGCGGGACGAGTGGGGCCGACGCGTCGAGGCGCGCTCGGACTCCGCCGTGTGGCCCATCGCCGACCTGCTGCTGCGTCAGCCGGTCGTCACCGCGAAGCTCGTCATGGCAGACCTCGACGTGTCGGCGCCCACCGCGCAGGCGGCGCTCTCCCGTCTCGTGGGCGCCGGCATCCTCGTGGAGTCGACCGGGTGGAAGCGGAACCGCGTCTACCGGTCACCTGAGGTCCTTGACGCCCTGGACGGGTACGCAGCGGGCCTCGGTCGTCGCAGCAGGTGACTCAGGTCGGCTGCGACGTCGCTGGGACGTCCGCACGCCCAGTCCGGCCGCGGCGGTGGAGGCGCACCATGACCTCGTGGTGGTTCGTCTGCGGGAACATGTCGAAGAGCCGAGCCTCGAGCACGCAGAGTGACGGCATCGCGGCCAGGTCCTTGGCCAGCGAGTCGACGTTGCAGCTCGAGTAGATGACATCCCGCACCGCGGACGCCTCGAGCCGACCGGCCAGGTCCGGTCCGATGCCGCGCCGTGGCGGGTTGACGATGACGAGGTCGGCTGCCAGATCGGTGACGACGTGGGCCGTGGCATCGGCCGTCGTGAACCGGATCGGCCCCATGTCCGGGTGCTGCCGTCGCAGGTCGCTCGCACTGGCAAGGGCACTCTCGACAGCGTTGGAGGCCACCTCGATCCCGAGGACCGCAAGGTCTGGCCCGGCGACGTGGAGCGCGAATCCGCCGACACCGCAGTACAGGTCCCACACCGAGGCGGGGGAGCGGCCCTCGACCCACTCGCGCGCCTGACGGTAGAGCCCGGCCGCCACAGCGGTGTTGGTCTGGAAGAAGCTGTTGGGTCGCAGCCCCAGGACAACGTCGTTGACGCGCATCGGCAGGGTGGACCGTTCCGTCAGCAGGATCTCCGTGTCGCCTTCGAGGACGGCCTTGTGCTCGGGCTGGAGGTTCACCGAGACGACGGCGATGCGTGGCAGAGCCGCCACCAGCCGCGGCAGGGCCTTGCGGATCCTGGGGACCTCGTGACCGGTCCGCAGGACGAAGCGGATCATCAGCTCGTCGTCGGGGGAGTGCGTGACGATGAGGTACTTGAGCTGGCCGCGACGTGCGGGCACGTCGTAGGGCTCGAGGCGGAGCGAGTCGATGAAGTCGGCCAGCACGGGAAGGTGCTCCGTGCCAGGCCGGGCTCGTAGAGCCCGCACTCGCGCAGGTCCACGCCTCGTCCGGCGTCGTCGAGGATGCCGAGGGTGACCGCGCCGGCCCGGCCCGCAACGACGAGCTTGGCCTTGTTCCGGAACGCGGACTCGGGTCCCGCCACGGCAGGCAACCACGTGACGGAGGGGGCCACCTCGGCCAGAGCGGCAGCGCAGCGCTCCTGCTTGGAAGCGAGCTGAGCGGCATACGGCATCCCCATGAGCGTGCAGGAGCGGCACCGGCCACGGTCGAAGTAGTCACACTGCATCGCCGCCAAGGGTACCGGCGCGGCGATTTCATCATGCAAGTCGCGCACCTACACTGGACCAGTGCTCGGCAAGACATATGACTCGGAAGTGTGTTCGATGGCGCGCGCGCTGGAGATCGTGGGGGAGCGCTGGAGCCTGCTCATCCTGCGCGACGCGCTGTTCGCCGGGTCGACGCGGTTCGGGGACTTCCAGCGCACGCTCGGAATCGCGACGAACGTGCTCGCGGCACGGCTCGAGGGTTTTGTCGGGGCCGGGATCATGGAGCGGCGGCCCAGCGCCGGCCAGCCGGGGACGCCCGAGTACGTCGTGACGGCCAAGGGACGCGACCTGGTCCCGGCGATCGTCGCGCTGACGCAATGGGGCGACCGGTGGGCCGCGCCGGATGGACCGCCCATCGAGTACCGCCACACAGAGTGCGGCGAGGCAGTCAGCAGCGGGCTGAGCTGCATCAGGTGCGGCGTCGTCGACGATCCCGCCGAAGTGCGGGCCCAGCCCGGTCCCGGCATGCCTGCCGACGTTCTCGCCCGCAAGCGGAGCCTCCGGCGCGGCTGACGCGGCGAGCTCAGGGGAGAGCCGTGAGCGTGGACTGCTCGGCTAAATGACATAATGTCGATTATCGGCGTTTACCGTGAGGAGCTCGAGTGAGGGCGTCAGCTGTTGGCATCGGCTCTGTGCACGACTCCCAGCACGAGGACGCGATGGCGAGCATCGTCGAGTTCTTCGGGGCCGAATAACCGCCGGACGACCGTTGGCCGCTCCGCTGCCGTCGGCCCCGCAACGGCTGGCGGCAGAGCAGGCGTCGCGGTGACCAACGGTCGTCCGTCGTCACAACCGGCGCAGCCAGGTCCACACGACCGTCGCCGACCGTCCGAGCTGCCGCGGGTCGACGACGCGCGGCACGTCTCTCGACGAGTGGTACTGGTCGTACGGGACGCTCCCGATCCGGGCTGCGGCGATGCCGACCCGCTCGAACGACACGTGGTCGCTCGCCCGGTTGACGCACGCCTTCGTCCGGATGGTCGCCGCGTCTCGCAGGTCATCGGCCACCGCGGTCGACCCTCGGCCACCGTGGCACACCGGGACGGCCGTGGCGGCCCGCCCGACCCGGTCCAGGGACACCATCGCCCTGACCGCCTTGCGCTGCGCGGCATCGAGAGTGCCCACGAAGTGGCGCGACCCAAAGGCATACCACTGCCAGCCCGATCCCCGGGACTCCTCGGCACCGAACGCGACGAGGCGCACTGGCAGCCTCGCGGGCTGTTCGCGGAGCATTCTGGCGAGCTCCACGATGACCGCCACGCCGGACGCGTTGTCCTCGGCGCCCGGGGCCTGCGGCACGGTGTCGAGGTGCGCGCCGAGCACGACGTGCGGTTGCCGGGCATCGAAGCCGGGCGGATCCGCGATGACGTTCACCGTCGTCCCCGACGGGACCCTGACGCCCCAGGACACGCCCGCAGGCACGGGCACTTCCTGCCGGCGCACCGTGTAGCCAAGGTCGGTGAACTCGTCCGCCACGATGCTGGCCGCGCGTCGGTAGGCCTTGTTCACCGCGTCCCTTGGCCCGATCTGGGCCAGGCGCTCGACAAGGTCGTGGGCGGCGGAGGCGTCGAACGGTCGGGCGGTCGGCTTCGAGGGCCTGACTGGCGATGGCGTCGTCACCGTCGGCGCGGGAGTCGGCTCCGTGGTCGCAACCAAGGCCGGCGGGCTGGACGTCCGTCGGTCGCTCGACGCGAGGGGCGCAGGCGTGGCAGCAGTGCACGCACTGAGCAGGACCACGAGCGCGACGACGGCGCCGAGGACCTTGACCTGGCGGGACTGGTGAGACGGCATGCGCCACCACCGTACGACGCGGTGTCAAGCGCGACGGTAGATGCCAGCCGCGCGGTGGCGAAACTCACGGGTAACCGGCGCCAGGAGCCGTCCGCGCGACGATTAGGCTCGAAGCGTGAGCAGGTCGCGTAGTCCCGGCTGGGTGCCCAACCAGCACGGCGCGTGGGCCATGCTCGCCTCTCCCCTGGCCGTCGGCATCCTCGCCGGCGGACCGGCTTGGGTGCACGTGCCGCTCACGGCCTTCTGGTTCGTCGGCTACTTCGCCTTCTTCGCGACCAGCCTGTGGCTCAAGGCACGCCGGCGTCCGCGGTACTGGCCACCGGTTCGTGCCTATGGCATCGCTGCGTCGGTGCTCGGCCTCGTGACGCTGGCCGTGCAGCCGAGCCTCATCGTCTGGGCCCCACTGTTCATCCTGCCTCTCGGCGTGGGTTTGTGGGCCGCGGCCGCACGACGTGAGCGGGAGCTGCTCTCCGGTCTGACGACCGTCGTGGGCTCGGGACTGATGACCGTCGTCGCCTACGCGGCGGGACCCGGCACCGACCTGCAGCGCGCCTGGCTGCTGGCCCTGACCCAGTTCCTGTACTTCGCCGGAACGGTCTTCTACGTCAAGTCGGCGATCCGCGAGCGGGGCAACCAGCGTTTCCTCGTTGTCAGCATCGCCGCGCATGCGGTGGCCACCGTGGTCGTCCTCACCTTCTCCCCGTGGCTCGCTCTGGTCTTCCTCCTGCTGACCGTCCGTGCCGCCGTCGTGCCCGGGCTGGGGTTCACTCCCAAGCAGCTCGGCATCGGCGAGATCGTGTCGACGGTGGTCGTCGCGGTCGTCTCGTTACTCACGGTCTGAGCCAGTCGCGCAAACGTGACGTGTCCGGCATCCACGCCCGGGCGACGGTGTGCGAGAGTGCGTCGCATGACCGACGTCGCCGTCAACGAGCCCGTCAACGCGGCTCGCCCCGAGACCAAGGAACAGCGGGCCTGGTACTGGTACGACTGGGCCAACTCGGCCTACGTCACGACGACGGCGACGGTCCTCATGGGCCCCTATCTCACCCACGTCGCCACCCAGAGCGTGTGCCCGGGCATCGAGGACGACACCGCCTGCACCACCAACCTCGACGTCCTGGGCATCCCGATCTCCCCCGGCTCGGTCTACGCCTACACCGTGACCCTCGCGACGATCGTGTCCGCTCTGTTCCTCGTGCTCATCGGCGCCGTCGCCGACCGCAGCCCGCGGCCCACCCGGCTCTTCGCGGGATTCGCGTGGGCCGGTGCCCTCGCCGCCAGCCTCATGTTCTTCATCGCCGGGACGAACTGGCAGCTCGGTGTCGTCCTGACCGTCGTGGCCAGCCTCTGCCTCGGCGCGTCCCTGGTCATCTACGACTCGATCCTCAACCGCATCGCGAACGAGAACGAGCGCGACCGGGTCTCCTCCAAGGGCTGGGCACTGGGCTACCTCGGCGGCGGACTCCTGCTGGCGATCAACTTCGCGATGCTGACCTTCAAGGAGCAGCTCGGCCTCGACACGGTCATGGCGACGCGGATCAGCCTGCTCATGGCGGGCCTGTGGTGGGCCGGCTTCACCATCATCCCGGTCCGCGGCCTGGCCCACCTCACCGGAACGGTGGGCACGCCCGTCGACCGCAAGGCCGGTGTCGTCGGCGGCAGCTTCAAGCAGCTCGCGACCACCTTCCGCGAGCTGCGGCTCTACCCGCAGACGATGCTCTTCCTGCTCGCCTACCTCTTCTTCAACGACGGCATCCAGACGGTCATCGGCAACTCCAGCCTCTACGGGCAGAAGGAGCTCGGCTTCGCCCAGAGACGGTGCTCGGCCTGTTCCTCTTCGTCCAGTTCGTCGCGTTCTTCGGTGCTCGGCTCTTCGGTGCCGCCGCCGCCCGAGTCGGCGCCTGGCGGACGGTGCTGCGCCGGGATCGCCTTGTGGAGCGTCGTGGTCATCATCGCCTTCTTCGTCCCCGCCCAGGCCATTGCGCTCTTCTTCGCGCTCGGCGTGCTCATCGGCATCGTGCTCGGCGGCACCCAGGCCCTGTCCCGGTCGCTGTACAGCCAGCTGATCCCGCGCGGCAAGGAAGCCGAGTTCTTCGGGTTCTACCAGGCCATGGAGCGCGGCACGAGCTGGCTCGGGACGCTGGCCTTCGGGCTCGTCTACCAGTTCACCCACAGCTACCGCTGGGCGATCGTCGCGCTGATCTTCTTCTTCGTCGTGGGCGGTCTGCTGCTCGCCAAGGTCGACATGCGCCGGGGCATCGAGGAGGCCGGCAACCCGGTCCCGGTCGTCGTCTGATATCATGGAGCATGGCGGGAACAACGCAACCGTCTGGCTCGTTCAAGCGTCTGTGAGGGTAGGTACCTGCTGGGTACTGGCCACGAACAGACTTCTTGGGAGGGGTCCTGATGGCAGATCGAGCACTACGAGGTTCCAACCTCGGCGCGCGCAGCTTCGAGAGTGACGAGAACGTCGTCCCCAGTGAGCGGATGCTCACACTCTACGTCTGCCCCGACGGCCACCGCACCGAGCTCCCCTTCTCCGTCGAGGCGGAGCCGCCCGCGACGTGGGAGTGCCGCTGTGGTCTCGAGGCCCGTCTGCAGGGTGGGCCCGAGCCGGAGGCCAAGCCGGTCAAGCACCAGCGCACCCACTGGGACATGCTGCTCGAGCGTCGCTCCATCCCTGAGCTCGAGGAGCTCCTCGAGGAGCGCCTGACGCTCCTTCGCGAGTCCCGCGGCGAGAAGCCGCGCCGCAAGAAGTCGGCCTGACCCCGCCGGCGTCCCGCCAGACGAGCCCGCCCCGTTCGTGGGGGTGGGCTCGTTGCCTTCTCTCAGCCGTATGCCGCTGGGCTCGCCCGCGCTCGCTGGCGACGTCACTCGCCGGTGACCTTACTCGTCGATGATCTCGCCCTCGATGACGTCTCCCTCGGAGGTCGAGCGACGGGGTGCGTCCGGGCCGACTCGGGCCGGGTGCCGCCAGCGCCGAAGCCGGAGACCGCGCCCAAGTACGGCGACTGCGCGATGAGGCGACGGCTGATCACCGCCTCCAGGAGCCTCCGGGCAACGGGCCGTGTGAACGGCAGGACGAGCGCGAAGCCGACGATGTCCGTGAGGAACCCCGGCGCGAGGAGCAGCGTGCCGCCGATGAGCATGAGCATGCCGTCGGCGAGCTCGCGGGCCGGCATGCGCCCGCTCTGCAACGCCTGCGTCAGGGCGACCCAGGCGCGCGCCCCCTCAAGGCGGATGAGCCAGGCGCCGAGGACTGACATGGCGACGAGGAGGAAGAACGTCTGCCAGCCACCGATGGCCTGCCCGACGGCGATGAGCGTCATGACCTCGAGAATGGGGATGATGAGCAGCAGCAGCGCCGCGATCCGGGTCGGTCGCAGGTGTCCTCGGCGCGGCGCTGTGGTCATCGCTGCCGCTCCACGTCCGGTGTCGGCGCGACAGGCCGTCCGAGGGCGCGCCGCACGAGCGACCGCGCCTGTCCGGCCCGGTACTCGATGCCCCACCTCGTGACGTTGGTGAGCGCCTCGCGGACGATGTCCTTGCCCATCTTCGAGACTCCGATCTCACGCTCGACGAAGGTGATCGGCACCTCGACGACGGTGAGTCCAGCCCTCACGGCGCGGAGCGTCAGGTCGATCTGGAAGCAGTATCCCTGGGACTCGACCCCCTCGAGGTTGATCGCACGCAGCGCGCTCGTGCGGTAGGCCCGGAAGCCCGCCGTCGCGTCGTTGACCGGCATGCCGAGCAGCACCTTCGTGTAGGCGTTGGCGCCGACCGAGAGCACCTTGCGGTGAGCGGCCAGTTGCGCACCGCTCCCCCACGGACCCAGCGAGCCCCGATGACGAGGTCCGCGTCGGCGAGCGCGGCGAGCAGGGCGGGCAGCTGCTCCGGCTGGTGCGATCCGTCAGCATCCATCTCGACTGCGGCGTCGTAGCCCTCGTCGATCGCGAGGGCGAAGCCGGCGAGATACGCCCGCCGAGCCCCTCCTTGCCCGCGCGGTGCACGACCCGGATCCTCGGGTCCTCGGCGGCGAGCGCGTCGGCGACCTCGCCGGTGCCGTCGGGCGAGTTGTCGTCGAGGACGACGAGGTCGGCGTCCGGCACGCTGGCGCGCAGGCGCGAGACGATCCGCGGCAGGTTGTCCCGCTCGTTGTACGTCGGGATGAGCACCGCGACCTCGGTGATCGGCTCACGCTGCGTGGAGCGTCATCCCTTTCCTTCGTCTCTGTGCAGCCGTCGGCGGTCGGTTGCGTCCTCGGTGCCGCCGACGCAGGTGCTCGGCCGTACGAGCAGGACGACGAGCGCGAGAAGGGCGACCCACTCCGGGCCCTCGCCCAGCCGCGTGGCGAGCGTCATCGAGTCACGCAGAGGCAGGGCGCCGCGAACGACGGCCTGGGTGAACAACGAGGTGACCTGGTGAGCCGTCCCGTCGGGTGTGATGAGGGCACTCTGGCCGACGGTGGACACGTGGACGACGGAACGACCGAACTCCATAGCCCGCAGTCGGCTGATCGCCAGCTGCTGCGGCGACTCGGCCGTGTAACCGAAGGTGGCGTTGTTCGTCTGGACGACGAGGACGTTGGCGCCGGCGTCGACGACGTCGCGCATGATGTCGTCATAGGCGACCTCGAAGCAGATCGACAGGCCGGCCCGGATCTCCTGGCCGGACGCGGCTGGCACGGTGAAGAGACCGACCTCGGATCCGGGGTAGAAGTCCCGCCGCACGAGGTCGACCTTGTCGCTGAAGAGGCGCCAGAAGGCACGGTTGGGGATGTACTCGCCGAACGGCACGGGGTGGCGCTTGACGTAGCGATCCGTGTTGCCCTTCCCCGGCTCGAAGAGCAGCGAGACGTTGGAGAGGTAGCCCGCCGGCTCCTCCAGCAGGCCGCCGACGATGAGCGGGACGCCGATCTGGTCCACGGTGTTGCGGATCAGCTGGTTGGCGTCCCCGTTGCGCAGCGGGTCGATGTCGGAGGAGTTCTCGGGCCACACGTAGAGGTCCGGGCGCGGCTGGCCTGCGCCCTCGGCAGCCGCCGCGAGCGTCGCGTTGACGTGGTTGTCGAGCACGGCCCGCCGCTCGGCGTTGAAGTCCAGGCCGGGGCGCGGCACGTTGCCCTGGACGCCGACGAACTGCGCCGTCGGTCCGTCGGTCGGCAGCGGCACCAGCAACCCGGACAGACCCAGCCCGACGGCCAGGGCAGCCGGGAGCGCGAGCGAGCCCAGCGGCATACGGCCACGGGCTCGAGACGCGACCACCGCGAGAAGGGCACCGGCGAGCGCGAGGACGAACCCGACGAAGGGCGCACCGCCGAGCGACGCCAGGTGCCCGAAGGGCGAGTCCGCCTGCGAGAACGCGAGCTTGACCCACGGGAACCCGCCATAGGGCGCCCTCGCCCGCAGCCCCTCGACGACGACCCAGACCACTGCGAAGGCCAGCGGTCGGACCCCACCCGTCCGGGACAGCCAGGCATACAGCACACCCACGAGGCCGAAGAAGAGCGCCTGGAGCGCCGCGAGGGCCAGCCAGGGCAGGTTGCCGACGTAGACCCCCGCCCAGTGCAGGGTCGGCAGGAAGAACGCGAGACCGGCCAGGAAGCCGAGGCCGAAGCCCGCACGGGGACGGACCCCGGTGATGACCAGCGCCAGCAGGGCCAGGGACACGGGCGCAGCGACCCAGACGTCGAAGGTGGGGAAGGCGAGGCACAGCACTCCCCCACTCACGAGGGCACCCACGACGCGACGCAGCACGGGGTTACCGTATGCCGCTGGGCTGGGTCTCAGGGGACGACGACCACGCCACGCGCCGTCGTTGCCACGATGGGCGGCTCCAGCAGGTCGGCGGCCGACGGGCCCCGCTCGGAGTTGCCCCGTCCCACCACCCGGACCTCGAAGGCCATCTCGCGACTTCGGCTGCCGACCCGGACGATCTCCGCCGAGATCTCGATGACGTCGCCGGCTCGCACCGGGGCCTTGAACTGGACGTCACTGTAGGAGGCGAAGAGCCCCTCGTCCCCGTCGGTCATGATGCACATCTCGGTGGCGACGTCGCCGAACGCCGCGAGCGAGTAGGCGCCGTCGACGAGGTTGCCGGCGTAGTGGGCGTGGCTGTAGGGCACGTAGCGCCGGTGGGTGACCCGCCTGCCGACCTCGGCCCGTGAAGATCGTGCTGCTGGCTCGCTCATGTCCTGCCTGCCTTTCGGGTCGTCATCTCGCGGAGATCTCATGGACGAGGTAGCTCGCGACCTCCGACGGCGTGGTCCCACGCCCGAAGATCCGGTCGATCCCGAGACGAGCCTCCGAGCCCTCCTCGAACCGTGGGCCGCCGGCGACGAGGATCGGCACCGTCCCTGCCGGGTACGCCTCGCGGAAGGCGGCCGACATCTGCATCGTGTTGTGGATGTGCGCGTCCTTCTGGGTGACGACCTGGCTGACGAGGACGGCGTCCGCCTCCTCCTCCTTCGCGCGGGCGACGAGGTCCGGGACGAGCACCTGGGCGCCGAGGTTGACCACCGTGATCTCGGAGTAGTACTCGAGGCCCTTCTCCCCCGCGAACCCCTTGATGTTGAGGATCGCGTCGATGCCGACGGTGTGCGCGTCGGTGCCGATGCAGGCACCGACGACGACGAGCGGGCGGCGCAGCGTCCGCTTGATCGCAGCGTTCGCGTCCTTGGCCGACAGGAGCGGGTACTCGCGCTCGACGACGTGGACGTCGTCGAGGTTGACGAGGTGGTGGACGCTCCCGTAGACGACGAAGAAGGTGAAGTCCGGGCCCATCGCCTTGCTGTGCACGATGAGGGCGGGGTCGAGGCCCATCTTCCGGGCGAGCTGCAGGGCGGCCCCCTCGGCTCGCTTGTCGTGCGGGACGGGCAGCGTGAACGACAGCTGGACCATGCCGTCGCCGGTCGTGTCGCCGTACGGGCGAATGATGTTGCCGCTCAACGGTTCACGACCTCCTTGGTGGACAGTGTCGACGATGCCGTATGCCGCTGGGCTGGGTTGGGCGCGCCCGCATCGAGGGCCGTGATGGCGGGGTTGTCATACCCGGGGGCTCGCTCGACGACCCCGTCGAGCCCCTTGCCGCCGTTCGGGGGTCGCTTCATCAGGCCGAACGTGCCGTCCGCGATGGCGGCGAGGAGGGGTGGGTCACCGGCGGAATCCGAGTCGTGCACGATGCGCTCGAGCAGGTCGACCGCCTCGCCGAGGACCTGCCTCGCCCGGGTCTGGATGAACCCGTCACGGGGCGGGTGGAAGTCCTCGGCCAGGCCACCCGCGGCGTTCATGACGTAGCGGACGTTCTGCAGGGCGAGGTCCCGGTCCGAGAGGAAGGGCGTGACGACGGCCTCGGTCATCATGCCGACGAGGAGGATGCCCTGGCCGGTCATCGCGCCGACGAGGTTGAAGAAGCCGTCGAGCAGGTAGCCCCGGAAGATGTCCCCGGTCATGTGCTTCGTCGGGGGCATCCACTTGAGGGGCGCCTCGGGGAACAGCTCACGAGCGAGGAGGGCATGGGCGAGCTCGAGGCGGAAGCTGTCCGGCAGGTCCGGGTTGATCTCGAAGGCGTGCCCCAGGCCGAGCTGCCAGTCCTCGAGGCCGGCCTCCTTGGCGAACCGCTCGTTGAGCAGCTGGCTCACGGTGACGGTGTGCGCCGCCTCGACAGCGTCCGCTGTCGTCAGGTAGTTGTCCTCGCCGGTGTTGATGATGATCCCGGCGCGTGCGTGGATCTGGCGGGAGAAGCGCTGGTCGACGAAGGTGCGGATGGGGTTGATGTCGCGGAAGAGGATGCCGTACATCGAGTCGTTGAGCATCATGTCGAGCCGCTCCAGGCCGGCGAGCGCGGCGATCTCGGGCATGCACAGGCCGGAGGCGTAGTTGGTGAGGCGCACGTACCGGCCCAGCTCCTTGCTCACGTCGTCGAGGGCTGCCCGCATGAGGCGGAAGTTCTCCTGCGTGGCGTAGGTGCCGGCGAAGCCCTCCCTCGTCGCGCCCTCGGGGACGTAGTCGAGCAGCGACTGCCCGGTGGAGCGGATCACCGCGATGACGTCGGCCCCCTCCCGGGCCGCCGCCTGGGCCTGTGGGATGTCCTCGTGGATGTCCCCGGTCGCGACGATGAGGTAGATCCACGGGCTCTGCTTCGGGTCGCCGAGCCGGGCGACGAGACGCTCGCGCGTCTTTCGGGCCGCATCGATCCGCTTCACGCCGACGGACACCCCGCGGGCTGCCGCGCGTTTGGCGGCCGTCTCCTCGCGCCCGGCGGGCAGCCGGAAGGAGACGTTGCCGCTGGACGCCTTCTGGGCGAGCGTCGCCAGGTCCGGCGCCTCCCCCCGCAGCAAGGCGTCGTAGACCGGAGTCGTCACGCCGTGCTCGAGGCCGACCTGGTCGCGCACGGTCGACACGAGATGGTTGACCCACGGCACTCGCTCGTGGTCCGCCCCCGCGAGCCCGGCGAGCCGGAGGGTGGCCCGCTCGACGGACACCGTCGTGTGCCGCTTGGCGATCGAGACCACTGGGGCTGCCGCCTGACGGGCCAGCGCGCGAGCCCTGCGGACGACTGCGGGATCGAGTTCGAGACGGGCAGGAGAAGTCACGGCGCCAGCCTAGCCAACGCCGGAGTTCCTCCTGCTACATGGCCGGTAGACCGCAAGATCAGCAGACCTTGCCTCCTCATCGGCGGACGGGGGAAATTCATGGCGCTCCGCTGGTGACGTTTGCGGCAAATGGGGGCAGAATCCGTAGTTGAACATGTGACTACCTGTTCACTTCCTCCACACAACCGGGAGCTGTCTTTCATGGATTTCGTTCTCCTCGTCGGCCGGATTCTCTTCGTCGCGCTGTTCCTCGCCTCCGCCATGGGGCACCTGACCCAGAGCAAGGCCATGGGTGCCTACGCGGGGTCGAAGGGCATCCCCTCACCGGTACTCGCCACCCAGGCCTCCGGAGTGCTCATCCTGCTCGGCGGGATCTCGGTGCTGCTGGGCCTCTGGGGGGACCTCGGGTCCCTGCTCCTCGTCGTCTTCCTCCTGCCCACCGCCCTGCTCATGCATGCGTTCTGGAAGGAGACCGACCCCATGGCCAAGCAGATGGAGATGGTCCAGTTCAACAAGGACCTGGCACTGGCGGGCGGCGCCTTCGTTCTCTTCTGGACGTTCTCACAGGACCCGGGCCTGACCATCACCCACTCCCTCTTCTGAGGGCCGAGTCAGTCGATCCGAGTCAGTCGATCCGGGCCTCGAAGAGGTTGCGGACGGCCGTGTTCTCGCGGACGAGGTCAAGTGCCAGTTCGGCGTGTCCGGGCACGTAGCCGTTGCCGATGAGCATCCGGACGTCCGCGGCCAGGCCCTCGGCACCGAGGGCGGCCGCCGCGAAGTTGGTCGCCATGCTGAAGAAGATGATGGTGCCGCCCTGCGCGGTGGACAGGATCGCAGGCTGCTCACACCCCGGGACATCGACGCACACGACCGTCACGTCGGCCGGCCCACCGGCTGCCTCCACGGCACGGCTCAACCCGAGCGGGGACCGTGCATCGGCCACGACGACCTCGTCGGCCAGCCCCGTCGGCTCGAGCAGGTCATGCTCCCGGTCGCTCGGCACCACGGCGATGAGGTGCCCGGCACCGGCGCGGCGTGCCGCTGCGAGCGACAACGAGCCTGACTTCCCGGCCCCGCCGAGAACGGCGACGGTGAGCGGCCTGGGCCCAGCGGCATACGACTGCGTGTACTCCCCCACCACGCGCTCGACGAGGGCCGGCGCCCCGCACACGTCCATCACCATGAGGGCGAGGCGTGGGTCGAGGTCGTCGGGTAGGCGCGCGGCGATGGTGCGGCCGAAGAGGATGGCGTGGCCCTCGGCCGGGACCTGCTCCGAGCGCCCGTCCCACCGGGCCAGGCCATCGGTGATGCTGAGCGGCGTGAGTGACAGCGAGACCAGCGTCGCGACGCGGTCCCCCACCAGCAGGTCGGTTCGGCTCTCCGGACCGACGTCCGCCACGGTGCCGATGAGCATGCCACCGGAGCCGGTGACCGGGTTCTGCATCTTCCCGCGGTCGGCGATGATCGCGAGCACCTCCGACCGGACCGCGTCGCCGTCGAGGACGCCCTCCGTCGTGTGCTTCTCCGCGAGCTGGCGGTAGGACGCGGCGTCGAGGTTGAGGGTGTCCACGTCGATCCGGACCTCGTCCGGCCACAGCTCGGGTCGAGCGTCGAGCCGTCGCGCCGCCTGCGGGAGCGTGATCGCGTCCCCGCCCGGGTCGAGCACCCGGTGCAGGCCGACGGGCGAGGAGGGCAGGTCACGATTCACGATCGATCCTTCGGGCTGGAGCGGCTTGAACGGAAGATCCTCCGGCAGCATAGAAGAATTCGATAATGAAATTTCGGTATCGTGGGGGTATGACGATGGTTGAGCAGCCCTACGTGTACCGGCAGCGCGAGCTCGTGGAGCCCGACTGGACGCGCTTCCCCGGCTGGCGGGACGTGACCCAGGAGGACTGGGACAGCGCCCAGTGGCAGCGGGTCAACTGCGTGCGCAACCTCAAGCAGCTCCGGTGCGCTCATGGGCGACCTGCTCGACGACCGGTTCTACGCCGACCTCGAGAGGGACCAGGCCGAGCGCGCGACGATGTCGATGCTCGTGCCGCCGCAGATGCTCAACACCATGGTCCCCTCCACCGACACGCCGATGCCGGCGGCGGGCCACGACTTCACGGAGGCGTTCTACGCCGACCCGATCCGGCGCTACATGCTGCCCGTCTTCTCGGACCGGCGCACCGACTGGCCGTCGCACCCGCATGCCTCACGTGACTCGCTGCACGAGCACGACATGTGGGTCGCCGAGGGCCTGACGCACCGCTACCCCACCAAGGTCCTCGCCGAGCTGCTGCCGACCTGCCCGCAGTACTGCGGCCACTGCACCCGCATGGACCTCGTCGGCAACTCGACGCCGCAGGTGAGCAAGCTCAAGTTCGACCTCAAGCCGGTCGATCGCTACGACGCGATGCTGACCTACCTGCGGGACACCCCGGCGGTCCGGGACGTCGTCGTCTCGGGTGGCGACGTCGCCAACATGCCGTGGAAGAACCTCGAGGCATTCCTCGACCGGCTCCTCGAGATCGAGAACATCCGCGACATCCGCCTGGCGACGAAGGCGCTCATGGGGCTGCCCCAGCACTGGTTCGCCGAGGACGTCGTCGAGGGGGTCGCCCGGGTCGCCACCAAGGCCCGGGCCCGCGGCGTCTCGCTCGCGATCCACACCCACGTCAACAACGCCCAGTCGATCACGCCCTCGGTGGCCCGGGCGTCGAAGGCGATGCTCGAGGCCGGCGTGCGCGATGTACGCAACCAGGGGGTTCTCATGCGCGGGGTCAACGACACCACCGAGCAGCTCCTCGACCTTTGCTTCGCCCTGACGGACGGCGCCATGATCACGCCCTACTACTTCTACATGTGCGACATGATCCCGTTCTCCGAGCACTGGAGGCTGTCGCTCGCGGAGGCGCAGCACCTGCAGCACTCGATCCTGGGCTACCTGCCCGGCTTTGCGACGCCGCGGATCGTCTGCGACGTGCCGTTCGTCGGCAAGCGCTGGGTTCACCAGCAGGACGAGTACGACACGGAGCGCGGGATCTCCTACTGGCGCAAGAACTACCGCACCTCCATCGAGGGAGCGGACACCGCGGCCCTCTCCCGCGAGTACGTCTACTACGACCCGATCTACACGCTTCCGGAGCCCGGGCAGCAGTGGTGGCGTGACGCCGTGGACCATGAGAGGTCATCGCCGCCGCGGGCGAGCGAGCTGCCGCCAGCCGTGCCGCAGCCGAGTCGCAGCTCGTCTGACGCGGCTCGTCTGACGCGGCTCGCCGGCCATCGGCTCAGGTACCGGGCGACGTCCACCGACGCGTCCGCGTCACCCCTAGACTGCGCTCGTGACCGCGAAGCCGCCGCCTGCCCGGACCCGGATGCCTCGCGCCGAGCGGGAAGCACAGATGCTCGAGGTGGCGGTGCGGATCTTCGGCTCACGCGGCTTCCAGGCGACGACGATGGACGAGATCGCCGAGCAGGTCGGGGTGACCAAGCCGCTCATCTACGACTACTTCGGCTCGAAGGAGGGGCTGCTCGCGGCCACCATCGAGCGGGCGCGACACCAGCTCCTCGCCGCGGTCATCACGGCGTGGGAGTCGAACCCCGACGCGACGCCGCGCCTTCGGGTCCGCGAGGTCATCACCGCCTTCTTCGACTTCATTGACAAGCACGACCGGGGCTTTGCCCTCCTGCGCACCGAGGGCGCCCTCATCGGCGAGGCGGCCGCGTCGGTGGAGCGCATCAGGCAGCAGACCGCAAAGGCGCTCGCCGAGGGCATCAGGATGCTGCCGGGCTTCGCCGGGCTGCCCCCACGGCGCCTCGTACCGCTCGTCGAGGTCATCATCGGAGGCATCGAGCGGCTCGCCGTCTACCGCAGCGAGAGCCCCGGCATGTCGGCGCAGGAGGCGGCCGAGCTCGTCGTCACGACGACCTGGGACGGCTTGGCCTCGCTCGCCAAGGCGTGAGCCCCGTGGCCCGCTCACCGAGGAAGGGCGGCCAGCGGTCCGGGGCGGGCCCCACCACGCCCGCGACGCTCGCCCTGGACGCCCTGGGCATCGCCTACACCGGGCACACCTACGAGCACGACTCCGCCGCGACCGGCTACGGGGACGAGGCCGCTCGTGAGCTCGGCATCCCCGCGGACCGCATCTTCAAGACCCTGCTCGTCGACACGGGCTACGGCCTCGCCGTGGCGATCGTGCCGGTGGCTGGTCCGCTTGACCTCAAGGCGGCGGCGGCGGCGTTGGGGGTCAAGGCGGTTCGCATGGCGGACCCGACCGACGCAGCCCGGAGCACCGGGTATGTCCTGGGTGGCATCTCCCCCATCGGCCAGCGCCGTCGGCTGCGCACCGTGATCGACGACTCGGCAGCCTCGCACGACACCGTGTACGTCTCGGGCGGTCGTCGCGGTTTCCAGGTCGAGCTGGCCCCGGACGACCTGCTCCGGGCCACAGCTGGTTCCTACGCCGCCATCGGACGGACCTGACGTTTCACGCTAGGTGTTGCGTTGGTGGAGAGTCGATTTCGCTCGAGGGGTCAGTCCTGCGGCGGCCGCTCCGCAGCGGTGCTGCGACCCTCCCACGGCGTCGACAGGACGACGGTGGTCCGCGTGGAGACGCTCGCCGCCGTACGAATCCGGGCGAGCAGGTCCTCCAGAGCCCCCGGCGTCGAGGTCCGCACCTTGAGGATGTAGCTCTCGACGCCGGCGACCGAGTAGCAGGCTTCGATCTCGCGGATGTCCCTGAGCCGCTCCGGGATGTCGTCAGGGGCGCTCGGGTCGAACGGCGTGACGGAGATGAGGGCCGTGAGTGGCAGCGACAAGGCCTCAGGCGACACGGTCGCGGAGTAGCCGGTGATGACGCCGCGTTCCTCGAGTCGCCGGACGCGCTGGTGGACCGCGGACGTGGACAGGCCGGTCGCCCGGCCCAGGTCCGTGAAGCTCATGCGCCCGTCGGCCAGGAGCAGCCCGACGAGCCGACGGTCGAGGTCTTCCATGCTCGAAACCCTAGTCGCGCGGCGCTGGCGGCGAAGACAAGATCGCCTCGTTCTCACCTACGAACGACGCCGTGCCTCAGTCCCCGCTCCATCGTGCAGACCCGGGCCCTAGTCTCGTGACATGCCTCCGACAGCCTCGAAGTTGCTGCTCCTTGACTCCGCCTCGCTCTACTTCCGGGCCTTCTTCGGCGTCCCAGAGGTCATCGGCCCGAGCGGCGTCCCGACCAACGCCGTCCGGGGCCTGCTCGACATGATCGCCACGCTCGTCGAGCGCTCGCGCCCGTCCCATCTCGCGGCCTGCTGGGACAACGACTGGAGGCCCGCCTTCCGCGTCGAGGCGATCCCGACGTACAAGACCCACCGCGTCGCCGGCACGGTCGACGGGGTCGTGGAGGAGCAGGTGCCGGACGCCTTGGCCGTGCAGGTGCCGATCATCGTCGACGCACTCACTGCGCTCGGCATCGCCCGGGTCGGCGTCGACGGGCACGAGGCCGACGACGTCATCGGCACCCTCGTGACGCTGTACCGGGGCCGGCTCCCGATCGACATCGTCACCGGGGACCGCGACCTCTTCCAGCTCGTGGACGACGCCAACGACATCCGCGTCCTCTACACGGCGCGCGGCGGCGTGCGCAACCCGGACGTCGTCGACGAGGCGTTCCTCCTCGACAAGTACGGCATCCCGAACGGCGCGGCCTACGCGGACATGGCCGTCCTCCGGGGTGACTCGAGCGATGGGCTGCCGGGAGTCGCGGGCATCGGCGAGAAGACGGCGGCCAAGCTCATCACGACCTACGGGTCTCTCGAGGCGCTCCGGGCGGCGATCGACGCGGGCGACCCCGCCATCAAGGGTGCCCAGCGGGCCCGGCTCGAGGCGGGGGCGGAGTACCTAGACGCCGCGCCGAGGGTCGTCGAGGTGGTCCGGGACGCACCCGTCGGCGAGGTCGACCTCAGCGCGCCGACCCGGGTCGCCGACCCGGCGCTGATGTCCCGTCTCGCCGTCGAGCATGGCCTGACGAACCCCATCGACCGCGTCGTCAATGCCCTTGGTGCCCTTGGTGCCCTCGGCTCGGGCTGAGCCACCCACAAGAACGGTGCCGTATGCCGCTGAGCCGGCTCAGCGGCATACGGGATCTTCTCGGGTGGCTCAGTCCAGTCGGTCAGCCGCGACGACGCCACGAAGGACGGCGTCGCTCGCCTTCCTGGCGACGCGCTGGAGGTCACGGTCGCCGGCATCGGTCAGCTGGCCCAGCAGGTCGATGACCTGCTTGCACCGTCGCACGAAGTCACCGGCAGCGAGCTCGGTCCCCCGCAGCACCTCGTCGAGGCGGCGGCCGCTTGCCCAGCGGTGGACAGCCCAGGCGATCCCGGGATCGGGCGCGCCGGTCGTCGGCAGGGCCAGCGCCCCCTCGGCGTCCTCGAGGTCGGACCAGATGGCGACCATGCGGTCGTGTGCCTCGCGGACGTCGTCATTCGGCCATCGTGGCGCCAGGCCGGCGTCCTCGCGCCGCGGCTCGTGGATGAGCGTGGACACGACGGCGGCGAGCGTGGGCGGGTCGAGGGTGCGCCAGACGTCCTCGCGGAGGCACTCGGCGGCGAGGAGGTCCTTCTCCGTGTAGAGCTGGCGCAGCCGCTCCCCGTGCTCCGTGACGCGCTCCCCGCCGTCAGCGAGGTAGCCCAGGTCGACGAGCAGGTCGCAGATCCGGTCGAACGTCTTCGCGACGGAGTTGGTGCGGCCCTCGATCTTGCGCTGCAGCCCCTCGGTCTCGCGATGCAGCCGCCACCAGCGCTCGGCCCAGCGCGCATGGTCCTCGCGGTCGGGGCACTGGTGGCACGGGTGTGCGCGCAGGCGACGACGCAGTTCGTCGATGCGCTCGTCGGCGGCGTCCGCGTCGACCACTCGGCGAGTCGGTGGCGGGTCATGCGGCAGGGCCGCGCGGAGGGTCGCCGCAAGGTCTCGGCGAGCCTTCGGGTTCTTGGCGTTGAAGTGTTTGGGGACCCGCATCGTGCCGAGCGGCTCGACGGGCGACGAGACGTCGTGCAGGGTCAGCCGCCGCAGGTGATGATCCTCGGTCACGACCGCCGGCGACGGGGCATCGCCACGCCCGCCACCGCGGTTGGGTAGGACCACCACGGCCAGGCCGCTGTGACGTCCACTCGGGATGCGGATGATGTCGCCGATCTTGAGGTTCTCGAGCGACACCGCGGCGGCGGCGCGCAGGGAGGCAGAGCGGGCCTTCGCGCCCTCCTTCTCGATCGTTCGGATCTCGTCGCGCATGGCGGCGTACTCCGAGAAGTCACCCAGGTGGCAGGTCATCGCCTCCGCATAGCCGGTGAGGGCCTCGTCGTTGCGGCGCACTGTCCGCACCAGGCCGACGACGGCGCGATCCGCCTGGAACTGCGCGAAGGAGGTCTCGAGGATCTCCCGAGCACTCCCCCGACCGAACTGGCGCACGAGGTTGACGGCCATGTTGTACGTGGGTCGGAAGCTGGAACGGAGTGGATAGGTCCGGGTCGAGGCGAGACCGGCCACGCCCTCGGGATCGAGGCCCCGGTTCCAGATGACGACGGCGTGACCCTCGATGTCGATGCCGCGGCGACCGGCTCGCCCGGTCAGCTGGGTGTACTCGGCGGGCGTGACATCGACGTGGCTCTCGCCGTTGAACTTGACCAGCTTCTCGAGGACGACGGTCCGGGCCGGCATGTTGATCCCAAGGGCGAGGGTCTCGGTTGCGAAGACAGCGCGCACGCGACCCTGCGTGAACAGCTCCTCGACGATCTCGCGGAAGGTCGGCAGCATGCCTGCGTGATGCGCGGCGAACCCCCGCGAGATGCCCTCGACGAAGTCCCAGTAGCCGAGGACCGCGAGGTCCTCCTCGGCGATGCCCTTGACCCGCTCCTCGACGAGCCGCCGGTTCGCGGCCCCCTCCGCATCGGTGACGAGGCGCATCCCGGTGGCGAGCAGCTGACCGACCGCCGCCTCGCACCCGGCCCGGCTGAAGATGAACGTGATGGCCGGCAGCAGGCCTTCCCGGTCGAGGCGGTCGATGACCTCGGCCCGGGTTGCGCCACCGCCCGGGCGCCCACCGCGGGCAAACCCGCGGCCCGGATCGCTGGCGCCCGGCCCGCGCGACTCACCGCGACGGCCCCGACCGCTCCAGTCGTCAGCGCGGCCGTTCCCCCTCCCGTTCCCTCTGCCGTTCCGGCGACCTCGCGATCGGCCGCGACCGTCGCCCGCCCAGTGCGAGTCCCAGGCGCCCCGGCCCTCGGTGCCGCGGATCGCGTGCAGGAGGTCGGGGTTGACGCTCAGTTCCGGTGCGGCAGTGGGGCTTCCGCGCCGCGTGACCGTCTCCTCGACGAAGAGGTCGAAGAGCGACTGGCCGACCAGCATGTGCTGCCACAGCGGCACGGGCCGGTGCTCCGAGACGATGACCGCCGTGTCCCCGCGCACTTCCTCGAGCCAGGCCCCGAACTCCTCGGCGTTGGACACCGTGGCTGACAACGAGACGACGCTGACATCGGGTGGCAGGTGGATGATGACCTCCTCCCAGACGGCTCCGCGGAACCGGTCTGCGAGGTAGTGGACCTCGTCCATGACCACCCAGCCGAGCCCGTCCAGCGTGCTCGAGCCGGCATACATCATGTTCCGGAGGACCTCGGTCGTCATGACGACGACGGGAGCCTCGCCGTTGATCGACGCATCACCGGTGAGCAGGCCCACGCGCCCGACGCCGTGACGCCGCACGAGGTCGGCATACTTCTGGTTCGACAACGCCTTGATGGGCGTGGTGTAGAAGGCCTTTCGTCCAGCCCTGAGAGCGAGGTTCACGGCGAACTCGCCCACCACCGTCTTGCCGGCTCCCGTGGGTGCAGCGACGAGGACGCCGCGTCCGTCCTCGACGGCTCGGCACGCCTCGACCTGGAAGTCGTCCATCGGGAAGTCGAGCTCCGCAGCGAACTCACGCAGCGCTGGGCCGCTGGGGTTCTTCGCGTCTGGCGACGTCATCGCTGTTCTTCCTTCACCGGAGCGAGCACCCGCAGGGCCTGCGGCACGATGTCGATGTCGAGGGGCAGCCCCGTGAAGGGCTCGCCGTCAGCCTGTGACGGGACGTGCCGCGCGTCCAGCCGCACCCGCGCAGCACGGTGGATCTCGACCGCCTCGTGGGTGACATGTGCCCCTCGGTAGACCTTGGGAAACACGCGGAGGAACCCGGGCACCGAGATCGCCTTGACGACAAGGACGTCGAAGAGCCCATCCGCGGGGTCCGCGTCCGGGCAGACCCGCATGCCACCGCCGAAGGAGGGCGTGTTGGCCACCGCGACGAGCATGGCGCTGGTCTCGATGCGTCGGCCGTCGAGCTCGACGACGTAGGGAATCGGCTTGAAGAGCGGCAGCTCGCGGAGCACCGCGAGGTTGTAGCGCATCTGGCCCTTTGGCCAGCGCATCCGCGCCGCACGCGCGTTGACGATGGCGTCGAAACCAGCCCCGAGGACACCGGCGAACCACTTCGTCTCGCCGCTGGGTCCGGTGACGCGGCCCGCGTCGATGGTGCGGACGGTGCCTCGCGCGATGACGTCCACGGCCCGCTCCGCGTCCCGGATGGGCAGCCCGAGGTTGCGGGCGAAGTCGTTGCCCGTGCCGGCGGCGACAACTCCGATCGGCGTGGCGGAACCGGCGACGAGGTTGACCGCGAGGTGCACCAGTCCGTCCCCGCCGACGACGACGAGCGCGTCGACGCCGCGGCGGACCTCATCCCCAGCCCGGGCGCAGGCCTCGGCCCACGTCCGGCCGGACACGTCGACGACGTCTCGCCCACTGCTCAGCAGGAGGCGACGGGTCGCCTCGCCGAGCGCCCGCCCTGCTCCCTTGCCGGCAGTGGGGTTGACGATCAGGGCGACGCGGTCGGACACACCCGAACGTTACAGGGCCGACGCCTGGTCGTCGGGGAGGTCCAGCCAGCTGGGCAGGCTCTCCCTCTTCTTGCGGTCGAAGATGAGGGCAATGCCGACCGAGGCGAAGTAGAGCAGGATCATCGGCGAGGCCATGAAGAGCATGGTGAACGCGTCCGGGGTCGGGGTCATGATCGCCGCGAAGACGAAGATCACCATGACGGCCGGCCGCCAGGCCTTGAGCATGGCCCGCCCGGGGAGCAGGCCGATGATGTTGAAGCAGACGAGGAAGACGGGCAGCAGGAAGGCGCACCCGAAGGCGATGATGAACTTCAGGACGAAGGACAGGTAGAGGGACGCGTCCTGGATGTTGAAGGCACCGACCGGGGTGAAGTCCAGCAGGACCGCGACGGCCTTCGGCACCATGAACAGGGCCGCGACGCAACCGGCGACGAAGAGCGGCACAGCCGCCACGACGAACAGGCGGGTGACCCGCTTCTCCTTCTTCGTCAGACCCGGGACGACGAAGCCCCAGATCTGCAGGAGCCAGACGGGCGAGGCGAGGATGAGGCCGACGAAGAGCGCGACGGTGAGCTTGATGGCGAACGCATCGGTCATCGTCCCGAAGTTGATGTTGACCAGACCGGTGTCACCGCGTTGGGCGGCGACATCCTTGAGCGGCTGGATGAGCCGGTTGATGATCGGGTCGTAGTAGATCCAGCCGACCACGGCACCAGCGAGGATGGCCAGACCGGCCACGACGACGCGATTGCGGAGCTCGCGGAAGTGGTCGGCGAGGGACATCCGTCCCTCGGGATTGCGTTTGCGCAACAACGACGGCATTGGTGGCTTCGGGCTTCGGTCGGTCGGCAGGGGGTCTCAGGCGAGAGCGCTCAGCAGGAGCCCTCAGAGAGAGGGATCGCTGCGGAACCGGTCGGCGTCCGCGCGTGCCTGGGCAGCGCGGGCCTCGGCCTCCTTGGCCCGAGCCTCCGCGGCCATGGCCTCGGCTTCCGCCTCGGTGGCCCGGCGCTGCGCATCGCTCTCGACGACGTCGCCGGCAACGGTCGTCTGCGAGGCGTCGCTCGGGGACTTGCCGTCCTTCTTCATCTCGTCGACCTCGGACTTGAAGACCCGGGCTGAGCGGCCGAGGCTGCGCGCCATGTCGGGGAGCTTCTTCCACCCGAAGAGAGCGATGATGATGACCGCGATGACGATCAGCTCGGGGGCACCAAGACCAGCCATTGTGTCGTCTCCTCAGACGTCAGGGACCCCCATTTGATTGCGGGCCGTTCGCTGGCAGCATGGACGCTGCAGATGACCAGCATACGTGGGCGACGTGAACATGACGCCACCCGCCACCCGCCGCCCACCCGCTCATCCACCGGTCAGGTCACTCCCGCGTCATCCCGGCTCGCCGTAGGCAGCGAGCGCAGCTCGCGCCTCGTCGGCCACGGCGCTGGCCAGTCCAGACGGCGAGGCGACCCGGACGTCGCCGGCCAGCCGCAGCACGAGGCGACGCACGAGGGCCGGGTCGGCCACCTTGAGCGTCACCCGCACCGACCCGTCGGCGTTCCGGACGACCCCCTCGTTGGGGTAGTAGTCGGCGATCCACGCCGCTTGCGGGGCGGCCTCCAGGACCACGCTCAGGTCGCTCTCGCTGGGGACGAAGATCTCGTCGTCGAGGTCGCGGGGCGTCGCCTCCGGAGGGGGCGTGCCGTCCACGTCCAGCACGCTCGCAGCCTCGATCCGGTCGACCCGGAAGAAGCGCACGCCGTGGGCCCGATGGCACCAGCCCTCGAGGTACCACTGCCCGTCGAGGTTGACGATGCGCATGGTGTCGACATCCCGCTCGGTCGTCTCGTCCCGCGTCGCCACGTAGTAAGTCAGGTGGACGCGCCGTCGGGCTGCCAGAGCCTCCTTGAGCTTGGTCATGACCGAGTGCTGGCTGCCGTCGTCGAGGTCGAGGGCGATCTGCCCTCCGCCTGGGTCGGCAGCCGTCGTCGCCTTGCGCAGCTTCTCCAGGGTCCGCTCGACAACCTCGGAGTTGACGAGCGTCGAGCCCAGCGCCTGGAGCCCGGCCGTGAGGGTCACCGCCTCATCGCGGGTGAGGCGCATGGGGGCCGCGATGTCGTCGGCGTTGGCCAGGTAGATGTGGCCGTCGTCCCACTGGGCGTCGATGAGCTCGGCATGGGTGTACCCGGGCGTGCCGCACACGAAGAGCAGCTCGAGGTCGGACTCGATCTGCGCCGGCGTGAGGCCGAACTCCGTGGCGGCCTCTTCGATGCTCACCCCTTGGTGGCGCAGCAGCCAGGGGACCATGTCCAGGAGCCGGCCGAGCCGCTGTGTCGCGGTCTCAGAGGTGGACCGCGTGGTGGACCGCGTGCCAGCCACCCGCCTGTCACTCATCGGCAGCGCCTTCCTGGTGTCCTGCCATGGCATGGCTGGCATGGCTGGTATGGGCGGCATGGGTCTCGATGGTGCGCAGCAAGGCCGCGCGGACGCCCTCGACGAGCTCGGGGGGCGAGACGGCGACCGCATGGCTGCCCAGCGCGGCGATGTCACGCTCCGTGCGCCCGCGCTCGTAGGGCACCTCGATCTCGGCCCAACGGTGGTCGAGGTCCCGCGTCCTGCTCGCCGCCTGGCGCAGGACGTGACCGCGGCCGTGGCGCACCCGGACGACTGCGGATCCTTGCGGCTCCGGCGCCTGCGCCGCCAGGGACACCTCGGGCACGTGGTCCGCCGGGACCTCGTAGGAGCCCGCTCGCCCCTTCTTCCGGACCGGGCCCACGACGCGGCCGAGTCGGAAGGCCCGCTCCGCGCCGCGGTCGACGTCGTGGCCCGTCAGGTACCAGCGGCCGTGCCAGTGCTTCAGAGCCCACGGCCGGACGTGACGCGTGCTGACCGAGCCGTCATTCTTCCGGTAGTCGAAGGTGATCGGCTGACGGGCTGAGAGCGCGGCACGCACCGGGTCGAAGGCGGGCTCGGTCGTGCGGATCCGCGGCTCGACGCCCGCCGCGAGGGATTCGTCGATCTCCACCCCCGCAAGGCGGAGTTTGCGGAGTCCGGCGGTGGCCGTACCGGAGATGCTCGCCGTGGACCACGCGCGCGCCGCCAGCGCCAGCGCTGCGACCTCATCGGCCTCAAAGCTGATCTCGGGCAGCGCCGTTTCGTTGGGGTCGATGCGGTAGCCGACCTCGTCGTCGAAGAGGACGTCGACCACGGTGGTCGTGATGGGAATGCCCATCTCGCGCAGCTCGTCCTTGTCGCGCTCGAACATTCGGTCGAACGCCTCGACGGAGGGTGCCTCCGCGTAGGCCTGCAGGGACTTGCGCAGCTGGTCCTTGGGGATGGGCCGACGCGTCGACTTGAGGGCGAGGATCAGGTTGAGCAGCCGCTCGGTCTTCTCCGCCGACGCGGATGATGCACTCATGGCCGCCTTCCTCCGATCCGGTTCGCCCGCGCGGGCGCAGTCCGACGCTACCCGAATCCCGGCCCTCTCGAGTGAGCCCTCCGTGAGCCTTTCCGTGATCCCTTCCGTGATCCCTTCCATGAGCGGGGTGCAGGTGTCGTCGGTAGGGTCGCCTCCATGATCCAGTGGCGCTCGGCAGTCATCGAAGAGGTGCGTTCACGGTGGGCCGGGGCGGTGGAGTATGCCGCTCGGCTGGCTTCCGGGGACACCGTTCGTGCGCTGGGCTACTCCGACATCCTCGGGGACCTCCCTGTGGGTACCCGCGTGCTGCTCAACACGACCGCGCTCGAGCGTGGTCTGGGCACGGGTGGCGTCGCCATCATCGTGGCGGCTCCGGACCACCTCCCCGAGCCGGTAGATGTCCCTGCGCTGGACGGCCACCTCGTCAAGGCTCGCTACACCCCGGGGCAGACCATGGTGCTCGGGGTCGACGAGCAGGGCAGTCCCAACCACGAGCGACTCAAGGACGCCGACGACCTCGGTGGCATGCCTGTCGTCGTCGCGGACCTCCACTCGGCCCTGCCGGCCATCATTGCCGGCCTGAGGGAGTCCGCTCCGGGCGCTCGGGTGGCCTACGTCATGACGGACGGCGGGGCTCTCCCTGCCGACTTCTCACGCACCGTGGCCGGGCTGCGGGAGTCCGAGTGGCTCGCGGCCTGCATCAGCGTGGGCCAGGCCTACGGCGGCGACCTGGAGGCCGTCAACGTGCACACCGGGTTGCTCGCCGCACACGTCGTCGTCGGCGCTGACGTCGCAGTGGTCGCCCAGGGACCGGGCAACCTCGGCACCGGAACACGATGGGGCTTCTCCGGCACCTCGGCCGGTGAGGCGGTGAACGCGGCTGGCGTCCTCGGCGGCCGCCCCATCGCATCGCTTCGGGTCTCAGAGGCGGATCAGCGCCCGAGGCACCGTGGCCTGTCGCACCACAGTGCGACGGCCTACGGGCGGGTCGCCCTCGTTCCGGCAGACGTCCCCGTCCCGGACCTCACCGAGGATCTCGCCGCGTACGTCCACAGTCAGGCACAGGCCCTGTGCGACTCGACCGGGGGGCGGCTCACCCTCGTCGAGGTCCGGTGCGACGGTCTTGACGACGCCCTCCGCGCCACGCCCGTGCAGCTGTCGACAATGGGACGTGGGTTCGACGACGACCGCCTGTCGTTCCTCGCCGCGGCCGTGGCCGGCCGCCACGCCGCAGCCATGCTCGGCTGAGACCGGGCTCCCTCCGCGACCTACACCCTCTCCGCGACCCACCTCGTTCCCCCGCTCGGCAACACACCGTTTGGCGGGTGTGTTGCGGGTGTGTTGCGGGGTGAGTGAGGTGGCGGTGGGTCAGCGCACCTCGTCGAGGTCCACCACGAAAATGAGCGTCTCCCCCGGCCCGATGGCCGAGCCCGCTCCGCGGTCGCCATAGGCCAGGTGCGCGGGAATGGTCAGCTTGCGCCGTCCGCCGACCTTCATGCCCTGGATGCCCTTGTCCCAGCCGGGGATGACCATGCCGACACCGAGCCTGAAGTCGAGCGGCGCACCGCGGTTCCAGGATGAGTCGAACTCCTCGCCGGTCGAGTGCGCGACCCCGACGTAGTGAGCGCTCACCGTGTCCCCGGCCTTGGCCTCGCGACCGTCGCCCTCGATGAGGTCCTCGACGACCAGGTCGGCGGGCGTGTCACCCCCGGGAAAGTCGATCTCCGGCTTGCTGCGGTCTGCGTCGAGTGCCATGGGGATTCCCTTCGTTCGAAGCGTGCCGGACAGCACGGCCTCCAGTCTGTCAGCAGCGGTTCGCTGCGGCGGGCGGCGCCCAAGCGGTCCGTCAGTACGCGTCCAGGATGTCCACGACGAAGACCAGCGTGTCCGTGCCGCTGATGCCGCCCTGCGGGTTGCCCTGCTCGCCATAGCCGTCCTTGGGCGGAACGACGAGGAGCACGCGGCTTCCGACCTTCTTGCCGACGAGCGTGCTGTCCCACCCGGGAATGACCGCGCCGGCGCCGATTGGGAAGTCGGCTGCCGCACCACGCTGCCACGAGGAGTCGAAGACCTTGCCGTCCTTCCACAGGACGCCTTGGTATTGGGCGGCGATGAACTGGTTCGCCTTGACGACCGGACCATCACCCTCGATGAGGGTGGCCTGCTTGGTCTCCGTGGGAGCGTCTCCCTTGGGGATGGTCACCTTCGGCGCCTTGGCGTTGCCATCGGGGAACTCGACCGTCGGGAGGCCGGCCGGGCTCGGCTTGCCCTCGCCCTCGAGCGCGGTGAGTCCCTTGTGCACCTCGGCCACGTCCGCGATGACGACGATGGTGTCAGTCGGTGCGACACCGAGCTGCGCGTTGCCGCTGTCGCCGAAGCCCTTGGCCGGCGGGATCGTGAAGGCGACCCGTCCACCCTTCTGCGCGCCGACGAGGCCCTCGGTGAAGCCGGCGATGACGTCCGTGCGTCCGAGCCGGTAGCCCTCCTCGGCGCGCGCCGTCGCGTAGCCGTCGTCGAGCAGCTTGCCCGACGTGCCGTTGTAGATCTGGGTCTTGATCCGGACCGTGTGCTCCTTCGTCGCTGCAGGACCGGTGCCGGGGACCAGGACCTTGCGCTGGACCGAGGCCGTCGAGATCGGCAACGAGCCGAGGTCGACCTTGGGTGCCGTCTTCAGGTCCACCGGGCCGGCAGCGGTGAGGCCAGCCAGCGCCTTCACGTCGTCAGCCGGTGCTGGAGCGGGCGCAGACGTCGCGGATCCTCCGCTGGCACTCGTGCCCGTGGGCGCGGGTCCGCTTGGCCCGGCCTGCCCACATGCAGACAGGACGGACAAGCCGAGGACGGCGACGGCGGCCGTCGCGGCTGATCGAATTCGCACAGGAACGCTTTCGGGTCGTGGAGTGGGCACAGGTCGCCCGCCGGAGGGCGGGCCCCGGTCACTGTAACCCCAGATCTTGTGACCGCCATCCACGACGGGGCGCCGGCCCCTGCCGACGGCTCAGAGCGATCGGGGCACCGCAGGGGATCGGGAGATCGTGTCCATGAGACGCTCGACGCGCTCGTCGACGGCGCGGAACGGGTCCTTGCACAGGACCGTGCGCTGCGCCTGGTCATTGAGCTTGAGGTGCACCCAGTCAACGGTGAAGTCGCGGCCGTGCGCCTGGGCCGCGCGGATGAAATCGCCCCGCAGCTTCGCCCTAGTCGTCTGCGGCGGACGGACCTTGGCCCGGAAGACCTCGATGTCGGAGGCGACTCGGGCGGCGTGGCCGCGCTTCTGCAGGAGGTAGAACAGGCCGCGGGACCGGTTGATGTCGTGGTACGCCAGGTCCAGCTGGAGGATCCTGGGGTCCGAGAGGCCGAGCCCATGCCGGGCGCGGTACCGCTCGATCAGCCGCAGCTTGATGACCCAGTCGATCTCGGTACCGATCGCGTCGAGGTCGCCGGAACCGATGGCGTCAAGGGTGCGGCCCCACAGGTCGATGACCTGCTTGGTGTCCGGTGAGGGCATTCCCTCGCGGTCCACGAAGTCGGACGCCTTCTCGAAGTACTCGCGCTGCATGTCCAGCGCGGAGAGCTCACGCCCGTTGGCCAGACGTACGGTCGCCCGCCCCGTGGGGTCGTGGCTCATGGTCCGGATGGCCCGGATCGGGTTCTCCAGCGCCAGATCCCGCATCACGACGCCGTGCTCGATCAGGCGCAGCACGAGGTCCGCGGAGCCGACCTTGAGCAGGCTGGTGGTCTCGGACATGTTCGAGTCACCGACGATGACGTGGAGGCGGCGATAACGCTCGGCGTCGGCGTGCGGCTCATCCCTCGTGTTGATGATCGGTCGAGAACGCGTCGTGGCGGACGACACACCCTCCCAGATGTGGTCGGCGCGCTGGCTCACCGCGTAGCTGGCGCCGTGCGCGGTGGCGACGACCTTGCCTGCGCCACTGGTGATCTGGCGACTGATGAGGAACGGGATGAACATGTCCGACACCCGCTGGAAGTCGCTGGTGCGGCCGTACAGGTAGTTCTCGTGGCAGCCGTAGGAGTTGCCGGCGGAGTCCGTGTTGTTCTTGAAGACGAAGATCTCGCCCTCGACGCCGTCGTCACGCAAGCGGGCCTGCGCATCCTCGACGAGCCCCTCGAGGATCCGCTCCCCCGCCTTGTCCTGGATGACGAGCTCGCGAACCGAGTCGCACTCAGCCGTTGCGTACTCGGGGTGGGACCCGACATCGAGGTAGAGGCGCGCGCCGTTGCCGAGGAAGACGTTGCTCGAGCGCCCCCACGCGACGACCCGCCGGAACAGATAGCGCGCGACCTCGTCGGGAGTGAGCCTGCGCTGGCCCTGCGTCGTGCAGGTGACGCCGTACTCGTTCTCGATCCCGAAGATCCGCCGCTCCATGCACCAACTCTAAGCACCGTTCTCTATGCCGCGGGCGAAGGAACGTGACGGCGGCATGGTGGCCGTGCTCTGCTGGGCCACATGGCCTCCATCCTCGTCCTTGGCGGAACCAGCTGGCTCGGCGGTACGGTCGCTGCCCATGCCGTAGCCCTTGGGCACCACGTGACCTGTCTCGCGCGGGGTGAGTCGGGTCAGGTGCCCCAGGGAGCCGGATTCGTCCGTGCGGACCGCACGGACCCGGTCGCCTACGAGGCGCTGCCCCCCCGGGACTCGTGGGACCTCGTCGTCGACGTCGCTCGGCAACCCGGTCACGTGCGCGGCGCAGTTGCCGCCCTGGCCGAGCGCTCCGCGCACTGGGCCTTCGTCAGCTCGTGCTCGGTCTATGCCAGGCATGACGAGCCGGGGGCGGATGAGTCCGCGGCGCTCCTTCCCGCGCTGGACTCCGACGAGGCCACGCCGGAGCAGTACGGCGAAGGCAAGGTGGCCTGTGAGCGGGCCGTCATCGAGGCAAAGGGCGGCACCGCGCTGATCGCACGGAGTGGCCTCATCGTCGGTGGCGGCGACCCGTCCGACCGATTCGGCTACTGGCCGGGGCGCTTCGCGCAGGCGGCGCAGGACGGTCGAGCCGTGCTCGTCCCGGACTGCCCTGACCAGAGGGTCCAGTGGGTCGACGTCGTGGACCTGGCGGCGTGGTTGGTGTCCGCGGGGCTGTCGGGCACGACTGGGGTGCACGACGCCGTCGGTCCCGCCGTGACGTTCCAGCACGTCCTCGACACGGCGGCTCGGGTGGCGGGCTTCGCAGGCGAGGTCGTCAGGACGGATGGCGAGACCCTCGGCCGGGTGGAGGTCCAGGAGTTCATGGGCCCGCGGTCACTTCCCCTGTGGCTGCGCGACCCCGAGTGGCAGGCCTTCATGGACCGCAGCGGGGCGTCCGCGGCTGGGGCCGGGCTCGCGTGCCGCCCCCTCGAGGACACCATGGCGGACTCACTGGCGTGGGAGCAGACCCTCGGGACCGCTCGCAAGCGGTCGAAGGCCGGGCTGGACCGGGTCGACGAGCTCGCGGTGATCGAGTCGCTGGCAGGACAGGGCCGTTCGATACCCGATTGAGGCTGGACACCTCTGTCTCGATTTGGTGGGGCCTGTAACAATGGGCGCGCCCCCCTTCCTACGCAAACCTCCACATCTCTCCATTGGATGGCCATGATCGACAGACCAAACTTCAAGTTCTCACGCCGCGGTTACGAGCCGGAGGAAGTCGATTCGTTCATCGAATCGCAGAACCGGACCCTCCAGGCCGCGAAGAAGGACGCCTCCGAGCGCAGCGTCGAGCTGACCAAGCTCAATGCCCAGCTCGCCGACCTGCGCGGCCAGCTGGGCCAGCAGACCCGTGCGATGGCCGACCTCAAGAAGTCAGCACCCTCGCAAGCGCAGACCTACACCGAGCTCGGCGAGCGTGTCGGCCAGATTCTCACCCTCGCCGACGCCGAGGCCGCCGAGATGCGCAACCGGGCCGCAGTCGAGGCCGAGCACATCCGCGAGCGAGCCAACAACGCTGCAGCCGAGCTCAAGGCGACCACGAGCGCCTACGCGGAGCAGGCAAAGGTCCGGGCCGAGGAGGAGGCGCAGCGCGTCATCGCCCAGGCCAACCGTGAGGGGCAGGCGATCATCGCCGAGGCACAGAGTGTCGCCTCGGCCCAGCGGCAGGAGTCGCAGGCCGAGTACGAGGCCCACCGGGCCAAGGCCGGCGCCGCGACCGCAGAGCTCGAGACGACCCTGGCCAACCGGCGCGAGCAGGCCGACAAGGAGTTCGAGACGCGTCGTGCGGCCCTCGAGGCGACGCTGGCGGAGGCCGACCGGCGGGCTCGGGAGCTGCGCGTACGGTCGGAGAAGGACGCGGCTGAGCTGCGTGGCCGCGCGCAGGCGATCCTCAACGGCTCCCAGTCCCAGGCCGACCTCATCATCGCCGAGGCCCGCGACCACGCAGCGCGGGTGCGCGAGGAGTCCGAGCGCGAGCTGGCCGCCTCGACCGCTCAGCGCGATGCCATCACCTCGCAGCTGTCCAACGTGCGCCAGATGCTCGCCACCCTTGGCGGCGGCGCTGCTGACGCACTCCCGGCCCAGCCGCAGCCGGTCGCCGAGCCGCAGCAGGCAGCACCGCAACCGTCGCCATCGGAGCAGTCCCACTCCCCGCAGGCTGCTGCGATCGACCCGGCAGCGTCCGACACCACCATCGTGATGCAGGCGATCCCGGCCAACGGGAATGACCGCCCTGACTCTTCGCACGACGGCCGCACCGCCCAGGACACGTCCTCGAAGGAGCCTGTGCGGACCAACTGATGGTTCCTGGCGTAGTGCTGACGATGCCGTCCGACCCCTTGGGCCGGACGGCATCGTCATGCTGGTCCCAGGGTCGAACCGCCGGTCAGGCCGGCTGCGTCGGCCCGTCGTCGCGTCCCTGCCCGTCGTGAGGCGGACCGGCGTCGTGAGGTCCGGTCTGGGCGTCGCCCGGCTTGGCAGCCTCGTCGTTCGACTCGCCGCTCAGCACCTCGGGGTGCCCAGGGTGCGCTTCGTCCACGGGTGCATCCGCGATGGGGTCCTCGGTACTGAGCAACCGGCCGAGCAGCCCTCCGAGGACGCGGCGGAAGGTCCGTCGGGGCCGCTCCCGGTCGAGGACGGCGACCTCGAGCTGGTCCGGGCCCAGCTCGCGGGGCTCGCCGCCCTCGGGAGCGATGGCCAGCACGTCGACCGCGAGGCGGAGTGCCTCACCCAGGCTGAGGCCGGGGCGCCAGCGCTCGGCAAGGGCGGCCTCGGCCTGGTCGCTGGCTCCACCCATGGCGACGAAACCGCGCTCGTCGGCGACCGATCCGTCGTAGGTCAGGCGGAAGATCTGGTCGTCGTCGGGTGTCTGGCCGACCTCGGCGACGACGATCTCGATCTCGAAGGGCTTCGACTCCTGGGTGAAGACCGCACCCAGCGTCTGCGCGTACGTGTTGGCCAGCGCGCGCGCCGTCACGTCCCTGCGGTCGTAGGAGTAGCCGCGCAGGTCGGCGTAGCGGATCCCGGCGACGCGCAGGGACTCGAACTCGTTGTAGCGCCCGACGGCGGCAAACGCGATCCGGTCGTAGATCTCCGAGACCTTGTGCAGGGCCCGGGACGGATTCTCCGCGACGAAGGCGATGCCCTTGTCGTAGGCCAGCACGACGACGGAACGGCCCCGCGCGATGCCCTTGCGGGCGAAATCGGCGCGGTCCTTCATCACCTGCTCGGGCGGGACGTAGAACGGCATGGTCATCGGGCACCTCCGGGGTTGCCGCGGCGGGACTCGACGATGGCGGCGACGTGGCTCTCGAGGACGTCCTCCGGCACGAAGCGGGCACCCGACCGGTCGACGACAGCCACGGTCGGCCAGATCTGCCGGCCGAGGTCCGGACCACCGGTGGCCGAGTCGTCGTCGGCCGCGTCGTAGAGCGCCTCGAGCGCGACGGCGACGGCGGTGTCCTCACTCAGCCCGGGGCGCCACAGCTTCTTGAGCGCGCCCCGAGCGAAGACCGAGCCGGACCCGCTGGAGTGGTGGCCGCCCTCGAGATAGCAGCCGCCGGTCACGTCGTACGAGTAGATGCGGCCGACGCCATTGTCGAGGTCGTACCCGGCATAGGTCGGCACGACGGTGAGGCCCTGCATCGCCAGGGCGAGGTTGGCCCGGATCATGGAGGCGAGCCGGTTCGCCTTGCCCTCGAGGGACATGATGGCGCCCTCGATCTTCTCGTAGTGCTCGAGCTCGACCTGGTAGAGCCGGATCAGCTCGACGGCGATCCCGGCGGTCCCGGCGATGCCGACGACGCTGTAGCCGTCAGCCGCGAAGACCTTCTCCATGTCGCGGTTCGCGATGAAGTTGCCCATGGTCGCGCGGCGGTCGCCCGCCATGATGACGCCGTCCCCGTACAGGAGGGAGACGATCGTGGTGCCGTGCGGCGCCTCGATGCTCGCGCCGACGGGGAGGGGGCGTCCGGACGGCAGCAGCTCCGGCCGGTACCCGGCCACGAACTCGGTGAACGACGACGACCCGCTCGCGAGGAACGCTTCGTCGAGTCTGGGCGCCCGCGAGCTGGGTCCGCCGGTCACTGGCCGCCCTTCTGGACGAACCCTCGCACGAACTCCTCGGCGTTCGACTCGAGGACTCCGTCGATCTCGTCCAGGACGCTGTCGATGTCGTCGTCCAGGTTCTCCTTGACGGCCGCTCCGGACGGGGTCGGGGGTGGGGTGTCGGGGGCCTCCGGCGGCTCCTCGTCCCTGCGCTGCGGTCGGGCGTGCTCCTGGCCGGCCATGACTACCTCCAAAACGCGAATCACGTGTACATCGACCCTAACCCGTCACGCCGTTCGCTGCGTCGAGGTTCCACGCTGCGGCCACCTGCGCGCGTCGCGCCAGGCCCGACCCGCAGCGCTCTCGGGTCACTCGGGGGTGGCCAGGGCGCGCAGGAGCGACTCGACGTCGTCGCTCTGGTCGAGCAGCGGTCCCACCTGCTCCCTCGTGCCCCGCTCGGGCTCGAGGATCGGGACGCGCTGGAGGTTCGGTCGCCCCGGCACGTCGAAGACGACCGAGTCCCAGCTCGCCGAGAACACCTGCGGCGTGAACCGGCTGACGCAGGTCCCGCGGAACCAGGCCCGCGTGTCCTCCGGTGGCGCCGACTGCGCGGTGCGGATCTCCTCGGCGGTGGTCAGCTCGACCAGCCGTCCGCGGTCCCGGAGTCGATGGACCAAGCCCTTCTCGGGGCGCACGTCCGCCCACTGGATGTCGATCGCGGCCAGCCGGTGGTCGTCCCACTCCAGCCCGTCGCGGGACCGGTACCCGTCGAGGAGCTGCAGCTTGGCGACCCAGTCGACGAGGCCGCTCGCCGACATGACGTCGCGGCCGAGACGGGTCAGCACCTCCTCCCAGTAGCGCATGACCTCTTCGGTCGCCTCCGGCACGGGGTCGTCGGCACGTCCGTCGAGCCAGGCGCGGGCCGCCTCGAGGTAGAGCCACTGGACGTCGAGAGCGGTCATCGTGCGACCGTCCTGGAGCTCGACGGCGGTGCGGAGGGTGGCGTCGTGCGAGATGGCCTGCAGCGCGGCCACCGGTCGGCGGATCGACCAGTCCTCACGCAGGTGCCCGTCCTCGATCATGCCGAGGACGAGCGAGGTGGTCCCGACCTTGAGCAGGTTCGCGACATCGAGCTGGTTGGCGTCGCCGATGATGACGTGCAGCCGGCGGTAGCGGTCCGCCACGGCGTGCGGCTCGTCCCGCGTGTTGATGATGGGGCGCTTCAGGGTGGTCTCGAGGCCGACTTCCGTCTCGAAGAAGTCGGCGCGTTGCGAGATCTGGTAGCCGGCCCCTCGGGAGTCCACCCCGATACCGACCCGCCCCGCGCCGACCACGACCTGCCGGGTCACGAAGAACGGGATGAGGTGCCGGACGATGTCGGGAAACGGCGTCCGGCGCGGCATGAGGTAGTTCTCGTGCGTCCCGTAGGACTGGCCCTTGCCGTCCGTGTTGTTCTTGTAGAGGTTGACGGGAGCCTGCCCCGGACGCGAGGCGAGCAGTCGCACCGACTCGAGCGCGATGGCGTCCCCGGCGCGGTCCCAGCGGATGACTGCCCGGGGCACGGTGACCTCGGGCGAGCTGTACTCCGGGTGCGCGTGGTCGACGTAGTAGCGGGCGCCGTTGGGCAGGACGACGTTGGCCAGCGTCGGATCCTCGATGTCGGTCAGCTGGCTCGGGTCGGCGGTGTCCCGGTCAACGTGCCACCCGCGCGCGTCCTGGAGGGGGTCCTCGAAGGCGTAGTCCCAGCTCGACTGGTTCGAGCGCACGCCGTGGGCCGCCGCGTAGACGCTGACGACCTGCCCGGAGAGGAACATGGGGTTTGCCAGCGGATCGCCCGGCACGGAGATGCCGAACTCCGTCTCGAGCCCCATGATCCGCCGAACCGTCATGTCGAGACCCTAACCACATGGGGTGGGACGCGAGCGACGAGGTCGACTATCGTCGACAGTGACGCGAACCTCGAGAGGGGATCACCCGTGAAAGATGTGGTCGTCTTCAGCGGCTCCGCACACCCAGCCCTCGCCGACCGGATCTGTGCCCATCTTGGTGTCACTCGGTCCCCCGTCGACATCAAGCGCTTCGCCAACGACTGTCTCCAGGCGCAGCTCCTCGAGAACTGCCGGCTCCGCGACGTCTACATCGTCCAGCCCCTCGTGCCACCGACTCAGGAGCACCTGATGGAGCTGCTCCTCATGATCGACGCGGCCCGGGGCGCGTCGGCGGCGCAGATCACGGCAGTGATGCCGCACTACGCCTACGCCCGCTCCGACAAGAAGGACGCCTCCCGGATCTCGCTCGGGGGGCGTCTCGTTGCCGACATGATCGGCACGGCCGGAGCCCATCGAGTCCTGACCATGGCACTGCACGCGCCGCAGGTCCACGGCTTCTTCTCCATGCCGGTCGACCACCTGACGGCCATCGGCGTCCTCGCCGACCACTTCCGTGGATCCAGCCTCGCGGACTGCATCGTGGTCAGCCCGGACCTGGGCAACGCCAAGGTCGCGACCCAGTTCGCGCGACTGCTCGGACTGCCCGTGGCGGCGGGCTCGAAGCGGCGCATCTCCGACGACCAGGTCGTCGTCGACTCCATCGTCGGCGACGTCGCGGGACGCCGGGTCATCATCCTGGACGATGAGATCGCCACCGGGGGCTCGATGGTCGAGCTGATGGACCGGCTCCGCGACGCTGGCGCGACGGAAGCCACCATCGTGTGCACCCACGGGCTCTTCGCGGGCCGGGCGGTCGAGCGCCTCCGCGGGCATCCCTTCGTCACGGACGTGGTGACCACCGATACGGTCCCGGCACCACCGGGCTGGCCGGAGCTGCGGGTCCGTTCCGTGTCGGAGCTGTTCGCCGAGGCGATCGACCGGATCCACCATGGTCGCTCCGTGTCCTCGCTCTTCGAGGGCGTCGACCCCACCTACGCTCCCCCACAGGCCAGGCTGCCCTTCGAGACGATGGCATGACGCCTCGAGCGCCCATCTGGCGCCACGCCGCCGTCGCCTTCCTCACCGACGTGGTCCTCGTCGTCGCCTTCGCCGCCATTGGCAGGTCCTCCCACGACGAGGGCCTCACCCTCGCGGGAGTCCTCGCGACGGCGAGCCCGTTCCTCATGGGCACGGCGATCGGGTGGCTCGTGGTCCGCGGCCGCCGGGGCTCGTGGCCGCTCGGGGTCGGCCCGGGCATCACCGTCTGGTTCTCGACCCTGCTCATCGGGATGCTGCTGCGCGTGGTCGTGCTCCGCAGCTTCGCCTGGCCCTTCCTCGCCGTGGCCGCAGTCGTGCTCGCGGTGCTGCTCATCGGGTGGCGTGCGCTCGCGAGCCGGGCGGGCACCCGCTCAGCGCGACCCTGAGGGCGAGCCCAGCGGCATACGACGTGTTTTCCCGTATGCCGCCGAGCTGGCTTTACGTCGCGAGCTGCCTTGAGTGCCAAGGGAGCTCACGACGGGCTCACAGGTATTGACCGGTGTTGGCCGTGGCAATGGACCGGCCGGGCTCCGTGCCGTCCTTGCCCTTGATGAGCGTGCGGATGTAGACGATCCGCTCGCCCTTCTTGCCGCTGATGCGGGCCCAGTCGTCCGGGTTGGTCGTGTTGGGCAGGTCCTCGTTCTCCTTGAACTCGTCGACGCAGCTGGCGAGGATGTGCTCGACGCGGATGCCCTTCTGGCCCGTCGTGAGGAAGTCCTTGATCGCCAGCTTCTTGGCCCGGTCGACGATGTTCTGGATCATCGCGCCGGAGTTGAAGTCCTTGAAGTAGAGGATCTCCTTGTCGCCACCCTGGTAGGTCACCTCGAGGAAACGGTTGTCCTCCATCTCCGAGTACATCCGCTCGACGGCCGCCGTGGTCATCGCCTCCACCGTCGCGTCCCGGTCCCCGCCGTGGATGGCAAGGTCGTGCTGGTGCAGCGGAAGCGAGGCCGTGAGGTACTTGGTGAAGATGTCGCGGGCGCTCTCGGCGTCGGGTCGCTCGATCTTGATCTTCGCGTCGAGGCGGCCAGGGCGCAGGATCGCCGGGTCGATCATGTCCTCGCGGTTCGAGGCGCCGATGACGATGACGTTCTCGAGACGCTCGACCCCGTCGATCTCGGCCAGCAGCTGGGGCACGATCGTCGTCTCGACATCACTCGAGATGCCGGACCCGCGGGTGCGGAAGAGCGAGTCCATCTCGTCGAAGAAGACGACGACTGGGGTTCCCTCGGACGCCTTCTCCCGCGCGCGCTGGAAGATCAAGCGGATGTGCCGCTCCGTCTCGCCGACGTACTTGTTGAGCAGCTCCGGCCCCTTGATGTTGAGGAAGTAGCCCTTCCCGGTCTCACGGCCGGAGCGCTCGGCCACCTGCTTGGCCAGCGATGCGGCCACGGCCTTGGCGATGAGTGTCTTCCCGCATCCGGGCGGCCCGTAGAGCAGCACGCCCTTGGGTGGCTTGAGGGCATGCTCCCGGAAGAGCTCGGGGTGCAGGAACGGCAGCTCGACCGCGTCGCGGATCTGCTCGATCTGGCCGGCGAGCCCGCCGATGTCCTCGTAGCCGACGTCGGGGACCTCCTCGAGGACGAGCTCCTCGACCTCGAGCTTGGGGATGAGCTCGTGGACGAAGTTGGAACGCGGGTCGAGCGCGAGGGAGTCGCCGACGCGGATCCGCTCTCCCAGGAGGGGTGTGGCGATCCGGCAGACGCGCTCCTCGTCGCCGTGCGTCACGACGACGACGCGGTCGTCGCCCAGCTTCTCCTTGACGGTGACGACCTCACCGACCCGCTCGTAGCCGTGCACAGAGACCACGTTGAGCGCCTCGTTGAGCATGACCTCACGGCCCAGGGCCAGCTCGGCCGCATCCACAGACGGGCTCACGGCGACACGCATCTTGCGGCCTCCCGTCAGGATGTCGACCGACCCCTCCAGAGGCTTGTCGAGGACGAGCCCGTAGGTGCTCGGCGGTTGCGCGAGCCGATCGACCTCCTTCTTGAGGTTGACGATCTGCTCCCGGGCCTCCTTGAGGGTGCGGACGAGGCGCTCGTTCTGCGTCGAGAGGGACTGGAGCGACGTCTGCAGGTGGCTCAGGCGCGCCTCCAGCTCGCGGGTCTGCTGGGGCGTGGTCCTGGACGCGTCGCGCAGCGCGCGCACCTCGCTTCTCAGCGCCTCGAGCTCACGGTCCACCTGACCGGGACCGCCTCCGGCCGACGCGGCGCGTGCGGCACCACCCATGGGGCTGATCGGCTCGGATCGCGGGCTCGTCTCCGCAGCCGATCCGAGATCTCCGAGCCCGCGGGCGCGGGCCTCTTCGTTCCTGCTCTCGTCGGTCATCGCGGGCCTCCTCGTGTGTCAGCACGACCCCACGAAGGGGCCGTGACAATTCGACCCTAACCCCGACGGGTCACAAGTCGTCGGACCTTTCTGTCACCGAGCGGCGAAGCCGCCGTATCCTCTTGTCGCTCTTCACCTGCTCCCCAAGCGCCTCGGGCGTCCAGGCATCCGCGGGAATCTCCGTCGACGGCGTCGATCCGGGCACCTGCGTTGGCGGGATGGCCTCGACGAAGCGACCGGACTCGTCGAAGCCGTCGGATGACCTCTCTCTCGTACCCTCGTTCGCACCACGTGCACCTTTTGCCGGTCGCCGCTTCCGCTCGGGCGGGATGACGCCCGGGGCTAGGCGTCGGGCGGTGACGAGGAAGCCGGTGTGCCCGTGCATGCGGTGCTGGGGCCGCACGGCGAGGCCCTCGAGGTGCCATCCCCTGACCAGCGACTCCCAGGCGTTGGGCTCGGTGAACCCGCCGTGCGCGCGGATCCCCTCCGCGATCCGGCTCAGCTGCGTCGTCGTCGCCACGTAGCAGATGAGTACCCCACCGGGGATGAGGACGTCGGCGACCACGTCGAGGCACTCCCACGGTGCGAGCATGTCGAGCACGACACGGTCGACCGAGGCGGGCTCGACCGTCCGCGGCAGCGCCTCCACGAGGTCGCCGACGGTGATGGTCCACGCGGGATGGTCCCCCCGAAGAACGCCCGGCCGTTGCCCCGCGCGATCTCGGCGAAGTCCTCACGCCTCTCGAAGGACAGCAGCTGACCATGCTCTCCCACGGCGCGCAGGAGCGACATCGACAGGGCGCCGGAACCCACACCCGCTTCGACGACCGTGGCCCCGGGGAAGATGTCCGCCATCTGGACGATCTGGCCGGCGTCCTTGGGGTAGACGACGGCGGCGCCGCGGGGCATCGACATGACGTAGTCGCTGAGCAGGGGCCGAAGGGCGAGATACTCGACGCCAGCCGTGTTCGTGACGACGGAGCCGTCCGGCGCTCCGATGAGGTCGTCGTGGCGCAGGTAGCCGCGGTGGGTGTGGAACTCGCGGCCCGGCTCGAGGGTGATTGTGTGCAGTCGCCCCTTGGGGTCGGTCAGCTGCACTCGCTCACCGACCTCGAAGGCGCCGCGCCGATGGTGCGCTGTCGTGCGCTGGGGCGCGTGTGTGGGCCGGGCGGCGTGGGTCATGGGAGCACAGTCTAGGTGCCGGTACCCCGCCTCCTGCCCGGCCGGCGCACGGTCTGGGCCTCCACCTCGTAGCGGCTCTGGCGCCCACTCGGTGTCGCGAAGAAGCGGCGCCGCAGCGACCCCTCGATCTCGATGCCGACCCCGGCATCGAGACGCAGCGCGGCGCGCCGAGTCGCCGCGCTCCAACACACCACGTCGATGGTGTCGACCTGGCCAGACCGTGGCTCTCCGTCGGACGAGCCGGTTCTCCGGGCAGTTCGTGAGCGCGGTATGACGACCCGCAGCGTGACGATGACGTCCCCGCTCGGTAGCGTCCGCTCCTCTGCCGGAGCGCTCAACCGGCCGCAGAGACGGACCTCATTGCGCACGTCGCCGACTGCCCCGTCATCGGCCTTGGGGGTGGCTCTCGTCGGTGTGGTCGACGCGCCTCGTGACATCGCTCCGCTCCCTTCGTGACCCGTCCTACGCGGGCCCTCGGCAGCAGCCTCCGGCATCAGCCGATGACGCGGCCGGATCGCCGCCCTGCCTGTGGACGGTGGGGTCGAGGCCCAGGGGGTTGGGGACGATGGGCCCAGCCAGGGCCCGTCGCGCTCGAGGCTCAGCTGCGCCGTCGACGCGCGAGGGCGGCGCCAACGACCTCGTTGACCCGGTCAGCAGTGGCGATGCCGACGACTCGTCGCGTCGTGACATCGATGACGACCACGACGGGCAGGTTGCGTTCGCTCATCTCCCGGACGAGGTCCGTCAGCACAGCGTCCGCCTCCAGGGCCACCACCCAGTCAGCCGGCTGGGAGGTGACGACCGCGCCGACGGGTGTCGTGGCCCGCGCCACGGCCGGGACCTCGGCCGCGGCGGCGGCGTCGAGGAGGCCGAACGGCCACCCGCGCTGGTCCGTGGCGACCAGCCAGGCGGCGCCGGTGCTGGCCGGCCCCGCCGACCTGCCCGCCTCGACCAGCGTCGCTGTTGCAGGGAGGAGCAGCACCGGCTCGAGCACGTCGCGCACCGGACCGGCCGTCGCGTCGATGATCGCGCCGGCCCGGATCGCCTGGGTGGCTCCCTGCCACAGGAAGAACGCGATGGCCACCGGCCAGACGACCGCGAACATCGTGATGTTCTCGCCCTCGAGCAGTGGGCGCCCGACGAACCACAGGACCGTGCCGGCGGCCATGACCCGGCCGAGCCAGCCTGCCGCGACCAGCCCCGACCCCTTGCGACCGGTCAGGCGCCAGACGAGGGCACTGACGATCTGGCCACCGTCGAGAGGTAGTCCGGGGAGGAGGTTGAAGATGCCGACGAGAAAGTTGGCGCGAGCCACGATGAGCAGGAGCGTGGAGGCCGTCTCGTTGGTGACGCCGGCCTCGAGGACCCAGGCCACGGCAGCGAGGGCGAGGTTGGACAGCGGGCCGACGACGGCGACGAGAGCGGTGGTTCCCGGCGTTGACCGGGTCGCGTCATAGACGGTGTGGCCACCCCACACGTCGGCCACGATGCGTCCCACGGAATGCCCGCGCGCCCGCGCGGCGAGGGCGTGTGCGGCCTCGTGGACGAGCACCGAGACGAGGAGCAGCACCGCATAGCCGGCCGCCACGACGTAGCCGTACGACGGGCTCCGGTCCGATCGCCCCAGCGCCGGCCCGAACACGGCGATGATGATCACGGCGATGACCGGCCAGGACCGGGCGATGTAGACCGGCGTACCGGCGATGCTGCCGATGCGCCAGCCGTGGCGTCGCGACTCGTCCGGCGCGGGTGAGGTCATGAAGCGAAGCCTATGCGGGGCAGCCGGGACATGCCGGGGGCGTCCGAGGGCAATCGGGCGGGCACTGTCCGACCGCCGTCATACAGTCGCCACATGGTCCCCGCTTTGTCGCCGAGCCGAGCCTCGGACTTCATGACGTGCCCGATGCTCTACCGCTTCCGCGTCATCGACAAGCTGCCCTCTCCCCCGACCCCCGCGACGGCCCGTGGGACGCTCGTGCACGCGGTGCTCGAGCGGCTCTTCGACCTGCCGACCTCCGAGCGCACGCTCGACGCCGCGATTGCGCTGGTCCCCCGTGAATGGGAGCGGATCGCGACCGAGGAGCCGGAGATGCACTCGTTGCTGGCCGAGCACGACGGCCAGACTGACGAATGGTTCTCCGGTGCCGGGGCGCTGCTCCAGACCTGGTTCGGCCTCGAGGACCCGACCCGTCTCGAGCCGGCCGAGCGCGAGCTCTACGTCGAGACCGAGGTCGACGGCCTCGTCCTGCGCGGCTACGTCGACCGGCTCGACGTCGCGCCCAACGGTGCCATGCGGGTCGTCGACTACAAGACGGGGCGATCGCCATCGGAGCGCTTCGAGGGCAAGGCGCTGTTCCAGATGAAGTTCTACGCGCTGGTCCTCTGGCGCCTACGCGGCGAGATCCCCCATCTCCTGCAGCTCGTCTATCTCGGCAACGGAGAGATCGTCCGCTACCAGCCCGACCTGCAGGACCTGCTCGGGGTCGAGCGCAAGATCAAGGCGCTGTGGGCCGCCATCGAGCGAGCCGCCGTGCTCGGCGACTGGCGTCCGAGCCCCAGCCGGCTGTGCGACTGGTGCGAGTACCGGAGCCTCTGTCCGGCGTGGGGCGGCACTCCCCCGGAACTGCCCGACGACGCGGCAACCCGCGCCGTCGACCCGGCCCTCAGCGGTCTCGCCGTCATCGACGACTAGGTTGTATGCCGCTGAGTTCCCTTCCAGCCCAACGGAAGTCAGCGCCTCAGTCCTGCAACCCGTCGAGTGCGCAGTCCGCGCCGACCCCCCACCTCATCGAATGTGCAGTCCGCGCCACTCAGGATGGGAGCAATGGCGGGACCACAACTGCCCTGGCCAGCTGCGCGCACGAGCCCCACTACCTATGAGAGTTGGCGCGCTCGGTACCCCTGCGGCGTCAGGTCCACGGTTGTGGCCGACCTCCGTCACGAAAGCGGTTCTTGTCACAATCATCAGGAAACGCAACGCGGCTGGGATCCGCCCTCACTACGGTCACAGGGCCAGGCCCACATACAACCCAAGGGCGCCCATGTCACGCACGGTCCCGCCACCTCCATCCAACGCCGACCCTCGACACCGAAGGGTGCTGGTTCCGCTGATAGCGGCACTGCCCCCTCCATCGCGCCGCCGGCCGCCTCGAAGGTCGCAGTTCCGAACGGCATCGGCCTGAACTATCAGGAAGCACAGGACCTCTGGCGCGCAGCTGGCCTGCACGTTGCCCCCGCCAACGACGCGACCGGTGCCAACCGGCTGCCTGTCCTGGACTCCAACTGGGTCGTGGTCGCACAAGACCTGAAGCCAGGCTCCAAGGTCACCGCCGACTCATTCATCACCGCAACGGTCAAGAAGTACACCGACGACTGAGCCGTCTTGGCGTAGGGACGCGCTGGGGCGATCCGCGTCATGGACGGCATCCGGGTCGCTCGACCCCGGGCCCGGCCGGGCAAGGACACGTCCCAACCGGGTGCTCACGGTCGTATCATCCCGCGCGGAACCGGGTCTGGCTGCGCCGTCACGACGTTCACGCGACCTCACGATCCAGGCCGACGAGGCCGGTCACCGAAATACCACGGCTCGCGCGGTGGCCGCCCATTCGCCTTCGACTCCGAGCTGGACAAGGACCGCCACGCCGTCGAATGCGGCATCAACATCTCAAGCACCACCGCGGGTTTGCCACCCGCTACGACATTCGTAACAGCCATGGTCTCGTCAGTCGTCACCGGGCGGCATCTTCTGCACTCTCGACCGAAGGGCGGCGTGAACTGCACAGTCGACGGGACCCCGCGGCGGCGCGAACTGCACATTCGACGGGAGGGGCGGTAGGTGCGGCAGTGCCGCTGGACTCGGGGAGCGAGCCCAGCGGCATACGGCCTGCTGTTGGTGTTGTCAGGCGGTGAAGGTGTCCGCCACGCTCAGGGCCTCGTCGAGGATCGCGAGCCCCTCCTCCGCCTCGGCCGGGGTAGTCGTGCACGGCGGCACGACGTGCGTCCGGTTGAAGTGTGTGAACGGCCAGAGCCCGCGCTCCTTGCACGCTGCGGCAAAGGCGCCCATCGGCTTGGCGGCGTCACCCGAGGCATTGAACGGGACGAGCGGCTCACGCGTGTCACGGTCCTTGACCAGCTCGACGGCCCAGAAGACGCCCAGCCCGCGGACGTCACCGACACTCGGGTGCTTCTCCCCGATCTCGCGAAGCCGGGGGCCGATGACCTCCTCGCCGAGGCGACGAGCGTTGTCGATGATGCCCTCCTCGTGGAAGGCGGTGATCGACGCCACCGCCGAGGCGCACGCGAGGGGGTGCCCGGAGTAGGTCAGGCCTCCCGGGTAGGCCCGTTCCTGGAACGACGCGGCCACCTCGTCCGAGATCACGACGCCGCCCAGGGGCACGTAGCCGGAGTTCACCCCCTTGGCGAAGGTGATGAGGTCAGGCCGGAGGCCCCAGTGGTCGACGGCGAACCACTCGCCGCAGCGCCCGAAGCCGGCCATGACCTCGTCCGCGATGAGCATGATGCCGTGCTCGTCGCACAGGGCACGCACTCCCTCGAGATAACCGTCCGGCGGGACGAGGACGCCGTTGGTCCCGACGACCGTCTCGAGGATGATCGCGGCGACCGTGTGCGGCCCTTCCACCATGAGCGTGTCGCGCAGGTGGGCCAGAGCGCGATCGCGTTCCTGCTCCTCGTTCTCGGAGTGGAACGCGGAGCGGTAGGTGTACGGGCCCCAGAAGTGGACGATCCCCGGTTGGCCCGGCTCGGAGGGCCAGCGGCGCGGGTCGCCCGTCAGCGTGATCGAGCCGGCGGTGGCACCGTGGTAGCTCCGGTACGTCGCGAGCACCTTGTGCCGTCCGGTGTGGAGGCGAGCCATGCGGAGCGCGTTCTCGTTGGCCTCGGCGCCGCCGTTGGTGAAGAAGACGCAGTCGAGGCCCTCGGGGGCGACCTCCGCGATGAGGCGGGCTGCCTCGCTGCGGGCGTCGTTGGCGAACGCCGGCTGGATCGTCGTGAGGCGGGCCGCCTGCTCCTGGATCGCTGCGACGACCTTCGGGTGCTGGTATCCGATGTTGACGTTGACCAGCTGCGAGCTGAAGTCGAGGTACCGCCTGCCCTCGTAGTCCCAGAAGTACGAGCCCTGGGCCCGCTGGATCGGCAGGGGCTCGATGAGAGCCTGTGCCGACCACGAGTGGAACACGTGCTCCCGGTCGAGCCGGTAGACGTCTTCGCGGCCCATGCCGTCCAGCCGCTCGGAGAGCGACCCCGGCGCCGTCGTGTGCGTTTCAGTCATGATCTGCCTGTCTCTCAACGGGTGCGGGGGAAGCCAAGGTCGACGGACGAGGTGGCCGGGTCGGGCCAGCGCTCCGTCACGACCTTGCCTCGGGTGTAGAAGTTGATGCCCTCGGGTCCGTACATGTGCGTGTCGCCGAAAAGCGAGTCCTTCCAGCCACCGAAGGAGTAGTACGCGACCGGGACGGGAATGGGCACGTTGACGCCGACCATGCCGACCTCGACCTCGTTCTTGAACTTGCGTGCGGCGCCCCCGTCCCGGGTGAAGATCGCGGTGCCGTTGGCGTACTGGTTGGCGTTGATCAGCGCCAGGCCCTCGTCGAAGGTCGCCACCCGCACGACGGACAGGACCGGTCCGAAGATCTCATCGGTGTACACCGTCATCTCGGGGGTCACCTCGTCGAGCAGGGTCATGCCGAGGAAGAAGCCATCCTTGGGCACGTCCTGCTCGCGTCCGTCGACGACGACCTTTGCGCCGGCCTGGGCGCCGGCGCCGATGTAGCCGGCAACCCTGTCCCGGTGCTCGCGGGTGATGAGCGGGCCCATGTCGGTGCCGGGCTCGCTGCCTGCGCCGACCGTGAGCGACGGCAGCCGGTCCCGGATCGCGGAGACGAGGCCGTCGGCGACCTCCCCGACCGCCACCGCGACGGACAGGGCCATGCACCGCTCGCCGGCCGCACCGTAGGCAGCCGAGACGATGGCGTCCGCCGCCAGGTCGAGGTCCGCGTCGGGCAGGACGAGGGCGTGGTTCTTCGCTCCGCCGAGGGCCTGGACCCGCTTGCCGTTGGCGGTGCCGCGCTCGTAGATGTACTTGGCGATCGGCGTCGACCCGACGAAGCTGACGGCCGCAATGTCCGGATGGTCGAGGATCGTGTCGACGGCCTCCTTGTCACCGTGGATGACGGTGAAGACGCCGTCGGGCAGGCCGGCCTCCTTCCACAGCTCGGCGATGAACAGCGAGGCGGAGGGGTCCTTCTCGCTCGGCTTCAGGACGAAGGCGTTGCCGCAGGCGATGGCGTTGGCGCACATCCACAGCGGGACCATCGCGGGGAAGTTGAAGGGCGTGATGCCAGCGACGACGCCGAGTGACTGGCGCATGTTGTAGACGTCCACCCCGGTGGATGCCTGCTCGCTGAAGCCGCCCTTGAGCAGCTGTGGCACGCCCGTCGCGAACTCGACGTTCTCGAGCCCACGGGCGACCTCGCCCGCGGCGTCGGCGAGGACCTTGCCGTGCTCGGCGGTGATGATGGCGGACAGCTCGTCGCTGCGCGCGTGCAGCAGCTCACGGAAGCTGAACAGGACGGCGGCTCTCCTCGACAGCGAGGCCGAACGCCACTCCTCGGCGCCAGCGACCGCGGTCTTGACGGCAGCGTCGACCTCGGCGGCCGAGGCGAGAGCGACGTGTGACGTCACCTGGCCCGTGGCTGGGTCGTGGACCGGTGACGTGCGACCAGATGAGCCGGGCACCCGTGCGCCGGAGACCCAGTGGTCAATCGTGGAGGTGGTCGGTGCAGAGGTCTTCGTCATGAGACGAGGCTACGTGCCACCCGATAGCCATACAAAGGTCAGATTGCTACATTACAAACATGCGTGAACTGCTGTCGGCGCTCGAGGCACGGCTCGACTCCCCCACTGCGAAGGGCCTCGCGCAAGCGGTGTCGCGTGCCATCCGCGACGAGGTGTTGGCGCCCGGTGACCAGCTGCCGCCGATCCGGCGCGTGGCCGAGGAGCTCATGGTCTCGCCCACCACCGTCAGCTCGGCCTGGCAGCTGCTCGCCCGCTCCGGCGCGATCCGCTCGGACGGGCGACGGGGCACCACGGTCGCCCCGGACACGTTGGGTGGTGCGCGCTACACGACGGCGCTGCGTCATCAACCCGGCAGCCGCCTCGACCTGTCGACCGGCGTGCCCGACCCCAGACTGCTCCCAGACCTGCGCCTGCCGGCCGGGCAAGTGGGCGGGGACGGTCGCGCCGAGCAGCTACCTGGACGATCCCGTGCTGCCAGAGCTCCGCGACGCATTGCGGGCCAACTGGCCGTGCATGGTCGATGACCTGCTCGTCGTGGACGGGGCGATGGATGCCCTGGACCTCATCACGCGCACGCTGTTCCGGCCGGGCGACCGGGTCCTCGTCGAGAACCCCGGCTTCCCGCCCCTGCTCGACCTGCTCGAGGACCGTGGTGTCGACGTGGCACCCGTCGGGGTGGACGACAGCGGGCCGGTGCTGGACGACGTCGCGGCAGGCCTGCCTCGCAAGCCAGTTGCCATCGTGATCCAGCCACGCGGCCAGAACCCGACCGGTGTCTCGATCACTCCCACACGGGCCAGGCGCCTCGCCTCGCTGCTCGCGCCGACGTCCGTCCTCGTCATCGAGGACGACTCGGCTGGGGACATCGCGTCCTCCCGCGACCTGAGCCTCGGTGAGTGGCTGCCTGACCGGGTGCTCCACATTCGCAGCTTCAGCAAGTCCTATGGCCCCGACCTGCGGCTCGCCGCCGTGAGCGGGCCGGCGTCGGTGCTCGCCCCCATCCGACATGCCCGTGCCCTCGGCCAGGGCTGGACGAGTCGACTGCTCCAGCGCGCTCTCGTCACCCTGCTGGCCGACCCAGGGTCGCAGGCGCAGGTCCGACACGCCAGGGGCGAGTACGCCCGTCGCCGCGCTCTCGTCGCGGACCGCCTTGCCGAGCACGGGATCCCCGTGCCGGGAACGGACGGCCTCAACATCTGGGTGCCGGTGAGGGACGAGGCGGCCGCCGTCCTGCGCCTCGCCAGCCAGGGCATCGCCGTCGCCCCCGGTGGACCGTTCGTCGTCGACGGGGCTACGGGTGGTCCCCACATCCGGGTCACGACCGGGTTGGTCGCCGACGCCCAGGTCGACGTGGCCGACGCCATCGCCGAGGCTGCCGGCGCCTCCGCGTGGTCGGCCCAGCACCGGTGACGGAGACCGGGGCGCAGGCGGCCCAGGGCGGTGTGGCCCCTACGATCGACCCCGTGAGTCGCGAACGCACGCCGTTGCACACGATGGGCGTACTCGCAGATGTGGCGCTGGCCGTCGTGCTCGCCGCGGTCCTGCTCACCACGAGTCTGGCGGCCGTCGGGACGTCCGACGTGACGGGCGCTTGGCGGATCATCCTCATCGCTGATCTCGTCGTGCTGCACACCACCGTCCTCTGCCGGTCGCGCTGGCCGGTCGCGACCTTCGTCATCGCCTCGGCAACGATGCTGCTGCTCGCGCTGGCTCCCGACCTGGGCGGTGCCTCCGCAGCGGAGGTCGGCAGCCCGTTCTCCGCGCTGCTGCTGCCCAGCGGGATGGTGTTCTTCGTGCTGCTCTACACGGTCAGCTCGAGAACCACACCACCCCTGCCCCACATCGCGCTGGCCGTTGGCCTCGTCGGCGGCGTCATCACCGTGGCCAAGCTGTGGAACGCCGGCGAATACGTGACAAGTCCCGGGGAGGGTGCGACGGCCTGGCGGCTGTTCATCACCGCGGCCGTGGCAGCCGGGCTCCTGGCGGCGTGGGCGCTGGGCCGCTACCGCGCCACGAGACTGGCCTGGGTGGCGGCGCTCGAGGAGCGGGCCGTGCGTGCCGAACGGGAGCGTCTCGCCACCATCGAGCAGGCCCGCAAGGACCTCGAGCACGAGGCAGAGCGGGCGGGCGCCGCGGAGCGCCGCCGGATCGCCCGTGAGATGCACGACGTCGTGGCCCACTCGCTTGCCGTCGTGGTCGGCCAGGCCGAAGGTGGCCGGATGCTCGTCACGAGTGAGCCCGCCCGGGCGACCGAGGTGCTCTCGACCATCGCGGAGCAGGGCAGGCTCGCCCTGACGGAGATGCGCTCCCTCCTCGGCGTCCTCCGTGAGGACGACGACGCGAGCCGCACACCGCAGCCCGGGCTCGACGAGCTCCAGCGGGTCGTCGACGACGTGAGGCGCACGGGCACCCCGGTCGAGCTGGCTGTCACCGGAGAGGCGGTTTCGCTACCGCGGACGGCCGACCTGGCCGCCTTCCGGGTGGTCCAGGAGGCACTGACCAACGTCGTCAAGCATGCGCCCTCCGGATCGGCGGCCCAGGTTGCGCTGGACTGGAGCCCGGCCGGCCTCCGGATCCGAGTGCACGATGACGGAGCGGGCGCCGAGGCACCTGACGCCGAAGGGATGAGTGGCCGCGGCCTGTTCGGGATGCGAGAACGCCTCACCCTTGTTGGCGGCCACCTCGAGCGCGCCGGACCGGACCCGTCCGGACCTGGCGGGTTCCTCGTCGAGGCCTGGATCCCTGCTGCCCGACGCCCAGCGACCCGACGACGAAGGAAGCCACCAGTGAGCACGCCAGCCCGGATCCGCGTAGCCATTGCCGACGACCAGGAGCTGATGCGGTCCGCCCTTGCGATGGTGGTCCGGAGCCAACCTGACCTCGACCTCGTCGGAGAGGTCGGAGACGGGGCGGCGCTGGTGGCGCTGTGCCTCAGCCACCGCCTCGACGTCGTCCTCGTCGACGTCCGGATGCCCAGGATGGACGGCATCGAGGCAACCCGCCAGATCGTGTCAAGACCGGACGCGCCCAGGGTCATCGTGGTCACGACGTTCGACCTCGACGAGTACGCCTTCGCCGCCATTCGCGCGGGCGCGAGCGGGTTCCTGCTCAAGGACGCCCGAGCCGAGGAGATCGTCGACGCCATCCGGGTCGTGCACGCGGGGCACGCCGTGGTCTCGCCACCCACGACCCGTCGTCTCATCGCACACCTGGTCGCGGCGCCGACGACGGACGACGGCGAGGCCCAGCGGGTCCTCGATCAGCTGACCGCCCGCGAGCAGGACGTCTTCCTCGAGGTGGCCAAGGGAGCATCCAACGCGGAGATCGCCAAGCGTCTGTTCCTCTCCGAGGCCACGGTCAAGACGCACGTCGGCCACCTCCTCGGCAAGCTGGGGCTGAGGGACCGGGTCCAGGCCGTCGTCCTCGCCTACGAGTCGGGGCTGGTCCGTCCCGGAGCCTGACGAGGGCTCGTGACGGAGCGGCGCTGGGAGCGCGCGCGGAGCGCAAGCCGGCTCAGCGGCATACGGCAAGTGGCAGAGGATCCACCTCGAGACTGAGCGCTGCGCGACCTGCGGGCGATGCCCGCACACCGGGCGCAGCGCGACGCTCGGTGCATGACAACGACACACCGCCGGACCAGCGCGCCCCTGCCGCCGGGTCCCGGGCTCCCGTGGACGTGGGGCGACCCGGGCAGGACTCCCCTTCCACCGGACCGGCCTGGCCGCGAGGTACTCCTGTCCCGGGCCGTCCCGGTCCGTGCCGAGCCTCCCGTCGTCTTCGGGTGGCTGGGACAGCTACGGGTGGCTCCCTACAGCTACGACCTCATCGACAACCGCGGCCGCCGTAGCCCGCAGACGATGACCAGGACCGACCCGGTCGAGCCCGGTCAGACCTTCGCGAAGATCTTCACCCTGACCTCCTTCGAGCAGGATCGAAGCATCACCCTGGAGCTGACCGACCGCGTGGCGCTGCTCGCCTTCGGGCCGCTCACGATGCTGTACCGCACGCTTCCCGACGGGGCCCGGACCGTGCTGCGCTGCGACCTGATGCTGCCGCGCCCGCGCAACGGGCCCGAGCGCCTGCGTCAGGTGGCGCTCGCGTGGGGGGACCTCGTCATGATGCGCCGCCAGCTGCTGAACCTGAGGAGACTCAGTGAACGGACGGCCTCACTCGCCTGAGGCGGCTGGGATGGAGGCAGTGCCCGTCGCCACGGCCAGCAGGTCCTTGGCTCCAAGGCCCTCCAGCGTGGACACGTGTACCGCTCCGGAGATGGGCGGCACGGGCACGATGTGCGGGATGGCGATGGTCGGCACGCCTGCCGCGGTTGCGGAGCGGACGCCGGTCGGCGAGTCCTCGAGGGCCACGCACGCTGCGGGGTCAGCCCCGATGAGCCGCGCGGCCAGCAGATAGGGCTCGGGATGCGGCTTGCCCCGCCTCACCTCGTCGCCCGTCACGACGTCCGCGAACGAGCCCGGTGGGAGGCTCTCCATGATGGTGCTGGCCAGGTTCCGCCACGACATGGTGACGAGCACGTTGGGCACGCCTGACTCGTTCAGCTCCTGGAGCAGCTCGCGGGCGCCGGGCCGCCACGGAACCCGCCCCCGCACCTGCTCGATGACCCGTAGGAGCAGGGCGTCGATGACCTCAGGGACGCCGAGCGGGATACCGGAGTGGTCGATGATGACCTGCGCGGAGACCTCGAGCGCGTTGCCCACCAGCTGGTGGGCCAGTGCGTCGCTCCATTCGCCACCATGGGCTGCCACGAGCTCGTGCTCAGCCACGATCCAGTAGGGCTCGGTGTCGACGAGCGTGCCGTCCATGTCCCAGAGCACGGCTGCGGGCAGCCCATCCGCCCGCTGGAGACGCGCCGTCGCCACGTCAGTCCTCGGGGTCATAGGCGAGGTTTGCGGAGAGCCACCGCTCCGCCTCACGGACCGTCCAGCCCTTGCGCTCGGCGTAGTCGGCCACCTGGTCGCGCCCCAGCCTGCCGACGACGAAGTACTGCGACTCCGGGTGCGAGAAGTACCAGCCGGAGACGGACGCCCCGGGCCACATGGCCATCCCCTCGGTCAGCTGGATGCCGGTGTACGCCTCGACGTCCAGCAGCTCCCACAGCGTCGCCTTCTCGGTGTGTTCCGGGCACGCCGGGTAGCCCGGTGCCGGTCGGACCCCGTCGTACTGCTCCCTGATGAGCGCGCCGTTGTCGAGGTGTTCGTCCGGCGCGTAACCCCACAGCTCTTTGCGGACCCGCTCGTGCATCCGCTCGGCGAACGCCTCCGCGAGCCGGTCGGCCACCGACTCGAGCAGGATCGCGTTGTAGTCGTCGAGGTCCTTGCGGAATGCCGCCACCCGCTCCTGCGCGCCCAGGCCGGCCGTGACCGCGAAGGCGCCGACGTAGTCACGCAGGCCCGTGGTCCTCGGAGCGACGAAGTCCGAGAGGCTGCGGTTGGGGATCCCCGGACGGTGCTGACCCTGCTGGCGCAGGTGGTGCAGGACGGTGACCGGCGTCTCCCGGAGCTCGTCGAGGTAGACCTCGATGTCGTCACCGACGGAGTTGGCCGGGAACAGGCCCACGACGGCGCTCGCGGTGAGCCAGCCCTCGCTGATGACAAGGTCGATCATGGACTGCGCGTCGTCGTACAGCTTGCGGGCCGCCTGCCCGCTCGCTGGGTTGTTGAGGATGTCCGGGAAGGATCCCTTGAGCTCCCAGGCGTTGAAGAAGGGCTGCCAGTCGATGTAGCGCCGCAGCTCGTCGATCGGGTAGTGCCGATAGACGCGGACGTGCTGCGTCTTGCCCTGGTGCCAGACGACCGGGGACACGTCCTTCTCCTGCTGCAGCAGCAGGTGGGGGCGCGGTGGGTGGTATCCCTCCCAGGAGATGGGCGTCGCGTTGGCCCGGGCCTGCTCGAGCGTGAGCAGCGGCCGGTCGTGTTTGGCGGCGTGACGTGCCCGCAGGGCGTCGTAGTCGCTCTTGACGTCGAGCATGAGCCGCGCCCGGTGGTCCGCGTTGAGCAGGGCGGCCGCGGTCGGAACGGACCGGGACGCGTCCTTGACCCAGACCACCGGCCCGTCGTACTTCGGGTCGACCTTGACGGCGGTGTGCGCCCGCGAGGTCGTCGCGCCACCGATGAGGAGCGGGATCTCGAAGCCCTGGCGCTGCATCTCCGCGGCGAACCCGACCATCTCGTCGAGTGACGGCGTGATCAGGCCGGACAGCCCGATGAGGTCGGCGTCGTGCTCCTTCGCCGCCTCGATGATCTTCTGGGCCGGCACCATGACGCCGAGGTCGATGACCTCGTAGTTGTTGCACTGGAGGACGACGCCGACGATGTTCTTGCCGATGTCGTGGACGTCCCCCTTGACCGTGGCCATGACGATGGTGCCGTTGGTGTCCTTCTGCTTGACCAGCTCGGGGTTCTTCGCCTTCTCCTCCTCGATGAACGGGATGAGGTAGGCGACCGCCTTCTTCATGACCCGAGCGCTCTTGACCACCTGCGGCAGGAACATCTTCCCGGCCCCGAAGAGGTCGCCGACGACGTTCATCCCGTCCATGAGCGGGCCCTCGATGACCTCGATGGGCCGGCCTCCGGAGGCCGTGATCTCGGCGCGGAGGATCTCGGTGTCCTCCTCGACGTGGCCGTCGATGCCCTTGACGAGCGAGTGGGTGATCCGGTCGCGCACTGGGAACGATCGCCACTCCTCCTCGCTGACGGCGTCGACCCCGGCCGCGCGGTTGTACCGCTCGGCGATCTCGAGCAGCCGCTCCGCCGCGTCCGGCCGCCGGTTGAGCACGACGTCCTCGATCCGGTCCCGAAGCTCCTCGTCGATCTCGTCGTAGACGGCCAGTGCACCCGCGTTGACGATGCCCAGGTCGAGGCCGGCCGCGATGGCGTGGTAGAGGAACACGGCGTGGATCGCCTCACGGACCGGGTTGTTGCCCCGGAACGAGAAGGACACGTTCGAGATCCCGCCGGAGACCTTGGCGCCCGGAAGGTTCTGCTTGATCCAGCGTGTCGCCTCGATGAAGTCGCGACCGTAGGAGGCGTGCTCCTCGATGCCCGTGGCCACGGCGAACACGTTGGGGTCGAAGATGATGTCCTCGGCGGGGAACCCGACGTCCTCGGTGAGGATCCGATAGGCCCGCGAACAGATCTGGGTGCGACGCTCCAGGTTGTCGGCCTGGCCGTCCTCGTCGAACGCCATGACGACGGCGGCTGCACCGTAGGTACGCACCAGCCGGGCGTGCTCGACGAACGCCTCCTCCCCCTCCTTGAGCGAGATGGAGTTGACGATCCCCTTGCCCTGGACGCACTTGAGCCCGGCCTCGATGACCTCCCACTTCGAGGAGTCGATCATGACCGGCACCCGGCTGATCTCCGGCTCGCTCGCGACGAGCCGGAGGAAACGGTCCATCGCGGCGACCCCGTCGATCATCCCCTCGTCCATGTTGACATCGATGACCTGGGCACCGTTCTCGACCTGCTGGGCGGCAACGGAGAGCGCCGTGTCGTAGTCGCCGTCCTTGATCAGCGTGCGGAAGCGGGCCGACCCGGTGATGTTGGTCCGCTCACCGACGTTGACGAAGAGGCTGTCCTCGGTGATGGTGAACGGCTCGAGACCGGACAACCGCATGGCCGGTGCGATCGGCACGACCTCTCGCTGCGGCTTGCCGTCGACCGCCTGGGCGATCGCGGCGATGTGCTCGGCCGTGGTGCCACAGCAGCCGCCGACGAGGTTGACCAGCCCCGAGGCGGCGAACTCCGCGATGATGGCCGCGGTCTCCTCCGGCACCTCGTCGTACTCACCGAAGGCGTTGGGCAGCCCGGCGTTCGGATAGCACGAGACGAAACAGTCTGCGACGCGGGCCATCTCACTGATGTAGGGCCGGAGCTCCTTGGCGCCGAGGGCGCAGTTGAGACCGACCGCGAGCGGACGCACGTGCCGGACCGAGTTCCAGAAGGCCTCCGTCACCTGCCCGGACAAGGTGCGGCCCGAGGCGTCCGTGATCGTGCCGGAGATGATGACCGGCCAGCGACGGCCGAACTGCTCGAACGTCCTCTCGACGGCGAAGATCGCGGCCTTGGCGTTGAGCGTGTCGAAGATCGTCTCGATGACCAGGAGGTCGGCTCCGCCCTCGACGAGGCCGCGCGCAGCGTCCGCATAGGCCGCGACGAGCTGGTCGAAGGTGACGTTGCGCGCGCCGGGGTCGTTGACGTCCGGGGAGATCGAGGCCGTGCGGGTGGTCGGCCCGATGGCGCCGGCCACCCACCGCGGGCGGTCAGGGGTCCGGGCCGTCATCGCGTCGGCCTCGCGGCGGGCCAGCCTGGCCGCCTCGAGGTTCAGCTCGTGGGCGAGCTCGCTCATCTGGTAGTCGCCGAGCGAGATGGCGGTCGCGTTGAACGTGTTGGTCTCGATGATGTCGGCGCCGGCATCGAGGTACCCGCGGTGGATCCTGGCGATGAGATCGGGTTGGGTCAGCGTGAGCAGGTCATTGTTGCCCTGCAGGTCGGTCGGCCAGTCGGCGAACCGCTCGCCGCGGTAGCCCGCCTCGTCGGGTCGTTCCTGCTGGATCGCAGTGCCCATGGCGCCGTCGAGGACCATGATCCGCTCGCGAAGGGTCGTGGCGAGGGCCTCGGTGGCGTCAGGACGGAGCTCGGTGTCGGTCACGGCTCTTCTCTCGTGGATGGCAGGATCTCCAATTCTAGGGAAGTCCGCCCGCTTGCCTCGCGAAGTGCCGAACTGTGGTCGCCGCGAGGTCGCTGTGACGGGGGCCCTGTGCGGCATAGGGTGAGATCGAGGGCGCACGCGCACCCGGTGAGAGGAGGCCACGTGCTGGAGTTCGAGGACGTCCCGGAGCTCGTCGACCCGGTGCTCATCGCGGCCTTCGAGGGCTGGAACGACGCCGGTGAGGCGGCCAGCTCCATTGTCCGGCACCTCGCCGACGTCTGGGACGCCGAGCTCGTCGCGGCGTTCGACCCCGAGGACTACTACGACTTCCAGGTGAACCGCCCGCGCGTCAGCACCGAGGACGGTCGACGGGTGCTGTCCTGGCCGACGACGCGCATCCTGGTCGCAACCGAGACTGGCTTCGACCGTGATGTCGTGCTCGTCCAGGGCATCGAGCCGTCCATGCGCTGGCGTGCGTTCTCCATGGAGCTGCTCGAGCTCGCCCAGCAGCTTGGTGTGACCACGATCGTCACGATCGGGGCGCTCCTCGCCGACGTTCCGCACACCCGCCCCATCCCGGTCACGGCGACGGCCGAGGACGACGCGGCCATCCACCGCTTCGACGTGGAGGCGAGCCGCTACGAGGGACCGACCGGGATCGTGGGTGTCCTCAGCGCGACCGCGAGCGACGCGGGCCTCCCGGCGGTGTCCGCGTGGGCCGCAGTGCCCCACTACGCCGGCAGCTCCCCCTCACCCAAGGCGACGCTCAGCCTCCTGAGGCGCATCGAGTCCCTGCTCGGCGTGACGATCCCGCACGGCGACCTCGAGGAGAACGCCCGTGCCTGGGAGCGCGGCGTGGACGAGCTCGCCCAGTCCGACGAGGAGGTGGCGGAGTACGTCCAGTCGCTGGAAGAGGCGCAGGACACTGCCCAGCTGCCGGAGGCCACTGGGGATGCCATCGCCCGTGAGTTCGAGCGCTACCTCCGCGGGCGCGACGACGACCAGAGCGGCCGCTGAGTCCCCCTGTGGCACAACCTCATTCATTCCGTATGCCGCTGAGCTGACTTCCGCACGAAGCCCGACCTCCCCGCCCGCTCCCTCCAGTCGAGTGTGCACTCCGCGCCCGCGCTTCGCGGTCGACTCGCGAGAGCCCTTCCCTCGAGGTCTGCGGCCATGGGCGCCGAGTTCCTCTGTGACGCAAGATCATTCATTCCGTAGGCCACTGAGCTGGCTTCCGGTCCAACGCACCTCCCGCTACTCCCGAGCCCTCAGACCGCAACACACCGAGCAACGACCAACCCGCCGCGGGAACCACCGCCGTGGGTTCCCCGGTGCCCAGTGTGTTGCCGAAGAGTCAGAGGCGGACGCCGAGGAGCGCGTCGAGGGCTCGGGCCAGCACGCCGGGAGCTCCAAGGTCGTCACCACCGTGGGTGAGGGACTCCTTTGACCAGCGGTCGACGGCGGCGAGCGCACGGGGGCTGTCGAGGTCGTCCGCGAGGGCGGCCCGAACCTCGGTGACCGTTTGCTCCGCCGGCGGGCCGCCGTTGCCCGAGACGGCCGCGCGCCACGTCGCGAGGCGCTCCTGCGCGCTCGCAAGGTCGCCGTCCTCCCAGAACCAGTCTTCGTCATGGTGCCGGGCCAACAGGGCCAGCCGGATCGCCATCGGGTCGACGCCACGGCGCCGCAGCTCGGACACGAAGACGAGGTTGCCCTTGCTCTTGCTCATCTTCTCGCCGTCGAGGCCGACCATGCCCTGGTGGACATGGGCCCGGGCGAACGTCGGCTCGCCGCTGAAGGCCCGGGCATGCGCGGCGCTCATCTCGTGGTGCGGGAAGATGAGGTCGGTCCCGCCGCCTTGGATGTCGATGGGGACCCCGAGGCGGTTGCAGGCGATGCACGCGCACTCGATGTGCCAGCCGGGGCGCCCGGGGCCGAGTTGGCCGCCCTCCCAGGACGGCTCCCCCCCTCGGTGCGCCCGCCACATGAGAGCGTCGAGGCGGTTGCGCTTGCCGGGGCGGTCCGGGTCGCCGCCTCGCTCGGCAAAGAGCTCGAGCATGCTCGCCTCGTCGAGCCGGCTGACCGAGCCGAACTTGGGGTCGCGGCTGACATCGAAGTAGACGTCGTGGGCCCCGGCTCGGGATGCGTCCGGGGCAGGCACGAGGTAGGCATCGCCAGAGGCGAGGAGCTTCTCGATCGGTTCGATGAAGGTCGGGATGCTCTCGACAGCTCCGAGGTACTCGTCAGGGGGCAGGACGGCGAGGGCGGTCATGTCCTCCCGGAAGAGGTCGATCTCCCGGGTCGCCAGCTCCTCCCATCCGATGCCGTCCCGCTCGGCGCGCTCGAGGAGCGGGTCGTCGATGTCGGTGATGTTCTGGACGTAGCGCACGGCGACCCCGCTGTCGCGCAGGACGCGAACGAGTAGGTCGAAAGTTACGTAGGTGGCTGCATGCCCCAGATGGGTGGCGTCGTACGGGGTGATCCCGCACACGTAGACCGATGCGGACTCCCCCTCGGCGGCGGGGAGGAGCTCGCCCGTCACCGTGTCCCTGACTCGCACCTCAGGCGATCGACCGGGAACCTGGGGGACGAACGCTGCGGGCCAACTCTTCACGCGCAGACTCTATCCGGCGTCTCCGGGATCGCCCTCCCCTGCCCAGATCACGTGAACAAGGCCGATCGAGTGAACAAGAATTGCGCAGCAGTTCTTGTTCACTCGCTCGGGGTGGGAGGTCAGAGCGGGGGCCAGGGCACGGCCGGCCAGCCCGGGCTCGGCCGGGGGTGGCGGCGCCGACGGAGCAGGCTCTCGACCCGTCCACGGAGAGCAGCGACGTCGGCGTGGGGCAGCAACCGTTCCAAGGCGTCCGTGAGGCCGCGCGTGGCATCGTCCAGCGCGTCGAGCAGTCGCTCGAGACGCGCGAGGTCGCCATCAACCAAGGGATCGCCCGCCCAGCCCCAGAGCACGGTCCGCAGCTTCGGTTGGGCGTGGAAGCTGACGCCGTGGTCGATGGCCCACAGCCGCCCAGTCGTGTCGCGTAGGCAGTGGGAACCCTTCCGATCCGAGTTGTTGATCACTGCGTCGAGCACGGCGAGGGATCGAACGTCCTCGCGGGTGGAGTGGACCACGGTGACGGCCCGACCGGACGGCGTCTCTCCGGAGAAGGTGGCGATCCAACCGGGCGGCACCTTCCCCTCCGGCACGAGGTCGACGACGAGGTCGTCGGCGAGCGGCGAGAACGGGTCGCCGATCCACCTTTGGACCGACCCGGGACCGAGCGGACCGTCGCGCAGGACGGTCGGCGGGACGACATGCCAGCCGCCGGCCTCCGACACGAGGTGCGCGGCCACCTCCCGGCCCGCGAGGGTGCCCTCCGGGAAGTCCCACAACGGCGCTTCCCCGCGCACCGGCTTGTAGATGGCATGAGCGCCGTCCTCGGCGAGGAGCCGCACCAGCACGGAGAGGTTGGACGAGTCGGCCACTCGCCCGACGACCTCGAGATCCCCGTGCAGCGCCGCGTCGTCGGGCGCGGCCTGGAAGCCGCCGTCAGCGACGGTAGCCATTGGCCCGAGGGCAGATGTGGCCCGTCGGGTCGAGGGGGCCACCGCAGAAGGGGCAGGGGGGCCGGCCGGCCGCGACGATCGACAGGCTCCGCCGTGCGAAGGCCCGCGCCTGCGGGGGGTCCAGGGTCACCCGCAGCGAGTTCCTCGAGAAGGGCGACTCCTCGTCCGCCTCGGCACCGCCGGCCACGGGGTCCTCGGACGGCTCGGCTCCCTCGAGCTCGTCCGGGTCGTGGTCGTGGCACTCGATGACGAGACACTGACGTCCCTCGTCCCAGGCCAGGGACAGGGTCTGGACGCGCCAGTCCTCCTCGAACGGAGTCTCGAGCGGTTCGGTGTCCTCCGGCGCACCGCCGGGCTGCCCGGGCTCGATGGCAGTCGTCGGCGCCAGCTGGTCGAGAACGTCGTTGATGCGGTCGGCCAGGACCGACACCTGCTGCTTCTCGACGGCCACCGTGACGACGCGCCGGCCGTCGCTGGCCTGCAGGTAAAAGGTGCGGTTGCCCGTGGGTCCGACCGTGCCCGCCACGAAGCGCGCCGCCGGTTCGAACTCCTGGAACGTCATACCAGCGACCCTATCCGACCCTGTTGGAGCACCCTGTTCACGCACCCGGGACGGCACCCTAGTCCAGGACAGACGGGTCGTCGTCGGGCACAGCGGCGGCGTCAGGGCGCCCCGCTCCGCCGCCGACCTCCGCATCGCCGTCGACCCTCGGACCCGTCGCCGGGCGGATCGCGTGCAGGTCACCCGCGATGTCGTTGAGACGGAGCAGGAAGGGCTTGCGGCTCGTGTAGCGCACGACGCTGACGGAGCCCGGGTCAACCACGAAGCGCTGGAAGTCGTCGAGATGGGCCCCTGCAGCATGGGCCAGCACCGCCTTGATGACGTCGCCGTGCGAGACCGCAACCCACACGGCGTCCGGCCCATGCCGCTCGAGCACGTGGGCGTCGGTCTCGCGCACCGTGCGCAGGGCCCGATCCTGGACGTCGGCGAGCGATTCCGCCTCGTAGGCGTCGGACGGCGGGAACCGCGCCTCACTCGGACGGTCCTGGACGACCTTCCACAGCGGGTCGGAGACCAGGTCCGTGATCCGCCGTCCGGTCCACGCACCGTACCGGCACTCCCCCAGTCCCGGGTGCACCGCCCGGGTCACCGTCCCCAGGTGACCCGCGATGAGGTCGGCCGTCTGGACGCACCGGTCCAGGGGTGACGAGACGAGCTCCGCGATCTGCAGCTCGGCTGCGGCGATGGCGGCGCCGACCCTGGAGGCCTGCGCTTCGCCCGTCTCGTCGAGGAAGACCCCCGGTGTCCAACCGGCGAGCACGCCGCTGGTGTTGGCGCTCGACCTGCCATGGCGGACGAAGAGGACGGTGGGCACCCGGCCAGCCTAGACGCGCCGAGCCAGCCCAGCGGCATACGGCGTGGTGCTGTGGTGGAGTAGGGCTGTGATCGTGGACCAGGCCCTCTACCGACAGGGCCAACGCTTTGAGTGCGGCGACCTCAGCGACGAGCTCGCGACCCTCCGTGACGGTGCCGAGGGCTTCCTCTGGATCGGCCTCAAGGACCCGACCGACGAGGAGTTCGGGCTGGTCAGGCACGAGCTCGGGCTCCATCCCCTCGCGGTGGAGGACGCGGTGATGGGCAACCAGCGCGCGAAGATCGAGCAGTACGAGGGCTCCCTCTTCGTCGTGCTCAAGACCCTGCGATACATCGACGAGACGAGTGACATCGAGACCGGCGAGGTCATGCTCTTCATCGGTGACCGCTTCGTCGTCACCGTCCGCCACGGCGAGGGAAACCCCCTCACCGACGTCCGGGAGCAGCTCGAGGAGCATCCCGAGCTTCTGGAGCTCGGGCCACTGGTCGTCATGCACGCGGTGATGGACTCCGTCGTCGACCACTACGTCGACGTGGATCATGAGCTCGGGATCGACCTCGACGAGATCGAGGCACAGGTCGTCGGCGAGGACGGCGTCGGCGACGCCAATGCGATCTACCGGCTCAAGCGAGAGGTGCTCGAGTTCCGGCGGGCGAGCGGCCCCCTCGCCGACTCCTTGGCCGGCTACCTGGAGCGGGACAGCGGCGAGGAGCTGCACGTCGACCTGCGCCACCTGTTCCGCGACGTCGCGGACCACCTGCGCCACGTCAACGACCACGTGGAGAGCTATGACCGGCTTCTGACCGTCATCCTCTCGGCGCACCTGGCGAGTGTGTCCGTGCAGCAGAACTCGGACATGCGCAAGATCTCCGCCTGGGTTGCCATCGCCGCGGTTCCCACCATGATCGCGGGGATCTACGGGATGAACTTCGACGGCATGCCGGAACTGGAGGCGAGCGTCAACGTCGGTGGTTCCGAGTACTACTACGGGTACTTCGTGGTGCTCGCCGTGATCGTCGCGGTGTGCCTGTTCCTCTGGACGAGGTTCAAGCGCTCAGGCTGGCTCTGACGGGGTGATCGCCCGCCCACGGCCCAGTGGCTAGGTGGCGGTGATCCAGCCCGCGGCGAGAGCGGCGGCCAGCAGGGCGCCGAGGCCAACGCGGTACCACACGAACGGCAACAGGCTGTTGGAGGCGACGAACCGCAGCAGCCAGGCGATCGAGGCATAGGCAACCGTGAACGCCACGACGAGGCCGACGACCATGGGGCCGATCCCCAGGCGGGCGAGGTTCGCGCGCTCCTCGATTGCCTGGAAGAACCCCGCGGCCGTGAGGGCCGGGATCGCGAGGAAGAAGCTGAGGCGGGTGGCCGTCACCCGGTCGATGCCACGGGCCAGACCCGCCGAGATGGTCGCGCCGGAGCGAGAGACCCCGGGGATGAGCGAGAAGCACTGGACCAGGCCGATGACGAGTCCGTCGACCGGGGTCACGGTGTGCTCCCCTCGGACCGCGCCCCGGCGCTCGAACGCCGTGTGGGCCCGCTCAGCGACCACCATGACGATGCTCCAGAGCACCAGGGCGATGGCAACCACCCACAGGCTACGCAGCGGGCCCGCGATGAGATCGCGAAAGACGAATCCCACCAAGCCAACCGGGATCGAGCCGATGACGACGGCCCAGGCCAGCCCATAGTCGGGATCCCGGCGCCCCTCTGGTCCTCCCAGCCCACGGAACCAGGCCCGGGCGAACCGCATGATGTCCTTGAAGAAGTAGATCAGGGTGGCGGCGATCGCGCCCAGCTGGATGACCGCGGTGTATGCCGTCACCGCGGGATCGTCGACCTCGAGGCCGAGCATCTTCTCGGCGATGGTGAGGTGGCCCGTCGAGGAGACGGGGAGGTACTCGGTCAGGCCCTCGACGATGCCGAGGATGACGGCGTCGAGATAGCTCAGGTCAGCCACGCTTCACAAACCTTCTGGATCGACGAACGCTGGTGTGCCGTCCCGATTCGGCCGTTGGATCGCAGCAGGACACAGTGGAGCACCCTATCCGGACTCACTGTGCACCCCGAGCGGGGGTCACCGCGCGGGGATCTGGTGCACCTTCGCGAGAACGTCGAGGGTCGCCGTCGCCTGCTCTCGGGTCATCCTGCCCCCGGTGGCCACCGCGAGCGTGGTCACTCCGGCGTCCTCGTAGCGGCGCAGGCGCTTCGCCACCCGCTGCGGAGACCCGAGCAGCGCAGTCTCGTCGATGAACTCGAGCGGGACGGCAGCGGCCGCCTCGCGGTGGTGCCCGCCGAGATAGAGGTCCTGGATCCGGGCCGCCTCCTCCTCGAAGCCCATCCGGCAGGCGAGCTGGTTGTAGAAGTTCTGGTCCCGAGAACCCATCCCACCGATGTAGAGGGCGCAGTAGTCACGCAGCAGGTCCGCGGCGGCGGCGACGTCGTCGACGAGGACGACGGGGGTAGCGGACACGACGTCAAAGCCGGCCATGGGGTCCTGCTCCGTCCCCCGCCCCGCCGCGCGACGTGCCGCAGAGATGACCTCGATCTGCTCGCCTGCATGCTCGGGGCTGAGGAAGATGGCCAGCCACCCGTCGGCGATCTCACCCGTCAGGCCGAGGTTCCGCGGGCCTACGGCCGCGAGGTAGACGGGAATCTCGCTGCGCAGCGGGCGGGAGCCCAGCTTGAGCGCCTTGCCCGGACCGTCCGGCAGTGGCAGCTCGTAGTGCGGTCCGTCGTGGGCGACCCGGTCGCGGCGAAGGACGGACCGGACGATCTCGACGTAGTCACGAGTCCGCGCGAGCGGGCTGGTGAACCGGACACCGTGCCACCCCTCGCTGACCTGGGGACCGGACACGCCGAGGCCGAGCCGGAAGCGCCCGCCCGACATCGTGTCGATCGTCGCCGCGGTCATCCCCGTCATCGCCGGCGTCCGGGCCGGGATCTGCATCACGGCGGACCCCAGGTGGATTCGCTCGGTGAGCGCTCCGATCCACGCGAGCATCGAGGGCGCATCGGAGCCGTAGGCCTCGGCAACCCACACGCTGTCGTAGCCGAGCCGGTCCGCCTCCTGGGCGATGGCCACCATGTCGTGCGCTGCATCGGCGCGGTCCCAGTAGCCGAGGTTCACTGCGAGTCGCATGCTGGGAGGCTATCGGTACCGCGGTTGTGGTTCGGAAAGGCCGGAGCAGCCGCCCCGAGCGACTAGCGTGCGTGGTCATGCACAGGCGTGTCGGCTCCTCGGGCCTCCGGATCGCCCCGCTCGCCCTCGGGACGATGACGTGGGGCAACGCGGTCGACCGCCACGAGGCCAGCGACCACGTGCGCGCCTTCCTCGATGCCGGGTGCGACCTGATCGACACCGCCTATGGCTATGGCGGCGGCGACGCCGAGACGTTCATCGGAGAGATGCTCGACCAGGCCGTGTCGCGGGAGGACCTCGTCATCTGCACCAAGTCGGGGATCCATCGCGTGGGCGACGAACGCCGGGTCGACGTCTCTCGGCGCACCCTGATGCACCAGCTCGACACCTCGCTCGGGCGGCTGCGCACCGACCACGTCGACCTCTGGCTCGCGCACACGTGGTCCGACGACGTTCCGCTCGAGGAGACCCTCTCCGCCCTCGAATGGGCGGTCGCGACTGGTCGCGCCCGCTACGTCGGCGTCTCCAACTACACGGGCTGGCAGGTCTCTAGAGCGCTGACCCTGCTGGAACAGGCGAGAGTCCCTTTGGTGGTCAATGAGATCCAGTACTCACTCGTGGAGAGGGAGCCCGAGCGAGAGGTCCTTCCCGCCGCTGAGACGCTCGGCTTCGGCGTCCTGGCCTGGTCGCCCCTGGGGCGCGGCGTGCTCACGGGCAAGTACCGCTCCGGCGTACCGGCCGGGTCGCGCGCCACCTCCCCGGACTTCCCGGGCTTCGCCGAACGGTTCCTCGACGACCAGGCCAGACGGGTGTCCGAAGCGGTCGTCATGGCGGCCCGTGGCCTCGGCGTCACTCCCAGCGAGGTGGCGCTGGCCTGGGTCCGGGACCGGCCCGGAGTCACTGCTCCGGTCGTCGGGGCGAGGACGGGAGCACAGCTGCGGACCGCCCTGTCCAGCCTCGAGCTCACGCTCCCACCGGAGATCGTCGAGGCTCTGGACGACGTGTCCGCACGCCCGTGAGCCCCCGGTGACTCAGCAGCGGTCACGTCAGGCCTGGGATTTCACGCCGTCCTGCGCCTCGTCCTCGTCGTCGCCCAGCTCGTCCTCGTCGTCCAGCTCGTCCTCGTCGTCGTAGTCGAGGTCGTCCTCATCGTCCTCGACGAGGTCGTCCTCGTCGTCGTCCTCGTCGTCGTCCTCGTCGTCGTACTCGTCGGGGTCGAGCCCGGCATAGACGGTGTCGCTGTCGTCCTCGTCCTCGTGGCCGTCGAAGTCGTCACCGTAGACGGCCAGGGGCGTCGCGACCTCGGTGGCGTCGAAGAGGGCTTCGTCGTACTCGTCGAACGCCTCGGCGAGGTCCTGGGCCGCTGCCATGACGAGCGGATGGTCGGGGTCCCTCGTCGATCCCGCTGCCTCGTAGTGGCGTTCGAGGGCACTGATGAGCCGCTCCAGGGCTGCGCGGGGCTCCACGGTCATGACTCGACCGTAGTCGACGCACGTCGCCGGCGACACAGATTGGTCCACAGGAAAAGCGCGGGAGAAAGGGGAACGGCCTGCGAACGCGGACGACGTTCGCGGGCCGTTCACCCGTTGGTCAGGTGGGGCGCGTCAGGAGGTGGGCACCTCGACGATGTCGGCGGCTGCTGGAGCCTTGATGTCCACCGGCTCGCCGTACTTGCTCATCGTCATCTCGGCCTTGACATCAGCGACGGAGAAGACGACCTGGCGGATCCGGTCCTCCGCATCCAGCCACATGTCGTAGACCACGGTGTCGGGCAACCCAGCAGCGCCATCGGGCAGGGTGTCGCCGAGCGCCTTGGTGTCCATCGTCACCTCGTAGTGCTGCAGGCTCTCACCGTCGACGGTGTCAGGGCCGACGAACTTCACGTCCGTGATGGCCTCCTCGTACGTCGCCGCCATCTTCGAGGGGTCGGCCTGTTCGAGGGACTTCTCGAAATCCTTGGCCATCTCCCCGGTCACGGCCATCTTGGCCCACTTGCCCTCTCCCATGCCGGGGATGCCCTGCAGGTACAGGACCCTGTCGAGCATGATCATGTCGAGCTTCATGGCACTGCCCATGTCCATCGACATTCGCATGGCCGGGTTCTTGGGGTCGATCTTCGTGTCAGCGGACATCGTGATGTTCTCGCCCTTGACCTCCATGACCATCTCGACGTGGGCGCTGGTCATCTGCTCGCTGCCGGACTTGATGGCGGCGATGAAGGCGTCCTTGTCCGCATGTCCCTGGGCCGCCGGCGTGGTTGAGGTCTGCGAGGCCGGGCTGGCTGCGGACGTCTGGTTGGCGGCCGGAGCCTCCGTCTCGGTCGCCGTGCCGCAGGCCGCCACGAACGCAACGGGCAGCACGACCGTAGCAATCGCGAAGCGGCGGGTCCTGTTCAACATCTCATGCCCTCCTGGGCCGATCAGGCCCGCAGGGCGGGCGGTTCCCCCGATCCCCCTGGACCGGACCCGGCGACCTTACCTCAGGTAGATGTCCGCCACGTGGCGCGCCTGCACCCCTCCGGAGCCTGCTGAGCCCCCTCCCAGCAGGCAACACACCCGCTTGTCGCCTGCTGCCCCCTGGTGCAGCAGGGGGTGGCAGTCGATAGGCGGGTGTGTTGCGGCTTGAGGGCACCAGTTGGCGTTCCCGGCTCGGGTGCCTCGGTGATGTCACAATGTTCGGCGATGACCGAGTACGAGTACCGCGTCCTGACGTTCGACCGCCGCACCTCCAAGGCAGCGGCGCGTCAGGCCGTGCGTGAGCACGCCGAGTACGGCCGGTGGGAGCTGGCTCGGTCGGTCCGGTACGAGGGCGGCGTCCACCGCTTCTGGCTGCGGCGCAAGATCATGCGCGTCCAGCGCACTGCCTGACCGCAGGGCCGCTTCAGCAGGTTCAGCAGGTCCGGAGGAAGTCGCCCAGCACCCGCGCTCCGAACCGGAGCGAGTCGACCGGGACCCGCTCGTCGATGCCGTGGAACATCGGCGCGAAGTCGAGGCCGGCCGGCAGACGCAGTGGCGCGAAGCCATAGCCTCGGATGCCGAGACCCGCCAGCGCCTTGTTGTCGGTGCCACCGGACAGGCAGTACGGCAGGACGGTCGCCCCGGGGTCCGCACGCAGCAGCGACTGCTTCATCGCCTCCACGAGGTCGCCGTCCCAGGGCGCCTCGAGCGCGATGTCTCGATGGACGACCTCGACCTCGACGTGCTCCCCCGCGAGCTCACGGACCGTGGACAGCAGCGAGTCCTCGTGCCCCGGCAGGAAGCGGCAGTCGACGGCGACCGACGCGGACTGCGGGATGACGTTGTGCTTGTAGCCACCCTCGAGCATCGTCACGTTCGCCGTGTCCTGCAGCGTCGCGCGCACGAAACCCTGCGCCCCACCAAGGACGGCCAGGAGCGGGTCGAGCCCAGCGGCATACGGGATGTGCGTGAGCCCGCTGAGGCCGTCGAGCAGCTGCTTGACCGAGGCGATGTACTCGCGGGGCCACTCGTGCCCCGCGATGCGGCCGATGGCCGCGGCGAGCCGGACGATCGCGTTCTCGTCGTTGGGCACCGACCCGTGGCCAGCGCGGCCATGCGCGCGGAGGCGGAGCCAGATGATGCCCTTCTCCGCGGTCTGCAGCAGGTAGGCGCGCTGCTCGCCCTGAGGAGTCGGGACGGTCACGCTGTAGCCGCCGACCTCGCTGACCGCCTCGGTCACTCCCTCGAACCACCCGGGATGCTTGTCGACGAGCCAATGACTCCCATGGACTCCCCCGGCCTCCTCGTCGGCGAAGAACACGAAGGTCGTCGTCCGGGCCGGCCGCGTCCCGGTGCGCGCGAACTCGCGCAGGTTGGCCAGGATCATCGCGTCCATGTCCTTCATGTCGACGGCGCCGCGCCCCCAGATGCAGCCGTCGCGCTCCTCGGCGGCGAAGGGGTCGACCTGCCAGTCGGCCGCGTTGGCGGGCACGACGTCGAGGTGGCCGTGCACGGCGAGCCCCGGTCGCTCCGGATCCTCGCCCTCGAGCCGCAGGACGACGGTCGAGCGCCCCGGGTTGCTCTCGAGCAGCTCCGCCTCGAGCCCGACCTCCGCGAGCTCCGCCATGACGTACTCGGCGGCCTTGCGCTCCCCCGGTCCACTGCCGTCCCCATAGTTGGACGAGTCGATGCGGATCAGGTCCCGGCAGATCCGCACCACCTCGTCCTCCGCGGTGGGCCGGGGCGCTGCGGACGTGTCCTTCGCGTCGTGGCTCGTCATGGCGTCAGCGTATGCCGCTGAGCTCGCCGGGTGCCCGCCACCCGTTTGGTCATTTGCTGGGGCCGCGTGCTACCGTTTCACCTCGCCGCAAGGGAGCCCCAGACGTGCGTGGGGACCGCTTGCACATCACCTTGTCGGGGTGGCGGAATGGCAGACGCGCTAGCTTGAGGTGCTAGTGCCCTTAACGGGCGTGGGGGTTCAAGTCCCCCCCTCGACACCATGCAGGCCCTGTGTCTCGGCCCGAGACACAGGGCCTTTCGCATGCTCAGACCTCGATCTCTGCCAGGGCAGCCGGCAGCTCACGCACGAGCTCCCGCGCCAGGAACCCGACCCGGCCCACGGCTGCGGTGAGCCGCTCCCCCGCGCGGCCATGGATGAACGCCCCCCAGGCGGCGGCTTGCTCGGGAGGGGCGCCACGCGCGAGCAGTCCGGCGATGGCCCCGGCCTTGGCGTCCCCCGACCCCGAGGCGGCCATCCCTGGCGCCCCGGCCTCGTTGCGCCACACGGCACCCTCCGGGGTGACCACGAAGGACGTGGCCGCGCCGCCGAGGACGACAACCGTGGTCTTGCGCGACAGCTCCGCCGCGAGGGTCCGGACCTCATCCTCGTCCGGTGCTTCGCCCTCCCGACCAAGCGTCATGGCCAGTTCCCGGGCGTTGGGCGTCAGCAGCGCCCGACCCGCGAGATGCTGCACCCCGTCCAGGTTCTCCGTCAGATACGCCATGCCGAGACCGTCGATGAGCACCGCGGCGTCGAGATGCGGCACCACGCGCTCGAGAAGCGCGTTCGCCGCCTGTGGCGTCATGATCCCCGGCCCGAGGAGAACGGCGTCCGCGGAACCGGCCAGCTCCAGGATCTCCTCGGCCCCGTCGGGCGCGAGGTCGCCATCCTCCTCCTCTGGCAGCCCCTCAACGAACGCTTCTGGCAGCGCCGTCGCGAGGTGTGGCGCGATGCTGCGAACGGTCGCCACCCGGACCTTTCCGGCTCCCACCCTCAGCCCGGCCTCGGCGGCGAGGAGCACCGCACCGGGCGTCTGGGCGCCGCCACCGACGATGAGCAATCCGCCCTTGTCGTATTTGTCGCCATACGGGTCCGGCAGCGGCCAGTCGCGCAGCACGTTCGGCGTGACCACGGTGTCCCTCATGGGGTCCGGCTGCCCGGGGAGACGCTCAGCCATCCGGCTCTCCCGTCGCCGCGGCGTGCGGCTGCTCATGCGTCTTGGACACGTCACGAGCCTCGAGATGGTCGGCGGCGCCGAAGGAGTCGAGCTCCAGAGACCCGTCGCGATCGCGGTACGTCGTGAGGGAGCAGTTGCCGAGCGGCATCTCGCGGTCGATCTCGAGGAGTTTGGCCTCGTCCAGGCCCTCAATGACGAGTCGGAAGCTCATGATGACGGCCTGGTGCGTGAAGACCCACACCCGCTTGCCCGCATAGTCGGAGCGGATATCGGAAAGCACGCTCCGGATGCGCAGGGCCACGTCCGTCCAGCTCTCGCCACCGGGCGGCCGGTAGTAGAGCTTGCCCACGGCACCCCGTCGCTCGGCCTCCTCGGGGAAGGCCTCCTTGATCCCGCTTCCGGTCAGTCGGTCGAAGGCGCCGAGATCCCGTTCACGCAGCCGCTCGTCCCGCAACACGGCCAGGTCGCTGAACTCCGCCAACGCGATCTCGGCCGTGTCGGCGGCCCGCGCATACGGTGAGCTGAGCACGATGTCAGGGCGTCGACCGGGCTCCAGACCCGAGAGGTGCTCGGCCAGGGCCGCGGCCTGCTCGCGCCCGAGGTCGGACAGCGGGGTGTCCGGGTCCCGGGTGTCCAGGTCCAGACGGCTCAGTCCCTCGCGGCGGGCCGCCTCGGCCGCGAGGTTCCCGACGCTCTCGGCGTGACGGACGAGGACCAGCTCGGCGGGTGCGGTCCCGCGGCCGGCTGCGATCGACTCGGACGAGGTCATGACTACGTCCTACCCGTCCGCTGGCCGGATCGAACGGCAGGACACTGCGGGTGCTGTTCGTGGCCGCCGTCCGAAACCGGAGGCCAGCGTGGGGACGCCCGTACGCTGGCGCCGTGACGTTCCTGCGTGCGCTGGTCATGCTGCTCCGGCTCCGTGGCTTCCGTCGCCTGTTCCTCGCCAGGGTGACGTCACAGGGCAGCGACGGCGTCTTCCAGGTCGCCCTCGCCAGCCACGTCCTGTTCAACCCGGAGCAGAACACAGACCCCAGGCTGATCGCCGGCGCCTTGGCCGTCGTGCTGCTGCCCTACAGCATCGTCGGACCCTTCGCCGGCACGCTGTTGGACCGCTGGCCGCGCCGGAAGGTCATCGTCGTCAGCCAGTTGGTCCGGCTTGTCGCCATGCTCGCTGTCGCAGGGCTCATCATGCTGGGCGTCACCGGCCTCGGGTTCTTCCTGGCCGTCCTCCTCGTCTTCTCGGTGAACCGCTTCATCCTCGCCGGCTTCTCAGCGGCGCTCCCGCACGTCGTCGCACGGGAGCATCTCGTCAGTGGCAACGCCGTGGCGCCGACGTCCGGGTCGGTCGCCTACTTCCTCGGGGGCGCGCTGGGCGGTGTCGTCAGCGCGCTCGGGCCGGACGCCCTCGTCGTCCTCGCCGCTGCGGTTGGGGTGCTCTCCGCCGTCTGGGCGGCCCGGCGACTGCCCTTCATCGGACCTGATGAGCCAACCCCCGGACCTCGCGCGGTCCAGGTACTCACCGAGGTCGGCCGGGGGCTCGCCGAGGCCGTACGGACCCTTCCTCGGCGGGCCCGGCTGCTGCTGGCGCTCGTCTTCGTCTCGCGCCTGCCCTTCGGCTACGTCCTGCTGCACACCCTGGTGCTGTTCAGGGGCCCGTTCGCGCATCCGGGACAGGCGGTGGGAGACGTCCTCGGCTTCGGCCTTGCCGCTGCCGCAGCCGCCGCCGGGTTCGGGCTCGCAGCCGTCGTGGCCCCGTGGCTGACGCAACGATGGCATCCCATTGCCTACGCGGCACGGCTGCTGGCCGTCTCCGCGGTGGCCGCCGTGGCGCTGGCGCCCTGGCTCACGCCATGGACTGTCTCGGCGACGAACTTCGTCGTCAGCTTCGCGGCCCAGACCGTCAAGATCAGCACCGACAGCCTGTTGCAGGCCCATGTGCCCGATGCGCTCCTTGGCCGCACGTTCACGCTCCAGGACATGATGTACAACTTCGGCCTCGTGGCGGCGGCCAGCCTTGCTGCCCGGACCCTGCCGCCGGGAGGGGAGACCACGTGGCCGTTCTTCGTCGTGGCAGCGGTGCTCGGCGGGCTGGCCCTTTCCCTGCCGGGACTCTGGCGTCGCGCGGCCGCGTGGGACTCGCGCGCCCCACTGGGCAGAGACACCTAGACGGGCGGAGGATCCGCCCCCACGCACACTAGGCTGACGGCGTGCTGCCACAGGTCACGGCGACTCGATACGTCACCCCGCTCAAGGAGGGCGGTTCGCTCCCCGGGATCGTCGAGGCCAGCGACGACGGCACCTACGTCATGAAGTTCCGCGGCGCGGGCCAGGGGCTGAAGGTGCTCGTCGCCGAGATCATCGTCGCCGGTCTTGCGCGGGCCATCGACGTCCCCGTCCCCGACCTCGCCGTGATCACCCTGGACGAGCGGATCGCGAAGTACGAGGCGGACGAAGAGGTCCAGGACCTGCTCACCGCGTCCGTCGGGACGAACCTCGGCGTCGACTTCCTGCCCGGCTCGCTCGGCTACGACGGCTCCCAGCCACCGTCCCCGGACCTTGCTGAGCGCATCATCTGGCTGGACGCTCTCACCGCCAATGTCGACCGCACGTGGTCCAACCCCAACCTCCTCGTGTGGCACGGGCAGACGTACGCCATCGACCACGGCGCCGCCCTCTACTTCCACCACTCGTGGCCGGGCCGCGCGCCGTCGCCCGAGCGATTCGCGGCTCAGGCGTTCGACGCAAGTCGGCACGTCCTGCGAGACGTCGCGGGCGATGTCGCGGCGCGTCACGACGAGCTCGCTGCCCTGGTCACGCCCGAGCGCATCGACGCTGCACTGAACGACGTGCCCGACGAGTGGCTCGAGACGACACCCAACCTGCACGACGCCGGCTCGGTCCGATCGGCCTACCGCGCCCTGCTCGAGGCGCGTCTCGACAGCACCTCCTGGGTGCCGGGAAGGGCCGCTGCATGAAGGCCTACCAGTACGTCGTGCTCCGGATGGTGCCCCGGGTCGACCGAGAGGAGTTCCTCAACGTCGGCGTCGTCCTCTACTCCCAGGACGCGGGATTCCTCGACGCGGCCTGGGAGTTGGACAAGAACCGCGTGGCCTCGTTCGCTCCGCAGTGCGAGCTCGACGGAGTGCGCGCGATGCTGAGTCGGGTCCAGGCCGTGTGCCGGGGCGAGACCGGACGAGGGCTGCCCACGCTCGACAAGCCGGGGCAGCGGTTCGGCTGGATCATCGCCCCTCGGTCGACGGTCATCCAGCCGGGGCCGGTGCACGGTGGACTGACCGATGACCCCGCAGCGGAGCTGAACCGGCTCGTCGACCGACTCGTGCGGGTGCCCCACTCCTAGACCGCCCACGGACCTCATGGACATGGCGACGGGCTCTGCTCACTCTTCACTGGGTCATCTCCGGCCGGGCAGGGTCGACCGGTGCCCGCGCGTCCACCCAAGTCCCACCGTGGGCCGGTCCGCCTCCGACAATCGGGCCGCGGTGCGGTTGTCGACGCGCTTTCGGCCGGAGTCCTGCCGACGACCCAGCCGCGGCGGGATTGTCGGAGATGCGCGGCCGGAGACGAGTGGAACTTTCCTGGGAACCTCGTCAAGCACCTGCACAGATCACGCCGTATGCCGCTGAGCTCGGCCCCAGGCACCCGCTCAGTCCCAGCGTGGCTCCCGTCCCCGCCTAGTGTGCGCTTCCCGTCGCCCGTGTGCTCTCATTCAGGCGCTCAACCACCCACGGAAGCGTCAGTAGAGCCCGAAAACGCGCGGCCTCAGGCGTGGTCACCCACGCGTAGCCCCCACATCGCCACCGCCGAGGCAGCAGCGACGTTGAGTGAGTCCACGCCGCCGGCCATGGGAATGCGGACCGTCACATCGGCGGCTGCCACGGTGCGCGCCCCGATCCCGTCGCCCTCGGTGCCGAGGACCATGGCGATCCTCTCCGGGGGGTGTGCCGCGAACTCGTCGAGGGTCACGGCGTCCTCCGAGAGTGCCATCGCCGCCACCGTCAGGCCCAGCTGGCGGAGCACGTCGACGCCCCCGGGCCATGGGTCGATCCGAGTCCACGGCACTTGGAAGACCGTGCCCATCGACACGCGGATCGAGCGTCGGTAGAGAGGGTCGGCGCACCGTGGCGTCACGAGGACGGCGTCCACGCCGAGACCGGCAGCCGACCGAAAGATCGCGCCGACGTTGGTGTGGTCGACGATGTCCTCGAGGACCATGACCCGGCGCGCGCCGACGACGAGCCCGGCGACGTCGGGCAGCCGGGGCCGCTGCATCGACGCCAGCGCCCCACGGTGCAGATGAAAGCCGGTGAGCCGCTGGATGACGTCGTGCTCCCCCACGAAGACCGGGATCCCCTGCGCCTCCGCGTCTCCCACGACGTCGGCCAGGTCCGCGAGCCAGCGCTGCGCCATGAGAAAGGAACGGGGCTGGTGGCCCGCCGTGAGGGCCCGCCGGATCACCTTCTCGCTCTCGGCGATGTAGAGGCCGCGCTCCGGCTCGGCCCGTCTCCTCAGGGCGACATCGGTGAGCGAGACGTAGTCCTCGAGCCGGGGATCCGCGTGGTCGGTGATGGCGATCGGCACGGGCCAAGGGTAGTTCCGGGTGGCTGTGCGCCTCACGAGGCGAGGGCACGGATGATGACAAAGGTTCCTGCCATGGCGCAGAAGGCGAGGACCGCGATCCGGAGGCGACCGCTGGAGAGCAGTCGGCGGGCTGGCCCGGCCGCTGCGTAGCCGACGACGGCGAACGGGATCCAGAGGAGGCCGGCCCGCACCGACGCCGCGTCGACCCTCCCGCCGAGCGCGAGACCAGCGAGGGAGATCACCGAGCCCATGACGAAGAACCACGACAGCGTGGAACGCATTCGCGCGGGCGTCTCGTGCTGGAGCACGAGGGCGAAGAACGGACCGCCGATCGACGCCGCTGTGGCCGAGATCCCCGCCACGGCCCCGCTCGCGAAGGCACTACCGGGATTCGCCTGAATGCGCACTCGGGTCAACGACACCGCGACGGTCAGGAGCAGCAGGACGCCGACGAGCGCCGCGATGACGTCGACGGAGAAGGCTGTGACGACCCAGACGCCAACCGGCGTGAAGAGGACGCGACCGGTGATGGCCCACGTCAGGGGCCGCCACGCGATCTCGCGGGGCCCATGGACGAGCTGGACCACCGGCACGGCGAGGCTGGCGACGAGCATCGCCACCGGCATGAGCTCGGGCGCCCACACGACGATGAACGGTGCGGCGACGACGGCGATCCCGAAGCCGATCGAACCCTGGACGAAGGCCCCGAGCGCAACGGCGAGCCCGAGTGCGACGTGCACCCCCATCACGGGAACCAGATCAGCTTGACCATCGCGACGACGCCGATGACGACGATGACAGCCCGGAGGCCGTTCGGGGGGAGCCGTCGCCCGACACTGGCGCCGAGGACCCCACCGAGGGCGCTGCCGGCGGCGATGAGCACGACGACGAGCCAGTCGATGTGCTCGCGAGCGAAGATGACGAAGAGCACGGCCGCGACGAGGTTGACCACGAGTGCGAGGACGTTCTTGTAGCCGTTGAGCCGCTGGAGGGGCTCGGCGCTGAGTGCACTGAACAGGCCCATGAGGAGAACCCCTTGGGCCGCGCCGAAGTACCCGCCATACATTCCCGCGACGAGCACGCCTGCGCCCATCACCGGCGCATGCCAGACGGGCTGCTCGCGACGTTCCCGGGATGCCCATGCCTGGATGCCCGGTCCCGCGAGGACGAGGACGAGCGCGATGCCGATGAGGGCCGGCACGATGGCGTTGAAGGCACTCGGCGGCAGGATGAGGAGCAGGGCGGCGCCGATGACGGACCCGACGAAGGACAGCGGAATGAGCCGGCGCACCGTGGGTGCCTGACCCGTCAGCTCGTGTCGGTAGCCCCAGGCACCACTCGCGCCGCCCGCCACGAGGCCCACCGTGTTGGAGACGTTGGCGGCAAGGGGATTGACACCGAAGAAGAGCAGCGTCGGGAAGGTGATGAGCGTGCCGGAGCCGACGATCGTGTTGATCATGCCCGCACCGGTCCCGGCCAGCGCGATGGCGACGGCTGACCAGAACGACACCCGGCCACCCTAGAGGAGCGGGTGGCCGGGTGCTGCGTGGTCCGGTCAGCGAGCGGGAGAGCCGTCTCCGTCCTCGGGCAGGTCCGTCGCCGGCGAGGCGCTCTGCGGCGCCTCGGACGCGGCCGGCACCGCGCCGTCGCCGTCGACTGGCGTCGGGTTCGACGTTGGCGTCACGTGCTGGGGAGACGCCGGGGGAGCCGGCGGCACCTGGTCGGCCGGAGGCCGGATGGGTGGCTGCTGGCGACTCACGGGCGCGGCGTGCTCGGTGGACTCGGCGCTGGCCTGGGCCGCCTGGCCGCGAGCCTCCGCAAGGGCCTTCGCCGGGTCCTCGAGGATCGTCTCGGCGAATGCGTCGTCCTCGGCCGGGCTCTGCTCGAACGACTCGTCCACGGCCAGGTCGGCCCTGGCATCGTTGGCGCCGAGGGCACTCCCGATGCCGCGCAGGGCGTCGGTCAGCTCCGACGGGATGATCCACATCTTGTTGGAGTCGCCCTTGGCGATCTGCGGCAGGACCTGGAGGTACTGGTAGGCGAGCAGCTTCTGAGTCGGCTTGCCGCGGTGGATCGCCCCGAAGACCTGCTGGATGGCGCGGGACTGGCCCTGCGCCTCGAGGATCCGCGCCTGGGCGGACCCCTCGGCGCGCAGGATCTGGCTCTGCTTCTCACCCTCCGCGGTGAGGATCGCGGACTGCTTGACACCCTCGGCCGTGAGGATGGCCGCGCGCCGGTTGCGCTCGGCGCGCATCTGCTGCTCCATCGAGTCCTGCACCGAGTGCGGTGGGTCGATCGCCTTGAGCTCGACCCGGTTCACCCGGATGCCCCACTTGCCGGTCGCCTCGTCGAGGACCCCGCGGAGCTGGCCGTTGATCTGGTCGCGGCTGGTGAGGGTCTGCTCGAGGTCGAGGGATCCGATGACGTTACGGAGCGTCGTCACGGTGAGCTGCTCGATGCCGGTGATGAAGTTGGCGATCTCGTAGACGGCTGCCTTGGCGTCGATCACCGAGTAGTAGATGACCGTGTCGATGCTGACGACGAGGTTGTCGGACGTGATGACTGGTTGCGGTGGGAACGTCACGACCTGCTCACGCAGGTCGATGTTGGCGCGCACCTTGTCGACGAACGGCACGAGAAAGTGGATCCCCGCCGTCAGCGTCTTGTTGTAGCCTCCGAGGCGTTCGACGATCTGCGCCGTCTGCTGCGGCACGATGCGCACCGTGCGCAGCACGATGACGAGCGCCACGACGACGATCAGCACCGGGATGATGAGTACGGGGTCCACGACCTACTCCCTGTCTGTTCTGGTGAACGCGCTTCCTGACCGGTCGCGCGGGTTTGGCTGCGGGCGGCGCCCGCAGAAGGCGTTGGTGGCGAAACAGGAGCCGGTGGCAGTCAGCTCCCCAGGATCCGGGCGCGGCTGACGACGACGGTTGCGCCCTCGATCCTGTCGACGACGACTTCCTCACCCGGCTCGATGCTGTCGCCGGTCGTGCGGGCGCTCCACGTCTCGCCGGCGAGCTTGACCCGTCCGTTGGAGGTCGTCACGCGGTCGAGCACGTACGCCGATCTGCCGAGGTTGGCCTCGGCCCCCATCGGCTCGTTCACAGCCGTGAACCGGTGCTTCAGCCAGGGCCGCACCGTGAAGACCAGCGCGACCGCGGTCACGGCGGCGACCACGGACTGGACCGCGACCGGTGCTCCGAGGGCGGCCGCCACAGACCCTCCGAGCGCACCGCCGGCGAGCATCAGGAACGTGAAGTCGCCGCTCGCGGCCTCGACGGCGACGAGCAGGAGCGAGACTCCGAGCCACACGATCCACACGTAACCCTCGAACACGTTGCACCTGACCTTCATCCGTGTCGCCCGCACCCGGGGCGACGCCTCGTGCGTCACACATGTGACGTCTTCGATTCTGCCTCAGTTCCGTCGTTCAGGACTCGGGTGAGGCAACGGTCTGGTCACGTCCGAGCGCGGGCCGACCAGCGGTCGCCGTGTCGCTCGAGCACGAGGGGCAGCCCGAAGGTCTGGGACAGGTTCTCCTCCGTGAGGGTGATCGGGATGGGCCCCGCCGCCACGACCCGGCCCTGGCGGAGCAGGAGGACGTCTGTGAACGACGGCGGGATCTCCTCGACGTGGTGGGTCACGAGGACGAGCGCCGGCGCGTCCGTGTCGGCGGCCAGCTCTCCCAGCCGGCGGACGAGTTCCTCGCGGCCGCCGAGGTCAAGACCGGCCGCTGGCTCGTCGAGGAGCATCAGCTCGGGGTCGGTCATGAGCGCCCGGGCGATCTGGACCCGCTTGCGCTCGCCCTCGCTGAGCGTGCGGTAGTGCCGGTCCGCGAGGTGGTCGACGCCCATCGCCTTGAGCAGCTCCATCGCGCGCACGTAGTCGAGGTCGTCGTACTGCTCACGCCACCGGCCGAGAATGCCGTAGGAGGCGGTGACGACGACGTTCCCCACGAGCTCGTCGCCGGGGATCCGCTCGGCCATTGACGAGCTCGCAAGGCCGACCCGCGGCCGCAGCTCGAACACGTCGACCGCCCCGAGCACCTCTCCGAGGATTCCCGCCACCCCGCTCGTCGGATGCAGCCGGGCCGCCGCGATCTGCAGAAGTGTCGTCTTGCCTGCTCCGTTGGGGCCGAGGATGACCCAGCGCTCTCCCTCCTCGACATCCCAGTTCACGTCCTCGAGCAGCATCGTGGCGCCTCGTCTCACGGACACGCCGGCCAAGGCGAGGACATCGCTCATGGGCATGACCCTATGCCACCCCCGCGGGCCCTCGGAGGCACCTGGGGACGCCCACCTGCCCACGGCGTCCGGCCTACGATGGCGCCTGATGTCCGAGCTCCCAGGGTCCGTGCGGCTTGCGCTGTGGGTCACGGCCGCGTGGAACGGCGAGGTCTCCCTCCGTGCCGCCCTGGCCCGCTCCTTCCCCGACGTCGACCATGTTGCCGGCGACCTTGGCCGCCTCGACGTGTGGCGTGACCTCGGCGAACGCGCCCTCTTCGTCGCGCTCCCCCGACCGGGAGACCTGAGCCGTATGCCGCTGTGCTCGCCCCCAGCCGCAGCGCTGGCTGCCGAGGCGGGCGAGTGCGTCTTCGTCCCGTCGGTCGGCGGCCTGCTCGTCCCGACGCTCACGGAGTTCGGGCCGTCAGGTGACACCGGGTGGCGGGTCGACTGGTCAGCCCATGACGCGCAGCCGGTGCCACGGCACCGGCTGGAGATGATCGAACTCCGCGATGTCGAGCGGACTCTGGTCAGCCGCCTTCGCGAGCACACGGAGGCCTTCGAGCGGGTGGGCGGATCGCCGTGGGGGACGTCGGCCAGAGCCGAGGCCGAGGCCGCGCTCGAGACCCGTCTCTGGGGCCTGCCGGACGACACCCCGGGCAAGGCCTTGCGGGTCATGTCGCTGGCGGCCACAGCAGGGGTGCTCGCCGAGCGTGCTCGCCGGCTCACCAGCCTGGGGTCCGACGGGCTGGACCTGGGTACGAGCGCTCGACGTGAGTCGCTCGTGCGTTCCCTGGCTGCCGCGGCGGACGACGCCCTTGCCGACGCCACGAACGTCGCGGTGATGAGTCTCGCGGGGTGGCGCCGGGCATAGTGGGCCCATGGCCGAACAACACGAGCTTCAACCCCTGGACGAGTCGAGCATCGAGCGTGTCCTCTGTGTCGCCGCGCACCCCGACGACCTCGAGTACGGAACAGCTGCCGCGGTCGACAAGTGGGTGAAGGCCGGCATGTCGGTGACCTACCTGCTCGTGACGAGGGGCGAGGCCGGCATCGACACGATGGCTCCGGACGAGGCGGCTCCGGTCCGTGAGCAGGAGGAGCGGGATGGCGCCGAGGAGGTCGGCGTGACGGCTGTCGAGTTCCTCGACGACTTCCGCGACGGCGTCGTCGAGTACGGCCTCCCGCTGCGGCGTGCGATCGCCCGCGAGATCCGGATTCGACGGCCCGACCTCGTCGTGACACTGACCCACGCCGAGACGGGCGCCGGTGGCTGGTTGAACCAGGCCGACCACCGGGCCGTGGGACTCGCCACCCTGGATGCCAGGGCCGACGCCGGCAACCGGTGGATCTTCCCGGGACTGGCCGACGAGGGGCTTGACCCGTGGCAGGTGAGGCAGGTGCTCATCGTCCAGGACCCAGCGCCGACCCACTGGGTCGACGTCTCAGGGCACTTCGAGGCCGCGGTCGCGTCGTTGTCCGCGCATGACCGCTACCTCGAGGCGTTGGGTGCGGAGTACCCGAAGCCGCAGGACCTCCTCCAGCAGATCCTGGGTGGACCGGCCGAGCTGCTCGGCGTCGAGCACGCCCTGACCGGCCGGCTCATCAGCTGACCCGGACGTCCGGGCCACTGGCTCGAGGACGACGGCGCCGCCACCGGAGCATGGCACGCACCAGCACGATGAGGACGATCGCGAGCATGACGAGCGCCGCGATGACGAGGACCGGCACGAGGATCGCGATGAGGCTGAGACCGAGCGACGCGGAGTCCTCGGCAGTCGAGACGACCGGGGTGCCCATGCCCAGGGTCCCGGCGTCGACGGCGGGCCGGACGGTCAGCTTGCCGGCATGGACGAGTCCGGAGACGACGACGCCGAGGACCACGCCGACCCACGGGTTGTCGGCCATCCAGGTCGACTCATCGGCCTTCTCTGCGGCGGAGGTCGCGGCGACCATCAGCCCGCCCATGCTCGGCCTGATGAAGGTCTGCACGGCGTCGTTGATCGTGTCGACGGCGGGGATCTTGTCGAGCACGATCTCGGCCAGCAGGAGCACCGAGCCGATGCCGATCGCCCAGCCGCTCTCGATCCACGTGAGGCTGGCCGGCAGGGTGATGATGTCGGTGAACCGTGCGGCGAAGGCGACGACGAGGAACGGGATGTAGGCGTTCAGCCCCGCTGCGGCGGACAGACCCATCCCGGTCAGGACTACGAGCATCGGTGACCTCCCTGGGGTCCCTGGGGTCCCAGAGCGAGCGTGTGTCGGAACTCAGCCCAGCGGCATACGGAAGGTGTCACGTGCCGAGGACCGCGCGGTACACGTCCAGGGTGCGGTCGCCGATGGACGCCCACGAGAACGACTCGACGGCGCGACGACGTCCGGCGAGACCGAGCTGCCGAGCCCGGTCGGGGTCGGACACCGCGTCCGTCAGCGCAGCCGCGAGGTCGGCGACGAAGCGGTCCGGGTCGACGGGCGTGCCCGTGCCGTCCCGGACCTGCTCGATGGGCACGAGCCAGCCGGTTTCGCCGTCGACGACGACCTCAGGGATGCCGCCGGTGGCCGTCGCGACGACGGACAGCTCACAGGCCATCGCCTCGAGGTTGACGATGCCGAGCGGCTCGTAGACCGAGGGACAGGCGAAGACCGTGCCGTGCGAGAGCAGGGCGACGACCTCCGCGCGAGGGAGCATCTCGGCGATCCAGACGACGCCCTCGCGCTGAGCCCGCAGGCCCTCCATGAGGCCCTCGACCTCGCCCATGATCCCGGGCGTATCAGGCGCGCCGGCGCAGAGGACGAGCTGGACCTCGGGGGGTAGTTCGGCGAAGGCACGCAGGAGGTAGGGCAGGCCCTTCTGCCGGGTGATCCGGCCGACGAAGACGACCGACGGCCGATCCGGGTCGACGCCGTGGCGCTCGACGACGGCCCGCGCCTCCGCTGTCCGGTCCGCCTGCCAGAGCTGCGAGTCGATGCCGTTGTGCACCACGTGAACACGGCCCGGGTCCAGGGACGGGTAGCTGTTGAGGATGTCCTCGCGCATGCCGGCGCTGACGGCCACGACGGCCGCGGCCGCCTCGTAGGCGGTGCGCTCGGCCCAGGACGAGACACGGTAGCCGCCGCCGAGCTGCTCGGCCTTCCACGGACGCAGCGGCTCGAGCGAGTGGGCCGTCACGACGTGCGGCATGCCGCCGAGGAGCGAGGCGAGATGGCCCGCGAGGTTGGCGTACCACGTGTGCGAGTGGACCAGGTGAGCCCCGACACAGTCACCGGCCATCGCCAGGTCGACGCCGAGCGTCTGGATCGCGGCGTTGGCGTCGGCAAGCTCGGTCAGGTCGCCGTAGGCCTGTGTCCCCGGCTCGTCACGGGGCGCCCCGAAGCACCGGACCTGCACGTCGAGGTCGCCCCGGGTTCGCAGAGCTCGCACGAGCTCGGCCACGTGGACGCCCGCTCCCCCGTAGATCGCCGGTGGGTACTCCTTGCTGAGGATGTCGACGCGCACGGGTCGAGCCTAGCCGCGAACGCGTTGATACCCGGCTGAACGGGCCTCCCCTGCCGAGCCGGCCCAGCGGAATACGGAATGGCATGGCGTGCAACGGTTGCGACGCGCCCGGTGCGGAGAAGCCTCCCCCGACGCGGCGTTCCCGCCTAGGGTGTGGACATGGCGCGACGAAGCCCGTACTCGAATCGCAAGGTGCTCGCCATCGTCCTGGCCGGAGGTGAAGGCAAGCGGCTCATGCCGCTCACCGCGGACCGGGCCAAGCCAGCAGTCCCGTTCGCGGGCATCTATCGCCTCATCGACTTCGCCCTGTCCAACATCGTCAACTCCGGCTACCTCCAGGTCGTCGTCCTGACGCAGTACAAATCGCACAGCCTCGACGCGCACGTCACCAAGACGTGGCGCATGTCCACCCTCCTGGGCAACTACGTGACGACCGTGCCGGCCCAACAACGCGTCGACAAGAACTGGTTCCTCGGTAGCGCGGACGCGATCTACCAGAGCCTCAACCTCATCGACGACGCGAAGCCCGAGATCGTCGTCGTTGTCGGCGCGGACCACGTCTATCGCATGGACTTCAGCGACATGGTCGAGCGGCACATCGAGTCCGGTGCCGGGTGCACCGTCGCTGCGATTCGACAGCCGATCTCCCTGGCCGACCAGTTCGGAGTCATCGAGGTGGACGACAGCGACCCGACCAAGATCGCCGCGTTCCTCGAGAAGCCCACGGAGACCAAGGGACTGCCGGACAGCCCCCACGAGATCCTCGCGTCGATGGGCAACTACGTCTTCACGACCGATGCGCTGATCGACGCGGTGACGCGCGACCGCGACAACGACGAGAGCAAGCACGACATGGGCGGCAACATCGTGCCCGACTTCGTGTCTCGCAGTGACGCCGCGGTCTACGACTTCAAGGACACGCCCGTGCCCGGGGCGACGGACCGCGACAGAGGCTACTGGCGCGACGTCGGCACCATCGACTCCTACTACGACGCGCACATGGACCTCGTGTCGATCCACCCGGTCTTCAACCTGTACAACTACGAATGGCCGATCTACACGCAGCACCAGGGCTATCCGCCGGCGAAGTTCGTCCACGGGAGCGGCGACCGCATCGGTGAGGCGCTCAACTCTGCGGTGTCTCCCGGGGTCGTCGTGTCCGGCGCCCACATCTACGCGTCGGTGCTGTCGCCGCTCGTCCACGTCCACTCGTACGCAAGCGTCCAGGGCTCGGTCATCCTCGACGGCGTGCAGGTGCACCGCCACGCCCAGATCCGGCGCGCGATCATCGACAAGAACGTCGTGGTGCCAGAGGGCGCGCAGATCGGTCTCGACCACGATCATGACGTCGCCCGGGGTTTCCACGTCACCGACACCGGGATCGTCGTCATCGGCAAGGGGCAGACCGTCGTCCGGTGAGCGAACCCGACTCGAACGCAAGGACTGTCGCCGCCTACGAGGCTCAGGCTGACCGCTACCGAGAGCAGACGCAGGGGTTGCCCAAGGACGACTGGCTCGATCGTCTCGCTTCGGACGCGCCCCCTGGTCGGATCCTCGAGATCGGCAGCGCGCACGGCCGCGACGCCACCGCTCTCGAGCGGCGCGGGCGCAACGTGCACCGGACCGACGCCGCGATCGCCTTCGTCGAGATGCAACGGGCGCAGGGCCACGCGGCAGACGTCCTCGACGTCCTGACGGACGAGATCAAGGGGCCGTATGCCGCTGTGCTGGCGAACGCTGTCTTCCTGCACTTCCAGCCCGTCGAGCTCCGACACGTCCTCGCCAAGATCCGAGGTGCGCTCGTGCCCGGAGGCCTGCTGGCCTTCAGCGTCAAGGTCGGCGACGGCTCCGAATGGAGCTCGCACAAGCTCGATCTCACCGTGAGCCTCCGGGGCTTCGCCGTCGTCGAGATCGAGTTCGCGGGACGCGCTGCGCACACGTCCCAGCCGGACGAGGGGGTCGACGCGGTGGCGCAGCTGGGACGTTTCCTGGGTGCCGTCGCGGCGGCACGGGAGCCGATCCGGGCCCGCGGTGGTGAGCTCCTCGTCAGCGTGGTCCGCGGTGGCAGTGCGCCCTTCACCGTCGCGGACCAGGCTTCGGCGACCGTCGAGCGCCGGACCGCTCCGGGAGAGTCGTCGGCGGCGGCCCTCGAGGAGGTCGAGGTGCTCCTGGCCGGGATGCGCGACGAGGACCCGATGGTCACGGCCACCGCGCGGCTGGTCGTCGCCCGGGAGTCGTGGCAGCTGCAGTCAACGGGGCCGGCGCGGACCTTTGCGACCGTCCTCGACGAACGGCTCATCGCGATCCCGGGCCGGACAGGTGCACAGTTCGCCGCGCCCTACTGGATGGAGGCCCCGCTCTTCGAGGCGAGCGGGATCCCGGCTCTCGTCTGCGGACCGTCAGGTGGCGGGCTGCACTCGGTCGACGAGTGGGTCGACCTGCGCCAGGTGCGCGCCTTCCCCGAGGCCATCGTCACGGCCGTCGAGTCGCTCGCGGAGGGGTTCGATGCCGACTGATCCGCGGGGGCTGCGTGGCGACGCACCCCTCCTCGACGCCTGGCTGCGCTTCCACGAGCAGCCGCCCGCGCCCTTCACGATTCCCGGGCACAAGCAACGGACCGACCTCGTCGGTGACGTCGTCGCCGGAGACGTCCCGCTCTACGGGGGCCTCGACACGGTGAAGCTGACGGGCGGCGTGCTCGCCGACGCGGAGGCGCGAGCCGCTCTCCTGTGGGGTGCCGATGTGTGCCGCTTCTCCGTCGGCGGGTCCACCCATGCGAACCAGGCGCTCGCACTGACCATCGGTTCGGAGGGCAACCGGGTCCTCGTCGGGCGCACGCTCCACCGTTCGGTGCTCCTCGGTCTCGTCCTCGCTGGGCTCGAGCCGGTCTGGCTCCGGCCGGACCTCGACGCAGCGACCGGCCTTCCGATCGGTGTGAGTCCTGCCGCGGTGGAGGACGGCTTCCGCCGGGCACCGGACGCAGTCGCCGTCCTCGTCGGCGACCCGGCCTACGTCGGGACGGTCGGCGACGTCGCGGGGCTGGCCGAGGTGGCGCACCGACACGGCAGGCCGCTCGTCGTCGACGCCGCGTGGGCGGCCCACTTCGGCTTCCACCCGGCGCTCCCCCAGCACGCGCTGGCCCTCGGCGCCGACGCCCTCGTGACGTCAGCACACAAGACGCTGCCAGCGTGGTCGCAGGCGGCCTACGTGCTCGCCCGGACCGACCGGATCGACCCGGCTCGGCTCGACGCAGCGGTCGAGGCAACCCACACGACGAGCCCGGCCGGCGCCATCCTGGCCAGCGCCGACGCGGCACGGGCCCTGCTCGCGCGAGACGGTGTCGAGCTGCTCGGGGCACTCGTCGACCGCGTGGCCCGCGCCCGGGCCACGCTGTCGGACATCCCGGGCCTCGTGGTCCTCGACGGGCCGCACGTCGATCCCGCCAAGCTGACGCTCGTCCTGGGCGGGACGGGAGTGGATGGCATCCAGGTCGAGCAGGACCTCGTCGCGGAGGGCCTCCCGGTCGAGATGGCCGACCGCGACACGATCGTCGCGCTCGTTACCGTGGCCGACGACGACGTGAGTGTCGGCCGGCTCGGCGACGCCCTGACCGCGGCTCTGGAACGGCACCGCGGCGAGCCACGTCCCGTCGTCCCCGCTGCGGCGTGGAACGTCGACCCCATCGTCGTCACGACGCCCCGCACGGCGTTCTTCGCACCGCACGAGTCGGTCCCGACCGACGCTGCGATCGGACGGACCTGCGCGGAGCTTGTCGCGCCCTATCCACCGGGAGTCCCGGTCCTGGCACCCGGAGAGCAGGTCACGGAAGCAGCGGTGGAAGCGCTGAGGACGGCCCAGCGACACGGGACCCGCGTCGCCTACGCGGCCGACCCGTCACTCGCGACGCTTCGCGTGCTCCGCTCCGACCGCGGCAGGTCATCCGAGCCAGCCCAACGGCATACGGCCTCATCCATGGAGGAAGCATGAGCGAGTCGGCAGGGATCAGCGCTGGGGACCCGAGACCGGCCCGGGTCGGGATCTCGATCCCGCCGCAGCACGCGACCTGGACCCAGATCCGTTCTCTCGCAGTGCGGCTCGAAGCGATGGGGGTCGACATGGTCCTCACCTGGGACCATTTCTTCCCCCTCAGCGGCGATCTGGACGGCGCCCATTTCGAGGCGTACTCGATCCTCGGGGCCTGGGCGGAGGCGACGGAGCGGGTCGAGATCGGCTGCCTCGTGACGAGCAACTCCTATCGCAACGCGAACCTGCTCGCCGACATGGCCCGCACGCTCGACCACGTGAGCGGCGGCCGGTTCCTGCTGGGCATCGGGGCGGGGTGGACGGAGCGTGACTACGAGGAGTACGGCTACGAGTTCGGCACGGCCGGCTCCCGTCTGGACGACCTCGCCAGGGACCTGCCTGTCATCCGTCGGCGGTGGGAGCGGCTCAACCCGAAGCCGACGCGTGACATCCCGATCCTCGTCGGGGGCGGAGGTGAGCGGAAGACGCTGCGCATCGTCGCCGAGCACGCCACGATCTGGCACGGTTTCGGCGACGACCGCGTCATTGCACACAAGCACCGAGTGCTCGACGAGTGGTGCCGGCATCGCGGTCGCGACCCGCTCGAGATCGAGCGCTCCGCTGGTGTGGCCTTCGTGCCCGGGCGGAACCCGGACCAGCGGGCCGACTACGCCGCCAACGCGCAGAAGCTGTACGCCGTGGGCACACGCCTGTTCACCGCGACGATCGCTGCGGCTGACCCGGACCTCGGCCGCGTGCGAGACCTGCTGCAGTGGCGCGACGATACCAACGCGGTGTGATCGGTCGCATCCCGGATCGATGCGTCGCCCAGGAGCCCGGCTGGTTAGCCTTTCGACCGTGACGAGCGAGCACGTCCAGACCCTGAGCCTGACGCTGACCGGCGACGACCGGCCCGGTGTGACCAGCACCCTTCTGGGAGCCATCAGCGGAACCGGTGCCGAGGTGCTCGACATCCAGCAGGTCGCCGTGCACGGACACCTCACCCTGGCCCTGCTCCTCGATCCCGGTGACCACTCCGACGAGCTGCGCGACGCCGCCGCAGTGGCGGCGCACCGGCTCGGGCTGTCGCTCACCGTGCTCGAGGGCAACGGTGACAACGCACGCCCACGGCAGGGCCGCGCCGCCGTCGTCGTGCTCGGCGCGCCCCTGCTCGCCGACGCCGTGGGCCTGGTCACGGCCCAGATCGCCGACCACGGCGCGAACATCGACCGGATCCGGCGGCTGTCGCGCTACCCCGTGACGACGGTCGAGTTCGACATCAGTGGCGCCTTCGTACCCGCGCTCCGCAACGAGCTGGCCCTCGTCGCAGCGTCGTCGGGGATCGACATCGCGGTCGCCCCGGGAGGGCTGGCGCGGCGCGGACGCCGCCTCGTGGTCCTCGACGTCGACTCGACGCTGATCCAGCAGGAGGTCATCGAGATGCTCGCCGCCCACTGCGGGCGCGAGGAGGAGGTGGCTGCCGTGACCGCTCGCGCCATGGCCGGCGAGCTCGACTTCGAGCAGTCGCTCCGCGCTCGGGTGGCCACCTTGGCGGGCCTGCCTGAGTCGGTGCTCGCCGAGGTGCGGCAGGACATCGCCCTGACGCCGGGGGCCCGCACCCTCGTCCGGACCCTGAAGCGCCTCGGGTTCACGGTCGGCCTCGTCAGCGGTGGCTTCATCGAGATCGTCGGCGAACTGGCGGCCGAGCTCGGCATCCAGCATGCGCGTGCCAACCGGCTCGAGATCCGCGACGGCGTCCTGACCGGTGGCCTCGTGGGTGAGGTCGTCGACCGCGCCGGCAAGGCGGCCGCCCTGCGCGAGTTCGCGGCGTTGGAGGGGCTGCCGCTGAGCCGGACCGTGGCCATCGGTGACGGCGCGAACGACCTCGACATGCTCCACATCGCGGGCCTGGGCGTCGCCTTCAACGCCAAGCCGCTCGTCCGCGAGCAGGCGCACACGAGCGTCAACGTGCCCTATCTCGACTCGGTGCTCTACCTGCTCGGCATCACGCGCGAGGAGATCGAGGAGGCGGACCTGAGTGACGGGACCCCGACCGCCGCTCACCCCGTGCCCGGGATTCGCCCCTGACGCTACTGCCCCATGGCGTGGACGCCGCCGTCGACGTGGACGATCTCGCCCGTCGTCGCGGGGAACCAGTCCGAGAGCAGCGCGGCGCACGCCTGCGCGGCCGGCACCGGGTCGTTGACGTCCCAGCCGAGCGGCGCCCGCTCGTCCCACACCTGCTCGAACTGCTCGAAACCCGGAATCGACTTGGCTGCCGTGGTGCGGATCGGCCCGGCAGCCACCAGGTTGCACCGGACACCCTTGGGGCCGAGGTCACGGGCCAGGTAGCGGTTCGTCGACTCGAACGCAGCCTTGGCCACGCCCATCCAGTCGTACACCGGCCAGGCGAACTTCGCGTCGAAGGTCAGGCCGACGACGCTGCCGCCGTCCGCCATGAGCGGAAGCGCCGCCACCGACAGCGACTTGAGGCTGTAGGCCGAGATCTGCAGCGCCGTGGACACGTCCTCCCACGAGCCCTCCAGGAAGTTGAAGGCGCCCTGGGGCGCGAAACCGATGGAGTGCAGCACCCCGTCGAGGCGGTCGATGTGCGCGCGGAGTCGATCGGCCAGCGAGTCGAGGTCGCCCTGGTTCGCGACGTCGAGCTCGATCACCTCGGGCGTCGTGGACAGCCGCTTGGCCATGGCCTGGGTGATCTTCATCGTCCGTCCGAAGGAGGTCAGCACGACCTCCGCGCCCTGCTCCTGGGCGATCTTGGCAACGTGGAACGCGATGGAGCTGTCCATCAGGACTCCGGTGACGAGGAGCTTCTTGCCTTCGAGGATTCCCATGTCTTCTCGTGACTTTCTCGTGTGGGAGGCGGCGTGCGTGCGGAAGTGAGCTGAGCGGCATACGACAAAACGCTTGTGCCGTATGCCGCTGGGCTGGGTCAGTGCCCCATGCCGAGTCCTCCGTCGACGGGGATCACGGCGCCGGTGATGTAGGCCGCGGCGTCGCTGGCGACGAAACGGACGACGGACGCGACCTCCTCGGGCGTGGCGAAGCGGCCGGCGGGGATGCTCGCGAGGTAGGCCTTCCGCTGGTCCTCGGGGAGCACGGCGGTCATCTCGGTGTCGATGAAGCCGGGTGCGACGACATTGGCGGTGATGCCGCGACCCCCGAGCTCCCGGGTGATCGAGCGGGCAAGACCGACGAGACCCGACTTGGAGGCCGCGTAGTTCGTCTGGCCCGGTGACCCGTAGAGCCCGACGACGCTCGAGATGAAGATGATCCGGCCCCGGCGCTTGCGGATCATCCCCGTGGCGGCGCGGCGAGCGCAACGGAAGGCACCCGCGAGGTTGGTGTCGATGACCGTGTCGAAGTCCTCGTCGCTCATCCGCATGAGGAGCGTGTCACGGGTGACGCCGGCGTTGGCCACGAGGACCGCCACCGGGCCGCCGAAGATCTCCTCGGCCGCCGTGAAGGCCTGGTCGACAGAGGCGGTGTCGGTCACCTCGCACGTGACCCCCTGCAGCCCCTCTGGAGGCAACCCGGTCCGGTGCGTGATGACGACGTTGTCGCCGGCGGCCTGGAAGGCACGGGCAATGGCGAGGCCGATGCCTCGATTGCCTCCCGTCACGAGCACGTTGCGCGGCTCAGTGTCTGCCACCTGGTCTCTCCTTCGCCTGGGTCGTGGACGCGGTCGGTTCCGGCGTCGCGGGTCAGCCCGAACCTAGTGGACTACCGATGGGTACGCCGAAGCCGCTCGGGGGCGCCGGGTTCATCCGTTCGCAGCGGGCTTATGGTGGATGAGTGGCAGAAGGCAAGCAGCGACCCGTGGTGCACACCGTCACCTCGGCGCAGACCTCGCCCGCGGACGACCAGGCCCAGCGCATCCGCCGGTACCTGACGATGATGGGCATCCGCGTCGCGTGCTTCGGCCTCGTCTTCGTCCTGCATGGCTGGCTGCGCTGGGTGGCCGTCATCGCGGCCGTCCTGCTGCCGTACTTCGCGGTCGTCACGGCCAATGCCGTGCGGCCGAGCCAATCCGGCTCGATTCAGCCGGTGACTCCTCAGGCGGACAACAACCGGCTCGAGCAGTGACGGAGCCGCTCCCCCGTCTGGAGTCGGGGACCGAGGACCACGTGTGCAGCGCGAAGGGCTGTCGCGCCGCTGCGGCGCACGCCGTCGTCTGGCGCAACCCGAAGCTGCACGTGGCAGGGCGCCGCAAGGTCTGGCTCGCCTGCGACGAGCATCAGCAGTCGCTCGCGGACTTCGTTGGCCTGCGTGGCTTCCTCATCGAGGTGATCCCCGTGGCCGAGCTGACCGACGCGGACGGCTGACGTGCCAGACGGGGACCGGGTCCCCGTCAGGCGCTTGGCCGTCCCGGGACCTCGGGTCAGCCGCCGATCGCCGACATCGGACGGTCCGGCTGGACGAAGTCGGGCGCACCGATCCCATGTCCACGCCGCTTGCGCCACATCTCGCCGCGCATGAGGTCGAGCAGCTCGTCGTCGGTGGCGCCCTCGCGCATCGGCGTGCGCAGGTCCGTCTCCGTGCGGGAGAAGAGGCAGTTGCGCACCTGGCCGTCGGCGGTCAGTCGGGTCCGGTCGCAGGCCGCACAGAAGGGAGCGGTCACGCTCGCGATGATGCCCACCGTCTCCGGGCCGCCGTCCACGAGGAAGCGCTCCGCCGGGGCGCTGCCCCGCTCCTCCGCGGGCAGCGCGGTCAGGGTGAAGCGCTCCGACAGTCTCGCTCGGATCTCGTCCGCGGTCACCATGTCGCGGCGGTCCCACGCGTGCTGGGCATCCAGCGGCATCTGCTCGATGAAGCGCAGCTCGTAGCCGCGGTCGAGGCACCACTGCAGGACGTCCGCCACGGTGTCGTCGTTGACGCCGCGCATCGCGACGGCGTTGACCTTGACCGGGGTGAGCCCGGCATCCGCCGCAGCCTTGAGACCGAGTTCGACGTCGGCGATTCGGTCCCGTCGCGTGAGCCGCGTGAAGGTCTCGGAGTCGATCGTGTCGAGGCTGACGTTCACCCGGTCCAGACCCGCGCTGGCGAGGCCCTGGGCGACGCGCTCGAGGCCCACCCCGTTGGTCGTCATCGCGATCCGCGGGCGCGGCTCGAGCGCGGCGATGCCGGCCACGAGGTCGACGAGGGATCTTCGCAGCAAGGGCTCCCCGCCGGTCAGGCGCACCTGCGTGACGCCGTCACGGACGAAGAGCCGGATGAGCCGGAGCATCTCCTCGTCGGTCAGCATCTCCGCCTTCGGCATCCAGGGCAGGCCCTCGGCGGGCATGCAGTAGGTGCAGCGCAGGTTGCAGCGGTCGGTCACCGAGACGCGTAGGTCTCGGGCCACCCGGCCGAACTGGTCCAGCAGGCCGGTCTGCCCAGCCGGCCTGCTGATCGCGTCGAGGGGCCGGACGATGGGATCCGGAAGGCGCGTCATAAGCACCACTCTAAGCCGGGTAGCGTCGTGGTGTGCTCCGGCTCTGGCTCACTCGGCGATGGCTGCTCATGACCGTGGTCGCCATCCTCTTCGGGGTGGCGTGCTGGATGCTCGGCTCGTGGCAGTGGAGCCGACACGTGGAGCAGCGCACCAAGGTCATGGCCATCGAACAGAACTACGAAGCTGTCCCGGTGCCGATCGCGACCGTCCTGGGCGAGGCGGTCGGTAGCGACGGGAGCGGGGCGGGGCTGACGGCCGAGGAGCAGTGGCACCGCGTGACGCTGCACGGCTCCTACCGAGCGGGTCCCGACCTCATGGTTCGCAACCGCACCCAGGACCAGACGGTCGGCTTCGAGGTCCTCACGCCGTTCACCGCGGACGGGCTGACCATCCTCGTCGATCGGGGATGGGTGCCCAACGCCCGCGAGGCCGAGAGCACCCCATCGGCTGACCCACCGCCGTCGGGCCAGGTCGAAGTGGTCGGGTGGCTCCGGAGCGGTGAGCCCGACCTCGGCCGCGACCTACCGGACCCCCAGCTGGCGAGTATCAGCATCTCGGACGCTCGGACGCGTGTCCCCGGACTGAGCGATGTGGACGCCTACGTCGTGCTCGGCTCCCAGACGCCGAGCGCGCCAGCGGGTGCGCACCCGGTGGCGCCGCTGCCGCGCCCCGACGAGGGGCTTGGTCCGCATCAGGCCTACGCCATCCAGTGGTGGCTGACGATGCCGGCGGGCCTCGTCTTCGTGTGGTTCGCGATCCGGCGGCAGGTGATCCAGTCGGCTGAGGGTTCGCGGGAGGAGGCCACGGCGAAGCCGAAGAGGGTGCGGATCTGGGACGAGGAGGACGCCTGACCCGCCCCGGGTGGGACGACACCAGCCGGACGGTCACCTCGGCTCAGGAGGCGTCGCCGTCCCGCGCTGCGAGGATCTGCTCGCGGAGGATGTCCGCGTGTCCGCAGTGCTGCGCCAGCTCCCGGATCATGTGGAGGTAGACCCACCGGAGTGGCAGCGGGCCGCGGCGGTTTCCCGTGACGATGTCCTCCAGCCCCAGCGCGGCCGTGGCTTCCCGGGAGGCGGCACAGGCGTGCTGGTGCGAGGCCCTGATGCTCTCGATCGTGTCCTCCCGGTCGAGGATGAACGACTCGTCCGGACTCGCCGGGATGCCGATCTCCGACCGGGACCGCGTGGTGATCGCCTCGTCGAACCACACACCCTCGACGAAGGTCGCGTGCTTGACCAGTCCGAGCAGCGTCGTCCTCGATGGGACGAGCGAGCGGCGGGCCTCCTCCTCGGTCAGCCCGTGCAAACACGTGTTGAGTGCTGCGCGGTGGTCATCGAGGAACATCTCGAGCTGCGTTCGGATCGGCGCGTGGAACGCCTCCGGTGTCAGGCTGCGCGGGTCGTTCGCCACTCGGCCAGCATAGGCAGGCTCAGCGTCAGGACAGCGGGGGCGCTGCGGGATGCCCGACCGGCTCCGCTCCGATCGCTACGCCAGAGAGGCTGGCGGCAGGACGATGCGAGTCTGCGAACTGCGTTGCGTGGAGCTGCGCGTACAGGCCCTGCGCGGCGAGGAGGTCGGCGTGCCGACCTGTCTCGACGATGCGGCCATGGTCCAGCACGACGATGAGGTCGGCCTGGCGGATCGTCGAGAGTCGGTGTGCGATGACGATCGACGTCCGACCGGTGAGGGCGGCATCGAGGGCGCGTTGCACAGCCACCTCGGACTCGGAGTCGAGATGCGCCGTCGCCTCGTCGAGGACGACGATGTCGGGCGCCTTGAGCAGTAACCGGGCGATGGCCAGGCGTTGCTTCTCGCCCCCACTGAGGCGGTGGCCGCGATCTCCGACAACCGTGTCCAGGCCCTCGGGCAGGTCGTCGACGAGGTCACTGATCTGTGCCGCCCGCAGCGCCGCGGCCATCTCCGGCTCAGTGGCGTCGGGTCGGGCGTAGAGCAGGTTGGCCCGGATCGTGTCATGGAAGAGATGGGCCTCCTGTGTGACGACGCCGAGCCGGTCCCGTAGCGACGAGAGGGTCACATCGCGCAGGTCGAGTCCACCGATGCGAACGGCTCCGAAGGTCGGGTCGTACAGCCGGGCGACGAGTGAGGTCAAGGTCGTCTTACCAGCACCAGAAGGACCGACGAGGGCGACGAGCTGGCCCGGCTCGACCGTGAGGCTCACACCATGCAGCACCTCTCCGCCGGCGCGACGATCGCCACTCGCCGTCGCCTCGAGCGACGCCAGCGACACCTCGTCAGCTGATGGGTACCGGAAGGACACGCCGTCGAGCTCGACGCCCAATGGCTCGTCGGGCAACGGGACGGCGTCCGGGCGCTCGTCGACGAGCGGCTTGAGGTCGAGCACCTCGAAGACGCGCTCGAACGAGATGAGCGCCGTCATGATGTCGACCCGGACGTTGGACAGCGAGGTCAGGGGCCCATAGAGCCGGGCGAGCAGCGCGGCCAGGGCCAGGAGCGTTCCGACCGTGAGCGTCCCGTTCACGGCCATGACCCCACCGAACCCGTAGACCAGCGCGGTGGCCAGTGCGGCGACGAGGGTCAGCGCCGCCATGAAGACGGTGCGGTTGATGGCGATCTGGACGCCGATGTCGCGGACTCGGCTGGCCCGCTCGTCGTACTCGGTCTCCTCACGCACCGGATCGCCGAAGAGCTTCACCAGGAGCGCGCCCGCGACGTTGAAGCGCTCCGTCATCCGGGTGCCCATGTCGGCGTTGAGCGACATCTGGCGAGAGGCCAGCTCGGCGAGTCGTCGGCCCATGAGCTTGGCCGGGACGAGGAAGAGTGGGACGAGGAGCAGCGACCCCAGAGTCAGCTGCCACGACAGCGCGAGCATGGCGCCGATGACGAGCACTACCGACACGATGTTGCTGACCACGTTGGACAGGACGGACGTGAAGGCCTGCTGGGCACCGATGACGTCGTTGTTGAGTCGCGACACGAGCGAGCCCGTCTGGGCCCGCGTGAAGAAGGCGACGGGCTGGCGGAGCACGTGGGCGAAGACCTCGGTGCGCAGGTCCTTGATGAGCCCCTCGCCGATCCGCGCCGAGAACCAGCGCTGGACGGTGGTGAGCAGCGCATCCAGCAGGGCGATCCCCGCGACGATCAGGGAGAGATGAACGACGACGCTGGCGTCCTTGGGGATGACGCCGTCGTCAACGAGCGCCTTGAGCAGGAGCGGGACGGTGACGACGAGAATTGAGTCGACGATCACGACGCCGAGGAAGGTGATGATCGACGAGCGGTACGGAGCCGCATAGGACAGAACCCGCCGACGAGTGCCCGGGGCGAGGGTGCGCTCGGTGACGCTGCGGTCGCGTGACAGCGACCGCATCATCATCCACGGCTGCATCCCCAAGGCGGGCCCTCCTTTGTCCTCCGATCAAACCGCATACCGGGGACAACGATTCCCGCCAGGTTGCCTCTCAGGCCGCCACGGGGACCGGGCGCACCGCCCGGAGGACGCCCCATCCCGACACCGAAGCCGGCTCCACGAGCTCGACCCGCAACACCCGCAGGCACTCGAGACATGACCACGCGTGCAGCGGGTCCGGCCATGGGGTGAGGTCGTCACCCCCGCAGTACGGGCAGGTGAGGCGGTGCGTCGGCATGCGATCCAGTGTCCGCAACGCTCACTCCAGATACAATAACCATCCATTATCTGGATACTCACATCGTCTTATGCATTTCAAGACGTCTTCGCCATCTCGGCACATCCCGACACCCCTGTGTATTTGTCGAACTGATGTTCGAGGATGTGGTTGAATGGGGTTGTCCGGAATAGGCGGGTGCGAGTCGGTTGGACGACCGCCCGGTGAGGTCAGGGGTGACCAGGGATGAGCATGGAGGCGCAGCGGCTGATCGAGGCGGAGGGCCTCGTCGGTGCGCTCGAGGTCGCCGTCGACGTGGTGGCCCGGCTATCGTCCGGGTTCGCGACGTGGTCGTTGCCCGAGGCCGACGTGAGCGCTGGCGTGGCCGCGGCGCAACGGCTGGGCCAGCTGAGCCAGACGCTGACCGCCGTCCTCGCGAGGGAGGCCGACTCGCGGGCCCTGGGCGCCGAGGACGGCCTGTCCCGGGTGGACTGGCTCAAGGCGCAGGCGCCGGCCCTCGAGGGTGGTCAGGCGCCGTCGCTGGCGCTGCTGGGCGCGGCGATGAACGACCCGCGGTGGCAGGCGCTGAGTGACAAGGTGGCCAGCGGCGAGGTGTCGGTGGCCCGGGCCGCGGTGGTGTTGCGGCTGCACAAGGACGTGGCGCGGATCGCCGACCGGGAGCAGCTCGATGGGATCATCGAGACCATCGTGGAGAACATCGAGCACCTGGGCGTCAAGGAGCTGAACCGCGTCGCCGCGCACGCCCGCGCCGCGCTCCAGCCGCCGAGCGAGCTCGACCGGCAGGACGCCGGCCGACGCCTGGGACGGGCGCTGAGCAAGGCCGGGTCCACCGCCGACTACACCGAGTACCGGCTCCGGCTCGACCCGGAGGGTGCCGCGGTGCTCGACGCCGCGATCGACCCGCTGGCCCGGCCTCGCCCGGACCTGGGCTGGGCCGGCGACACCAAGGACGACCCGCGCACCCCGGCCGCCCGCCGGGCCGACGCGCTGCTCGAGCTGATCGCCCGGGCCGTGGCCGCGCCGCAGGGCGTGACCCGCACCCCGCGGACCCGGCTGGTCGTGACGATGAGCTACCAGGCGCTGCTCGAGCAGGTCCGCGGCGCCGGCCTGGCCGACAACGACGCGGTCCTCTCGCCGGGCACGGTCCGCCGCCTGGCCTGCGAGGCGCAGATCATCCCCACCGTCCTCGGCGGCCCGTCCCAGGTGCTCGACCAGGGTTTCCACGAGCGGTACTTCACCGGCGCCCAGCGACTGGCCCTGGCCAGACGGGACCACGGCTGCTCGTTCCCGGGGTGCACCATCCCGCCACAGTGGTGCGAGGCCCACCACATCGTGGAGTGGTCGCTGGGCGGGCCAACCGATCTGGCCAACGGCGCGCTGCTCTGCGGCCGGCACCACACCATCGTGCACAACCGCGGCATGACCGCACACGTCGGCGAGCACGGCCTCACCTGGCTGCTCAACGGCATCCCGGTCTCGATCGGCCCGGGGATGCCGCGGATCGCCGCACGCCCTTCCACCGAGCCCCTGCCCGTCGGAGCCTGACGCCCTGCCTGATCCTCTGTTGCCGACCGGTAGCGCTCGGACCCCGGTGCAACCGCCAGCCCCTCTAGGCCAGGGCGATGAGGTCGTTGTAGTCCGGTCCCCAGAGGTCCTCGACACCGTCGGGCAGCAGCAGGATGCGCTCCGGCTCGAGGGCATCGACCGCACCCTCGTCGTGCGTCACCAGGACGACGGCCCCCTCGTAGGTCGACAGGGCACCCAGGATCTCTGCGCGCGACGCCGGGTCGAGGTTGTTCGTCGGCTCGTCGAGCAGCAGCACGTTGGCTGACGAGACGACCAGGAGGGCGAGCGACAGCCGCGTCTTCTCCCCGCCGGAGAGCACACCGGCCGGCTTCTCGACGTCGTCGCCGGAGAAGAGGAACGATCCCAGTACCTTGCGCACGTCGGTCTCCCCCAGCTGTGGCGCAGCCGACTTCATGTTCTCGAGGACGGTGCGGTCGATGTCGAGATTCTCGTGCTCCTGGGCGTAGTAGCCGAGCTTGAGACCGTGCCCCGGCTCCACCTGCCCCGTGTCGGGCTCGTCCACGCCGGCCAGCATCCGGAGCAGGGTTGTCTTCCCCGCACCGTTGAGGCCGAGCACCACTACCTTGCTGCCGCGATCGATCGCCAGCTCGACGTCGGTGAAGACTTCGAGCGAGCCGTAGGACCGCGACAGGCCGGATGCACGTAGCGGCGTCTTGCCGCACGGCGCCGGCTTCGGGAAGCGCAGCTTGGCCACCTTGTCCTGGGCCCGCTCTCCCTCGACCCCGGCCAGGAGCCGCTCGGCCCGCTTCGCCATGTTCTGGGCTGCGGTCGCCTTGGTCGCCTTGGCCCGCATCTTGTCCGCCTGGGCGAGCAGTGCACTCGCCTTCTTCTGCGCGTTGGCGAGCTCACGCTTGCGGCGGCGCTCGTCCGTCTCGCGCTGTTGGAGGTAGGTCTTCCACCCCACGTTGTAGACGTCGAGCGCGGAGCGGTTGGCGTCGAGGTGATAGACCTTGTTGACCACCTCATCGAGCATCTGGACGTCGTGGCTGATGACGATGAGCCCACCCTTGTAGCTGCGCAGATACTCGCGGAGCCACACGATGGAGTCGGCGTCGAGGTGGTTCGTCGGCTCGTCGAGGAGCAGGGTCTCGTTGCCGGAGAAGAGGATTCGCGACAGCTCGACCCTTCGGCGCTGACCGCCGGAGAGCGTCCGCAGTGGCTGTGTCAGGATCCGTTCCTCGAGTCCGAGGGCGCCCGCGATGGCCGCCGCCTCCGACTCTGCGGCGTAGCCCCCCGCCGCCTCGAAGTCGACCTCGAGCCGCGCGTACTGCGCCATGGCCTTGTCGCGCACGGTCTCGTCGTCGCTCGCCATCCGCGCCTCGGCACCCGTCCGGCGACGCACGATCTCGTCCAGTCCACGGGCCGAGAGGATGCGGTCGCGGGCCAGGATCTCGAGGTCCCCGGTCCGCGGGTCCTGGGGTAGATAGCCGACTGCGCCCGTCCGTGTGACCGTCCCGGCGGCCGGGTGACCTTCCCCCGCCAGCACCTTCGTCAGCGTCGTCTTGCCAGCACCGTTGCGGCCCACGAGACCGATCCGGTCCCCGGCGTCGATGCGGAAGCTCGCGTCCTCGAGGAGCAGGCGCGCCCCCGCGCGCAGCTCGATCCCGGTGGCGACGATCACGGCGATTCCTCTCTGGTGCCGCAATGCGTCAGCGGCTTGGTTACCCCACCATTCTGCCAGCGTGCGGCGGGTGCTCTCGACGCGTCATCGCGTCGTACGCCTCACGGCAGGCAGAGCACGCACACGTCGTGGTGGCGTGCGTCGTGCCCGCGTTGCGCTGGGTGCCGGGCGCATACCACCCTTCCCGTATGCCGCTGGGCGAGCTCCACGTCGGCAGCACCGTCGGTGCCGGGTCGGGTTCGCCGACGCCGTCACGGCAGCAGGCGCATGAGGAGTAGCCCCGGTTGCGAACGTCGTGCCAGTCCATCGGGTGGGGACACGACCGGCAGAGGTGGGCCAGGACGCTCATCGGACGCTCATCCGACCCCCCCGCGGGATCACGGGGCGAACACCGGCATGAGCACGGAAAGACCGCCTCTGGCCCCACGTATCACCAGCGGCGAGATCGGCCCGTCGAGAACGAGCGACGGCACCCCGTCGACGCCGCCCAACGCCTCGAGCAGGAACTCGCCGTTGACGTGCACGACCGGTTCGTCGTCCGGGCCTGCAACCCGCACCGAACCGTCTGCGACGGCGAGCCCCACGGGCGTCCCGGCACCACCGGTCAGCAGCTCCGACTGGGCGAGGCCGCTGGCGTCGGCGCCCGCATCGTTCCGGATCTCCTCGATGTCGAGGAAACGGCGATAGTCAGGGAACTCGCCTGCGACACAGGGCGACTCGATCAGGAGCCCACCCGATCGCGCGCGACAGACGTCGTCGTGCAGCTCGAGCCGCACGTCCCCGCCCGCGGCGAGCTGCACGACCTCCTCCAGCCAACGCGGCGGCAGCACCCAGCCGCGGTTCGGGCCCATGTCCCCACCCTCGGTCCGGGCCGCCGTCTGGCCCACCCCCAGCCGGTACCGGTCCGTCGCGACCAGGCGCAGCCCACCCGTCACCACCTCGACCAGGACGCCCGCGAGCACTCCGAACGGATCGTCCGGGGACTCCCACACCGCGAACCGCACCGCTGCCAGCGCCGCAGCCAGAGCAGGCCCTGCGACCGTCACCGTCGCCGTCGCCGTCGCAGGTCTGGCCGACTCGAGGGCCCCGAGCGCCCGGGCGATCTCGCGCCGCGCGTCCCGCAGGCCCTCCTCCAGCCGCGTCTCGTGGGCCGCCACGACGTCCCGGGCGTCGGTGAACTGGCCCCGCGCCCGGAGGTCGAGCACGAGCGAGAGCTCGCCCAGCGGCATACCGACCCGTCGCAGGTGCGCGACGACGCAAGCGTCCGATACCTGGCTGCGCGCGTAACGGCGGTAGCCCGACACGGCATCCACCTCGGCAGGGACGAGCACCCCCTGCCGGTCGTAGAAGCGCAGCGCACTCGCCGACAGCCCGCTGAGGCGGGCGAGCACACCGATGGTCAACAGATCCGCCACGCCCCCACCCTCGACCCTCAACCGGGTTGAAGGTCAAGCCGGGCGTGGCGCTCCGGTAGCGTGGCCCAGCGTGACCGCCCCCATCACCATCCGGGACATCAGCGTCGAGGAGCACCTGCGGTGGCTCTGTGAGCAGCCGTCCGCGAGCTTCCTGCAGACGCCCGGCTGGGGACAGGTGAAGACGGACTGGCGTGCCGAGTCCGTGGGTTGGTTCGAGGGCGACCTCATGGTGGGCGCAGCGCTCGTCCTGCACCGCAGCCTGCCCAAGATCGGCCGGTCGCTCGCCTACATCCCCGAGGGGCCGTGCATCGACTGGGACTCCCCCCGGCTGGTCGAGCTGCTCAAGGTCCTACGCGACCACCTCAAGGCCAAGGGGGCCTTCGCACTGCGCCTTGGCCCGCCTGTCCCGACCCACCGATGGCACGCCGCCACGATCAAGGCGGTGATCGCCGACCCGGCGACGAGGCGATACGACGAGGCCACACCTGACGTCGTCGAGCCGCTTGGCACCACCGTCGTCGCGACGTTGCGGCGCTTGGGGTTCAAGCACCTCGTCGCGGACGACGGCTTCCTGGCGGGGCAGCCCGAGTACGTCTTCCAGGTCCCGCTCGCGGGAAGGACCGAAGCGCAGGTCCTCTCGGGGATGAACCAGCTGTGGCGCCGGAACATCAAGAAGACCGCGAAGAACGGTGTCGTCGTCCGCGTGGGCGACGCCTCCGACCTGGCGACCTTCCATCGGCTGTACCTGGAGACGGCTGATCGCGACGCCTTCACGCCGCGCGGGCTCGAGTACTTCGAGCGGATGTACCGGGTGATGTCTGCCGAGGACCCGGACCGGATCCGCGTCTACCTCGCCGAGCACGGCGATGACGTCCTTGCCGCGACGATCTGGATCCGGGTCGGCCAGCACGCGTGGTACGCGTACGGCGCCTCCACTGCAGCCAAGCGGGAGCTGCAGGGGTCGACGGCCATCCAGTGGCGGATGATGCGGGACTCCCTCGCCGCCGGGGCGACGGTCTACGACCTGCGTGGCATCACGAACACCGTGGCGGAGGACAACCCGCACATCGGGCTGATCCGGTTCAAGGTCGGCACGGGGGGCGAGGCGGTGCGACTCGCCGGCGAGTGGGACCTGCCGCTCAACCGACTGCTCTACACGGCGTTCTCGCTCTACCTGAAGGCGCGGTGACCTCATGAGCCTGACCCTTCATGTCGACGGTGCCAAGTGGCGCGCCGCCCAGGACGCGGCGCTCGCCGCGAACCCGAGCCTCGTCCCCGTCATCAAGGGCAACGGCTACGGATTCGGCCAGGACCTGCTCTGCGCAGAGGCGGGCCGCCTCGGCGTGTCGCTGATCGCGGTCGGGACCTACGCCGAGGTTCCGGGGGCACTCGCGACGTTCGCCGCCGACATTCTGGTGATGGAGCCGTTCCGCGGATCGGTCGACTCCGCCCTTCCCGACCTCGGCAACCCCCGTCTCGTCCACACCATCACCGCGCGAGAGGACCTGGATGCGCTCCGGGCCGCCCACGCAGAGGCGCGCGTCGTCGTCGAGGGGCTCACCTCGATGGGCCGGTTCGGCGCACCGGTCGAGAAGGTCGGCGACCTGATGGCGGCGGGGTACGGAGAGGGCGTCGCCCTCCACCTGCCGCTGGGATCCGGCCACGTCGGCCAGATAAGCCGTTTCGTCGAGGCCGTCGGCGGGATCCGTCCGTTCTTCGTCTCCCACACGACGGCAGAGGAGGTGGCCGAGCTGCGCAGACGCTTCCCCGAGCACCGCTTCTCGGCCCGCGTTGGCACCGACCTGTGGCTCGCGGATCGCTCCGCCTACGAGATGCGCGCGCACGTCCTCGACGTGCGGCCACTTGCACGGGGCGACCGCGTCGGCTACCGGCAGCGTCCCCAGCCGGCCGGGCACCTCGTCGTCGTCAGCGGCGGAACGTCGCACGGGGTCGCCATGGAGTCCCCCGCATCTGCGGCCACGGCCCGCAGCCGGGCGATCGCCGTCGCCGAGGGGCTGCTCGAAGCCGCCCACCGCGTCCGCTCCCCCTTCACGGTCAGCGGCACCATGCCGCGCTTCGCCGAGCCGCCGCACATGCAGTGCAGCCTCCTCGTGCTCCCCGCGGGGGTCTCGCCTCCGCGCATCGGTGAGACCGTGCCGGTGCGGATGCGACTGACCACCGCCTACCCGGACGCCGTGGTCGTCGACTGACAGGCGAGAAGAAGTCACCGAGGTGAAGTCACCGACGGCCGGCGACGCCGACTCAGTTGTGACCACCGTGGGTACGGGCTCCCGACTAGGGTTGTCACAGCGATGACCGGGACGTCCCCGCCGAGGCGAGCAGGAGCATGACATGAGCTTCAACGAGAACGCGCAGCTCGACACCTCGCAGGTGCAGAGCGGTGGCGGCGGCGGCTTCGGGCGCGGCGGAGGCGGAGGCAACTTCCCCGGCGGCATCCAGATCGGCGGCGGCATCGGCGGGCTCATCCTCCTCGTCCTCATGCTCATCTTCGGAGGCGGCAGCATCCTCGGAGGCGACTCGGACGGGGGCGGCAGCGCCGGCGGACTGCCGTCGCAGCAGCTCCAGCCGGAGCAGGTCGGCGCCGCGGGCCAGGTACAGGAGTCCGAGTTCTCCCAGTGCAAGACGGGCGCTGACGCGAACAGGGACGATGTCTGCCTCATCATCGCGACGGTGAACAGCGCCAACGACTACTGGAGCAAGACGCTGCCCAAGTACCAGATGAACTACGAGCTGGCCAAGACGGTCATCTACGAGGGACAGACCCAGTCCGGCTGTGGCACCGCGAGCGCCCAGGTCGGCCCCTTCTACTGCCCACTCGACTCGAAGGTCTACGTCGACGCCAGCTTCTTCCAGGAGCTGGAGAGCAAGTTCGGCGCGAGCGGTGGGCCGCTCGCCAAGGAGTACGTCATCGCGCACGAGTACGGTCACCACGTCCAGAACCTGCTCGGCATCCTCAACCGCGCCCAGCAGGACCCGCAGGGGCCGAACTCCGGTGCTGTACGGATCGAGCTCATGGCCGACTGCCTCGCCGGCACGTGGGTCAAGCACGCGACGGAGACGACCGATGCGGGTGGCACGCCGTTGCTCAAGCCGATCACCCAGCAGGACATCAAGGACGCGCTCTCGGCCGCTGCGGCGGTTGGTGACGACCGGATCCAGGAGAAGGTGCAGGGCAGGGTCACGCCGGAGAACTGGACCCACGGATCGGCCGAGGCGCGGATGAGCTGGTTCAACCAGGGCTACGAGACCGGTGACATCAACCAGTGCAACACCTTCGGCGTCGAGCGCGTCAGCTGACCCAGCCGATCCACCAGAGGGCCAGCGTCAGGGCTCGGTGAGCGTGACCCGGTACGCCCGGCCGCGGCCAAGGGCGGTCTCCAGCACGTCGCGTCTGGGATCCGGCAGGTCATAGAGCTCCCGCATCGGCAGGCCCCGGAGCGCGCGGAGCGCCGGTGCCTGCAGCACCTCACGCACCAGTGTCCGGTCGCCGCCGACGACGAGGCCCTGCGGCAGCTCCTCGGCGTCCTGTCGCGGCGACTCGTCGTCCCGGAGCAGGATCCGTCGCGCGTGCCGGACCACCGCGTCGACGAGCTCGTCGGTCTGCTTGCCGCGGCGACGGGCGAACCGCTGCTGCGACCAGCCTCCCGCTGCCGTGCGGGACTGCACGTGCCGCGACCCGACCTTGGCGACCGTCAGCATGCCTGCGAGAGCGAGCCCAGCGGCATACCCACCCCTTCTGACGAGGATGAGTCCAAGGGGGTCGTAGGCGAAAGGCGTCGCCACGACGCTGGCGCCGTCGGCTGCTCGCGCCCGGACGACGACGCCAGCCGCGGTGTCCTCGCGGGTTGACTCGACGGGACCGTGGCGCTCGGTGAAGCCTGCGAGCCACCGGTCGAGCCGTTCGGGGTCGACCTCGATGACGCGCGAGCTCACGTCAGCCGGTGGGTCAGAGGTTGAAGCCGAGCGCGCGCAGCTGCTCCCGGCCGTCCTCCGTGATCTTGTCGGGTCCCCACGGCGGCATCCAGACCCAGTTGATCCGGTGGGATGCCACGAGCCCCTCGAGGGCCTGTGCCGTCTGGTCCTCGATGACATCCGTGAGCGGGCAGGCGGCCGAGGTCAGGGTCATGTCGATGACCGCGTGCGACTGCGTGTCCACGGTGATCCCGTAGACGAGGCCGAGGTCGACGACGTTGATGCCGAGCTCGGGGTCGACGACGTCACGCATGGCCTCTTCGACGTCTGCGACGTTGGTAGGGGTGGTCTGGGTGGTCATCATTTCGCTCCCGTGGGCTGTGCGGTCGTTGGCTGTGCTGTCGTGGACTGTGTGCGGTCGGCCGGGGCGGCGTGGCTGATGTCCTGGCCCGAGCGGGCCAGTGCGTCGGTGAGGGCGGTCCAGCCGAGCAGCGCACACTTGACCCTGGCGGGGTACTTGGCGACGCCGGCAAAGGCGACGCCGTCACCGATGACCTCCTCGTCCCCCGCGACCTTGCCCTTCGAGGTGAGCATCTCGCGCATCGCCTCGAAGGTGGTCAGGGCCTCGGACACCGGACGACCGATGACCTCGTCCGCGAGGACCGACGACGAGGCGATCGAGATCGAGCAGCCCTTGGCGTCGTAGGAGACGTCTGTCACGACGGGGTCTGCGTCGTCTCCGGCGACGGACACCCTGAGGGTGACCTCGTCGCCGCAGGTCGGGTTGATGTGGTGCACCTCGGCGGAGTACGGCTCGCGCAGGCCGGCGTGGAGTGGCCGCTTCGAGTGCTCGAGGATGAGCTCCTGGTAGAGGTCCATGTCAGCTCGCCCTCGCCGGGGTCTTCGCGTCGAGCCCGAAGATCGTAGGCACACGGTCGAGCGCCTCGAGCAGGGCGGCGACCTCCTCGCGGGTGTTGTGGGCGGCGAACGAGGCCCTGGTGGTCGCCGCAGCATCGAGTGCACGGTGGAGCGGCCAGGCGCAGTGGTGCCCGACCCGCACCGCGACACCGGCATCGTCGAGCACCTGGCCCACGTCGTGGGCATGCACGCCGTCGACGACGAAGGCCACGGCACCCCCGCGGGGGGTGCCCCGCCGCGGGCCGACGACGCGGACCCACGGGCGCTCGGCGAGTCCGGCCAGCAGGCCGTCGACGAGCATGGCCTCGTGGTCGCGGATGCGCTGGATGCCGAGCTGTTCGATCCAGCGGACGGCAGCAGCCAGACCGATGGCCTGGGCGGCGTTGGGCACGCCTGCCTCGAACTTCTGCGGCGCCGGCGCCCACGTCGATCGCTCCATGGTCACGAGCTCGATCATCGACCCCCCGGTGAGGAAGGGCGGCATGACCTCGAGCAGCTCGGCCCGACCCCAGAGAACGCCGATGCCCATGGGCCCGTACATCTTGTGGCCGCTGAAGGCGATGAAGTCGGCGCCCAGGGTCGTCACGTCGACCGGCAGGTGCGGGACCGACTGGCAGGCGTCGACCACGACGAGGGCACCGAGGGCGTGGGCCCGCTCTGCGAGCTCGGTCACCGGGTTGATGGTGCCGAGGACGTTGGACACGTGGGTGAGAGCGAGGACCTTGGTCCGCTCGGTGAGCAGATAGGCAAGCCCGGTCAGGTCGAGGGCCCCGTCGGCGCCCACCGGGATCCAGCGGAGCGTGGCTCCCGTGCGCCGGGCCAGCTCCTGCCACGGCACGAGGTTGGCGTGGTGCTCCATCTCGGTGACGAGGATCTCGTCGCCCGGGCCGAGCACGAAGCGGTCGTCCTTCGGGTCATCCGTCGGCCCGACGTTCGAGAAGGCATAGGCGACAAGGTTGATCGCCTCGGTCGCGTTCTTCGTGAAGACAACCTCGTCCGAGGGCGCCCCGATGAAGCCGGCGATCGTCGCCCGTGCTGCTTCGTACTCGTCCGTCGCCTCCTCGGCGAGCTGGTGGGCGCCGCGGTGGACGGCAGCGTTGTGCTGCTCGTAGAACGCCCGCTCGGCGTCGAGGACCGGCGTCGGCTTGTGCGACGTGGCTCCGGAGTCGAGGTAGACGAGCGGCCTGCCGTCACGCACGGTGCGCGACAGGATGGGGAAGTCACGGCGGACCGCAGCGACCTCCTCATCGGTGAAGGTGCCGGCGTGCGGCGTGGCGGCAGAGCGCATCTCGGTCAGTGTCCTCTCAGTCCTCTCAGTCCTCTCGGGGCCGCTCAGGCATCCGTGGCGGCAGCAGCCGGCGCGTAGCGGTCGTAGCCCTCCGCCTCGAGGCGGTCCGCGAGCTCCGGGCCGCCCTCCTCCACGATCCTGCCGTCGATGAAGACGTGGACGTGGTCGGGCTTGATGTAGCGCAGGATCCGCGTGTAGTGCGTGATGAGCAGGACCCCGAGATCGCTGGTCTCCCTGGCCCGGTTGACTCCCTCGGCGACCACCTTGAGCGCGTCGACGTCGAGTCCGGAGTCGGTCTCGTCGAGGATGGCCATCTTCGGCTTGAGCAGCTCCAGCTGGAGGATCTCGTGGCGTTTCTTCTCACCACCGGAGAACCCCTCGTTGACGTTACGCTCGGCGAAGGACGGGTCCATGCGCAGGTTCCCCATGGCCCCCTTCATGTCCTTGACCCACGTGCGCAGCTTCGGTGCCTCCCCTTCAATGGCGGTCTTGGCCGTCCGCAGGAAGTTGCTCACCGTGACGCCCGGGACCTCGACTGGGTACTGCATGGCGAGGAAGAGGCCGGCCCGCGCGCGCTTGTCGACGGACATCGCGAGGACGTCCTCGCCGTCGAGCGTCACCGTGCCACCCGTCACGGTGTACTTGGGGTGGCCGGCCACGCTGTAGGCCAGAGTGGACTTGCCGGAGCCGTTCGGACCCATGAGCGCGTGCGTCTCCCCCGACTTCACGGTCAGGTCGACCCCGCGCAGGATCTCCTTCGGGCCGTCCTCGGTCTTGACCGAGACGGTGAGTCCCTTGATCTCGAGCGTGCTCATATCGGGTCAGTTCTCCTTGGTGCTGTCGGTCGTGTTGTCGGTCGGGCTGCCGGTAGGCGCTGCGTAGTCGGTGGCGGCCAGCTCCGCCTCGATCGCTGCGGTCACCTCGTCCCGCAGGTCGGTGAGCGGGATCTCGCGGACGATGTCGGCGAAGAAGCCACGCACGACGAGCCGCTTGGCCTCGTCCTCCGGGATGCCCCGCGACTGCAGGTAGAACAGCTGCAGGTCGTCGAATCGTCCCGTCGCCGAGGCATGGCCGGCGCCCACGATCTCGCCCGTCTCGATCTCGAGGTTGGGCACAGAGTCGGCCCGGGCGCCGTCGGTGAGGATGAGGTTGCGGTTCAGCTCGTAGGTGTCGGTGCCCTCTGCGGCGGCGCGGATCAGGGCGTCACCGACCCAGACGGTGCGCGCGGTCTCGCCCTGGAGGGCGCCCTTGTACGTCACGTGGCTCTTGCAGTGGGGCGTGTTGTGGTCGACGAAGGACCGGTGCTCGAGGTGCTGGCCGGCGTCGGCGAAGTAGACGCCGAGCAGCGTCGCGTCGCCGCCGGGCCCGGCGTAGCGGACGTTGGCGTTCAGGCGGACGACCGCGCCGCCGAGCGTCACCGAGATGTGCCGGTAGGTCGCGTCGCGGCCCACGAGCGCGTCGTGCTCGCCGAGGTGGATCGCATCGTCGGCCCAGCGCTGGCCGGCGACGAGGGTCAGCTCGGCCGAGTCACCCGTCACCACAGAGACGAGCTCCGTGAGCTGGCCGGATCCCCGGTGGTCAACCACGACGGTGGCCCTCGAGTGGTGTCCGGCGCGGACGACGACGTGCGCGTGTGCGGGCGCGCCGTCAGTCCCGGCACCGTCGAGGACGAGGCGGACCGGCTCCGACAGCTCGGCCTCGGGCGCGATGTCCACGAAGAGGGCCTCGGCGGCACCTGCCGCGGCAACCGCGGCCGCGCGGTCCTGCGGGGGAAGGATCCCGAGCTCCCGGGCCTGGGCGAGGGTGATCCGCGACGTCGTGACCCCCTCGGGCAGCTCGGTCGCCCACGACGGCACGGGGCTCGACCCCTCCGCGAGGAGGGCGGCGAGCTTCTTCACCGGGGTGAAGCGCCACTCCTCCTCACGACCCTTGGGCACCGGGAAGTCGGCGAGGTCGAACGATGCGGTGCGCTCGGCCCGGGACTGCACTGGCACGAACGCGCCCACGGGGTCGACGTGCGTCTTCCCGCGGCCCTTCGCCATCCCGTCTGCGGACTCGACAAGCGTGTCGGCAACGGTCATCAGCCGACGGCTCCTTCCATCTGGAGTTCGATGAGGCGGTTGAGCTCGAGGGCGTACTCCATCGGCAGCTCGCGTGCGATCGGCTCGATGAAGCCGCGCACGATCATCGCCATGGCCTCGTCCTCGGCCATCCCGCGGGACATGAGGTAGAACAGCTGGTCCTCAGACACCTTCGAGACGGTTGCCTCGTGACCCATGGACACGTCGTCCTCGCGGATGTCGACGTAGGGGTAGGTGTCGGAGCGGCTGATCGTGTCGACGAGCAGGGCGTCGCAGCGGACCGTCGAAGCGGAGTGCGAGGCGCCCTCGAGCACCTGGACGAGACCGCGGTAGGACGAGCGACCGCCACCGCGGGCGACCGACTTGCTGATGATCGAGCTCTTCGTGTTGGGAGCCGCGTGGACCATCTTCGACCCGGTGTCCTGGTGCTGGCCCTCGCCGGCGAAGGCGATCGACAGGGTCTCGCCCTTGGCGTGCTCGCCCATGAGGAAGACGGCCGGGTACTTCATCGTCACCTTGGAGCCGATGTTGCCGTCGACCCACTCCATCGTGGCGCCCTCCTCGCAGGTGGCGCGCTTGGTGACGAGGTTGTAGACGTTGTTGGACCAGTTCTGGATCGTCGTGTACCGCACCCGGGCGTTCTTCTTGACGATGATCTCGACGACGGCCGAGTGAAGCGAGTCCGACTTGTAGATCGGCGCCGTGCAGCCCTCGACGTAGTGCACGTAGGAGCCCTCGTCGGCGATGATCAGCGTGCGCTCGAACTGCCCCATGTTCTCTGTGTTGATCCGGAAGTAGGCCTGCAGCGGGATCTCGACGTGGATGCCCGGCGGGACGTAGACGAACGACCCCCCCGACCACACGGCCGTGTTGAGCGAGGCGAACTTGTTGTCTCCGGCGGGGATCACCGTCGCGAAGAACTCGCGGAAGATGTCCTCGTGCTCCTTGAGCGCCGTGTCGGTGTCGAGGAAGATGACGCCCTGCGCCTCGAGGTCCTCGCGGATCTGGTGGTAGACGACCTCCGACTCGTACTGCGCGGCCACACCGGCGACGAGGCGCTGCTTCTCGGCCTCGGGGATGCCGAGGCGGTCATAGGTGTTCTTGATGTCCTCGGGCAGCTCGTCCCACGTCGTGGCCTGCTTCTCCGTGGACTTCACGAAGTACTTGATGTTCTGGAAGTCGATACCCGTGAGGTCGGAGCCCCAGGTCGGCATCGGCTTCTTGCCGAAGAGGGACAGTCCCTTGAGGCGCAGCTTGGTCATCCACTCGGGCTCGTTCTTGCGCGCAGAGATGTCGCGCACGACCTCCTCGTTCAGACCGCGCCGGGCCGACTCGCCGGCGACATCCGAGTCGGCCCAGCCGTACTCGTAGCGCCCGATGTCCTTCAGGCCCGGGTTGAGCTCTTCGATGTGGGTGGTCATGAACGGGACCTCTCCTTGGTTGGTTCGTTCGACGTGGTCGTATGCCGCTGGGCTCGCTCCCCCGGTGCGGTGACCTGGGCGTCGGGCACCCTTTGGTCAACACCGGAGTCGGTCCGGGGCTTCCGGGCGAGTCCACTGGCCGGGATGAAGGTGGTGCACACGTGGTGGCCTCCCGCCAGGGTGGCGAGACGTTGCACGTGCACCCCCAGAAGGCGCGAGAAGGCGTCCGTCTCGGCCTCACAGAAGGCGGGGAACTGCTCGGCCGCGTGCTGCACCGGGCAGTGGCCCTGACAGAGCTGGACGCCGGAGAGGGAACCGACCCCGACAGGGCGGGCCGAGGCCGCGAAACCGTCCTGCGAGAGCAGGTCGACCAAGGTCTCGGCACGAGCCGCGGGATCGTCGCCGGCGGCCGCCAGCTCGGCCGCATAACGCGTCTCGAGCGCGCCCACACGGCTGCGGGCGAAGTCCGCGACGGCCTGTGGGCCGCCGTGCTCGGACAGGTAGCGGAGCACCTCGACAGCGAGTGAGTCGTAGTCGGCCTCGAGCGAGCCGTGGCCCGCCTCAGAGACGACGTAGGCGCGCGCCGGGCGGCCCCGACCCCGCTTCCCGCCGGTGGGCTCGTGCTCCACGACCGTGCCCTGCTCGACGAGGGCATCCAGGTGGCGTCGCACCGCGGCAGGCGTCAGCTCGAGATGGCGGCCGAGCTCGGCCGCGGTGATCGGGCCCTCCGCGGAGACCATGTGCAGGACCCGGGAGCGCGTGCGCGACTCGAGCGGCGACGCCGGGTCGCCGTCCCTCGCCTCGTGCGGCGTGCGCTCACCGATAAACACCACACCATTGTGACGTAATTGAGTGGGAAGCTCCAGTCAGGGTCGCCTTACCGGGCCTCACCATCCCCACCGCCCTCGATGTCCCCACCGGCCTCGTCGTCCTCATCGTCATCGATGCCGGGCGCGCCGACGACGCCCTCGGCCACGACGACGCCCTCGGCCACGACGATGGCCTGGTCGCCGTCGACGCTCTGATCCGCCTCGATCGGCATGATGACGGACGGCAGGCGCGTCCGGGGCGGAGCCACGGAGTCGGGCCCCAGCCAGCGCCGACGGAGCGGAGCGGTGAGCCAGCCGAGCGGCGCCGTGAGGACGTAGCCGTAGGCGATGGCGATACCGGTCGCACCGGGTGCGAGGACGAGGCCGAGGACGACGGCCGCGAGCAGGCCGATCGTGAGCGGCAGGTGCTGCGTGGAGATCAACGCTCGGAACGAACGGAACCGGAAGGAGGTCGCCATCAGCGCAGCCGGCACGACGCCCGCCGCGATGGGCAGAAGGGGGCCCTCGAGTGGCTTGTCGATCGCGAACACCGTGGCGATGACGACGCCTGCGGCCCCCGGACTGGGTAGCCCGACGAAATAGCGCTTGTCGGCGAGGGGGTCGATCGTCACGTTGAAGCGGGCCAGGCGATACGCGGCACAGGCGAGCCAGAACATCGCACCGGCCCACGCCCACTGCGGGTACGACGGCAACGCCCAGGTGTAGACGAGGACAGCGGGCGCGATCCCGAAGGAGATGAGGTCCGCGAGCGAGTCGAACTGGAGCCCGAAGGGGGTGATCGCACCCACCGCACGAGCAACCGCGCCGTCGACGATGTCGAGCACGATCGACACGGCGATGAGGACGGCAGCGATGCGGAACCTGCCCTGGAACGCCATGAGGACCGAGGAGAAGCCGCAGATCATGTTCCCGAGGGTGAACAGGCTCGGCAGCATCACCTTGGCCCGGACCCGCGGGTTGAGCCGGTTGAGCGGGACGACGCGAGCACCGGTCTGGGACACGAGCCGCCAGCCCCGGACCACCCGGCGCCGCGCCCGTCCAGTTCGTGCGCGGGAGGGGTCACCCGGCTGGCTCACGCCATCGCCTCCCTGCCTGCGGTGGCGAGGGCCACCGCGGGGAACCGGCCGAGCACCGTCTCGCCGGCCACGGCTCGTCGTCCCTTGGTGACCTCGAGGGTCACGTGGGACGGGAGGAAGACGTCCATGCGCGAACCGAACTTCATCAGGCCGATGCGCTCACCGGTTGCGACGTCGTCGCCGGGGCGGATCCGGGTGACGATGCGCCGGGCCAGCTGGCCGACCAGCTGGCGGTAGACCACCCGCCGGGTGTCCCCCGCCACGACCCGCTCGACGACGATGTCGGTCCGCTCGTTCTTCGTCGCGCTGGCCGCCCGATAGGCAGCGAGGAACCGACCGGGCACGTGGCTGACGCTGACGACGCGCCCCCCGTAGGGCGACCGGTTGATGTGCACGTCGAGGAGCGACAGGAAGATGCTGACCTGCTGCCACTCGCCTGCCGAGTCCCCCTCGGGCGCGACGCCCTCCTGAGCCGGTCCGGCATGGACGATCAGCCCATCCGCCGGGGCCACGACGACGTCCACGTCGGTGATCGGAGCCCGATCGGGCGTGCGGTCCGGATCGCGGAAGAACAATGTGACTCCCGCCGTCAGCAGGCCGAGGGCGAGAGTCGTGCGGGGCCGGCGGGCCACCGCGGCGAGCAGGGTGGGTGCGGCCGCCATCGCGGTGAACGGCTTGGCGGCAGGGTCGATCTTCACGAGGGAGCGTCTCCAGGCAGGTCGGGCAGCACGTGCTTCAGGGCCGCGATCGGTGGCGGCCCCACCCGAGCCTAGACTCATCGACCATGACGGAGGCCGCGCGTGAGGTGTCAGCCGAGACGTCGGCTGTCACCATCTCGGACCTGCACCGCAGCTATGGCTCCGTGCACGCGCTCGACGGCCTCTCCTGGCGTGCTCCCGCCGGTCGCATCACGGCTGTGCTCGGCCCCAATGGCGCCGGCAAGACCACCGCGATCGAGTGCGCCGTGGGCCTGGGCCGCCCCGACCGGGGCGAGGTCCGGGTCGCGGGGACCGATCCCGCCACCGCTGATGCCGACCACCGCGCCCGCGTGGGCGTCATGCTGCAGACCGGCGGCCTGCCGGGGGGCAGCAAGCCGATGCGGTTGCTCGATCACCTCAGCCGCTTCTACTCCGCCCCCGCCGATGTCGCCGCCACCGCACACCGGCTGGGGGTTTCCGACTTCGCCGGCACCACGATCCGGCGGCTGTCGGGAGGGCAGAAGCAGCGGCTCGCCCTTGCCGCGGCCCTGCTCGGCCGGCCGGAGGTACTCTTCCTCGACGAGCCCGCAGCCGGCCTCGATCCGCATGGACGCGTGGAGGTATGGGACATCATCAGGGCGCTGCGCGACGAGGGGGCGACCGTCGTCGTCACGACCCACTCGTTCGAGGAGGCCGAGCGGCTCGCCGACCACCTCGTCATCATGAATGCGGGACGCACCGTGGCCGAGGGCACCATCGCCGAGGTCACCGGTGGGCGGCCGCTCGAAGCGGTCTACTTCGAGCTCACGACGAAGGGGCGCGCATGAGCGCGCTCCGAACCGGCAAGAACGGCAAGGACACCGGCCCGATGGCATCCGGCTTGGGGCCGCTGAGCGGCCCCGCCGCGCCGTCCCGCCAGCGAATCCTCGCCCAGACCCGCTTCGAGGTCGGGACCCTGCTGCGCAACGGCGAGCAGCTGCTCGTGTCCATCATTGTGCCCGCCCTGGTCCTCGTGGGCCTCAGCGCGACGACGTCTCCGTCGCTCGGCCCGGGCAACCGGATCGACGTCGCCGTCCCCGGCGTGCTCGCCCTCGCGATCATCTCGTCCGCGTTCACGTCACAGGCCATCGCGACCGGATTCGACCGTCGCTATGGCGTGCTCCGCTATCTGGGGGTGACGCCACTCGGCAAGGGTGGACTCGTCGCGGCCAAGGTCCTGGCCACGCTTGCCGTCCTGACCATCCAGGTGGTCGTCCTCAGCGTCATCGGACTCGCGCTCGGCTGGGACCCGAACGCTGCCGGAGCGCTGCCGGCCCTGGTGTTCATCGTCCTCGGCACGTGGGCCTTCGTGGCCCTGGCGCTCCTCATCGGCGGAACCCTGCGGGCCGAGGCGGTGCTCGCCCTGGCCAACCTGCTCTGGGTGCTTTTCCTCGCGGTCGGAGGCGTCATCGTGCCCCGCTCGCAGCTGCCGGACGCCGTCGCAGGGTTCGTCGGGCTGCTCCCCTCTGCCGCCCTCGGGGACGGGCTCCGGTCGGCGCTCGTCGACGGCACGCTGAACCTCCCGTCCCTGTTGGTCATCCTCGCGTGGGCGGGCGCCACGACACTCCTCGCGGCGCGGCTGTTCCGATTCGACGACTGACTGCGCCAGACTTGGCCGCCCCACCAGCCGGGGCCGGCGGTGCGGCATTCTGAGGCATTTTGTGGCGTTGACAGAGCGGCAAGAGCCGCATGGAGGGGCAGTGTTCGACTACATCTTCGGGCTCCCGATGCACGTGCTCGTCGTCCACGGCGTCGTCGTGCTCGTACCCCTCGTTGCGGTCCTCGCCATCGCGTTCGCGGTGCTGCCTCGATGGCGTGCGGTCCTACGCTGGCCGACGGCAGTCGGCGCCGTCCTCAGCGCCGCAGCTGCCTGGGTAGCGGCGCAGAGCGGGGAGGCCCTCCTCGTGCGGGTGTCCCAGGTACGCAGCGCGACGACCGACTTCGACCTCCTCCGGACCCACACCGATGCCGGCTACCGCGTCCGCATGGTCGCCACGATCTTCATGGTCGTCGCGCTCGCTGCGACCTGGCTGCTGAAGCCGTCCGCGCGCGACGACGTGGGCGGCCGCCCACTCCAGGTCGTCGTGGGGGTGCTCCTCGTGGCTGCCTCCCTGGCCCTCATCGTGACCGTCGTGCTCGCCGGCCACGCGGGTAGCGCCGCGGTGTGGTCCGACCTGGGCTGACCCGTCCCCCGATCGACGTCGATCGTCGAACCGCGGCGACGGCGAGGGGTGCTGCACCCGATGCCAGCCCAGCGGCATACGCTCTGTGCGTGACCCTGCCCGACTCCGCCTGGAAGACCTCAGTCACCCCCATCTCTCCCCTGCGTCGGTGGGCGCGGCCGATCCTCGTGGCGAACCTCGTCGCGGAGGTCGGCATCGTGGTCACCGGCGGGATCGTCCGCCTGACCGGAAGCGGTCTGGGCTGCTCGACCTGGCCGGAGTGCCAACCGGGGTCCTTCACCCCGATCCGCACGGCGGAGAGCCAGTACCACGACCTCATCGAGTTCGGGAACCGCACACTGACTGGCGTCCTCGGCCTGCTCGCGGTTGCGTCGGTCTGGGTGGTGCTGAGGGTCTGGCCCGAACGGCGCAGGATGCACTACGCCGCCTACGGCGTGCTGGCCGGCGTCGTCGCCCAGGCAGTCGTCGGAGGGATCACGGTGCGCACCGGGCTCAATCCGTGGACCGTCATGTTCCACTTCCTCATGTCGATGGTCCTCATCGCCCTCTCGACCGCGCTCGTGCGCGGAGCCGCGGACGAGGAGTCCGGTCCCGGCGAGCTCACGGTCCACCCGCTCACCCGCCGTCTCGCCTGGGCGACGGCCGGCGTCGGCGCCGTGGTTCTCACGCTCGGCGTCATCGTCACCGGCTCGGGTCCGCACTCCGGCGATGCCGCGACACCGGCACGAACGGGCTTCGACCCGCGCTTCGTGTCGTGGATGCACGCGGATGCCGTCATGCTCTTCGTCGGGCTCGTCATCGCGACGCTCGTCGCGGTGCTGCTCACGGCCCGTGAGGATGCCCCCAAGCGCGCCTGGTATGCCGTGCTCTACGTGACGATCGCCCAGGGCTTCATCGGCTACGTGCAGTACTTCACCGGGCTGCCGGAAGTGCTGGTCCTGCTCCACATGCTCGGCGCGAGCCTGCTCGCGGTCGCGTTGACGTGGGGCGTCCTGGAGACCCGTCGCCTGCCCGTCTAGAACGCCCTAGGTTGGGGGCGTGAATCGTGGCGACCAGCCGACGCTGCACGACGGCGATCTCCTGCTCCGGCGCTGGGAGACCAGTGACGTGGAGCAGTCCCTGCAGTTGCACGACGCGGAGATCGCGCGATGGTTCAACGTCCCTGCAGCGCCACCGAGCCGAGTTGACCACGCCGCGTGGGTCGCCGACACGCATGACGAGTGGGACTCGCGCTCCAAGGCCACGTTCCTTGTCGAATGGCAGGGCATGGTGGCCGGGTCGGTCGACGTTCAGGCGCGTCGCCGACGGTGTCGGCTCCCTTTCGTGGGCCGTCTACGCCCCGTTCCGGGGACGCGGCCTGGCGGGACGCGCCGTGCGGCTCCTCGTCGACTTCGCCTTCGCCGAGCTGGGCCTGAGCCGGGTCGAGGCCCATGTCGACCCGCTGAACCGGCCGTCCCTCCGTATCGCCCTGCGCGCCGGCCTGCGGCGGGAAGGCCTGCTCCGCGCCAACGCCCGGCTCGGCGGCGAACCCCATGACACCGTCGTGTTCGGCCGGCTCAAGGACGACCCGGCGCCCGGCACGCCAGAGGGTTTCACCGCGATGCTCGACTCGGCGCTACCGGTCAAGCGGGCCATTGCACAGGGCGTCCTGCGCAACGAGCGCGGGGAGGTACTCCTCTGCGAGCTGGCCTACAAGCGCGAGTGGGACCTGCCCGGTGGAGTCGTCGACCCGAACGAGTCCCCTGCCGACTGCGTCGCCCGGGAGGTGCAGGAGGAGCTCGGCATCACGGTTCGCCCGCGCGGCCTGCTGGCCGTCGACTGGATGCCCCCGTGGCTGGGCTGGCGCGACGCCGTCCTGCTCGTCTTCGACCTCGGCACGAGCCCGTCCGACCTGATGGAGCGGGCCGTCCTCGAGCACCGGGAGATCCGCGCGCTGCACTGGGCTGACGAGTCGGTCTGGGCACAGAAGGTCGCGCCGTACAACGACCGCCTGCTCCGTTCCATCGGGTCCATCGCGCTGGATGACCCACGGGCCCTGGGTGCGCTCTACCTCGAGGACGGTGACCCCACGCTCGGGTGGGAACCCCGCGCCTGAGGTCACTTGGGCCCGTCCAGGTCACTCGACGGAGGCCCAGCCGGGCGCGAACTGCGCGCCCGACGAGATGCCAGCTCAGCGGCATACGGAAGGCATGACGCCCACGTGGTGGGCGCGGTGGTCAGGCGATCCCGGGAAGGGCGAGGTGCCAGATCGGGTCGATCGCGACGCCGACGAACAGGATCGTCAGGTAGGTGATCGACAGGTGGAACAGGCGCATCGGGCGCAGCTTGAGCTCCGGGATGCCGGCCCTCGCGCCGGACAGCAGCCGGTGGGACTCGGCGAGGAAGAGCCCGCCCGAAGCGACTGCCACGACGGTGTAGATCCAGCCCATGCCCGCAACGGGGATGAGCGCCAGCGAGGTGAGCACCATGGCCCAGGCGTAGATGGCGATCTGCCTTGCGACGACGACGAGCCGCTCGACGACGGGCAGCATCGGGACGTGGGCGTCGGCGTAGTCCTGCTTGAAGCGCATGGACAACGGCCAGTAGTGAGGCGGGGTCCAGAAGAAGATGACCATGAAGAGGATGAAGGCGGACCAGCTCAGGCTGTTGGTCACGGCCGACCAGCCGATGAGGACGGGCATGCAGCCGGCGGCGCCGCCCCAGACGATGTTCTGCGCGGTGCGGCGCTTGAGCAGCAGCGTGTAGCCGACGACGTAGAACAGCAGTGCCGCGAGCGCGAGCCAGGCGCTCAGCCAGTTGACGAGCAGGCCCAGCCACACGGTCGACACGACCGCCAGGATGATGCCGAAGATGAGGGCACCCCGAGGGCTGATGGTCCCCGTGACGAGAGGCCGCTTCTTCGTGCGGTGCATGACCGCGTCGATGTCGCGGTCGATGTAGCAGTTGAGGGTGTTGGCCGAGCCGGCCGAGAGCGTGCCGCCGACGAGGGTCGCGAGGACGAGGAGAAGGTCGGGGACACCACGCGCGGCGAGGAACATCACCGGGATCGTGGTGATGAGGAGCAGCTCGATGATCCGTGGCTTCGTGAGCGCAACGTACTGCCCGAGGAGGAACCTGAGCCCGCTTCCGCCAGGACCGTGGAGCGCCGAGAGGTCGGCGCGGGGGTCCACCGTTGTCACTACACAGTCCTCGTCATCCGTCGTCGCGCCCGGCTCGCCCGATGCGCCGTGGGCGTGATCGGTGGCAGGCAGGTCCGCCCGAAGTCTAGCCCGTGCGTCTGCGGGGCAGGTGGCCGGTGATGGATCCGGGTAAGGGACCAGCCGTGCAGGTGTCATCCGGCGGGGAGTCCCGCTGGGTCTGCCTCGTGCCCAGAGCCAAGCACTAGGCTCGTGACATCACGCGCCGCACTTCATCTGGCCCATAAGGAGACCCGTCCCGTGCCCACGACGACCCGTGCAACCGCAACGGAGACCACATCCAACCGAGGCAGGACGGCACCCAGGGACCTCCTGGCCAAACGGAGCAAGAACCTGGCCAGGCCGATCGCCGACGAGGCCGGCTGGTCCGACGTCGACCTCCGCGCCGTGGACACCATCCGCGTCCTCGCTGCGGACGCCGTCCAGAAGGTCGGGAACGGACACCCCGGGACGGCGATGTCGCTCGCGCCGCTGGCGTACCTGCTCTACCAGAACGTCATGCGCCACGACCCGTCGGATCCGTCGTGGCTCGGCCGGGACCGTTTCGTCCTCTCAGCGGGCCACACGAGCCTGACGCAGTACGTCCAGCTCTACCTCAGCGGTTACGGCCTCACGCTCGATGACCTCAAGGCGCTGCGCACGTGGGGTTCCAAGACCCCCGGCCACCCGGAGGTGCACCACACGGTGGGCGTCGAGATCACCACTGGCCCCCTCGGCTCCGGCCTTGCCTCCGCAGTGGGCATGGCCATGGCGCAGCGCCGCCAGCGCGGCCTCTTCGACCCTGACGCCGCGGCGGGCACCAGCCCGTTCGACCACCGCATCTACGTCATCGCCTCGGACGGCGACATGGAGGAGGGCGTCAGCCACGAGGCCTGCTCGCTTGCGGGCCACCAGGAGCTGGGCAACCTCACCGTGGTCTACGACGCGAACCAGATCTCCATCGAGGACGACACGGACATCGCGTTCAGCGAGGACGTGGGGAAGCGGTTCGAGGCCTACGGATGGCACGTCGTCACCGTTGACTGGCGGGGCGACGGCGACGGGGGGGACTATGTCGAGGACGTCGACGCCCTGCTCGCTGCGATCCGGTCGGGCGAGCAGGCGACCGACAAGCCGACCCTCGTCGTCCTCCGCACGATCATCGCGTGGCCGGCCCCGACGAAGCAGGACACCGGCAAGTCGCACGGCTCTGCGCTCGGTGAGGAGGAGGTGGCGGCCACGAAGGAGCTGCTCGGCTTCGACCCGAAGAAGTCGTTCGTCGTCGAGCCGGCCGTGCTGAAGCGGGCCCGTGAGGTCGTCCAGCGCGGTAAGGCGGCCCACCGCGAGTGGAAGACGTCCTACGCGGCGTGGCGCAAGGCGAACCCGGACGGCGCGGCCCTGCTCGACCGCGTCGTTTCCGGTCAGACCCCCGAGGGCCTGACCAAGGCGCTGCCCAGCTTCCCGGCCGACGAGAAGGGCATCGCGACGCGTGCGGCCTCCGGCAAGGTCCTCACCGCACTTGCGCCCGTCATGCCTGAGCTGTGGGGTGGCTCCGCCGACCTCGCCGAGTCCAACAACACGACGATGGAGGGCGAGCCGTCCTTCATCCCGACGTCGAAGCAGACCAAGGTCTGGCAGGGGAACCCCTACGGCCGGACGCTGCACTTCGGGGTGCGCGAGCACGGCATGGGGATGATCCTCAACGGCATCGCGCTCGAGGGCCTCACCCGCCCCTACGGCGGGACGTTCCTCATCTTCTCCGACTACATGCGGCCGGCCGTGCGTCTCGCCGCCCTGCAACAGCTTCGCGTCACCTACGTGTGGACCCACGACTCGGTCGGCCTCGGCGAGGACGGACCGACCCACCAGCCCGTCGAGCACCTGGCCGCGTTGCGCGCGATCCCGGGCCTCGATGTCGTCCGTCCCGCGGACGCCAACGAGACGGCGGCGGCGTGGGGCCAGATCCTCACCAACGCGACCGGGCCGACCGCCCTCGCCCTCACCCGGCAGCCGGTCCCGACCTTCGACCGCAAGACGCACGGCAAGGCGAGCGGCGTCGCCAAGGGCGCCTACGTCCTCATCGAGGAGTCCGCGCCCGGCAGCCCGGACGTCATCCTCGTCGCGACGGGCTCGGAGGTCCAGCTCGCGGTGCAGGCCGCCGAGCAGCTCGAGAAGTCCGGGATCGCGACGCGCGTCGTCTCGATGCCCTGCCGCGAGTGGTTCGAGAGGCAGTCGAAGGGCTACCAGAACAAGGTCCTGCCGCCCGAGGTGCGGGCCCGGGTCAGCGTCGAGGCCGGCGTCGTCGATGGGCTGGCACGACATCGTCGGGGACGCCGGCCGCACCATCAGCCTCGAGCACTTCGGCGCCTCCGCCGACTACAAGACGATCTTCCGGGAGTTCGGGATCACCGCCGAGGCCGTCGTCAAGGCCGCGAAGGACTCGATCAAGGCCGCCAAGGCCGCGGTCCACGCGCCCGCCATCACCGAGACCAACCCGCGTAAGCGCGACTCGAGCGGCGACACAGATGTGAAGAGCTCCATGCCCCGCGCCGCCGCCAAGAAGTCCGCGACAGCGCACACCTCGAAGAGGAAGTGACCACCATGACAAACCCCAACACCAAGGCCCTGTCGGACGCCGGCGTCTCGATCTGGCTGGACGACCTGTCCCGCGAGCTGATCGAGACCGGCAAGATCGCCGAGCTCATGGAGGAGCGCAACGTCGTCGGGATGACCTCCAACCCGACGATCTTCCAGCAGGCCCTGTCCTCAGGGGACCGCTACAACGATGACCTGGCGGCCCTGACGAACAAGGGCAAGAGCGCCGAGGAGATCGTGCACGAGCTGACGACGGCCGACGTGATTGACGCGTGTGACCTCTTCCGGCCGGTCTACGACCAGACCGGCGGCGTCGACGGCCGGGTCTCCATCGAGGTCGACCCCCGGCTGGCCCACGACACGGAGCGCACGATCGAGCAGGCCAAGCAGTTCTACGCCGACGTGGACCGGCCCAACGTCCTCATCAAGATCCCCGCGACCGAGGCGGGGCTACCGGCGATCACGACGGCCACGGCGGAGGCCATCAGCGTCAACGTGACCCTGATCTTCGCGTTGGACCGCTATCGCGCCGTCATGAACGCCTACCTCGAAGGGCTGGAGAAGGCGCACGCGGCGGGCAAGGACCTGTCGAAGATCTACTCCGTCGCGTCGTTCTTCGTCTCACGCGTGGACACCGAGGTCGACAAGCGACTGGACGCCATCGGGACCGACGAGGCGAAGGCGCTGCGCGGCAAGGCCGGTGTCGCCAATGCCCGCCTCGCCTACCAGGCCTACGAGGAGGTGTTCAGCACGCCACGCTGGAAGAGCCTCGCCGATGAGGGGGCCAACGTCCAGCGCCCGCTCTGGGCCTCGACGGGCGTCAAGGACCCGGCCTACCCGGACACCCTGTACATCACCGAGCTCGTCGCCCCCGGCGTGGTCAACACGATGCCGAGCAAGACGCTCGAGGCCACCGCGGACCACGCAGAGATCAAGGGCGACACAGTGACGGGCTACTACGCCGACGCCAGTGCCGTGCTGGACGGCCTTGCCGCCCAAGGGATCTCATACAACGACGTCGTCCAGGTCCTCGAGGACGAAGGCGTGGAGAAGTTCGAGAAGTCGTGGACCGCGCTCCTGGCCGGCGCCGCCGAGGAGATGGAGAAGGTGCGGGCATGACGGCCCTCTCCGTCAGCGCGTCCGGGGCTGCTGCGGACGCGATCGAGCGGCACGTCCCTGACCTCGTCCGGGACTCCGTGGCGAGTCGGCTCTTCGCCAAGGACGCCACCCTGTGGGGTCCTGAGGCGGAGTCGGAGGCGAGCATCCGCCTCTCCTGGGTCGGCCTCGCCACGTCCTCCCGGCCGCTCGTCGGGGAGATCGCAGCGTTGCGAGAGGTCTTCGCGGAGGAGGGGATCGACCATGTCGTCCTCTGTGGCATGGGCGGGTCCTCGCTCGCGCCGGAGGTCATCTGCGCCACCGCGGGCAAGCCCCTCGTCGTGCTCGACTCGTCCGACCCGGACTACGTGCGGCGAGCCATCAGCGACGACCTCGAGCACTCGGTGGTCGTCGTGTCGAGCAAGTCGGGCTCGACCGTGGAGACCGACTCGCAGCGCCGTGCCTACGAGCAGGCCTTCACGGACGCAGGGATCGACCCCGCTGCACGCATCGTCGTCGTCACCGATCCGGGCAGCCCGCTCGACGCCGAGGCCCGAGCGAAGGGCTATCGCGTCGTCAATGCCGATCCCAACGTCGGCGGACGCTACTCGGCGCTGACCGCCTTCGGTCTCGTGCCGAGCGGGCTCGCGGGAGTGGATGTCTCGGCCCTGCTCGACGAGGCGGAGTCGGTCGCCGACCTGCTCGCCGCCGACGACGCCGCCAACCCGGCCCTTCGCCTGGGGGCCGCCCTGGGGGGCACGGATCCGCTCCGGGACAAGCTCGCCCTCGTCGACGACGGCTCCGGGATCGCAGGGCTTCGCGGACTGGGCCGAGCAGCTCATCGCCGAGTCCACCGGCAAGAACGGCACGGGCCTGCTCCCCGTCGTCGTGCAGTCGGAGGAGGACCCCGAGGTCCAGTGGCCCGCGAGCGACGTCCTCGTCGCCCGTCTCGTGGCGGCCGACGACGAGACCCGCCCGAGCGGCGACAGCCGTCCGCAGTCGGCGGGACGCTCGGCGCCCAGCTGCTGCTCTGGGAGGCGGCCACCGCCGTGGCGGGGCGACTGCTCGGGATCAACCCGTTCGACCAGCCGGACGTCGAGTCGGCCAAGCAGGCCGCTCGCGAGCTGCTCGATCAGGGTGCCGCTTCGGCCGGCCCGCCGGCCTTCGTCGACGGGGCCGTCGAGGTCCGGGCACTGGGGGGCGACTGGCTGGGACAAGCGGCAACCGTCGACGAGGCCGTCGAGGCACTGCTCGGGCAGCTCGCGCGAACGCGGCTACGTGGCGGTGATGGCCTACCTCGACCGGCTCGACGATGCCGAGCTGGCCGACGTGCCGACGGGCGCTCGCCAAGCGCACGGAGCGGCCGACGACCTTCGGGTGGGGACCGCGCTTCCTCCACTCGACCGGGCAGTTCCACAAGGGCGGACCGCCCGTGGGCGTCTACCTCCAGATCACCTCCGCCCCCCACGAGGACCTTCCGGTCCCGGGCCGTGACTTCACCTTCGGGACGTTCATCGCGGCGCAGGCAGGCGGCGACTCACAGGTGCTCGCCGACCACGGGCGACCGGTGCTCCAGCTGCACTTGACCGAGCACGACGCCGGACTGGCCCAGGTTCGCAAGGCCCTCCAGGCTGGAGACCACGGATGAGCCCGGCGCGGGTCGCGCATGGAGTGAACCCCCTGCGCGACCCGGAGGACAAGCGTCTCCCCCGGATCGCCGGTCCGTGCAGCATGGTTCTCTTCGGCGTCACCGGCGACCTCGCCCGCAAGAAGCTCATGCCCGCCATCTACGACTTGGCCAACCGCGGGCTGCTGCCCCCCGGCTTCTCCTTGGTGGGCTTCGCCCGCCGCGACTGGGCCACCCAGGACTTCGGCAACGTCGTCCACGAAGCGGTGCGGCAGCACGCCCGGACGCCCTTCAGCGACGCCGTCTGGCGCAACCTCGCCGAGGGGTTCCGCTTCGTGCCGGGCACCTTCGACGACCCGGCCGCATTCGACCTGCTCGCCCAGACGGTGCACGAGCTCGACGCACGAGCGCGGCACCGGAGGCAACCACGCCTTCTACCTGTCGATCCCGCCTGCGCTTCTTTGCGCCAGTCTGCGAGCAGCTCGAGCGCTCCGGCCTCGCGGACGCCGAGCGGGGACGGCCGTGGCGACGGGTCGTCATCGAGAAGCCGTTCGGCCACGACCTGCGCAGCGCCCAGGAGCTCAACCGAATCGTCGAGAAGGTCTTCCCGCCGGACAGCGTCTTCCGGATCGACCACTACCTCGGCAAGGAGACGGTCCAGAACCTGCTCGCCCTGCGGTTCGCCAACCAGCTCTTCGAGCCGGTCTGGAACGCCCACTACGTCGACCACGTGCAGATCACGATGGCCGAGGACATCGGCATCGGCGGCCGGGCCGGCTACTACGACGGCATCGGCGCGGCGCGCGACGTCATCCAGAACCACCTGCTCCAGCTGCTCGCCCTCACCGCGATGGAGGAGCCGGTGTCCTTCGACGCCAACGACCTGCGGGCCGAGAAGGAGAAGGTCCTGTCTGCCGTCCGCCTCCCCGGGACCTCGACGCCCACGCCGCCCGCGGGCAGTACGCCGCGGGATGGCAGGGTGCCACCGAGGTGGTCGGCTATCGCGAGGAGGAGGGCGTCGACCGCGACTCGACAACCGAGACGTTTGCGGCCGTGACGCTTGAAGTCGACACCCGGCGGTGGGCCGGCGTGCCCTTCTACCTTCGCACCGGGAAGCGACTGGCAAGCGGGTGACCGAGATCGCCGTCGTCTTCAAGCGCCCGCCGCACCTGCCCTTCGAGCACACGGCGACCGAGGAGCTGGGCGCGAACGCCATCGTCATCCGGGTCCAGCCGGACGAGGGTGTCACGATCCGCTTCGGGTCGAAGGTGCCCGGCGCCCAGATGGACATTCGTGACGTGACGATGGACTTCGGCTACGGCTCGCGCGTTCACGGAGACCTCACCCGAGGCGTACGAGCGCCTCATCCTCGACGTCCTGCTGGGAGATCCCCCGCTCTTCCCCCGGCACGAGGAGGTCGAGCTGTCCTGGCGCATTCTCGACCCGCTCATCAGGCATTGGCAGCGCAACGGCAAACCGGAGCAGTACGCCGCCGGCACCTGGGGACCGCCCTGCGCCGACCGGATGCTCACCCGGGACGGTCGCACCTGGAGGATGCCATGATCCGGGATCTCACCGACACGACGACGACGGAGGTCAGCAAGACCCTCGTCCGGCTCCGCAACGATGTCGGCGCCATGGCCCTCGGTCGAGTCCTGACCCTCATCGTCGTGGTCGACGACGCCGATGCCTCTGAGGCAATCGAGGTCGCCAACCACGCAAGCCGCCAGCACCCCTGCCGGATCATCGTGCTCATCGCCGGTGAACGCCGGGGCCGCAGCCGCCTCGACGCGCAGATCCGCCTCGGCGGCGACGCGGGTGCGAGCGAGATCGTCGTCCTCCGGCTCTACGGCCCGCTGGCCAAGCATGGCCCCAGCGTGGTCGTCCCGCTCCTGCTCCCCGACTCCCCGATCGTCGCCTGGTGGCCGGGTCACGCGCCCGATGACGTCGCGAACGACCCCATCGGGGCGATGGCGCAGCGGCGCATCACCGACGCTGCCCAGCACCGGAGCTCACGCCTTCTCCTCAAGAAGCGCGCGGAGACCTATCGACCGGGCGACACCGACCTGTCCTGGACCCGGATCACCCGATGGCGCGGCCTGCTCGCCGCGGCCCTGGACCAGCCCCCGTACGAAACGGTGACTGCGGCGGTCGTCTCCGGCGCGCCGGACTCCCCCTCGACGGACCTGCTCGCCGCCTGGCTGGCCCATCGGCTGAAGGTGCCGGTCCAGCGCGTCGCCACCCCCCGAGGGTCGGGAATCAGCGCGGTGCGCCTCGAGCGCAAGAACGGACCCATCGACCTGGTCCGCCCGGGCGACGTTGTCGCCACCTTGTCGCAGCCGGGCCAGCCGGACCGCCGGCTCACCCTGCACCGTCGCGAGGCCGGAGACATCCTCGCCGACGAGCTGCGCCGTCTCGACCCGGACGACAGTTACGAGGAGGCGCTGTTGCTCGGCATGGAGAAGCTCACCCCGGTGCGCCTCTCGGCTGAGCAAGCCGCTCGCACCGGCAAGGCACCCAACCCGGACCACTCACGACGACTGGCCGCCCGTCTGCGGCGCGACGACTCCGCGAAGGAGGCGATGGCGATGGTCACCGCTCCCCCGGCTCCGGGGACTTCCAAGACGGCGCAGGTGCGCTCCGCGACCAGGCGCAAGCTCGCCGGCGAGCCGACGCCACGCGAGAAGAAGGCCACCGAGGAAGCCACCGTGAAGGCAACCGAGAAGGAATCCAAGAGCAAGCGGAGCGCCCGGACCAAGAAGGCATCCTCATGACTCCCGAGCCGGTCGTCATCGTTCATCCGGACAAGCAGTCCCTCGCTGACGCGGCAGCGGCTCGTCTCGTCACGGCCCTGCTCGATGCGCAGGCGCGTTCCGACGAGGCCCAGATCGCCCTCACCGGGGGCTCGCTCGGCTCGGACATCATCTCCTCGCTCACCCAGGTGCCCGGGCGCAGGGCCGTCGACTGGAAGCGAGTGCGCGTCTGGTGGGGAGACGAGCGCTACCTGCCACGGGGCGACCCGGACCGCAACGACTCCCAGAACGACGAGGCGGGCCTCACCGACCTGGGCCTCGACCCGGCCAAGGTCCATCGGGTCCAGGGACCGGACCAGTCCGACAGCGCCGAGGCGAGCGCCGCGGCCTACGCTGCGACGTTCCATCAGTACGGACACGGCGACTTCGACGTCGTCGTGCTCGGTGTCGGCCCGGACGCCCATGTCGCGTCGCTCTTCCCGCACCACGAGGCCCAGCGGATCAGGGACGCCATCGCGGTGGCGGTCCACGACTCCCCCAAGCCGCCACCGGACCGGGTCTCCCTCACCTTCGAGTGCCTGGCCCGCTCGCGGGAGATCTGGTTCCTCGTGGCCGGAGCCGACAAGGCCGACGCCGTCGCGGCCGCGCTCGACCCCTCCTCCGACCGGTGGGACGTCCCGGCCTCCGCGCCGAAGGGCGCCGAGGCGACGCGGTGGCTCATCGATGCCGCAGCCGCTTCAGGTCTTCCCTGAACCCCACCACAGACAGTCGTATGCCGCTGAGCGGGCGCGCGCTCAGCGGCATACGGAACGTGGGTGGTCGGGTGTACCGCCTGTGCAGGGCTGTCTCGGCCAGCCGGGTGTCAGCGGTGCGTCACTGGATGAGGCCACGCTCGCGAAGGCTGGTGAGCGCCTCGTCGAGAATGGCGGCGCCGTCGGCGTCGCTGCGGCGCTCCTTCACGTAGGCGAGGTGCGTCTTGTAGGGCTCCACCCTCGGTGGTGCCGGCGGGTTGTCCTGGTCCTGGCCGGCCGGGAAGCCGCAGCGGGGGCAGTCCCAGATCTCGGGCACCACCATGCCCGGCTCCTCCGCGAAGCTCGGCCTCGTCTCGTGGCCGTTGGAGCACCAGTAGGAGACATAGACCCGGGGGGCCGCGTCCCCGCGCTCGGCCTCACCCATGGGGCCGGCGCCGACTCGGCTGCCTCGAATTGCGTTACCGCTCGCCATGTGCGTCCTCTCAGCTCTGGAAGCGGGCCAGCAGGCCCAGTCCGATGATCGCGGCGGCCCAGACCGTGGCAACGGCCACCGTGAAACGGTCGAGGTTGCGCTCGGCGACCGAGGAGCCACCGAGCGAGGTCGACATGCCACCGCCGAACATGTCCGACAGCCCGCCACCCTTGCCCTTGTGCAGGAGGATGAAGAGGGTCAGGATCAGGCTGGACAACACCAGCAGAACCTGCAGCACGATGCGAACCGCATCCACGTGGTCACTCCAAATTGTCGGCTACGGGCGCTGCCCGTCGGATGGTGGGCCTTTGGTGGGGCTCGGGACAGAATACCTTCCCGGACCGGCTGGACCGAACGAGCAGGGTACGTCTGGCTCAGGTCGGCTCAGGTCGGCCCGGTTCGGCTCAGGTCGGCTCAGGTCGCCGTGACGTGATCGCGGTAGCGGCAGATCGACGCGAACTCGGCCGGGTCGATGGAGGCACCGCCGACGAGGGCACCGTCGACATCGTCCTGCGCCATGATCGCCGCCACGTTGGCCGCCTTGACGCTGCCGCCGTAGAGGATCCGCACGCCGTCCGCCAGGTCGCCGCTGTACAGCTCGGCGAGCAGGTTGCGGATGCCGGCGCACACCTCCTGGGCGTCTTCGGGCGTGGCCACCTCGCCGGTGCCGATGGCCCAGATCGGCTCGTAGGCGATGACGATGCTCGTCGCCTGCTCCTTCGTCACGCCGTCGAGCGCTGCCCGCAGCTGGGCCACGACGTGCTCGACCTGCCGGCCCTCCTTGCGGACCCCGAGGGCCTCGCCGCAGCAGAGGATCGGCGTCAGCTCGTGCGCGTAGGCGGCCTTGACCTTGGCCGCCACGACCTCGTCGGTCTCGTCGTGGTACTCCCGGCGCTCGCTGTGGCCGACGATGACGTAGGTGCACCCGAGCTTCTTCAGGAAGGTCCCCGAGATGTCGCCCGTGTAGGCACCCGACGCGTGCGGTGAGAGGTCCTGGGCGCCATAGCGCAGCCGCAACCGGTCTCCCTCGACGAGGGTCTGCACGGACCGGAGATCAGTGAAGGGCGGGATGACCGCGACCTCGACGGCGTCGTAGTCGTGCTTGGCGTCGCGCAGCGTCCAGTCCAGCTTCTGGACGAGGTGGGTCGCCTGCAGGTGGTCGAGATTCATCTTCCAGTTCCCCGCCATGAGCGGGACCCGACCCGCGGGCTTCTCCGCGACCATCAGGCGTCTCCCGCCCGGTCGTCGGCGTCGCCGTCGAGGACGGTGAGCCCTGGCAGCTCCTTGCCCTCGAGGTACTCGAGGCTCGCACCGCCCCCGGTGGAGATGTGGCCGAAGTCGGTGTCCGCGAAACCGAGCTGCCGCACCGCGGCGGCAGAGTCCCCGCCGCCGACGACGGTCAGCGCGCCGTCCCGGGTCACGTCGGCCAGCGCCTGCGCGAGCGCCTTGGTTCCCGCGGCGAACGGCGCCATCTCGAAGGCGCCCATCGGTCCGTTCCAGAACACCGTGCGACAGTCGGACAGCTTCTCGGCGAAGAGGCGGGAGGACTCCGGGCCGATGTCGAGGCCCATCCGGTCCGCGGGGATCGCGTCCAGGGCGACGAGGTCATGCGCCGCGTCGGCGCTGAACGCGTCGGCGACGACGATGTCGACGGGCAGCACGATCTCGACGCCCTGTTTGTCGGCGCGCTCGAGATAGCCCTTGACGGTGTCGATCTGGTCGGCCTCGAGCAGGCTCTTGCCGACTTCGAGCCCCTTGCCGCAAGGAAGGTGAACACCATGCCGCCACCGACGATGAGCCGGTCGGCGGTGCCGAGGAGGTTGCCGATGACGCCGAGCTTGTCGGACACCTTGGCGCCACCCAGCACGACGGCGTAGGGCCGCTGCGGATCGCGGGTCAGACGGCGCAGCACGTTGACCTCGGCCTCGACGAGGCCGCCGGTCGCGTGTGGGAGCAGCTTGGCCACGTCGTAGACGGAGGCCTGCTCGCGGTGCACGACGCCGAAGCCGTCAGAGACGAAGACGTCGGCGAGCGAGGCAAGTGCCTGGGCGAACTCGGCGCGACCCTCGTCCGTCTTGGCGGTCTCGCCGGGGTTGAAGCGGAGGTTCTCGAGCAGGAGCACCCCGCCTTCCTTGAGGTGCTCCACCGCGGACCTGGCGCTGGGGCCCACCGTGTCCTCCGCGAAGGTGACCGGCGCACCGAGGACCTCGCCGAGCCGCTTCGCGACGGGCGCAAGGGAGTACTGCGGGTCCGGCTCACCCTTGGGACGTCCCAAGTGGGCGCCCACGATGACGCGCGCCCCCATCTCGGCGAGCATCCGGATGGTCGGTGCGGACGCGCGGATGCGGCCGTCGTCGGTGATCGTCGTACCGTCCAGCGGCACATTGAGGTCAGAGCGGACGAGGACGCGCTTGCCGCGCAGGTCCCCGAGGTCGCCAATCGTCTTCACGCGCGTTGCCTCTTCGGTCGGGTCAGGTGGGTGACGGGTACGAGGTGGGATGTGCGGAGCGGCGGCGGCTCCCGGAGTCGTCAGAGCGACTGGCCGACGAGCTTGACGATGTCGACGAGCCGGTTCGAGTAACCCCACTCGTTGTCGTACCAGCCGACGACCTTGACCTGGTTGCCGATGACCCTGGTCAAGCCGGCGTCGAAGATGCACGACGCCGGGTCGGTCTCGATGTCCTTGGAGACGATCGGGTCCTCGGTGTAGACGAGGTAGCCCTTGAGGGGTCCCTCGGCGGCAGCCTTGACGGCGGCGTTGACCTCGTCGACCGTCGTCTCGCGGCCCGCCTCGAAGGTGAGGTCGGTCGCCGACCCGGTGGGCACCGGCACGCGGAGCGCGAAGCCGTCGAGCTTGCCCTTGAGGTCGGGCAGGACCAGGCCGATGGCCTTCGCGGCGCCCGTGGTGGTCGGGACGATGTTGAGCGCGGCGGCGCGGGCGCGACGCAGGTCGCGGTGCGGCCCGTCCTGGAGGTTCTGGTCCGCCGTGTACGCGTGGATCGTCGTCATGAGGCCCTTGACGATGCCGAACTCGTCATGCATGACCTTGGCCATCGGTGCGAGGCAGTTCGTCGTGCACGACGCGTTGGAGATGATGGTGTGCTTGGCCGCGTCGTACAGGTCGTCGTTGACGCCCATGACGATGGTGATGTCCTCGTTCTTGGCCGGGGCGGAGATGATCACCTTCTTGGCGCCCGCATCGAGGTGCGCCTTGGCCTTCTGCGCGTCGGTGAAGAAGCCGGTCGACTCGACGATGACGTCGGCTCCGACCGAGGCCCAGTCGATCTGGGCGGGATCCCGCTCCTCGAAGACGCGAATCGACTTGCCGTCGATGGTGATCGACGTCTCGTCGTAGGTCACCTCGCCCGGGAACTTGCCCAGGATGCTGTCGTACTTCAGCAGGTGGGCGAGGGTCTTGTTGTCCATGAGGTCATTGGTGGCAACGACCTCGAGGTCAGCCCCGGACGCCAGGGCGGCGCGGAGGAAGTTGCGGCCGATGCGGCCAAAGCCGTTGATGCCTACGCGAACGGTCACGGTGTGCACCTCTCGAAGTGAGACTTCACTGGTCCGCGGTAGCCGCAGCAGTGCGACGTCCGCACGGTCAACCCTAGTCCGTCAGCTGGTACCCGTTTCCGTGAGTCTCATCGCACCGGGGTGCTGGAGGGCCAGATGTCAGCCGTCCAGCATCTCCGGCGTGAGGCTGGCCTCGGTGCCGGGTATGCCGAGCTCCTCCGCGCGCTTGTCGGCCATCGCGAGCAGCCGACGGATGCGGCCCGCCACGGCGTCCTTCGTCATCGGTGGCTTCGCGAGCTGGCCGAGCTCCTCCAGGCTGGCCTGCTTGTTCTCGAGGCGGAGCGTCCCCGCCTCACGCAGGTGTTCCGGCACGTCGTCACCCAGGATCTCCATCGCCCGCTCGACCCTGGCGCCGGCGGCCACCGCGGCGCGCGCGGAGCGGCGCAGGTTGGCGTCGTCGAAGTTCGCGAGGCGGTTGGCCGTGGCGCGGACCTCCCGCCGCATGCGCCGCTCCTCCCACGCGAGGACGGCGTCGTGCGCCCCGAGACGAGTGAGCATCGCCCCGATGGCGTCGCCGTCACGGATGACGACACGGTCGACGCCGCGCACGTCACGGGCCTTGGACTGGATGCCGAGCCGGCGTGCTGCTCCGACGAGGGCCAGCGCCGCCTCCGGGCCAGGCGAGGTGATCTCGAGCGCAGACGACCGGCCTGGCTCGGTGAGCGAGCCGTGGGCGAGGAAGGCTCCCCGCCACGCCGCTTCGGAGTCGCACGTCGGCCCGCTGACGACCTTGGGTGGCAGGCCCCGTACGGGCCGGCCCTGGGCGTCGATGAGGCCCGTCTGGCGCGCGAGCGTGGCACCCTCCTCGATGACCCGCACGACGTACCGGGAGCCCCGGCGCAGACCACCCGCGGCGAGCACGAGGACGTCGCTCCGGTGGCCGTAGACCTCGGAGATGTTGCGGCGCAGGCGGCGCGCGGCGTTCGCGGTGTCGAGCTCGGCCTCGACGACGATCTGGCCCCCGATGATGTGCAGGCCCCCGGCGAAGCGGAGCATGGTCGACACCTCGGCCTTGCGACAGCAGGGCTTGGTCACATCGAGACGTGAGAGCTCATCCTTCACCATTGCTGTCATCGCCATGGTCGACATCCTGCCATCCGGATCGACGACCCGCGGTCGATGCGCGGACCGCGGCCACCGAGTCGGTCCCGGAGTCCGCGGCTCAGCCCGAGATGACGTCGCGGAGCGCTGCGGCGAGGCGAAGGGGGTCGTGGACGCCGGGCCGACCCCGCGCCACGACGGGAGCGACGACGAGCTCGGCCCCGACGTCGGCGGCGGCCCCCTTCAGGGCCTCGTGATCGTCCACCACGCTGGGGTCGGCGAGCACGGCGTCGAGCCGCAGGTCGGGGGCGTTCGCGGCGAAGGACCGCAAGTGGTCCTCGGCACTGAAGTCGCGCGTCTCGTCCCTGGCCACCTCGAGGTTGAGGTTGAGCAGCCGGCGAGCCTTCGTCGCGACCAGCGCATCGGCGAGGTCGGGCACGAGCAGGTGCGGCATGACCGACGTGAACCACGAGCCCGGGCCGAAGACGATCCAGTCGGCCTCGGCGACCGAGGTCAGGGCCTCCGGGCACGGCCGGGGGCAGGTCGGCAGGATGCCGATGGAGGACACGGTGCCCGGCGACGACGCGATGCGGTGCTGCCCGTGCACGACCACCGTGTGGTCCGGCGACGCAGGATCGTGGCCGCGGATCTCCGCGACGATCTCGAGAGGCTCGGCAGCCATGGGCAGCACACGTCCGCGCGCCCCGAGCAGCCGGCCGACGAGGTCGAGGCCCCGGACCGTGTCACCGAGCAGCTCCCAGATCGAGACGATCATGAGATTGCCGAGCGCGTGACCGTTGAGCTCCCCGGACCCCGCGAAGCGGTGCTGCAGGACGTCCCGCCACGTGTGGCCCCAGTCCGAGTCGTCGCACAGCGCGGCGAGGGCCATGCGCAGGTCACCCGGCGGCAGGACGTGGAAGTCGTCTCGCAGCCGGCCGCTCGACCCGCCGTCGTCGGCGACCGTGACGACGGCGGTCAGGTGGTCCGTGAGGAGGCGCAGCGCACTAAGTGAAGCGGCGAGCCCGTGTCCTCCGCCGAGAGCGACGATGTGGCGCTGGTCGTTCCGCAACAGCCGGGCAGCAGGCGGCACCGTCACTCCCGGCCAAGGTCACGATGGACGATGAACGTGTCGACCCCATCGGGCTGGCCGATTCGGGCACTGAGCGCTTCGGCCGTGGCCACGGAGCGGTGCTTGCCTCCGGTGCAGCCGATCGCAACGGTGACATACCGGCGGCCCTCCCGGATGTACCCCTCGATCATGGTCTCGAGCAGGGCGCTGGCGCGGTCCAGGAAGTCGCCGGCACCGGCCTGCTGCATGACGTACTCGGCCACCGCCTCGTCCTGTCCGTTGAGGGGCTTGAGCTCGGGTACCCAGTACGGGTTGGGCAGGAACCGCATGTCCAGGACGACGTCGGCGTCGAGCGGCAGGCCGTACTTGAACCCGAAGCTCATCATTGCGACCCGCAGCTGCACCTTCAGGTCGCCCGCGAAGATGGACGTCAGCTTCGCCGCCAGCTGGTGGACGTTGAGTCCCGAGCTGTCGATGACCACGTCGGCGCTCGAGCGCAGGTCGAGGAGCAGCGCACGCTCCCGCTGGATGCCGTCGAGCAGTCGCCCGCGGCCCTGGAGCGGATGCGGGCGGCGGACGCTCTCGAAGCGACGGACGAGCGCCTCGTCCGTCGCATCGAGGAAGAGCACGCTGGGTCGCTCATCCCGGGCGGTGAAGGCGTCGATGGCCTCCTGCAGGTGCGCGAACCACCCGCGAGAACGGACGTCGACGACGACTGCGACCCGGCGCGGCGCGGCCTCGGGATGGCGCTCCATCGAGGCATACCGCAGCTGGGCCAGGGGCTCGAGCATCTGCGGCGGCAGGTTGTCCACGACGAGCCAGCCGAGGTCCTCGAGGACGTTGGCGGTCGTCGTCCGGCCTGCGCCGCTCATGCCCGTGACGATGACGAGCGGCGCCTCGGCGATGGCGCTCCCAGCGCGTTGCGGACTCTCGGACGCCGCCGACCGGGTGTTCATCGGTGCTCCAAAGCGTAAACCCCGTCCTTCAGGGCGGGGAGCAAGCCCCTGCTAGCCGGGTCGTTGATGTCCACGGATGTACTCCTTGACGATCTCGAGGGGCGCCCCCGCCGCAGGACGCGGCCAGGTATGACGGCGACCACAGGTGCCCACAGGTGCCCGCGGGTGCCGGCCCGGTCGACGCGCGGGCAGCTGTTGTCGGCGTACTGGGCCCGCAACCGGCGCGAGCAGACCCCCTTGAGGGAGTTGACCAGCCGGGAGCGGGCGACGGTCGGCGGGTAGCGCACGAGCAGGTGCACGTGATCGGGTCCGCCGTGGAACTCGGCCAGCTCGGCACGCAGGTCGGCGCACACCTGCCGGATGGCGTGCTCGCAGTCGGTGAGCATCGCGTCGTCGAACACGCCACGCCGATACCTCGTGACGAACACCAAACGGGCCTGCGGGTGGGACACGACGGATCGGCCTCGACGGATGTCGGGATCTGGCTCCCAGCGCGGTGACATATGGGTGTCATGGGCCACCGCTATGCTCGAACACGTGTCCAGGTACCGGGTGTACCCCACCGCGGCGCAGGAGGCGCTCCTGCTGGAGGCGTGCGCGCACGCCCGGTACGTGTGGAACCTGGGCCTCGAGCAGCGGCTGATGTGGCGCCGCTGGCAGGGACCGACGCCCGGGTTCGTCGCGCAGGCCGCGCAGCTGACCGCGGCCCGCGCCGCCGAGCCGTGGCTGGCGGCCGGGTCGCAGACCGTGCAGCAGCAGGCGCTGCGGGACCTGGACCGGGCGTGGCGCAACTTCTTCGCCGGCACCCACGGCCGGCCGACCTGGCGCAAGGCGGGGGTGCACGAGGGCTTCCGGATCGTCGGGGCGCAGGCCCGGCGGGTCGAGCAGGTCAGCCGCCGCTGGTCCCGGGTCCTGGTGCCGAAGGTCGGCTGGGTCCGGTTCAAACGATCCAGGGCCCTGCCGGAGTCCAGGTCGTACCGGGTCACCCGGGACCGGGCCGGGCGGTGGCACCTCGCGTTCGCCGCCATCCCCGACCCGATCCCAGCGCCGGGCACCGGTGAGGTTGTCGGCCTCGACCGGGGTGTGGCCGTGGCCGTCGCGCTCTCCACGGGTGAGCTGTCCAGCCCGGCCCGGCCGCGCCCGAGGCAGGCCGAACGGCTGGTCCGGTTGCAGCGGAAACTCGCACGGGCGCGGCGCGGGTCGAACCGGCGCGCCAAGATCAGGGCCGCGATCGCGCGGGTCACGGCGCGCGAGGCCGACCGGCGCAGGGACTGGGTCGAGAAAACCAGCACTGACCTCGCGGCCCGGTTCGAGGTGATCCGCGTCGAGGACCTCAACGTCAGGGCCATGACCCGCTCCGCGAAGGGCACCCGCGAGGCGCCGGGGCGGAACGTGCGGGCGAAGGCCGGCCTGAACCGGGCCATCCTGGCCCAGGGCTGGGGCCGGCTCGTGACCCGGCTCGAGCAGAAGGCCCCGGGCCGGGTCGAGAAGGTGAACGCGGCGTACACCAGCCAGCGCTGCTCGGTGTGCGGGATCGTGGACCCGAACTCGCGTCAGAGCCAAGCGCGGTTCGCGTGCACGTCCTGCGGATACACCGGCAACGCCGATGTGAACGCGGCCAGGAACATCGCGGCAGGGCACGCCGTGACAGCGCGTGGAGACCGGGACAGTCCAGCCCGGTCGGTGAAGCGCGAACCTCAACACGTGCGGCCTCCCGAGGTCGCCTAGTTGGAATCCCGGCCCTCCAGGGCCGGGAGGATGTCAATCGAGGATCTCTCCCGTCGTGAGGCTGACGGCCGGTTGTGTCGGACCGCTCTCGGACAAGTGCACGACGATGGCCGCGGCAAGGGCAGGCCCGATGCCCGGCACCGCCATGATGTCCTCCGCGGCTGCGGTCCGGAGCCGTTTCACGGACCCGAAGTGCCTCAGCAGCGCCCGCTGGCGCGCCGCCCCCAGACCGGGCACGCCGTCGAGCTGCGAGGCCGTCATGGCCTTTGAGCGCCGCTGGCGGTGGAAGGTGATGGCGAAGCGGTGCGCCTCGTCGCGAAGCCGCTGGAGCAGGTAGAGGCCCTCGCTCGTCCGCGGCAGGATGACGGGGTACTCGGTCCGCGGCAGCCAGACCTCCTCGAGCCGCTTGGCCAGGCCGACGACGGCCACCTCCTCGATGCCGAGCTCGTCGAGCACCGCCTGGGCAGCGTTGACCTGCGGCAGGCCGCCGTCGACGACGACGAGGCTGGGCGGGTAGGCGAACCGTCGTGGACGGCCGGTGGCCGGGTCGATGGGCCCCGACGCCCTGTCGTCGTCGGCACCGGCATCCGCGTCGACGACCGGACCGACACCGCCAACGGGCCCACCTGCTGGGCTGGCCGTGGCGTCGTCCCCCGGCTCGACGCCAGTGGCCAGGTCGAGGTCCCCGATGCCCTCGGCCTCCTCGAGGTAGCGACGGAAACGCCTGGTCAGCACCTCTCGCATCGCGGCGGTGTCGTCCACGGTGCCTGCCTCTGTGCCTGCCTCCGTGCGTGCCTCCGAGTCGGCCCGCGAGTCGGCCGCGTGGCGCCCGTTCGCCCCTGCGAACCCGTTGGCCCCACGGACGATGAACCGCCGGTACTCGCCCTTGCGCGCCAGCCCGTCCTCGAAGACGACCATGCTCGCCACGACGTTGGTGCCCTGGACGTGGCTCACGTCATAGCCCTCGATCCGCAGCGGTGCCTCGGCCAGGCCGAGGTAGTCCTGGAGCTCCTTGAGGGCCTGGCTGCGGAGGGTGAGGTCCCCGGCGCGCGCCACCTTGTGGCGGGCCAGGGACTGCTCCGCGTTGCGCCTGACCGTCTCCATCAGGCTCCGCTTGTCACCGCGTTGCGGGACGCGGACCGAGACGGCCGAGCCGCGCAGCCCGGAGAGCCAGGACGCGACCGCCTCCCGGTCGGTCGGCAGGATCGGGACGAGGACCTCGCGTGGCACCGCGTTGCGGTCACCGTTCTCCGCGTCGACCTCACCGTAGACCTGCTGGAGCAGGTGCTCGATGAGGAGCGGCAGGTCCTCGCTCTCCTTCTCCACGACCCAGCCCCGCTGCCCCCGGATCCGTCCGCCGCGGACGTGGAAGACCTGCACGGCCGCCTCGAGGTCGTCATCGGCGACGGCGAAGACGTCTGCGTCGGTGGCGTCCCCGAGGACGACGGCCTGCTTCTCCAACGCCTTGCGCATCGCCGTGAGGTCATCTCGCAGCCGGGCGGCCTCCTCGAACTCGAGGTTGGCAGCGGCCTGCTTCATCCGGGCCTCGAGACGCTTGCTGAACCGGCTCGTGTCGCCGGACATGAAGTCGCAGAAGTCCTCGGCGATGGCGCGGTGCTCCTCGGCCGTGACCCGGCCCACGCACGGCGCGGAGCACTTGTCGATGTAGCCGAGCAGACAGGGCCTGCCGCTCGCCGCCGCCCGCTTGAAGACGCCGGAGGAGCAGGTCCGGATCGGGAAGACCCGCAGCAGCAGGTCGAGGGTCTCGCGGATGGCCCAGGCGTGACCGTACGGACCGAAGTACCGCGTGCCGCGCCGCTTGGCCCCGCGCATCACCTGGGCACGGGGGAACTCCTCCCCCATCGTCACGGCGAGGAAGGGATAGGACTTGTCGTCCCGGTACTTGACGTTGTACCTCGGGTCGAACTCCTTGATCCACGAGTACTCGAGAGCGAGTGCCTCGACCTCGGTGCGGACGACGGTCCACTCGACCGACGCGGCGGAGGTGACCATCGTGGCCGTCCGCGGGTGGAGGGCGGCCAGGTCCTGGAAGTACGAGGACAGCCGTGGGCGAAGGGACTTCGCCTTGCCGACGTAGATGACGCGCCCGTGAGCGTCCCGGAAGCGGTAGACGCCCGGGTCGAGCGGGATCTCGCCCGGCTTGGGGCGGTAGGTCGTCGGATCGGCCACACCACCACCCTATGTCGGGGCACTGACTGGCCCGTATGCCGCTGGGCTGGGTCGCCAGCCCACGCGCGGCCCCCGCCCGGGACGGTTCAGGAGAGGATGAACCGGTCTCCCTCCACGTGCACGGTCATGGCGGCCAGGGGCTGTTTCGCCTGGCTGTCGGGGGTCGGGGCCCCGGACGTGAGGTCGAACTGGCTCCCGTGGCAAGGGCAGATGATGTGGCCGTCCTCGATCGCGGTCACGGCGCAGCCCTGGTGCGTGCACGTGGTCGAGAAGGCCTTGAACTCCCCAGCGGCGGGCTGCGTCACGACGACCTGCTGGTCGGGGAAGATCCTGCCCCCGCCGACCGGTATCTCGGACACGGGCGTACCGCCCGGGCCAGGGGTGGCGTCGCCACCGTTCGCGGAGGGGCTCGCTGCGGGTGAGCTGGTGCGCGGGGCCTCCGGGGAGGGCACGGGCGGGCTGCTGCAGGCCGCCAGGGCTCCTGCACCTGCCACGACCCCGGCCCCCATGATGACGTTCCTCCGCCCGGTCAGGTGCGCCGTCATGCTGTTCCCTTCGTCGGCTTTGCCGTCCTGGTGGCCTTCGTCGAGCGCGAGGGGCGCGTGCCCGCCGTCGGCTTCTTGGCGGACTTCGACGCGCGGACCGTCACCGCGGTCGTGGACTTCGCGGCGGCGGCCGTCGTCCTGGCCGCCGTGCTGCCGACCTTGCCCTTCGCGCCTGTGCTCGGGCTGTCGCCGGCCTGTGAGGTCCGTTTCACCGGCGTCGACCTTTCCGGGCTGCGTGCAGTGCGCTCGAGGATCGGCCGGAGGAACCGCCCGGTGTGGCTGGCCTCCACCTGGGCCACGTCCTCGGGCGTGCCCTCGGCGATCACCTCACCGCCGCCGAAACCACCCTCGGGCCCGAGGTCGATGAGCCAGTCGGCGTTCTTGATGACGTCGAGGTTGTGCTCGATGACGATGACCGTGTTGCCCTTGTCGACGAGGCCCTGGAGGACGTCGAGCAGCTTGCGGATGTCCTCGAAGTGCAGACCCGTCGTCGGCTCGTCGAGGACGTAGACGGTGCGCCCGGACGAGCGCTTCTGCAGCTCGCTCGCCAGCTTGACGCGCTGCGCCTCGCCACCCGACAGCGTCGGGGCCGGCTGGCCGAGCCGGACATACCCGAGCCCCACGTCGTTGAGCGTCCTCAGGTGCCGCGAGATCGCCGGCACCGCCTCGAAGAAGTCGGCCGCCTCCTCAATCGGCATGTCGAGCACGTCCGCGATGGTCTTGCCCTTGAAGTGCACTTCGAGGGTCTCCCGGTTGTAGCGGGCGCCGTGACAGACCTCGCAAGGGACGTAGACGTCCGGCAGGAAGTTCATCTCGATCTTGATCGTGCCGTCGCCGGCGCAGTTCTCGCAGCGTCCGCCCTTGACGTTGAAGGAGAACCGGCCGGGCTGGTAGCCCCGCACCTTGGCCTCGGTCGTCTCGGCGAACAGCTTGCGCATGTTGTCGAAGACGCCGGTGTAGGTGGCCGGGTTCGACCTCGGCGTGCGCCCGATCGGGCTCTGGTCGACGTGGACGACCTTGTCGAGGTGGTCGAGTCCGGTGACCGACTTGTGCCGTCCGGGGACCTTCTTCGCGTTGTTGAGCCGGTTGGCGAGAACGTTGTAGAGGATGTCGTTGACCAGGGTCGACTTGCCCGAGCCCGACACCCCGGTCACCGCGACGAGGTTGCCCAGTGGGAAGTCGACGGTGATGTTCTTGAGGTTGTTCTCCTTGGCCCCCGTCACGGTGAGCCGACGTCCGTCGTGACCGCGCCGCACGACCGGCACCGGGATCTCGCGACGGCCGGACAGGTACATGCCGGTGAGCGAGTCGGGGTGCTCGAGCAGGCCCTGGACCGAGCCGGAGTGCACGACGTGGCCGCCGTGCTCGCCGGCACCCGGACCGATGTCCACCACCCAGTCCGCCGTGGCGATGGTGTCCTCGTCGTGCTCGACGATGATGAGCGTGTTGCCGAGGTCGCGCAGCCGCGTCAGCGTGTCGATGAGCCGGTGGTTGTCCCGCTGGTGCAGGCCGATGGACGGCTCGTCGAGGACGTACAGGACGCCGACGAGCCCCGACCCGATCTGCGTCGCGAGCCGGATCCGCTGCGCCTCGCCGCCCGACAGGGTGCCCGCCGGACGGTCGAGCGAGAGATAGTCCAGACCGACGTCGACGAGGAAGCCGAGCCGGGAGTCGATCTCCTTGATGACCCGCTCGGCGATCTGATGCTCGCGCGACGTGAAGTCGACGTCGTCGAGGAAGCCAGCCGCATCGCCGATCGCGAGCGCACACACCTCGGAGATGTTCTTCCCGCCGATGAGCACGGCGAGCGACTCGGGCTTGAGCCGGGCGCCCTTGCAGACGGGACACGGCACCTCGCGCATGTAGCCCTCGTAGCGCTCCCGGCTCCAGTCCGAGTCGGTCTCGGCGTGCCTGCGCTTGATGAAGGGCACGACCCCCTCGAAGCCGGTGGTGTAGGAGCGGTCACGGCCGTAGCGGTTGCGGTACCGGACGTGGACCTTGTAGTTCTCCCCGTGCAGCAACGCCTGCTTGGCCCGGCTCGGCAGCGCCTTCCACGGCACGTCCACGGAGAACTTGAGGTCCTCGGCGAGCGCGGACATGACCCGCTGGAAGTACTCGGCAGACCCCGACCCCTGGGCCCACGGCTGGATGGCCCCCTCCGCGAGCGTCAGGTCCTCGTCGGGCACGGCGAGCTCCGGGTCGACCTCGAGCTCGGTCCCGATGCCGGTGCACTCGGGGCACGCGCCGAACGGCGAGTTGAAGGAGAAGGATCGAGGCTCGATCTCGTCCATGCCGAGCGGGTGGTTGTTGGGGCAGGCCATCCGCTCGGAGAAGCGCCTCTGGCGCTCGGGGTCCTTGGGGTCCCGATCGACGAAGTCGACGAGCACGATGCCGCCTGCGAGACCGAGGGCGGTCTCCACCGAGTCGGTGAGCCGGCGCTTGGCGCCCGTGTCGTCGCCCTTGGCCACCAGCCGGTCGACGACGACCTCGATCGTGTGCTTCCGCTGCTTCTCGAGCTTCGGTGGCTCGGACAGCGACACGACCTCTCCGTCGACGCGCGCGCGGGCGAAGCCCTTGGTCTGCAGCTCTGCGAAGAGGTCGACGAACTCCCCCTTACGGCCCTGCACCACCGGGGCGAGGACCTGGAAGCGGGTGCGGTCCTCGAGGGTGAGCAGCTGGTCGACGATCTGCTGCGGCGTCTGCCGGGTCACCGGCTCACCGCACACGGGGCAGTGGGGGCGGCCCGCGCGAGCGAAGAGCAGACGCAGGTAGTCGTAGACCTCGGTGATCGTGCCGACCGTCGACCGCGGGTTGCGGCTGGTGGACTTCTGGTCGATCGAGACCGCCGGTGACAGGCCCTCGATGAAGTCGACGTCCGGCTTGTCCATCTGCCCGAGGAACTGCCTGGCGTAGGACGAGAGCGACTCGACGTAGCGACGCTGGCCCTCGGCGAAGATCGTGTCGAAGGCGAGCGACGACTTGCCCGAGCCCGAGAGGCCGGTGAACACGACGAGGCTGTCGCGGGGCAGGTCGACCGACACGTCCTTGAGATTGTGCTCGCGCGCACCGCGGACGACGAGCGTGTGGGGGTTGGCGTCCCTATGGGCGGGCGTAAGACTCACGCGCCCCATGCTAAGTCGGTCCACCGACAGTCCCCCAAACGCATGAGTGGCCGTATGCCGCTGAGTTCCCTCGCGCGCCCGTGGCGGACCCAGCCACGCTGGCACTCACGCCACGCTGGGAGGGGCTCAGCGGCATACTGCATGAGTATGAGCGGGAGCCAGCCGACCTCGAACGTCACTCCCATCGAGGACTACGCCGTCATCGGCGACACCCAGACGGCCGCGCTGGTCAGCCGGGAGGGCTCGATCGACTGGCTCTGCCTGCCGCGCTTCGACTCCCACGCCTGCTTCGCGGCGCTCCTCGGCACCCCGGACAACGGTCGGTGGCTCATCCGGCCGGTCGACCCAGATGCCAGGACGACGCGTCGGTATCTCGACGACTCGTTCGTCCTCGAGACGACCCACGAGACCTCGACCGGGGTGGTCCGGGTGCTCGATGTCATGCCGCTCGGTGACGGACGAGCCGACGTCCTCCGGCGCATCGAGGGCGTGTCGGGAACCGTGCGGATGCGGCACGAGTGGATCGTGCGGTTCAGCTATGGCCGGACCAAGCCGTTCGTGAGCCGGCACACCGAGGAACGCGAGGCCGGGATCGACCAGATCATCACCGCGATGGCTGGACCGGACATGATCGTCCTCCGCGGTGCACGGCTACCCCGTGCCGAGCACTGGACCCACGTCGACGAGTTCGACATCGCCGCGGGTGAGAACCTCGCCTTCGCGACGACCTGGTTCAGCAGCGTCGAGACGATCCCGCCGCCGCTCAAGGTCCTCAGCCGCATCGCCGAGACCATCGAGCGCAGCCGCCAGTGGGCGGCCCGGAGCGACTACGACGGCCCCTATGAGAACGCCGTGACTCGCTCCGTCCTGGTGCTCCGCCTGCTCACCCATGGAGTCACCGGCGGCATCGTCGCTGCACCCACGACCTCCCTGCCCGAGGACTTCGGTGGTGAGCGGAACTGGGACTACCGCTACTGCTGGCTCAGGGATGCGGCGCTCACCCTGGAGGCCCTCCTCGGTTGCGGCTACGTCGAGGAGACCGAGTCGTGGCGCCAGTGGCTCCTCCGCGCCGTCGCGGGCGACCCGGAGGACATCCAGATCATGTACTGCGTCGACGGCTCGCGGGACCTCCCGGAACGGGAGCTCGACCACCTGCCCGGATATGCCGACTCGCGGCCGGTGCGAATCGGCAACGGCGCCGTGGAGCAGTGGCAGACCGACGTCCTCGGCGAGGTCATGATCGCCCTCGAGCACGCTCGCCAGCAGGGCCTGTCCGACAACAAGGACTCGTGGATGCTGCAACGGGTCCTCATGGACAACCTGGCGGAGCGCTGGCAGGCCCAGGACAACGGACTGTGGGAGGTCCGCGGCCCACAGCGCCACTTCACCCACTCTCGGGTCATGGTCTGGGCTGCCTTCGACCGGGCCATCCAGGGCGTCGAGGAGCACGGGCTGGAGGGTCCGGTCGACGGCTGGCGGGAGCTGCGGGAGCAGGTCCGCGCTGAGGTGATGGAGAAGGGCTGGAACGAGGAGAAGCAGACCTTCGTGCAGCACTACGACACGACCGAGGTCGACGCGTCGCTGCTCACGCTCTCAGCTGTTGGCTTCATTGCTGGCGACGACCCGAAGATGCTCGGGACGATCCGCGCCGTGGAGCGCGAGCTGGTGCGGGACGGCCTGGTGCTGCGCTACCGGACCGAGGCGGGCGTCGACGGGCTGAACGGCGACGAGCACCCCTTCCTGGCGTGCTCGTTCTGGCTCGTCACGGCCTATGCGAAGGCGGGCATGCTGGCCGAGGCGACGGCGCTCATGGACCGCCTCGTCGGGCTGGCCAACGATGTCGGGCTGCTCTCGGAGGAGTACGACCCGATCGACAAACGCATGGTGGGCAACTTCCCCCAGGCGTTCTCGCACCTCACCCTCGTCGGCGCAGCCCTTGCGCTTGCCGAGGCCACTGGAAAGGCACGGCATGCACCTCATTGACCTGACCACGAAGCACCTGCCCAGCGAGACAGAGCGGCTCGTGGCCACGGCCGAGCGGCTGGGCGACCTTGGCGTCCGGGCTCCCTCACTGTGCGCGGGGTGGACGCGCGGGCACGTGCTGACCCACCTCGCCCGCAACGCCGAGGCGCTCTCCCGGGTGTGTGCTGCGGTGCTGACCGGGGAGCCCGACACCATGTACGACTCGGTCGAGGCGCGCGACGCCGACATCGAGGCGGGGGCGGACGGCCTGCGGCCGAGCTCGCCTCGGACGTGCGGACGACGGCGGCGGCGTTGGCGCCCCAGATCAGCCGGCTGGGCGTCGAGCACGTCGGCACCACCGTGGAGCGGGTGCCGGGCGGACAGCTCATCTCGGCCGAGCGCGTCCCGTTCATGCGCCTGCGCGAGGTCGTGTGGCACCACGTCGACCTCGATGCCGGCTACGGGTTCGAGGAGACGCCCGACGAGCTCGTCCACCTCTTCCTCGACGACCTGGTCGCACGTCTGGCCTCGTCGGACGGCGCTCCCGGACTCGAGGTCCGGACCGACGAGGGCGACGAGTGGATCATCGGGGATGGCGGCGCGACCATCGCCGGTCCGCGCTGGGGCGTGCTGCTCTGGCTGGGCCGGAGTCGCCCCGACGGGCTCAAGGAGCCGGCAGCCTCGCTCCCCCACCTGCCGTTCGGAGGGTGAGCCATGTCCGACACCTACACCGGACGAGTCCTGCCGGGCGGGCCCGTGGACGTGCGGGAACTGCCGGACGTGACGATCCGCAAGCTCGCGGTGTCGCAGATGAGCAACAACGTCTACCTGCTGACGTGCAACGCGAGCCGCCGCCAGCTGCTCATCGACGCGGCCGATGACGCCCTGCGCATCCTCGGGCTCGTCCGGGACAGCGGTGACGGGCTGGACGTCGTCGTCACCACGCACCGGCACTGGGACCACGTGCGGGCCCTCGAGGACGTCGTCGCCGCGACGCGTGCTCGCACCCTGGCCGGCGCCGAGGACGCGGAAGGGCTGCCGGTCCGCGTCGACGAGCCGGTCGGGCAGGGAGACCAGGTGCGGTTCGGCGAGATCACGCTCGACGTCATCCATCTGCGCGGGCACACCGATGGCTCCGTCGCCCTCGCGTACCGGAACCCGCAAGGTGGCACGCACCTGTTCACCGGCGACTCGCTCTTCCCGGGGGGCGTCGGCAACACGAAGAACCCGGGGCAGAGCTTCGACTCGCTCATCGACGACGTGACGACGCGGATCTTCGAGGTGTACGACGACGACACCTGGTTCTATCCCGGCCACGGCGACGACTCCACCATCGGCGCCGAGCGGCCGCACCTCCGGGAGTGGCGCGAGCGTGGCTGGTGAGCCAGGCCGAGCCCCGCTGAGCCCCGCTGAGCCCCGCTGAGACGGGTCCAGCCGTCCGTCAGGACTACGCCGGAACGGTCTCCTGGTCCGAACCCGCATCGAGCTCGGCGATGAGGGACTCGAGCTCGGCGCGCACGACCTCGACGTCGTAGGGGACGTTGGTCACGACGAAGTGGCGCCTCGGGTTGTTGGCGACGCACAGCCCGATGCCCAGCCGCGACCGGCCATGCTTCTGGTTCCAGAGCCGCTCCAGAGCAGTCCCGTCCCAGGCAGGGGGTGCGTGCAGCCAGCCCTGCATGACGACCAGGGAGTCCTCCGGGTCGGGGCGGTGCTTCGGAGCATCAATGGCAACGACCGTGATCTCGCCCATGACCTGACCGTACGACGACGGCCCGGCTCGTGTCAGCACTTCTGGCCTCAGGAGTCCCGCGTGTCCCATGGAAGGATGACCTGCGTGTCCCCCGGCCGCCAGACCCTGACCAGAGGTCACCCTCACCACGTCCTCGCTGGTGTCGCGCACGTGCCGGTGGCGACGGTGTGGTCGGTACCGGAACATTGAGGATCGATCGCTCGACCGCACCGCTCCTCGTCCTCGGCGGTGTCGTGTCCGTCCAGTTCGGTGGGGCGCTCGCCGCCACCCTCGTGCCGAGGATCGGGGCAGTCGGCTCGGTGCTGCTGCGCCTCTCGTTCGCCATGGTCATCCTGTGCGCCGTTGTCCGACCTCGGCTCCGTGGGCGCTCCCGCAGGGCCTGGGTCACCGTGGTCCTCTTCGGCCTCGCGCTCGCGGCCATGAACACGGCCTTCTACTCCTCGCTCGCCTACCTCCCGATCGGCGTCGCGGTCACCGTCGAGTTCCTGGGGCCGCTCACCCTGGCCGCCGTGCTGAGCCGGCGACCCAGGGACGTCGCGGCGGTGCTCGCCGCGGGTCTGGGGGTCGCGCTCGTCTCCGGGGCGACCGGCGCCTCATGGGGCCGGTTCGAGCCGATCGGCCTGTTCTGGGCGGCGGCGGCAGGGGCGATGTGGGCCGCCTACATCGTGCTCAGCCAACGCACCGGGACCCTCTTCACCGGCCTGGACGGACTGGCCCTGGCACTCGTCGTGTCGACCGCCGTGGTCACGCCGTTCGGGCTCTCCTCGGTCGAGCGGTGGACGCCGGAGATCGTGGGCCTCGGCCTCGGGATCGCCGTGCTGAGCACCGTCCTGCCCTACTCCCTGGAGCTCATGGCCCTTCGGCACTTGAGCCAGAGCGTCTTCGGCATCCTGCTCAGTCTCGAACCGGCCGTTGCCGCCCTCGCCGGTCTGGTCGTCCTCGACCAGGTCCTCGACCGTGGACAGGTGCTCGGCCTGTTCCTGGTCGTCATCGCGAGCGCTCTCGTGCTCAGCGCGAAGACGAAGCCGGACCCTCCGGACACCGTGGTCGGCTCGGGCTGAGCCCCGAGCGTCAGCTCGAGCCGCGACGCGACCCGGAATCCAGGTCGATCGGAGCGGTTGGGTCGCCTGCTGTCCGTGCGTCGCGGCGCGTCTTGAGCAGGCTCGCGACCGTCGTGACGCCGAGGATGAGGACGATGGCACCGAGCGAAACGGTGATCGGGATGTCGGGCACACCGTGGATCGGTTCCCCGCCATTGACGAACGGCAGGTTGTTCTCGTGCAGGGCGTGGAAGATCAGCTTGACGCCGATGAAGCCGAGCAGGACCGCGAGACCGATGCTGAGGTAGACCAGGCGCTTGAGCAGGCCGCCGATGAGGAAGTACAGCTGGCGCAGACCCATCAGCGCGAAGATGTTTGCCGTGAGGACGAGATACGGCTCCTTGGTCAAGCCGTAGATCGCGGGGATCGAGTCGAGCGCGAAGAGGAGGTCGGTCGTCCCCAATGCGAGGATGACGATCATCATGGGCGTGATGAGGCGCTTGCCGTTCCGGACGATGGTGAGATGGACCCCGTGCCACTCCTTGGTCGCCGGGAAGGTCTTCTCGACCCACACGAGGAAGCGGTTCTCGTGGTACTCGTCGTCGTCGGTCTCGCCACCCTTGGCCAGCTTGATCGCCGTGTAGATGAGGAAGGCCCCGAAGATGTAGAAGACCCAGGCGTACGCGTTGATGACGACGGCGCCGAGGGCGATGAAGATGCCACGGAGGACGATGGCGATGACGATGCCGATCATCAGCGCGGACTGCTGGAACCGCTGCGGCACCCGGAAGCTGCTCATGATGAGCAGGAAGACGAAGAGATTGTCGACCGACAGCGAGTACTCGGTGAGCCAGCCGGCGTAGAACTCACCCGCAAACTGCCCGCCCCACTCCCACCAGACGAAGAGCCCGAACAGGACCGCAGCGGTCACGTAGAAGGCGAGGTGGCGGCTGGCCTCTCCCATGGAGGGAACGTGGGGCCGGCGAGCGATGACGAAGACGTCGATGATCAGCACGACCGTCATCAGCCCGATCGTGAGAAACCAGCCCCAGGCGGGGACGTTCATGTGGGCACCTTCCGGTTACAGCGTCGGTCAGGACAGCGTCAGCAACCGGAGGTCTCTCCCGCCCAGCAGGCCGGCCGACGGGCCCGGGACCGACTGAGTCGGAGCCGTGATGACGAGCCCGTCGCTTCGGGGATACTCCCCTCCGTGAACGCCTGAGTCTTACATCCCTGGGCCCCTACGCTCAAATCGCGTCTCGCGGGCCGACGCGTCCGACTAGAAGGCCCGCGCTCAGCGGGTCGCCGCGGTCAGCTGCCGGAGCTCCTTCTTCAGCTCGCTCACCTCGTCCCTCAGTCGCGCCGCCAGCTCGAAGTGCAGCTCGGCCGCCGCCTGGTGCATCTGCGCGGTCAGCTCCTGGATCAGGCCCGACAGATCCGCGGCCGCGAGGTCGGACGGCCGCTCGCCGCGCACCCCGGCCGAGACGCCGACGTCCGCCGCCACCGCACCGCGCCCGGCGCCGCTCTTCCCGCGGGACTGCATGCGCCCGGAGCCGATGAGCTCCTGGGTGTCGGCGTCCTCCCGCTGGAGCAGGTCGGTGATGTCCGCGATCTTCTTGCGCAGCGGCTGCGGGTCGACGCCCATCTCACGGTTGTAGGCGAGCTGCTTCTCGCGGCGGCGGTTCGTCTCGTCCAGCGCGTCCTGCATCGAGGGCGTGACCTTGTCGGCATACATGTGGACCTGACCGGAGACGTTCCGGGCGGCACGACCGATGGTCTGGATGAGCGATCGCGTCGACCGCAGGAAGCCCTCCTTGTCGGCGTCGAGGATCGAGACCAGTGACACCTCGGGCAGGTCGAGCCCCTCACGCAGCAGGTTGATCCCGACGAGCACGTCGAACACGCCGGTGCGCAGCTCCCGCAGCAGCTCGACCCGGCGGAGTGTGTCGATGTCGCTGTGGAGGTAACGGACGCGGATCCCCTTGTCGAGCAGGTAGTCGGTGAGATCCTCGGCCATCTTCTTCGTCAGCGTCGTCACGAGGACGCGCTCGTTCCTGTCGACGCGCAGCTGGATCTCGTGGATCAGGTCGTCGATCTGGCCCTTCGTCGGCTTGAGCACCACCTCGGGGTCGACCAGGCCCGTCGGGCGAATGATCTGCTCGACGGGCGGCCCGCCCTTGGCGGACTTGGCGAGCTCGTACGCGCCCGGCGTCGCGGAGAGGTAGACCGTCTGCCCGATCCGCTCGAGGAACTCCTCCCACTTGAGCGGCCGGTTGTCCATGGCGCTCGGCAGCCGGAACCCGTGCTCGACGAGCATCCGCTTGCGGGACATGTCGCCCTCGTACATCGCGCCGATCTGCGGCACCGTCTGGTGCGACTCGTCGATGACGAGCAGGAAGTCCTCCGGAAAGTAGTCGAGCAGGCAGTTCGGCGCCGACCCCGGACCGCGACCGTCGATGTGCCGGGAGTAGTTCTCGATGCCGGAGCAGAAGCCCACCTGGCGCATCATCTCGATGTCGTAGGTCGTGCGCATCCGGAGCCGCTGGGCCTCGAGCAGCTTGCCCTGCTTCTCGAACCGGGCGAGCTGGTCCTCGAGCTCGAGCTCGATCCCGCGGACCGCGCGTTCCATCCGCTCCGGCCCGGCGACGTAGTGCGACGCCGGGAAGACGTACATCTCCTGCTCCTCGTGGACCACCTCGCCGGTGACGGGGTGCAGGGTGTAGATCCGCTCGATCTCGTCCCCGAAGAACTCGATCCGGATCGCGAGCTCCTCGTAGACCGGGATGATCTCGACCGTGTCCCCGCGCACCCGGAAGGTCCCTCGCGTGAAGGCGAGGTCGTTGCGCGTGTACTGCATCTCGACGAACCGCCGGAGCAGGGAGTCCCGGTCGACCTCCTCGCCGACCCTGATGCGCGCCATCCGGTCGACGTACTCCTGCGGCGTGCCAAGGCCATAGATGCACGAGACGGATGCGACGACGATGACGTCCCGCCGGGTGAGCAGCGAGTTCGTCGCCGAGTGGCGCAGCCGCTCGACCTCGTCGTTGATCGAGCTGTCCTTCTCGATGTACGTGTCCGTCTGCGGGATGTACGCCTCGGGCTGGTAGTAGTCGTAGTACGAGACGAAGTACTCGACCGCGTTGTTGGGCAGCAGCTCGCGGAACTCGTTGGCGAGCTGCGCGGCGAGCGTCTTGTTCGGCGCCATGACGAGCGTCGGCCGTTGGACCTGCTCGATGAGCCAGGCGGTCGTGGCCGACTTGCCGGTCCCGGTGGCGCCGAGGAGGACGACGTCCTGCTTCCCCGCCCTGATCCGGCGCGAGAGCTCGGCGATGGCCGGTGGCTGGTCACCGCTCGGCTGGTAGTCCGAGATGACCTCGAAAGGTGCCACCGTGCGCTTGAGGTCGGTCGTGGGACGCATGGCTACACGTTACGTCGCGATACCGACAACACCGATGTCGTATGCCGCTGGGCCGGCTCCCGCACGCCGCTCACGGCACCCGGTGGGTCCAGTCGGGCGTCGCGAACTTGGCCTCGACGAGTTCCTTCGCAGCGCTGAGCTCGGCCTCCGAGTACGTCGCCGGCGTCGTGCGGTGCGCGCGGGTGAACGAGGCGATGAAGCTCTCGATGATCGCCCCGCGGGTCATCCCGGTCTGGGAGCGCATGGGGTCGACCCGCTTGTTCGCCGACTTCGTCCCCTTGTCGGAGAGCTTCTCCCGCCCGATTCGCAGCACCTCGAGCATCTTGTCCGCGTCGATGTCGTAGGCCATCGTCACGTGGTGCAGGACGGCGCCGGACGCGAACCGCTTCTGCGCCGCCCCACCGATCTTGCCCTTGTCGCTCGCGATGTCGTTGAGGGGCACGAAGTGCGCGTGCACGCCGATGTCAGCGAGCGCCCCGATGACCCAGTCGTCGAGGAAGGAGTAGGACCGCTCGAAGCTGAGACCCTCGACGAGCGAGCTCGGCACGACGAGGGAGTACGTGATGGTGTTGCCGGGCTCCATGAACATCGCCCCACCACCGGAGACGCGCCGGACGACCTCTATCGCGTGCCTGGCGGCGCCGTCGGGGTCCACCTCGTTGCGCACGCTCTGGAACGAGCCGATGACGACGAGCGGCCGGTCCCAGTCCCAGAACCGAAGGGTCGGTGGCCGCTCCCCCGCGGCCACCTCGTGGGCGATGACCTCGTCCAGGGCGACGTGCATCGCCGGGTCGAGCGTCACGGGTGGGATGACATCGAAGACGTGGTCGTGCCACCCCGTGGCCTTGCCGAGAGCCCGGCGCACCGCTATGCCGATGGCCTCGGGCGTGAAGCCGATGAGGGAGACCGTCTCGTCGAGCGCGCCGTCGATCGCCGACGCCAGCTGCTCGACGCCTGCGTCGGCGGACAGGCCGCTCAGCGCGGCGTTGATGTCCTCGAGGGCGTCGTCCGGCTCGAGGAAGAAGTCACCGGAGATGCTCACGTCCGCGAGCCGCCCGTCGGAGACGTCGAGATCCACTGCCACGAGCTTGCCACCGGGAACCTTGTATTCGCCTCTCACGCCTGCCTCAACAATTCCGTATGCCGCTGACTTCCCTTCCGCACGGACGTGACCTCAGCGTGGGGTCCAGTCCGTCGCGGCCGCCCAGCCCTGAGCGCGCGTGAACGCCTCGGTGAACCAGGGCTCCTTGGCGTCCGCGTACGCCGTCGTCGTGTCGTGGAGGTCGAGGAGGCGGCGCTTCTCTGCAGCGTAGCCCTCACGTTCCACGACAACGTGGCTGAGCCAGTCACGGAAGAGCAGCGCGAATCGCCATGCCGGCGAGCCCGCCTCACGGACGTGCACATGGGCGATCTCCCCCGGATCCGTCGACCCGAAGACCCGTTTCCTCCAGCCGTCAGGATCCGCGCCGCTCGGGTGGGGGGTGTCCGCATCGAGGTGGTCGAAGCGCAGCAGCCCCGCACCGCGCATCGCAGCGCGGAAGCCAGGGTCGTCCGCCACCGCGAGGTCACGGACCCCGACCTGGATGTCGAGGACGTCCTTGGCCATCAGGTGGGGCACGGAGGTCGAGCCGACGTGCTCGACCTCCGTCACCGCGGCCACGTCCCTCAGTGCATGGGCGATCTTGGCGACCAGCCGGGCGCCGCGGGGAGCCCAGTCGTCGCGGGGTGCGACGACAGCGCCACGCTCGGGCCGACGGGAGTGTTGCCCCGCGACGAGATTGTCGTTCCACGGGCGTAGGCGACTCTCCCACAGCCGGTCGACGGCCGCGACGAGGTCCTCGCGGGCCCCGACGTTGGACAGCACGACGTCACAGGCGGCTCGGCGCTCGGCGTCGGAGGCCTGCGCCAGGATCCGGTTGCGCACGTCCTGTTCGTCGAGGCCGCGCTGCTCGACGAGTCGCCTGACCCGCGTCTCGAGGTCCGTCTCGACGACGATCGACACGTGCTCACGGACCCAGAGCCCACGTTCGACGAGCAGCGGCATGTCGTGGACGGAGACGACGCCGGCCGGCACCGCGCCGCGCAGCTGCGCGATCCGCTCGCCGATGGCAGGCCCGGTGAGGGCGTCGAGGGCCGCAAGGGCCTGAGGATCGGTGAAGACGACGGCGGCGAGCCCGGCCCGGTCGAGCGTGCCGTCGGCGCGGATCACCTCGTCGCCGAAGCGCTCGCGAACCTGTTCGAGGACCGGCTGACCGGGCTCCATGATCTCGCGGGCAACGACGTCCGCGTCGATGACCACTGCCCCGAGCTCCCCCAGCCGACGTGCCACCGTGGACTTGCCCGAACCGATTCCCCCCGTCAACCCGACCCGCAGCATGCGGTCACGCTACGGCATCGGTCGACGTCGGCAGCTCACCGCCTGGATGCGCGCTCGAATGCAGCAACGAGGACGTCTTCGAGCCAGCGGACGTACGCCTCGTGGGACCAGCCGCATCGCCGGACCAGACGGTCGTAGATCTCAGGGGCGGTGAGGCACCAGACCTCGTCGAGGAAGACGTCCCGAGGGAAGCCGTCCGGGAGGCCGTGAACCGTCTCGAGGGTTGCGAGCATGACTGCCTGATCCGTCCTGCGCTCCGCCTCGGTCGAGTCCACGAAGGTCGCCAGCCCAGCATCCGAACCGGTGCCATGTCCCAGAACGCTCCCGAGGAGCGGGCCGACACGCTCGTAGATGAGCCCGCACAGGCGGGCGTAGGCATCGATGAACGCCGGCTGGTCGGGTGCGCCCGACATCGCCCGGAACTCGGGCCGGTCTGCCATCGGGATCGGCTCCTCGTCCCCCGCGAGCAGGATGTCGTGGACGAGCTTGAGCACGTCAGCCTTGCCGCCGATGGCGTTGTACACCGTCTGGGGGCTCACCCCGGCCGCCTTGGCGAGCGCCGACACGGACATCGCGTGGTAGCCGTCGGACTGGAGCAGGGTCGTGGCCGCGGCGACGATCCGGCGGCGTGTCGCACGCGTGGACTCGAGCCGCCCGCCCGCATGCCGAGACCGGTTTGTTGACACTCGCCACCTCCGCCGCCACAGTGAGCACACTGGAACGCCATTCAAGTGAGTGGCCGCCCGGTCCGTCAGGTCCTCTCCCCTGTGACGCGACTCGCCCGACGCAGTGCCACAGAGAGTCTGTCACGACGGGCCGGGACCTCTGGGGGCCATGCGAGGGGGACGAGGGTCCGGGCCCAGCCCGGACCCTCGTGGCACCCATCTGGCGCGCAACCCCGGGCCACGTGCATGATTCAACGACCGAGCCCCGGTCCTCCACGTCGTGAAGGGCCGGGGCTCGCTGCGAGCGTTACCGCGTGAGCCAGCTCAGCGGCATACCAAATGCGTTGTTCAGTTGCCCGTCAGCTTCTCGCGAAGCGCGGCCAGCGCCTCGTCCGAGGCGAGCGTGCCCTCGGCCGGCGTCGCGGCCTGGCTCTCCGGAGCGCCACCACTGCTCGCGGACGAGTAGGACGTGGCGGTGCCGGCGTTGGAGGCAGCGTCGGCGTCGGCCTTGTGGGCCGCGTCGACCTGTGCCTTGTGCGCCTCCCAACGAGCGTGGGCCTCGGCGTACTGCCGCTCCCACTTCTCGCGCTGGGCCTCGAAGCCCTCGAGCCACTCGTTGGTCTCCGGATCGAAGCCCTCCGGGTACTTGTAGTTGCCCTCCTCGTCGTACTCCGCCGCCATGCCGTAGAGCGTCGGGTCGAACTCCGACACCGGCACGCTCTCGTCGTTGGCCTGCTTGAGCGACAGGGAGATCCGGCGACGCTCGAGGTCGATGTCGATGACCTTGACGAAGATCTCGTCACCAACGTTGACGACCTGCTCAGGCAGCTCCACGTGACGCTCGGCGAGCTCGGAGATGTGGACGAGGCCCTCGATGCCGTCCTCGACGCGCACGAACGCACCGAACGGGACGAGCTTGGTGACCTTGCCCGGGACGACCTGACCGATCGCGTGCGTGCGCGCGAAGTGCTGCCACGGGTCCTCCTGGGTCGCCTTGAGCGACAGGGAGACACGCTCGCGGTCCATGTCGACGTCGAGAACCTCGACGGTGACCTCCTGGCCGACCTCGACGACCTCGGACGGGTGGTCGATGTGCTTCCAGGACAGCTCCGAGACGTGGACGAGGCCGTCAACGCCGCCGAGGTCGACGAACGCACCGAAGTTGACGATGCTGCTGACGACGCCCTGTCGGACCTGACCCTTCTGGAGCTCCTTGAGGAACGTGGTGCGGACCTCGGACTGCGTCTGCTCGAGCCAGGCGCGGCGCGACAGGACCACGTTGTTGCGGTTCTTGTCGAGCTCGATGATCTTGGCCTCGATCTCCTTGCCGACATAGGGCTGGAGGTCGCGGACGCGCCGCATCTCGACGAGCGAGGCCGGCAGGAAGCCGCGGAGGCCGATGTCCAGGATCAGGCCACCCTTGACCACCTCGATGACGGTGCCCGTGACGACGCCGTCCTCCTCCTTGACCTTCTCGATCGTGCCCCAGGCGCGCTCGTACTGCGCGCGCTTCTTGGACAGGATGAGGCGACCTTCCTTGTCCTCCTTCTGGAGGACCAGGGCTTCCACCTCGTCGCCGACCTTGACGATCTCGCCGGGGTCGACGTCGTGCTTGATGGACAGCTCACGCGAGGGGATGACGCCCTCGGTCTTGTAGCCGATGTCGAGCAGGACCTCGTCCCGGTCGACCTTGACGATGCGACCCTGCACGATGTCGCCGTCGTTGAAGTCCTTGATGGTCGCGTCGATCGCGGCAAGGATGTCTTCCTGAGAGCCGATGTCGTTGATGGCGACCTCAGGCGCGGTCTTTTCGACCGTGTTGGCAGTCATGTAGTAGGAACTCCGATTGTGGACATTGAGATTGGCGACGACCAAGGGCCGCCGTGCGGACATGGTGAACTGAGCACACGAGTGCGCTCGAGCATCCTATCCGTGCTGGCGGGAACCGGTCAAAGGCACGACCGGCTGCGCTCGACGTGAGCCACCATCCCTCGGAGGCGCTGCGCCGGCCCGCCCCGCCCGACGAGTCCGCGCGGGCCAACCGGGTCTGGTGGGACGCCGAGGCCGGCGACTACTACGCGGAACACGGCCGGTTCCTGGGCGACGCGGACTGCATGTGGGGTCCCGAGCGACTTCGGGAGGCGGACGCGAGACTGCTCGGCGACGTCCACGGCCGCCGGGTGCTGGAGATCGGCGCCGGTGCCGGCCAGTGCGCGCGCTGGGTACGGGCAGCCGGTGGTCAGGTGGTGGCCACCGACCTCTCGGCGGGCATGGTGGGTCAGGGCCGCGCCATCGACGCGGCTCTTGCTCGCGAGGAGCGCGTGCCCTTCGTCCAGTGCGACGGCCGCGCGCTGCCCTTTCACGACGGGACCTTCGACATCGTCTTCACCGCATACGGCGTCGTCCCCTTCGTCGCGGACTCCGAGCTCGTCATGCTGGAGGCCGCGCGGGTGTTGCGTCCAGGTGGCCGGTTCGTCTTCTCGACGACGCACCCGATCCGTTGGGCGTTCCCCGACGATCCCGGCCCGGGCGGCCTCACGGTGAGGCACTCGTACTTCGACCGGACACCGTACGTCGAGCAGGATGGAGCGGGACGCGCGACCTACGTCGAGCACCACCGCACCCTCGGTGACCGAGTGCGCGAGATCGCGGCCGCCGGCCTCCGCCTGGTGGATCTCGTCGAGCCGGAGTGGCCGCCGGGTCATGAGGAGAGTTGGGGCGGCTGGTCGCCGCTGCGCGGTCGGCTCATCCCCGGCACAGCGATCTTCGTCTGCATTCACCCGTGAGCGACTGAGCGGCTCCGTCGCGCTCAAGAGCGGGCCCGGCGCGCCTCGCTCTCACGGTCGAAGATGCCGGCAACCCCGCCGTCGCCAGTCCGGCTGCCGCCACGTTGACGGTTGGCGGGCGCTGGGCGGGAACCACTGCGAAGCAGAAGTAGCCCCACGGCGATCAGGGCCAGCCCAAGGAGGATCCCGACCGGCATGAGCGCGCCGCCCACGAACCCGAGCAGACGTCCCTTGGAGCCCCAGTTCTCGGCATTCTCACGCACCGTCTCCTCGGTGTAGCCGATCGTCCCCTTCGTCGTCGTCACCGTGCCGAGATCCGACACGAACGATCGGTCGAGGACCTCCTGGCCCTTGATGATGACACCGGTAGTCGGGCTCGACCCACAGGGTGCGCGTGTTGCCGTACATCACCTTGGCGGGCGTGTTGCCCGTGGCCTCCGGCTCGAAGATCGCAGCCGGAACGTCGCGGGTCGTCACCTCCGTCTGGGGGATGGCCTGCTCGAAGACGTACGTGTCCGCCCCGGCGACGCTCTCTTCCCGGACGAAGGAGATGTCGACGGGTTTCCCCAGGTCGCCGTCCCACCACTGGTAGGTCTTCTTCTCGACCCCGAACGGGAACTTGAAGAACAGACCCTCATGCTCCAGCGGCTCGTTCACCATCTCGCCGAGCGGGTTCTCTGGGTCCTTCGGGACGGCCTTGAAGTCGCCGCAGCAGTTGGTCGCCACCCCAGTTTGTCGGTCGAAGGAAACCCCTTCAAGGCTCGACGTGAGATCGCCGATCCCAACGGCCTCCGAGAGAACGCCCGTCTGCCAGAACGCGTTGGAGTCCTGCTGATCCGCCGGAACGGCGCCAGGGATGCCCTTGACAGTGCGCGTGCTGCGCAACGTGACGTCGGTCAACCGGTCGTAACGCGCTGTCTTCTCGTCGGGCGACCAGGCCCTCAGCGCCGTCATGCCTTCGCCCTCCGAGATGGACTGGCTGTTCTGGTCCAGCGGGACCGTGGCCAGCCGGTCGTGGATCAGGGGCTTGGCAGCGAGGCCGATCACGAGAAGGGCCACTCCGAGCCCCAGGGCGATGGAACCGATGACACGACGCAACGCAAGACTCCTCGGTCTGAAGATGACGACAATGTCCGCCCTGTTACGCACTGGTAACCGCGCTGGCGGAAGCGTAGCAGCGGTGTGGCAGCTACGTGCAGAATGTGGCGGTGCAACCATCGGGGCGCGGGGACGACGGCAGGGAGACAGAGTGACGCAGGCAGACGTGGCACCTGATACCGGCTTGCCGGAGCGCGCCGATGCTGCGACGGCCTCTCGGCCTTCCAACTGGGCATTCCGAATGGGGGTCACCATCATCGTCGTGGTCGCCGTGGTGTGGCGCTACTGGACCATCTCCTCCTGGAGCTGGTTTCAGGACGACTGGATCTACGTGACCCGCACGACTGAACTGTCGTTCTGGGACTACATCACGCAGAACTACAACGGTCACCTCATGCCCGCCCAGTTCATGATCGCTTGGCTCATCACGAAGGTGGCCCCGCTTGACTATTCGTACGCGGTGGCGACGACGATCTTCTTCACTGTCGCTTCCCTGTTGGCTTGGGCTGCGGCCTTGCGAACGATCTTTGGCGAACGGCTCCGGCTGCTTTACCCACTCATCATTCTCGCAATGTCGCCGGTCTTCATGCCGATCAGCTTGTGGTGGGCTGCGGCAATCCAGACCTTCCCGCTCCAACTGTCGATGGGGCTGTGTGTCCTGTTCACGGCGCGCTACACCATGCGCGGACGAAGCGGCTGGGACCTCGTCGCTCTCGCGGCCTCCTACTGCGTGGGCCTCCTGTTCTGGCAAAAGGCACTCCTCCTGCTCGTGCCGATCGGCTTCGTGGCCATCCTCGTCGGGACGGGGTCCGTGCAGCAGCGGCTCAGAACAGCGCTGCGCGTCCTCACCCCCGTGCTGGCGATCACCGCCGCGTATGTGCCGGTCTACCTCCTGCTGACCCGGCGAGTGGACGATGCCAACACAACGCTTTTCAAGCCAAGAGAGCTCGGCGACAGCCTGAACTTCTTCCTGACCGGTGTTGTGGACATCGGAGTCCCGTCGCTGCTCGGAGGACCATGGCGGGCCCTGTCCGAGCCTCAGCAGGTCTTCGGTTCGTCGTCCGGCGTGCTCACTCTGGGCTTCATCGTCATCAGCGTCGTGGGTGCCGTCGCAGTGATCCGACTACGCGCCCTCGGGTGGGTCGTCGTGGCCATGACCGTTGTGTATGCGGTTGCGGCCTGGGGCCTGCTGTTCACGAGCAGTCGCTACGACGCGGTTGGCGTGTTCCTGGTCAGGGACGCGAGGTACTCCGCTGACATCGTGGCCGTGGCCCTGCTCGCCGTCGTCTTTGCCACCACACCCACGCTCAACGAGCGCTCCTGGCGCAAACGTCGGTGGGAACCAGGCATGCCCGCCTGGTCATGGCGCGCGACAGCTGGTGCACTCGTGGCCCTCGTCACTCTCTCAGCCGTGTACACGAATGGACGCATCTGGGATGCCTCTGCGCCAGCGTCGCCGAAGACGTGGGTGGACAACCTTGCTTCCGACCTCATGAGCACAACCCCGGGCACCTCGGTCTACGACTCCAACGCACCCGACCACGTGATGTTCTCGGTCTACTTCGCCGAGGATGCGCGGATCTCGTCCCTGTTTCGTCCTCTGGCCGCGCCCGTTGCGTTCAACGGGCCGGCTGAGCGGATCCACATGGCGGACTGGACTGGGCGGCTCATGGAGGCGCAGGTGGACGCCGCTGCCAGACCCGCGGTCGCGGCACCGACGCCTGACTGTGGGTACCTCGTCGCCCCCGGTCGTGCGACGCGAATTCCTCTCGAACCCCACCTCTACAACTGGGAATGGGGCTACCAGCTGAGCTACTTCAGCGGTAAACCTGCGATCATCTCGGTCAAGACGGACGCGAAGTCGGTGGATGTTCCCATCCGCAAGGGCCTCAACCAGGTGCAGTTCGTGGTGGAGGACTCTGCGAGCGCCCTCCTCCTGACCGGCCACCCGGACTCCGACCCGGTGTGCGTGACCGAGGTCCGCGCCGGCCCGATCAAGCCGTCCGACCGCTGGATCGGGGATCTGGGGCCCAAGTGACCACAACCGCGACGACTGCATCGGCAGAGGCTGGTGACCTGACCCGGACGCCGTCCCGTCCCCGGTTTCCCGCTCTGGACGGATTACGCATGCTCGGTGCGCTGGCCGTCGTGACGACCCACGTCGGCTTCTCGTCCGGGGCATCGCTCAACACTCCCTTCGCTGGCCTCCTCGCCCGTCTTGACGTGGGAGTTGCCCTCTTCTTCGTCATCTCTGGATTCCTGCTCTACCGCCCGCATGCGCGCGCCCGAATGTCAGGCACCATCAGCCCGTCGACGGGCCGCTACCTCATGCACCGCGCCCTGCGGATCCTGCCCGCGCTGTGGGTGACTGTGCTCGTGGCTGCCGTGCTCGTCCCGAGTGCGACCAGCGGCGCCGCGTCCTACCTACGCGTCGCCACGCTCACCCAGATCTACACAGGGCAGCCCTTCCTGCCTGGCCTCACCCAGATGTGGAGTCTCGCCACCGAGGCGGCCTTCTACCTCCTCCTCCCGCTTCTCGCCTGGGCCCTCGGACGTACGGCTGGAGACCCTCGCAGGTGGTCGCGGGCCACCATCGGCGCCCTGATCGCGCTGGCCGTGCTCTCCGCTCTGTGGGTGGCTGGAGTCGCCGGCTCGGATGGTGGCGTTCGCGGGCTCTGGCTGCCGGCCTATCTGGGGTGGTTCGGGATCGGGATGGCGCTGGCGACGTGGCATGTCGCACGAGAGGCCGGCGTCCTCAGGAGGGGCTGGGTCGACAACCTTGCCTCCGCGCCGGGCACGGCATATGGCGCGGCCGGCGCCGTTTTCCTCGTCCTGTCCACGCCGTTGGCCGGGCCCTTCGGCCTGTCGGAGTCAACCGCCTTGGAAGCCGTTGTGAGGAACATCGGCTACGGAGTCGTGGGGGGCCTGCTCGTGATTCCGGCGATCTCTCCGGAGGGCGCAAGGACCAGCTTCGTGCGCGCCCTGGGCAGCCGAGCCGGCAGAGCATTCGGGGACATCTCGTACGGCGTCTTCTGCTACCACTTGATCGCCCTCCTCCTCGTCGAGCGCGTTATCGGCCACGAGGCATTCACGGGCAACTTCCATGTCCTCTGGCTGGGCACGGTCGCGATCACTCTTCCCGTGGCCTGGCTCAGCTACCGCTTCATGGAGCGGCCGATCATGCGTCGCGGACGGCGTGCCGAGGTCTCCTCCACGTGATCGGGGCCAACACCGTCACCCCGACCGCGGTCCAGACCGCGTAGGCGACGAGTGGCGAGTCGAGCGTGGCCGCGCCGCTGCCCCACGGCCGGGCGGCCACGAGCAGGACCGCGAGGAGGCCGAGCGCGATCCCGACGAGCGGAACCCACCGGTATCGCCGGGCTGTCGCCGCGACTGCCCCGGCGGTCAGTCCCGCGGCTACCCCGAGGAGTCCCGCGTTGACGATGAGGACACTGACCAGGACCCCCGCCATGAGCCACTTGATGCGGGGCGCACCAGGCAGTGGCGGCATTCGGTGCCGCTGTTGCCGGCTCGTCATCAGCACCAGAGCGACCACTCCGAGCCACGTGACTGCACCCATGCCGAGTCCCGTGGCATACCAACGCTGCGGCGCAAACACCGCGTTGACCGTTGTCGCGCCACCGGATGCAAGCATCCAGCCCTGCTGCCACCCGTTGACTCTCACCGGAGTCAGGGAGGCGCCGGAGCCATCCGTCGCGGACCAGCCGTCATTGAAGTTGTGTGTGGTGATCAGTATCCCCGCCTCGCTGCGGGGCCCCACGACAACCGACGAAGCACGGCCGCCAACGGCCACGCCGGCGCTCAAGAGGCGGGGGTTTGACGTCGTGAGCATGAGCTCGTGAGGCGTGAACTCGCTTGTGGCGTCAGCATCGACAAGATGCGCGCCCGCTTCGAGGGACACACGCTCTCCAGCGTCGGCACCGCACGGCATCCAGGTCATCGGCTCCCCGCGGAGAGCCTGCCGGACCGTACCCACGACTCGCGTCGACCACCTGACCCCGTCGACCGTCAAGATCGGGCCGAACCCGCAGGCAGTGCCCACTCCTGACGAGAGCTCGACCGGGCGCCGTAGGTCGTCGGCACCTTCCAGGCGCAGCTCGGACACCCCAACGGGGAGGAAGGAACGGACCGCGGTGGCGTGGTCGACAGAAACAGCCGCGTCGTCCTCGAGAAACGTCACGCTCAACACCTTGGTCTTCGTCGGAGGAATCCCAACTCGCCCCTCGGCGTCCACTGACCGCGAGTACTTCTCTCCAGCCGGCGTGGAGACCAGCACCTTGGTGGGCCGGGAGCCCGCCAGGGCCGTGTCGACCAAGAACTGGAGACCGGTCAGGGTTCGCTTGGACGGCAGCGTCAGGGTCAGGCTCGGCACTTCATCCGACTCAGCCGCAACCCAGCCGGTCCCGAGGTCGGAGTCGACAATCGCACCCGGCCTGCCGGCGAGGCCCGGGACCCGGCGCGAGGTCGCTGTCACCTTGATCCCGCCCGGTGCGTCGAGGAGCCGGTCTGCGGCGGTTCCACCTCGGGGCAGTACGGTTCCGCTCCACGCATAGTCGCGCTCAGCAGTCGTGGCGAAGGCTCGATGGATGCCTGTCGCCTCCTCGGCAGGCCCTACGAAGGCGGCGGCACAGAGGGGTCGTTCATCGACGAAGTGACACCCCGTCGTTCCGGGGTTCTGCTGCCGCAGGAGGACGACAGAGGGCGAGCCTCCTGCCGAAGCCGGCAGGGTGAGCCGCGAGCGTGGCTCGAGTCCCGGGATTGCCACCTCGGCGATCGCAAAGCCGTTCTGGACCCCGGCCCCGGTTTCGACCAGCCGTATCCGCACCCGGCCCGACTTGCCCGGCGGCACTGCGAGCGACCACGGCCGCCCGGACACGACATCGGAGACGACACTTCCCGCGTCGGTGTCGACGGCGACCCGCAGGGGGTCGGCGGCGACCGGCGGCTCGCCGGACAGCTCGACCGTCAGCGATGGGATCTCGCGGGGTTGCTCGAATTCCACCTCGAGCCACTCCCCGACCGCTGAGAGGAAGGTCCCCGACACCCACCGAGTGCTGGGGTCGCCGTCAAGCGCAGCCGCGGGCCCGTACGCGGGTCCCAACCGCATCGACGCGCCGGCGTCTGACGCGGATGACGACGCACGGACCGCTTTGATGCCGCTCCAGTCGAGGACCGACTGTGCCGCTCCGTCGTCCGAGAGATAGTCGATGGTCCGGCGCCCGGTGCGCCCCGGGTCATCCACGGCCAGCACATCGGAGGTGTTGGCGACCGCCTTGCCGAACGTGACCTCTCGCCGACGCGGGCCATCTGTGAGAACCACCGGCAGGTCGTCAGCGAGGATCCCCAAGGCATCCCCATCCGATCCGATGACGGCAGCGCGTCCGTCGAGCACCGAGTCCGAGAGCGAGATGACGTCCTCTGGAGCGCCGGTCATCGACATGAGTTCGGATGACCCGACGAACCTGCTTGTCTGTGTGGGGCCGGTGTCGAAGACCTCGACGCTCGGGTATGGCAAGGCCGTTCGTTCGTCCACGGTGAGCGTCTGTGACTCGATCGGACTGCCGGTGGGCGGCCCGAAGCTGGCCACTCGACGGATGCCGGACTCGCCGAGAGCCTCGTGAACCTGGATGGGCCCCTCCGGCCGTGCTTCCGTGCTCAGGTCGTTGCGGACGACGATGTAGCGGACGCCCGCGTCGTTCAGCGCGCGTCTGAGCGCCGTGGAACCCATTCCAGTGCCGAGCCGCCGCTCGATCTCATCGAGCAGTCGCGTCGTTCCGGCGGAGCCCAGCGGAACGGCGTCTCGCACGGCGAATGATCGCCGGTTCAGCAACGCCTGGAGGGGTTCGTCCTTGGTCGAACCCCACGTGAAGTCGGCGAAGGAGGCCGCGGGTACGACGAGGACCGAACCGTCGCCGGGCTGGTCGTCGAGCCAGCGCGCGGCCTGGTACCAGTGGTCGGGGATCGCCGCATACCCACCGGGGCGGGTCAGTGAAGCAGTCGCGGCTGGTGCGGCCGCAGCCAGCACCAGCAGAGCGACTGACGTACCCAGGATCGCGCGTGGCAACTGGCGTATGACCTGGGCACGGCCGGCCACGCCAAGTGCGTGAACAGCTCCGAGCAGGAGGGGAATCCGCACCACGAGTTCGAACTTGTGCAGGTTGCGGAGGGGGGCGAGCGGGCCGTCGAGCAGGTCGTGGACCTGCTCGACGAACGGACCGGACCCGGTCGCGGAATAGCCCAGTGTGACCAGCCCCAACCCGACCAGCAAAGATGCCAACAGCCAAGGGCGTTCAGGAACACGACGGTCCGCGAGGCCGAGGAGGCCAACCACCGCCAGCGTGCCAGTCAGGACGATGAGCAGGGGCTGCGTGACAAACTGCCAGGCGGCTGGCCAGCTCGGCCCGTCCGCCTGCACAAGAAGGCCAAGCCACGGCGTGGTCCCCTGGATGGCGTTGAAGGCGCTCGCCGTGCCGGTTGTGACCCGTGCATCCTCGATCCAGTCGAGGAAGGGCGGGCTGTGTTGTCCGAGCACCACGAGAGGGACGAGCCACCAGAGCGCGGCAGCAACGCACAACGCCAGCCAGGCGGTGAACTGGCCGATCATCCTTGCGGACCAGCGGCGCGTCGCAAACCACAGCGTGGGCAGGACGAGCGTTGCACCCGTGGCCACTGCGTTCACCCCGCCGACGAGGCCGAAGGCCAGGGCCGACCTGCTCAGTCGCGACATCGTCCCGCGTTCCACCGGGTCCACCAGGGGGAGCACCACCCATGGAGCGAGAGCCATCGGCCAGACCTCGATGGAGGTGACGGCAACCTCGGAGAGGAACCGCGGGGACACGGCAAACAGCACCGCGCCCAAGTACCGAGTCCAGGGCGTCCCGATGGACAGCGCCGAGGACAGCCGCCAGAACCCCCACAGCGCGACGATGAGGACAGCGGACCACCACAACCGCTGGACGACCCATGACGGCAGGCCCATCGCGTCCAGGATCCAGTGGAAGGGGCCGATGGGGAACAGGTAGCCGTACGCCTGGTTCTGCAGTTGGCCGAAGCCGTTGCCGTCCCAGATTGACATCGCCCTGGCGAGCAGGTTCCCCGGGTCCGCAGTGAGGTCCAGTTTGGTGTCCGGAACGACCAGGCCGGGCGCCTGGTGGAAACAGAGGGCGACGAGCAGCAGCGAAGCCGTGAGGAGTCGGATGCGCCAGATGCCCTGCTCGGCCTTCATCGCCGCCGCAGGACGAGCACGGCGTTCCAGGCGGCAAGCTCTCGGAGGCCGGGCACGTCGATCACCCATGCGGCCCAGCGGGGGTGATATCGCGGCAGGAGCTCGACCACCTCCAGGCAACCAACACGCTCGGAGTTGTGGGCCCAGCGCAGCATCCGCGCCACCGAGCAGGCGTACAGCGTCTTCCCGAAGTCATTCTTGGGCCGCCTGTCGTGGCGCCGGGCATAGCGATCAGCGGCACGACGGCCACCCAGGTAGTGCCAGGGCGACGTCTCATGCCCGCCCCACGGCGACAGCCACGGGGTCCAGGACAAGACGACCGTGCCGCCGGGCCGCGTGACGCGCACCATCTCGTCGGCCATGACTTCCGGTTCGCGCACGTGCTCGAGGACGTTGCTCGAGTACGTCACGTCGAGTGACGAATCAGCGAGGGGAAGGGCCAGACCTGAGGCGCGCAACACGTTGTCGCCTGTGCCTCCGCGGGCCGTCAGCTCACCCACATCCGGGTCGAGTCCGGCGTACCGCGCACCGGCCTCGGCAAAGGCATCAGCGAAGTACCCGGGGCCTCCACCGACGTCGAGCACCTGCGCTCCTTCAAGGCGACACCACCGGGACACCTCTCGAACAGAGTCCCGAGCGAGCAGCGAGTAGAACAGATCGGGGTCGGTCTGCTCGACCCGAAAGGCCCGAAAGAGCTGCATGGAACGCTTCAGCGAGCCGGCGGGGGCCAGCGGCGGACGCTCCAGCGGGGCTGTGGCTGTGCTCACGCGCCCTCCTCGACAACACCGGGGTCGACCGGGTTGAGATCGCCGGGTTGGTAGCGGGGCTGACGCGCAATGCGTGCCAGGAGTGCCTCCCATTCATCCACAGCGGTGTCCCATGAGTAGCGGCTCGCGCGATCTCGGGCTTCGTGGCCGAGCCGGTTCCGCAGTTCAGGATCCGAGAGCAGGCGAGACGTCGCATCGACCATCCCGCTGAGGTCGTGCACGAGCAGACCGGTGCGCTGGTCGACGATCGACTCCGACAGGCCGCCGGCGTCGTGGTGTGCAATGGTGGGCACGCCGTGGGACGCGGCTTCGACCACGTTGAGACCCCACCCCTCCTTGGCGCTCGGGGCGAGCGCGACCCAGGCACGCGAGAGCTCATGGTGCTTGGTCACCTCGTCGACGTAGCCGAGGAAGTGGACGTCCCGCGTCACTCCCAGTCGAGCCGCGTGGGCCTCGATGCGCTCTCGCCACCAGCCGTCACCGACGATGCGAAGCTGCAATCCGACATGGGTGTCGCGAAGACGGGCAAGGACGTCCACCGCCAGCTCGACCCGTTTGTGTGGCACCAATCGACCGAGCACGACGATGGTGGGCACCGGTGAGCGCTCGACGGCGAGTGCCATGGGCCGGTCCGTGCCGTTGTGAATGACCTGGATGTGCTCGGCCCGCACCCCCAGCTGCACCAGCTCGTCACGCGATCGGCCGGACACCGTGACATACGGGCGGCCTCGGTACAGCCTGGGAGTGACCTGTGACTCCAGGATCCAGCCCAGACGGGACAGGAACGGACCGAACACGACCGGCCACTGCTCACGGTGTACGTGATGCACGAGACAGACGATCGGCATGTCCAGCGCGACGACCGACCAGAAGGGGACGCCGTTCTGGACGTCCACCACGGCATCAAAGGCGCCGTTCTCCCTGCTGGCCCGACGGAGCGCCCGAAGAGCTTGGTAGTAGACCGTGGCACGAGAGCCCTGCCGAACGATGCGATACCCGTCGACCAGGTCGACGCGGGGCGCCCCGCTGTGGGCAGCACAGAAGAAGGTGATGTCGTGACCGCGCGACGCGAGTCCCGCCGCCATGGTCTGGGCGTACCTCTCCGCGCCCCCGCCCTCGGGATGCGTGAGATCACGCCAGTTGAGAATCGCTAAGCGCACCGTGCCTCGTCCAGATCGACAGACCGACCTGCGTAGCAGGCTCGCGGTCCGGTCTCAGTCGGGTCAGCCGCCGTAGTCGAGCAGCGACTCAGCCGGGAGCACCTCGGCAGGACCCGTCTCGACGGCTCGTGAGTCGTTCGGGGCAGCCGAGTTGACGACGCCGGCGACGGCGGCAGCTGCTGCGCCCGTGCCCAGGAGGAGGCTCAGAAGAACAACGACCGCGGTCGAGACTTCGCCCCGGTCCCGCTTGTGCTTCGACAATGAAGTTCGTCCTCCTGAATGCACCGTGCGCGGTGGTCTCGTTCACTACTGACGAGTACTCTAGCGGCCCCCCGACGTATCGCAAGCTCTTCGTACGGGCGATGTCGCTCCCTGCTTCACTTCCGCGAATCATGGGACGCAGCGACCGCCCAAACGGCAAACTCCGCGGTATCCAGCAGCCGGATCCAGCTCCCGCGGGTCACTGTCGGGTCGACGCCGGGCGGCGTTCCCTTCCACATGACGATCCGGGTGATCCCGAGGCGTTCGAGCTCATCCGGGTCGATCCGACCTCTGGTCCACCAGGCCGCCTGCCGCGGATCCGAGTTCCCCACCGGGATTCGTTGACCGTCACGCTGCACGACGAGGTCATGAGACGCGAAGACCCTGCCGGGTAGGGCCAGCGGGAGGGGGTCGAGGAAGGGATAGGCGCCGGCCCAGACCACCTGTCTCTGGGGGTTCCACGGAAGAATGAGGACCGGGTCCCGCCCGACGGTTTCCACGACGTCGGCGAACGAGGGGGGATACGCGACCGGGTCGTAGGCCGCCGCGAGTCGGCTGGGGAGCTCCGGGGCACTGAGTGGCGCCAGGGCGACGCCCGCAGCGGTCAGCCCGGCTGCTGCCAGGCCGCCCCCGATCGTCGCCCGCTCAACCAGGTGAGACATCCCGATGCCCGAGAGGATGGCGGCCGCGAACCAGCTCAGACCGAGGAGGCGATGAGTATCACGGAACAGGCCGACACCGGGCACCGACTGGAGGTTGGCCCACGCGTGGTTGACCCCGTCGACCGTGAGCACCATCGCCAACGCCGGCGGCAGGAGCAGCATGCACGCCAGAGCCACCCTGTGGCTTCCACGAAGCTGCCCGATTCCCAGGACGCTCAGCGCCAGAACGGCGGCGGTCGCGAGGAGGGCGACACCCCCGCGTGACGCCAAGCGTGCGCCTGCGGCCCAGACCCCGCCTCCGCCGAGGACGTTGACGACATCGAGCGGACCCGACAGCTCGATCGCGAAGGCCCGCGCACCACCTGCTTGGCCTGCCTCCACGCGCCCTGACATCGCAGGGATGAGCCATGGCAGGCACCACGCCACAGCCAGCAAGGTGAGCGCCGCCAGATCCCGCCCCGAGCGCTGTCGCCCCCGCTCGAGCAGGGCGACACCCAGAACGAGAACCGCGGCGATTGTTCCGCCGAACGGGGTGAGCGCCGCAGGAGCCGCTGCAAGGGCAATGAGCGTGAGCCATCGAGCCCGTGACCCCCGGGCCCGCACCGCGAGCACCAGCCACGGCATCATCGACCAGGCAAGAAGCGTCGGGGGCTGGCCCAGCAGGAGTCGCTCCCCCGCATAGGGGCTCCACGTCGCGATTGCGGCGCCGGTCATTGTTGCCGGTGCGCCGCGTCGCCTCAGCAGAACGGTCATGCCCAACCCCGCCAGCAGCAGGGTGCACACCAGCATCACCTGCTGCTGCAACCACGTCGGAACGACCATGGCGATGCTCGTGGTCACCGCGTCGAGCGGCACGGCTCGCGGCGCCACCGCGTCAAGGCCCCAGGTGCGTGCGCTGAAGGCCGGGTCCGGGACGGCGATGAAGTCGCGGTAGAGCAGGTGACCCTCGCCAACAGAGCGACCGAGCAGGATGGCGGTCAAGCAGACCGTGACAATCGATCCCCAGAGCACCGCTGTCGCGCTTTGTCGGCCCGCAGGGCGCATGCAGGGCACTATTGCACAGGACAACGGGCTAACCCGGACAACCGCTGGAGCGGAAGCGGATCAACAAGGAGTGCTGCGCCATGGAAGCCAAGGCCCCCGCTGCGCAGCCCCAGCGTGTGGCGCGCTCCGGTGCACTGCTTCTCGCCGGCACGCTGTCGGCGAACATTCTCGCCTACACGTTCTTCATCATCCTCAGCCGTTATCTGTCTGCCGGCTCGCTCGGCGCCGTCGGGGCGTTGGTGAACCTGTCAACGATTGCCGCCGTGCCCGCGCTGGGATTGCAGCTCGTCGCTGCGCGGCGGATGGCGCGCAGGTCGGTCGACCACTCCCCGATTGATGCCTCCACGGCGGGGGCGGCCCCCTCGAACACATCATCAACGGAGAACGCAGCGGGCATGTTGCGCACCGGCCTCGAGGTGGGTGCAGCCACGGCCCTCGCCATCGTCTGTGCGACTCCCCTGCTCGGGCGCATCCTGCACGTCGACGCCCTCTCGATGGTCCTGTTGGCGGCGGGTCTCGTGCCGATGGCGGTCTCGTATGCGCTCCAGGGTGTGCTCCAGGGCGGCGAGCGCTTCGGGCCGCTCGCGCTCATGGTGGCTGTCTCGGGAGCAGCCAAGCCGGTGGCGGCAGTGGTGGCCGCCACCACCGGTGGCTCGGTCCCCACCGTGATGCTGTGCCTCGCCGTGGGCTGGGCGCTCACAGCCAGCCTCGGCCTGCTGCTCACTCGGCCGGGACGACGTGGGGGCAACCCTGCCTATCGCGATCGCGCACGCCGGGATGTCGTCGCTGCCAGCGTCCCCACGTCTGGCCTGCTGCTCCTGTCCAGCCTCGACGTCCTGCTCGCACGGCACCACCTGACCCCGGCCGAGTCGGGGTCCTACACCGTCGGTGCGCTGTTCGAGAAGGCAGCACTCTGGGGCATGGCGTTCCTCGCGACCCTGTTCTATCCGGCCATGGCCCGCCCGCTGGAGCGCGCGACGGCTACTGCGAAGGCACTGACGATCACGGCGGGGTTGGGCATCGCCGGCACCGCCTTGACCTGGGCGGCGTCGGAACCCCTCGTCCGCATCGCAGGCGGTCCGGACTACGCAGGGCTGGCGCCGGACGCGTGGAGGTTCACGGCCTTGGGCAGCTTGCTTGGACTCGTTCAGGTGATCGTCTACGCCAGCCTGGCCCGCGCCCGCGTGAGGGCTGGAGTGGCGATCTGGCTCGCCGGTCTGGTGGCGACCTTGAGCGCGCACGTATGGGGCGACTCGGTGCGCGGCATCGTCAGCGTCATGCTCGTGACGACTTCCGCATTGGTCGCGGTCCTGCTCTTTGTCGAGTTCGCTCGATCGCGACCGGTCGTGCCTAGTGCGCGGCGTCGTGCCAGGAGCGACCCGCCCCGATGTTGACGTCGAGCGGGATGTCCATCTCGACGGCGTGGCCCATCTCGTGGCGGACCAGCTTCTCGACGTCCTCCCGCTCGCCGGGGGCGACCTCGAGGACGAGCTCGTCGTGGACCTGCAGCAGGATGCGCGACCTCGCTCCCGCCTCGGCCAGGGCCCGGTCCACGCCGATCATGGCGACCTTCATGATGTCCGCGGCCGACCCCTGGATCGGCGCATTGAGTGCCATCCGCTCGGCGGCCTCGCGACGCTGGCGGTTGTCGGACGTGAGGTCGGGTAGGTAACGGCGCCGCCCGAGCATCGTCGCGGTGTAGCCGGTGCCACGGGCCACGGCGACGACATCGCGCAGGTAGTCGCTCACGCCGCCGAACCGCTCGAAGTAGCCGTCCATGAGGCCGCGGGCCTCCTCGGTGCTGATCGTCAGCTGCTTCGACAGCCCGAACGCGGACAGGCCGTAGGCCAACCCGTACGACATGGCCTTCACCTTGGAGCGCATCTGCGGGGTGACGTCCTCGGGCGTCACGCCGAAGACCTTCGACCCGACGTAGCGGTGCAGGTCCTCTCCCGACCGGAAGGCCTCGATGAGCCCCTCGTCGCCCGACAGGTGCGCCATGACCCGCATCTCGATCTGGGAGTAGTCGGCCGACATCAGCGCTTCATAGCCGTCGCCGACGACGAACAGCTCACGGATGCGGCGCCCCTCCTCGGTGCGGATCGGGACGTTCTGCAGGTTGGGGTCGGTCGATGACAGCCGGCCGGTGGCGGCGATGGTCTGCAGGTAGGTCGTGTGGACCCGGCCATCGTCTGCGACCGACTTCTGCAGCCCCTCGACGGTGACTCGCAACCGAGCCGAGTCCCGGTGCCTCAGGAGCGCCTCGAGGAAGGGGTGCTCGGTCTTGACGTAGAGGTCGTTGAGCGCGTCGGCGTCGGTGGTGTAGCCGGTCTTCGTCTTCTTCGTCTTCGGCATGCCCAGCTGCCCGAAGAGCACCTCCTGCAGCTGCTTCGGCGAGCCGAGGTTGATCTGGTTGCCGCCGATCGCGTCCCAGGCCTCCTGCTGGGCCTGGGCAACCTTCGCCGCGAAGTCCTTCTCGAGGGAGTCGAGCCCGGGCACGTCGACGGCGATCCCGATCTGCTCCATGCGAGCGAGCACGTGGATCAACGGCAGCTCGACCTCGGCGAGAAGGTCGGCGCCGCCCGTGGCCGCCACCTGCTCGTCGAGCACGGCGGCCAGGTCGCGCACCGCCGTCGCCCGCACCATCTCCTGCTGCGCCGCCTTCGCCTCGGCATCCCCCTCGAAGTCCAGGATCCCTTGTCCCTCAGGAGTCGTCGACCCGCTGAGCTCTCGCCTCAGGTGGCGCAGCACGAGGTCATCGAGGTGGTAGGTGCGCTGGTCCGGCTTGACGAGATAGGCCGCGAGCTGAGTGTCGCTAGTGAGGCCGGCAAGGGTCCAGCCCCGCGCGGCGAGCGCCTCGATCGGGCCCTTGGCATCATGCATCGCCTTGGGTCGGCCCGCGTCCTCGAGCCACGTCCCGATCGCGGCCTCAGCCTCGGGCGTCAGCGCAGTCAGGTCAATCCACGCGGCCGCGCCGCCGGCCGCTGCGATGGCGAGCCCGGTCACGTCGCCCGTCCCGCGTGACCAGGTGCCGGCGACGGACAGCGCAGCCCGGTCGCCGGAGTCGAGGTGCTCGGCGACCCAGCCCGCCACCTCACCCGGCTCGAGGACCGACCCTTCGACGTCGAACCCCTCCTCCGCCTCCGGGGTACTGGCCTCGACCTCCGCGAACAGCCGGTCACGCAGCACCCGGAACTCGAGGCGGTCGAACACCTCGTGCACCTCCTCACGGGCCCATTGGGCCCGCTCGAGGTCGTCGACGGTGCACCCGGTCTGGACGTCCTTGACGAGCTGGTTGAGCCGCCGGTTTCGCAGGACCTGGTCAAGGTGCTCGCGCAGGCCGTCGCCCGCCTTGCCCTTGATCTGGTCGACGTTGGCAACGATGCCGTCGAGGTCGCCGAACTGCGTGATCCACTTCGCGGCGGTCTTGGGGCCGACCCCCGGCACACCCGGGAGGTTGTCGGACGTCTCCCCCACCATGGCGGCGAGGTCGCTGTACCGGGTCGGTGGCACGCCGTACTTCTCCTCGACCTGCGCCGGCCCCATCCGCCACACCTCGGACACGCCGCGCACTGGGTAGAGGATCGTGACGTTGTCGCTGACGAGCTGGAACGTGTCGCGGTCGCCCGAGCAGATGAGGACCTCGACCCCCTTGGCGTCCGCCTCGGTCGCGATGGTCGCGATGATGTCGTCGGCCTCGTAGCCGTCGAGCTCGCAGTAACGGATCCGGAGCGCGTCGAGCACTTCCTTGACGAGTGGCAGCTGGCCGGCGAACTCGTCCGGCGTGCGCGCACGCCCGGCCTTGTACTCGGCGTACTCCTCGGTCCGGAACGTGTGGCGCGACTTGTCGAACGCCACGACGACGTGCGTCGGCTGCTCGTCGCGCAGCATGTTGATGAGCATCGACGTGAAGCCGTAGACGGCGTTCGTGTGCTGTCCGGTCACGGTCGAGAAGTTCTCGGCCGGCAGTGCGAAGAACGCACGGTAGGCAAGCGAATGTCCGTCGAGGAGGAGAAGTCGGCTCACCCCGCAGAGCCTAGTGTCCGGTGCCGACACCGGTGCAGCCCGTTCGGACGCCCCCTCGTCCGCATTACGATCCCCCTATGTCTGATACCACGCACCTCGAGTCGATCCGAGCGGTGGGCGCGGGCGCCCTGGGCGAGCGGATGGGGATCGAGATCACGGAAGCGACCCCTGAGCGCCTGGTCGGGACCATGCCCGTCGAGGGCAACACCCAGCCCTACGGCCTGCTCCACGGCGGCGCCAGCGTCGTTCTCGCCGAGACGCTCGGGTCGTTCGGCGCGGCCCTGGTGGCAGGCGAGGACCGCGTGGCCGTCGGGCTCGACATCAACGCGACGCACCACCGTGCGGCGCGTTCGGGCGTCGTGACCGGCACGGCGACGCTGTTGAGCGGAGGCCGTTCGGTGGCAAGCTACGACGTCGTCATCACCGACGAGGACGGCCGGCGCGTCTGCACCGCTCGCATCAGCTGCTTGCTGCGCGATCGGGCTCCCGGGGCCTGAGAGGGAAACCGACCGGATCAGCCAATGACACCGGGGGCTGCGCCGAGGTCGTGCGGGCCTGGGCGTCACGACGTCGCTGCAACACCTTGTCGAGCGAATACCGTTGTCTCCGACGCTCACCGGCGAGCTTGCGCTGCAGAACAGCCGAGGACGTGACGCGACGGACCGTCTCCGGGGCGAAGCCGAGCCGAGCAAAGAACCGGTTGAGCTCGCGATCCTGCGCAGGCACCGCGCTGACGAGGTGGTCGCACCCGTTCCGGTCGGCGTAGCGGGAGGCCGCGGCCAGCAGGGCCTTGCCCACCCCTTGTCGCCGGAAGTCCGCATGGACGTAGAGCATGTCGATCGAGACGCTCGGGGCGGCGACGAGCAGACTGCGCGTCGTGTCAGCGATGACGACGTAGCCGGCGGGTCGGCCATCGACGAACGCGATGTACGCCGTCACATCCTTGCGCGCCAAGGCTTTTCGAAGGGTTCCGTCGGCCGCCAGCCGACCTGCCGCCTCAGGCGTCGTTCCCGCCTCGACACGATGCGCTGTCCAGAGCTCGATGAACGGAGTCTGTAGACCCACATCAACCCGCTGAACGGTCACCGGTGAACGACCCATACGTCCCTCCAAGCTGTGCTCCCGGAACCCACCCGCTGACCTTACGACCACGACGCTCGTTGCGAAAGAGGCGGTTTGACACATCTCGTCCCGGCTCCTGAGTGTGCGCAACACATTGCGTATGCCGCTGGGCTCGGTGTCACGATGGACGCGTCCTTGAGAGGTCAGCGGGGTCGTCGAGATCGTCGGGGACGTCGGCGAGTCACGGTTGGGCCGACCAGAGTCGGCCCCTGCCCTCGCCGTCACTCGTGGCGACGTAGAGGCTGTCGTCCACGGTGGCGGAAGCGATCGGCACGCCGGGCGGCGCCGATCGTTGAAGCCAGCCTGACGAGCCGCGTTGGAGGACGGCCCCCGGCACCACGACCAGGTCGACTCCCCGCACCCTGACCGGCGGGGGCAACGTCTGCTTCTCGGCCACGTCGATGGCCGGTGTCGGGACTCGGGCCACGGTGGGGCCCCGCACTTCCCACAGAGCAAGGGTCCCGCCATCGGCGCCGACGACGAGGCAGGTGTCGCGGTCGCAGCGCGCCGCATGTGCCTCAGCGATCGGCTGCGAGGCCGGCAGTCGGACCAGCGTCCACGGGCCGTGTGCGCCTGGGGCCGTCCAGAGAGCGGGGACCGACGCGATGGAGCCGGTGCCGAGGTCGGTGACGGAACCTGCGAGAGCCAGGCCGTCGCCCGTGGACGTGACGAAGCGGGCACCGTTCAGGACACGCGGGGTGCTACCCAGGGGCGATCCGGTCGAGTCCTGTCGCTCCCACCGATCTCCGGATCGGAACCAGAGCGAGACATCGTTGCCGGTGCGGCTGCTCTGCCAGGCCCCGGCCACGACCGGCTCCGTCCCGGCGAACGCGATGCCGGTCAAGTCGCCCGCACCCCACCCGCCGAACACCCCGAAAGGCTGGGGCTGCTCGACGAGCCGCGGCGGCTCACGGCCCAGGTCTCCGGCCCAGACCGTCCACCGGACGTTGGCATGGGCTCCGCCCCTGGCCCCGCCGACGGCGACGAGCTGCCCGTCACGGGCTGCAACGGACAGCCAGCGGGCGACAGCCGCATAGGGAGTCCTACCCTCGACATCCACCTCGGTCAGGTCGCGGTCGCGAAGGACGAGCAGCCGCGGGTTCGGACGGTCCGGAGCCCACGCGCCGACGACCAGGGTATCGCCCGCAGAGGCGAGCGTCACCGCGTCCATGCTGTCGGGCAGCGGGTGCTCGGTCCAGGCCAGGGCGCCGCCGTTCGCGCTGGCCGAAGCGGTCGGGACCACCTTGGTCGCCCCGTCCTGACAGGCCGAGAGGACTGCAGCCACGATGAAGGCCAGGAGAGCCGCAAGCCAGCGGGCGACGCCCCCGTGGCGGACGACGGCCGCGATCGGGGCGCACCGCCTGGTGTGCCCCTATCCGTCGTCGTCCGCCCACGGTGGTGACCTGCCTGTCAGTCCTCGCCGAGATAGGCCTTTCGGACCTCGTCGCTGGCGAGCAGTTCCTGGCCGGAGCCGTTGAGCACGATCTTGCCGACCTCGAGAACGTAGCCCTGGTTGGCCCGTTGGAGCGCTGCCTGGGCATTCTGCTCGACGAGCAGAATCGTCGTGCCCTGCTGCTGCAGTGTCGTCACGGTGGTCATGATGCGCCTCATCATGATCGGCGAGAGCCCCATCGATGGCTCGTCCAGCATGAGCAGCTTCGGCCGGCTCATCATCGCCCGACCCATCGCCAGCATCTGCTGCTCACCACCGGAGAAGGTTCCCGCCGGTTGCTGATGTCGCTCGCCGAGGATCGGGAAGAGCTCGTACGCCGCGTTGAGGTCCTTGTCGATCTCCCGGTCCCGGCGCGCGAACGCCCCGAGGCGCAGGTTCTGCTCGACGGAGAGGCGCGGAAAGATGCGGCGACCCTCGGGTGAGTGGGCGATCCCGAGGCTCACGATGTCGTGCGCCGCGGATGTTGTCGATCCGCTTGCCCTGGAAGCGAATCGAGCCTGCACTCGGCTCGCATGAGCCCAGAGATGGTCCGCAAGGTCGTCGTCTTCCCGGCACCGTTGGTGCCGATGAGGGTGACCACCTCACCCTCATCGACGGAGAAGCTGATCCCCTTGACGGCCTTGATCTTGCCATACGAGACGACCAGGTCCTTGACCTCGAGCATGGCGCTCACTCGTCCTCCTCCTCGTCGGCGGCGCCGCCGATGTAGGCCTCGATGACTCTTGGGTCGGACTGCACCTCGTTGGGGGTCCCCTCGACGAGGACCTCCCCGCGGACGAGACAGAGCACCCGGTCACAAAGGTTGAAGATGAAGCGCATGTCGTGCTCGATGACCACGACCGCCAGTCCGCTGTCGCGGATCCGGAAGATCAGGTCGCTCGCCTGCTGCGTCTCCTTGGGGTTCATGCCGGCCGTCGGCTCGTCCAGCAGGAGGAGCTTCGGGTCGGTGGCCAGGGCGCGGGCGATCTCGAGGCGCCGCTGGTCCCCGTAGGGCATGTTCCTGGCCAGGTGCTCGGTCGACTTGCCGAGCCCGACGAACTCCAGCAGCTCCTGGGCCCGCTCCCGCGTCTCCCGCTCCTCACGACGGAACTTCGGGCCGCGGAGGATCGAGGTCAGCGCCGCGGAGCTGGTCCGGCAGTACCGCCCCACCATGACGTTCTCGAGAGCGGTCATGTTGCCGAAGAGACGGATGTTCTGGAACGTCCTCGCCATCCCGGCGTTGACGACGGCCCGCGGCTTGGGCGGCAGGTCGATGCCGAGCAGGCGGACTCGCCCCTCGGTGGGCTTGTAGAGGCCCGTGAGGCAGTTGAAGAAGGTCGTCTTGCCGGCGCCGTTGGGGCCGATCAGTCCGACGATCTCGCCCTCGTGGACCTCATCGCCACGTCGTTGACGGCCGTGAGGCCGCCGAAACGCATCGTGACCCCGGTCGCCTCGAGCACGGGCGTACCGGCCGGCGGTCGGTGTGCATGGTCTCGTCGACGGCGGTCATGCCTTGGCCTCCTGTTCCTCGACGAGGTGGACTTCCTCGATGCGGGTGGCGAGCTCCTCATCCTCCTCGTGGAACTCGAGCTGACGCCGCTTGCTCGCGATGATGCCCTCCGGGCGGAAGCGCATCATGAGGACGAGCAGCAGGCCGAAGATGAGCAGCCGGTAGTCGGCGACGAAACGCAGCTTCTCAGGGAGCAGCTTGAGGATCGTGGCGCCGATGAGTACACCGGCGACCGTGCCCATACCACCGAGGACGACGGCCGCGAGCAGGAAGGCCGACTCGAGGAAGATGTACTGGTCCGGGCGTGACGGACACATCGATGGTGCGCCTTGATGGTGCCGACCATGCCGGCGAGGAAGGCGCCACCGGCGAACGCGAACACCTTGAGGCCGAAGGTGTTGACCCCCATCGCCTCCGCCGCCTTCTCGTCCTCGCGGATCGCGATCCAGCCGCGGCCGATGCGGCTGTCGTTCAGCCGGGTGAACACGGTGATGATGATCCCGGCCACCACGAGGAGCAGGAAGTAGTAGTTCGCGAAGCGGCCCAGCGTGATACCGGCGACCTCGTGAGTCTCGCCGAAGTTGAACGACCCGATCTGCAGGTCCGGGATGGCCGGAATGCCGTTCGGCCCGTTGGTCAGATCCGGGCCGTCCTGTCCGTCGAGGTTGCCCATGGAGAGGCGGAAGATCTCTCCGAACGCCAGCGTGACGATGGCGAGGTAGTCCCCGGAGACCCGTAGCGTCGGCGAGCCGATGATCAGGCCGAGGGTGGCGGAGACCAGCGCGCCCATGATGACGACGACGATGAACGGCGGCTTCCACCCGACCGTGGCGAACGCGGATTGAGAGAAGATCGCTCCGACGTAGGCACCGGCACCCAGGAAGGCGATGTACCCGAGGTCGAGCAGGCCGGCGAGTCCGACGACGATGTTGAGGCCAAGGGCCGTGGACGCGAAGATCAGCACCTGGGTGGCGATCGACATGTTCGCATCCGAGCCGTCCTGGGTGAACGGGAACAGGAACGCCACTGCGACAGCGCCGAGCATGAGGACGCGCCGGTGCGTCTGCGCGATGATGCCGACCCAGGTGAAGAACCCGGCTCTGGTGAGGGTCAGGGCGATGATGGCCACGAACAGGAGGACGAGCGAGAACACCGTGCCGTCCTCGATGTCCAGGACGTAGGCAGCCCCGAAGAGGGCGATGGCCAGCAGCACCACGATGGTGAGGATCTCGACCCACGACGGGAGGCTCGCATGCAGCGGGTCGCGGTGCGCCCGGGGCGTCAAGCCGGCCGAGCCGACGAGAAGGACGATGGCCCCCGCGAAGGAGACCCAGGCGCCCGGCATGACGTTGACCAGGCCACCTGACTGGATCGAGATGAGTGCGATGACGAGCGCCATGAAGATGGTGCTCCCCAGTCCGAGCGTCCGCAGCGCGATTGCCGAGCCGAGCCACTCGCCGAGCCGGCTCAACGGCCCCCGGTACATCAGGGCGAAGAGTACCGCGAACACGGCAGCGATGATCATCAGGATCTGGACGGCGCCGGGGTAGAAGTCGATCGACAGGTCGCCGAGGACATCGGCGGTGTAGCTCCACGCGAAGAAGCAACCTGCCCCAAGGACGGCGGCACCAACCAGCGTGAGCGCCCAGGCGAAGGGCGCAACCGGGCGACCGACGCGGTCCCACAGACTGACCCGCTCCGTGTCGTCGTGCGTTTCTTCGATGTCGGTGTTGATGCTCATGCGCGGTCCACCACCCGTGCGCCGAGGATGCCCTGGGGCCGGAAGACGAGGACGACGATGAGCAGCACGAAGGCCCAGACGTCCTTCCATGCCGACCCGCCGAACTGGCCCGGGATGAAGCCGACGGCCAAGGCCTCGGCGACACCGAGAACGAGTCCGCCGACAACGGCGCCCATGATGTTGCCGATGCCACCGAGCACGGCGGCGGTGAAGGCCTTGAGGCCGGCGAGGAAGCCCATCCGGAAGTCGATGTTCGCGTTGAGCAGGCCCTGCGCGACGCCGGCGACGGCGGCGAGCAACGCGCCGATGGCGAACGCGATCACGATGATCCGGTCCACGTTGACACCCATGAGGCGCGCGGTGTCCGGGTCCTCCGAGACCGCCTGCATTCCGTGTCCCGACCTGGTCCTGTTGATGAACCACCAGAGGAACGCCGCAGACATCAGGAGCGCGCCAACCGTGAAGACGGCGGCACGCTGCACGGTGACCCCACCGAAGGTGAGCGCCGGACCCGTCACCACGTCGATCTGCGGGAAGGGGATCTTGCTCTTCGCGCCGGGATAGAAGAGGCGGATCGCCTCCTGCAGGGCCACGGAGATGCCGATCGCCGTGATGAGCGGGGCCAGTCGTGGCGCGTCACGCAGGGGACGGTACGCGAAACGCTCCATCAACACGGCCGTCGTGACCGAGACGATGATGGCACCGAGAAGCATGATGGGCAGCACCCAGAGGGCGGTCGTGCCCTCGAAGAGGAGGGTCCACGTGGCCAGGGCGCCGAAGGCCCCGATCATGAAGACCTCGCCATGGGCGAAGTTGATGAGCTGGATGATGCCGTAGACCACGGTGTAGCCGACCGCGATCAACGCATACAGGGAGCCGAGGGTCAGGCCGTTGACCAGCTGCTGTAGCAATTCGGTCATGTGTGCCGGAACCACCTTTCGATGTCGACGACTTCGGCCAGGGACGGCTGTGCCCGCCCCTGGCCGAACTCTGTCACTTGATGATCCGGATCAGCCGAGGTTCTCCGACTTGACGAACGCCCACTTGCCGCTGTCCACCTTGTAGCCCGAGATGACCAGGACCTTCGTGTCGCCGAACTCGTCGAAGCCAACCTGCCCCGTCACACCGGCGAAGTCGACCTTGCCGACCGCGTCGATGATCGCCTGACGCTGGCCCTTGACGTCGGACGCGTCCTTGAGGGCGACCTTGAGGCCCTCGATGATCGCCTTCGCGGCGTCGTACGAGTAGCCACCGTAGGCAGCGGCCGGCTCGGCGAACTTCGCGGCCTCGTAGTCAGCGAGGAACTTCTTGCCCGCCTCGGACTTCTCAGTCGGCTCACCGACCGAGGTCGCGAGGTCGCCGTTCGACGTGGCACCAGCAAGCTGGATGAACGTCGGGTCGAAGATTCCGTCGCCGCCCATGAGCGGGACGTTGAGGCCGGCGGCCTTCATCTGCTGGGACAGCGGACCGGCCTGCGGGTACTCACCGCCGTAGTAGACCGCGCCGGGCTTGGCCGGAGCGACCTTGGAGACGACCGGGGCGTAGTTGGACTCGTCCGGGTTGATCGTCTCGGCGGCGACGATGGTGCCGCCGCCGGCCTTGAAGGCCTCGGTGAAGTACTGGACCAGGCCCTGGCCGTAGGTCTTCTTGTCGTGGATCGTCGCGACCGACTTGATGCCCTGGTCGAGGAGGAACTTAGCGGCGAACGCGCCCTGCGTGATGTCGGTCGCGCAGGTGCGGAAGAAGGTCTTGTACGGACGGGTCTTGCCGTCCGCGCCGCGGGTGAGCGACGGGCCGGTGTTCGCCGGTGAGACCTGCACGATGTTGGCGGCCGCGAAGACCGGCTGGGTCTGCTGCGACACGCTGGAGTTGAGGTTGCCCACGACGCCGGCGACCAGGTCGTCCGCGGCGAGCTTGGTGGCGCCGTTCTTGCCGACGTCCGCCTTGCCCTCGTCGTCGACGGGCTCGACCTTGATCTCCCAGCCGGGGATCGCATTCTCCTGGTTGGCCTGCATCACTGCGAGTTCGACCGAGTGCTGGATGCCCTTGCCGAGCGCGGAGAGGTCACCGGAGAGCGGCGCGATGACGCCGATCTTGACGGTCTTCTTGGCGCCGCCGGTTGACCCCGTGTTGGACTCCTCGCCGCGAGTGCCACAGGCGCTCAGGGCCAGAGCGGCGACCACGACGGGCACCGCAAACTTCATGTGGGAACGCACTGCTTGTCCTCCTGATGTCACACATCCCTCGGTCGAGGGGCTGAGGAGGACATTAGAGCCATCGCGGCGCCACGTCACCCCTCTTGGCCGGATCGGTGACCGTGTCGTGACCTGCGGACCTCAACCGGGTCCCGTATCCGCTCACCGGACGCCTGTCGCTCAGTTCGTCGGGAAGCCGTTGATGACCGCCTCCGCAACCTCCTTCATCCCGAGGCGGCGGTCCATGGCGGTCTTCTGGATCCAGCGGAACGCGTCCGCCTCCGACAGCTTCAGCTGCGTCATGAGCACGCCCTTGGCACGGTCGACGAGCTTGCGCGTCTCGAGCCGCTCCCCCAGATCGGCGACCTCCGCCTCCAGAGCGGTCAGCTCGAGCCACCTCGAGTGGGCGATGTCGATGGCCGGCCGCAGGTCGTCGGCCGTGAACGGCTTGACGATGTAGGCCATCACCCCGGCGTCCCGGGCGCGCTCGACGAGCTCGGTCTGGCTGAATGCCGTCAACATGATGACCGGGCACACCTTGCCCTCGTGGAGCTGCTCGGCAGCGGAGAGCCCGTCGAGGACCGGCATCTTGACGTCCATGATGACGATGTCCGGCCGGAGCTCCTTGGCGAGCTCGACGGCCTGCTGACCATTGCTGGCCTGGCCGACGACCTCGTAGCCCTGCTCGCCGAGCATCTCGACGAGGTCGAGGCGAATCAGGGCCTCGTCCTCCGCGACGAGGATGCGCGTGGCCCCAGCGTCGCCGGCCTGGTTGTCCCGTGTGGTGCTCTGCTCTGTGCTCACGGTCAAACCCTATCTGTGTGCCGGGAGCGGGACTTGAACCCGCACGACCTCGCGGCCAAAGCATTTTGAGTGCTCCGTGTCTGCCATTCCACCACCCCGGCAGAGGTGCCGGGCCAGCATACCGGTGTGGCTCCCTCCCGAACGACACCGCGGGAGCCAGCGACACCAATCGAGTGAAGGGGCTGGGTCGTGCACATCGGCTCGGTCAGGCGGTGACCTCGTCGGGGTTGTACGCCGGCGCGGCCCGGTTCACCGCGTCCCCGATCCGATGGACCCGAAGGGCATTCGTCGAGCCGGGGATGCCGGGCGGCGACCCAGCGACGATGAGGACGCGGTCGCCGACTGCGACGCGGCCCTCGGGGATGAGGTTGAGGTCCACCTGCATGGCGAACTGGTCCGTGTGCGACATCCGTGACACGAGGTAGGTCTCGATGCCCCAGACCAGCGCGAGCTGCGACCGGGTGCGCTGCTGCGACGTGAAGGCCAGCATCGGCCGCTTGGGGCGCAGCCGAGCTTGGCGGCGCGCCGAGCCTCCCGTCTCGGTGAAGGTGATCAGGAACTTGGCGTCGATGACCTCGCCGATCTCCACGGCCGCCTTGGTGACCGCGCCCGCCGCCGTCGTGATCGAGGCGCGTATCGGCGAGATCTTGTCGAAGCCGTGCTCCTCGATCGACTCGATGATGCGTGCCATCGTCGTCACGGCCTCCATCGGCCAGGCACCCACGGACGTCTCGCCGGAGAGCATGATCGCGTCGGCACCGTCGAGCACCGCGTTGGCGGCGTCCGACGCCTCGGCCCGGGTCGGCCTCGGGTTCGCGATCATCGACTCGAGCACCTGGGTCGCGACGATGACCGGCTTGGCCTCCTGTCGCGCGAGCTCGCAGGCACGCTTCTGGACGATGGGCACGTCCTCGAGCGGCATCTCGACCCCGAGGTCTCCCCTGGCGACCATGATGCCGTCGAAGGCGTCGACGATCTCCTCGAGGTTGGCGACCGCCTGGGGCTTCTCGATCTTGGCGATGACGGGGACCCGGTAGCCGAACTCGTCCATGATCTCGTGAACGTCGGTGATGTCGCTCGCGGAACGCACGAAGGACAAGGCGATCATGTCGACGCCCAGGCTCATGGCGAAGCGGAGGTCGCCGCGGTCCTTCTCGGACAGCGCGGGCACGCTCACCGCCACGCCCGGCAGGTTGATGCCCTTGTTGTCCGAGACCGCACCGCCGATGACCGTCTCGGTGACGATGTCGGTCTCGGTGACGTCCACCGCGCGCAAGCACACCTTGCCGTCGTCGATGAGCAGGACGTCCCCTGGCCGGACGTCCTTGGGCAGGCCGGCGTAGGTCGTGCCGACCTCCGTGTCGTCACCGTCGATGTCGCGGGTCGTGATGGTGAATCGCTGGCCCGGCGACAGGGTGATCGGGCCGTCCGAGAACCGTCCGGTCCGGATCTTGGGGCCCTGGAGGTCGACGAGGATGCCGACGGCGCGGCCCGAGGCATCACTCGCAGCACGCACGTCCCGGTACACCTGCGCGTGGAGGGACTGCTCACCGTGCGACAGGTTCAGGCGGGCGACGTCCATGCCCGCGTCGACGAGGGCTCGGAGCTGCTGGGGAGACGAGGTCTTGGGACCGATCGTGCAGACGATCTTGGCGCGACGCATGACTCAACCTTATGGGTCGTGTGACGTGGGTCACGTGGCGGGGTTCACCCCTTGGACGAGGGGGGCTCGCGCCGTTGGGAAGCCACGGTCACCTTAGCCCCGAGTGGTGGACCGAACGTGCGGGACCACGTCCGGTCGAGTGCGCAGTCCGCTCCCGGCAGCGCCGGGTCGAGTGTGCGGTCTGCGCCGGGTTGGTCCAGCGCGCAGTGCCGCTCGACGAGGTGCGGGAGGGCTGGGACCGCGGGTACCGCGGAGGGAACTCAGCGGCATACGGAACATGTCGTAGCCGCTGAGCCCGCTCGCGATCGAGCCTCAGACCACGAGGGGCCGCTCCGTGGGGGCGATGGGGCGCGGCAGCGAGCTCGAGCCGGTGAGCCAGGCGTCGACTCCGGCGGCGGCAGCCCGACCCTCGGCGATGGCCCACACGATGAGGCTCTGCCCACGACCCGCGTCACCGGCGACGAAGATGCCCGGCACGGAGGACATGTAGTTCCTGTCGCGCCGCACGTTGGACCGCTCGTCGAGCCCGACGCCGAGCTGCTCGACGACGCCGGGACCCTGGGGACCGAGGAATCCCATGGCGAACAGGACCAGCTGGGCTGGGATCTCGCGCTCGGTTCCGGCCTTGGGCTGGGGCCGTCCGTCGACGAACTCCACCTCGACGAGCCGCAGGGCGGCGACGTTGCCCTCGTCGTCCCCGACGAACTCCGTGGTGCTCACCGAGTAGATGCGGTCCCCACCCTCCTCGTGCGCGCTGGCGACGCGGAAGATCATCGGGTAGGTCGGCCACGGCTGGTTCGCGGGACGGTCGTCACCGGGCTGCGGCATGATCTCGAGGCTGGTGACCGACCGGGCGCCCTGCCGGTGGGCGGTGCCGATGCAGTCCGCCCCGGTGTCGCCGCCACCGATGACGATGACGTCCTTGCCCGTGGCCAGGATCTGGTCCTCGACCACCTCGCCCAGCGCGGCCCGGTTGCCCTGCGGGAGGTAGTCCATCGCCTGGTGGACACCGCGCAGCTCACGGCCCGGAGTCTGCAGGTCGCGCGGCACCGTCGCCCCGATGGCGAGGACGACTGCGTCGTAGCGATCGCGGAGCTGCTGTCCCGTGAGGTTGACGCCGACGTCGACCCCGCTCCGGAAGCGGGTCCCCTCGGCCTCCATCTGGCTGAGTCGTCGGTCGAGCACCGACTTCTCCATCTTGAACTCGGGAATGCCGTAGCGGAGGAGTCCCCCCGGCTTGTCGGCGCGCTCGAAGACCGCGACCGTGTGTCCGGCGCGGGTCAGCTGCTGGGCGGCCGCGAGACCGGCAGGGCCAGAGCCGACGACGGCCACCGTCTTGCCGGACAGTCGCTCCGGCGGCATGGGCCGGACCAGTCCGCGGTCGAAGGCCTGCTCGATCGTCGACACCTCGACCTGCTTGATGGTCACGGCCGGCTGGTTGATGCCGAGCACGCAGGCCGTCTCGCACGGAGCGGGACACAGCCGCCCGGTGAACTCCGGGAAGTTGTTCGTCGCGTGCAGCCGCTCGATGGCGTTGGCCCAGTCACCGCGCCAGGCATGCGTGTTCCACTCCGGGATGAGGTTGCCGAGCGGGCAGCCCTGATGACAGAACGGGATGCCGCAGTCCATGCACCGACCGGCCTGTCGCTGGAGCTGGCCGAGCTCCTGCTCCTCGTAGACCTCCTTCCAGTCCCGGATGCGCACCGGGACCGGACGGCGGGCGGGAAGTTCGCGCTGCCTCGTGGTGAGGAAGCCTTGCGGGTCAGCCATGGGAAGCCTCCATGATCCGGTTCCACACGTCCGGGCCGTCGACGTCGAGGCCCTCGGCCACTGCCTCGGCCCGGACGTCGAGAACTCGCTGGTAGTCACGCGCGAGGATGAGGGTGAACCGCCCGCGGGCGCTTTCCCAGTCATCGAGCAGGGCCTGAGCGACCGGCGAGTCGGTCCAGGCGACGTGGTCCGTCAGGAGCCGCCGCAGGGTCGTCTCGTCATCCGGCCGCAGCGGCGAGAGACCGACCAGCTCGCTGTTGACGAGCTCCGGTCGGAGGTCGAGGACGTAGGCGACGCCGCCGGACATGCCGGCCGCGAGGTTCCGGCCGGTCGGCCCGAGGATGAGGACGGTGCCCCCCGTCATGTACTCGCAGCCGTGATCGCCCACGCCCTCGACGACGGCAGTCACTCCGGAGTTCCGGACGCAGAACCGCTCCCCGACGACCCCTCGCAGGAAGAGCTCGCCCGTGGTGGCGCCATAGCCGATGACGTTGCCGGCGATGACGTTCTCCTCGGCGACGAGCTTGGCCGTATGGTGCGGGCGGACGACGATCCGACCACCCGAGAGCCCCTTGCCGACGTAGTCGTTGGCGTCGCCAAGAAGGCGCAGCGTCACCCCGGCGGGTAGGAACGCGCCGAACGACTGGCCGCCGGAGCCGGTCATGGTCAGCTCGATCGTGTTGTCCGGGAGGCCGTGCGGATGTGCTCGGGTGACGTGGTGGCCGAGCATCGTGCCGACGGTTCGGTTGACGTTGCGGACCGCGATCTCGCTGCGGATCTGCTCGCCGCCCTCGATCGCGGGCAGCGCCCGGGTGATCAGCTCGTTGTCGAGTGCCTTGTCGAGCGCGTGGTCCTGCGCCGTCGTCTGGTGCAGTGTCCCGCCGGTGGGGTTGTCGGCGACCGCCAGGATCGGCGTGAGGTCGAGCCCGGAGGCCTTCCAGTGCGCGATCGCCTTGTCGAGGTCCAGGCTGCCGACCTGGCCCACGGCCTCCTCGATCGAGCGGAACCCGAGGGCGGCGAGGTGCTCGCGGACCTCCTCGGCGACGTACTCGAAGAACGTCTCGACGAACTCCGGCTTGCCCGTGAAGCGCGCGCGCAGCTCCGGGTTCTGCGTCGCGATCCCGACCGGACACGTGTCGAGGTGGCAGACCCGCATCATGATGCAGCCCGAGACGACGAGCGGCGCCGTGGCGAAGCCGAACTCCTCCGCCCCGAGCAGGGCCGCTACGACGACGTCACGCCCCGTCTTGAGCTGGCCGTCGACCTGCACGACGATGCGGTCGCGCAGCCCGTTGAGCACGAGCGTCTGCTGCGCCTCGGCGAGCCCGAGCTCCCACGGCGCACCCGCGTGCTTGAGCGACGTGAGCGGCGAGGCGCCCGTGCCGCCGTCATGACCCGAGATGAGCACGACGTCCGCATGGGCCTTCGACACCCCGGCAGCCACTGTGCCGACCCCGACCTCCGAGACCAGCTTGACGTGGATCCGCGCGGAGGGGTTGGCGTTCTTGAGGTCGTGGATCAGCTGGGCGAGGTCCTCGATCGAGTAGATGTCGTGGTGGGGCGGCGGCGAGATGAGGCCGACGCCGGGTGTGGAGTGCCGGGTCCTGGCCACCCACGGGTAGACCTTGTGGCCGGGCAGCTGCCCGCCCTCGCCGGGCTTGGCGCCCTGGGCCATCTTGATCTGGATGTCGTCCGAGTGGGTCAGGTAGAGGCTGGTGACACCGAACCGCCCGGACGCCACCTGCTTGACGGCCGATCGTCGCTCCGGGTCGAGGAGCCGGTCGATGTCCTCGCCGCCCTCACCGGTGTTGGAGCGTCCGCCCAGACGGTTCATCGCCACGGCCAGGGTCTCGTGCGCCTCCTGGGAGATCGAGCCGTAGCTCATCGCGCCCGTGTTGAACCGTTTGACGATCTCGCTGACCGGCTCGACCTCGTCGATCGGCACCGGCAGGCGGCCGGTGACCCCGGCCGACTTGAACGCCATCAGGCCACGCAAGGTCATCAGCCGCGCCGTCTGGTCGTCGACGCGCCCGGTGTACTGCTTGAAGACGTCGTAGCGGCGCTGCCGGGTCGAGTGCTGCAGGCGGAACACCGTCTCGGGATCGAACAGGTGCGGTTCGCCCTCGCGCCGCCACTGGTACTCCCCGCCGACGTCGAGCACTCGGTGGGCCTGGTACACCCCGTCGGGCGGGTAGGCGGTCGCGTGGCGCTCGGCCGTCTCCCTCGCGATGACGTCCAGACCGACGCCCCCGAGCTGCGACACGGTGCCCGTGAAGTAGCGGTCCACGAGCTCCTGGGCAAGACCGATCGCCTCGAAGACCTGGGCTCCCCGGTAGGACGCGACGGTGGAGATGCCCATCTTGGACATCACCTTGAGCACACCCTTGCCGAGCGCCTTGATGAGGTTCTTCACGGCCTGCTCCGGCGTCACGCCCTCGAGCTGGCCCGACCGGACGAGATCCTCGACGGTCTCCATCGCGAGGTACGGGTTGACGCCGGCTGCCCCGTAGCCGATGAGCAGCGCCACGTGGTGGACCTCACGCACGTCACCGGCCTCGACGAGCAGGCCGACCTGGGTCCGCGTCTTCTCCCGGATGAGGTGGTGGTGGACGGCCGCGGTGAGCAGCAGCGACGGGATCGGCGCGAGGTCACGACCCGAGTCGCGGTCGGAGAGGACGACGAAGCGGGCCCCACGCGAGATCGCCTGGGAGACCTCGGCGAAGATCTCCTCGAGCCGGTCGCGCATCGCGGCCGCTCCACCCGTCACGTCGTAGAGGCCGCGGATGACGTGGGTCGCGTAGCCGGGCAGGTCGCCGTCCGCGTTGACGTGGACGATCTTGGCCAGCTCGTCGTTGTCGATGACCGGGAACCTGAGGACGATCTGGCGCGCGTGCGCCGGGGAGGCCGACAGGGCGTTGCCCTCGGGGCCCATGGTCGTGGAGAGCGAGGTGACGAGCTCCTCACGGATCGCGTCGAGTGGTGGGTTCGTCACCTGCGCGAAGAGCTGGGTGAAGTAGTCGAAGAGGAGCCGGGGGCGCGAGGAGAGGACGGCGATCGGCGTGTCCGTGCCCATCGACCCGAGGGCCTCGGCCCCCGACCTCGCCATCGGCGTGAGGAGGATGCGCAGGTCCTCGGTCGTGTAGCCGAAGGTCTGCTGGCGGCGTGCGACCGAGGCTGCGGTGTGGACGATGTGCTCGCGCTCCGGCAGGTCCTCGAGGCGGATCAGGCCGGCGTGGAGCCACTCGCCGTAGGGCTTGCCCGCCGCGAGCTGGCCCTTGATCTCGTCGTCGCCGACAATTCGGCCGTGCTCGGTGTCGACGAGGAACATCTTCCCCGGCTGGAGGCGTCCCCGCTGGACGATCCTCGCGGGGTCGAGCTCGAGGACCCCGGACTCGGACGCGAGGACGACGAGGCCGTCGTCGGTGACGGTGTACCGCCCGGGCCGCAGGCCGTTGCGGTCGAGCACCGCCCCGACGAGGGTGCCGTCGGTGAAGCAGACGTTGGCCGGACCGTCCCACGGCTCCATGAACATCGAGTGGAACTCGTAGAACGCACGCCGGGCCGGATCCATCTGCTCGTGGTTCTCCCAGGCCTCCGGGATCATCATGAGGACCGCGTGGGGCAGCGAGCGCCCGCCCAGGTGGAGCAGCTCGAGGACCTCGTCGAAACTGGCCGAGTCGGACGCTCCCGGTGTGCAGATCGGGTAGAGCCGCTCCAGGTCGCCCGGGATGATGTCCGAGGTGAGCAGGCTCTCCCGGGCGCGCATCCAGTTGCGGTTGCCCTTGACCGTGTTGATCTCGCCGTTGTGGGCGATGAGGCGGTAGGGATGTGCGAGCGGCCAGGACGGGAAGGTGTTGGTCGAGAACCGGGAGTGCACGAGAGCCAGCTCGGTCGCGAAGCGCGGATCGGACAGGTCCGGGAAGAACGGCTCGAGCTGGCCCGTGGTGAGCATGCCCTTGTAGACGATGGTCCGGGCCGAGAGAGACGCGAAGTAGACGTCGGCCTCGTGCTCGGCGCGCCTGCGCAGGCAGAACGCGAGCCGGTCGAGCCCGAGCGCGACCTGGCGCCCCAGCGCCGAGCTGACGAAGAGCTGCTCGAAGTGCGGCATGCAGGCGCGCGCAGCCGCGCCGACGAGGTCTGCCTCGACGGGCACCTCGCGCCAACCGAGCACCTTGAGGTGCTCCTCGGCCGCAAGCCCCTCGACCCTCGCCTTGGCGGCGGCCCGAGCGGTCGGGTCGGTGGGCAGGAAAGCCAGCCCAGCGGCATACGCCCCGGAGTTGGGGAGGGTGAAGGGGACGGTCCCGCGGAAGAACGCGTCCGGCAGCTGCGTGAGGATCCCCGCCCCGTCACCGACGAGGGGGTCGGCGCCGGTGGCGCCGCGGTGGTCGAGGTTGCGCAGAGCGGTGAGCGCGTGCTCGACGATGTCGTGGCCCGCCGATCCCCTCATCGTCGCGATGAGGGCCACCCCACACGCATCGTGCTCGAACTCGCGACGGTACAGACCCGAGTCGTCGGGATGGGTGCTGAACAGTCCACGCGTGCGGGTGTGCGGCGACATCTTCACCGTCCTTACCAGTTGTCGATCCCCTGACCTGGGTGAGGGCGTGTGGACGGCCTTGGCCACAAGCTGTGTGGGAGAAAATACTGCCCGCTCCGGCGTGTCCTACTCTTTGATACGAGGCGTTTCGGATGGTGAGACGCTGTCGGCCGCCTCGTCGGGCTCGTCAGGGTGGTCGGCCTCGTCCGCCGCGTCGGCCTCGTCGACGGGTGAACCCGGTGCGCCCACGGCCGGGACGGCTCGCGCGTCGGCCCGCCGGCCGAACCAGCGCCACAGCCAGAGGCCGAGGAGGAACACCAGGATCGAGGTCCACGTGTTGACCCGCTGGCCGAGGATGTGGGTGGCCGGGTCGGTGCGCATGTTCTCGACGATGATCCGGCCGATCGGGTAGCCCATGACGTAGGCGGCGAAGACCTGTCCTCTCGCCAGGTCGAAGCGCCGGCCCAGCCAGATCAGGAAGGCGGCGAGGGCGAGCACCCACAACGCCTCGTAGAGGAACGTGGGGTGGAAGTAGCCGAGCACGACGGGGCTGCCATCAGGTCCGACCACCGCTCGTCCGGCGGACTGGTCGAACTCGTAGACCTTGAGCCGCCACGGCAGGTCGGTCGGCGCGCCATGCAGCTCGTTGTTGAACCAGTTGCCGAAGCGGCCCATCGCCTGGGCGATCGCCACGCCCGGAGCCGCCGCATCGATGAAGTCACGGAAGTCGACGCCCGACCTGCGGCAGCCGATCCAGGCCCCCAGAGCGCCAAGGGCGATGGCACCCCAGATGCCGAGTCCGCCCTCGTAGATCTTGAGGGCGTCCGCCGGGTTCTTGCCGGGGCCGAAGTAGAGGTGGTTGTCGGTGATGACGTGGTAGATCCGGCCGCCGATGATCCCGAAGGGCACGGCCCATGCGGCAATATCGATGGCCGCACCGGTCGGCACACCCCTGGCGGCGAGCCGGCGCTGGGTGAGCCAGACGGCGACGATGATGCCGGCGAGGATGCACATGGCATAGGCGCGGATCGGCACCGGCCCGACGTACCAGACCGACTGCGTCGGGGACGGGATCTCGGACGCAAGAGTTGGGAGTATGCCGCTGAGCTGGGTCACGCGCGTCCCCTCCGTACGCCGTCGGCGAGTTCACGAGCGAGGGCACCGAGGGCCTCGAGCCCGGCCTGCGGCGTCGCAGCCTCGGTGAGGCAGCGCACCAGCGCGGAGCCCACGATGACACCGTCGGCGAACCGGCCGACCTGGCTGGCCTGGTCCCCGGTGGAGACTCCCAGCCCGACGCAGACCGGCAGGCCGGTCACCGCCCTGGTCCGCGACACGAGGTCCTCGGCCGCCTCGTCGACACTTGCTCGCGCCCCGGTGACGCCCATGACGGCGGTCGCGTAGACGAAGCCACGACAGTGCGAGGTGACCTCGGCAAGACGCTCTGCGGTCGAGCTCGGCGCGACGAGGAACACCTTGTCCAGCCCATGGCGATCGGCCGCGCCGATCCAGTCGGCGGCCTCGTCGGGGATGAGGTCGGGGGTGATGAGCCCGGCGCCACCGGCTGCTGCGAGGTCGGCGGCGAACCGGTCGACCCCGTAGCGGAGGACCGGGTTCCAGTACGTCATGACGAGCGCTCCCGCGCCCGCTGCGGTGACGCCACGCACCGCCTCGAAGGTGTCCTTGAGCCGCACGCCGCCCTCGAGGGCCCGAACGGCGGCATGCTGGATGACCGGCCCATCCATGACGGGGTCGCTGTAGGGGACGCCGATCTCGATGATGTCGACGCCCGATCGGACGAGAACCTCCATCGCCTCGATCGAGTCGGGGACTGACGGGAAGCCGACCGGGAGGTAGCCGATGAGCGCGGCGCGTCCCTCGCGACGGCACGCCTCGATGATGGGAGCCACGCTCACAGCTGCTCCCCCATCCCCTTGGCGCCGGGCTGGTCGAACGGCTCGTCGAAGGGCTCGATCGAGTGGTCCTCGATCAGACCGAACCACTGCGCCGCCGTGTGGACGTCCTTGTCGCCGCGGCCCGAGAGGTTGACGAGGATGACCGCATCCGGGCCCAGCTCCCGACCGAGCTGCATCGCGCCGGCCAGGGCGTGGCTGCTCTCGATGGCCGGGAGGATCCCCTCCGTCCGGCTGAGCAGGCGGAAGGCCTCCATGGCCTCGACGTCGGTGATGGGACGGTACTCCGCCCGCCCCGACTCCCGGAGGTACGCGTGCTCGGGTCCGACGCTCGGGTAGTCGAGGCCGGCCGAGACGCTGTGTGACTCGATGGTCTGGCCGTCCTCGTCCTGCAGGACGTAGGTGAAGGCGCCGTGCAACACGCCCGGGATCCCGGTGGAGAACCGGGCCGCATGCCTGCCGGAGTCGATGCCCGAGCCACCGGCCTCGAGCCCGACGAGGCGCACCGACGCGTCGTCGATGAACCGGTGGAAGATGCCCATCGCGTTGGACCCGCCACCGACGCAGGCGCACACGACGTCCGGAAGCCTGCCGACGAGGTCCAGCACCTGCTGCCGCGCCTCGATCCCGATCACGCGGTGGAACTCGCGGACCATCTCCGGGAACGGATGGGGACCGGTGACGGTGCCGAGCACGTAGTGCGTGGTCGCGACGTTGGCGACCCAGTCCCGGAACGCCTCGTTGACGGCGTCCTTGAGGGTCTGGCTGCCATGCTCGACGGGCACGACCTCGGCGCCGAGCAGTTGCATCCGCGCGACGTTGAGGGCCTGGCGCTCGGTGTCCTTCTTGCCCATGTAGACGACGCACTCGAGCCCCAGCAGGGCCGCCGCCGTGGCCGTGGCCACGCCGTGCTGCCCGGCTCCCGTCTCTGCGATGACCCGCGTCTTGCCCATGCGCCTGGTGAGCAGCGCCTGGCCGAGCACGTTGTTGATCTTGTGCGAGCCGGTGTGGTTGAGGTCCTCGCGCTTGAGGATGACCCGTGCGCCACCACAGTGCTCGGCAAACCGCGGCACCTCGGTGATGATGCTCGGCCGACCGGTGTACGTCCGGTGCAGCCGCTCGAGCTCGCCGACGAACGCCGGGTCGACGGCCGCCTTGCGCCAGACCTCCTCGAGCTGCTCAAGGGCGGGGATGAGGGCCTCGGGAACATAGCGGCCCCCGAACGCGCCGAAGCGCCCCATGGACACGGTCTGGGACATCGTCACTCCTCGTGGGACGCGTCGCGGGCGGCCTCGATGAACCGCCGCACGGCGTCGGACGGCGCGCCGCCGGTCACGAGGGCCTCTCCGACGAGCACGGCTCGCGCACCGGATCGCACGTAGTCGACGACGTCGGACGGTCCGGCGACTCCCGACTCGGCGACGCTGACGACATCGCCCGGCAGCTGTGGCAGGAGGCGGGCCACGACCTGCGGGTCCACCTCGAGGGTCTTCAGGTTGCGGGCGTTGACCCCGACGAGCGCCGCGCCGAGCGCCAGCGCCCGCTCGAGCTCCTCGGCGTCGTGGACCTCGACGAGCGGGGTCATGCCGAGGTCGGTTGCCTGGTCATGCAGGTCACGCAGCAGGGTGTCATCCAGTGCGGAGGCCATGAGCAGGACCAGGTCCGCGCCGTGGGCGCGCGCCTCGACGACCTGGTAGGGGTCGACCATGAAGTCCTTGCGGAGCACGGGAATCCGGACGGCGGAGCGCACGACGTCCAGATCGGCGAGGCTTCCACCGAACCTGCGCTGCTCGGTCAGGACGCTGACCGCGCTGGCCCCGCCGGCCTCGTAGGCCGCGGCGAGCCGCCCCGGCTCCGGGATCGCGGCCAGCGAGCCCTTGCTCGGGCTGCGGCGCTTCACCTCTGCGATGACGGCGACTCCCGGGGCCGTCCGGAAGGACGGCAGCGGGTCGATCGGCGGCACGGCATCCATGGCTCGTGCCTCGACCTCACGCAGGGGCGTGGCGGCACGACGGCCCGCGAGATCCTCGCGAACGCCGTCGATGATCCCGTCGAGAACCGTCGGCACAACTCTCAGCTCTTGCCGACGGTCGAGGTGCCGCGCTCGTCCGGAGCATCCCGGACGAGGCCCTCGCGCTCGCTGTCGTGCGGCTTGCTGCCGTAGCCCGCCATGGCGAGGACCTTGCCCACGATGGCACCGATGACGATGACCACCGCAGCGATGATGCCGAGCACCATGCTCGGCATGACGACGGCGATGCTGCCGATGGCCGCGCCGACCAGCATGATGCCCACCGCAGCCCACGCCGCAACGCTGTGCCCGTGGTCCTCGTGCTGCTCTTCCATGACGTTCTCCCATCCGGTCGGCGTCTCGTGCCGGTCGCCGCTGCGTCGTCCGGCGGCTGCTCCTGGCCGCCTTCGGCTCATTCTGTCAGGTCCGGTCCGGCTCGTCGCGAAGGGTGGGGTCGTGGCCCTCGCTGAGCTCGTCCCACGTGGTGCGAACCTCTCCGCGGGGCCCGCTGGCCGGCTTCGTGCGGTCGTAGCGGGCCGAGAGACCCGACCAGTTTCGGCTCGACACCGCCGCGACAACGGCGCCGCAGACGAGGACCGCGGCAGCGACGACCGCGGCCCAGGCCCATGCCGTCGTGACGCCGGTCGCGTCCGGCGCCGTCGTCCTCGCGAGCTGCCGGGACAGGGCGTCACCGACGACCACGCTTGGCCGGAGGACCACGAACGCGGTCACGGCCAACGCGCCCAAGGCCGACACGACCATGACAACCGCCGAGGCAGTCCGGATCACCGGACCCCCCGTCATGAGGGCGAGGAGGGCGACCACGCAGATGACGGCGAGTCCGACCGCACCCGGGGCGGCCGCGGCTCCCGTGACGTCCACCGCTCCGCCGGTCAGCACGTCACCGGTTGTACCCCGCGCCCACACCCGCGTCGAGAGGGTGATGAAGACAACCGCGGGCAGGGCCACGGCCAGTGCCGAGCGGCGCTTGTCGAGCCTCATCGGACCACCGGCCTCAGGCCGGCGGCCGCAGCCACGGCACGAAGAGCGGCAGCCGCCTTGTGGACGGTCTCCTCGTACTCGAGGTGCGGGACGGAGTCCGCGACGATCCCCGCCCCTGCCTGGACGTGCGCCTCCCCATCCTTGATGAGGGCGGTCCGGATGGCGATGGCCATGTCGAGGTCGCCCGCGAAGTCGAGGTATCCCACCACCCCGCCGTAGAGCCCCCGTCGAACCCCCTCATAGTGGTCGATGAGCGCCATGGCGCGCGGCTTGGGGGCACCGGACAGCGTTCCCGCCGGAAAGGTCGCGACGAGGGCGTCATACGCCGTGCACTCGGGGCGGAGCTCGCCGACCACCGTCGACTCGATGTGCATGATGTGGCTGTACCGGCGCACCGACATGAAGTCGACCGTGTCGACGGTTCCAGCCCGGCAGATCCGCTGGAGGTCGTTGCGCGCGAGGTCGACGAGCATGAGGTGCTCGGCACGCTCCTTGGCATCCCCGAGCAGGTCCTCGGCGAGGTGGGCATCGTGCTCCGGGCTCTTGCCGCGGGGACGGGATCCGGCGATGGGATGGGTGATGGCCTGGCGTCCCGTGACCTTGATGAGCGCCTCCGGGCTGGAGCCGACCACGTCGTAGGACGACCCGTCCGGGTGCGGCAGCCGCAGCAGGTACATGTACGGGCTCGGGTTGCTCACCCGGAGGGCGCGGTACACGTCGAGCGCCTCGGCCTCGCACGGCACGGAGAAGCGCTGGGACACGACGATCTGGAAGGCCTCCCCCGCCCGGATGGCCTCCTTGGCCTGCTCGACCATCGCCTCGAACTCCTCCTGCGTGTGGCTGCTTCGCGGCTGCGCGGCCAGGGGTTCGATCGTGGCGACGGTGCTCGGCGCCGGAGCGGCGAGCTCCTCGGTCATGCGGTCGAGCCGGCCGACGGCGTCGGCCCACGCCTGCTCGATCCGCTCGTCCGTCGCGTCGTGGTTCACGGCGTTGGCGACCAGCAGGAGAGAGCCGTCGCTGTGGTCGAACACGGCGAGGTCGGTGGCGAGCATCATCGCCAGCTCCGGCAGCTCCAGCTCGTCCCGTCCCGAGTCCGGAACCCGCTCCCACCTGCGCACGGCGTCGTAGCTGATCGCCCCGACGAGGCCGCCGGTGAGCGGTGGCAGGCCGGGGATACGCGGGGTGGCAAGCGCCGCGACGGTGTCACGGACGGCCGCCGTCGGGTCACCCGATCGGGGCAGGCCGACCGGAACGTCGCCGATCCAGGACGCCTCGCCGTCGCGCTCGGTCAGGGTGGCGGCGCTGCGGGCTCCGACGATGGAGTACCGGGACCAGACGCCGCCGTGCTCGGCCGACTCGAGCAGGAACGTGCCGGGTGCGTCCTTGGCCAGCTTGCGGTACACGCCGACCGGGGTCTCGGCGTCCGCGAGCACCCGCCTGACGACCGGGATGACCCGACGGTGCTCCAGGGCGAGCTCGGTGAAGACGGCGAGGCTCGGCCACGTCGTCCCCCACGTCAGGTCAGCGTGCGGGACGGTCGACGGAAGCCCTGCACTCGCTGTCGTCGGGTCCGTGGTCGGCGCCGTGGTCGTCTTGGACACGTCCGCCATTCTCGCGCACCCGGTGCCGGGCTCAGCCCCCGGACTCTCCAGACGAGCCCTCCCCGACCACCGCTGGCAGGACGCGGGCATCGAAGCAGGTTCGGTCGCCCGTGTGGCAGGCCGCCCCGACCTGGTCCACCTGGACGAGCAGCGCATCCCCGTCGCAGTCGAGTCGGACGCCCCGGACCCATTGGACGTGGCCGCTGGTGTCGCCCTTGCGCCAGTAGGCCTGACGGCTCCTGGACCAGAACGTGACCCGCCCGTCAGCCAGGGTGCGCCGGAGGGCCTCCTCATCCATCCAGCCGAGCATGAGGACCTCGCCGGTGTCGTGCTGTTGGACGATGGCGGCGACGAGCCCGTGCTCGTCCCGCTTCAGCATCGCCGCGATGGCAGGATCGAGCGCGGGCGGTTCGGTGCTGGTCGACTCGGTCACCGGCACATTCTGCCCCGACCCGCTGAACGCGGGCCAACCGTGAGTCGTATGCCGCTGGGCCGGCTGGGCCGTGCCCGCACCGTCTGCGCTGGGCCGGGTCCCCGGGTCACAGGGCCCGTTGCTGCGCGGACCACGACTGGTGAAGGCCGGTGTACACACCACCGAGGCCGACGAGCTCGGTGTGGTGCCCACGCTCGACGATGCGTCCGGCGTCCACGACGATGATCTCGTCGGCCGCCTCCGCCGTGGAGAGGCGGTGGGCGATGGCGATCGAGGTGCGACCTCGGGTCAGCGAGTCGAGGGCGCGCTGCAGCCGCACCTCGGTGCTCGGGTCGACCGCCGAGGTCGCCTCGTCGAGCACGAGCAGGTCCGGGTCGGCAAGGTAGGCGCGGGCGAGGGCGACGAGCTGGCGTTCACCGGCAGAGAGCGACTCGCCGCGCTGGCCGACGTCGGTGGCCAGGCCGAGCGGCAGGGTTCCGACCCACGTCTCGAGGCCGAGCTCGCTGAGGGCGAGTCGGACCTCCTCGCTGCTGGCGTCCGGCCTCCCGAAGCGGATGTTGTCGAGCAGGCTGGCGTCGAAGAGGAAGCCCTCCTGCGGCACCAGGACGACCCGTTGCCGCAGCGAGGCGAAGCCGATGGTGCGCAGGTCGGCCTCGTCGATGAGGACGCGCCCCGTGGTCGGATCCATCAGCCGGGTGAGCAGCTTCGCGAGCGTCGACTTGCCCGACCCGGTCTCGCCCACGATGGCCACCCTGGTGCGTGGGTCAATGGCGAGGTCGATCTCGTGGAGCACCGGCTCCCCGCCCGGGTACGCGAAGCCGACCCCATCGAACCGCACGGAGATCGGCCCGCGGGGCAGCGTCACCCCGTCGGCGGGATCGGCGACGTCGGCCGGGGAGTCGATGATGCCGATGACCCGGCGCCAGCCCGCGACGGCGTTCTGCATCTCGTTGAGGATCTCGGTGGCCTGCTGGACCGGCATCGTGAAGAGGTTGACGAGGAAGAGGAAGGCGAGCAGCTCCCCCAGGGTCAGCTGCCCGTTGGCTGCGAGGACGGTCCCCACGACGAGGACGACGGCAGTGGTCAGCCCCGAGACGAGCTGACCCGACGTGAAGGCCATGACGGCACGGGCCTGGGCGCCGATCGCTGCCTGGCGGTGGTTCTCGATGGCCGTGTCGATGCGCTGTGCCGTGCGGTCCTCGACGCCATAGGCGCGGATCGCCTGGGCGCCGACGACGGCCTCGGAGATGGCACCGAGCATGTCGCCGACCCGCTCGCGCACCGTGGTGTAGCTGCGGCCGACGATTCCCTGGAACCTGCGGATGATGAGGAAGAGCGGCACGAAACAGACCCACACGACCAAGCCGAGAACCGGGCTGTAGACGAGCATGAGGACCGTCGCGAGCGTGATCTGGGCGACGTTGATCATGAGCATCAGGCCGCCGAACTGGACGAACATCGAGATCGTGTCGACGTCGGACGTCACCCGCGAGACGAGCGAGCCGCGGCGCTCCGTGTTCTGCGTCAGCATCGACAGGTCGTGGATGTGCCGGAACGCCTTGAGCCGCAACGTTGCCAGCCCGCTCTCAGAGGAGCGGAAGAGCCGCACGTTGACGAAGTAGGCCGAGAAGACGGTCACGACGACCCCGCCGAGCGCGAGCGCGATGTAGGCCAGGACGACATCGACGTCCGGACCGCCTGTCGCCAGGATGCCCTGGTCCGTCACCCGCTGCACGACGAACGGCACGAGGACCCGTCCCAGGGTCGCGAGGACGGCGAGCAGCACGGTCACGCCGATGCCCCTGTCCCAGTTCGGGCGACAGCTGGACGCCGCGCCGGAGGGTGCCCCACGTCGTCAGGTCCCGCCCCGACGCGATGCCGTGGTGCTCGACCGGTGCTGCGAACCGCATGCTCATCGGGCCACCTCCTCGGCGGCGGTCGCGGCCCGCTCAGCGGCTTCGCGAGCATAGGCCGTGACGAGCCGTTCGTAGCCGGGGCACCGTCCCAGGAGCTCGGCATGCGTCCCGTGGTCCCTGACGCGTCCCTCCTCGACGTAGACGACCTCGTCCGCGAGCAGGATCGTTGCCATCCGGTAGGCCACGACGAGGACCGTGGTGCCGGAGCTGGCCTCCCGCAGTCTCGAGAGGATCGCCTGCTCGACGGATGGGTCCACCGCAGACGTGGCGTCATCGAGGATGAGCAGCTGCGGGTTGCGGACCACCGCTCTGGCCAGGGCGATCCGCTGGCGCTGCCCGCCGGAGAGGCTGGCGCCTCGCTCTCCGACGCGGGTGTCGAGCCGCTCCGCCAGACCGCCGACGAAGGCCGCTCCTTGGGCGACCTCGAGGGCGCGCCACACCGCGCTGTCGTCGTGGTCGGCGCCGAGCGTGATGTTGCCCCGGACGGTGTCGTCGAACATGAAGGTCTGCTGCGCGACGAGGGCCGCGACCTCGGAGACGCCGCCGCGTCGCACCTGACGGAGGTCGATGTCGTCGATGAGCACGGCACCTGAGTCGGGGTCGACGAGCCGCATGAGCAGGCTCGTCAGGGTGGACTTGCCGCTGCCCGTGGGACCGACGAGAGCGACGGTCGACCCAGCCGGAAGATCGAGGGTCATCCCGACGACGGCCGGGTTGACGCCCGACTCCCCGTCCTCGGTCTCGAACTCATAGGCGTAGGACACGTCGTCGGTCGTGACCGCGCTGGGCCGGCCACTGGGCAGCGCTCGGTCGCCGTACCACAGGCCGCCGCTGGCATCCAGCACTGCGGAGACCCGATGCCAGCCGACGACGGCCCGGGGCAGCTCGGCGAGCACCCACCCGAGGGCCCGGACGGGGAAGGCGGTGATCGAGAACAGGTAGGCGATCTGGGTCACCTGCGCGGCCGAGAGTTCCCCGGCCTGCACGCGCAGTGTGCCGATGAGCAGGACGGCGAGGGTCCCGAGCGTGGGGATCGCCTCGACCGCCGGGTCGAAGCGGCCCCGGGTCCGCCCCACCTCGATGTTGGCGTCACGCAGCTCCTGCGTCACGGTACGGAACCGGTCGGTCTCGTGGTCCTCCCGACCGAGCGACTTGACGATCAGAGCGGCCTCGAAGCTCTCATGAGCCACCTCCGACACGTCGGCGCGCAGCTGTTGGGCTCGAGTCACCCGCGGGGACACCGCCCGTTGGAAGGCGACATTGGCGACGAAGAGCATCGGGTAGACGGTCAGGCCGACGACGGCGAGGAACGGGTCGACGACGAGCATCTGGACGATGCCGAAGAGGAGCATCACGAGGACCCCGATCGCCATCGGCAGCGGGGCGAAGACGTTCCACGTCGCCTCGACGTCGGCGTTGGCGTTCGACAGCAGCTGCCCCGAGGGGTGACGGTGGTGCCAGCTGAGGGGCAGCCGGAGGTATTGCCGCGTGACGTCACGCCGGTACCTCGCGCCGAGGTTGTACATGGCGATTCCGCCGGCGAGACGGCGTCCGACCACGCCGATGACGGTGACGAGGACGACTGCGGTCAGGACACCGCCGATGAACCACAGCTGACTCGTCGTGACGTGGCGAGCCTCGATCGCGGGGGCAACCGCCTTGTCGACGACCCAGCCGATGGCCCAGGCCATCAGGCCCGTCATGATGCCGTAGACGGTGGCCCCGAGGACAGCGAGCGCGAACCAGCGCGGCTCCCCCGCGATGCCGCGCCGAACGACGGCCAGGCCCTCACGCAGGGTCGACGGGGCAGGCTGCTTCGGCGCCGCTGCAGCCGAGCTGGTCACCTGTGGCGCTCCCGACCGACAGCACTGACAGCACTGACAGCACCGCCCGTGGGCACCCAGTACCGGCGGCTCGTGCCACGAACGTCCTCGAGCACACCGGCGTTCGCCTCGATCGTGCGAGCGGAGGCGACATTGTCGTCCTCGCAGGTGACGAGGGCGGGGTCGATGCCGAGGCGCGCTGCCATGCCCAGCGCGAGACGCAGGGCGGCCGTGGCGACCCCTCGCCGGCGGGCACTCGGCCGAACGGCGTAACCGATGTGCCCGCCGACGACGAGGAGCAACTCGTTGACCCGGTGCCGCACCGTGATGGTCCCGACGAGCCGACCGTCGTCGAGGATCCATCGGTAGGAGGCGGGGACCCAGCCCTCCGGCAGAGGTGTCCCGGGCGCCTCGTAGGAGGCGAGCAGGTCCGCCCATGCCTCGAGACCGCCCGGCCGCTCGAGCTCGGCTCGCTCGTCCGAACGGTAGGCCGAGCCGTGGATCGGTGCGACACCGAACTCGTCCACCATCTCCCACCACGCCTCGGCGAGGAGGCTGGTCGGACGAACGAGCTCGATCATCCCTCGACCCTAGGTCGGGGCTGGCGGTGCCTGCCACCGGTTTGGTCCCGCCCCTCCGGGGCCTGAGAGGATGAGGCCCATGACGCGCCACGCCTGGTCCGAACGCCAGCAGCTGTGCGACGAGCTCGAGCGGCTCGGTCCGGACGCCCCGACCCTGTGTGAGGGCTGGGCGACGCGAGACCTCGCGGCCCACCTCTTCGTCCGCGACGCTCGCCCCGACCTCAGCATCGGTGCCTACGTCCCCCTCTTCGCCGGACGCCTCCAGCGGGAGCGGGACAAGCTGGCCCACGGCGACTACGACACGCTCGTGGCACGCGTCCGCGCCGGCGCCCCCGCCTGGAACCCCATGTCGCGTCCCCGGGTCGACGAGCTGGCCAATCTCGTCGAGTACTTCGTCCACCACGAGGACATCCGCCGGGCCCAAGCGTCCTGGGCTCCTCGCGACCTCGCTGGCAACGAGCAACGCGCCCTGTGGGCGGCCCTGCGCAGAACCGCCCGGCTCATGTTCCGCAAGGCAGGGGCGGGAGTCGTCCTCGTCGCCCCCGGCATCGGGCGCCACTCGGCGAGGCTGCCCGACGAGCACGGCACAGTCGTGTTGCGAGGCGCCCCCGCCGAGCTGGTCCTCTTCGCCTACGGGCGCGGCGACCGTGCCGACGTGCAGTTCGAGGGCAAGGCGGAGGACGTGGTTGCTTTGCGCGAGTCCAAGCTGGGCCTGGGCTGAGTCGCACGAGACCATCCCTCTCCTCGACTGTGCAGTTCGCGCCGCTCACGATGGGAGCAATGACGGGACCAAACCTGCTCGGGCAGCCTGCCCACGCACGAGCCGCACCACCTCGTCCCGTCACTCGTCCCGCACAGGGCGGCGTTTGCTGCACACTCGACTGAGGGGGCGCCGTTGCCGGTGTCGAGCGCCGACGTGCAGTTCGAGGGCAAGGCGGACGACGTGGTTGCGCTGCGCGAGTCCAAGCTGGGCCTGGGCTGAGTCGCACGAGACCATCCCTCTCGTCGACTGTGCAGTTCGCGCCGCTCACGATGGGAGCAATGACGGGACCAAACCTGCTCGGGCAGCCTGCCCACGCACGAGCCGCACCACCTCGTCCCGTCACTCGTCCCGCACAGGGCGGCGTTTGCTGCACACTCGACTGAGGGGGCGCCGTTGCCGGTGTCGAGCGCCGACGTGCAGTTCGAGGGCAAGGCGGACGATGTGGTTGCTTTGCGCGAGTCCAAGCTGGGCCTGGGCTGAGTCGCACGAGACCATCCCTCTCCTCGACTGTGCAGTTCGCGCCGCTCACGATGGGAGCAATGACGGGACCAAACCTGCTCGGGCAGCCTGCCCACGCACGAGCCGCACCACCTCGTCCCGTCACTCGTCCCGCACAGCGCGGCGTTTGCTGCACACTCGACTGACGCGGGCCGGCTAGCGGACGACGACTCCCGCATCGCGCAGGGCCTGCTTGACCTGGCCGACGGTGAGCTCGCCGAAGTGGAACACACTCGCCGCCAGGACGGCGTCCGCCCCCGCCTCGACCGCCGGAGCGAAGTGCTCGACCCGGCCGGCACCACCGCTCGCGACGACCGGCACGGCCACGGTCGCGCGCACTCGCCGGATCAGCTCGAGGTCGTAGCCGTCCTTGGTCCCATCCGCATCCATGGAGTTGAGCAGGATTTCGCCTGCGCCGAGCTCGGCGGCCCTGGCGCACCACTCGACGGCGTCGAGGTCGACGGGCGTGCGACCGCCGTGGGTCGTCATGACGAAGTCCTCCGTCTGGCGGCCGGACTCGTCCACCCTCCGGCGGACGTCGGCCGAGAGGACGAGCACCTGGGCGCCGAACCGATCCGCGATCTCCGAGATGAGCTCGGGACGGGCGATCGCGGCGGTGTTGACGCCGACCTTGTCGGCTCCGGCACGCAGCAGCCGATCCACGTCGTCGACGGTGCGCACTCCCCCGCCGACCGTGAGGGGGATGAAGACCTGCTCCGCGGTTCGCCGGACCACCTCGTAGGTCGTCTCGCGATTCCCGGAGCTCGCCGTGACGTCGAGGAAGGTGAGCTCGTCGACGCCCTGCGAGTCGTAGAGCTTGGCGAGCTCGACGGGGTCCCCGGCGTCGCGCAGGTTCGCGAAGTTGACGCCCTTGACGACCCGGCCCGCATCGACGTCGAGGCAGGCGATCACGCGGGTCGCCACGGTGCTGACGGTGCTGCGGCTGGTCACGGGGTCAGCGTAGATCGCGAGTAGGGTCGCGCTCATGTGGGACCAGATCACGGAACCGGCCGACCCGGTGCACGTCGAGGCGGTGGTCGAGCTCGCTCTGGACGCGCAGCCCCGCTGCGGCGACACGACGGTCGTCGCCATCGACGGCCGGAGCGGCGCCGGCAAGACGACGCTCGCGCTCGGCGTCGCCGCCGATCTGAGGTCCTACGGCACCACGGCCATCGTCCACATGGATCACCTCTACCCGGGCTGGGACGGGCTCGGTGAGTCGTCTGAGATCCTCGCCACCCGCGTCCTCGGGGCGATCTCGCGAGCGAGCTCAGCGGCATACGCCCAATGGAACTGGGAGGCGGGCGGCTGGGACGGCACGGTCGTCCTCGAGCCGACCGACTTCCTCGTGATCGACGGCAGCGGCTCCAGCGTCGGGCCGGCCCGCCCGTACGCGGCGGTGGGTGTGTTCGTCGACGCCGACCCGATGCTCCGGATGTCGCGCGGGCTCGCGCGCGACGGCGACACGTATCGGCCGCACTGGCAGCGGTGGGCCGCGCAGGAGGACGCCATCTTCGCCGCGGACGACACGAGGGCCAACGCGGACCTCGTCATCGACACGACGGGACGTGGTCTACGGTCAGCCGGGTGGAACCAGCCGACGTGACCGAGGGCGCCGGGGTCGGCGTGCGGGCGAGGCCGCTGCCGCCAGTCTGGATCACCGCGGTCGCGCTCCTTGCCGTGGCAGGCAACCTGCGGACCGTGATCACGAGCGTGCCGCCCTTGATCGATGCCATCTCGCGCGACCTGGGGCTGAGCCACGCCGCCGCCGGCGCCCTGACCACGCTGCCCGTTCTCTGCATGGGCGTCTTCGCGCCCATCGCGTCCGCGATCGCGCACCGCCTCGGCGCGGTCGCGGCCGTGCTCGCCGCCGTGGCCTGCGTCGTCGTCGGCACCGGGAGCCGGTGGTTCGGCGACGACGTCGCAACGCTCTACCTCGGGACGTTCGTGGCCGGCATCGGGATCGCCGTGGCGGGCTCGCTCCTGCCCCGCCTCGTCAAGACGTTCTTCCCACCGGAGCGCGTCGGGCTGGTCACGGGGCTCTACATGTTCGCCATGATGGGCGGGGCGGCTCTCGCGTCCGCCGTGTCGGCCCCCTTGGCCGACCGCCTCGGGTCCTGGCAGGCGTCCCTCGCGACGTGGGGGCTGCTGGCCCTCGTTGGCCTGGTCGTGTGGGCCCCGTTCACGCTGCGCGCGAACCCGCACCACATGCCAGGCGGGGAGGGTCGCGGGCGGCTGCCGTGGCGACACTCCACGGCGTGGCTCGTCGCCGTGTACCTCGCCCTGCAGTCCTGGTGCTTCTACTCCGCGGTGACGTGGCTGCCACCGACCTATGTCGAGCTCGGCTGGGACCGGTCCGCGGCCGGCTACCTCGGCGCGGTGTTCAGCGGGGCACAGGTCATCTCCGGGCTGCTCGGGCCGGTGCTCAGCGACCGGGCCACCGACCTGCGGCGGCTGCTCCTCGTCTCGGCCGGGCTCGGCATCATCGGCTGCCTCGCCATCTTCACGGCACCCGAGGCGGCGCCGTGGCTGTGGGCCATGGTGCTCGGCCTCGGCCAGGGCGCAGCCTTCTCCCTGGCCCTCGTCCTGCTCGTCCGATACGCACTGACGCCTGAGGCGAGCGGGCGGCTCACCGGCATGGCCTTCCTCTTCTCCTACAGCGTGGCCTCGGTCGGCCCCTTCGCCATGGGCCTGGTCCGCGACGTCACCGGCGGGCTGTCACCTGTCTGGATCGTGCTCGCTGCCATCGGCGTGTTGCAGGGCCTCGTCGTCGTGCGCATGCGTCCGGACCTGCGCCGCGTCACCTGAACCCGCGCGTCACGAGCCACACCTTTTCAGCCAGTGCTGGATGGGTGCGGGGGCATTCGCTCGTTGCGCCGCACCTTTTCAGCATGGGCTGGATTGGTGCGGCTCCGGCGCCGCTCAGCCCCAGTAGTCCTCGACGGCCTCGGCGTCGGGGCCTTCGGCCTCAGGGGTCTTCTCCGTGACGGTGAACTGGCCGCGGTAGAACAGCATCGGGCGACCGTCCCCCGTGTCGTCGAGGCTGAGTACCCGTCCGATGACGACGTCATGGTCGCCGGCGACGTGCACCTGGTCCACGGAGCAGTGGATCCGCATCAGGGCGTCGGCGAGGCTGGGACCGCCGTCCGCCGAGGGATACCAGTCCAGCCCGTCGAACCGGCCGCCGGACGGCGACCCGAAGCGCTCGACGACGTCGAGCTGCTCGTGGTGGAGGACGTTGACGGTGAACAGCCCGGCGTCGCGCATGCGCGGCCAGGAGCGACCGCGGTGGTCGGCGCAGAAGAGCACGAGCGGCGGGTCGAGCGACACCGAGGCGAACGACTGGCACGCGAAGCCAACCGGGTCACCGTCCAGGGTCGTGCCGGTGACGACAGTGACGCCCGTGACGAAGTGCCCGAGCGCGTGGCGCATCTCCTCGACCGTCGGCTGGGGACTCACGACGATGACCCCTCGCGGGACTCACCGAACGCCTGGACCAGCGCGGCGAGCCGCGAGGCCTCGCGGCCGGAGATCTCACCGTCGGCCTTCTGGATGGCCATGACGGCGAGTGTGTCGCCGTCGACGAGGTCGAGGCTGACCCACGGCTCACCGCCGCCGAACTGGATCCCGACGATCTCGGGCCACTCCAGGGTCCTCGTCAGGACGAGATTGCGGACCATGAGCCCTTCGCGGGTCGGAATGGCGATGATCGAGGCATACCGCCAGGCCAGGGCAGCGATGACGACGCCGAGCCCGAAGAGCATGATCCGGTCGGCCACGCCCCAGCGCCCATCCTGCTCGGGCATGATCACGGCGATCAGGCCGAAGAGCAGCAACGACGCCCACACCACGCCGAGTGCGACGACGCGGCCGCGCCTCGGCCGGAATGGCGCGAGGGCGTCCGCGGGGGTGCTCTTCGGGGAGTCGCTCACAGTCGGCAGGCGGCGATGTCGGTGACGAGGATGGCCCGCGCGCCGAGGTCGTAGAGCTCGTCCATGAGGCGGTTGCGCCCCAGGCGCGGAACCATGGCACGGACCGCGACCCAGGCCTCGTCCTGGAGGGGCGAGACGGTCGGGGACTCGAGCCCCGGCGTCAGCTGGGTCGCCTTGTCGACGAGGTTCTTCGGGCAGTCGTAGTCGAGCATGACGTACGTCCGGGCGGTGATGACGCCGGCGAGCCGGCGCTGGAGCACGGACGTCGCCTGCTGCTCCCCCGGTCGGTCGCCCCGGATGAGGACGGCCTCGGAGCGCAGGATCGGCTCGCCGAAGACCTCCAGGCCCTGCTGGCGCAGCGTCGTCCCGGTCTCGACGACGTCCGCAATGACGTCGGCCACGCCCAGGGTGATCGCCGTCTCGACCGCGCCGTCGAGGCGCACGACCTCGGCGTCAATCCCGCGCTTGGCAAGGTCGGCGCGCACGAGTCCGGGATAGGAGGTGGCGACGCGGTTCCCGGCGATCTGCTCGACCGTGGTGACCTTGCCCGGCCGCGCGGCATAGCGGAAGGTCGATGCGGCGAAGCCGAGGGTCATGACCTCGAGCGCGGCCGCCCCGGAGTCGAGGAGCAGGTCACGGCCGGTGACGCCGGCGTCGACCGTCCCGGATCCCACGTAGACCGCGATGTCCCGGGGACGCAGGTAGAAGAACTCGACGTCGGCGTCGGGGTCGGCGACGACGAGCTCCTTGGCGTCCCGACGGGTGCGGTAGCCCGCCTCACGGAGCATCTCGACGGTTGCATCGGAGAGGGAGCCCTTGTTGGGCACGGCGATTCGCAGCATTGGGATGTCCTCAGAGGTGGGCGTAGACGTCGTCGAGCGTGATGCCCTTGGCGAGCATGAGGACCTGCAGATGGTAGAGCAGCTGGCTGATCTCCTCGGCGGCCTCGCCGTTCGACTGGTACTCGGCGGCCATCCACACCTCGGCCGCCTCCTCCACGATCTTCTTGCCGATCGCGTGGACGCCGGCGTCGAGTGCGGCGACCGTCCCCGAGCCCTCGGGGCGCGTCGCGGCCTTCTCGGCCAGCTCGGCGTACAGCTGCTCAAAGCTCTTCACGGTCTAGAGAGTACTTACCGTATGCCGCTGGGCTCGGGGCCGCCCGATCCGTGGCCACCCAGCCGCCTTCCGTTCGAGGTATCGCTCCGGTTGGAGGTATTCGTTCGCTCTCGAGAGCGACCCGACCCCTCGAACCGCGTCAGGCCAGCGTCAGGCCCGGAGCGCGATGACGGTGGCGACTGCTGCCGTGGCGGCCTCGTGGCCCTTGTCCTCCGTCGAGCCGGGCAGGCCGGCCCGATCGATCGCCTGCTGCTCCGTGTCGCAGGTCAGTACGCCGAAACCGATCGGGGTGGCCATGCGCACCGTCACCTCCGTGATGCCGACCGTCGCTGACTGACAGACGTACTCGAAGTGCGGTGTGCTGCCGCGGATGACGACGCCGAGTGCGACGAGGGCGTCGTAGCGGGCGGCGAGCGCGGAGCAGGCGACGGAGAGCTCGAACGTGCCCGGGACGCGGACCTCGGTGACGTCGGTGACGCCCGCGTCAGCGAGCCCTCGGCGTGCCCCGTCGAGCAGGCCTCCCATGACCTGCTCGTGCCAGCTGGCAGCGACGACGGCGACCCTGAGGCCACGGCCGTCGACGGTCAGGGCCGGTGCTCCGTCCTTCATGGGCTCTCCTCTCAGGCTGATTGGGGCTTGGCCCGGACGACGGCCGGCAGGTCGTGGCCGAGCCGATCGCGCTTGGTCACGAGGTAGCGCTCGTTCTGCGGCGCGACCTCGGTGTGCAGCCGCTCGACGGCTACGACGTCGATCTCGAAGTGGCGCAGTGCGGCGACCTTGTCCGGGTTGTTCGTCAGCAGGATGATGCGGGTCGCACCGAGGTCATGGAGCACCGCGGCTCCAGCGGCGTACTCGCGCGCGTCGACCGGCAGGCCCAGGGCCGTCTGCGCGTCGACGGTGTCCGCGCCCCGATCCTGTTCGGCATACGCCCGCAGCTTGTCGACGAGCCCGACGCCGCGACCCTCGTGGCCGCCGAGATAGACCACGACCCCGCCCTCGCGGCCGACGCGGGCCAGCGAGGCCTGCAGCTGGGGTCCGCAGTCGCAGCGGAGCGACCCGAAGGCGTCGCCGGTCAGGCACTCCGAGTGCAGCCGGACCGCGGTCGGAGCGCCGGGGCGGGTTCCGTGCAGCCCCCGCGGGCTCACCAGGGCGACGTGCTCGTCGCCGGTCAACGTGTCCCGGTAGCCGTGGGCCGTGAAGGTGCCGTGGCGCGTCGGGATCATCGTCGTCGCGAGCCGCTCCACCCGGTCGTGCTGCTGGCGCCACGCGATGAGCTGCTCGATCGTGACGACGGGAAGTCCTGACTCACGGCCGAGGGCGACCACGGCCTCGTAGCGCATCATCCGGCCGTCGTCGTGGACCAGCTCGCCGATGACCCCGACGGGTGGCAGGCCGGCGAGGCGGGTCAGGTCGACAGCCGCCTCCGTGTGCCCGGGCCGGGTCAGCACGCCGCCCGGCCGGGCCCGCAAGGGCAGCACGTGACCGGGACGGATGAGGTCGGCGGGCTCCGACGCAGGGTCGGCGAGGACCTGGACGGTGCGGGTCCGGTCCGCGGCGCTGATGCCCGTCGTCACCCCCGCAGTCGCGTCGACGGAGATCGTGTAGGCGGTCCGCAGCGGGTCGCGGTTGTCCGAGACCATGAGCGGCAGCTCGAGCCGGTCGGCCACGTCGTTCGGCATCGGAGCGCAGAGGTAGCCGGAACTGTGCCGGATCGTCCAGGCCATCCACTCCTCCGAGGCGGTGTGGGCGGCGAGGACGAGGTCGCCCTCGTTCTCGCGATCCTCGGAGTCGAGCACGAGCACCGGGCGTCCGGCCCTCATCGCCTCCAGGGCCTCCTCGATCGTCGACAGCGCCGACACAACGGTCATGACTCCTCCTTGGTGGCAGCGGCGCCGGCTGCGTCCTGCCCGTGGGCGAGCAGGCGCTCGACATACTTGGCCAGCACGTCAACCTCGAGGTTGACCTGGTCGCCGACCCCCTTGCGGCCCAGCGTGGTCAGCTCGAGGGTGGTCGGGATGAGGGAGACGGAGAACGTCGCCGGTCCGACCGCGGACACGGTCAGCGACACGCCGTCCACGGTGATCGAGCCCTTCTCGACGACATAACGAGCCAGGGCGTCCGGGAGGGTGAACGTCACCACCTCCCACCGGTCGCCGCGAACACGCTCGGTGACGGTGGCCGTCCCATCGACGTGCCCCTGGACGATGTGCCCACCGAACCGGCTCGACGCCGCCATCGCCCGCTCGAGGTTGACGCGGTCGCCGGTTCGCAGCGAGCCGAGGCTGGACCGGCTCAGCGTCTCGGCCATGACGTCGACCCTGAACCCGTCCGCATCGTGGGAGGTGACGGTGAGGCACACACCGTTGACCGCGATGGACGCACCATGGACCGTGTCGTTGGCGACGAGCGGGCCCTCGATCCGCAGCACGGCGGACTCCGTCCCGTGCTCGATGGACCCGACGGTCCCGAGCTCCTCGACGATTCCAGTGAACATGTGCCTACACCTTCCCGACTGCCATCCGATTCGATGTATCCGCGCGCCTTGTGCGACGCGCGGATACATCGAACGCGGCGGGGTTACTGACATGGATGCGCACGTCGGAGCCGACGCGCAGCACGTCCTCGATGTCGAGCCGCCTGATCGCATCCATCGACGCGATGCCGAGATCCCCCACCGCCGGACGACCGGCGCCGAGGAGAGCCGGCGCGAGGTAGGCATAGATCTCATCCACGAGACCGGCCTTCACGAACGCGCTCGCCAGCGTCGGGCCACCCTCGAGCCAGACGTCACGAATCCCCGCGTCCCACAACACCGCGAGCACCTCATCGGGGTCTCGGCTGCGGATGTGAAGCACCTCGCCCGATCCCTCGTACACGCGAGCCGAGGCGGGCACGTCCCGCAACCCGACCACGACGCGGGACGGCTGTCCGCCCGCGAGCGAGCCCAGCGGCATACGAACTGGTCCCGTGCGCACCGTGAGGCGGGGATCGTCGACGAGGACGGTCCCCGTGCCCACCACGATGGCGTCGCGGGACGCCCGTAGGGCGTGCACGTCGGCCCGGGCCTCCTCACTGGTGATCCACTGGCTCGTGCCGTCGGCCGCGGCGCTGCGCCCGTCGAGGGTGGCGGCGAACTTCCACGTGACCAGCGGTCGGCGCAGCGCGATGGTCCGTGCCCAGCGCTCGTTGAGTGCAGCGGCCTCGTCGGCCAGGACGCCGGCCACCACCTCGACACCGGCCGCGCGGAGCACATCGGCGCCTCCGGCCGCATCGCCGTTGGGGTCGTCCTGCCCGTAGACGACCCGGCAGACCCCGGCCGCGACGAGCGCGTCAGCGCACGGACCGGTCCGTCCGGTGTGGGCACACGGCTCGAGGGAGACGTAGGCGGTTGCTCCGCGGGCCCGGTCACCTGCGACGGCCAGCGCCGCCGCCTCGCCGTGCGGCGTGCCGGCACCGCGGTGCCACCCCTCCCCGACGAGCTCGCCGCTGGCGTCGACGACGACGCACCCGACACGAGGGTTCGGGTCCGGCCAGGATCCCCGCACCGCCAGTTCCAGGGCGCGCCGCATGAAGGCGGCGTCCCTGGTACCGGCGGCGTTGGCGGCACCCATCGGTCAGGCCCCGCGGGCCGCGACGAGCACTGGCTCGACGTCGCGGTGCTCGGTCCGGGACGCCTTGACCCACTGCGTGAAGCCGTAGACGACGAACATCCCGTAGAAGACGTAGAGGACGGCCGTCGGCACATACCCGGTCGCGAAGCCGAACGGCACTCCGACGAGGTCGACACCGATCCACGCGAGCCAGAACTCGTTCCAGCCGCGGGCCATGGCGTACGTGGCCACGATCGAGCCGACGAAGATCCACGCGTCGCACCAGAAGAACCACCACTGCGGCGTCCAGAACGGGTTCGGCGCGAGGCTCCACAGCGACGCGAACACCTGGTGCACGACCACGGTGCCGACGAGCCAGAAGCCGATCACTGCGGTGCGCTCGCGCCCCGTCGCCCATCGCGGCGTGATCGCGGCGCCGGTGACATCGCCGGCGTGGTTCAGTCGGCGCACCTGCGTCCACCGCCACCAGCCGTAGATACTGGTGAGGATGAAGAAGACCTGCCTGCCGGCCTGGCCGAAGAGTGGGATCCGCTCGTCGGCGCCGAAGAGCGCGCCGAGGTACACGAAGAAGAGCATGACGTTGGCGATGATGCCGACGGGCCAGGCCCAGACCCGGCGCTTCATGCCGAACCAGGCCGAGGCGACGCCGATGAGTACGGCGATCAGCTCGATCCAGTGCAGCTGGTAGGGCCCGATCGGGATCGCGGCCTCGATGGCCTGCTGGAAGACGTTCTTCGTCTCGTCTGCGAGAGCTAGTGACTGCATGTGGTGTTCGTCCTTGGAGTTCGTGGTGCTGCTCGGACGAACTCCGGGGAACCTCCACAGCTGCCGCTGCCGCGCTCCGCGTCCCGATCTGGGTGCGCGAACCACCACAGACGTCAGTCTGTTTCGTGCTGCCTCCCATCCGGACTTTCACCGTCGGTCCTGGAGTTCCACCAGGTCAACCGGCCACTCGTGAAGCACATGAGTGGTCGGGTCGCGGACTGTCACCGCCGGCTCGGAATTACACCGACCCCGGAGCACGTAATCATCAGTATGCACCGCGGTCCCGGGAAGTCCCACCCCGCGTCCACGTGACGGCCACCACGCCGGAAGGTGTCGTATGCCGCTGAGCCGGCTCAGCGGCATACGCTCCGTTGGCCCTGGGGCTGGGACCCGGCCGTTGCTCAGTGGGCGTGCGACGTGGCCAGGGCGCGCAGCTCGTCGACGGCGGCAGCGGCGTCCTCGGCCCCGTAGACCGCCGAGCCGGCGACGAAGACGTCGGCGCCCGCCTCGGCACACTGCTCGATCGTGTCCGCGCTGACGCCGCCGTCGACCTGGATCCAGATCTCCCCGCCGTGACGCTTGACGGCCTCGCGGACCTGGCGGACCTTCGGCATCTGGTCGGCCATGAAGGACTGCCCCCCGAACCCCGGCTCGACCGTCATGACGAGCACCATGTCCACCTCGGGCAGCAGGTCCGCATAGGGCGCGAAGTCCGTCCTGGGCTTGACCGCCATGGCCGCCCTCGCCCCGGCTGCCCGGAGCGCTCGCGAGAGCGCACGTGGATCACGCGCAACCTCGATGTGGAAGGTCACCGACTGGCACCCCGCCTCGGCATACATCGGCGCCCACCGGTCCGGGTCCTCGATCATCAGGTGGGCGTCGATCGGGATCGGGCTGACCTTGATGAGCGCCTCGACGACGGGCAGGCCGATGGTCAGGTTCGGCACGAAGTGCCCGTCCATGACGTCGACATGGGCCCAGTCGGCATTGGCGACTCGCTCCAGCTCGCGCTCGAGGTTGGCGAAGTCGGCCGACAGGATGCTCGGGGAGATCTGCACGGGCCCAGCCTGGGGCCCGGTCCTGGGGGACGATGTCCGCATGAGCGACCTGGTCGGATGGGCCCGCGGCAGCCACACGGCGCGCGGAGAGACCCATGACACCTACCGCAAGGGCAGCGGGCCGGGCGTGGTGCTCGTGCATGAGATCCCGGGAATCACGCCTGAGGTCATCACGTTTGCAGACGACGTCGTGGCCCACGGCTACACCGTGGTCATGCCGCGCCTCTTCGGCCGGCCGGGCGCGGCGGCGACGACCGGAGAGATCGTGCGAGCGATCGGCCTGATCTGCGTCAACCGGGAGTTCGTCAAGCTCCGAGCCGGCGTCACGTCGCCGGTGACGGAATGGCTGCGTTCCCTTGCGCACAGCCTGCACGCCGAGCTTGGCGGACGGGGCGTGGGCGCGCTCGGGATGTGCCTGACGGGCGGGTTCGCGCTCGCGATGATGGTCGACGAGTCGGTTGCCGCCCCCGTCGTGGCCCAGCCGTCCCTCCCCGCGGCCATCGGAGCGGTACGCAAGGCAGACCTCGGCCTGAGCCCGACCGATCTGGCGACCGTCCGTCGCAGAGTTGCCGCGGGCTGTCCGGTGCTTGGGGTGCGCTACCGCGACGACCCCGCCACCGGGACGCGGTTCGAGACGCTGGCCACGGAGCTCGGTGACGGCTTCATCCGGGTCGAGCTCGAAGGCAAGGGCCACGCCACCCTGACTGCCCACCGGCAGCAGGTCGCGGTCGACCGGGTCCTCGCCTTCTTCGACGAACGGCTACGGCCGGGCGGTCCCTCGGCCTAGCGCGCCACACGGCAGGATCGACCCATGAGCAGCGATCCGAGCAGCGAGCCCGTCATCCAGGCGTTCGACGACGACGTCCTCGTCATCACGCTGAACCGCCCGGAGAAGCGCAACGCGCTCAGCCTGAGCCTCTGCCGAGCGCTCGAGTCCGCCGTCCAGGAGGGAGCGGCGCGAGCACGGGCCATCGTCCTCACCGGCGCCGGGTCGACCTTCTGCGCCGGCGCCGATCTGGACGGCGTCTACGGCGAGGAGTTCCTCGAGGCCCACTACGGCATGCTGGGCGCGATCACCGGGTCGGCCATCCCGGTGATCGCAGCGGTGAACGGGCCGGCGATCGGTGGCGGGACCCAGCTCGCCGCCGCGTGCGACCTGCGCGTGGCCAGCGCCGCGGCCCGGTTTGCCGTTCCGACGGCGCGCAACGGCCTCGCGGTGGACCCCTGGACGATCCGGCGGCTCGCCGAGCTCGTGGGTGGCGGCCACGCGCGGGGAATCCTGCTCGCTGCCGAGACCCTCGATCTGCCCGCGGCGCTCGCGTGCGGCCTGGTCCAACGCGAGGGCGACCTCACCGACGCGATCGCCCTCGCCCGCGACCTCGCGGCCCTCGCTCCGCTCTCCCTGACCTACGCCAAGCGGGTGCTCAACGCCCCGCACCTGCCCGACGACGACCCCGGCCTCCGGGCCGAGTTCCTCGCCTGCTTCACGAGTGCGGATGCTGCGGAGGCGGACGCGGCACGGCGGGAGGACCGGCGACCCGTGTTCCGGGGACGCTGACCTCAGCGCTTGCGCAGCAGGGCGAAGAACATCGCGTCGGTCCCGTGCACGTGGGGCCACAGCTGGACGTAGGGTCCGTCGCCGAGCTCGGGGAGGAGGGCGCCCTCGGCGTCGACGAAGAGCGGGCGCGCATCGACCAGCTCCACGTCGTCGCGCTTCTTGAGGACGTCCTGCACGACGAAGCGGGTCTCGTTGAGGTGCGGGCTGCACGTGGCGTAGGCGATGACGCCGCCCGGCATCGTCGCGTCGATGCCGGAGGCCAGCAGCTCACGTTGCAGCCCGGCAAGCACGGCAACGTCCTTGGGCACTGCGTCGCCATCGCGCCTCCGGTCGTCGGCGGAGGGCGCCCAGACCCGTGCACGGGGCATCGATGAGAATGCGGCTGTATGCCGCTGGGCTGGCTTCCCCGACCTCGCGCCCGTCGCCGTGGCGGACCTCGATCGTGCTCCCAGCGGCGTGGGCCGCCGCCGTCGCCGCAGTGAGCGTCTGGCGGACCAGCTGTGCGCGCGTCTCGTTGACCTCGTTGGCGACGAAGGGTATTCGCCGTTGCACGGCGATCGAGGCCAGAAGGCCTGCCTTCCCGCCCGGCCCAGCACAGAGGTCCAGCCATCGCTCGGAGGTCATGGCGTCCTGGCCGACCTCCGCGGTCGCGATGCCCAGGGCGACCAGCTGGGACCCTTCGTCCTGCACCGCCGCACGTCCCTCTCGGATCGCGGGGATGGCGCCCGGGTCGCCCTCGGGCAGGACGGCGCCGACGGGGCTCGTCGTCGATGCGACGGCTCCGGCGTCGACCAGCTCGGCGACGGCCGCCAGACCCGGCCGGGCAGCGAGCGCGACCCTGGGTGCGGCGTTGTCGGACTCGAGCAGGTGGCCGAGCTCGGCCTCGACGGTCGCGGCGGCGGCCCGGCCATGTCCGATGAGGGCGGCCCGGAGCGCCTTGGTGACCCAGAGCGGGTGGGACGTGCGGATCGCGAGGGCCTCCACCGGGTCGCCCGCGCCCGCAGTGACGACCTCGAGCCACTCCTCGAGGCTGCGCTCACTGATACGGCGCATGACCGCATTGACGAAGCCCGAGGCACCGGCGCCGTTGACCTGCCGCGCGAGGGCGACCGTCTCGTCGACCGCCGCGTGGGTCGGCACGCGCATGCCGAGCAACTGGTGGGCTCCGAGCCGGATCGTGTCGAGGACACGCGGGTCGATCTTGTCGACCGGGCGATCGGCCGCACGGGCGGCGACGGCGTCGTAGAGACCGGACATCCGGGTCGCCCCGTAGACGAGCTCCGTGGCGAAGGCGGCGTCCCGCCCATGGACCCGCTTCTCGCGCAACAACGTTGGGAGCACCAGATTGGCGTACGCACCCTGGGCGACCTCGCGCATGGCGGTGTAGGCGGTCAGACGCGCCGGATCGGTACGCCGGGCGCGCTCCGACGGCCGCTGGGCCGAGCGGTGCCGGTCGTTCCGCCCGCGGGCAGGTGGTCGCTGCCGTCCGCCACGCCGCCCCTCGTCACTCATCGGTGAGCCCTTCGCCTGCGTCAATGCGGATGCCACGCGCCCAGTCGGCGGCCGGCATCGGCCGCTTGCCATGGGCCTGGACGATGCCGAGCCGGACGGGCAGGGTTCCCGTGCCGACGAAGACGGCCTGTTTCGTCACCAGGAGTGTGCCGGGCTCGAGCGTCCCGTGACCCGGCACCTCGTCGGGAGCAGCGTGGGTGACCGGGGCGAGCTTGAGTCGCTCGCCCCGGAACATCGTCCAGCCTCCCGGCGCCGGCGTGCAACCGCGGATGAGTCGGTCGATGGCCCGGGCCGGCTTGGCCCAGACGACGCGGGCGTCGGCGACCTCGACCTTGGGGGCATGTGAGACCCCTTCGGCTGGTTGCGGTTTGGCCACGAGGTCACCGCGCTCGATGCCGTCGAGGGTGGCGACGAGCAGCCCGGCACCGCCCTGGGCGAGTCGCTCGAGGAGGTCGCCGGCCGTGTCGGTCGGCCGGATCGCCTCGGTCATCACGCCGTAGACCGGGCCGGTGTCGAGTCCGCGCTCGAGCCGGAAGGTCGAGGCGCCGGTCAGCTCGTCGCCGGCCATGATCGCGTGCTGGACGGGGGCGGCCCCTCGCCACGCCGGGAGCAGCGAGAAGTGCAGGTTGATCCAGCCGTGCGTCGGGAGGTCCAGCGCGACCTGCGGGATCAGGTTGCCATAGGCCACGACGGGGCAGGCGTCAGGCTCGAGCCGCCCCAGCTCGTCGAGGAACTCGGGCTCCTTGACAGAGCGCGGATTCAGGACGGGCACCCCGAGCTCCTGCGCCCTCACCTTGACCGGCGACGCCTCGAGGCGCCGGCCCCGGCCGGCCGGGGCGTCGGGCCGGGTGATGACTGCGATGAGCTCGTGGCGCGACCGTACGATGGCATCGAGGCTCGGCAGCGCCGCCTGCGGCGTCCCCGCGAAGACGACCCGCACGTCACATCCCCAGGCCGAACGTTGAGTGGGGGCTGACCTTCACCCTGGGCGCCGGCTCGCCGAACCACTCGGCCTCCCGGATCGCCCGCATGGCCTCCTTGCGCGCCTGTGGGTCGAGCCGGTCGACGAAGAGGATCCCGTCGAGGTGGTCCGTCTCGTGCTGCACCGCCCGGGCCAGCAGCAGTGTGCCCTCGAGCACCACGGGCTCGCCGTGCATGTTCTGGCCCTTGGCGACGACGGAGAGCGCACGCTTCGTGTCGACGGTGACGCCGGGGATGCTGAGGCACCCCTCGGGCCCGTCCTGGGTCTCGTCGGAGAGGTCGAGCAACGGGTTGACGAGGTGCCCCACGACGTCGTCGACGAAGTAGGTGAAGACCCGCAGCCCGACGCCGATCTGCGGGGCGGCCAGCCCGGCACCGGGCGCGTCGAGCATGGTGTCCTCGAGGTCCTTGACGAGCGTCCGCAGCTCCTTGTCGAAGTCGACCACGTCGACCGCCGGGGTGCGCAGCACCGGATCTCCGAAGAGGCGGATGTCCTTGATCGCCACAGGTGTCAGTCCTCGAGGGTCGCAGGCGCCCACGCCGGGCGCCGAGGTCCAAGTCTAGGTGTGCGTCGGGCGCCTCAGCTCAGCCGCTCCACCTCGAGGGTGAAGCCCTGCGACCGCAACCGCTCGACGAGGACGTCCCCGATCGCCGTGGCTGGAGTCAGGACTCCCGCGCGGTGCGGAAGGCGGTCCTCGTCGAGGGCGAGTGCCAGCGCGCTCTCGCCGAGCATGACCGCCGTTCCCGTGTAGCCCGGGTCGTATGGCGCCCCCACGCGGGCCAGGTACCGTGCTCCGGTCGTGGTCGTCGTCCTCGTCTCCATGAGGAACCGGCCGGCAGCCATCTGCTCGTCGCTGGGGCCCTCGCCCGGCTTGGGCAGGAGCCGGTCGAGGACTGCGCGTGAGGGCGCCCAGGAGAGGCCGGCCAGTCCACCGGTCAGCCCGATCGCCATCCCCGCAGCGAACACGGGCGACAGCGGTCCCTTGCCGAAGTCGACGACCTCTCGGTATCGGAACTCCCGTCCGTAGGACCAGTCCGTCAGCGTGTTGGACAGGCGAACGACCCTCGTGTTGAAGCCAGCCATGACGAAGGGCCCGCTCCAGCGTCCGCTGGCCGGGTCCCGGTCGACCGGCAGGACCTTGCGGAGCAGTCCGGCCAGACCCCCGGGACGCCGAGTCGCACCCCTCGGCTCCTCCGCGCGCCTCGGGCTGAGCGCGTAGGGGTCGGCCAGCACACGCTTGGTCTCCGGCTCCTCCCGGACGAGGATGGCCTGTTGTCGGGCGGAGTCGACGGTGCCGCCGCTGAAGCCGCCCGATGCGGACCGCACCGCAAGCAGCGTGTCCCCCAGGGTGCCCTCGCCGTCCTCGGCGGCACGTCGAGCGAGGAGGTGGACCGCGAGGTCCGACGGGACGGAGTCGTAGCCGCAGGCGTGGACGAGTCGGGCACCGGTCTCGGCGGCTCGTCCGGCGAGCGTGTCCATCGTCCAGCGGACGAAGAGCACCTCACCCGTCAGGTCCGCGTAGTGCGTCCCCGCCTCGGAGCAGGCACGGACAACCTCCTTCCCGTGCACGGAGTACGGCCCCACGGTCGTCGCCAGGACGCGGGTGCGTGCTGCGAGTGCATCCAGTCCCGAGACATCCCTCGCGTCGACCTCGATGAGCTCCCAGTCGGCGGCGCTCTCGTCGAGCCGTTCCAGCACGGACTCGAGTCGCGGACGGGATCGCGCGGCCAGAGCGACCCGGGCGGTCCCGGCCTGCTGCGACAGGTACCGCGCCGTGAGGGCGCCGACGAAACCGGTCGCACCGTAGAGGACGATGTCGAACTCGCGGGTGTCCATGCCGTCACTGTGTCATGCGGCCCGAGAAGTTGTTCACTCGATCGTGAGGGGTGGGTGGAGGAGGGCTACCAGCCGTCGACCGGGTCCACCCGCACCGTGACGACGTCGGCCTCCTTGCGGGCCGACCGGACGGCCTTGAGTGCAGCCAGCGCGTCAGTCAGCTCGGCGGTCACCTCCAGGGGACCACGCACGAGGGCGTGCCAGCTCCCCGGGTCATCATCCGAGCCCGCGTCGCCGCTGGCCGGCACCGCTGCGGGACCATGCATCGAGCGGCATCGGTCCGAGGACCTGGGCTGCCGCAGGCAGACGCAGCTGGCCCAGGGCGCCCTCGACGGCTGCACGGCTGCCGCGAAGTTGAGCCATCCGCACCGCCGGCGGCAGCCCGAGCTCGCGCCGCTCGCCCAGCTCCCGGCTGGCGAGCCACCCGGGGTCCCAGCGCACCAGCGCCTCGACTGCCGGCAGCGTGACGCCTTCCGGGGCCCCGCCGAGGACGACGGTGCGGCCGGGACGGACCAGCGCCGCCGCGGCCATCCACCGGCGCAGCGACTCCAGCGGCGCGTCGAGGACCGGCAGGTCGAGACTCGCCCAGGCGTCGAGGACCAGCACCGCCGCGTACCCCCCGTCGGCCACCGGCTCGGCGCCGGGAGTCGCGAGGACGATCGCCGGCTCCGACCCGACCGAGCCGTGCACCTCTCCGGAGCCGGATGTGATGACCGGGTGCCCGGGCAGCGACCGCCCGATCTCCTCGGCGGTGCGGCGCGCCCCCGTGACCACAGCCCGCAGCCGCCGAGAGCCACAGCTGCGGCACTCGAAGCCGGAGGGCCCGAGCCCGGCGCTGCACCACCGGCACCGGGGCTCGCTCCCAGCACTGCCCAGCCCCATCGGCCCCTGGCAACGGGGGCACCGCACCGGCGACCGGCACTCCCCGCAGCTCAGCGCCGGCAGGTATCCGCGCCGAGGGACCTGGACGAGGACGGGCCCGTCCCGCAGGGCGTCCTTGGCCACGCGCCACGCCCGCGACGGCAGGTGGGCCCGGGCAGCGGGGCCGTCTCGCTCCTCGTCGAGTCCCTCCCCCGCGACGACGACCCGCGGTGCCGCACCGCGGACCACGTCGTGGTCGGCGACGACCGGGACGACCCGGCCTGCCTCGACGTCCGCCTCCAGCCGGAGGCTGCGCACGAAGCCACCCGAGAGAAGGGCCGCGCCCGTCTGCTCCGCCCGCAGCGCCAGGACGACTCCGGTGTGGTGGTAGGGGGCTCGCGGCTCGGACAGCAGGTCGTCGCCGTCGTCCCAGCAGGCCACCAGCCCGAGGTCACGGACCGGCGCGAAGGCCGCGGCGCGAGTGCCGATCGCGACCCGCACGTGTCCGCGCAGGACCTTGAGCCAGGCGGTGTACCGGGCCTGGGGACCTTGGTCCGCCGTCAGCCTGACGTGCTGCCCAGGACCGAGCCGGCGGACCAGGGCCGCGTCGACGCGGTCGACATCGCGATGATCCGGGACGACGACCACCGCCCCCCGCCCACCGCTCAAGGCCGCTTGGACCGCGACGGCGAGCGCCTCCGGCCAGTCGCCGTCCCGGCCCCGGGCCGGCAGCGCCAACCACGCAGCGGCCGGACCCTCGCCCGCCTCGACCCGGCGCAGCCAGGCAGGGCCTGCGGGATAGTCGGCCCACGGCCCGACGTCGACCCCGCCCCCCGGCGAGCTCGACGGCGCGTCGGGAGCGGGCTCAGCGGCATACGGCCTCATCGTCGGCGGCAGGAGCGGGAGGTTGCGCTCCGCTGTGGCGTGGCGTTTGGGCACGGCGAGGCGCACGACGTCGCTCAGCGTGCCGGCGTACCGATCGGCCACCGCCCGGCACAGCGCAAGGATCTGCGGTGTGAGCACGGGCTCCGGGCTGACGACCTTGCGCAGCGGTGTCAGCCGCCCCTCGTGCTCGGCCTCGGCGCGCCGCTCGACGATGAACCCCTCGAGGTCCCGTCCCGAGAAGCGCACTCGCACCCTGGCGCCCGGTGCGGCAGCGGCGGCCAGCTCCTCGGGGACGGCGTACTCGAAGACCCGGTCCAGGTGGGCGAGCGGTGTGTCGACGACAACGGCAGCGACCGGCCCGAGGGCCGGTCGCTGCGCAGAGGTGTCATCGCCCACGAGGGCGAATCTAGTGTCAGCCGGAGACAGCAGCCCGCAGTGCCTCGATACGGTCGGTGTGCTCCCACGTGAAGGCGTTGTCCACCCCGTCCGCCTTGGTCCGGCCGAAGTGGCCGTACGCCGCCGTGGGGGCGTAGATCGGGCGGAGCAGGTCGAGCGCGTCGACGATTGCCGCCGGACGCAGGTCGAACACCATGCCGATCGCGTCCTGGATCCGGTCGACCGGCACGGTCTCCGTGCCGAACGTCTCGATGTAGAGCCCGACCGGCTGGGCCTTGCCGATCGCGTAGGCGACCTGGACCTCGCACCGCCGCGCCAGTCCCGCCGCGACGACGTTCTTGGCCACCCACCGCATCGCGTATGCGCCTGACCGGTCGACCTTGCTCGGGTCCTTGCCCGAGAAGGCGCCACCACCATGCCGGGCCATCCCGCCGTAGGTGTCCACGATGATCTTGCGACCCGTCAGGCCGGCGTCGCCCATCGGGCCGCCGATCTCGAAGCGGCCGGTCGGGTTGATCAGGGTGCGGTACGCCGAGACGTCGAGGTCGCTCCCGCCGGCGCGCAGTTCCTCGAGGACCGGCGTGATGACGTGCTCCCTGATGTCCGGCTCGAGCATCCCCTCGAGCGACACGTCCGGAGCGTGCTGCGTCGACAGCACCAGCGTGTCGAGCCGGACCGCCTTGTCGCCCTCGTAGGCGATGGTCACCTGGGTCTTGCCATCGGGGCGCAGGTAGGCGAGCTCGTTGCTCTTGCGCACCTGGGTCAGGCGCTCCGCCAGGCGGTGGGCGACGAAGATCGGCAACGGCATCAGCTCGGGGGTGTCGTCGCACGCGTAGCCGAACATCAGCCCCTGGTCGCCCGCGCCCTGCTTGTCCATGGGGTCGACACCACCGTGCCGGTTCTCGTGGGCGGTGTCGACGCCCTGCGCGATGTCGGGTGACTGGGCGCCGATGGACACGGAGACGCCACAGGTACGGCCGTCGAAGCCCTTCTGTGACCCGTCGTAGCCGACGCGCAGGATCGTCTCGCGGACGATCCGCGGGATCTCCACGTAGCCCGTCGTCGACACCTCACCGGCGACGTGGACGAGCCCGGTCGTGACCAACGTCTCGACGGCGACGCGCGCCTGGGCGTCCTCGGCGAGCATCGCATCGAGGATCGAGTCACTGATCTGGTCGCAGATCTTGTCCGGGTGTCCCTCGGTGACGGACTCGGACGTGAAGAGGCGTGCTGACACGTGGGCTCCCTGACTGTGTGGCGTGCGGGTGACGGCGAGTTTAGCCGCCGCCGTGGAGCAGGGAGGCGACAACGTCAAGCACGGCGTCGGCGACGGCGTCCTTCGATGCCGGACCGACCGTGCGGACCTCGTCGCTGCCCCGGGTCAGCAGGTGCACGGTGTTCTCGTCCTGCCCGAAGGTCTTGTCGTAGCCGACCTCGTTGGTCACCTGGAGGTCGCTGCCCTTGCGGGCGAACTTGGCCCGCCCGTGGTCGAGCACCGAACCCGCCGCATCCCCCGTCTCGGCAGCGAAGCTGACGATGACCGGACGCGTTGACTCGCGCTCGGTGCGCTCGGCGACGAGCCCCTTGACGATGTCCGGGTTCTCGACGAGCTCGAGGCGCAGGCCGGAGCCGTCCTCGCCCTTCTTGATCTTGCTGTCGCTCGCCGTCGCGGGACGGAAGTCGGCGGGGGCCGCGGCCATGACGACGACGTCGGCGCCCGTCGCAGCAGCCATCACCGCCTCCTGCAGCTCGATGGTCGTCTCGACGGGGACGACCGCCACCCCGTCGGGCATGGGGAGGGAGACGTTGGCCGCGACGAGCGTCACCGTGGCTCCGCGCGCGGCGGCCGCGCGAGCGATCGCGACTCCCTGCTTGCCGGACGAGCGGTTGCCGAGGTAGCGCACCGGATCGAGCGGCTCACGCGTGCCTCCGGCAGAGACGACGATCTTGCGGCCCTTCAGGCCATTCAGGTCGTATGCCGCTGAGCCGGCTTCCCGGGACCCGGCGCCGTCGGTGCCCTCCCGCACTCCCACGATGGCGAGCACAGCGGCATACAGCTCGTCCGGCTCGGGAAGGCGGCCGGCCCCGGTGTCCTTGCCCGTCAGGCGACCTTCTGCGGGGTCGATGACGTGGACGCCGCGCTCGCGCAGGGTGGCCACGTTGGCCTGCGTCGCCGGGTGGAGCCACATCTCGGTGTGCATCGCCGGCGCGAGCACGACCGGGCAGCGCGCCGTGAGGAGGGTGTTGGTGAGCAGGTCGTCGGCGAGGCCATGGGCGGCCTTGGCGAGCACGTCGGCGGTCGTGGGGGCGACGACGACGACGTCGGCGGCCTGGCCGATGCGAACGTGCGGCACCTCATGGACAGCCGTCCACACGTCAGAGCTGACCGGCTTGCCCGACAGGGCGGCCCAGGTCGGCGCTCCGACGAAGCCCAGCGCCGCCGCGGTCGGGACGACGGTGACGTCGTGCCCGCTCTCGGTGAACAGCCGCAGCAGAGAGCACGCCTTGTAGGCGGCGATGCCGCCGCTCACACCGAGGACGACGCGCATCGGCGGAGGCCCCTTCAGGCCTCGGTCGGCTCGGAGGTGAGCAGGCCCTCGTTGATCTCGCGCAGGGAGATCGACAGCGGCTTCTCGTGGACCTCCGTCTCCACGAGTGGACCGACGTAGTCGAGCAGGCCCTCCTGGAGCTGGGAGTAGTACGCGTTGATCTGGCGGGCGCGCTTGGCCGCGTAGATGACGAGCGCGTACTTCGAGTCGGCGGCGGTCAGCAGGTCGTCGATCGGCGGGTTGGTGATGCCGATGGGAGCGGCCTTGGTACCGGACACGGTGATCTCGTTTCGTTGGGTTCGTTGCGTGTGACGTCTCGTGCGGTTCCGCCATCGCGGCGCACCAGACCAGCGGGACCACCGTCAGGGGCGTCCCGATCTCATCAATGATACGAGTTCTTCGCTGGCGCGCCGAACGTCGTCGTTGACGATGACCTTGTCGAACTCCGCGCGGGCCGCCAGCTCCGCGCGCGCTGTGTCGAGCCGGCGGGTGCGCTCCACCTCGTCCTCGGTGCCCCGGCCCACGAGTCTGCGGACGAGCTCCTCCCAGTTGGGTGGCTCCAGGAAGACGAAGAGCGCGTCGGGCCACGTGTCCCTGACCTGGCGCGCTCCCTGCAGGTCGATCTCGAGCAGGGCATCCTTGCCCTCCCGGATGGCTCGCTCGACCGGCCCCCGCGGCGTGCCGTACTGCGCAAAGCCGTGGACGACGGCGTGCTCGAGGAACTCGCCGGCGGCGACGAGCCGGTCGAACTCCTGGTTGTCGACGAAGTGGTAGTGCACACCGTCCACCTCACCAGGTCGCGGCTTGCGGGTCGTCATGGAGACGGAGAACCAGACGCCGGGGAAGTGAGTTCGGACGTAGGCGGCGATGGTGCCCTTTCCCACCGCTGTCGGGCCGGCAAGCACAGTGAGACGTCCGGGCTCGCGGGGGGTCGTCCCGCAGGGCGGCGTCACGGCCGCTCGAACTTGTGCAGCAACGCAGCGATCTGGTTGGCGCCCAGCCCGCGCACCCGCCGGGACTCCGCGATGCCCACCTCCGCCATGATGGCCCGGGCCCGGACCCGGCCCACGCCCGGCATCGACTCGAGCAGCTCCGTCACCTTCATCTTGCCGATGACGGGGTCGACCTTGCCGTCCTCGATGACCTCGGCCAGCGATCCGCTGGAGTACTTGAGGCGGTTCTTGACGGCTGCTCGCTCCCGACGCGCGGCCGCAGCTTTCGCGAGGGCTGCGGCGCGCTCCTCAGGGGTGAGCGGTGGAAGGGCCACGGTGGGAACTCTCCTCGCTGGGCGGGCGCGGTGTCTCGCCGATTCGGTGACATTCGATGACTGGGTCTGCGCCGAACCTAGCGACCTTGCCCGCGCTCATGCAACGCGGCACCCTGTTGCACGGTCGTAACCTCTGGGCGTGCTTGGAGCCCAACGTGACCCAGCGCCTCGGGTCGGTCGACCCAGCCCCTGAGCTCCTCGATGCTGCGGTGCAGCCGGTTGACGAGGCGGTGCGGTTCCGGACCGGCGGCGAGGATGTCCCGGCTCGAGGCGGCGAGGACCTGGCCGCGAGCCGGCCCGAACGTGTGCTCGAGGGCGGCGACGTCGCCGCCCTGGGCGCCGAAGCCGGGTGCGAGGATCGGTGTGGCAGCGGCGCGCAGGTCAAGGGCGAGGTCCGTGACGGCACTGCCGACGGTGGACCCGATGACGAGGCCGACGTGGCCGAGCCGTCTGTTGGACCGGGCGTCCTCGTTGTCCGCGGCGGCGCCCCTGACGATCGAGGCGGCCACCGACTCCTCACGGCGCCGCGCGTGCTGCACGGCCGCACCCTCCGGGTTGGACGTGAGGGCCAGCACGAAGACCCCCCGCCCCGTCTGGCGCGCGAGGTCGATCGCGGGGCGCAGCGACTCGTAGCCGAGGTACGGACTCACCGTGAGCGCGTCGGCAGGCGCTGCTGCCTCGATTCCGAGGTACGCCTCCGCGTAGGCAGTCATCGTCGAGCCGATGTCGCCTCGCTTGGCGTCGAGGATGGACAGCGTGTCGGCCTCGCGCAGCTCGGTGAGGACGCGCTCGAGGACGGCCAGGCCCCGGCTGCCGAAGACCTCGAAGAACGCCGACTGCGGCTTGACTGCTGCGACGCGACCCGCGAAGGCCTCCACGCAGGTCAGCGCGAACCGTTCCAGTCCGGCGACGTCGTAGGTCAGGCCCCACCCCTCCACCAGTGAGCGGTGCGGGTCGATTCCGGCGCAGAGCGGTCCGACCTCGGTCATCGCGGAGGCGAGCCTGGTCCCGAAGGGGGTTGGTGGGTTCGTCATACCGACTGCCCGACCGCAGCAGGCGTGGCGCCGAGGAGGTTGAGGTCGCGGGCGTGGTCCTGGAGGGACTTGACCCGGATCTCCTCGGTGAGATGGGACTCGATGCCGAGGACGGCGGCCGCGAGCGTGGCGATCGTCGTGATGATCGGCAGGTCCGCGCTCGTCGTGGCGGCGCGAATCGCATAGCCGTCCGCCCGGGCGTCCTGGCCGGAGGGAGTGTTGACGACCATCTGGACCGTGCCGCCCTGGATGAGCTCGACGATCGACTTCTCGCCCTCGTGCTCCCCCGTTCGCTCCGTCAGCTTGCGCACGAGCGTTGCCTCGATGCCGTTGCGCTTGAGCACGGCGGCGGTGCCCGCCGTCGCGAGGATGGTGAAGCCCAGGTCGACGAGCCGCTTGACGGGGAAGAGCATCGCTCGCTTGTCCCGGTTGGCCACCGAGACGAAGATCGCTCCTGAGCGGGGTAGCCCGCCGCCGATCGCGAGCTGGGCCTTGGAGAAGGCGGCCCCGAAGTCGCGGTCGATCCCCATGACCTCGCCGGTCGAACGCATCTCGGGCCCCAGGACCGAGTCCACCGCGAGCCCCTCTGGCGTCCGGAAGCGCTTGAACGGGAGGACCGCCTCCTTGCACGAGATCGGGGCGTGGTCGGGCAGCGAGCCGCCGTCCCCCGTGCGCGGGAGGAGGCCCTCCTCACGCAGCTCGCGAATCGTCGAGCCGAGCATGACCCGCGATGCAGCCCGCGCCAACGGGACCCCGGTCGCCTTGGACACGAAGGGCACGGTCCGGGACGCGCGCGGGTTGGCCTCGATGACGTAGAGGATGTCCTGCGCCAGGGCGAACTGGACGTTCATCAGGCCCCGGACGCCGATGCCCTCGGCGAGCTTGTGAGTCGCCACCCGCACGCGCTCCAGCTCGGCGTCGCCCAGGGTCGCGGGGGGCAGGGTGCAGGCGCTGTCGCCTGAGTGGATTCCCGCCTCCTCGACGTGCTCCATGATGCCGCCGAGGTAGAGGTCCGCACCGTCGAAGAGCGCGTCGACGTCGATCTCGATCGCGTCGTCCAGGAAGCGGTCGATGAGGACCGGATGCTCGGGCGACGCCTCGGTGGCCTTCTCGACGTAGGTGACGAGCAAGTCGTCGTCGTAGACGATGACCATGCCTCGTCCCCCCAGCACGTAGGACGGCCGGACGAGCACCGGGTAGCCGATCTGGCGGGCCACGGTGAGCGCCTCGTCCGGGCTGGACGCCGTGCCGTGCTTCGGGGCGACGAGGCCGGCCCGGGCGAGTACCTGGCCGAAGGCGCCGCGGTCCTCCGCGAGGTGGATCGCGCCGGGTGAGGTCCCCACGATGGGCACCCCCTCGTCGGCGAGGGCCTGCGCCAGCCCGAGCGGGGTCTGGCCGCCGAACTGGACGATGACGCCTGCGATCGGCCCCGCTTGTCTCTCCGCGTGGATCACCTCGAGGACGTCCTCGAGCGTCAGCGGCTCGAAGTACAGGCGGCTGCTCGTGTCGTAGTCCGTCGAGACCGTCTCGGGGTTGCAGTTGACCATGACCGTGTCGTAGCCGGCGTCACGCAGGGCGAAGGAGGCGTGGACGCAGGAGTAGTCGAACTCGACGCCCTGGCCGATGCGGTTCGGACCGGATCCGAGGATGATCACGGCGGGTCGCTCCCGGGGAGCGACCTCGGTCTCCTCGTCGTAGGACGAGTAGTGGTACGGCGTCAGCGCGGCGAACTCGGCGGCGCACGTGTCCACGGTCTTGTAGACGGGCCGCACGCCGAGCGCGTGGCGCACCCCTCGGACGACCGCCTCCGGCATGCCCCGCAGCGCGGCGACCTGCGCGTCGCTGAAGCCGTGCCGCTTGACGAGCCAAAGCAGGTCCGGTGTCAGCGTCGGCGCTACGGCCAGGTGGTCGGCGACCTCGTTGATGAGCTGGATCTGGTCGAGGAACCACGGGTCGATGCCGGTCGCCTCATGCACCTGCTCGACGGTGCACCCGCCACGGAGTGCCTGTTGGACCTGGACGATCCGCCCGTCGGTGGGAACCGTGGCCTCGCGGAGGATCCGCGTGGCCGCGGCAGGAGTGACCTCACCGGACCAGTGGAAGGTGGCGTCCCTCTTCTCGAGCGAGCGCAGGGCCTTCTGCAGCGCCTCGGTGAAGTTTCGCCCGATTGCCATCGCCTCCCCGACCGACTTCATCGTCGTCGTCAGCGTCGGGTCGGCCGCCGGGAACTTCTCGAAGGCGAAGCGAGGGACCTTCACGACGATGTAGTCGAGCGTCGGCTCGAAGGACGCCGGGGTCTCCCTCGTGATGTCGTTCGGCACCTCGTCCAGCGTGTAGCCGATGGCCACCTTCGCCGCGATCTTGGCGATCGGGAACCCGGTTGCCTTCGAGGCGAGGGCGCTCGAGCGAGACACGCGCGGGTTCATCTCGATGACGATGACCCGGCCGTTCTCCGGATTGACGGCGAACTGGATGTTGCAGCCGCCCGTGTCGACGCCGACCTCGCGGATGACGGCGATGCCGATGTCACGCAGGCGCTGGTACTCGCGGTCGGTGAGGGTCAGCGCGGGGGCGACGGTGATCGAGTCCCCCGTGTGCACGCCCATCGGGTCGAGGTTCTCGATGGAGCAGACGACCACGACGTTGTCCCGGTGGTCTCGCATGACCTCGAGCTCGTACTCCTTCCAGCCGATGATCGACTCCTCGAGGAGCACCTCCGTGACGGGTGAGTACTGCAGGCCGGCGCCGGCGATCCGACGCAGGTCGGCCTCGTCGTAGGCGAAGCCCGACCCGAGACCGCCCATGGTGAAGGACGGCCTGACGACGACGGGGTAGGTCAGCTCCTCAGCTGCAGTGAGGCACTCGTCCATCGTGTGGCAGATGATCGAACGTGCCGACTCGGCGCCGCAGCGCTCGACGACGCCCTTGAACTTCTCCCGATCCTCCCCGAGCTGGATCGCCTCGACGTTGGCCCCGATGAGGGGGCAGTTGTACTTCTCGAGGACCCCGTTCTCATGGAGGGCGATGGCGCAGTTGAGGGCGGTCTGGCCACCGAGGGTCGCGAGCACCGCATCGGGCCGCTCCTTGGCGATGATCGCCTCGACCACCTCGGGGATGATCGGCTCGACGTAGGTGGCGTCGGCGAACTCCGGGTCCGTCATGATCGTCGCTGGGTTGCTGTTGACGAGGACGACCCGGATCCCCTCGTCGCGCAGCACCCGGCAGGCCTGCGTGCCGGAGTAGTCGAACTCGACCGCTTGGCCGATCACGATCGGTCCCGAGCCGATGACGAGGACGCTCTTGATGTCGTCGCGCTTGGGCATCAGTGTGCCTCCTCGATCTGCTCGTCCCTGTCGGGTGTGTGCCTGTCAGTCATCAGCTCGATGAACCGGTCGAAGAGGTAGGCGGCGTCGTGCGGCCCGGCGGCCGCCTCCGGATGGTACTGGACCGAGTAGGCGGGCACGTCGAGGCACTCGAGCCCCTCGACGACGTCGTCGTTGAGGCAGACGTGGGACACCCGCACCCTGCCGTGGGGCGTGGCGGTCACGTCGTCGAGCGGTGCATCGACCGCGAAGCCGTGGTTGTGCGCGGTGACCTCGACCTTGCCGGTCGCCCGGTCCATGACCGGCTGGTTGATGCCTCGGTGTCCGTACTTGAGCTTGTAGGTCCCGAAGCCGAGAGCGCGCCCGAGCAGCTGGTTGCCGAAGCAGATGCCGAAGAAGGGGACTCGTGCGTCGAGGACCTGCCGCAGTAGTGCGATCTCAGGCTCTGCGGTCGCCGGGTCGCCCGGCCCGTTGGAGAAGAACACGCCGTCCGGGCCGTGCTCCCCCACTGCCTGGACGTCCGCGAAGGAGGAGGTCGCAGGCAGGACGTGCACCTCGATCCCGCGCTCGGACATCAGCTGCGGCGTCATCTCCTTGATCCCGAGGTCGAGCGCCGCCACCGTGAATCGCCTCTCGCCCTTGGCCGGGACGACGTACGGTTCTCTCGTCGTCACCTCCTGGGCGAGAGCGGAACCCGCCATCAGGGGGGCCGCACGCACGACGTCGAGCAGCTCGGACTCCGGACGCTGGGCCGCCGACCCGCTGAAGATGCCGACCCGCATCGACCCTCGCTCGCGCAGGTGGCGGGTGAGGGCCCGGGTGTCGATCTGGCAGATGCCGACGACACCCTGGTCGCGCAGGTCGTCCTCGAGCTCCCGCGTCGCCCGCCAGCTCGACGACCGCAGCGCAGGGTCCCGCACGACGTAGCCTGCCGCCCAGATCCGGTGCGACTCGCCGTCCTCGTCGTTGACCCCGGTGTTGCCGACGTGCGGGGCGGTCATGACGATGACCTGCCGGTGGTAGCTCGGGTCGGTGAGCGTCTCCTGGTAGCCGGTCATGCCCGTCGAGAAGACGGCCTCGCCCAAGGTCTCGCCCACCGCCCCGTAGGAGAGGCCCCGAAACGTGCGCCCGTCCTCGAGGACGAGCAGGGCCGGCTCACGAACGAGCCGCCCGAGCCCGGGGAGCCCGGTCCGGCTGGTCGGTTTCTGGGTCACGATGCGCTCTCCATCATGGTCTGCTCGGTGCTGTGGGTGACCGTCCCGCGGTGGATGGTCGTGTGCACGGCACCGCGGAAGGTGCGCCCGTGCCAGGGGTTGTTGCGCGAGCGGCTTCGACTCGCCGCGGCATCGATCGTGACCTCGCGGTCCGGGTCCACGAGCGTGAGGTTCGCCGGCGAACCGGGCTCGAGTGGCCGTCCCTGCTCCGTGAGCCGACCGATCCGGGCCGGCGCCGTCGACATGACCCGTGCGACGGCGGCCCAGTCGAGCAGGCCCGGGCGGACGAGCACCTCGCTGACGACGTTGAGCGCCGTCTCGAGCCCGAGCATCCCGAAGGCGGCGTCGGCGAAGGCGTGCTCCTTGTCGTGCCTGGCGTGCGGTGCGTGATCGGTCGCGACGGCGTCGATCGTGCCGTCGACCAGCCCGGCTCGAAGGGCCTCGACGTCCTCGGCGGGGCGCAGCGGCGGGTTGACCTTGTAGACCGGGTCGTAGCCGACGAGCAGGTCCGTCGTCAGGGCCAGGTGATGTGGCGTCACCTCAGCCGTGACGTCGATCCCCTGTGCCTTGGCCCAGCGGATCACTTCCACGGTCCCGGCCGTCGAGACGTGGGCAACGTGCACTCGCGAGCCGGTATGGCGGGCGAGCATGACGTCGCGGGCGACGATGGACTCCTCGGCGATGCCCGGCCACCCGGGAAGCCCGAGCCGTCCGGAGACCTCACCCTCGTGGCAACAGGCCGACGAGTCGGCGAGGCGCGCATCCTGGGCGTGCTGCGAGATGACGCCGTCGAAGGGCTTGATGTACTCCAGCGCGCGTCGCATGATGCGGGCGTCCTGTACGCACCGCCCGTCGTCGGAGAAGACCCGCACCCTCGCGCGCGAGCGCGCCATGAGGCCGAGCTCCGCGAGCTCGGCGCCCTCGAGACCTTTGGTGACCGCACCGACGGGGACAACCTCGACGAGGCCACTGGCCCGGCCGAGGTCGAGCACCCGCTCCGCGGCCTCGCCCGTGTCGGTCACCGGGTTGGTGTTGGCCATCGCGAAGACAGCGGTGAACCCCCCGGCCGCGGCGGCGGCAGAGCCGGTCGCGATGGTCTCGGCATCCTCGCGACCCGGCTCCCTCAGGTGCACGTGGAGGTCGACGAGGCCCGGGAGCGCGACGAGACCGTCCGCGTCGATGACCTCGACACCCGCGCCGACCGGTCCGAGCGACCCGACCTCGCGGATGACGCCATCCTCGACGAGCAGGTCCGCCCCCGCTCCGCCCAGGATGCGGGCTCCTCGGACGAGCAGGCCGGTCATCGGAGGGCTCCTTCATGTGCCGTGGACACGGTGCCCGCGGGAGTCGCCGGGGCGTCGTCGCTGCCGGCCAGCAGGTGGTAGAGGACGGCCATGCGCACGGCGACGCCGGCGGAGACCTGGTCGAGCACGACGGACTGGGCGCTGTCGGCCGCCTCTGGGGCGATCTCGAGGCCGCGGTTCATCGGTCCGGGGTGCAGGACCAACACGTCGGGGTTGCGTGCGACGAGTCGGTCGAGCCGCTCCTTGGTCAGCCCGTATCCCACGGTGTACTCGCGTGGCGTCGGGAAGTACCCACCGGTCATCCGCTCGCGCTGGACCCGGAGCATCATGACGGCGTCGACGGGGTCGGCACCCTCGAGCACGGCGTCGAGATCCCACGAGGTGGTGAAGCCGTCGGCCTCGCTCCAGTCCGCGATCCCACTCGGCATGAGCGTCGGTGGCGCCACGACGGTGACCCTCGCCCCCATGGTCTTCAAGGTGATGACGTTGCTGCGGAAGACGCGCGAGTGGGTCAGGTCACCGACGATGACGACGTGCCTGCCATCGAGCTCCCCCACGCGTGACCGGAGGGTGTAGGCGTCGAGCAGCGCCTGCGTCGGGTGCTCGTGCATGCCGTCTCCGGCGTTGATGACGGAGCAGCGCACCCACTGCGCGACCTGGTGGCAGGCCCCGGAGGCATTGTGTCGGATGACGAGCGCGTCGACCGCCATCGCGTCGATCGTCATGGCCGTGTCCCGCAGGCTCTCGCCCTTGGAGGTCGAGGACCCCTTGGCCGACAGGTTGATCGTGTCGGCGGACATCCACTTGCCGGCGATCTCGAAGGAGGATCGCGTCCGGGTCGAGTCCTCGAAGAAGAAGTTGATCACGGTCCGCCCACGCAAGGTGGGCACCTTCTTGACCTCCCGGCGCTGGAGGTCGTGCATCGACGCGGCGGTGGCGAGGATGTCCTCCACCTCGGCGCGGGTCAGGTCGGCCGAGGAGATGAGGTGCTTGGTCATCGGCCCGCACCTCCGCTGATCCGGACGACGTCGAGTCCGTCGACCTCGGCCAGGCGCACGTGGACCCGCTCGTCGCGAGAGGTCGGCAGGTTCTTGCCCACGTGGTCGGCCCGGATCGGCAGCTCGCGGTGGCCGCGGTCGACCAACACGGCCAGGCGCACCGCTCGCGGGCGACCGAGCTCGGCCAGTGCGTCGAGCGCCGCCCGGATCGTCCGGCCGGAGTAGAGGACGTCGTCGACGAGCACGACGACGCGGTCGTCGATGCCCTCGTCGGGGATCTCGGTGCGCCCGGCTGCCCGGACCGGATTGCGGCGCAGGTCGTCGCGGTGGAGCGTGATGTCGAGCTGGCCGACCGGGACGTCGGTCCCCTCGACCGCGGAGATCGCCGCGGCGAGCCGGTGCGCGAGGGGGACGCCGCGAGACGGGATCCCGAGGAGGACCAGGCCGGCCGCCCCCTTGTTGCGCTCGAGGACCTCGTGGCCGATGCGGCGGAGCGCCCGGGAGATCTCGTCGGCGGTGAGGACGTCCCGCGCGTCGGGCGGGGTGCTCGAAGGGGCTGGTGCACTCAGGTCAGGGCAGGTCACAGCCGCTGGACCTCCTTCCCCGCCTCACAGGACGGTGGTTAAAGGATGTCTTCCGCCGGTGAGTGTAACCGCCTGCGGCGGTGGATCCGCGCACGTCTCAGGGGCGCGCCCTTTCCTGCCCATGCCGCATGCCGCTGAGCCCGGTCACGCACGCCCGCCCGCTTTGGCCACGACGCTGGGCCGACGGGGCGGTCCTGCCCGCGGCCTGACCCGCCGGCCGCTCAGCCCATGAGCGTGGCGGCCAACGTGCCACCGAGCTCGTAGGCCGCCTCCCGCTCGTCCCGGCCCACCGGACCGGTGATGAGCACCGGCGCAGCCGCGAGGGACCACCCGAGGGCGCCCGCGATCGACTCCACCGATCGTCGGGCGCCCTCGACGTCGTTGTTGCCGTGGACCCAGAAGCCATAAGGCAGAGCCGGTTTCGCGTCCAGGACTGGGTAGTAGACGGTGTCGAAGAAGTGCTTCATCGCCCCGCTCATGTAGCCGATGTTCGCGGGCGTGCCCAGCAGCACGCCGTCCGCGGCGAGCACGTCGCTCGCGGTTGCGGAGAGCGCGGGATGCACGTCGACCTCCACGCCCTCGATCCCCTCTGCGCGCGTCCCCTCCAGCACCGACTCGAGCAGCTCCCGCGTCGCCGGCGAGGCGGTGTGGTGGACGACGAGCAGGTGGGCGGTCACCCCGCCAACCTAGCCAACCTAGCCGTATGCCGCGCCCAGCCCCGACGCTCCCTCGCGCCCCTCCCGCCCTCCTCGTCGAGTGTGCAGTTCATGACGGTTGGCGATCTCCGCCAATCGCGCCGGGGCTGAGTTGTCCGTGCCAGTTCCGCGCAGATCGCGCCGACAAATGCACCCTGGTTGAGTAGTCGGAGGTGGGGGCCCGCGTCGAGCCCGCGTGCCGAGCGCGCGGCATGTCGCGCCTTTGGCACACGCGCACGCGAGCCAGTCCGCCGGTAGGTCAGGTTCACAGCGGGCGAGCTGAGCGGCATACGGCCCGATGGAGGCGGCTCAGACGATGGTCGCCTTCACCTCGGACAGCCGGGCGAGCAGGCCGTTGACGAAGGTCGGCGACTCGTCAGTCGACAGCTCGGTCGCGAGCGCGACCGCCTCGGAGATCGCGACGGCGTCCGGGATGTCGTCGTTGAAAAGGACCTCCCAGGCGCCGACCCGCAGGATCGCCCGGTCGACGGCCGGCATCCGCTCGATCGTCCAACCCTGGCTGTAGTCGGTGAGCGCGGCGTTGATGTCGCCCCACTTCCCGACGACTCCCCGCACCAGCTCGGCGGTGTAGGGGTTGTTGCCCGCGCGGGACCCCGAGGTCGCGGAGTCGCGGAGCCGCTCGTCGAGCAGCGCCTCCGCGTTGAGTCCGCGCTGGTCGGCCTCGAAGAGGATGTCGAGGGCGCGGGACCGGGCTTTCGTGCGTGCGGCCAAGGCGATCAGTCGTTGACGCGGCCGAGGTACGACCCGTCGCGCGTGTCGACCTTGACCTGGTGCCGGTCTCGAGGAACAGCGGGCACCTGGATCTGCGCGCCCGTCTCGAGGGTGGCCGGCTTCGTGCCGCCGGTGGAGCGGTCGCCCTGCAGGCCCGGCTCGGTGAAGGTGATCTCGAGGACGACCGACGCCGGCAGCTCGACGTAGAGCGGCGTGCCGTCGTGCGTGGCGACGATGGCGTTCTGGTTCTCCAGCATGTAGTTCGCGGCGCTGCCCACGGTTGCCTCGGACACGTGGATCTGGTCGTACGTGTCGGTGTCCATGAAGACGAAGTCGGAGCCGTCCTTGTAGAGGTACTGCATCGTCCGCTTGTCGACGTTGCTGGTCTCGACCTTGACGCCTGCGTTGAAGGTCTTGTCGACGATCTTGCCGGACACGACGTTCTTCAGCTTGGTGCGCACGAAGGCGGGCCCCTTGCCCGGCTTGACGTGCTGGAACTCGACGACGGACCAGAGCTGTCCGTCGAGGTTGAGCACCAGGCCGTTCTTCAGGTCGTTGGTCGTTGCCATCAGTGAGTAGTCGCTTTCGTATGCCGCTGGGCTCGCTCACGCGTGTGCCTGCACGCGGGTGCCCAGGACGTTGGGAGGTTTGGCTGGGAAGGTGCCGCGCAAGTCTAACGGCGGCCCCCTGCCATCGCGGAATCGTCCATGCGAGGGATGGGTCCCGGCGAGTACGCTCGACCTCTTTGGGCTGCTGGTTGCTCAGGAGGGAGACGCGATGCCGCAGTCGGACCGGGAGGCCGAGCCGGAGAGCGATCTGCAGGCCGAGCAGGCGCACCTCGACCGTGCCCGGGCGGAGCTGACGAGGATGCGCGAGGCGCCGAGGCCCTGGACGCCTCACGGGCGAGCGACGCCATCTCCGGTGAGGTCCTCTCCCGCGTCCTGGCCCGGCGAATCGCGTCCGTCGGCCTGACCCCGCCGACCTCGGTGCGCGACAATCCTGGTCGGTTGACCGTCACGCCCGTCGCGGGCCGATCCGTCGCAGACTGTGTTGCAGACCTTCTCGTGGCACGCGCTGGTGAGGCCGGTTCCACCGGCGTGATCACCGCCGATGCAGGACGTGACGTCGTCGCAGCGGCGCTGGCGGCTCGAGGCGTGGCGCACGGACGGCTGGAGGCCGACCGAGGTGACGACGAGGACCACCTCGTCCAGCTGGTGCCGGCAACGGTCGCCAAGGGTCTCGAGTTCGATCGCGTCATCGTCGCTGAGCCGGCCGGCATCGTGGACGCAGAGCCGGACGAGCGCACCGGCCTCCGTCGCCTCTACGTGGTCCTCACCCGTGCGGTGTCAGAGCCCACGGTCCTGCACGCCAGACCGCTCCCCCAGCCCCTGCGCTGACGGGTCGGACGTCAGAGGCCGACCGTCAGGTGAGCGGTCCAGCCGACATCGTTGCTGCCCGACATCGTGGCCAGCTGGTGCACGCCCCCGTCGTCGCGGAAGACGTTGTCGGTCTCGAGGCTGAGCTGCGCCAGGTTGCCGACGCTGGCCTCGTAGGCCGTCGACGCGTAGACGGCCTCACTCGCCAACTTCGACAGGGCGAGCTGTGACGTCTTGACGATCGGCCCTTCCGTCGTCGCGTCGGCGACGTTCTCGTAGACCTCGAAGTGGACGTGCGGCCACCGCCCCGGGTAGCAGGCGGGGTAGATCGAGGTGAACGTCACGGTGCCGGAGTCGTCGGTCGCCTGAACTCCGCGCAGGTAGTTCTCGTGCTCGGCGCCCTCGGAGTACATCGAGTAGCGGCCCTCGCGGTCGCAGTGCCACGCGTACACCGCAGCGCCGACGAGCGCCTGGCTCGTCGCGAGGTCCTTGACCGTCAGCTTGATGGTCAGGGGAACGCCCTCTGCGGTCGTCGACGACGTCCCGAAGCTGTTGCGGATGTCCTGTCGCACGATCCCGGAGTCGTCGAGGGCGTTGGGACCGTTGGACCCGTCGCCGGGGAAGGGCCCGCCGGTCTCGTCCGGCACCTCGACGAGCTCACCGTCGTCCGAGGCCGCCGTGGTACCAGTCGTCGCGGAACTCGGGACGGAGCTCGTGGCGCCAGTGCGTGCCGACGGGTCGGCTGACGTGCACGCCGCAAGGGCGCCGGCCAGACCGAGGCCGCCCATCAGGGCCATGGCCCGTCGGCGGTCGAGAAGCGTCGCGAGGTCGAACGCGAGCCCCCGGTCATGCGCGTGGTCCTGCTCGTCGAATGCGTCCATCACGGCCCTCCTTCCAGGGGGCCTGGTCAGCCCCGCTCTGTCCTGCAGCGTGGCCGCGGGGCCGGTGTCGGTCATGAGGCTCCCCTGTGCGTTCCGTATGGTCCTCGGCTCAGACCAGGGCCCGGAGGCCGAGCAGGTAGGACTGGAGGCCGAACCCGGCGATCGTGCCGGTTGCGACGGGTGCGATGACCGACCTGTGCCGAAACCCCTCGCGCGCAGCGGGATTCGACAGGTGCACCTCGACGAGCGACCGTCCGCTCGTGGTCACGATGGCGCAGGCGTCCCGGACGGCATACGAGTAGTGCGTGAACGCTCCGGGGTTCAGCACGACGTCCGAACGCTCGTCGACCGCCTCGTGGAGCCAGTCGATGAGCTCACCCTCGTGGTTGGTCTGCCGGCAGTCGGCGACGAGGCCGAGGTCTCGCGCCTCCCGCTGGACGGCGGCGTGGATGTCGTCGAGTGTGTCGGACCCGTAGACGTCCGGCTCGCGCGAGCCGAGCCGGTTGAGGTTGGGTCCCGAGAGGACGAAGACCGTGGGTGCCGTCATGGCGGGAGTCTAGAAGCAGATGCCGTATGCCGCTGGGCTCGCGCCCCCACGCACGCTGGGTTCTCGCGCGGCTGGGTCAGCTCGTCGACGCCCGCCCGTAGGCCTCGCGGAGCAGGTCGTCGGAGGGACCGACGAGCCGGGTGGGCCGGGCCAGGCCGTCGAGGACGACGAAGCGCAACGTCGAACCGCGGGACTTCTTGTCTCGCCGCATCACCGTCAGGAGGGCGTCCCAGCGGTCGCCGCGGTAGGACGTCGGCAGCCCGACCGACTCCAGCACCGACCGGTGTCGCGCCACCAAGAGGTCGCCCTCGCCCCCCGTCAGGTGGCCGGCGAGCCGGGCCAGCTCGGCGACGTAGACCATGCCTACGCTGATCGCCTCGCCGTGACGCCACGTGTAGCCCTCCACCTGCTCGATCGCGTGGCCGAACGTGTGCCCGTAGTTGAGGATCTCGCGCAGCCAGCTCTCCTTGAGGTCCGCGGCGACGACGTCGGCCTTGACCTGGATCGAGCGCTCGACGAGCTCGCGCAACCGAGGGTTGTCGTGACGGCGGGCTGCGAGCGGATCTGCCTGGACGAGGTCAAGGATGACCGGGTCCGCGATGAAGCCCGCCTTGATGATCTCGGCCAGGCCGCCGACGAGGTCGGCCTCCGGCAGCGTCGTCAGGACGTCGAGGTCGCAGAGCACACCGGCCGGCTCGTGGAAGGCGCCGACGAGGTTCTTGCCCTCGGGCGTGTTGATCCCGGTCTTGCCCCCGACGGCCGCGTCGACCATGCCGAGCACCGTGGTCGGGACCTGGACGACCTGGACGCCGCGCAGCCACGTCGCGGCGACGAAACCCGCCAGGTCGGTCACGGTGCCCCCGCCGACGCCGACGATCGCGTCGCTCCTCGTGAACCCCGCGTCGCCCAGCCGGCCCCAGAGCGAGGCGGCGACGGAGGACGTCTTGGCGGACTCGGCGTCGGGCACCTCGGCGAGCTCAGCGGCATACCCCTTGTCGGTGAGCGTCCGGGCCACCCGCGCGCCAAGGCCGGCGAGCGTCGGGGGGTGGACGACGAGGACGCGCTCCACGCCCGCCGCGAGCAGGTCGGTCACTCGTGACAGAACCCCCGAGCCGACGAGGACGTCGTAGCGGCCACCGACCGAGATGGTGGTGACATCGCTCATGCGGTGGCCGCCTCGAGGAGACCGGCGATCTCCGCCGCGATGTCCTCGGGGTCACGACCCGCCGTGTCGACCCGGTGGGTCGCGACGCGCTCGTAGGTCGCACGCCGGGCGTTCATCATGGCGACCCAGGACGCCCGCGGGTTGACGGCTGAGCAGCGGACGCGAGCGGTCGAAGCCGATGCGCTTGCTCGCGTCGGCAATGGCGACGTCGAGGAAGACGACGACGTGGCCGACGAGGGCTGCCTCGGTCTGGGGGTCCATCACGGCTCCGCCACCCAGGGCAACCACACCCGGTTCCTGCGCGAGGGCCCGTGCGACCTCTGCCCGCTCGAGCTCGCGGAAGGCCGGCTCGCCGTCGTCGACGAAGATGTCCGAGATCGACTTGCCGGCCGTTGCCTCGATCGCCGCGTCGGTGTCGTGCAGGGGCGCGCCGAGCCGCTCCGACAGGGCCCGGCCCACGGTGGTCTTGCCGGAGCCCGGCGGCCCGACGAGGACGACAAGCGGGCGGTTCACCGCCGTCACCATGTGCGCAGGCTCTCGGGGATCGCCGCGAGGTACGCGGCATGGTTGCGGGCCGTCTCGGTGACCGAGTCGCCGCCGAACTTCTCCACGCAGGCCTCCGCGAGGACGAGGGCGACCATCGCCTCGGCGACGACCCCCGCCGCCGGGACGGCACAGACGTCGGAACGCTGATGGATGGCGGTGGCTGCGTCGCCCGTCGCGACGTCCACCGTCGCCAGCGCGCGAGGGACAGTGCTGATCGGCTTCATCGCGGCGCTCACCCGGAGCGGCTCGCCCGTCGACATGCCCCCCTCGGTGCCGCCCGCCGGATCGACCCGTGCGCCTGGTGATCACACCGTCGACGAGGTCCATCTCGTCGTGCGCCTGCGAGCCGCGGCGACGCGCCGTCTCGAAGCCGTCGCCGATCTCGACGCCCTTGATGGCCTGGATGCTCATCAGGGCAGCGGCCAGGCGCGCGTCGAGCTTGCGGTCCCAGTGGACGTGGGAGCCCAGACCCGGGGGAAGCCCATAGGCGACCACCTCGACCACCCCGCCCAACGTGTCGCCGTCCTTGCGGGCCACGTCGACCTCGGCCACCATCGCTGCGGATGCATCGGCCGCGAGGGCGCGGACGGGGTCGGCGTCGAGGCGCTCGACGTCGTCAGGGGTCGGCAGCGCGCCGCTCCGGTCTGCCGCGGTCCCGATGGCAACGGTGTGCGACACGAGCCGGATGCCGTAGGCCTGCTCGAGGAACCTGGCCGCCACCTCGCCGAGGGCGACCCGCGCCGCCGTCTCACGCGCGGAGGCTCGCTCGAGGACCGGCCGCGCATCGGTGTGGCCGTACTTCTGCATGCCGACGAGGTCGGCGTGACCGGGCCGAGGTCGCGTCAACGGCTTGTTGCGCGCGAGCTCCTTCTCGGCATTGACGTCGTCGGCGGCGGCGAGGGCCTCGGCGCTCACTGGCTCCGGGCTCATGACCGTGGTCCACTTGGGCCACTCGCTGTTGCCGATGCGGATGGCGATGGGTGAACCGAGCGAGACCCCGTGACGCAAACCGCCCAGGAACTCCACCTCGTCCTGTTCGAACTTCATCCGCGCGCCGCGACCGTAGCCGAGCCGCCGGCGGGCGAGCGCGTCCTGCACGTTCTTGGCGGTGACCTCGACACCGGCCGGCAGGCCCTCGATCACCGCCATGAGGGCGGGACCGTGCGACTCACCGGCGGTCAACCATCGCAGCATGGGACGATCCTCCCACGCGTCTCGCGGGCGTCCGGTGGCGCGCCCGCCAACCGGGATGGCTCAGAGTTCGTCAGGCGGCAGGACGGTGAGGACGCGCGCGATGAACTCGTGGAACTCCTGCATGTAGGTGCGCAGGAAGGACTCCAGTTCCGGGTTGTTGATCTCCCCGTCCGGGCCGTAGTCCTCGGGCTTGAAGTGGATGTAGGCCTCTACCGCGTTCATGAGCGGGCTGTTGCAGAAGGCCATCACCTGCTTGAGGCTCTGCTGGCCGACCGCTGTTCCGATGGCGCCCATCGAGGCGCCGATGACGGCGGACGGCTTGCGGGCGAAGGAGTTCTGCCCCCAGGGGCGGCTGGCCCAGTCGATCGCGTTCTTCAGCGCGCCGGGGATGGACCGGTTGTACTCGGGGCTGACGAAGAGAACCGCATCGACGCCGGCGATGGCCTCCTTGAGTGCCCGGCCCTCGGGCGGGTAGTCGGCGTCGTAGTCGTAGCTGTAGAGCGGGAGGTTGCCGATGGGGATCTCCGTGAACTCCATGTTCTGCGGAGCGACCCGGAGCAGTGCCTTCGACAGCGTGCGGTTGATGGAGCCCTTGGCAAGGCTGCCGACGAAGTAGCCGACCTTCTGCGTGGTCATCCTGTGGACCCTTTGCTCGGCGGGACGCGTGACGGGACACACGTACCCCGTTCGCGGCGGCCACCGCGTCGACGAAGATCAGAGGAGCGGGCGGATCTCGACGAGGAGCGCGAGCAGCGCGCCCACCAGCATCCAGGGGCCGAAGGCGATGTGGTCCTTGCGGGATCCTCGCCGCAGGACGATCCGGCCGAGACCGTAGACGCCGGAGAGGAGGAAGGCCGCGTAGGTCGCGATGACCGGCGCCCACGGCGGAGAGATAGCCGGTGGCGATGCCCACGAGCCCGGCAAGGGTGACGTCTCCGAGGCCGAAGCCACTGCGCAGCAGGGCGGCGACCAGCGCCAGCAGGAAGTAGATGCCCCAGAGCACGGCGCCCGCGATGAGCGCTCGGCGCAGGGCCGCCCAGTCCCCCGAGGCCAACGAGGCAAGGGCCAGCTGACCGACGAGCATTGGATAGGCGGGTCGCGTCAGGCCGTGCGGAAGCCGGTGGACGTCGGCGTCGACCCAGGCGAGGCCCACGCCGACCGTGGCGAAACCGAGGTAGGCGGGTGCGAGGGCGTATTCGGAGGCCGGGCCGAACCGCCACCCGAGCAGTCCCCACAGCACCGCCAGCGTCGCTGCCACGCCCCACACCGGAGCGCGGGGGCCCGGGCCGGTCTCGTGGTCCAGTCGGTAGCCGAGCGTCGCGAGACGCGTCCCGAGCACCCACCCGACGCCGCCCCCCGCCACGCACAGTGCTGCGACGTACCACCACGGAGTCGGTGGGAAGTCGACCCAGGTCACGCGTCGGCCCCGGGCCGCTGTCGCCCTCGCAACGCGAGCTCGCGGCCGAGCGCGTCCGCCATCGCCTGGACCGGTGCCGGGAGGCCGGTCATGAGCGAGACCTGCTCGGTCGCTTGGTGCAGGAGCATGACCGTGCCCTCCTGCACCGTCCAGCCTGCGCCCGCAGCCGCGGTCTGGAGGGGCGTGCGCCCCGCTCCATAGACGACGTCCAGAACGGTGCGAGGGCTGTCGTCGCGATCGGACCGCGGGAACACATCGAGCCCGGTGACCGCCGCCGGCGGGACGGTGCTGATGACGACGTCGCTCAGCGACCACTGGCCCATGGGCACCTCCGAGACGGTGATGCCGGCCCGCCGTGCCTGGTCGACCGTCTCCGGCCGCGCGCTCCTGCGCACCATGAAGGTGATGTGGCGGGTCCCCGACGAGGCGAGTGCGGCCACCGCGGAGTGGGCCGTGGCGCCACTGCCGATGATCAACGCGCGGGTCATGTCGTGGCAGCCCGCGTCGAGCAGAGCCGCGCTCGATGCCGTAGACATCGGTGTTGTGGGCCGTCCAACCCGTCTGACCCCCGCACGAGGGTGTTGGCGGCTCCGGTGTCAGCCGCCGTGGCCGTGACTCGCGTGGCCGCGCGGAGCGCGACCTCCTTGAGCGGCATCGTCAGCGAGAGCCCGCGCCACTGGTCGTCGAGGCCGGCAAGCGCATCGTCGAATCCCGCCTCGTCGACCTCACGCGCCTCGTACGTCCAATCGTCGCAGGCCGAGAGCCGCGTAGGCCGCCCGGTGCAGGACCGGGGAGAGAGAATGCGCGATCGGCGACCCCCACACCGCGCACTTCACGCCGCGGCCGCCACGCTCAGCACTGGCCCTTGTTCGCCTGGCACCACTTCTGGAACTCGGCGACGTTCGCCTGGTGCTCCTCGTAGGTGACGGCGAACTTGGTCGTCCCCTTGGTCGGGTCGACCGTGACGAAGTAGAGCCACGGGCCAGGAGCCGGCTGGGCCGCTGCCTGGATCGCGCTCTCGCCCGGGTTCCCGATCGGGCCCGGCGGCAGCCCCGTCACTTGGTACGTGTTGTAGGGGCTCTTGTTGGCCCGGTCCGCATCCGTCGTCGTGATGCCGTGCTTGCCGGTTGCGTAGTTGACCGTCGAGTCGAACTGGAGCTTCATGTCCTGGGCGAGCCGGTTCTCGACGACGCGGGCGACCTTCGGGCGGTCCTCGGCGAAGCGCGCCTCCGCCTCGACGAGACTCGCGACGACCATCGTGCGCTCCATCTGCTCCGGAGTCACCCCGAGCGCCTCGAGGCGCTTCGTCGACTCGGCGACCATCGTGCGGCAGATGGTCGACGGCCGTGGTGTCCGGCTCGAACTCGTAGCTCGCCGGGAAGAGATATCCCTCGACGTTGCCCTTCGCCGAGGCCGGCAACCCGAGCGCCGGCAGCGTCCTTGGCCGCCTTGGCATACTCCGCGACGGGGATTCCCGTGGCATTGGACAGGATCGGGTAGACCTCCTTGGCCCACTTGCCCTCCGGCACCACGACCTTGGTCACGATCCGGTTGGCCGGGTCGACGAGGATGGCGAGCGCGTCTTTCGCCTTCATCTGGGTGCGCATCTGGTAGACACCGGGCTGGATGCCGGCGCTCTTCGGGTCGTCGCTCGCCGCCTCGATGAACGCCTTCGTCGACTTGACGACGTCCTCCTCGGCAAGGACGGTCGCGATGGCCGATCCCCCGGCACCGTGCGCCACGGTGACGCGGACCGAGCCCGATCCGGGACCGGGGTAGTCGTTCGGCTCGAAGAACCCCACGACGACCGGACGCAGGTAGGTGTAGGCGATCGCCACTCCCCCGCCGACGATGGCCAGGGCCAGGATGATGACAGCAAGACGGCGCAGCACGGAGGGCTTGCCTCGGGATGCCTTGCCTCTCCGCTTGGCCGCGCGTTGCGCAGCGAGCTCGGCTTCTTTCGCCTCGCGGCGGGTCCGCGGCGGTGGCGCCGGTGCGATCGCCTCTTGCTCGTGGCCGTTGGCGTCGGCGGACTCTTCATGTTCACCGAAGATGGAGGCCTCGAGATGGTCCTTCATCGTCGACGTTCCTTCTTCCGTGCCTTGCCGAGCGAGACGATCTCACCCGCTGGCCTGCCCGACAAGGCTTCCGCGTCGAGGGCCGACTGGAGGATCAGCACGGCGGCAGCCTGGTCGACGACGGATCGTTGTCCCCGACCCGGCACACCGCTGTCGTGCAGTCTCTTGTGCGCCGCCACCGTGGTCAAGCGCTCGTCGACGAGCCGTACCGGCACCGGAGCGACCCTGGCCGCGAGCTTCCCGGCATAATCCCGGGCAATTCGGGCCGCCGTGCCTTCCTGGCCGGACAGCAACCGCGGGAGGCCGACGACCACCTCGACGGCGCCCCGTGCGGCCACGAGGGCGGCGATCGCCGCGACATCGGCGCCACTGCGCTCGTCCCGGGGCAAGGTCTCGACGGGGTGTGCGAACGTGCCCGAAGGATCGGAGGCGGCGACGCCGACGCGAGCGGTGCCCACATCGACGCCGATCCGCACACCGGTTCGGACGCTCACGGTCACGCGCCTCGTTGGCGGAGCTGCTCCTCGACGGCGCCGAGCGCGGTCGAGACCATCGAGCGGTCGGTGCCGCCGCCCTGGGCGATGTCGTCCTTGCCACCGCCGCCGCCCCCGAGGAGCTGTGCGGCGGTCTTGACGAAGACACCGGCCTTGAGGCCGATCTCGCGGCCGCGCTCGTTGGTCGCGACGATGACGATGGGCCGGCCGTTGGCGACGCCCGCCATGGAGACGAGCGACGGCCGGTCGTTCCCCAGGCGGCGGCGCACGTCGAGGACGAGGCCGCGCAGGTCGTCGGCCGTGACATCCGCTCCCGCGTCGTGGCTGACGAACGTCACGCCGCCGAGGTCGCGAGCCGTGGCGACGAGTCCGGGCGCGGCGCCGAGGACCTGGGCCTGCTTGACCGCTGCGATCTCCTTCTCGGCCTCCTTGAGCTTGGTCAGGATGCTGGCGATCCGGTCGGGCAGCTCTTCCTTGCGCACCTTGAGCTGGTCGGTGAGCTGGCCGACGATCGCCGCCTCGCGAGCCAGGTAGTGATACGCATCGGAGCCGACGAGCGCCTCGACCCGGCGGACGCCGGAGCCGATCGACGCTTCACCGAGGAGCTTGACGACGCCGAGCTGGCCGACCCGCAGCGCGTGCGTGCCACCGCAGAGCTCCCGGGACCACTCGCCGATGGAGACGACCCGGACCCGGTCGCCGTACTTCTCGCCGAACAGCGCCAAGGCACCCATCCGGCGGGCCTCGTCGAGCGACATGACGTCGGCCATCACGGGCAGGTCGTCGAGCAGGACCGCGTTGACCTTGGCCTCGATGTCGGCCATCGCCTCGTGCGGCACCGGGCTCTGCGCCTTGAAGTCGAAGCGCAGCCGGCCCGGCGAGTTCTCCGAGCCTGCCTGCGTCGCCGTGTCGCCGAGCTCCTCCCGGAGCGCCTGGTGGACCATGTGCGTCGCGGTGTGCGCGCGGGAGACGGACCGACGCCGGGCCACGTCGACAACCGCCTCGGCCTCGGCACCCGTGACCGCCTCCCCCTCGAGGACCGTCGCGCGATGGACGATGAGGCCGTTGACCGGCTTCTGGACGTCCCGCACCTCGATGAGGGCCCCGTTGGCGAGACGGATCCGCCCGTGGTCGGCCAGCTGACCGCCCGCCTCGGCGTAGAGCGGCGTGCGATCGAGGACGAGCTCGACCTCGTCGCCCGCGCTCACGAACTCGACGAGCTCGCCGTCGTGGATGAGCCCGCGGACGCGGGCCTCGGAGACGACCTCGTCGTAGCCGGTGAACTCGACCTCTCGACCGAGCCGGTCCGCCGAGCTGGCGGTAGACGGACACGTCGCCGTGCGTCATCTTCTTGGCCTTGGCGTCGGCCTTGGCCCGGTCGCGCTGCTCAGTCATGAGCCGCCGGAACCCGGCCTCGTCGACGTTGAGGCCCTGCTCGGCCGCCATCTCGAGGGTGAGGTCGATCGGGAAGCCGTACGTGTCGTGCAGCTGGAACGCCTCGGTGCCGCCGAGGGTCCCCGACCCGCTGGACTTGGCCCGGGCGACCGCGACGTCGAGGATCGTCGTGCCCGCGCTCAGCGTCCGGTGGAACGCTTCCTCCTCCGCGTAGGCGATCTGGCTGATCCGGGCGAAGCCGGACTCCAGCTCGGGGTACGACGTGCGCATCTGGTCCTTGCTCACGGGCAGCAGGTGCTCGAGCGTCGGTGCGTCCACGCCGAGCAGGCGCATCGAACGAACGGCGCGGCGGATCAGCCGGCGCAGCACGTAGCCCCGGCCCTCGTTGCCGGGCGTCACACCGTCGCCGATCAGCATGAGCGCCGAGCGCACGTGGTCCGCGACGACCCGGAACCTGATGTCGTCCTCGAGGTCGGCGCCGTAGCGGCGACCCGACAGCTCCTCTGCGGCCGCGATGACGGGGAAGACCTCGTCGATCTCGTAGAGGTTGTCGACGCCCTGGAGCAGGTAGGCGACGCGCTCGAGACCCAGGCCGGTGTCGATGTTGCGCTTGGGCAGCGGCCCGGCGATGTCGAAGTCGTCCTTGGCCCGGACGGCCGACAGGTCGTCCTGCATGAAGACGAGGTTCCAGAACTCCAGGTACCGGTCCCCCGCCTCCCAGTCGCGGTCGGCGCCGAACTTGGGACCACGGTCGATGAGGATCTCCGAGCAGGGTCCACCGGGACCGGACACGCCCATGTTCCAGTAGTTGTCCTTCTTACCGAGGCGCACGATGCGGTCGTCGGGGAGTCCCGCGACCCGCTTCCAGAGCGCGATCGCCTCGTCGTCCTCGTGGTAGACCGAGGCGTACAGGTCCTTCTCGTCGAACCCGTAGCCACCGTCGTGCTGCGGCCTCGTCACGAGCTCCCAGGCGAGCTCGATGGCGCCCTCCTTGAAGTAGTCGCCGAAGCTGAAGTTGCCGTTCATCTGGAAGAACGTGCCGTGCCGCGTCGTCTTGCCGACCTCCTCGATGTCGAGGGTTCGCACGCACTTCTGCACGCTCGTCGCACGGGTGAACGGCGGCGTCTCCTGACCGAGGAAGTACGGCTTGAACGGCACCATCCCGGCGTTGACGAACAGGAGGTTGGGGTCCTCGTGCACGAGTGGCGCGCTCGGCACGACGGTATGACCCCGGCTCTCGAAGAAGGCGAGCCAGCGGCGCCTGATCTCGGCGGTTTCCATGTTGGTGAGGTCCTTGCTGATGTGGGTGGATGAGGTCGGGGCGGGGTCAGACCGCGCTCACGCGCGCGTGACTGACCCCCGGAGAGCTCGTGCCCACCGGACGGCTCGCGCACCCAGTCGGCCCGGGGCCAGCGGGCCGGTCATCTCGCACCCATCCATGGCCTACAACCCTAGCCGACATGCGGGATACCTCGGTGATCCGTTGTCACTGGCCCACCGCCTGTCGCGGCTCTGACAGCCTTGGTGCATGACGACTGAGGACGCGCGATCTGCCAATGACCCAGGCTCGGACGAGGACCTCAAGGCGACCTTGCTGGGCTACCTGCAGGGCGCCCGGGACGCCGTGCTGTGGAAGCTCGACGACCTGTCCGACTACGACGTGCGGCGTCCGCTGACCCCGACCGGCACCAACCTGCTCGGTCTGGTCAAGCACCTCGCCGGGGTCGAGTCCGGCTACTTCGGCTTCGTCATGGACCGGCCGTTCCCCGAGGCGCTGCCCTGGCTGGACGAGGACTCGGAGCCGAACTCGGACATGTGGGCGACCGCCGACGAGACCCGCGAGGACGTCATCGGGCTCTACCGGCGGGTCTGGGCGCACGCGGACGCGACGATGGCGGCGGTGCCGCTCGACGCGCGGGGCCTCGTGCCGTGGTGGCCGGAGGAGCGGCGCCGGCCGACGCTGCACACGCTCCTCGTCCACGTGACCGCCGAGACACACCGGCATGCGGGCCACGCCGACATCGTGCGCGAGCTCGTCGACGGGGCGGCTGGCCTGCGGCGCACCACGAGCAACCTGCCCCCAGGCGACGAGGCCTGGTGGGCCGCCTACCGCCAGCGGCTCGAAGCGGTCGCGGCGTCGTTTCGCTGACCATTCGCTCCGCGCCGCACCGCGCCCCGCACGCGCCCGCCCCTCCGCGCCCCTCCGCGCCCCTCCGCGGCGAGGCCAGCCGCTGACGCAGCCACACCGTCCGGAACACACCCGGATAGCGACTGCCCAATCCACCTGCAACAGGGACGGGCAGGCGGTATCCGGGTGCGTTGCTGATTCGGGTCAGCGGGCGAGCCTTGGGTGGCGTCACTTCCGACTACTTCTGCCGTATGCCGCTGAGTCGGGTTCTCGACGAAGCTGCCGTCAGCCGTCCTGCCGAGCCGCCTTCCCCAATCGCTCGTCCAGCCAGTCCATCCTGGCCCGGAGCCGCTCCTCGAAACCCCGATCGGTCGGCGCGTAGTACGCCGTCTGGCCATCGAGGTCATCGGGCAGGTACTGCTGCCGTGCCACGGCGTCCGGCTCGTCGTGGGCGTAGAGGTACCCGGCTCCGTGCCCCAACCGCTCTGCGCCGGCATAGCCGCTGCCTCGCAGATGCGGCGGAACGGCACCGCCCCGGCCCGCACGAACGTCCGCGACCGCGGCGTTGATGCCGTTGTAGGCGGCGTTCGACTTCGGTGCCAGCGCGTTGTGGACAACGGCCTGCGCCAGGATGATCCGCGCCTCGGGCATCCCGATCTGGGCGACGGCGTGCATGGCCGCAACGGCCGTCTGCAGGGCCGTGGGGTCCGCCATGCCGATGTCCTCGCTCGCCGCGATGACGACTCGTCGCGCGATGAAGCGAGGGTCTTCGCCCGCCTCGAGCATGCGGGCCAGGTAGTGCAGGGCAGCATCGACATCACTGCCCCGCATGGACTTGATGAGCGCACTGGCCACGTCGTAGTGCTGGTCACCCGCCCGGTCATAGCGGACGGCCGCGTGTGCGATCGCCTGCTCCACGTGGGCGAGGACGATGGGCACGGGTGAGTCGTCGGTGCGTCCGGCCGGCTGGGCGTCGAGGGCAACCCCCGCCCCGGCCTCCAGGGAGGTCAGCGCGCGACGGGCGTCGCCGCCTGACGTCCGGACCAGGTGGTCCATGGCGTCGGCGTCCAGCGTGTGCGCTCCCGCGAACCCTCGCTCGTCGGACAGCGCAGACTCAACGACCTCGCGGATGTCCTTGTCGGACAGAGGTTTCAGTGTCACGAGAACGGAGCGGGACAGCAGCGGGGCAATGACGCTGAAGGACGGGTTCTCCGTGGTCGCGGCGACGAGGATGACGGTCCGGTTCTCGACGCCGGGCAGCAGGGCGTCCTGCTGCGCCTTCGTGAACCGGTGGATCTCGTCGAGGAAGAGCACGGTCTGGCGGCCGTAGAGGTCACGTTCCCGGATGGCGGACTCCATCACGGCGCGCACGTCCTTGACCCCGGCCGTCACGGCGGACAGCTCGACGAAGCGCCGATCCGCCGCCGTCGCGACGAGGTGGGCGAGCGTCGTCTTGCCGGTCCCGGGCGGGCCCCAGATGATCGCCGAGAGGGGGCCGGCCGCTCCCCCACTGCCCTCGATGAGGCGCCGCAGTGGGCTGCCCGGACGCAGCACCGCCTGCTGGCCACGGACCTCCTCGAGAGAGCGAGGCCGCATCCGGGCCGCCAGCGGGGCACCGCCCGCCGAGGCCGGCAGCCCCTCGCGCTCGGCCGCCGAGGCAGCACCGAAGAGGTCGTCGGTGGTCACTGTGGAAGGCTATCTGGCGTGCGCGAAGGATCCACCTCGATGAAAGCCCCCGGGCCCGAGTTCCCGACCGCGAGCCGGACGTTCCTCGCGCGCCTCGGCCGCCACACCGGGCAGCACCCGCTGTGGTGGGTCGTCGGATGGGTCGTCGCCGCGCTCCTCTGCTTCGCCGTCGCGGTCGGCGGCGTCACCGGGGAGTCCCTGTTCAAGCGGCTGACGTCGGGCGAGCCTCGAGTGCCCGGACAGTCCCAGACGGCGCGCGACATCATCGAGTCGGTCGAGCCCTCCCTGGACAACGTGATGCTCCAGGTCGCCGGGGCTCCGCTGGACGACCCCCGGGCCGTCGCCGCCGCGACCGCCGCATCAGCGGGTCTCATGGACGTCCCCGGAGTCGTCTCGGTGCGCTCGCCGCTCCTTTCGCCCAAAGGGCTCGACGACCCCGAGGTCCGACCGCTCCTCGCCGACGGCACGCCGGAGTCCGGGCGCTTCCTCACGATCGTCGACCTCGACGAGGGGCTCAGTGGCAGCGAGCTCGACACGGCACGGTCGGCGGTGGAGGCTCGTCTGGCGGACGTGGCGCAGGCCCTCCCCGGCGCGACGGGCTCGGTGGGCAGCTACCACCACGTCCTCGAGGCGGTCACCGGCACGATCGAGCGCGATCTCGTGCGCGGCGAGGGCATCGCGCTTCCACTGACGTTCCTCGTCATGATCTTCGTCTTCGGGGGCTTCGTCGCCGCGGGCATGCCGATCGCCGGCGCGATCATCTCCATCGGCGGCGCCCTGCTGTCCCTCTTCGCCTTCTCGCACGCCCTCGATCTCGACGCGACGGTCGTCAACATCGTGACTCTGCTCGGGCTCGGCCTCTCGATCGACTACGGCCTGCTCACCGTCAACCGGTTCCGGGAGGAGCTGGCCACGATCGCGCCTAGCCGTTCGCCCACACGCGAGGAGGTCGTCCTCGCCGCTGAGCGGACCGTGGCGACCGCCGGCCGGACCGTCCTCTTCTCGGGCATCACCGTGGCGATCGCCCTTTCTGGCCTGCTCATCTTCGAGGCGGAGATCATGCGGGCCATCGGCCTCGCCGGCGTCAGCGTCGTGCTCGTGGCCATGGTCGTGGCCGTCACCCTCGTGCCGGCGCTTGCGGTGCTCGGCGCCAAGCGCCTGAGCCGCAAGGCGTCGCGGGCGGTCGAGGACACCGGTGTGTTCTCCCGGCTCGCGGTCGCTGTCCAGTGCCGACCCGTCGCCGTCATCCTCACGGGCGTGGTCCTCCTCGTGGCAGCGGCTCTGCCGACGCTCGACATGCGGCTCACCGCCTCCGGCACGGAGCTGCTCCCCGTGACGGCACCGCAACGGGTCTTCTTCGACACCCTGCGCAGCGACTACCCAGACCTGGCCGCACCCGAGGTCACCGTCGTCGCTCACAGCCCCGACACCGCGGCCGTGACGGCGGCCCTCCAGCCCTTACGCGACGAACCAGGGGTCACGGACCTCACCGTCCGCCCGCTCGGGGCCGACTACCAGCTCGCCGGCTTCCACGTCGAGGGGCACCCGACCTCGGACGAGGCCCAGGACCTCGTCACGAAGATCTCAGACCTGAAGCCCGGCTTCGAGACCTGGGTCACGGGTCAGGCGTCCGGGCAGCTCGACTTCCTCGACTCGATGAGCCGGGGCGCCCCCTACGCCGTGGCGCTCGTCGTCCTCGGCACGTTCGTGCTGCTCTTCCTCATGACCGGCTCGGTCGTCATTCCCGTCAAGGCCCTGCTCCTCAACGTCATCTCGCTCGGCGCCGCGCTCGGGGTCGTCGTCTGGATCTTCCAGGACGGGAACCTGGAGGGTCCGCTCAACTTCACGTCCGTGGGAGCGGTCGAGTCGATGGTGCCGTTCCTCGTCCTCGCGTTCGGCTTCGGCCTGTCGATGGACTACGAGGTGTTCCTCCTCTCGCGCATCACGGAGGAGTACCACGCAGGTGCGCAGAACGACCGGGCGGTTTCCCTGGGCCTGCAGCGGACGGGGCGGATCATCACCTCGGCAGCGCTGCTCATCATCATTGTCTTCGCCGGGTTCATCGCCGGGGACATCCTCATCATCAAGCAGATGGGGGTCGCCCTGGTTGCCGCGGTGGCCATCGACGCGACGATCGTCCGGATGCTCCTCGTCCCGGCGACGATGACCGTCCTCGGCCACTGGAACTGGTGGGCTCCGGCACCGCTGCGCCGCCTGCACCACCGATTCGGCATCAGGGAGTGATCGACGCATGACCGACCGGCGCCAACGGGTGCGCGCCATCCGCCTCACCACCAACGCCGAGCTGCTGGCTGCAACCGACGGTGACGCCTTCGTCCGCTACGACCTGCCCGACCCCCTCGAGCGCCCCGGCTGGTCGCTCGGCACCGCCGTCATCGCCCCGCGCCGGACGCACACCCGCCGCCTCGGCATCGTCGTCATGGGGCGGCCGGACGACGTCGAGCAACTCGCGGCCGACCTGGCCGACCGGCACTTCTTCGACGACCCTCGTCTGCTCCACGCCACCGTGGACCGGACCGCCTTCCCGGCCTTCGCCCGCGTCGTGCCGCTCACGGAGGTCGGGGGCGACTGGGAGTGGATGTGTGCACGGACCGATCCGCCCCGGGTCCCCGGCGAGGACCGCGTCGTCGGCCTCGAAGGGGCCGACGGAGAGGAGATCCGCGCCCTCCTCGAGGTCGCCAACGCGCGCACGGACGCACGTCCCTTCGAGACCCCGGGACAGCGGTGGGTGGGGGTTCGCGACGCCGACGGCGCCCTGGTCGCGTGCGGCGTCCGGGACGAGACCGTGGCCGGCATCCCGATCCTCGAGGGGATCACCGTCCGGGCGGACCAGCGCGGCACGGGACTGGGCCTCGCCGTCACGGCTAGCCTGACGCGCGAGGCGGTCCGTTCGGACGGCGTCTGCACCCTCGGCATGTACTCCGACAACGACGTGGCGCGTCGGCTCTACCACGGGCTCGGCTTCGGCGAGGACCACGTGTGGTCGAGCCGGCGCCTCGCATCTTCGCAACACACCCGGTAACCTCGCGCTCCTGCCTGCTGCACCCGGGGGCAGCAGTACGCAAGCGGGTGTGTTGCGGGGGGCGGGGCCGGCCCCACGTGGAGGTATGCCGCTGGGCTCAGCGAGCTCAGCGGCATACCTCCTGCCGTGGTCGGGTCGTCAGACCCGTGCCGTCGACGGCTCGGGGGCAGCGTCGACCCCCGCTTCCTTGCGCTGCTCGGGCGTGATCGGCGCGGGCGCGCCGGTGAGCGGGTCGAACCCACCACCGGACTTCGGGAAGGCGATGACGTCGCGGATCGACTCCGTCCGCGCGAGGAGCGAGACGATTCGGTCCCAGCCGAAGGCGATGCCGCCGTGCGGTGGCGCGCCGTACTGGAAGGCGTCGAGGAGGAAGCCGAACTTCTCCTGCGCCTCCTCGTGGCCGATCCCCATGACGTCGAAGACCCGCTCCTGGACGTCGCGGCGATGGATACGGATGGAGCCGCCGCCGATCTCGTTGCCGTTGCAGACGAGGTCGTAGGCGTAGGCCAGCGCCGACCCGGGGTCCTGGTCGAAGGTGTCCTGGAACTCCTCCTTCGGCGAGGTGAACGCGTGGTGCACGGCCGTCCACGCGCTGTAGCCGAGCGCGATGTCCCCCGAGGCCGTCGCCTCCGCGGCGGGCTCGAAGAGCGGTGCGTCGACGACCCAGAGGAAGCTCCACGCGTCCTCGTCGACGAGTCCGCACCGCCGCCCGATCTCGAGGCGAGCCGCGCCGAGCAGCGCGCGTGAGGACTTGGTCGCGCCGGCGGCGAAGAAGATGCAGTCGCCCGGCCCGGCTCCGACGTGCCCGGCAAGGCCGGCCCGCTCGGCGTCGGTGAGGTTCTTGGCCACCGGGCCGCCGAGCTCGCCATCCTCGCCCACGAGGACGTACGCGAGACCCCGGGCGCCACGCTGCTTGGCCCACTCCTGCCAGGCGTCGAGCTGCTTGCGCGGCTGGCTCGCTCCCCCGGGCATGACGACGGCGCCGACGTAGTCGGCCTGGAACACGCGGAACGTCGTGTCCTGGAAGTACTCCGTGCACTCGACGAGCTCCTGGCCGAAGCGCAGGTCCGGCTTGTCGGAGCCGTAGCGGCGCATCGCCTCGTCGTAGGTCATCTGGTCGAACGGCGTCTCGAGATCCACCCCGATCAGCTTCCAGATCTCGGCGATGATCGCCTCGCTGAGCTCGATGACGTCCTCCTGCTCGACGAACGACATCTCGATGTCGAGCTGGGTGAACTCCGGCTGGCGGTCGGCCCGGAAGTCCTCGTCGCGGTAGCACCGGGCGATCTGGTAGTAGCGCTCCATGCCGGCCACCATGAGCAGCTGCTTGAACAGCTGCGGGCTCTGCGGGAGTGCGTACCAAGACCCCGGTGACAGACGGGCCGGCACGAGGAAGTCCCGAGCGCCCTCCGGCGTGGAGCGGGTCAGGGTGGGCGTCTCGATCTCGATGAAGTCTCGCTGGCCGAGGATCCTGCGGGCCGCGGCGTTGACCTGCGAGCGCCGGCGGATCGCAGCGCCGGCCGAGCTGGCGCCGGGTCGGCGCAGATCGAGGTAGCGGTGCTTGAGGCGGGCCTCCTCGCCGACGTTGACGCGCTCGTCGATCTGGAACGGCAGTGGCGCGCTCGGGTTGAGCACCTCGAGCTCGTCCACGACGACCTCGATCTCGCCGGTGGGCAGATCGGGGTTGGTGTTGCCCTCCGGACGGACCCGCACCAGACCGGTGACCTTGACGCAGTACTCGCTGCGCACGTCGTGGGCGCCGCCCACCTCGAGCACCTCGTCACGCGCGACGACCTGGGCGACGCCACTGCCGTCCCGCAGGTCGAGGAAGGCGACGCCACCATGATCGCGCCGTCGCGCCACCCAGCCGGTGAGGGTGACGGTCTGTCCGGAGTGGTCGGCACGCAGGGTGCCGGCCTCGTGAGTGCGGAGCACGGAGGTGTCCTTCCGATGGTGCGGGGTCTCGAACGATGTGGCCGTATGCCGCTGGGCTCGGTCGCGCTCGGACGGCCTCGTCGTGCGCGAGGTCGGGGCGCCGAGGCAACGACGCCCAATCCTACGGGGTCCAGCCAGCCACACGATGACGGTGGGATGCTCCCCGAACGAGCCCAGCGGCACACGACCCCGTGGTGTGTCGACCGTCAGTACGAGTACGCCCTCACTGCGCCGGTCGACCGGTTCCAGACGAGGTAACCGCGCTGGAAGTTCTGGCGAATGCCGACGCTGACCGTGTAGGGATCGCTCTTCGGATAGCCGAGCCAAGAGCGTTCCCACCCGAGGCTCTCGTACCTCGCCCGGATCGCCCCGGTGAGGTGATGGGCACCGGTGGTGCCGCTCCAGAAGATCGAGCCCCCTTGGAAGTGCTGGTAGCGCCCCCCAGTCGCCGTGGGCCTCGTGTGCGTCGTCGGGAAGCGCAGCGTCGACGCCTCGGCGCCGAGCGCGAGGTACTTCGAGCTGATCGCACCGGTGAGGTACTGGGCGCCGGTGCTGGTGGAGTAGTAGATCGCTCCCTTCTGGAATCGCGTCTGGTACCCCGGCCGTGCCTTCGTCGGTGCGAAGTTCGTGGTGGGGTACCCGAGGAGGGACTTCTCCCAACCGAGGCTGCCCCAGAGCGCGCGGATCTGTCCGTTCACCGAGTGCGCCCCGGCGCCGCTGCCCCAGAAGATCGAGCAGCTCCGGGTGAAGTGGTTGTAGTAGCCGCCAACCGGGTTCGTCCGTAGCTCGTCCGTGGTCGGCACGCCGCACCACGCGGGCCCACCCAGCGCGGCATAGACCCTCGCGATCGAGCCGGAGACCCAGTGGACGCCGGCGGCCGGCGACCAGTACGCGACCCCACCGGCGAAGGTCCTGGCACGGACGGCGAGGTCGCCCTGCTCTGCTCCGGTTGGATCACCCATCTTCGTCCGGAAGGCAGCATCCGACGCGTAGCGGTCGTCGATCGGCGTGCGGTACACGACACCCAGCTCGAGGTCGGCGGGACCGACCTTGATCTGCCGGATCCGGCTCGTCGGACCATCCGCCCACGAGACGAACTTGGACAGCCCGTCGAAGCCCTTCTCGGGCGCCACCACGCTGACCGTCATCCCCTCCGTGAGCAACGTCGAGCTGGTCTGGGTGTCCGCGATGGTGAAGGCAGCCGGCCACGTGCTCGATACCGTGACCCGACGCTGCCGCGGCTGGACCGCGAAGTCGGAGGTCGTCGTCGCTCCTCGGGAGTCAGTGGCGGCGGCGGTCAGCCAGAGCCGCGTATCCCCGTCATGGCCGTCCATGGCGATGTCGAACGTCGGACCGTCGGCCGTCTCGCCGTAGTGCTCATGGCAGTCCGTGAGCGAGTAGCAGTGCTCGAGTCGCGAGGACCACGACACACTGACGGGCCCGTCCTCGGGGTCGGACGCCGTGGCGCTGGCGTGGATCACCTCACCAACGGCATACGTGGCGGCAGGGTCGGGCCAGCTCACGTCAAGCGTCGGTGGGTGGTTGGCCGGGTAGACCACCCCTGTCTCCCGGTCTGACGCCCCGAGTGGATCGGTCACGGTCAGGGTCACCGTGTAATGGTCCGGATCGGCAGCGTAGCCGTGGGTCGCCGCAACCCCGGTTGTTCCGGTCCCGTCCCCGAAGTCCCACTTGTAGGAGAGCTTGTCGCCGTTCGGGTCGAGGGAATCCGTCGCGTCGAAGCTCACGGTGCGCGTGTTCGCATCCGCCTTGCTCGTGAACGAGGCAACGGGGGCCGCATTCCCGGGTGCATAGACGAGGCGGCGCAGCCGGGCGGCCGAGATGTCGGCATAGACGATGTCACCGCCCGGCCCACTGGCGAACCGGACCGGTGCCCCGATGTCCACGCCGAAGCCATTCGCTTCCGGCGCGGTGGTCAGCGCCCCGGCCGAGGAGAAGCCCAACGTCCACAGGGTCTGGTCGACGTAGTCCCCGAAGAAGTAGCGGCCTCGGTAGGCCGCCGGATAGGACGTGCCGGTGTAGACGACGCCCCCGGTCACGGCGGCGCCGCTACCGGCGTGGGGGTACTCCCACAACGGCTTCGTCGTCGTGACCCCGGTGCACTCCGGCAGGTCCTTGTAGCCCGGAGCGGGCTGGGAGGCCTCCCAGCAGGGCCACCCGAACGAGTACCCCGGCCGGATGAAGTCCACCTCCTCGGTGACCGCACGGCCGACGTCTCCGAGCAGCGGCAGTCCCGTGCCGGGGTCGAGGCTGAACCGGAACGGGCTGCGCAGTCCACTCGCGTAGACGAGGCTGCGGGCTGCCCGTGGATTCGTCCCGTCGTAGAACGGGTTGTCCGGGTGGCCGGACCCGTCCGGACGAAGCCGCAGGACCTTGCCGTGCACGTCGTTGACATTGAGGGCTCGCAGGGCCATCTTGTCCGTCACGTTGACGACTCCGTCGCCGATGCTCACCCAGATCGTCCCATCAGGGTCCACGAGGATCGATCCGAAGGAGTGCATCCTCCCGTCCGCCGAGGTCTCGAGCACGGCCCGCTCGTTGGAGAGACCGGTCGGGAGGCCGCCCTGGTCGACGACCACGGTCCACCTGCTGAGGCGAAGGATTCCGTTGGCGCCCGATCCGCTCCCGGTGCTCGGCACGGTCCGTGCCGTGTAGATGGCATGGCTCGTCTCGTAGTCGGGGGCGACCGCGACGCTCACGAGGCCGAGGTCGCCCGTGGAGTTCACGGTCAGCGATGCGATGCGCCTCGGCGTGCCGGTTCTCGGCACCCACTGGACGCGACCGTACTTGCCCACGGCGAAGAAGCTCTCGTCCGCCAGGTAGTCGAAGTCGGTCAACAGGTCACCGGGTCCGGCCGACGAGGGTGGCGCCATCCCCGTCGCGATGTCCTGCAGGAGGAAGCCGGACGGCAGACGCTGAGCCGCGACAGCGGGCTCGGGGCGGCTGGTTGCGACGAAGGTGGCGGCGACGAGGGCGCCCACCAGGAGCGCAGCGACGCGCCCCGCTCGGGTCCGGCTCCGGGCGATGCCGTCGGAGGTGTGCGCCATCATCCTGATCCCCTGCCACATCGTTGTCAGCCGGTTGAGCAGGACAACGCTAGTCCCCGGTGGGGACTTGCCGTGGCCGAATCCGCAGAAGCGATCGGGGCTCCGTTGAGCCTGTCCCGCGGCGGCCTCACCACGACGACTCAGGTGAGCGCGGCCACCGACTCGGCGGAGAGGGCATCCACGACCGCAGTGAGGGCGGGGCTCGTGCCCATCGTCGAGCGCCACAGGACGCTCACGGTCCGGGCCGACACCGGCTGCGTGATCGGCACCGCCCTGACGTCGCCCGGCAGCGCACCACGACCGAGGCGCGGCACGAGGGCGACCACCTGACCGCCGCCCACGAGGGCGACATGGGTTGCGAACTCGTCAGCGAAGTGCCGGATCCGCGGTGCGCGCCCGACGTCGGCGAACATCTTCACGAGCCACTGGTGGCAGATCGAGCCGGGCGCAACCGACACCCACTCGTCGTCGAGCACGTCCTCAACCGACAGCTCGCGATGATCCGCGAGCCGGTGGGTCCGAGGCAGGATGACGTCGGCGACATCTCGTCCGACGTGCCGGACCTCGAGGTGGGCGGGGATGGCCAGCGGCAGGGGCTCCCAGTTGTGCACGACGGCCAGGTCGTGCGAGCCGGCAGCGACTGCGTCGACGGCGTCAAACGGATCGATCTCATCGGCCTTGAGCACGACACCGGGCGCCCTGGCGCGAAGCCGTGCAAGGACTCCCGGAAGGATGCCGCGATACGCGGTGGCGAAGACGGCGAGGCGCACGGAGCCGACGGGCTGGCCCTCGATGCCCCGCACCCGAGCCTCGAGACGCTCCATCTCGGCCAGCAGGTCACGCGCCGACTCGGTCAGGGACCGGCCCGCCTCCGTGAGCAGGACGCCACGCCCGCGCCGCTCGAGCAGCTGCACCCCGGTCTGCGACTCGAGTCGCTTGATCTGCTGGGAGACGGCGCTCGGTGTGTACTCGAGCGCCGTCGCCGCGGCACCGACGGAGCCGAGCCGCTCGACCGCGACGAGGGAACGCAGCGCCACCGGATCGATCATGCAGCAACGCTACATGGTGTGCGCCACGACTATTTGATGGTCTTTCATCGTCTGCTCCCGCAGACTCGGTCCATGCGTCCTCGCCACGCCGCTCTGGGCGTCCTCGTCGCGCTCATCTGGGGCAGCAACTTCGTGGCCATTCGCGTCGGGCTCGACGACGTGCCGCCACTACTCTTCCTCGCGATTCGCTTCGTCGTCGTCTGTATTCCTGCCGTGTTCTTCATCAGGCGACCCGCGCTCCCATGGCGTGACCTGCTGCTCATCGGCGCCTTCGTCAGCCTCGGCCAGTTCGCGTTGCTCTACGTCGGAATCCACCTCGGCATGCCGCCGGGTCTCTCGTCGCTCGTGCTCCAGGCCCAGGTCCTGTTCACCGTGGTCATCGCCGCCGTGTGGCTCCGTGAGCGGCCGTCCCAGCGCCAGCTCCTCGGCGTCGGACTCGGCGGAGCCGGACTGGTCGTCATCGCCGTGGGTCGCGGTCTGAGCTCGCCGCTCCTGCCGCTTGCGGTCGTCATCCTCGCAGCCGTCTCGTGGGCGATCGGCAACGTGCTCACGCGCCGGGTCGGGAACGTGTCCGGCCTGGGCCTGACGGTCTGGTCCGGGCTCGTCGTCCCCCTTCCAGCCCTGGTGCTCTCCTGGGTGATCGAGGGACCGGAGGCGATCGCCGATGGCCTCGCCGCCTTCGGCTGGGAGGCAGCCGCCTCGACGGCCTACACGGCGTACCTGTCCTCACTCGTCGGCTACGGGATCTGGAACACGCTGCTCTCGCGCCATGCCGTGGCGAGCGTCACCCCGTTCGCGATGCTCGTTCCGGTCTTCGGCATGGCCGCGGCTGCCCTGGCCTTCGGGGAGCGTCCGACGCTGCTCGAGCTGCTCGGCGGCCTCGTGCTCCTCGCCGGTGTCGCAACGGCGGTCCTGCGCCGCCGGCCCCGTCACACCAGGACCCAATCGAAAGAACGACTTCTGCGGACCAGGGACCAGCGGGCCCGGCCGGGCGCGTCCGCTCAGCCCGGGTCGCCGTCGACGTAGAACCAGCGTCCGGCTCGCTTGGCGAACCGGCTCACCTCGTGCAGCTCACCAGCGCCGAGGGGGCCGGAGCTCCGGGCGACGAACTCGACCACGCCGGTGTCGTCATCCGGGCCACCGCCCTCGACGCGAAGGATCCGCAGGCCCAGCCAGTCGACCTCGGGGTCGACGGGCTGGCGCTCGGGGCGCGTTCGCGGATGCCACGTCCGGAAGATGTGGTCGGCGTGGTGGACCGCATAGGCCGTGTAGCGCGATCGCATCAGCTCCTCGGCCGTGGCCGGCACGCGGACGCCGTCGAGGACGGGCTCGCAGCACGCGCGGTAGGAGGCGCCCCCGCAGGGACAGGAACCGGTCATGTCAGCCATGGTCAGGTGCCCGCCATGGTCAGGTCCGGTGGGGAGCGGACTCTCCCCCAGCTCGTTGGGCCTCCCATGCCGGCCATGGGGCGTCCTTGGCACGCAGGGTCGCCCAGCCCGCCGCCCGCGCTGCATGCGCGGCGAGGACCCCGATGAGGGCAGCGCTGTTGCTGATCTGCGCCCGGAGGGCGGCCTCGTGCGCGTCGTCCAGGGGCACCCAGAGGGGCCGGATCGTCAGCTCCTCGGCGTGCCGCTCATGCCGGTGTTCGCCGGGCACGTCGCTCAGGCCTCGGGCCAGGAAGATCCGAACCGGCTCGGGGAAGGCACCGGCCGAGGCGAGCTCGTCGATGAGCACGTGCCACTGCCCGGCGACGAGGTCGACCTCCTCGGCCAACTCCCTGGCGGCCGCCTTCCAGTGCGGCTCCCCCGCGACGTCGAGGAGGCCCGCAGGCAGCTCCCACACGTGCCCCCGCGCCGCATGGCGGTACTGGCGGATGAGCAGGACGTGGTCCACCCCGTCGAAGGGCTGGAGTGCGACGACGGCCACGGCACCGGGGTGCTCGATGTAGTCCCGGACGACGACCCCGCCCTCGCCGAGGTCGACGCGGTCACGCCGGACGTCGAAGATCCGGCCGGAGAAGGGAACCTCCGACTCGAGGACCGGTGCCGAGGTCCAGTCCTCGACGACATCGGGCAGTCCGCCCCTCGGGGCCGACAGGCTCACTCCGCGTCAGCCGGGACGGGGACGAGGGTGGGGTCGGAGACGGTCGACGTCTCGCTCTCACCGAGGTGGCGCGGCCGCTCGACCTCGACGAGCCGCTCCGCCCGCTGCTGCTCCAGCGCGGCTCCGATGAGACCGGCGAAGAGGGGGTGCGCCCGGTTCGGACGCGAGAGGAACTCAGGATGGGCCTGCGTCGACACGTAGTAGGGGTGGACGGCCCGGGGCAGCTCGACGAACTCCACGAGCTGCCCGTCGGGCGAGGTCCCCGAGACGACCAGCCCGGCCCCCTCGAGCTGGGCCCGATAGCCGTTGTTGACCTCGTAGCGATGACGGTGGCGCTCCTTGACCTCGGCTTGGCCGTAGGCCTCACGGACGAGGGAGCCCTCCTCGAGCGAGGCCGGGTAGAGACCGAGCCGCATCGTGCCGCCCAGGTCACCGGCACCGTCGACGAACACCTTCTGCTCCTCCATCGTCGCGATGACCGGCGCCTCGGACTGCGGGTCGAACTCCGTCGACGACGCCCCCGCGATCCCCAGGACGCTCCGGGCGTACTCGATGACCATGCACTGGAGGCCGAGGCAGATCCCGAGCGTCGGGACCAGGCGCTCTCGCGCCCACCTCAGGGCACCGAGCTTGCCCTCGATCCCGCGGATGCCGAAGCCCCCGGGAACGAGAACCGCGTCGACCCCGCCGAGGGCCTTCTGTGCGCCCGCCTCCGTCTGGCACTCGTCAGAGGCCACCCAGCGGATCCGGACCTTGGCGTCGTGGTGGAACCCGCCGGCTCGCAGGGCCTCGGTGACGGACAGGTAGGCGTCCGGCAGGTCGATGTACTTGCCCACGAGGGCCACCTCGACCTCGTGCTCGGGATCGTGCACCCGCTGGAGGAGCTGGTCCCACTCGGTCCAGTCGACGTCCCGGAAGCCGAGCCCGAGCCGCCTGATGACGTAGGCGTCGAGTCCCTCCCGGTGCAGCACCTTGGGAATGTCGTAGATGCTCGGCGCGTCGACCGCGGCAGCCACCGCGTCGACGTCGACGTCGCACATCAGGGAGATCTTGCGCTTGATCGGCTCCGGGATGTCCCGGTCCGCGCGCAGCACCAGCCCGTCGGGCTGGATGCCGACCTGGCGCAGCGCCGCCACCGAGTGCTGGGTGGGCTTGGTCTTGAGCTCCCCGCTCGGGGCGATGTACGGCACGAGGGAGACGTGGAGGAAGAAGCTGTTCTCGCGGCCGATCAGGTGACGCACCTGGCGGGCCGCCTCGAGGAAGGGCAGGGACTCGATGTCGCCGACGGTGCCGCCGATCTCGGTGATGATGACGTCCGGCGCGTCCGGCGTCCCGGTGGCGAGGGCCCGCATCCGGGCCACGATCTCGTTGGTGATGTGCGGAATGACCTGGACCGTGTCGCCGAGGTACTCGCCGCGCCGTTCCTTGGCGATGACGTTGTTGTAGACCTGCCCGGTCGTCACGTTGGCGGCGCCGACGAGGTTGACGTCGAGGAATCGCTCGTAGTGGCCGATGTCGAGATCGGTCTCCGCGCCGTCGTCGGTGACGAAGACCTCCCCGTGCTGGAACGGGTTCATCGTCCCCGGATCGACGTTGATGTAGGGGTCGAGCTTCTGCATCGTGACGCGCAGGCCACGCGACCGAAGCAGTCGACCGAGGCTGGAAGCCGTCAGGCCCTTCCCGAGCGATGAGGCGACGCCTCCGGTCACAAAGATGTGCTTCGTCGTTTCCACCACGGGCTTTAAGTCTACGTCATGGGATGGCCGCGGCCGTGTACCGCGCCACCCAGCGGCGCGCCTCCTCCTCCGGAGACGCCCACGTCGTCGCGCGGGCGCGAGCCTCGCCGGACAGGCGCCGTCGCAGCCCCTCGTCGTCGAGCAGCCGGCCGACGGCGTCGGCCACCGCACGTGAGTCCCCGACAGGGACGAGCAGGCCCGCCTCCCCGATGAGGCCCGGCAGACCTCCCGTCCGCGTCGCAACGACCGGGAGGCCGGCCGCCATCGCCTCCTGCACGACGAGTGCCCGCGCCTCCCACCGGCTCGTCAGGACAAAGACGTCCGCGGCCTGCAGCCAGGCCTCCACATCCGGCTGGGCACCGACAAGATCCAGGGGTATGCCGCTGAGCTCGCTCTCGAGGGATGCGCGCAGCCGCTCGTCCCCCCCACCCACGACCACCCAGCGGGCCGGGCTGTGCAGCGATCCCGCAGCGGCGACGAGCGTAGGCAGGTCCTTCTGCGGGGCGATCCGAGCCACGGTCAGCACCAGCGGCACGTCGCAGCCGGTCGCGGCAGGCCCGACAGCGCCCCCTAGTGCCTCCCTCGCAGCCCGACGCTCCGCAGGCGTGGTCACCGGGGCTGCGAGCAGGCGCGGGACCGCGGGCGACGCGACGGTCGCGAGCTCGGCCTGCCGGGCACCGAGGAGCCGGGCCAGCTCCACAAGATCGTCGCTCGCCCCGGTGACAAGTGCCGCGCGCCGCACGGCCCAGCCCACCACGGTCCGCACCGCCCTCGAGACCACGGTCTGGGCTCGGGGCGAGCCCAGCGGCATACGGCCCACGGTGGTGTCGGACTCATGGGCCACGCTGCCGGGCAAGGTGTTGTGCAGCGACACGACGAAGCCGGGGCGCGGCCGAGCGCGGGACACGGCCACCGCGGCCACGACGGCGGCCTGGTGTCCGTGGGCGTGGACGACGTCGACGGTTCCCGCGAGGTTCTTGAGCAGGTGCCAGTCGACGAGGCCTCGCGGTGCGGACAGTCCGCGGTGGACGGGCCACAGCAGGTGGGCGTCCGGCCAGCCGAAGGTGGCAGCCGTCGACGCGGAGGTCGCGAGCACGACCTCGTTGCCCAGCGACCTGAGGTCGCGCGCCAGTCGGTCGACGTGGGCCCCGATCCCCCCGGTGGAGTCACCGAGGACCATCAGCACTCTCATGGTGGGCTCCCGGTGTCGGCCGCCATCGGAACCGGTCCGCGCAGCTGTCGAAGGCGACGCACCAGACTGGGATCGACCACCAGGGCAACGGCGGCCAGGACGACCGCCGAGCCGACACCGATCGCGGCGCCGAGACCGACCGCACTGAGGAGGTCGGTCGCCTCGATCCGCGTCCCGGCCACCCAGCCGACGACGGCGGCGACCACGGAACCCGTGAGCGTGGCCACGATCGGGCGCCCCGGGACCGAGAGGGCCGAGCCGCCCCACACCCGTGCGACGAGCCAGGTCAGGGCGACGGCGCCGCTCACGAGGCCGACGCTCGAGCCCAGCGCCAGGATCCGCAGGGTCGCCGGCCCGTCGGCCCGGTCCGGGTCGAGGACCAGGAGCGGCGTGAGCGTCGTGGCGAGCCAGGCCAGCCCCACGACGGCGCCCGCCAGCACCGCCTTGCCGCGGACGTAGCAGGCTCGGCTCAGCAGGCCGATGACCGCCAGCGCCGGCACGCTGGGCGCGAACGCGGCCAGGGACTCGGCCATCGCACCGAGCGTCGCGCCGGACGCGTCCGCCGCATCGCCCGCGTCGAGCAGGCGGAAGAAGGTGCCCACGGGGCCGGCGACGGCGACGAGCAAGGCGGCCCCGACGGCACCCACGACGAGGATCCCGAACCAGCTGTGCCGAAGCGTCGTGGCCGACGCCGAGCGCGCGCCCCGCATCGCGGCGTCCGAGGCGTCCCTGTCCTCCACGGCGGCCGCGCCCGCCAGGCTCGGGAAGGCAGCGGTGGCCAGCGGGACGGCGAGCACGGCGTAGGGAAGCAGGGTGACCGCTTGGGCGTAGGTGAAGACGTTCAGGGTGCCGACGCCGCCCCGGTCGTTGGCGAGCCGGATGACGACGAGGGTGGCGAGCTGTTGACCGGCCACGGCGAGCAGGCCAGCGAGCGCGAGGGATCGGGCCCGGCTGCCGACTCCGGTCGGGAAGCGCAGCCGCGGCCGGAGTCGGACGCCGGCCCGACGGATGGGGACGGCCAGGGGCAGCGCCATCGCGGCCACGCCGAGGCTCGTGCCCACCCCGAGGACGAGGACCGCCCCACGGGGGATCGCGACGATCTCGGCTGAGGGGTCCGACACCAGCGACCCGTAGGTGAGGTAGGTGGCGATGACGACGAGGCTGGACAGGAGCGGCGCGACCGCTGCGGCGACGAACCGTCGGTGCGCCTGCAGGATCCCCGCGAGGACGATGGCGACACCGTAGAGGGGTAGCTGGATGGCGAAGATGGCCAGGAAGTCGGCGCCGAGTCCGACCGCCGCCGGCTGACCGGTGCCGAGCAGGGCCGAGGCGATCGGCCGGGCGGCGAGGAGGACGATGGCACCGAGTGGAGAGCAGCACCGCCAGCGCCCAGGTCAGCAGCGCCGAGGCCGTCTCGTCGGCGGTCCGGCCGTCGGCACGCGCGAGTGCCCCCGCCACGAGGGGCACCGCCACGGCGGCCAGGACGCCACCCGCGGCGATCTCGAAGATGACGTTGGGCACGGCGTTGACCGACTGGTAGACCGTCCCGACGGGCGTCGCGCCGACGGAGTGCGAGAAGGTGAGCCAGCGACCGAAACCGACGACCCGCGCGAGCAGTGTGATCACCGCGATCGAGCCAGCGGCCACCACCACGGTCCGGGTGACGGTGGGTACCGATCCTCCGGTTCCGGTGTCCGGGCCGGGGGTCGATGAGGACATGGGTGTCACGGGTGTCTTGGGTGCAACGGACGGGCCCGGCCCCAGTCGTCCAGGCGACGGAGGACGTCGTTGCCCTCGATGACCGAGCTGAAACTGACCCGCTCGGAGGCGAGCGTCAGTCCCGTCAGCAGGCCGAGCGCGACGAGCCTGCCTCTCAACCCGCAGCGCTCGACGAGGGCCAGGCCGGCAAGTGCGCCCGCGGCGTTGGCCCCGGTGTCGCCGAGCATCGACACGCCGGCCAGGTCGTCACCGAGGACGCCGGCGGAGGCGCCCAGGGCCGACGCGGCGGAGGTGGAGCCGGCGATCGCGAGCGGGGCGGTGCCGGCCACGACGACCTTGAGCGCCCGCCCCGGGCGCAGGTCGAAGAGGTTGACGACGTTGGCAGCCGCAGCCACCACCGCTCCCCCGACGAGGGTCTCGATGACGGCCTGTCCGGTCCGCCCTTCACCGCTTCCTGCGCCCTTCCCCCTGGTCTCGCGAGTCGGGTCCCCGGCACGGTCGATGAGCAGCGCGCCGGCGAGCCCGGTGACGGCCAGTCCGGCGATCTTGACCGCCCCAGTCGTCAGCTCTCCCCGGCGCAGGGCGCCGAGGTGTCCCTTGAGCCCCTTGCGCGAGGCGGAGCCGGACAGGTCGTCGAATGCTCCCAGGGCACCGCTGGCAACGGTGACGACGAGAGCAGCTGCAGGGGAGGACCGGACGGCTGCTGCTGACGTCTCGTCGCGGTCGAGCGCCTCGAGCAGGGCCGCGGTTCCGATCCCGGTCGCTACGCCGGCCAGCCAGGCGGGGCCTTCGAGGAGGGTCAGCGGACGCCCAGCGTAGTTGGTCCGTTCCCAGGGCTGCCTGGCCCGCTGGGGGAGACTGGCTGCGAGACGTCGGGTCGCCGCGGCTCCGGCGGCACCACCCGCTGCGACGGCCGCAGCCCGGAGCCCCGCGCGGACCCGTGACCTCACGGAGCCACCCGAGGCGCCACCGCCGTGGCTCCCTCCGCCGTCCCGTAGTGCCCGACCTCACCGGCCAGCTCCGCCTCGAGCGCGAGCACGACGACGGCCGGTCCCGGCGGGTCGCTCGCATGGTCGACCGTCGAGATGAGTCGGGCGATGGCATCGACTCTGCGGACGGCCGCGACGGCGTCGGAGGAGACCGGCTGCCCCGCGGAGACCACGGGCTGGGGTCCTGCGACGACGGCGCCCGCGGAGTTCTCCGCCACGAGGCGGGCGAGGGTCCGGATCATCTCCGACCGGCGCTGGACCTCGGCTTCGTCGCCGGCGAAGTTCCCGGAGACGATCACCGCGAGGTCGGCGGGCTCGGGCTCGTCCGTCGAGGAGTCGACCATCCCGGCGCCGGTCAGGGTCTCCAGCGCAGCGGTCCGCGACTCGGATGCGGACACCACGTCGTTGCTCACTGCGAGGCGAGCGAGCACCTCGGCGAGCAGCGCGTCCCCCGTGAGCGCCGAGAAGATGCCAAGGGTCGAGGCGGCCGCCTTCGCCGCTTCGGTCCGCTCCGGCTCCCGCGCCGGCTCGAACCAGTCGCCGCTGATGGTGAGCGTGGCGCCCAGCGTCGCCCCACTGCTCGTCACGGCTTCCTCGACGAGGTCCACCAGGGCGCCGTCGGCCGAGGGCAGCACGATGACGGCGACCTTGTGGCCGGCGAGGGCTCCGTCGATGACCCGTTCCGAGACCGCTCCGGCGTATTCCTCGCCGGCCGCGACCCGCTTCTCGCTCGCGGCCAGCCGGTCGTTGAGATCCTGCTTCTCGGTCCGCAACGCGGACACCTGGTCCGTGAGCTGCGACCCGAGGTTGCCCTGGAGCGGGCCGGCGCCGAGGACGATGCCGACGGCCAGGGCCAGGAAGATCGAGATGATGGAGACCAGGTGGTACCGGAAGTCGATCACGTGAAGATCCCCACGGTCCAGGTCCAGACGTCGTCCCACCGGGCGGCGATGACCTGCAGCCACGCCTGGCCGGCGGGAGTGGCGGAGATCGCGGCGAAGAGCGCGAGCATGCCGACGAGGAGCATCACGATGAGCATGCGCGCCGGGATGCGCGCCTGATAGAGGCGGCTCACGCCCTTGGCATCGACGAGCTTGCCGCCCACCCGCAGCCGGGTCAGGAAGGTCGAGGCCTGGCCGTCCCGGCCCTTGTCGAGGAACTCGACCAGGGTCACATGCGTCCCGACGGCCACGATGAGCTCCGCTCCCGCGTCGTCGGCGAGCAGCAGGGCGACGTCCTCGCTGGTGCCGGCTGCGGGAAAGACGACCGGTGTGATGCCGAGCGCCTCGACGCGGGCCTGCCCGGGCGCCCGGCCGTCGCGGTAGGCGTGCACGACGATCTCTGCGCCGGAGCGCAGGGCTCGGTCAGAGACCGAGTCCATGTCGCCGACGATGAGGTCGGGTTGGTAGCCGGCCTCGAGGATGGCGTCCGCGCCGCCGTCGACGCCGATGAGGAGGGGCCGGTACTCGCGGATGTACGGGCGCAGCGTCTGCAGGTCCTCGCGGTAGTGGTACCCACGGACCACGACGAGCGTGTGCCGGCCCTCGATCCTGGTCCGGATGGGCGGGATCCCGATCCCGTCGAGGAGCAGCTCGCGCTCCTTGCGGATGAACTCCATCGTGTTCGTCGCGAAGGCCTCGATCTGAACCGCGAGGCCCGCACGGGCCTCGTGCATCTGGACCTGGATCGCCTCGGCGTCGAGCAGGTGACCCGACGAGATCCTCGTGTCACCATGCCAGAGCCCATCCCCGTCCAGCCGCAGTGGGTCACCGTCGTGGAGCGTCCATGACGGCGGGCCCGACGGCGTCGAGCAGCGGCACGCCTGCCTCGTTGAGGATCTGTGGCCCGACGTTGGGATAACGGCCGGAGATCGAGGCGGAAGCGTTGACCACCGCAGCCGGCCTCGCAGCCACGAGTGCGTCCGCGCTCACCTTGTCGAGATCCTCGTGGTCGATGACGGCGATGTCTCCGGGCCGCAACCGCCTCGTGAGGTTCTTCGTCCGGCCGTCCACGCGGGCAGGACCCATCACCCCGGGACCCGAGGTGGGGGCGTGCGCACGACGGCGTAGAGACATGGCCATGGTTGCCCCCATCGTGCCACGTCAGTCTGGGGGCCACCGACCGGCGAGCGCTCGCCGGACGCAACGAAACGGAGTCGTTCAGGCCGCCCCGACGCGGGAGTCCCGCAGCGCGTCCGCCTGCTCGAGCAGCTCTCGCGCGTGCGCCAGACCCGCCTCCGAGTCCGCGTCCCCGCCCATCATCCGGGACAGCTCGCGGAGCCGGTCGGCACCCTCGACCACGGTCACACTGCTCGAGGTGATCGCTCCGTCATCGGACTTGTGGACCACCAGGTGCCGGTCCGCGAACGCCGCGACCTGGGCCAGGTGCGTCACGACGATGACCTGCGCCTGGTCCGCGAGGGCGGCCAGCCGGGCACCGACGTCGATGGCGGCGCGCCCGCCGACCCCGGCGTCGACCTCGTCGAAGACGAAGGTCGGCGGCGTGCCGGGGCGGCGCGCCGTCGCCGCGCCGTCCGGGGCGACGGTGCTCGAGCCCACCACCTCGAGGGCGAGCATGACCCGCGACAGCTCACCCCCAGAGGCGGCCTTGGCCACGCTTCGGGGCGGGGCCCCGGGGTTGGCGGCCAGCAGGATCTCGACGTCGTCGGCGCCGTGCCTCCCGATCCGGACCCGTTTCCCGGACGGGAGCGGCAGCCCGTCCTCTGCGCTGCGCTGCTCGACCCGGACCTCGACGACCGCCCTGCCCATCGCGAGATGGGACAGCTCCTCCGACACCCGCGCTGCGAAGTCGGTGGCTGCGGCCACGCGGGCGGCCGTGAGCTCCGATGCAGCCGCGACGAGGTCGGTGGTGAGCTCGCCGAGCCGGGCGTGGAGGACCTCGACCCGATCGTCCGCGGAGAGGAGTGCGTCGAGGCGGGCCGCCGCGTCCTGCGACCAGGCGAGCACCTCGTCGACCGACTCGCCGTACTTCCGGGTGAGCACGGCCAGGGCCGCCCGGCGCTCCTGGACGTACTCGAGGCGTTGCGGGTCGAGCTCCACGTCCTCGAGGTAGCCGGTCAGCTCGGCTGCCAGATCGGTCACGAGGGTCGCGACCTCATCGAGTCGGGAGTCGAGGGCACCGAGCCGCTCGTCGTGGACGGCCCCGTGCGACAGTGCGGACCTGGCCGACCCCAGGAGGTCACGGACGTTGGGAGCCGGCTCAGCGGCATACTCATCACCGCTGAGGTCGGCCAGCGCGCGGCCGGCCGCCAGTCTCAGGCTGTCGGCGTGCGCGAGGCGCTCGTCCTCGGCGCGGAGTGCGGCGTCCTCACCGGGCTGCGGGTCGACCGCGTCGATCTCCTCGAGTGACGCCGTCAGCGAGTCGATGGTCCGAGCGCGCTCTCGCGACTCCGCGACAAGGCGTTCGTGCTCGGCCCCCGCGGCCCGCCACTCGTCATGGAGGCTCGCAACCCGGTCACGCAACGCGCACAGCCCTGGTCCCCCGAAGTCATCGAGGACCTCGCGATGCGCCTCATTCTGCTTGAGCCGCCATTGGTCCGCCTGGCCGTGGACCGCGACGAGATGGCGCCCGAGCTCGGCCAGCACCCCGACCGGGGCAGTGCGACCGCCGACGTGAGCCCGCGACCGCCCGGACGCGGTGATGGTCCGCGCGATGACGAGTTCGCCATCCTCGTACTCGGCACCGGCCTCGTCCGCGCGCTCGAGCGCCGGATGCCCCAGCGGCAGCTGGACGACGCCCTCGACGAGGGCCTGGCCGGCACCGGTCCGGACCAGTCCCGAGTCAGCCCGCTCGCCGAGGAGCATGCCCAGGCCGGACACGACCATCGTCTTGCCGGCACCCGTCTCACCGGTCAGCACGTTGAGGCCCGGGCTCAGGTCGAGGACCGCGTCGTGGATGACACCGACCCCTCGAATCCTCATCTGGCTGAACACGGGACCACCTTAGGGCCGAGCCCCCTCCGTGCCGTGCATCCCGTGCGTGCCGTCCACGTCGTCCGCGCGTGTCTGCTCCGGTGCGTCCGATGCGGGTGGGCGCCGGTAGGCGGGGGTCGGCGCGGGACCCATGCCGCTCGACTGGCTGCGGATCCAGCGGTCCGACCGGGGCGAGGGGCCGGCCAGGGGCCCGGTCCGGCTCCCGTCGCCGCGCCAACCCTCTACCGGGAGATTGAACTTCGCCACGAGCCGGTCGGTGAACGGCGCGGTCGTCAGGCGCGCCAGCCGCACCGGACGAATTCCGCGGCGCACCTCGATGCGCGCACCGGGAGGCAGGTCGATGTGACGACGTCCGTCACACCACATGATGCCGATGACCTCGGTCCCCGTCCGCAGCTCGATCGCCACGTGCGAGTCCGGTCCGAGGACGAGCGGGCGGGCGAAGAGCGCATGGGCGGAGTTGGGGACCAGCAACATCGCCTCCACCTGCGGCCAGACGACCGGGCCACCCGCGGAGAAGGCATAAGCGGTGGACCCGGTGGGCGTCGAGACGATGAGTCCGTCACCGCCCCAGCTCGACAGCGGCCGACCGTCCACCTCGATGGTCAACTCGAGCATGCGCTCGCGGGAGGCCTTCTCGACGCTCACCTCGTTGAGGGCCCAGCTGCTCGCCACGATCTCGCCGTCGAACTTCGCGTCGACGTGGAGCGTCATCCGCTCGTCCACGGTGTACTGGCGGTTGGCGATGTGCTCGACCGTGGCATCGAGGTCATCACGCTCCGCCTCGGCGAGGAAGCCGACATGTCCGAGGTTGACTCCAAGAAGTGGGATGTCCACACTCCGCGCGTACTCCGCGCCACGCAGGATCGTCCCATCTCCTCCGAGGACGACGACGAGGTCGCACCCCTCGGCGACCGTCTCTTCCGAGACCATCGCCTCGGTCGCGATGCGGACCCGGTTGCTGTGCTTGAGGTCGAGCACCTTTGCCTCGTCCGCCTGAAGCGACACCTCGATCCCGAGGTCCGTGAGGCGATCGATGACGCCCTTGGCGACGGTGAGCGCCTCGGGCCGACGGGGGTGCGCCACGAGCAGGATGCGGCGGTTCACGACTCCTCCTCCTGGCGGCCGATCGAGTCCAGCATGTCATCCGCGGACAGGCCCGCGGAGATGAGGTGGCGTGGGACGAGCCACAGGAGAAACTCAACGTTGCCCTCCCCGCCCCGGATCGGGCTGGGGGCCGCCGCACGGATGCCGAGGCCGAGTCGCGTCGCCGTCTCGTGGACGGTGCGCAGGACGCGACGCCGCTCGTGGGGCGAGGTGACGACGCCACTGCGACCCAACTGCTCGCGGCCGACCTCGAACTGGGGTTTGACCAGGACGACGACGTCGCCGCCGTCGGCGACGAGGAGCCGAACCGCCGGGAGCGCGACGGTGAGGGATATGAAGCTGAGGTCGCACACGACGAGGTCGAACGGCCCGCCGAGCGAAACGGCGTCGACGTCCCGGATGTTGGTGCCCTGCAGGTCGACGACTCTCGGATCGCGCGCCAGCAGCTCCGCCAGCTGACCGTGGCCGACGTCGAGTGCCGTCACCTGGCTGGCTCCCTGTTCGAGCAGGACCTGCGTGAAGCCTCCGGTGCTCGCGCCGACGTCGAGGCAGCGTCGGCCCGCGACGTCGATCGGCCAGAGCTCCAGGGCGCGCAGCAGCTTGAGCGCCGCTCGACCGACCCAGTGGTCGACCTCACGCGTCAGCGTGATGACCGCGGTATCCGATATCTGATGGCTGGGCTTGCCCACGACCTGTTCGTCGACGAGGACGACGCCGTCGCGGATGAGCTCGCCGGCCCGGGCCCGCGATCGGGCAAGGCCGCGAGCCACGAGAGCAGCGTCGAGGCGGCTTCGGGTCACGCGCCACCGAGGTCGTTGAGTCGAGACTGGAGAGCAGTGAGGGCGCGCTCACCCGCGTCGATCCGCTCGGCCAGCGGAGCGTCCTGCGCTGCGGCCATCTCGGCCAGGACTGCGTCGATGGCGGCGTCACCGGTGGCCGGCGCCTCGGGCGCAGAGGGGCCTGTCGTCTTCCGATCCTCGAACTCGCTGCTGCTCATCCTGCCTCCCTGCTGTGCGCTCGCCCGGTCAGCGAGGTGGCGGCGATCCGTACCGCTGCCACGTCCACCAGCCACCGTAGCGGTTAGGACGACCGAGACCGGTCCAGCAGCTCGTCGAGCTGGGCGGCCCACCGCTCGAGCTCAGTGGACCCCACGGTCCCGCCCTCGACGGTATCGAGCAGCGCCGCCAGCCCGGCTCGCACGAGCTCGACCGGACGTGCGCCACCTTCGACGACGTCCAGACCACTCGCGGACAGTGCCACGCGGCCACCGGCACACGTCCACCCATCAGCGGCCGGGCACACAGCGGCATACGGCTGCTCGAGCTCGCCCACGGCGCCCAGGACCCAGGTCGGCACACCGTCCTCGTGATGACGGAGCAGCTCACTGGGACGGTCCACGCCGGTGAGCAACCACGCAGAGTCGAGTCCGGCGGCCACGGCGCCGGCGATGTCGGTGTCAAGCCGATCGCCCACGGCCAGGGTCGCCTCCGGAGAGCTCCCGAGCCGCTCCACCGCCGCGCGGAAGAGCGGCGCGTGTGGCTTACCGACCACCGCTGGCTCGCGGCCGACAGTTGCCGCGAGCAGGGCGACGTACGCCCCGTTGCCGGGCGCGAGCCCCCACTCGAGGGGCAACGTCGAGTCCGCGTTGCTCGCCACCCACGCCACGCCTCCGGCGAGGTGCCTGGCGGCGGTCTCGAAGTCCCGGACCGTGAGCTGGCGGCCGAGACCCTGCAGGACGGCGTCGACCGACTTCTCGCTGTCCGGGGACCCGGGCAGCACGGCATCGAGACCGGCCTCGTCGAGGGCGGCAGCGACTCCGGGTCCACCGAGCGCGAGGACGCGCGACCCACGTGGAACGAGGGTCGCGAGCTCTGCGGCCCCGGCTTGCGCGCTCGTGACGACGTCGTCTGCGGTGACCGGCAGGCCGAGCTCGGTGAGGTGCTCAGCGACCTCGCCGGGCAGACGGGAGGCGTTGTTCGTGGCGTAGACGATCCGCACTCCGTGGGCAGCCAAGCGCCGCAAGGCGGCTGGGGCACCAGGCACCGCCCCGGCTCCCCGGTAGACGACGCCGTCGAGGTCACACACGATTCCGTCGTAGGCATCCGATATCGGGCCGTCCGACGCACGTCCGAAGGGCGCTTCATCCGCTGTCTCGCGCTCGGAGGCGTGGGCGTGGGCGTCCATGCTGGTGTCCCGCCGCCTCAGCCCTCAGCAGACTCGGGATCGATCTCGTCCTCCTCAGGCGACAGGTCCATGACCTCGGCGCCATCGAGCTCGTCGAGCCGCTCGGCGGCATCTGTCGTCAGCTCATGGTCGGCGTCGGCGGCTCGGGCGAACCACTCGCGCGCCTCGGCCAGCTCGCCCGCTGCCAGCTTGGCGTCGGCATAGGCGTAGTAGAGGCGCGCAGCCGAGGGACGATTCGGGCTGAGGCGCCGAACGAGGTCCGAGAGCCCTGCGGCTGCGGCCTCCACCTGACCCAGGTCGCGCCGGATCCCCGAGACGACGATGGCCAGCTCGACGCGATCGTCGATGGCCAGGGTCGCGGCCTCCTCGCTCTGTGCCAGCTCGAGAGCCTTGGCGTGCCGGCCGAGGGCCCGCTCGCAGTCCACCATGAGCGGCAGCAGGTGGTGCGAGCCAGACAGGCGACGCACCGTCCGGAACTCGCTCAGCGCCCGGGCCCAGTCACCCATGCGGTAGGCCACGAGTCCCAGGGCCTCCCTCGCGGCGGGAACCCGTCCGGCCCGGCGCACCGCCGTCTCGGCATGCGCCAGCGCCGCCTCCGGGTCCACGTCGAGCAGCTCGGCGACCATGACGAGGTGCTGTGCAACGCCCTCGGCGTTCTCCTTGGAGAGCGTCCGGAGCTGGTTCTTGACCCCACGGTCGACCTCGTGTCCCGTGACACCCTCCCGGATCGCGGGCTCCGGCTTGCGCGGAGACTTCGGCGTCAGCCTGGGGCCGCCACGGCGCTCCTCCGACCCGGCCCGTCGGTCACGAGGCTGGCCGGAGTCCCGGCTCTCCGCGCGATGTCCACCACGAGGTGCGTGAGACGACGAACCCGATGTCCGGCCCCTGGACCGGTCGCCGCGCCCTTCGCCTCGTGACCCATCGCGCCGGTCATCGCGCCGGTCGTCACGTCGGGGCCGGCTACCCCGATCGTCGCCCTGAGGGAAGCCTTTCCCGTCACTGGGTCCCCCGTCGCGCCGGCGCTCGCCCCTCCGGTCGTCACGCCGGTCGACCCCAGAGGGCCGTTGACCAGTCCCGTTCGGGCGCTTGCCGGCTCGCGCGGAGCCTGAGCCACGAGACGGGTTGCCACCCGCCGAGCCCGTGCCTCGCGCGGGCCAGGCCCCCTTGGCGCGCCCGGAACGGTCGTCGTCACGACGCGGGCGGCCCTCGTCGCGCCTCGCGCCGTCGCCTCGACGGTCATCGTTCCTGTCCCGGTCGTCGCTCATGACGTCATCCTTCTCCCTCGGACCGCGTTCGCGCCACACGCGCTGCGTCCAGCAAACAAAAAAAGGCGCCCCGGACGAAATCAATGAAGTCTCGTCCAGGGCGCCTTGTGAAAGTGTGTCCGGCTGCGTCCTACTCTCCCACACCGTCACCAGTGCAGTACCATCGGCGCTGAAGGGCTTAGCTTCCGGGTTCGGAATGGAGCCGGGCGTTTCCCCTTCGCTATGGCAGCCGTAACTCTGTGGAGATATCAACCTGTCGGCGGGTGTGCCGTTTGTATCTCGGGAACTGCACAGTGGACGCGTAGCATCTTCGTTGTTGGTCAAGTTGTCGGCTTATTAGTACCGGTCAGCTCCACACATTGCTGTGTTTCCACGTCCGGCCTATCAACCCAGTCGTCTGGCTGGGAGCCTCTCGCCCTCGCGGGCGGGGAAACCTCATCTTGAAACGTGCTTCCCGCTTAGATGCTTTCAGCGGTTATCACTTCCGAACGTAGCCAATCAGCGGTGCTCCTGGCGGAACAACTGACACACCAGAGGTTCGTCCATCCCGGTCCTCTCGTACTAGGGACAGCCTTTCTCAAGTTTCCTGCGCGCACAGCGGATAGGGACCGAACTGTCTCACGACGTTCTAAACCCAGCTCGCGTACCGCTTTAATGGGCGAACAGCCCAACCCTTGGGACCTACTCCAGCCCCAGGATGCGACGAGCCGACATCGAGGTGCCAAACCATGCCGTCGATATGGACTCTTGGGCAAGATCAGCCTGTTATCCCCGGGGTACCTTTTATCCGTTGAGCGACGGCGCTTCCACAAGCCACCGCCGGATCACTAGTCCCGACTTTCGTCCCTGCTCGACATGTCTGTCTCACAGTCAAGCTCCCTTGTGCACTTACACTCGACACCTGATTGCCAACCAGGCTGAGGGAACCTTTGGGCGCCTCCGTTACCTTTTAGGAGGCAACCGCCCCAGTTAAACTACCCACCAGGCACTGTCCCTGGTCCGGATCACGGACCGAGGTTAGATATCCAGAACGACCAGAGTGGTATTTCAACGTTGACTCCACCATCACTGACGTGACGGCTTCACAGTCTCCCACCTATCCTACACAAGCCGTACCGAACACCAATACCAAGCTGTAGTAAAGGTCCCGGGGTCTTTCCGTCCTGCTGCGCGTAACGAGCATCTTTACTCGTAGTGCAATTTCGCCGAGTTCGTGGTTGAGACAGTGGAGAAGTCGTTACGCCATTCGTGCAGGTCGGAACTTACCCGACAAGGAATTTCGCTACCTTAGGATGGTTATAGTTACCACCGCCGTTTACTGGCGCTTAAGTTCTCAGCTTCGCCTTGCGGCTAACCGGTCCCCTTAACGTTCCAGCACCGGGCAGGCGTCAGTCCGTATACATCGACTTGCGTCTTGGCACGGACCTGTGTTTTTAGTAAACAGTCGCTTCTCCCTGGTCTCTGCGGCCGATCACGCTCGGGAAGCAAGTGCCGTCACGATCAGGGCCCCCCTTCTCCCGAAGTTACGGGGGTATTTTGCCGAATTCCTTAACCACGATTCACTCGATCGCCTTGGTATTCTCTACCTAACCACCTGAGTCGGTTTGGGGTACGGGCGGCTCGAACCTCGCTAGAAGTTTTTCTCGGCAGCATAGGATCACCCTCTTCCCGCATTCGCGGTCACTATCAGGTCTCAGGCTTGCTGGGGTCCGGATTTGCCTGGACCCCGCCCTACACCCTTGGACGTGGACAACCATCGCCACGCGGAGGCTACCTTCCTGCGTCACTCCATCGCTTGACTACTACAAGTTCGGGTCGTGCGCTCCACCCGCCCGGTGACCCCGAAGGGTCGGTGGGCAGGCTTCAGGCACTTAGCATCACAAGCCTCGTCAGGGGCGGTCCTTCGCCGGTTCCGGAATATCAACCGGATGTCCATCGACTACGCCTGTCGGCCTCGCCTTAGGTCCCGACTTACCCAGGGCAGATTAGCTTGACCCTGGAACCCTTGGTTATTCGGCGGACGGGTTTCTCGCCCGTCATTCGCTACTCATGCCTGCATTCTCACTCGTGTCGCCTCCACGGCTGGATCACTCCGCCGCTTCCCTGGCGACACGACGCTCCCCTACCCATCAACACGCCTGAACCGCGAACCCGCAGGTGTCACGGCTGAGCAGTGTGTCAATGCCACAGCTTCGGTGGTGTGCTTGAGCCCCGCTACATTGTCGGCGCGGAATCACTTGACCAGTGAGCTATTACGCACTCTTTAAAGGGTGGCTGCTTCTAAGCCAACCTCCTGGTTGTCACAGCAACTCCACATCCTTTCCCACTTAGCACACGCTTGGGGACCTTAGCTGGTGATCTGGGCTGTTTCCCTCTCGACTACGGAGCTTATCCCCCGCAGTCTCACTGCCACGCTCTCACTTACCGGCATTCGGAGTTTGGCTAACGTCAGTAACCTGGTGAGGCCCATCGGCTATCCAGTAGCTCTACCTCCGGCAAGAAACACGTGACGCTGCACCTAAATGCATTTCGGGGAGAACCAGCTATCACGGAGTTTGATTGGCCTTTCACCCCTACCCACAGCTCATCCCCTCAGTTTTCAACCTAAGTGGGTTCGGTCCTCCACGCAGTCTTACCTGCGCTTCAACCTGGCCATGGGTAGATCACTCCGCTTCGGGTCTAGACCCAGCGACTAAAACGCCCTCTTCGGACTCGCTTTCGCTACGGCTCCCCCACACGGGTTAACCTCGCCACTGAGCACTAACTCGCAGGCTCATTCTTCAAAAGGCACGCCGTCACCCCACACCCCCAACGGGGGGAGGCTCCGACGGATTGTAGGCACACGGTTTCAGGATCTATTTCACTCCCCTCCCGGGGTACTTTTCACCTTTCCCTCACGGTACTTGTCCGCTATCGGTCACCAGGGAATATTTAGGCTTAGCAGGTGGTCCTGCCAGATTCACACGGGATTTCTCGGGCCCCGTGCTACTTGGGATAATCCCCTAGGAGTCCACACCATTTCGTCTACGGGGGTCGCACCCTCTGTGCCGGGCCTTTCAATGCCCTTCGACTATAACGCAAATTTTTGACTCCCTGCCGGCTTGTCAGAGCCGGCCAGAGGTCCCACGACCCCGGACATGCAACGCCTGACAGCTATCACACATGCTCGGTTTAGCCTGATCCGCTTTCGCTCGCCACTACTCACGGAATCGCGGTTGCTTTCTCTTCCTGTGGGTACTGAGATGTTTCACTTCCCCACGTTCCCTC
>CAVWGJ010000026.1:0-288205 GCA_963754395.1 uncultured Actinomycetota bacterium | reverse complement strand
TACCCGCGGTCGTGGGCCGACTCGAACGGTGACGGCCTCGGCGACCTCCCCGGTATCACCGCACGACTCGGCCACCTCCGAAGCCTCGGGGTGGACGCGCTGTGGCTGTCGCCGTTCTACCCGAGCCCGCAGGCCGACGCGGGCTACGACGTGGCCGACTACCGCGAGGTCGACCCCCTCTTCGGCCGGCTCGCCGACGCCGATGAGCTCATCGCCCGGGCCCACGAGCTCGGCCTGCGCGTCATCGTCGACCTGGTGCCGAACCACAGCTCCGACGCCCACTCGTGGTTCAGGGCCGCCCTCGCGGCGGGCCCCGGCTCCCCCGAGCGCGAGCGCTACATCTTCCGCGACGGCCGGGGCGCCGGACATGAGCTGCCCCCGAACAACTGGGAGTCGGTTTTCGGTGGGCCGGCGTGGAGCCGCGTCACGGAGCCGGACGGCTCGCCCGGCCAGTGGTACCTGCACCTGTTCGACTCCGCGCAGCCGGACTTCAACTGGGACCACCAGCAGGTCCGGTCGGAGTTCGAGTCCGTCCTGCAGTTCTGGCTCGACCGGGGTGTGGACGGCTTCCGCGTCGACGTCGCGCACGGCCTCGTCAAGAAGGACGGCCTGCCCGATCACCGGGCGCGCACCCACATGCTCGGTGACACCGAGGAGGCGGCGGCGCACGCGCTCGACGGCCACTCCCCTGAGCCGACCCACCACATCCCCTACTGGGACCAGGACGGTGTCCACGAGATCTACCGGTCCTGGCGCCAGGTGCTGGACTCGTACGGCGGGCCCGAGCGCATCCTCTGCGCCGAGGCCTGGGTCGAGCCGCAGGAGCGGGCGGTGCTCTACACGCGCCCGAACGAGATGCACCAGGCCTTCAACTTCGACTTCCTCGGCACGCCGTGGATCGCCGAGGACCTCGTCGCGGTCATCGAGCGGTCCCTGATCGCCGCGGACTCCGTCGGAGCCCCCTCGACGTGGGTGCTGTCCAACCACGACGTGGTGCGCCATGCCACGCGGCTCGGTTACGCGCCGGGCACCAGGCGCCCCAACGGGATCGGCGCCGAGGACCCGCAGCCGGACCGCGAGCTCGGACTGAGGCGCGCCCGAGCAGCCACGACGCTGATGCTCGCACTGCCCGGCAGCGCCTACCTCTACCAGGGCGAGGAGCTCGGTCTGCCCGAGTCCACCGACCTGCCTGACGAGCTGCGTCAGGACCCGACGTTCGTGCGGAGCGGCGGTGAGGAGAAGGGACGTGACGGCTGCCGCGTGCCGATGCCGTGGTTCAGGGACGCGCCGGGCCACGGTTTCGGACCGGGCCCGGCAACCTGGTTGCCGCAGCCGAGTTTCTACGGCGACTACGCCGTGGACCAGCAGGACGGGGTCGCCGGCTCGACCCTCGAGCTCTATCGAGCCCTGCTGCGCCGGCGTCGCGACCTCTCGCTCGGGTCCGGCTCACTGGCCTTCGTCCGGGGCTACGGCCCGGACGTCGTCGCCTTCGTCAACGGCAGCGCCGACGGTGAGCGCCTCCTCGTCGTCGCCAACCTCGGCGCCGAGCCGGTGCCCCTGCCCGAAGGGGCCGAGGTGGTAGCCGCATCGGGGCCGCTCGGCGCAGGCCTGGTGCCGACGGACACCACCGTGTGGGCGAGGTGGCCGTGACCAACGGGTCGCCGAGCGACGGATAGCCTCGACCGCATGAGCACGAGGCCGTACCTGGCGCGAACGCCCGTCGCCCTCGCGCACCGGGGCGGCGCGCTCTACGAGCCGAACCTCGGCGTCGAGAACACCATGACCGCCTTCCGCAACGCGGTCGCCCTCGGCTACACCCACATCGAGACCGACGTCCACGCCACGCGCGACGGTCGCCTCGTCGCCTTCCACGACGACCGGCTCGATCGCGTGTCGGACCTGCAGGGCCGGATCCGGAGCCTGGACTGGGACGAGATCCGGTGGGCCCGGGTCGGTCACGGCGAGCACGTGCCGCTGCTCAGCGAGGTCATCGAGACCTTCCCCGAGACCAAGCTCAACATCGACCTCAAGGCGCCGCGGACGAGCGAGCTGCTCTGGGAGCTGATCGAGCACCGCGGTCTGTACGACTCGGTGTGCGTCGGCTCCTTCTACCAGCGAGAGATCACCACCTTCCGGAAGGTGTCCGCCGGGCGGGTCGCGACGGCCGCTGCCCACGCCGGCACGATCCTGATGCGCTTCGGCCCGCGCGCCCTGTCGCGTCTGCTCCGGTCCCCCGCCGACGTCTTCCAGGTCCCGCCGACGTACCTCCTCGGACGCCGTGAGGTGATCGTCGTGACGCGCAAGCTCGTCGACGCCGCCCACCACTTCGGCAAGCAGGTCCACGCGTGGACGGTCGACGACCCGGACGAGATGCACCGACTGCTCGACCTGGGCGTCGACGGAATCGTCAGCGACCGCATCGACGTCCTCAAGGACGTGCTCACCGACCGCAACGTGTGGACGGGAGCCGGCTGAGCGGCATACGCCCTGCCGTGTCGCGTGGGCACCGAGGGGTCAGCGCACGAGGACGTGACCCCGGGACGTGCTGAGCCGGGTCCACCGTCCGCACGTGGCGACGACGGTCGACTCTCCGTCCCGCAGGAACCCGAGGACGTGCGCCCCGAAGGCGAGCCCTGCCGCAATCGGCGGGACGGTCCGCGTCATCGCCCCCCAGACCCGGCGTCGCAGGGCCGTCACCGCGGCGCCGCCCGCTCCATCCGGGGTCCCCTCCGCCACCTCGGCGATGCCCCGCTCGGCGGCGCTCCTGACGTCGGCCGCGTCGAGCGCGCCGACGCGCTCCCAGCCCTCGCGCGGCGGCGTCAGCCCGGCCCAGGGCGGCGACACCGTGGTCGGGGGCACGCTCAACGTCGTCCCAGTGCCACGATGTCGCGCCACGCGGTCGGTGATCGACGCGAAGGCCACCGTCGCGTCGATGCCGGGAGTGGCGTCCCGGACGCGGACGGCGCGGAGGCCGAGCACGGTCCCGTCCCCCAGGAGGCCGGAACCCTCGAGCACAGCGACGGTGACGACGAGCAGCCCGCGTCCGGGCACCTGGAGCCGGATGGCGCCGTCCGGAACGGCGACGCGCGCCCGGCCGATGAAGGTCGAGAGGTCAGTCAGGCCGCGGGGGTCCCCGAAGTCGATCTGCTCCGTGACGGCGCTCACCGCCGCCGCCTCCGGAACGGCGCCGGGTCACCGAAGAGCTGGCCCAGGACCTGTCGCTCCTCCGGCCGCATCCGCCTCGGTGACGCGGACGCGAAGTCGTAGAGCGCGAGCTCGGTCTCGGCAACGGCGTAGACGGTGCGCTGACCGCCCACGCCATCACCGCCGGCATCACCGACGCCGTCAGGATCGGTGACCACGTAGGCCACGTCGAAACCCGCCCCACCGATGCGCGAGACCCACATCTGGATCTCGACCGGCTCGTGGCGGAAGCCGAGCGGATGGCGGTACTCGATCTCGTGCCGCGACACGAGCACGCCCTCGTCGAGCAGGGACCGCTCCTGCCCGAACCAGTCCCGGAAGCCGATGACGCGAGCGTCCTCGAGCAGGCGGAGGAACTGGACGTTGTTGATGTGCGCGTAGGCGTCCATGTCGGACCACCGCAGGGACACGTGGGCGGCGTACGGCTCCATGGACCCCATCCTTGCAGGGCCGTCCACAGCCTCCCTTCGCAGTGCACCCCGTCCACAGCCCATGCCGTATGCCGCTGAGCTCGGTCACCGTCGACCCGTACGGTGGGTGCCATGCCCAGCTCACCGACCGCCCTACCCGCCACCGACCTGCGCGAGCGCGCCACCGTCGCGCTCCGGCGCCTGGTCGGGCGCGACGAGGTGGACTTCCGCGACGGGCAGCTCGAGGCGATCGAGGCGCTCGTCGAATCGCGGCGCCGCGTCCTCGTCGTCCAGCGGACCGGGTGGGGGAAGTCGGCCGTCTACTTCGTGGCGACGGCGCTGCGGCGCGCCGACGGTGCCGGTCCGACCGTCATCGTCAGCCCGCTGCTGGCCCTGATGCGGGACCAGATCGCCGCAGCCGAGCGGGCCGGGATCCGCGCGGTCACGCTCAACTCGACGAACGCCGACGAGTGGGGTGCGGTCTCGGGAGCGTTGGCTCGCGGCGAGGTGGACGTGCTGCTCGTCAGCCCGGAGCGCCTGAACAACCCGCGCTTTCGAGACGAGCAGCTGCCGGCCCTCGCGGCGTCGTGCGGCCTGCTCGTCGTCGACGAGGCGCACTGCATCAGCGACTGGGGGCACGACTTCAGGCCCGACTACCGGCGGATCCGGGACCTGCTCACCACGCTGCCTGAGGAGACACCGGTCCTCGCGACGACGGCGACGGCGAATGCGCGCGTCGTGACCGACGTCGTCGAGCAGCTGTCAGCGGGCGGTCGGGAGGTGCTCACGTTGCGGGGCCCGCTCGCCCGAGCGTCGCTGCGGCTCGGAGTGCTGCCGCTCGCCTCCCCCGAGCAGCGGCTCGCCTGGCTCATCGCGAACCTCGGCGACCTCCCGGGCTCCGGCATCGTCTACGCCCTGACCGTGGCGGCCGCCGAGGACGTCGCCGCGGCCCTGCGCGACGCCGGCCACGACGTCGCCGCCTACACGGGCCGGACCGAGCCGGCCGAGCGGATCAGGCTCGAGGAGGCGTTGCGGGACAACGAGATCAAGGCGCTGGTGGCGACATCGGCCCTGGGCATGGGTTTCGACAAGCCGGACCTCGGCTTCGTGCTGCACCTGGGGGCGCCGTCGTCCCCGGTCGCCTACTACCAGCAGGTCGGCCGTGCCGGCCGCGCAACCGAACGGGCGGACGTCCTGCTCATGCCGGGTCCCGAGGACAAGGACATCTGGCGCTACTTCGCATCCGCGTCCATGCCGCGCCAGGACCAGGCCGACGCCGTGCTGCGCGCCCTCGCGGAGAGCGGCCGGCCGCTGTCGACCATGGCGCTCGAGTCCATCGTCGACGTGCGCCGGACTCGGCTCGAGCTGCTCCTCAAGGTGCTCGACGTCGACGGGGCGGTGCAGCGGGTCCAGGGCGGCTGGGCCGCGACGGGGCGGCCGTGGAGCTATGACGCGGAGCGCTATCAACGGGTCTCCGATGCGCGCGACCGGGAGCAGCAGCTCATGGTGGACTACGAGCGCACCGACGGCTGCCGGATGGCCTTCCTCCAGCGCTGCCTCGACGACGACACGGCACAGGACTGCGGCCGGTGCGACGGGTGCGCGGGTGCGTGGTTCGCCACCGCCATCCCGGAGGCCGCGATCAACACGGCTCGCTCCCGGCTCGAGCAGCCCGGCGTGGTCCTCGAGCCCCGCGCCCAGTGGCCGACCGGAATGGACCGACTCGGTGTCCCCGTGAAGGGACGCATCGCGCCCGAGGTCGCCCTGGTGGAGGGCCGCGCGGTCGCGCGTCTCAGCGACCTCGGTTGGGGGCAGCGGCTGCGCGAGCTGCTCCGGGCCACGGCCGACGAGGGAGGCGACCGCCCGGTTCCCCCCGAGGTGCTCCGCGCAGTCGTGGACGTGCTGCGGACCTGGGACTGGGCCGAGCGGCCGGTCGCCGTCGCCTCGGTGCCCTCCCGCCGCCGACCTCGGCTCGTGTCGTCCCTCGCCGCGGGCATCGGTGAGCTCGGGCGGCTCCCCTACCTCGGCGCCCTCGACCTGGTCGACGGCGGGCCCGTGGGAGAGCCGGGCGGGAACAGCGCCTTTCGCCTCGCGAACACGTGGGGACGGCTGGGGCTCGGCGATGACCTGCGAAGCCGGCTCAGCGGCATACCCGGTCCGCTGCTTCTCGTCGACGACGTCGCCGACTCGCGGTGGACGCTGACGGTGGCCGGCGGCACTGCTGCGTGAGGCGGGTGTGCCCGCCGTGCTGCCCCTCGTGCTCGCGCTCGAAGCGTGACGACGCCTGACCGCCGCCGCGGTGCTGGCCACGGTGCTGGCCACGGTGCTCGCCGCTGTGCTGCCCGCCCGGCGCCGGGCATTAGGGTCGACGCTGTGACCGACGACCTCACCCCGACACTCTCACCCATCGAGGACCTCATCGACGTGCTCACCCTGCGGGAGCTCGGCACGGCGCAGATCTCCGTGACGGGAATCGCCGGCCAGAGTGCCGCGTCCTCGATCGGGGCCACCAGGGCGCGGGTGTTCGAGGGCCGCAGCCAGCGGATGCCGCACGAGCGCGTGTTCGGCGGACAGGTGCTGGCCCAGTGCGTCATGGCCGCTGGGCTGACCCTCAAGGCGGTGGAGGAGCGAGACGGGCCACGGCCGATCCACTCGCTCCACGGTTACTTCATGCGGCCCGGGGACGACACCCAGCCGATCAGGTTCGCGGTCGAGGAGATGCGTGACGGGAGGTCGTTCTCGACCCGGCGCGTTCACGCGATCCAGAACGACGCGCCGATCATGTCGTTCACCGGATCGTTCCAGGCGCAGACGCCTGGTCTCGAGCACCAGCTCACCATGCCCGAGCTGCCTGGTCCCGAGGGGCTGCGCTCGCTCGCCGACCTGCTCGGGCGCATCGACCACCCGGCGGCTCACCACATCGCCCATCAGCGCCCGGTCGAGCAGCGCCCGGTCGACGAGGCCACCTTCCTCAGTCCGTCACCCGGCGCCTCGGCCGAGCAGCAGGTGTGGATGCGGGCCCTGGGCGAGCTGCCCGACGACCCACTCATCCATGCCGCCGTCCTCGCCTACGCGAGCGACTACTCCCTGCTCGACCCGGTGCTGCGGCGACACGGTCTCCTCTGGGGCGACTCCCGCCTCCGAGTGGCGAGCCTCGACCACTCGATGTGGTTCCACCGCCCCGTCGCCGCTGACCGGTGGTTCCTCTACATCCAGGAGTCGCCGTCCGCCTCCAACGGCCGTGGGCTCGGAGTCGGTCAGATGTTCCAGGACGGCCAGCTCGTCGCGACGACGGCGCAGGAGGGCATGGTCCGCGTCAAGGACGCCTGACCCCGACAGCTCCAATCGAAAGAACGCCTTCTGGGGCCCCACGCGCCGATCGAAAGAACAACTGTTGCGGCCAACCCCTCGCAACGCTGCAGTATTCGTTCGATCGTGCCGAGTCGCGGTCCCGTTCAGCTGTTCCCGGTCCGAAAGCTGTTCTTTCGATTGGTCAGCGGGTGCGGATGACGGCGACGTCGTGGCCGTCGAGGCGGACGCCCGACTCATCGACGACCGGAGCCCGGCCCCACGACACGAGGACCCGATCGACCATGAGCCCCGTGACGGGCACGACCTGTGACCTCGGCCGGAAGTTGCAGACGACGTGGACGTGGCCCCGGTGCATGATGAGCCAGCCGGCCTCCTCATCGACGTCAACCGCGGTCGCAAGCAGGTTCCCCGACCGGGCATCCGGCTCCCCTCGGCGGGTCTTGATCAGCTCCCGGTAGAACTCGAGCATCTCGGTGTGCCCGAGCGTCTTGGTCTCCGTCCAGTCGAGGACGCTGGCGCTTCGCGTGGCGGGATCCTGTGGGTCGGGGATGTCCGCCGCGGTCCACCCGTGCGCCGCGAACTCCTCGCGCCGCCCCTTGCGCACCGCATCGGCGAGCCACTGGTCGTCGAACGACGTGAAGAACTGGAAGGGCGTGCTCGCTCGCCACTCCTCGCCCATGAAGACCATGGGCGTGTACGGCGAGAGCAGGTACAGCGCGGCCCCGATCGCCTGCTGTCCGGGAGAGATCGTGTCGTTGATCCGGTCGCCCTGGGCGCGGTTGCCGATCTGGTCGTGATTCTGCAGGTAGGCGACGAACCGATGACCAGACGTGGTGGTCCGGTCGACCGGAGCCCCCCAGGCCTTCCCCCGGAACGTCGATATCCGCCCGTCATGGAGGAACGCCTCGGTGAGCGTCTTGGCCAGGATCCGCAGCGGGGTCCCATCCGGCCAGGCCTCGGTGCCTCCGGCGAAGTCGGCGTAGTACCCCTGCCGCTCGCGGGTCAGGGCGACATGGAGGGAATGGTGGACGTCGTCGTCCCACTGGGCCGTCATGCCTCGACCGCCCGCTGCCGTCGGCGTCACCATGACCGGGTCGTTGAGCTCGCTTTCCGCGATGAGCTCGAGGGGACGGCCGAGCCGAGCCGACAGGGCGGCCGTCTCGTCGCTCAGCTCCGCGAGGAGGTGGCGGGGCGAGTCGTCGTGGATCGCATGGACGGCGTCGAGGCGAAGGGCATCGACGTGGAAGTCGCGGAACCACCGCAACGCGTTGTCGATGACCCACCGACGCACCTCGTCGCTGCCCACCCCGTCGAAGTTGAGCGCCGGCCCCCAGGGCGTGGAGTGACGGTCGGTGAAGTACGGCCCGAAGGCCTGCAGGTAGTTGCCGACCGGGCCGACATGGTTGTAGACGACGTCGAGGCACACTGCCAGACCGCGGGCATGGCATGCGTCGACGAGCTCCTGAAAGGCCACCGGGCCTCCGTACGGCTGGTGGACGGCGTACGGCTGCACCCCGTCGTAGCCCCAACCATGGGGGCCGCCGAAGGCGGCCACCGGCATGATCTTCACGACGTCCACACCGAGTTCCACGAGGTGGTCGAGACCTGCGGTGGCGCCGGCGAAGGTGCCGGCACGGGTGAAGGTGCCGATGTGCAGCTCGTAGAACACCGCACCCAGAGTGCCCTCACCGCCGCGTGCGCCCCGCCAGTCACCGTCGGTCCACGCGAAGGTGCCCGGGTCGAAGGTCCGTGTCGGGCCGTGCACACCGTGCGGGAGCCAGGGACTGCGCGGGTCCGGGGCGGGGTCGCGGGCGTCGACCGCGAAGAGGTAGTCGACGGGACCGTCGCAGGCCGGCGTCCACGACCACCAGCCGCCCTCCTCTGCCGACATCGCGTGACGGTCTCCCCCGATCACCACGCATTCGACGACCTGCGCGTCAGGCGCCCACACCCTGATCGGCGACATCATCGTGTCCTCCTCACGTCGTCGCGCACGAGGATGGCCACCGGCAGGCCATCGAGCTGCACGACGTCCCGGAGCATCGCCGCACCACCGGCAACAACATTGTCGGACAGCAGGTTCCGCCATGAGCCCGAGGGAAGCGTGATGACCGCCTCACTCCACCCGCCGCGGCTGGTGAGTCGTCCCGCACAACGCGTGGCCACGATGAGCACGTCGTCCGGGCCACCGGGTCCGCGACGGAAGCCGATGGCGTGCTCGGTCGAGGCGGCGAGCGGCGCATGGCCGGCCCCGGCCCCGACAAAGACCTCGGGCCGCGCACGCCGGATCCGCAGGGCCGTCGCAGTGACCAGGAGCTTCTCGTCGGCCAGGTCTCGCGGCCGCTCACCGGCATCGAGCCGATCCAGCCGTTGCCGCCGCTCCGCGTAGTCCACGGGACGCCGGTTGTCCGGGTCGACGAGCGACAGATCGACGACGTCCGATCCCTGGTAGAGGTCGGGAACTCCTGGCATGAGCAGCTGGATCACCTTCTGGCCCAAGGTGTTTGCTCGAATCGCAGGCGCACTGGAAGTGAGCCAGGCCTCCACATGCTGGGCGATGTCGGCGTCGGTCGCGATGCCCCTGCAGAACCGGGCCACGGCCGCTTCGTAGCCCGAATCACCGTCGACCCACGCAGTGTGCAGCTTCGCCTCACGCACCGCCTTGGTCGCGTAGCCGACGAGTCGCTCCGCACTGATCGGCCAGGCCCCGACCACCGTCTGCCAGAGGAAGTACTCGGTGAGTGGATCGACCCGTTCGTCGCGGTGAGCCGCGGCCAGGCCCCACGCCTTGCGGACCCAGGCGGACCACTCCGCCGGGCGCTCGGACAGCACGGCCAGGCGGGCTCGGACGTCCTCCGACCGTTTCGTGTCGTGCGTCGACAGGGTCGTCATCGTCAGCGGCCAGTCCGCCGCGATTCGCTCGGCGAAGGCGTGGAACTCGGGGACCGCGACGCCGAACCGGCCGGGATCGCCACCGACCTCGCCCAGCCCGACGAGCCGCACGTAGCGGTAGTAGACGGTGTCCTCCACCGCCTTCGCCATGACCGGGCCACACGTCTGCTGGAACCGGACGACGAAGTCGCGTTGCGCCGCTGCGTCCGCGACGCCGGCGGCCCGGCCCAGAACGAGGTCGATCACCACGGTGAGCACGTCGCGGTCGACCGAGTTCTGGGCGTCGCCGAGCCCACGCGCCGCGGCAGACCTGAGCGCCTCGGCGTCGTCCGGCTGGACCGGCTCGTCCGGCCTGACGTAGACGCGGTAGCGGTCCATGCCGATCAGCAGCGCCTCGAGGACCCGCTGCGCTGCGCCCTGGTCAACCCACGGCAGCGCACGTCCGACGAGCCGCAGCAGTCGGTGGATCTCTGCTGGCAACACACGCTCCACGACATGCCGTTTCGCCGCGCGCGTCATCGATGCGAGGTCCTGCGGCTCCCCGAGCAACTCTTCCGACAGCGCGGCGAGCGGCTCTGCACCGTCCGGGTCGACGAACAGGCCGCCCACACGCAGCAGCGTGTCGTAGCCCGTCGTCCCGGCGCAGGCCCAGTCGTCGGCGAGCCGTTCCTCGCCCTCGAGGATCTTCTCGACGACGGTCCAGCAACCGCCCGTCGCTGCCGCCAACTGGTCCAGGTAGCCGCGCGGATCCGCGAGTCCGTCCGGGTGGTCGATGCGCAGGCCATCCACGGCGCCGGATTCCACGGCGTCGACGACAACCCGGTGCGTCGCCTCGAAGACGGACGGGTCCTCCACGCGCACCCCGACGAGGGAGGTCACGTCGAAGAAGCGTCGGTAGTTCAACTCCGTGGCAGCGTCTCGCCAGGAGGCCAAGCGGTAGTGCTGGTGCGCGAGGAGCGAGCCCACCGGCATACGGCGTGCGTCTGATCCGGGCGACAGCGGAAGGACGTGGTCGAAGTAACGCACCACGTCCTCACCCCCCACCCGGTCGAGGGTGAGCTCACCCGCTGCGAGGGTCTCCTCCAGGGACGACCCGAGCACGGGCCAGAGCACCTTCCCCTCGAGGGCGTCCCAGTCGATGTCGAACCAGTGCGCGTAGGGCGATGCCCGGCCCTCGCGAAGCACGGACCACTGAGGCTGGCTGAGCGACACCGGCACGGGAGTGGCCATGTGGTTGGGCACGACGTCGACGACGAGGCCGAGTCCCGCCTCGTGTGCGGCGTCCACGAGACGGCGGAAGCCCGCCTCGCCGCCCAGGCCCTCGTCGAGCCGCGAGTGGTCGACGACGTCGTAGCCGTGCGTCGACCCGGCCGTGGCCTGGAGGATCGGGGACAGGTAGAGGTGGGACACGCCCAGGCGAGCCAGGTGCCCCGCCTGCGCCGCCGCGTCGTCGAAGGTCAGCTCCGGACCGAGCTGGAGCCGGTGGGTCGACAGGATGCGACGGCCTGCGCTCACTCGTCGGCCCCCCGCGGGCTGCGCAGGACGACGACGCTCCGGGCGTCCACCTGGATCTGCCAGCCGGGCTCGAACTCCTCCGCATCGATCTCGCGGGCGGCGGTGTCCACCTCGGGGATCCAGACGCGCCCGTACTCCTCGTCGGGCAGGGTGAACGTGATCGGCTCGTGGTGGGCGTTGAACATGACGAGGAACGAGTCGCCGAGCGTCCTCTCACCGCGCTTGTCCGGCTCGGGGATCGCCGAGCCGTTGAGGAAGACCATGACGGATCGGGCGGCCGGGTTCCGCCAGGCCGGCTCGTCCATGTGATCGGCGTTCGCCGTGAGCCAGGCGATATCGCCCAGGTCGCTCTCGCCGCCGTGGTCGGGACTGCCGGCGAAGAAGCGGCGACGCCGGAAGACCGGGTTCTCCCTCCGGAGCCTGATGATCGACTGGGTGAAAGCGAGCAGCTGGTCCTCGTCGTCCTGCAGGTCCCAGTCGACCCAGGTGATCTCGTTGTCCTGGCAGTAGCCGTTGTTGTTGCCGAGCTGGGTGCGGCCCAGCTCGTCCCCATGGCTGATCATCGGCACGCCCTGCGAGAGCAGGAGCGTGGCGAGGAAGTTGCGCTGCTGTCTCGCGCGCAGCGCCAGGACCTCCGGGTCCGTCGTCGGCCCCTCGACGCCGCAGTTCCAGGAGCGGTTGTGGCTCTCGCCGTCGACACCGCCCTCGCCATTGGCCTCGTTGTGCTTCTCGTTGTAGGAGACGAGGTCGCGCAGCGTGAACCCGTCATGGCAGGTGACGAAGTTGACCGACGCGATCGGCTTGCGGCCGGTGTGCTCGTAGAGGTCGCTGGAGCCGGTGAAGCGCGACGCGAACTCGGCCAGCGCGCCTCCCGCACCACGCCAGTAGTCACGAACCGTGTCGCGGTACTTGCCGTTCCACTCCGTCCACAGCGGCGGGAAGCCTCCGACCTGGTAGCCGCCCTCGCCGACGTCCCACGGCTCCGCGATGAGCTTGACCTGGCTGACGACGGGGTCCTGCTGGATGAGGTCGAAGAACGCGGACAGCTTGTCGACCTCGTGGAACTGGCGCGCGAGCGTCGCGGCGAGGTCGAAACGGAAGCCGTCGACGTGCATCTCCGTCACCCAGTACCGCAGCGAGTCCATGATGAGCTGCAGCACATGGGGGTGGCGCATGAGAAGGGAGTTGCCCGTTCCCGTCGTGTCGTAGTAGTGGGCGAGGTCGTCGCTGACGAGCCGGTAGTAGCTGTGGTTGTCGAGGCCCCGGAACGCGAGGGTCGGCCCGAGGTGGTTGCCCTCGGCAGTGTGGTTGTAGACGACGTCGAGGATCACCTCGATGTCGGCCTCGTGGAGCGCCTTGACCATCCCCTTGAACTCGAGCACCTGCTGGCCGCGCTGCCCGCCGGCCGCATAGCCGTTGTGCGGCGCGAGGAAGCCGATGGTGTTGTAGCCCCAGTAGTTCGACAGGCCCCGGTCGAGCAGGTGTGAGTCCTGGACGAACTGGTGGACGGGCATGAGCTCGATCGCGGTCACCCCGAGGCCCTTGAGGTGCGCGATGGTGGCGGGGTGGGCGACGCCGGCGTAGGTGCCGCGGATCCCTTCGGGGATGTCGGGGTGCAGTCTGGTCAGACCCTTGACGTGGGCCTCGTAGATCACGGTGTCGTGGTACTCGTGCCGCGGCGGTCGGTCGTTGGACCAGTCGAAGAACGGGTTGGTGACGACCGAGAGCATCGTGTGCCGGAGGCTGTCGTCGGTGTTGATCCGCCTCGTGGACGCCGCGTCGGGGTCGCCGAAGGTGTAGGAGAAGAGCGCCTGGTCGTTGTCGGCCTGTCCCTCGATCGCCTTGGCATAGGGGTCGAGGAGCAGCTTGGTCGGGTTGCACCGATGACCACGGGCCGGGTCGTAGGGGCCATGGACCCGGAAGCCGTAGCGCTGCCCGGGCTGCAGGTACGGGACGTAGCCGTGCCAGACGAAACCGTCGACCTCGGGCAGGTCGACGCGCGTCTCGGTGAGGTCGTCCCCCTCGCCGTCGACGAGGCAGAGCTCGACGCGGTCGGCCACCTCGGAGAACACGGCGAAGTTCACGCCCGTCCCGTCGTAGGTCGCCCCGAGCGGGTAGGCCTGTCCGGGCCAGATCTCCATGGACCTTCTCTCGTCTTCGGGTCGGGCGGCGCCAGCCATTCTGCCGTATGCCGCTGGGCTCGCTCCCAGCCCCGACTGCGGCGGCGCGGTCCCGCCCTTCCACCAGCTGGAGCGACGTCGGAAACGACCTGGACCGGGACCGCGCGAGCGCGCGGACCCGGCCCAGCGGCATACGGCCCCGTCGTCGATGTCCTAGAGGGCACCTCCGAGGGTGACTCCGCCGTCGATGGTCAGCGTCTGGCCGGTGATCCACGCGGCGTCCGGGCCGAGGAGGAAGCTCACGGCTCCCGCGACATCCTCCGGGGTACCGAGTCGCTTCATCGGGTAGGCGCGGATCACCTTCTCCTCGCGACCCTCGTAGAGAGCCTCGGCGAACCGGGTCTTGACCACCGCAGGCGCGACCGCGTTGACCCGGACGTCGGGGCCGAGCTGGTAGCCGAGCTCGGTCGTCAGGTGGATGAGAGCCGCCTTGGAGACGCCGTACCAGCCGATGACCCCGGAGGCACCCTGGCCCGCCACCGAGGCGAGGTTGACCACGGCGCCGGGGTGCTCGTCGTCGCCCAGTCCGGCCGCGACGGCCTTCTTGATCCACGAGAAGGCCGCGACGACGTTGACGTCGAGCACCTTGCGGGCAACGGAGACATCGCTGTCGAGCATCGGTCCGTAGACCGGGTTGATCCCGGTGTTGTTGACGAGGTAGTGCAGTCCCCCGAACGTCTCCCGGGCGGCCGCGATGACCTCGTCCTGGTGGGTCTCCTCGGCGGCGTTGCCGGCGATGCCGAGCGCGTGGTCGGTCCCTCCGAGCGACTCCACGGCCTCGGCGAGCGTCTCCGGCTTGCGGGCCGTGATGACGACCTTGGCTCCCTCCGCGACGAGACGGCCGGCGATGCCGAGGCCGATGCCGCGGCTCGCCCCGGTGACGATGGCGACGGCGCCCTTGTGCACGCCCGTCACAGGCCGAGGTCCCGGCCGATGAGCTCCTTCATGATCTCGTTGGAGCCCGCCCAGATCTTCGTCACGCGGGCATCGCGCCAGGCCCGCGCGACGCGGTACTCGTTCATGAAGCCGTAGCCGCCGTAGAGCTGGACGCACGCGTCGAGGACGTCGTTCTGCACCTGCGAGCTCCACCACTTGGCCTTGGCCGCGTCGATGGCGGTCAACTCACCCTTCGAGTGCGCGAGGACGCAGTCGTCGACGTAGGCCTCGGCCACCTCGATCTTCGTCACGAGCTCGGCCAGGAGGAACTTGTTGTGCTGGAACGCGCCGATCGACTGGCCGAAGGCCTTGCGGTCCTTCGCGTACTCGATGGTCTCCTCGAGGATCGCCTTGGCCTGGGCCACGTTGGCGATTCCGGAGCCGACCCGCTCCTGCGGCAGGCGCTGCATCATCCCGATGAAGCCCTTGCCCTCCTCACCCAGTCGGTTCTCGTCCGGGACCCGGACGTTGTCGAAGAACAGCTCGGCCGTGTCGGACTCGTCCATGCCCACCTTGTCGAGCTTGCGCCCGTTGACGAAGCCCTCCATGCCGCGCTCGACCATGAAGAGGGTGATGCCCTTGGCGCCCTTGGACGCGTCGGTGCGCGCGGCAACGATGACGAGGTCGGCCTGGTAGCCGTTGGTGATGAACGTCTTGGAGCCGTTGATGATCCAGTCGTCACCGTCACGGACGGCCGTGGTCTTGAGGGCAGCGAGGTCCGATCCGCCCGAGGGCTCGGTCATGCCGATGCCGATGATGAGATCGCCGCTCGCGATCCCCGGGAGCCAGCGCTGCTTCTGCTCCTCGGTGCCGAGATCGACGATGTAGGGCGGGCACACGTCGGCGTGGATCCCGAAGCACGAGCTCGTCGCCATGTTGAACCGGGCCCACTCCTCGGCAACGACGGCGTTGAAGCGGTAGTCGTCGACGCCGGCGCCACCGTAGGCCTCGGGGATGTCGAAGCCGAAGAAGCCCTGCTTGCCGGCCTCCTTCCAGATGTCGCGCGGGATCGACTTGTCGCTCGATCATCTCCTCGGCGCGAGGTCGCATGACGCGGTCGATGAACTCACGGGCCGAGGCTCGCAGGGCCTCGTGGTCCTCGTCGTAGATGTTGCGCGGCATGCTCGCCTCCGGCTGTGACTCGTGGGTAACTAAGCGCTTGCTTAGTCTCGCGTCTCTCCGGCATGCTGTCAACGTGCCGCACACCAGCAAGGGGACCACGTCGCCCGGCCCCACGCCGCGTCAGGCGACGGACCCCACCACCGTCGAGCGGCTCATGCGTGCGGCGGCGCAGGCCTTCGCGGAGAAGGGCTTCCACGCGACGACGACCCGCGACATCGCCTCCGGCGCGGGCCTCTCCCCCGCCGGCGTCTACGTCCACTTCGGGTCGAAGGAGGAGTTGCTCTTCTACCTCAGCCGGAGTGGTCACGAGTCGGCCCTCAACCTGCTGCGCGCGTCGCTGGACGGGATCGAGCATCCGGCCGAGCGGCTCGCCGTCGCGATGAACCGGTTCTCGGCCTGGCACGCCGAGCAGTACCAGCTCGCCAAGGTCGTCCAGTACGAGCACCAGCACCTCACGCCCGAGCACCGGGCCGAGGTGCTCGCGCTGCGCAAGGACATCGACGCCGTGCTCCAGCACGTCCTCGAGTGCGGCGTGGCGGACGGTGTCTTCGAGGTCGCGGACATCGGTGACACCGCCCTCGCCCTGTCGTCGATGGCGGTCGATGTGGCCCGGTGGTACTCACCCGCCATCAAGCGCACGCCCGCCGAGATCGGGGCGACCAACGCCGCCCTGGCCCTGCGACTCGTCGGTTCGCGCTCGTGACCGGTGGCCACGCCGTCCTGCAGATCCCGGTTCCCGAGCTCGAGCCCTTCGTGCGGCAACGGCACGAGCACTACGACCCGCACTTCGTCTCGACAGACCCCGCCTTCGTGCACGCGCACATCACCGTGCTGGGGCCGTTCCTGCCGCCCGAGGACATCGATGGCCGTGTCCTATCAACCATCGACGAGATCGCTTGCGCCCTGGGTGGGTTCGACTACCGACTCGAGCAGGTCGACACCTTCCCCAACGGGGTGATCCACCTCCTGCCCGACCCGAGTGCCCCCTTCCGAGCGCTGACGGCTGCCCTCTGTGAGGCGTTCCCGCAGTGCCCGCCGTATGCCGCTGAGTTCCCTTCCGTGACCCCTCACCTCACGCTGGACGCCGTTTCGACCACCGTGTCCACCCAGTCCACGGTCGAGCTGCTCGGGGCGCTCCTGCCTGCCGAGTGCCGGGCAGAGCGACTCGACCTTGCCTGGTGGGGCACCCGCACGTGCCGGGTCCTCGACTTCTGGCGGCTCGGCGCCCGCAGCGCCCGCAGCGGACGCAGCGGACTCAGCGGTCTCAGCGGTCTCAGCGACCGGTGGCCGTGATCCCGGAGGCCTGACGGACGACCTCGGCCACGAGCGGGTAGGCGTCCGGATCCGTCGTGTTGCCCATGCCGAGGATGGCGTCATCGATGCCGGCGTCGGCGAGCGCCCCGAGCTTGTCGACCGCGGCCGCGACGGACACGGTCGGCTCCCCGGAGGGGGCCGGTCCGCCGGAGTCGGACAGGCTCAGCCGCGTCAGGACCGTCTTGGTGATGTCGTCGTAGTCGCGACCGACGTCGGCGCAGTGGCCACGAAGGACGTCGCAGGTGGCCTGGAGCCCTTGCGGCCCGACGTCGAAGAAGTTGGAGGCATCCGCGTAGGTCGCGACCAGGCGCAGCGTCTTCTTCTCCCCCATTCCACCAATGAGGATCGGCGGATGCGGACGACGGATGGCTTGGGGACTGTTGAGCGTCCGGTCGAGCGAGTAGTGCGAGCCCTGGTACGGGCCCTCGTCCGCTGACCACATCTGGAGCATGATCTGCAGCGTCTCCTCGAGCCGCTCGAAGCGCTCACGCACGGGAGGGAAGGGCACACCCAGCCCGCGGTGCTCCTGCTCGTTCCAGCCTGCCCCGATCCCGAGCCAGGCGCGACCGCCCGACAGGACGTCGAGGGTCGTCACCGTCTTGGCGAGGATGCCGGGATGGCGGTAGGTCACTCCGGTCACCAACGTGCCGAGCTCGATCCGCGAGGTCTGCCCGGCGGCGAAGGCGAGCGTGGTGTAGCCCTCGAGCATCTCGAGCTCCGGCGGCCCGATCCCGCGGATCTGGAAGAAGTGGTCCATGACCCAGAGCGACGCCATGCCGGCCGCCTCCGCGTCGCGGGCGATCCGCCCGAATGTCGGCCCGAGGGAGCCCGGACTTCCCGGCCAGCTGAAGTGCGAGACCTGCAGTCCGAGGCGCATGGCTCAAGCGTAGGCCTCGGTCGCCTTCTCACGCAGGGGTGGCGGCACCGGGAAGGGGCTGGCGTTCCCGCGGGGCCTCGAGGGAGACCGTGACGCGCGGCAGGAAGAACTGGACGAGGGGGCCGATCGTCATCGCGTAGAGCAGCGTGCCAAGTCCCACCGGCCCGCCGAGCAGCCAGCCGGCTCCGAGCACCGTCAGCTCCAGTCCGGTGCGCACGAGGCGGATGCTGAGCCCGGTTCGGAGGGCAAGCCCCGTCATGAGCCCGTCGCGCGGGCCGGGCCCGAGCTGGCTGCCGATGTAGAGCCCGCCGGCGAGCCCGTTGAGGACGAGACCGGCGAGCAACAGGGCCAGCTGGGCCGGGAGACCCGAGGGCGAGCCGATCACGGCCAACGCCGCGTCCACGGCGAGGCCGATGACGACGACGTTGGCGAACGTGCCGAGCCCCGGCCACTGTCGCAGCGGGATCCAGAGCAGGAGGACGAGCGCGCCGACGATGATGGTCACCTGGCCGAACGTGACCGGGACGCGACCCGTCACGCCGGCGTGGAAGACGTCCCATGGGTTCAGGCCCAGCGTGGCGCGCAGCATCATGGCCATCGAGACGCCGTAGAGGATGAGACCGGCAAGCAGCTGGACGATGCGTCGCGGCAGCTTGCCAGCCCGCAACTGGTCACGAGGCGAGAGGTTGAGCAGCGGGACAGAACGGCGCATGAGTCCATCCTGCTGGGAAAGTGGACCGCTTTTCCATGGCCAGTTCTGGGATACTGGACCCTGTGCGCACCATCTCCGCCCGCAATGTCGCCCAACTGCTCGGGCCGGCGCCGCTCGAGCGACCGGCGTATCGCAGCCTGGCCGCCGGGATCCGGAGGCTGGTCTCCGACGGGCGAATCCTCGTCGACACGCGCCTGCCCAGTGAGCGGGCGCTGATGTCCGAGCTCGGGCTCAGCCGGACGACGGTGGGGGCCGCCCTCGACCGGCTCCGCGAGGACGGCTTCGTCGTGACGCGCCGGGGGTCCGGCAGCGTGACAGCCATCCCCGAGGACCGGTCCGGGCTCGCTCTGTCGGGAGCCGGTCTGGTGCCCACCGACCTTCCCGAGGACGTCATCGACCTCACCTACGCGGTGCTGCCCGCTGCCCCTGGCCTCACCGGAGCCTATGAGCGCGCTCTTGAGCACCTGCCCCGACAGCTGGCCACGCCGGGCTACCACCCTCGAGGTCTGCCAGAGCTGCGCCAGGCCCTGGCGGACTGGTATGAGGCTCGTGGCCTGCCGACCGACCCGGGTGACGTCATCGTCACGTCCGGTGCCCACGCCGCCCTCTCGGCGGTCCTCCGGGCCGCCCTCGATCCCGGTGACAGAGTGCTGCTCGAGACTCCGACGTACCCGAACGCCATCGTTGGGGTACGGCGCTCGGGACTGCGGCCCGTGCCCTTCCCCATCGACCCGCTGGGTTGGGACCCGGAGCACCTGGAGCTCACCCTGAGGCAGGGGGGCGCCCGGATGGCCTATCTCGTCCCCGACTTCCAGAACCCGACCGGACGGCTCATGTCCGCCGACGAGCGTGCGACCGTCGCCGAGGTCCTGCGCCGGACGAGGACCGTCCCCGTCATCGACGAGACCTTCGTCGAGCTCGGCCTGGACGCCCGCCCGCCGGCACCCTTCGCCGCGAGCTCCCCCGGATCACTCACCCTCGGGAGCTCCGGGAAGGCCTGGTGGGGCGGGCTCAGGGTCGGGTGGGTCCGGGCCCCCCACGCCCTGGCCTCGCCGATCCTCGAGGCGCGACACAGCCTCGACCTCGGAACGGCGGTGCTCGAGCAGCTCGTGCTGGTCGAGCTGCTGCAGGCCGGCGCGCAACTCCTCGACGAACGGCGCGACGAGGCACGCAGGCGACGGGACGCGATGGTTGCCGCCCTCCGGGAGCACGTTCCGGACTGGCGCTTCTCCGTGCCGCCCGGCGGCCTCAACCTGTGGTGCGAGCTGCCGGTCGACCGCGGCGATGCGCTGTCGCGTGTTGCGGAGTCGGCGGGGGTGCGGCTGGCGCGTGGTACCCAGTTCGGCACGGACGGCGGCATGGACCGATTCGTGCGGATTCCCTTCAGCGTGCACGCCGACGAGGCGGACGAGGTCGGCCGCCGCCTCGCCGTGGCATGGCGGCGCGCCCTCGGTAGCCGGTCGTCGCAGCTGCCGAGCACTCCGCTCATCGCCTGACCGCCGAACTCCCCGAAACCCCGGGCTCGGACCGTCGTGCGAGCGTACCGTCGTCAGTGAGGGGTGGTGACCCACACCACATCCAGCGCCCCTTCGCGCGCCATGCACCGACAGGAGCCCACATGACCCGACCCCTCCTCCTCGCCGTCGACCCGGACCCCGAGAACCTGTCGCGAATCGAGCAGGAACTGTCTCGACGGTTCGGGATCGACTTCCGCGTTCGCGGTGAGTCGGACGGCCGCGCGGCCCTGGCGACCCTCGAGAAGGCCGCCGAGCGGGGTGAACCGGTTGCCCTTGTCCTGGCCGACCCATGGCTGGAGGACGTTCCGGGCACCGAGCTGCTCGGCAGGGTCCGCTCTCTTCACCCGGACGCCGGCCGCGCCCTGCTCGTGCCGTGGGGGGCCTGGGCAGACCGTCGCACGGCCGACGCGATCCTCAAGGCCATGGCGCACGGCGAGATCAACTACTACGTCCTGAAGCCGTGGACGTCCCCCGACGAGCTGTTCCACCGGACGGTGGCCGAGTTCGTCCAGGCCTGGTCGCGCACCGTCGTCGACGGCCGGCGGGAGGTCGTCGTCGTAGGGGCCGCCCGGAGCAGCCGGGGACATGAGCTGCGTAGCCTGCTGAGCCGCAACGGGATCCCGCACGCCTACCTCGACCGGGGTACGCCCCAGGCCAGGCAGGCCCTCGACACGATCTCGGGACCGGATCCCGACGAGGCCACCGGACCCCTTGTGGTGTGGTTCCCGTCACTGGGCGGCAAGGTGCTCGTCGACCCGACCGACCAGGACATCTTGACCGCGTGGGGCATCCGCACCGACCTCGAGCCCGAGGACCGCGATGTCGACGTGGTCGTCGTCGGCGCCGGACCCGCCGGCTTGGCCGCAGCGGTCTACGGCTCCTCCGAGGGACTGACGGTGCTCTGCCTCGAGGAGCACTCCCTCGGCGGACAGGCAGGAACGAGCTCGCTGATCCGCAACTACCTCGGCTTCTCGAGGGGCCTCAGCGGCGCCGAGCTCGCGCAGCGCGGGTTCCAGCAGGCCTGGGTCTTCGGAGCCAGGTTCGTGCTCACCCGACGTGTGACCGGTCTCGTGGCGAACGACCCAGTGGGCAGTGGTTTCCGAGTGGACGTCGGGGACGCCGGCAGCGTGAAGGCCAAGTCCGTCATCCTTGCAAGCGGTGTCGCCTACCGCCGGCTCGGCGTGCCCCCGCTCGAGGCCCTGACCGGCTCGGGCGTCTACTACGGCGCGAACGTGTCCGAGGCACACGGCTTGACCGGCGCCCACGCGGTGATCATCGGGGGTGGCAACTCTGCCGGTCAGGCTGCGCTGCACCTCCATCGGTACGCCGCTGACGTCACCATCGTCGTGCGGACGCCGGACCTCTCCGCGAGTATGTCGCAGTACCTCATCGACGAGATCGAGGCGAGCCCCCGAATCACTGTTGTCCCCAACGCCGACGTCGTGGGGGGCGGCGGCGACGGGTGGCTCAGCCACGTGGTGGTGTCCGATCGCACCTCCGGTGAGCAGCGCACGCTCCCCGCGGACGGTCTCTTCGTCATGATCGGCGCCGCACCACACACCGACTGGCTCCCGGAGGCGGTCCTCCGTGACAAATGGGGCTTCGTGGTCACCGGTGCGGGGGTCGACGACGCCGGTTGGACCCTGCCCCGGCCGCCACTGCCACACGAGTCCAGCGTGCCGGGCCTGTTCGCCGTCGGAGACGTCCGGAGCGACTCCGTGAAGCGGGTCGCCTCAGCCGTGGGCGAGGGTTCTGTCGTCGTGTCGGAGGTGCACCGCTACCTCGCCCTCTCCCCTGCCCCGGCTGGGAGGTGAGTTGGCCGAGACCACCCCGACTGCGGCCCCGGCTCCGCCTCGCGCGAGGACCGGGCGCTTCGTCGGCGCGCTCCTGCTCGCGATCCCGCTCGCGGGCCTCGTTCTGCTCCGCAGCCAGCCGGCGCTGGACTCCAAGTACGAGCACGACCCGGCCCATTTCTGGCTCGTCCTCGCCGCGGCCGTGCTCAGTGCGATCGTCGCCTATGGCACCGGGTCAGCGGCATCACGCCGCGGCGACGTCCGGGCCATGTACCTGTCCCTCACGTTCCTCTCGGCCTCCGGCTTCCTCGCCCTGCACGCGCTGGCGACCCCCCATGTGCTGCTCCCCAAGGCCAACGCTGGCTTCAACATCTCCACGCCCGTCGGGATCATCATCGGCTCGGTCTTCGCGGCCGCCTCGGTGGTCGAGGTGCCTCCGGAACGGAATGCGCGAGCCCTGCGCACGGCCCGGGTGCTGCGGATCGGCCTCCTGGTGCTCATGGCGGTCTGGGCTGGACTCTCGCTGTGGCGGCTGCCGCCCTTCGACCGGGGCATGGGTCCCGAGCGAGCCAGCGGTGCCATGCTCCTCGCCGCGATCGTTGCGACCGGGCTCTACCTCGGGGCGGCCGTGTTCTACTTCCGGCTGTGGAGCCGGCGCGGCGGCCTGCTTCCCGCGGCCATGACCGCCGCCCTCGTGCTCCTTGCCGAGGCGATGGTCGCGGTCACGATGGCCCCGAACTGGTTGATCAGCTGGTGGGAGTGGCACCTGCTCCTGCTCGCAGCCTTCGTCCTGGTGGCCTGGGGCGCGCAGCAGTCCTGGCACGAGGAACGCTTCGCCGGGCTGTACGGCAAGGCAACCGTCGCGGGTCGCCGCGTCATGAGCATCCTGTTTGCCGACCTCAAGGGCTTCACCAGCTTTTCCGAGAGCCACACCCCGGCCGAGGTGACCGAGATGCTCAACGAGTACTTCAACGTGGCGATCCCTGCGGTGGCCAAGAGGCACGGCGGTCAGGTCGACCGGATCATCGGTGACGCCCTCATGGTGACCTTCAACCGGCTCGGCGACCAGGATGACCACGCGCGACGGGCCGCCCTCGCCGGTCTGGAGCTCCAGGAGGAGACGGGGCGGATCGCGACCCAGCACCCGGGCTGGCCACGGTTCCGAGTCGGCATCAACACCGGCGAGGTGCTCGTCAGCGTGCTCGGCGGCGAGGGTGGCCGGACGCACACCGTCATCGGCGACGCCGTCAACGTCGCGTCCCGCATCGAGGGCCAGGCACCTGTCGGCGGGGTGGCCGTCACCGCAGACACCCTGGCGCTGTTGCCCGATGCGGTCACCGAGCCCCTGGGACTGCTCGAGCTCAAGGGCAAGAGCGAGCCCGTCGAGGCCCACGTCCTCGTTGCCCTCCGGTGAGTCCTCGTCGGTCGGCAGACTGGGCCTGTGAGCGGCATGTCGATCCTCCCAGTGACTCCCGAGCGCTTCGATGACGTGGTCGAGCTCTTCGGCACCCGCGGGGACCCGTCGTGGTGCTGGTGCCAGTACTTCGTCACGTCCGGCAGCTCGTACGAGCGGTCGGCCAGGAACAACAAACGCCAGCTCCGCGACCAAGTGCAGTCGGCCACGCATCCGATTGGACTGATCGCGTATGCCGCTGAGCCCGCTTCCCGACGGGCCGATGGTCCCAGCGGGGCAGAGTCCACCATCCCGGTGGGCTGGGTTCGCGTCGGTCCCCGGCCTTCATTCGTCCGGGTCACCGGGAACCGCGCGTTGCGTGCCATCGCGGAGGCGGAGAACGATGACCTCGGTGACGAATCAGTCTGGGCGGTGACATGTTTCGTCGTGAAGGTCGGCTGGCGACGCCGTGGGATCGCGGCCGGCCTGCTCGGTGCTGCGGTCGAGGTGGCCAGAGAGTCGGGGGCATCGGCCGTCGTGGCCCACCCCGTCGACGTCGCAGCCCGGTCGACCCGGGTGGGCGGGAGCGAGCTCTACCACGGGGCGGCCTCGACCTTTGCAGCGGCCGGATTCGACGTCGTCGGCCGCACCGGCGCAACGCGGCCGGTCATGCGTCTCGACCTGACACACTGAGGTCGTGTCCACCCCGGCGTCCGTCGACGTGCTCGTCATCGGAGCGGGTCAAGCCGGGCTCTCCGCGGCCTTCCACCTCCGTCGGCGCGGCTTCACGCCGAGTGGCTCGCAGGATGGCCGGGAGCAGTTCGTCGTCCTCGACGACGAGGTCGGTCCCGGAGGGGCCTGGCGGCACCGGTGGCAGTCACTGCGGATGGCGACCGTGAACGACATCAGCGACCTGCCCGGCGTCCCGCAGCCCGACGTCGACCCGTGCGAGCCCAGCTCGGAGTTCCTGACGCGCTACTTCGGCGACTACGAACGGGAGCTCGGCCTGCATATCCTGCGACCCGTCCGCGTCTCTGCAGTCCGCCGGGCGGACGACGACCCGCACGGGCGGCTCCTCATCGAGTCCAGCCGCGGGACCTGGGCAGCCCGCGGGCTGATCAACGCCACCGGCACGTGGACCAAGCCGTTCTGGCCGATCTACCCCGGGCAGGCCAGCTTCCGCGGCCGGCAGCTGCACGTCGCCGACTACGGGTCGGCGGAGGAGTTCCGGGGACAGCACGTCATCGTCGTGGGCGGGGGGATCTCAGCGGTGCAGCTGCTCGACGAGATCTCCCAGGTGACGACCACGTCGTGGTTCACGCGTCGCGAACCGGTCTGGCGCGATGACGAGTTCACGCCGCAGGCCGGTCACGACGCGGTCGCGCTGGTCGAGGAGAGGGTGCGTCAGGGTCTCCCACCGCAGAGCGTCGTCTCGGTCACCGGGCTCATCTGGACGCCCGCGCTGCGTGCGGCCGCCCAGCGGGGGGCTCTCGAGCGACAGCCGATGTTCGCCGCCATCGAGCCCGATGGCGTCCGCCTGGCCGACGGCGCCTTCCTCCGAGCCGACGCGATCCTCTGGGCCACCGGCTTTCGCGCCGCGCTGGACCACCTGGCGCCACTGCGTCTGCGCGCCCACGGCGGCGGCATCGTCATGGACGGCACCCAAGTCGCGGCAGAGCCCCGGGTCCACCTCGTCGGCTACGGCCCGTCCTCCTCGACGATCGGCGCGAACCGCGCGGGACGGGCCGCGGTCGCCTCCCTCGTGAAGTGGCTCGACACCGTCGACACCGCCGGCGCGGTGCACCAAGCCTGACCTTCCCTCGAAGCCGAGCCGAGGCCTCGGTTGAGTGGCAGAATGCGCCGGGGTACTGCACACTCGACGGTGCGGGCGCGCCGACCTTCTCTGTCGAGTGTGCAGCAGATGCCGGGCACGGACTGCACACTCGACGGTGCGGGCGCGCCGACCTTCTCTGTCGAGTGTGCAGCAGATGCCGGGCACGGACTGCACACTCGACGTGCGGGCGCGCCGACCTTCTCTGTCGAGTGTGCAGCAGGTGCCGGGCACGGACTGCACACTGAACGGTGCGGGCGCGCCGACCTTCTCTGTCGAGTGTGCAGCAGATGCCGGGCACGGACTGCACACTGAACGGTGCGGGCGCGCCGACCTTCTCTGTCGAGTGTGCAGCAGATGCCGGGCACGGACTGCACACTCGCCGAGGAGCAAGCCCAGCGGCATACGGGGAATGTGACGGGACCGTCCGCGGGACGGTCAGACGGCGCGCGCCTCTGATCGCCACTCGTCCGCGACGATGGCGTAGGTGTAGCCGTCCACCCAGCCGAGCTCGCCGTGCCACGCGTCCTTGACGCTGTGCTCCTCGCGTCGCATCCCGAGCTTCTCCATGACCTTCCACGAGGCCACGTTGTCGGCGAAACACCCCGCCGTGACGCGGTGCAACCGCAGTTCGCGGAAGGCGAGGTCGAGCAGGGCGGCAGCGATGTCGGTGGCGTAGCCCCTGCCCGCGTGGGCCGGGTCGACCAGGTAGCCGAGGTCACCCTGGGCCGCGCGCCATGGGCCCTCGGCGAGGTGCGACTGGGTCACCGCATCGACGACCCTGAGCGAGCCCGTGCCGACCACGACGTCCCCGGACGGGTCGTCCAGGACGGCCGCCACGGAGTGGTCGTTGGGATCGTGGACGGCCGCGAGCCAGATCTCACGAAAGGTGTCCGGCTCAACCTCCGTGCGCAGCAGCCACCGGGCGACCTCGGGCCGGTTCCGCCAGGTGAGGACCCGGTCGAGATCCGCTCGGGTCGGCGGTCGCAGCGTCAGGCGCCCGGCCCGTCGGGGCCACGAGATCTCCGGAGTCGTCACCGCAGCATCTTCCCTCCGGGGGCTGCCCGGGTGATCCGGAAGACGGGTACCGGTCAGCGACAGCCTCGAAGTCCGCGAGCGGCGCGTTCCAGCGGACCGCCAGGTGAGGCCGCGCAGACCACGCCGTCAGCAGGTACCGGCGCAGGATCGGCGCGCGCTGCTCGACCGGGACCGGAACGAGGATCACCTCGTGCCGGGTCCCCTGCTCCCAGACGGCGCGACCGCCCGATGCCTCGACATTGCGGACCCAGTTCGTCGAGGGGCCGAGCATCGCGACGAGGTACCGGTGCCCGCCGTACCACGCCACCGCGAGCGGGAGTCGCGACACGGTGCCGGTCCGGCGGCCAACGACCTCGAGTACCCCGGCGATGGGAACGATCCCGAGTCGCGCGACCCACATGAAGCGCGCCTGGATCGCCCTGGCCCGGTCATTGGGGCGACCGCCTCGGTACAGCTCACGAAGCTCGTCGGGTCGCACGATGGTTGCGCCGGCCTCCTGTCCCGGTCAGTCCCGAGTCAGCTTGCGGTAGGTGACCCGGTGGGGACGCGCGGCCTCGGGGCCGAGACGCTCGACCTTGTTGTCCTCGTAGGACGCGTAGTTGCCCTCGAACCAGTACCACTTGGCCGGGTTCTCCTCGTCACCTTCGTAGGCGAGGATGTGCGTCGCGACGCGGTCGAGGAACCACCTGTCGTGGGAGATGACGACGGCGCAGCCGGGGAACTCCAGCAGCGCGTTCTCGAGCGATCCGAGGGTCTCGACGTCGAGGTCGTTCGTCGGCTCGTCGAGCAGGAGCAGGTTGCCGCCCTGCTTGAGCGTGAGGGCGAGGTTGAGGCGGTTGCGCTCGCCGCCCGACAGCACGCCGGCCGGCTTCTGCTGGTCGGGGCCCTTGAACCCGAACTGCGACACGTAGGCACGCGACGGGATCTCCACGTTGCCGACCTTGATGTGGTCGAGGCCGTCGGAGACGACCTCCCACAGCGTCTTGTTCGGGTCGATGCCGGCCCGCGCCTGGTCGACGTACGCGATCTTGACCGTGTCGCCGATCTTCACCTCACCCGCGTCGGGGTGCTCGAGGCCGACGATGGTCTTGAAGAGGGTCGTCTTGCCGACACCGTTCGGGCCGATGACGCCGACGATGCCGTTGCGCGGCATGGTGAAGGAGAGGTCGTCGATGAGCAGGCGGTCGCCGAAACCCTTGCGCAGGTTCTTGACCTCGATGACGACAGAGCCCAGACGGGGGCCCGGCGGGATCTGGATCTCCTCGAAGTCGAGCTTCCTCGTGCGCTCGGCCTCGGTCGCCATCTCCTCGTAGCGCGCCAGTCGGGCCTTCGACTTGGCCTGGCGCCCCTTGGCGTTGGAGCGCACCCACTCGAGCTCGCTCTTGAGGCGCTTGGCGAGCTTGGCGTCCTTCTTGCCCTGGATCTGGAGGCGCCCGGCCTTCTTCTCCAGGTAGGTCGAGTAGTTGCCCTCGTAGGGGTAGAGCCGACCTCGGTCGACCTCGGCGATCCACTGGGCGACGTTGTCGAGGAAGTACCGGTCGTGGGTGACGGCGATGACGGCACCGGCGTAGTTCTCGAGGTGCTGCTCGAGCCACTGGACCGACTCTGCGTCCAAGTGGTTGGTCGGCTCGTCGAGGAGGAGCAGGTCTGGCTTCTGGAGGAGGAGCTTGCACAGGGCCACCCGGCGACGCTCTCCACCGGACAGGTTGGTGACGGGCAGGTCCGGGGGCGGGCAGCGCAGCGCGTCCATCGCCTGCTCGAGCTGGTTGTCGAGATCCCAGGCATCGGCGTGGTCGATCTGCTCCTGGAGCTTGCCCATCTCCTTGAGGAGCGAGTCATAGTCGGCGTCCGGGTTGGCCATCTCGGCGCTGATCTCGTTGTAGCGGTCGAGCTTGGCCTTGATCTCGCCTGCCCCCTCCTCGACGTTGCCGAGGACGGTCTTGTCCTCGTTGAGCGGGGGCTCCTGGAGGAGGATGCCGACGGTCGCGCCCGGGGCGAGACGCGCCTCGCCGTTCGAGGGCTGGTCGAGTCCGGCCATGATCTTCAGGATCGTCGACTTGCCGGCGCCATTCGGGCCGACCATGCCGATCTTCGCGCCCGGGTAGAACGACATCGAGACGTCATCGAGGATGACCTTCTCGTTGTGCGCCTTGCGCGCCCGGGTCATGGTGTAGATGTACTCGGCCATGCGCAGCAGGCTATCCGCCATCAGCCGTGGCACCGAATCCGCCGGCTGGTGGAACGCCTGCCGGCGGACTCGCGCCGACAGTCACGCGGCAGGCGTCTCCTCGACGTGGTACTCGTCCGTGTCGGGGTCGCCGAACTGCTGCACGGGGCCCGAACCTCCGCCCTCGACCGGTCCGTCGAAGGCCTCGCCGTTGGCGTCGACGTTCGCCGGCCGGTCCGCGTCGGCCGCGATGGAGACGCCGTTGGTCTCGGCCATGGCGTGCCGCACGGCAGGGTCGGCGTTGCGGTCGACACCGAGGGCCGCCGCCCGGCTCAGCCGTTCGAACGACGCGCGCCCAAAGACGAGGTCGTGCCCGATGTGTTGCGCCTCGATCTCGGCATCGGTGCGCGGCTGCCCGTCGCTGGTGAGGTAGGTCTTGATGGCGAGGTTGCCCTCGACGATGACCGGCTGGCCCTTCTGCAGGGCAGCGGCGGTGTTGGCGGCGAGTGCGTTCCAGCTGATGACGCTGAAGAAGTTCGTGTCGAGGTCGACGTAGGTGCCGTCGGCGGTGCGTCGGCGGGGTGTGCTCGCGACCCGGAACGTCGTGAAGACGTTGCCATTGCGCGACGTGCGCTCGACGGGCGCGGCCGTGACGTTGCCGTGGACCGTGATGCGGGTCTCGTTCATGGTGCAACCTCCTGTCGGCGCCGACAGCTGTCGGCGGGTTCGGGTGCGGCGTCGTGCCGCTCGTTCACCACGGTCGCCCCTTCAGCGTGCTTCAACCAGCGCCGTCGCTGCCGCTGTGGACGACGGCGCCGAACGGGAGGGGATGTGGACAGCGCGCAATGCGCTGTCAGCCCGCCGCCCGGTCGAGCTGCTCGCGCGTCTCGCGGTGACGGTCGAGCACCTCGTCGACCGGGCTGACGATGCGCTCGTCAGCAACCTTGGCCACCGCCTCGGTCAGCCGTTTCCGGATGAGGGCCGTTCGCCGGCTCGCCCCGATCCGCGCCCACCACCTGGAGACGACGCCGAGTAGCAACCCGAGGAGCACGCCACCGACGAGCATGACGAGGGGGACGGGGAGGATCCCCAAGGTGGGCGTGTCGGGCGTTGGGATCTGCGCGAGCCCCGCGACCCACAGCGCCGCGAGCCAGAGCAGTCCCAGAGCCGCCGTGATTCCCAGGATCCACTGGATGACATTGACGAGGAGCCACCAGATCGGTCGGCGGGCGCGCAGCGACGTGCCGACGATGGCCTGGTCCAAGGCGTCACCGAGGGCTCCCTCACCCTGGTCAACCGCGTCCTCGACGGCCCGGGCCCACTTCACCGGTAGACCATCGGACGCCTCGCGGACAAAGCTGCGCGTGGCCAGGTCGACCGCCGACACGGCCGAGGCGCTGGGCGCCGGGATGGACGACCGGCCCAGGACGGCACGCACGTCTGAGCCCTCGATCTCGACCGGGATCGGCGGACGGCCCCCGGTGCGATCGAGCCGCAGGCGCCGGAGCGGGTCAGCCGCGAACCCACGGGTCCACCTCGCGAAGAGGAAGCCTGTGTGGGCGAACGCCTCTCGTCGGTAGTCCCGGCTGACGGCATCGAGGACGATCGGCACACCGGCCGCTCGGGCGAGCGATGCGTCCAGCGCTTCGCGGTCGAGGTGACTGGTGGCAATCTCCTGATCGGCCACTCCGTGACGCAGCCGGCGTGCCGCCGCAACGACATCGGCGTTGAGGCGCTGGCGCGAAGCGGCCTGTCCCGCAACCACATTGGCAAGTCGCTGGAGCAGCTCAGGCACGCTGGTCCCAGTCACGGCTGACGTGGCGAGGACCGAGGCACCGTGTATGCCGTCGGCCCCGAGCAGCTTGGTGAAGTCCTTCTTGAGTGCCTTGACCGCGTCGACGTCGAGCCGGTCGGTCTGGTTGAGCACAGCCAGGGTCACCGCATCGTGATGCGCCATGAGCGCGACGAACTCGTCGTGCAGACGCGCATCGGCGTACTTCTGCGGGTCCGTCACCCAGACGAACATGTCGACGAGCTCGAGGATCCGCTCGGCCTCACGCCGGTGGGACAGCTCGCGGGAGTCGAAGTCGGGCAGATCGAGCAGGACGAGGCCATTGAGCTTCGCACCGAGCGTGTCACTGGGCCTGTCGGCGACCTCCGCCCCGCCGTCACCCGCGGAACCGACCAGGTGCCTGGCATCGACGCGAAGCCAGTCGAGCAGCTCGGACGCGTCGGACTCCCCCCACACGGCGGCGGTCGGCTTGGCGGTCGTCGGCCGGCGCGCGCCGATCTCCGCGACCTGCTCACCGACAAGGGCGTTGAAGAGGGAGGACTTGCCGCTGCCCGTCGCGCCCGCCAGGGCCACGACGGTGTGGTCGCCGGTGATCGCCGAGCGCTCCTGGGCGCGGTCGAGCACCCGTCGGGCCTGCTCGACCGCAGTGCCGTCCAGCTCCTCGGCACCCGAGAAGAGCGCGAGGGACAGAGCCGTGGTGCGATCCCCCAGCTCGGTGTCGCTGGCGCCCCTGACCTTGGCCCTGCCCATCCTGATCGGGCTCATCGGGCGGACCTCACCTGTGCAACGGCCTTCTTGAGGTCCTTCGCCTGGCCGGTGCGGACCTCCAGGGTCTCCACGGCGGCCTCGTAGCGGGCCCGTTCCTCGGCATACAGCTCCCCCACGTGGTCGAGCAGCTTCACGCGTGCCTGCCGGGCCAGCTCCCGCACGGCCTGGTCGCCGAACACGGCCTCCAGGAGCTTCTGGCCGACGACCGCCGTGCCACCAGCGATTCCGACCTCCGCTCCGGTGATCCCAGCGGTCGAGGCAAAGGTGACGAGCATGAGGACGACGCCGAGGCCGTTGACGCCGTAGGCCATGATCCGTGCGCTCGTCCGTCGATCACGCCCTTCGCTGCGCACCATCTCGAGGATGTCTCCCTGCCAGTCCCTCACGAGTCGCTGGATCCGCGTGTCGAGGTCGTCGCTCGAGCGCATCAGGTCCGCCGTGCCGGTCAGGAGGGCCTCACCGCCGGGCAGGGTCCGCCAGGCCCGAGCGGTCGCCGTCGCGGCAAGGTCGGCCCGGTTGGAGATGAGCGCCTCCACGCCCGTCTGGAGCGCCTCGCCGAGGTGTTCCGCCTTGGCCTGCTCACCCTTGATGAACGCCGTCACCCGGTCGCGGACCCGGGACACGGTCGACTCGACCTGGCGGAAGAACTCGCCTGTCCCGACGAATTCCTGCCACCGCGCGAGGACTTCGCCACGGAGCAGGGTCCCGTCGTACATCCCCTCCTTGACGTGGGCCACCGCGTCCTCGTACGCCATTCGAGCGACCTCGACGAGCTCTTCGGCCGCCTCGACCTGGGCAGCCGAGGCCGCGACGAGCGCGGTCGCCCGCGCGTCGAGCGACGCGAGGGCCCCGGTGAGGGTGTGGCGGACGACCTCGGCGCGGGCCTGGGCGTCTCCCGCGAGAGCATCCAGCCAGTCACGCAGCCGCTGGGTCTGCGAGGTGGGGAGCAGCCCGTCCTCCAGGTCCGACTCCAGGACCGTGAAGATCGGGGCCTGCTCCAGTCGCTGCTCGCGCAACATCGCTGCGAGGTGCACCCTGATCTCGTCGAGGCTGGCTGCCGGGACCCGGTCGAGCACGACGGCCACGGAGGTGCCCCGCTCCGACGCCTGTCGCAGCAGGTCCCACGGCACGGCATCGGCGTAGCGCGCCGCCGTCGTCACGAAGACCCAGAGATCGGCGGCCGCGAGCAGCTGTGCGGCCAGGTCACGGTTCGCGGAGACGACGCTGTCGATGTCGGGTGCGTCGAGCAGTGCCAATCCCGACTGGATGGCGTCGGTCGACACGAGGCGGACCGCTCCGGGTCCGTCCGAGGAAGAGTGCTTGCCCGTGATGCGAGCGAGACGGGGGAGGATGCGCTGGTCCGCGAACCACCTTGCGTCGTCAGGGTGGTGGACCAGGACGGGTGACCGGGTCGTGGGCCGCAGCACACCGGGCAGGGAGACCTCACGTCCCACTACCGAATTGACGAGCGTCGACTTCCCGGCGCCGGTCGAGCCGCCCACCACGGCGAGCAGGGGCGCGTCCAGGGACTCGAGGCGCGGGATGACGTAGTCGTCGAGCTGGTCGAGCAGTCGCGAGCGTGCGAGCCGGACCTCGTCGATCTGAGGTAGGTCAATAGGTAGCGAGGACGAGTCGACCGCGTCGCGAAGCCGCTTCACCGCCTTGAGCAGCCGCGCACTGCCCTCCCCTGAACTAGACACGCCAGTCATCCTTTCGTGTCCCCTGGGACCTATCAAAACTCGTTGGTAGCGCCGTCGTGGAGGGACACGCGGGTCGTATGCCGCTGAGCTCGCTCCGCTCCACCGCCTGAGGGAGTGGGTGGCGGGGGAAGGGGGACGTGCTCACGCCTATCATAAGAGCGCCCGGACGTGGGCGAGCCCCTGTAGCTCAGTGGATAGAGCAAGAGCCTTCTAATCTCTTGGTCGCAGGTTCGAGTCCTGCCGGGGGCACCACTGCCGATGCACCGAATCCCCCTGCTCAGAGCCGCTTTTCGCAAGCGCACTGCCAAGCCACGTCTTCGGGTGACCCAGCCGGCCCCGTCTCGACCCTTGGCGCGGAAGCGAACCCAGCGGCATACGGCATCGTGTTGACGCCACCACGCGCTCAGCTCACGGGCGTGCCGATGAAGTCCTTGCGGTGCTCGGTGATCGCCTCGAGCAGCACCTGCTCGCGCTGCGCCGCACCCTGCTCGGCGGTGCCGTGAACAATTCGGGAGCGAAGCAGCGCAAGGTCGCTCGCGCTGTCCTGGAAGGCATCCATGGACCGTTGTGCCGCCACGCCGCCACGATCCTTTGCCCACGAGCGGGCTGCCCTCCGGGTGCCCAGGTGCGAGAGCATGCTGACCTCCGCGTGGGTCAGCCATCCCGCGTCCGCGTACGCAGACAGGTACTGCCCGATGAGCCTGCCCTCGCGTCGGCGCAGCCAGACGAGGAAGCCGATGAAGGCGAGGAAGAGCGGCACCTGGAAGGTGATGTAGGCGCTGAGGAAGCCCTCGATCCCGGCGATGGCCGCGAGGTTCCACGCGCCGTGCAGCAGGACCGCGCAGACCCATCCACCGAGGATGGCGACCGCCTTGATGCCATGACTCCGGGTTGTGACGGCGATGCCGATGCCGATGCCGATGAGCGACGTGAAGAGCGAGTGGCCGAACGGCCCCATGAGGCCACGGACGATGAAGGTCGCGGTGAGGCCCTCGTTGCCCATCTCCGTGTAGGCCTGACCGAGATAGAGGATGTTCTCGCTGAACGCGAAGCCGGCCCCGATCAGCCCGGCATAGACGATCCCGTCGATGATCCCGTCGAACTCGTGGCGGCGCAGCAGGTAGATGAGGAAGATGCCGAGGCCTTTCAGCGTCTCCTCCGTGATCGGCGCGAGGTACACGGCGCCCGTCTCGAACGGATCGGTCCAGTGGGACTCGACGAGCAGCGCCAGGCCGAGCGAGTTGAGGAAGAAGGCGCCGACGACGGCGATGAGGGCGCCCCACAGGAACGCGGCCACGAGGTAGCGGACGGGTTCAGCCTCGTACCGGTCGAGCCAGAGATAGGTCGGCACGATGATGATGAGCGGGATGAGCGCCATGAGCGTGGCGAGGATCGCCACCTGCGCGTCGAGCTGGTTGCCGATGATGCCGAGCAGGATGAGCAGGGAGACAAGGAGCAGGACGGCCGCGACTCCGAGGGTGAGGATCCGCCGAAGCATGGGCCGCCACGTGGGGTTCGGCTTGCGGCTCCACTGCTCGTCCTCCAGCCGGTCGAGCTCTCCGGACGGATCCGCTGAAGTCATGACGGCAGGCTAGTGCAGGACCGATGGCCCTGCGCCTCTATGGTGGTGCGGTGACGACGACGAACGACGCGGCGAACCAGCGCGCTCTCTCCGACCGGATCATCTGGATCGACTGTGAGATGACCGGCCTCTCGTTGCGGACCGATGCGCTCGTCGAGGTCGCGGCGCTCGTCACCGATTTCGAGCTCACCGTGCTCGGTGACGGCATCGACGTCGTCATCAAACCCCCCGCCGACGCCATCGCGCAGATGGACGAGTTCGTGCGGGACATGCACACGACCTCCGGTCTCCTTGACGAGCTGGACGGAGGCGTCAGCCTGGGAGAGGCACAGTCGCTGGTCCTCGACTACGTCCGGCAGTTCGTCCCCGAGCCACGCAAGGCGCCGCTGGGCGGCAACAGCGTGGCGACGGACCGCGGCTTCCTCGCCCGCGACATGCCCGATCTCGAAGCGCACCTGCACTACCGGATCATCGACGTGTCGTCGATCAAGGAGCTGTCCCGCCGCTGGTACCCGCGGGTGTACTTCAACGCCCCGAAGAAGGCGGGCGGGCACCGCGCCCTTGCCGACATCAAGGAGTCGATCGCGGAACTGCGGTACTACCGCAGTGCGGTGTTCGTGCCCCAGCCCGGTCCGGACAGCGCGACGGCCAAGGCCCTCGCCGAGGCGCACGTCGTCGAGCACTGATGCGGGGCTGAAGGACCGAGGGGATGTCACGAGCACCCCTTTCGACCATGTACGATTGGCGTCGCTGTCTGCAGCGACATGGTGGGTGTAGCTCAGCTGGTAGAGCACCTGGTTGTGGTCCAGGTGGTCGCGGGTTCAAGTCCCGTCACTCACCCAGAAGATCCCCGCACGTGACCTCGCGTGCGGGGATCGTTGCTTCCCGGCGTCTTGGGCCACAATGGGGCCGTGCTGTTCGGCAAGAAGCGGGTCCAGCGGATCACCGTGGGTCTCATCGTCGGTCTCGTGGTGCTGAGTCTGGCGCTGACGCTCGTCGGTGGCGCCCTGGCCGCTCCCCGTCCGGAGCCCACGGGCGCAGGTGCCGTTCCCCCCGTCGCCGAGGGCACGACGACGCCCTCCGTTCCCGGAATCGTCAGCACGGACAACCCCAAACCGGTGACGGAGACGCCTCAAGGCACGTCCACCCAGGTGACCGACGAGGAGCACATCGGTGGGCTCATCGCCTACCTCGTTTTCATGCTCGCAGGCGTGTTGTTGCTGCTGAGGGGCAAGCGTCGGGAGCGGCAGGCGCAGGCCGAGGAAGGCAGGTCCGAGTCGATTTTGTCGCTCCCTTGACGCCCTGCTAACGTTTCCCCTCGTCGCGCCGCTAGCTCAATTGGCAGAGCAAGTGACTCTTAATCACTGGGTTCGGGGTTCGAGTCCCTGGCGGCGCACTCATCATTGCTGGTCACAAGCTCCTCGCTGCCCGTCGTTCGCGGCGTTTTGGCCGCCAGGTCACCCTTCATGCACCGCTTCTGCATTCCTTCAGGGTTACGACGAGTACCAACGGGCAGCCACCCTGGGGCCACGGATGCGGCGTCTCCCACTTCGCCGAGTGGTAGCGGTTGCTGACGCGCAGTGTGACTCTTATCGCGAAGGTTCGGGGTCCGACGTTCGCCTCCGCAGGTGAAGGTCTGGGGGCTACTTTCGGTCGTCGCTGGTGTGGCCCCAGAGCCGACACCGAGCCGCTGGTAGCGACCCACGAGAGGAGTGCTTCGAAATGCAGACCCATACCGCCGCACAGGTGCTGCCACCGGAGGAAGATGTGCTGCGTTGGGTCGCCGCGATGCGGGCGCCCGACCAGGTCCGCGCCGCCATCGTCCAGGCTCGTGCGGGCTTCGCCATCGCACCGGCGTCTCTGCGGCAGAGCATTCTCGACACTGCGGCTCAAGTTGCGGCGGGTCTGGGCGTTATCGGCGCCGAGGTGCCGTCCGGCGTGTCCCAGGACCCTGCGTCGGGGCCGACTCGGTTGTACGGCGAAGTCCTGGCCTTGCTGGCCTGCGTCCCCTCTGTCCTCGCCTACCACGCCGAGCGCGGAGTGCCCGAGGACGTCACCTGGGACACGCTGTCCGACCTGCCCCGGCATGTCGCACGGTACGAGCGACTGCACGGTCGTCCCGGCTTTTCCGAGCTGCGCTGGCTGAGCACCCACCTACGGGGGCTGATCTACTCACTCGGGAGGCTTCAGTTCGAGCGGATCCGGGCCATCGCGCTGCCGGAGGACCACGCCGCCGTGGTCGCGGCCACCGAGGAGCTGGCTGAGGATGACGTGATGCTGAACGTACACATCCCCGAGACGGGGCCGCTCGACCCCGGGCTCTGCGAGGCCGCCTACGCCCAGGCTATCGACCGGTTCGCCGCCTGGTATCCGGACGAGCGGCCGCGCGCGTTCGTCTGCGTCTCCTGGCTGATGGACCCACAGCTGCGGGACTACCTGCCGTCCAGTTCCAACATCATCCGCTTCCAGGACCGCTTCGAAATCGTCGGCCCCGGCCGGGAGGCATCTGGATCGATGCAGGAATTCGTCTTCGGCCGCGCCGGTCAGGTCGACCTCGAGGATCTCCCGCAGCGCACCAGTCTGGAGCGCGGCTTCGTCCAGCACCTTCGCGCCGGTGGCACCTGGTACGCGCGAACCGGATGGTTCTCGCCCTGAGATCCCGAACGGCGATGGCGAACCCGTGCCAGTGCAGCCGGACGGCAGCGCCCCAATCTCGGTCGACACCACTGGGGCATGGTGTCATCGGCTCAAGCCAGCCATGTAGGGATCACCCGACTCGATCTGTCGCAACTCGCCGAAGCCGGACGCCTCAAACGGCTTGCCCACGGTGTGTACATGGACGCCGGCGCTCCACGCGACCAGGTCGACGACCTGCGTGCCGTCTGGCTGAGCACGGAACCCAAGACGCTGGGCGAGGAGCGGATCAAGGACGGCGGATTACGCCGTGGCCGCGCCGGACGCGTAGGAGGCCATCGGAGAGCGTTGATGGTTTACGGCCGCGCGATCCGGTAGATGTAGTCGCACTCGGGCCACCATCAGTGAGAGGGGTATCGGGCGATGCCAGGACGTTTCCAAGGGGCGACCGCCCTCGTCACCGGCGCCGGTCACGGCATCGGCCGGGCGTGTGCCGGCAGGCTCGCGGCCGAGGGGGCCCGCGTGGTGGTCACCGATCTGGTCGTGGACGCGGCTCATGACGCCGCCGCCGCCCTCCCCGGGTCGGCCGACCGGCTGGCGCTCGGCATGGACGTCACCAACCGGGTCTCCGTGGACGACGCGGTCACGCGGGCGGCCGCCGAGCTCGGCGGGCTGGACGTCGTCGTGAACGTCGCTGGCGGCGACCTCTCGCACGGGGCCTTCGAGGACATTGACGACGACGTCTGGTCGGCCCTCCTCGAGCTCAACCTGGTCGGGGTGGCACGAGTCTGCCGGGCCGCGATTCCCTTCCTGCGGGACAGCCGCCGGAGCCCGGCCATCGTGACGATCAGCTCGGTCAACGGCCTGGCCGCCCTGGGCAGCGAGCCCTATTCGGCAGCGAAGGGCGGGGTGATCTCGCTGACGGCCAATCTCGCGCGCTACCTGGCGGCCGACGGGGTGCGCGTGAACGCCGTCGCCCCCGGCACCATCAGGACCCGGGTGTGGGACGGGCAGGAGGGCGGGCCCGAGCGGATGCTGCCCCTGTATCCGCTGGGCCGGGTCGGCGAGCCCGACGACGTGGCGGCCGCCGTCGCGTTCCTCGCCTCGGCCGACGCGTCCTGGATCACCGGGCACGTGCTCCCGGTGGACGGCGGGTTGCTGCTATCCCGTCCGGCCGTCTGACGGGCTGCCCTCCCCCGCGGCTCACCGCCGTCTGCCCGCCAGCCGGCCCACCGAGCCCAGTCGACGGTGGGCCAGCGCGGCACGGGCGGCGTCCATGCCGGCCACGCCGTGCACGCCGCCACGCGGATGGGGCGAAGGCGGAGCCGAAGTACACGCCTCGGATCCCGGTCTCGGCTCGGCCGGGCCCGGGGACGGCTGCACTCGGCCCTCGGTCACGTTCTGCCGACGGAGTACGAGCGGGACTACTACCGGCGAATCAACCCCGCCGACAGCAGCCGCTGCCGGAAGAACTCACCGGGCACTGAACCCCGCTGCTCAAGGTGGGGCCGCGAGCTCGGGCAACTCCGCCGAACCTCGTGCGCGAAGGGGCTTGAATGTGTCATCGGAACGTTGCCGTCGAGAACGGTGACCCAGCTGTTCTCCGCCGCCGAGGGTTCGACTCTGTTGCCGCGCCGGCGTGGTCCGGACTACGCAGGCATCCGGCCTATCCAGCCGGGCGAGCGTCCAACTGTGCCTGGGCGTCTGCGAGCAGTTCGACGACGCGGGTCCCGACAGCGAGGTCCACCTCATGCGGCTCGCCACTGACCGCCGATGCAACCAGATCCTCGGCGGCGGTCGCGAAGGGCTGGATGAAGCCCGCGTCCGGTCGAGGAGGCATGTGGAGCAGCCCGGACTCACCCCATACCGCTACCTCGAAGCCCGCCGCGGCCGGGGGCGCGAACTGCGACAGCATCACGGTGCTCGAGGCACCCGACTCATGTCGCAGCACGAGCGTGACCAGGTCACCTTCGCCACCGACGGCCGTGAGTGACGTGACCGGTCCGAGGGCGGCACCCAGCGTCGACAACGCATGAGGACCGGTGTCCCACAGGGCACCCCGCTCCTGACGCCAGGGCGAGGCGCCGAAGGGGTTATCCGCCTGCTGCAGGGAGCTTAACCATCGCAGCCACCCGCCACGCCAGCCGCCCGTCATGGCCAGATGGCTGAACCATGCGCGCGACCGGTCGATGAACCGGTCGGTGAAGAAGACCACCGACGCCACCCCGGCGTCGGCGGCGGCGTCGCGCACTGCTCGCGCCGCGTCCACGTCCAGGGCGACCGGCTTGTCCAGCAGCAGGTGCTTGCCGCCCCGTGCGGCAACCAACGCCAGGTCGGCCTGCACGTCAGGCGGAACCGCGTACGCCACCGCCTCCACGTCCGAGAGAAGCCCGTCGTAATCGCCGTATGCCCTCACGCCCAAAGTCCGCGAGAGGCCCTCGGCCTTCTCACGAGTCCGGCCCCAGACACCCACCAGCTCGACTCCATGTGCCGCAGCAAGCCCCGGGCCGTGCGTCATCGTCGCCCAAGGCCCCGTGCCGACCAGACCGAACCTCATGCCGGCACGGTACCCCGAGACCGATCCGGCCGCCCTGAGCCGCCCTGAGCCGCCAATCGGGACGTCGAGATGCCGCGTATCCGTCCGTCTTTGGACGGGAACCAGCCAGCGATGACGCGACACGAGGAGCTCTAGCCCACCGGCATACCGGTAGGTCAACGCCCTTTAGGGGCACTGACGGGCGTTTACGCTCAAGCGGCCCGAGACTCACTGGTGTTGTTGTTGACCGTCTTGAGCGTCTTGACCCGGTTGCCAGCGTGCCCAAGGGTGGCACCTCCAGCACGGCACCCCCTGAGCCCGTAGTGCAGGCACCATCTCCTCGGGCACCCCCAGCGCCCGAGCAGACATCGACGACCGATGACCGAGCCGGTCAGGCCCGGCACCCGACCCAGCAGATGGCAAAGCCAGTTTGGCACCCGGGATCAGGACACGACCTCGCCGGGCGAGATGAAGCCGTCACGTCTCGATTGTGGCGTCGGAAGGCGCTGGCGGTGCGGTCCGTACAGCCTCGCGCTGCTGGCGGTACCAGTCGCGCCAGACGAGTCGGTGGATCGGAATGAGCTTCGGGATGTCACGGAGCCCGGTGATGAAGGGGATCAGCAGGAGCGCCAGGCTGAGGAGCATCATGAGGCCCCACACGAGGGCGTCCGCGTTGTCGGAGGTGCTGAACGGTGGGACCTGGTACCAGAACGTGTAGAGCCACAGCCACGGCTGGCCCGGGTAGTTGCCGGTCTCGTTCATCATCCCCCACTGGTCACCGCCGAGGCTGCGCGCCCGCGCCTGGTCCTCGAGGTACGTCCCGTCGGCGAGCAGGAGCAGCCGGCGCGTGGGGTCGCCGCCGTAGAAGGAGTTCTGGCTGATGAGCTGCTCCAGGCCGCCCGTTGCGGCGAGGCGTTCGTATGCGGTCGACAACGCGGGCACGGGCCCGTAGTCACCTTGCGCCACCTTGGCGGGATCGTTCTCGGCGTTGCCCAGTGCGGTGACGTAATTGCCGGCCCAGGTGGTCTGCCGGTCGGCGGACGCCTTGGCCCACACGGTCAGGGCGAGGCCGAGGGCCGGATCGCCGCCCTCAACGGCCTTGAGCGGGGTGATCACGAAGTCATTCGCCGCGTCGATCGGGTACGTGACCCCGGCCCACTTCTGCAGCGGGATGCCCAGGAGCTTCTGCCCTTCGGCGGCGTTGTTGTAGGGCGGCCCGTAGCCGGCCGTGCCGCTGTCTCCGGACAGCTCTGCCGCGGCCGTCGCAACGACATCGTTTGGTGCCGCCTTGGCCCAGTCCTGCAAGGAGATTGCCCTCTCGTCGGGGGAGCCGAAGGCGATGGCGAGGCCGACGGTGAGCACGACGACGCCCACCAGTGCGAGGACGAACTCCTTGACCAGGTCATAGCGACGCGTCGGGAAGGTGTGCGAGTCGGCGGTGGGGGCGGCATGACGACGTCGCGCGCGTGTGCTCATGCGGCCGGCTCCTGCGCGTCGATCGGTGGCACGACGCCGTTGCGGCGCACGAGGATCACGTGGACGACTGCGATGAGGCCGACGGCAATGGGCAGCAGGACAACGTGGAAGAGCACCATCTGGGCAGCGTTGAGCACGTTGAAGTAGGCCCCGATCCCGACCGAGTTGAGCCCATCCTTCGCCTGGGTGCTGATCCACTGGCTGTCGAAGTTTGTCTGGATCAGGTAGCCGGTGAAGGCCGTAGCGATCGAGGCAAGGAACGCAACGACCCCGGTGACCCAGGTCAGGGCACGCCCACCACGCCAGGCCGCCATCCAGAACTTGCCCCACAGGTGGATGACCATGAAGAAGAAGAAGAGCTCGACCGACCAGAGGTGCAGGCTGTTGACGAAGTGGCCGGTGGTCGACGTGTGCCACCAGTCGACGCCACCGAGGCTGAGCACGCACCCCGTGACGACGATGACGACGAATGCCGCGAGCGTGAGCACCCCGAACACGTAGATCCACGACGAGACGTATGCCGGCTGGTGGTCAGGAAGCGCCTCGCCGGGCGGGACGGTGTGCTCGATCCGCGCCCGCACACGCTCGGTCCACGTCGTGGAGCTCATCGGTCCACCCCCGCTCGGTCGGGCGCCTCGGCGCCCCTGGGTGTATCGGTCGCCGGCTCGCTCGGCGGCTTCGGGAAGGGGATGAGCAGTGCCGCGAAGAACACGACGATCATGAGCAGGATGATGAGCAGGTTGGCGATGGAGATGTGGACGACGCCCCAGTCGAGATACGCCCCGGCACCACCCTCTGCTGACACGAGGGACACCATGTGACGCGTCCTTTCGAGATCGGGCAGTGGAGGTGATCCCCGGACACGCGCTGCGAATCATTCGATCGTGCAGTCGATTGTGGACTACCACGCTGTGTAGGAGAAGGGGCTGCGGGTGAGAGAATCCTGTGGGTCCTGGGGGCCCTCCGGCCGCACAGCCAGGGGCAGCCTCGCCAACCTCGCTAGGCGAGGTCGACCCGGGTTCCGCGGACCAGCACCTCACGCGGGCCGCTCAGGAGCGAGACGTCCCGGGAAAGATCGCCATCCACGACGAGTACGTCGGCGGCATACCTCTGGGCCAGCCGGCCGGTCTTTCCCCGCAAGCCGCACGCCTCCGCGGCTGCCGAGGTCGCGGCTGCGAGGGCCTCGGCCACGGGGAAGCCGCCCTGGACCAACTCCCCGACCGTTCGCCAAGCGTTGCCGTGGCGCTTGGCCGGGCCCATGCCGGAGTCCACGCCCGTGATCACGGCGACCCCATGCTCGCGCAGCCGTCTGAACACCCCGATCCGTGACATGTAGAACGCGTCGAAGCTCGGGATGCCCAGCCGCGCCATGAGTTCCGCGAACCGGGGTGGCGGTGCGGGCATCAGCGCGTGGAAGGCGCGGTCGTTGCCCATGGTGAGGTCGACGTACACGCCCCGGCGGGCCACCTCGTCCAGAAGGTCGTCATCGATCTGGGGGCCCTCGGGGGTCAGGCCGCTGAAGTGCTCGATCCCGTCGACGCCTGCCGCCAGAGCGTTCTGCATGCCGACGAGCGAGTGGGCGTGCGCCACGAGCGGTAGGCCCGCGGCGTGCGCCTCGTCGACCAGCTCGGCCAGCTCGGCGACGGTGAACTGGGCTCCCATCTGGTCCGTCTCCGGCGTCGCGAACCCACCCGATGCCATCACCTTGATGACCTCAACGCCGCGTTCGGCGTGCTGGGCGACCGCCGCACGCAGGTCCCCTTCCACCGCTCCCCCGAGGAAGTGGCAGTGTCCACCTGGAGTCGTGAGGGGTGGCCCCGAAGCGACGACGCGGGGTAGACCGTCCCGTTCCCGGAAGGCGAGGGTGCGGAAGTCGCGGTCGCCCAAGTCCCGCACGGTCGTCACCCCCGCCACCGCGTGAGCTCGCAGCGAGTCCGCAATGACCACGTCGATCGCCTCGCCCCGCATCGCCCCGGCGCGCTCCAGCCCTCCGAGGGTGGCGTCGGCGACGAGGTGGGTGTGGCCGTCGATCAGCCCCGGCAGCACCGTGCCGTCGTACTCCGTCACCTCGACGCGGTCCGGCACGTCGACTCGGCCGGGCTCGACGCCAACGATCCGGTCGCCATCCAGCAGCACAGTCGCACCGCCGGACAGGAACCGGGTGCCATCGAAGGCGTGCGCCGCACGGATCGCGCGCATGCGAGCAACTATCCCACCGCCGACCGCGTGCCGCCCACCCCTCGACAGGGCCGCCATGATCGAACCGCCATCGGCGTCATCAGGCCGGGCTCGACCCGAGCGTGTGCCTTCGACGGCGGCGCAGTGATGAGCAGCGTTCAGTCGTCACCATGATCGAGGCCGGGGAGCCACGCCTCCGCTTCAGCCGAGAGCGGGACCGAGGCGCCGAGGAGGCACAGCACGCCGGTGGTGCCAGCCGCGACCCGTTGAACCAGCAGATAGCGGACTGGGGTATGGAGCCTGCGCTGGGTGCGGGAGGGGACCGACCGAGGGTCGGAGAAGCGCGTGGTCAGGCCACGCATCCAGGCTCGGGTGAACGTGAAGCGCTCGTTCCGAAGCGGCTCAAGCAGCGGCTCCACCAGGTCTAGCAGCGCCTCGCCGGTCACCTCGCCGCCACGGACGATCCCGGCCGCACTCGCCACCTGGATGAGCCGGTCGGCGTCGAGGTCGCGTCCAGCGCGCAGGACGGCGGCCAGACGGGGCGACCAGCCTTCGGCCATCGCCAGAGTCGAGCCGAAGTCGACGACCGCGAGGCGCCCGTCATGAAGGAGCCGGAAGTTACCCGGGTGAGGGTCGCCGTGTAGCCGACCGACCCGCGGTGGACTGGACAGCAGGAACCGGCACAACAGCAGACCGGCCCGGTCACGTTCGGCATCCGTACCGCGGCGAGCGACCTGCGCCACCGAGATGCCACCGACCCACTCGGACACGAGGACATGTGCTGCGACGTCGACCACCTCTGGCACGCAGAAGTCGGGGTCGTCGCGAAAGACCTGGGCGAACGCCGCCTGTGCAGCAGCCTCCTGCTCGTAGTCCACCTCAGTCATGATCCGGGCCGTCAGCTCGCTGAACAGGTCCCCAGCATCGAGCCCCGGTGCTGCCATGCGCAAGACCGGCACGAGCCGGTCCAGCTGTCGAAGATCGGTCGCGAGTGCCTCACCGGCGTGGGGGTACTGCACTTTCACGGCGACCTCGCGGCCGTCCTGCCACACCGCATGGTGCACCTGGCCAATACTTGCCGCAGCCGAGGGCTCGTCGTCGAACTCGACGAACCTGCTGCGCCAGTCGCGGCCCAGCTGCTCGGCAAGCACCTGGTGGACCGTCCGCGCGGGCATGGCGGGAGCAGCCTCCTGCAGCTTGGTCAGCGCCTCACCATACGGTCCCGCGAGCTGCTCGGGCAGGGCCGCCTCCATCGCGGAGAGCCACTGCCCACCCTTCATCGCTCCACCCTTGAGCTGCCCGAGGACACTGAACAGCTGCTCAGCCGTGCGCGCCTGCACCTCCTCAGCGATCACCTCAGCCGGCCGACCACCAAGCCGCTTGCCGAGACCCAAGGCCCGACGGCCCACGAACCCGGCCGGGACCGCAGCCAGCCGAAAACCCCTCGTCAGCGCTCGGGTCGGAAGGTCGGCCATCCCTCATCGTGCCACCGAGCCCCCGGCCATGTTGTCCGGCGCGTACTCAGCACACTCAAGGAGGGCGGGAGGAGCGGAGCCGAGCGCCGGGGCTGGGAGCGAGCCCAGCGGCATACGGCATCGTCGTGCACCGAGCACCGCTGACAACTCACCTGGGCGCACTTGTCGGAGGACGGTGCACTGCACGTACTGCACATTCGAGGAAGTGTCGGGGCTCGCGTTCTCCGGAGCAGTCGGGCGCCGACTCCCGCCGTGGTATGCCGCTCAGCTCGTTCAGCGGTCAGCACTCATCAGGTGCCCAGCGTGGTCAGCGGTGGATCGAGCATGGTGGGCGAGGACTCCTGGCGCCAGGCGCATCGCGCCGGGATCCTCACAGCGATCAAGGGTGGAGCCGTCGCAAACGCCCCTGTTGGCGCATCACGTATCGGAAGTGCGCCGCGGGAACCTGCCTGGCCGAGCCGGGAGGTCCACCTGCGGACGCCGCCCGGGTGCGAGCCATCACTCAGGCCGAGTCCGCAACGCCCAAGGCGAGGGCGCTCGCCTGAACCTCACTCTTGACCGAGAACACGCACATGCCGCAGTCCTGGCCGGCGCCCGTGTCGCGGCAGACCTGCGCCAAGGTCCGGGCACCCTCCCGGACCGCACGATCGACACATCGGTGGGTGACGGTTTTGCAGTGACAGATCATCATGTCGGTGCTCCTGTCGGCTGTAGTTCTGGTCAGGCGATCGCCGAGTGGCGAGCCCTACCGCACCTCGAGAAGGTGGCGCGCCATGACGACGCGCTGGATCTGGTTCGTGCCCTCGTAGATCTGCGTGATCTTGGCGTCTCGCATCATGCGCTCGACCGGGAAGTCCTCGGTGAAGCCGTAGCCACCAAGCAGCTGCACGGCGTCCGTGGTGACCTGCATGGCCACGTCGGAGGCGTAGCACTTCGCAGCGGCGCTGAAGAAGGACAGGTCGGCGTCGTTGCGCTCAGACTTGGCCGCCGCGACGTACACCATGTGGCGTGCTGCTTCCAGCGTCATCGCCATGTCCGCGAGCATGAACTGGATGCCCTGGAAGTCGGCGATCCGTTTGCCGAATTGCTTCCGCTCCTTGACGTAGTCCAGCGCGAAGTCGAGGGCGCCTTGCGCGATACCGACCGCTTGCGCGCCGACGGTGACGCGGGTGTGGTCCAGCGTGCGCAGTGCGATCTTCAGTCCGTCACCGGGTTCTCCGATGATCCGGTCGCCGGGGATCCGCACGTTGTCGAAGTGCAGCTCGCGCGTCGGTGAGCCCTTGATGCCGAGCTTCCTCTCCTTCTCGCCGAGGGAGAATCCAGCGTCGGACTTCTCCACCACGAAGGCGCTGACGTTCGAGCCGCGCTTGCCGTCGGGGTCGGTCACCGCGAGGACGGTGTAGTACTCGGAGAAGCCGGCATTCGTGATCCAGGACTTCTGGCCGTTCAGCACCCAGTCGTCGCCGTCGGCCGTGGCTCGGGTCCGCATGGCGGCGGTGTCGCTGCCAGCCTCGCGCTCGGACAACGCGTAGGAGAACGTCGTGGCGCCGTTGGCCAAGGGGCGCAGGTACTTGTACTTCAGCTCCTCGGAGCCGGCCAGGATCAGCGGCGTGCTGCCCAGCTTGTTCGCTCCGGGGATCAGGGATGAGGAGGCGCACACCCGCGCGACCTCCTCGACGACGATGGCGCAGGCGACGGCGTCCGCGCCGACACCGTCGTATTCCGCCGGCACGTGAGGAGCGTGGAAGTCGGAGGCGACGAGCGCGTCGTATGCCGCGGCGGGAAACGAGGCGGTCCGGTCGACCTCGGCGGCATACGGAGCAACCTTGTCCTCTGCGACGGCCCGGACGGCCTCGCGGAGGGCCTCGTGGTCCTCTGAGATCTGGAACAGATCGAAGTCGGCAGTGCGCTTCATGGTGGGTACCTTTCTGGGCGATGGGCGCGAGCTGGTACGGCTTCGCGGTGGGGGTGTGTCGAGGAGGGTCAGTGGGTCGGTCGAGTGAGGAAGTCGGTGATGACGGGGAGCACGTCGGACGCGCTGTCGAGGAGCAGGAGGTGGCCTCCGCCGTTGACGACCTCCAGGCGTGCGTTCGGGACCAGGCAGGCGATGACGCGGGCGTTCGCCAGCGGCACGACTGGGTCGTCGTCGCCGTGCACGACGAGGGTCTGGATCCTCAGCCGATGCAGCCAGGGAAGACTGCTCCATCCCGCGGTCCCGGCGAGTCGGAACATCCAGGCCTTCAGGTGGGCGGGCGGCCTGAGGTCCATCTCGTGCACGAGCTCTGGCTGCTGGCGCAACCGGCCGCCGAACACACGGCCGGCTTGCTGCTCGAGGGCCCTCAGGTCGGCATATGCCTTCGGTCTCGCGAACTGCGCCAAGATGTCCGGCCTGCCGGGCACGCCGATGTTGCCGGGCCCGGTCGAGACAAGAACGAGCCGGTCAACCCGGTCGGGAAACGACCTGGCCAGCTCCTGCGCGACCACCCCGCCGAGGCTCACGCCCATGATGTGCGCGCGCTCGACACCCACCGCGTCGAGGACCTTGGATGCGAAGCGCGCGAGGCTTCGCACCGAGTATGGCCGCTGCGGCAGGGCGGTGCTGCCGATACCAGGCGGGTCGAAGGCGATGGTCCTGAACCCGTGCAGGAACGGCAGGACGTCGTCCCACATCGGCACCTGGCTCCACAGGCCGCCGATCAGCAGCAGGGGCGGTCCTTCGCCACGAACCTGCACTCGGGTCCCGAGCCCCTCAATGACGTGGGTCGTGTCGGTGCTCATCGCTCCCCCACGTAGCGACCCGGTGCGGCCTCGATCGGCCGGTGTCGCCGACTGCCCAGCTTCTTCGGAGCCGGGCGCTCGTCGCCCGACCTGGCCCTTGCCCACTCGGCCCAGTGCGACCACCAGGAGCCTTGCTGCTTGCGCGATCCCGCGAGCCAGCCGTCGGCGTCCAGGCCGGCGGCGGGTCCGGTCCGGAAGTGCGCCTTCGGGTTGCCGGGAGGGTTGACCAGGTGCTGGATGTGCCCGCCGCCCGAGAGGATGAAGGTGGAGTCGCCGCAGAAGAGCTGAGTGGTGCGGTACGCGCCCTGCCAAGGGACGAGGTGGTCGGTCTCGGCGCCCACGACGTACGTATCGGCACTGATGGCGCCGAGGTCGACGGGCGTGCCCAGTACGGTCAGCCCGTCGGGCGTCGCCAAGAGGTTGCCCATGGCGATGTCCAACAGGTCGCGCTGCAGCGCGCCTGGCACGCGAGTGGTGTCGTTGTTCCAGGCGAGGATGTCGTGCTGCGGCGGGTCCTGCCCCAAGAGGTAGTTGTTGACCCATTGGTTCCAAACGAGCTCGTTCGGTCGCAGCCACGAGAAGATCGCGGCGATGGCCCGCCCGTCGACGACACTGGTGACCTCGGTGCCCAGCCTCGCTGCGGCATGCAGCGCGGGGTGCAGTGCGAGACCGGCGACGTTGGGCACCGACATGTCGAGCTGGGAGACGCCGAAGCCCGCGTACGCAATCCGGTCGTCACCGATCGCGGTCAGGTGCGCCATGACGGCGGCGAGCAGCTGGCCGCCGGCGCACAGACCGACCGTGCCGACGTGGTCAGAGCCGGTGATTTGCCGGATCGCATCCGTGGCGTCCAGCAACGCCTGCGCATACGTGTCCAGGTTCCAGTCGGCGTGCTCCGGGCCGGGATTGCGCCAGCTGGTGACGAACACTTGCAGCCCCTGGTCGAGGGCGTACTCGATGAAGCTGCGATCCTTGGCCAGGTCCAGGATGTAGTGCCGGTTGATGACGGACCAGACGACCAATAGAGGCACGCTGCGCACCGTCGCCGTGGTAGGCGAGTACTGGATGACCTCCAGGACCTCGTTGCGGAACACGACCTGGCCTGATGCGGCACCGACGTTCTCGCCGACGACGAACGGCGTGGAGTCCACCTGTCGCGGCATTCCGCGGTTGTGCTTCATGTCAGCTGCCAGGTTGCGTCCGCCACGGACCAGGCTCATCCCGAAGGTGTCGAAGGCGTGCTTGAGCGCGGTCGGGTTGCCGATGAGCGTGTTCGTCGGGGACAGGCCGGTGGCAAGGATGCCGGCTGCGAACCGTGCCCGCTCGCGGGTGGGCCAGTCGATGTCAGCGTCCTCGACTGCTGCGCCGATCGCCCGCTCGACCGCCAGGTACGCCTGGCTGAGCCTGCGGTAGACCGGGTGCGAGCTCCATGCGGGGTCGGTGAACCGCCGGTCGCCCCTCTCCGGCTCGATCGCCGACCGGCCGGTCACGGCCGTTGCGACGTCGAGGGCCAGCGAGCCGCTCCGGTGAATGAGGTCGGGAGTCCGTGCCAACGCGGTGACGAGGGCACCGGAGCTGTTGCCGGGCGTCTGCTTCTCGGGCGACGAACCGTTTACGAGGTACATCTGGGTCCGTTGCCGATGATGGGCTGGCGTGTCGTTCCGGTTCGTGGTCACGACAGCACCGGCTTCGCCGCGTCGCGGCCTTCTTGCTCTCTGCATGTGTTCCTACCTTGAGATTCAGCGGCCGGTGACGAGAAGGATTCCGGCCAGGGAGACGCCACTGATGAAGAGGGTTCCCAGCGTTGACACGACCATGGCGGCCCCGCTCCCTCGGAGGAGCGATGCGATCTTGACGCTGCAGCCCATCCCGAACAGGGCCGCACCCAGCGTCGCCACCTGGACCTGGGCGATCCCCCCGAGAACGGCCTCGGGAATCACCCCGGTGCTCCGGAGCGCAACACAGGCAAGGAATCCCAGGACGAAGAGGGGTACCAGCGGCGCACGCCGAGTCACGCTGGAGCGAGACGGTGATGCGACCCGCTGCAGCACGCTGACGACGGCCACGACCGGCGCCAGCATGACGACACGGGTGAGCTTGACGACGACGGCGACTGCGACGATGGCCGCCCCGGCGGGACTTGCGGCAGCCACCACCTGCCCCACCTCGTGGACGCTCGCCCCCGCCCACTCGCCGAACTGGAGTCCAGTGAGCCCCAGGGGCCCTTGGAGCAGGGGAAGCAGGATCAGAGCCAAGGTCCCGAAGAGCGTCACCATCGCGATCCCGACGGTCACGTCCTCTTCGTCGCCGGCAGCGGTCTCCTCCATCGCCGCGATCGCCGAGGCGCCGCAGATGGCGGTTCCGGTGCCGATCAGCAGGCTGCGGGCCGGGCTCAGGCCCATCCGGCGCCCGAGCCAGGTCGTGAAGACGAGAGTCCCGACCAAGCTCACGGCGACGACCGCGATCACCGGCAGACCGAGTGCGCTGATGGACGCGAAGGAGACCGAGAACCCGAGCAGGGCGACGCCGACCCGGAGCAGCCGCTTGGTCACCTGCCCGAGCTGTCGCGTCCCCGTCCGGGGAAGCAGCCCGAGGTTCGCGGCGGCCACGCCCAGGCCGATCGACCAGGTGAGGACGCCGACCTGGGGGACGAGCCGGTGACCGAGCATCGCCCCACCGAGTCCGAGGGCCAGGACAGCGAAACCCAGCGCTGCGTTGAGCCAGGTCGGTCGTGGCCGGTCGAAGACCTCCACCTCCCCGCTGACGGTCGTTGTCATGGGATCAGTCCACCGCCAGCTCGCGCTTGAGGATCTTGCCGGTCGAGGTCATCGGCAAGGTGCTGACGAACTCGACGACGCGGGGGTACTTGTAGGCAGCCATCTGCTCCTTGCCCCAGGACAGCAGCTCTTGGGCGGACACCTCGGCCCCGGGCACGCGGATGACGAACGCCTTGACCTCCTCGCCGTGCGAGTCGTGGGGGACGCCGACGACGGCTGCCAGCGAGACGTCAGGGTGGCTCATCAGCACTTCCTCGATCTCACGGGGATACACGTTGAAGCCGCCCCGGATGATCATGTCCTTGGCGCGGTCGACGATGTAGTAGAAGCCGTCCTCGTCACGCCTGGCGAGGTCGCCGGTGCGGAACCAGCCGTCGCGCATGACTTCGGCCGTGGCCTCGGGGCGGTTGTAGTAGCCCTTCATCACGTTGTGGCCACGGATCGCGATCTCCCCGATCGCATCCGTGCCCTCGACGACGTTCCAGTCCTTGCCGACGAGCTGGCACTCGACACCCCAGATCGGCACGCCGATCGAGCCCGGCCGTGGTTCGCAGTGCCGGTCAGCGAAGGTCGCGAGCGGCGACGTCTCCGAGAGTCCGTAGCCCTCGAGAATCTGCACGTGGAAGCGGTCCTTGAACTGCCGGATGATCTCCACGGGGAGGCTGGCGCCACCGGAGACAGCGATCCGGAGGTTTGCGGCGATGAGGTCGACATCGACGTCATCGGTGAGGGCGCCGAGCAGCCCCCAGTACATCGTCGGCACGCCCGCGAAGAAGGTGATCTGCTCTTTCTGCAGCAGCGCAACGGCCTTCGCGGCGTCGAACCTCGGCAAGAGCACCAGCGTCGCGCCGACGGCAAATCCCGCGTTCATCTGCACCGTCGAACCGAACGAGTGAAACAGCGGCAGCGTGATCAGGTGCACCTCGTGGTCGGCAGCGCCGAACTGCCGGTTGCACGTGAGGGCGTTGAACAGCAGATTGGCGTGCGACAACTCTGCGCCCTTCGGCTGGCCAGTCGTCCCGCTCGTGTAGAGGATCACGGCGGTGTCCGTCGGGTCGGTGACGGCGGTGTCGAAGGTCGAGGGCTGACCGGCCAGCGCCGCCCCCAGCGTCTCGGCGCCCTCGATCGGCGAGTCGGCCTCCGGCGTCGCGGTGATGACGAAGAAGTCCTCGCAGGCGCCGGCCTGCTTGAAACCGGTCCAGCCCTCCCAGCCCATGGGCAGCTCGGAGGTGCCCTCGAAGCACAGGTACGCCTTCGCGTCCGAGTCGTCGAGGTGGTAAGCGACCTCACGCCCCTTCAGGAGCACGTTGAGCGGCACGACGACCGCGCCCGCCTTGAGGATCCCGTAGTAGACGGCTGGGAAGTGGGGCAGGTTCGGGCACGACAGCGCCACCTTGTCACCGGGCCGGATGCCGCGGCTCACGAGCAGGTTCGCGACCTGGTTGGCGAGGGCATCAAGGGTCTGGTAGTCGAGGCGGACGTCGCCCAGCACGACCGCATCGCGGTTCGGGTGGCGGTTGGCGCTGTCCTCGAGCAGGACGGAGAGGTTGAGCATGGTGGTGATCCTTGGTAGCTGGTGATGATGGGAGGGCCGAGCGCGGGGCGGCGCGCCCACGGCGACCGCGTCCTGGAGCGAGATCGCTCGGCTGGTCCGCCTGCCGTTGACGGCTCGACGGGCTGTTGATACGAAGGTAGGTCGTCCGGGCATTGAGCGCTGTACGGATTGGGACAGGGTCCTGTCCCAATGAGGTCACCGTCGACACCGCACGCACTCAAGGGAATCCAGCGGAGCCGCGGACTCCGGGCGGTGCCGGATGGTGAGCAACCCGGATGGCGGCCAGCCGTCGACGGGCCGCCTGGTGCGGGCACAGTTCACCGGTGGACGTCAGGCGACGCGGCCGTTGCCGGTGGGCGCCGGCACGTGGCCGCTCAGGAGACCGAGCAGTGCCTCAGCCCCCAGCCACTCGCCGAACCCGGCTGACGGGTTGAGGTGACCGACGGGTCCGACGTCGATGAAATGGCTGCCCCACGCGTCGGCCAGCTCGCGGACCCGTTCGAAGTCGCCGAGCGCGTCGTTGGTGCTGGCCGCGACGATGCTGGGAAACCTCAACCGCGCCAGCGGGATCGGCAGCCAGCCGCTCTCCTTCAGCTCGCTCAGTGACGGGTAGGGCGGCCCGAGTGGCTGAGCGAGGTCCGGCGGAGTGGCGAGGAGCGCTCCCTGGACCGCCAAGTCGTGCTGCTGTGCCCAGTGCACGGTGGTCAGCACACCGGCGCTGTGGGCCACGAGGATCACGGGCGTGCCCGCCTCCGAGATGACTCGGTGGAGGTCTGCCACCCGACCGGCCAGGTCGCGCTTGGCCCGGCCGAACGAGGGGACGACGACCGCGTTCGGCAGCTTGGCGGCGAGCAGCGTCTGCCAGTGGTCCTCGACGTGCCCGCGGAGACCCGGCACGATGACGATGGTGTGTGGTTCCCGGGACATCATGCCGGGTCTCCTTCTGTTTGTTGCGGATCCGGGTTGTCGTGGATCCTGGTTGGTGCCGATCCACGGGTGCGGATCCGTGTGGTGCGGGTCAGGCCGAGACGATGTCGCCGGCCCGGCGAATGCTGCTCGGGTAGGCCCGACGCCCGATGAACAGCGCCACGATGACCAGGAGCGAGATGAAGGGGACGATCTTCATCGCGCCGACCAGACCAATCCGGTCGGCGAGGATCCCGACCACCAAGGGGCCGGCGGCCAGACCGAGCAGGTTGTTCGCCAGGGTCAACGTCCCGAACGCCGTGGAACGGATCGACGCGGGGGTCAGGTTCGCGACCATCGCGCCCGCCGGACCGGCCGTGCCCGCCGCGAAGAACGCGCCGGCCCCGATGAGGACGAGCTGCAGCGTGCCGGGGCCCTGGGCGAAGCCCAGAGGCAGCAGCACGAGCGACAGCGAGGCGTAGACCAGCGCGGTCGTCCACTTTCGGATCGGGAGGTGCCGCGTGAGCCGGTCGGTGATCATGCCGCAGATGATCATGCCGGCGCCCATGAGCAGGATGAAGCCGGCGGCGCCGATGGCGGCCTTGTTCGGCGCAAGGTGGTATGCGCGGCCGAGGTAGCTGGGCATCCAGGCGAAGAGCGCGCCGGCAACGAACAGCTGAAGGCCGCTGCCCACGTATGCGCAGATGACGGCCGGGGTGGAGACCAGGGTGCGCAGCTTCGCGCGCTTCGGCGTGGCCGCGATGGGCTCGGCAGGGATGTTGCCGGGGTGCTGGTTGCGGAAGAGCTTGCGGTCGTTGACGAAGAGCCAGTAGAGCGCGACGAGGACGAGGCCGATGATCGCCATCACGGCGAACGACCAGCGCCAGCCCAGCTGGACCGCGAGGATGCCGCCGAAGAAGACACCGAGGACCGAACCGAATGAGCCGCCGGCCATGAATGCACCCGTCAGCGACGCGCGCTTGGTGGGGGCGAACACCATCAGCACGACCGCGAGGCCGACGCTGCCGTATGCCGCTTCACCGAGGCCGATGAAGAACCGGGCGAGCATCATGTGCTGATAGTTGGCCGCAATGGCGCAGCCCAAGGTCGCGAGGCTCCACAGGGCGCCCATCGAGATGATGGCCCTTGAGCGGCCCCAGCGGTCGCCAAGGAGGGACAGCGGCACCGCGAGCAGGCCGACGGTCAGGGCCACGATGCTGGTCAGCGAGCCGAGCTGGGTGTCGGTCAGTGACCATTCGACTTTGAGGAGTGGGAAGACCGCAGAGAGCACCTGGCGCGACATGTAGTCGGACAGGAGCAGGCCAAAGGTGAGGATGAAGACGAGCAGCGGGAACACCCGCGAACGGGTGGTTGCCGCAATAGGGTTGGGGGAACGACGCTTCGTTGTGATGGCGTCCCGGACTTGCGTTGACATTATGCTCCAGTGGTGTGAGTGGAAGACCGCGGACGTCATCGTGCGCGGATTCGTGGGGCGCGGGTGGCAGCCCGCGCCCCACGGGTTTGTGGGGACACCGTGTGTGGGACCCGGTTGAGGCGGCGTGCCTCAGGCGTGGAACGTGAATCCGATCTGTCCCGGCTGCCGGTTGGGCGCGTAGCCCAGGCGGGCCAGGGTCTCGTCGACGCTGTCGTAGCTCTGACCGATGCGGTAGATGTCGTGGGCCTCCTTGCCGTCGGCGACCTCGCGGCCCAGCTCGTTCGCGATGCGGACGAGCTGCTCGACCTGCTGCACCGAGGTGATCTTCTCGCCCTTGCGGGACCAGATCGTGTCCTCGTTGCCGCAGCGCGTGTGCAGACCCATGGCGATGGCCATCGTGTTGACCGGCAGCACGCTGCGCATCAGGGTCTCGAGGGTCAGAATCGCCCCGTCCGGAACCCGGTCGATGAAGTTCATCATGTTGTAGGGGTTCGGGCCGTCGAAGCCGCCGCCGATCGCGACCCACGTGAGGTTGAGCGGGCCCGTGTAGTGGCCGCGCCGGATCAGCCGCTCCACGGTCTCCAGCTGCGGGATGCTGGAGAGCTGGAAGTGGGGCTGGATTCCGTTGGCCTGCAGGCGCTTCAGGTGCTCAACGACCCAGCCGGGGCCGGCGGGAACGTACATCTCGCGGTAGGTCTCGTAGAGCTCGGGCCGGGCGATGGAGGTGCCGGAGATGTCGTCGTCGGTCATCAGCTCGACGATGTTCATCTGGCTGGTGTTGATGGCGATCGTCACCTGGTCCGGCTTCGGGTCCAGCTCGGCCAGCATGTGCCGAGTGTCGTCGCTGAGCCACTTGGCATCGGCGCCCTCGCCCTCTGGCGCGAAGGAGATGGAGCCGCCGACCTGCAGGATCATGTCGGGCACGGCATCGCGGAGCCGGCCGAGGAGCTCGTTGAACTTCGAGAGCCGCTTGGAGCCCTTGCCGTCGAGCTCGCGGACGTGGATGTGCAGTACGGTGGCGCCGGCGTTGTAGCAGTCGACCGCGGCTTGGACGTGCTCGTCCATGGTGAGCGGAAGATCCTCGCGGAAGTCGTCCGGCTCCCACTCGGGACCGTACGGGGCTGCCGTGATGACCAGCTTCTCCTGGACCTCGGGGAACAGGGCGTCGTCGTGGAAGTGCATGGGGGTGTTTCTCCGTTCGGGGATTATTGGGGTGTAGAGAAATTCGCGATGAGTCAGAAGGTCGGCTCGCCGATGATCCCGGCGCGCTCCATCTTGCGGACGTCGGGGAAGTAGTCCTGGACGGCGTAGTGCTGGGTGCAGCGGTTGTCCCAGATCGCGAAGCTGTTCTTCGTCCAGCGCCACCGCACCTGGTACTCCGGCACCGCCGCCTGACGGATCAGGTAGTTGAGCAGTTCGCTGCCGCCGGGGCTGTAGTCGAACCCGAACCGCACGTTCTCGGAGGTGTGGAAGTTGGTGAAGTGCGTCGTGAACGCGTTGACGAACAGGACCTTCTCGCCGGTCTCGGGGTGGGTGCGCACGACGGGGTGCTCGGCGTCGGGGTACTTCGCGTTGAGCGCGCGGCGCCTCTCGATCGGGAGCTTGGCCCCGAAGGTCGACTCGATGCTGTGCCGGGCGCGCAGGTCGGCGATCTGGGTCTTGATGTGCTCGGGCAGGCGCTTGTACGCCTGCACCATGTCGACCCAGATCGTGTCGCCGCCGACCGCCGGGCCCTCGACGCAGCGCAGCACCGAACCCATCGGGGGTGCCTCGCGCCAGGTTGCGTCGCAGTGATAGGCGTTCTCGTACTGCTCGGCAGGGCTGTCGAGGTCCTTGTAGATGCGGACCAGTCCGGGGTGCTCGGGGTCGCTGCCCAGGGCCGGGTGGTCCTCCAGCGGGCCGAACCGCTCGGCGAGCTTGACGTGGTCGGCGCGGGTGATGTCCTGGTCGCGGAAGAAGAGGACCTTGTGCTGAAGCAGCAGGTCCTTCAGCTCGGCGAACAGGCCGTCGCTCGCGGCGACGTCGGCGAGGCTCACGCCGCTCACCTCGGCGCCGATGAAGGCGGTGAGCCGGTGCACCTCGAAGGGGCTCGCGTCACACGGTGCGTCGACCGCGTCCTTGCGGTCAATGGTCTGGGTCATGTTGGGGTTCTCCTTGGTTGGTGATTGGTGGAGGGGCTGGGGGTGGGGCCGGCCTAGGCAGCCGACTCGAGCTCGAAGACGGACGAGCCGACACTGCGGCCGGACTCGAGGTCACGGTGCGCGCGGACGGCGTCCTCGAGGGCATAGCGCTGGTTGATCTCGACGTGGATGCGGCCGGCTCCGACGAGGCCGAACACCTCGCCGGCGAGGGCAGCGCGTTCGGCCGGGTCGGCGATGTAGTCAGCGAGCGCCGGGCGGGTCACGAAGAGCGACCCCTTGACCGCGAGCTCCATCGCGTTGATGGGCGGGATCGGACCGGACGCAGTCCCGAAGCACACGAGGAGACCACGGCGGGCGAGCGAGTCGATGGAGCTCTGATAGGTCGTCTTGCCGATGCTGTCGTACACGACGGGGACGCCCGCGCCATCGGTGAGCTCGCGAACCCGGGTCGCGACGTCCTCGCGGGTGTACACGATCGTGTGCTCGCACCCGTGGGCTCGCGCCACGGCGGCCTTCGCGTCCGTGGAGACCGTGCCGATGACCTTGATCCCCAGCAGTCGAGCCCACTGCGCGAAGATGAGTCCCACGCCACCGGCGGCGGCGTGAAGCAGGACGGTGTCTCCCTCCTGCAGTGGCGCGATGCGCCGCAGGAGGTAGGCCGAGGTGAGCCCGCGCATGGTCATGGCGGCCGCGGTGTCGAAGGGAATCGTCTCGGGAAGCTTGATCAGATGGTCTGCGGGCATCGTGCGCTCGGTGCTGTACGCACCCAGCGGGCTACCGGTGTAGGTGACCCGGTCGCCCGGGACGAAGGCGGTGACGCCAGTGCCCACCGCCTCGACGATCCCGGCAGCCTCGACGCCCATGCCCGCCGGGAGTGCCGTCGGGTAGAGACCGCTGCGGAAGTAGGTGTCCGCGAAGTTCAGGCCGACGGCCGCATGACGCACTCGCACCTCTCCGGCCCCCGGCGCACCCACCTGGAGGGACTCCCACTTCATGACCTCGGGGCCACCGGTCTGGTAGAAGCGAATACCTTTCGCCATCTGGTTCTCTCCTGTGTTTTGGGCGTGGGGCAGCAAGGCCCCCGGTTTGTGGATCGGAGGATTCGCCGGATCGCACCGGCGACGTAGGTGCAGCGGGCACTGAGGCCCGCTTCAGGGCGAAGAAGGACATCTCCTCCTCGCGTTGTCACAACGGTAGGTGGGCGTCGACACGGGTGCTTTACTGAAAAGGACAAGGTCCTTATCCCTTTGGGACAGGTGTCGGCGTGGTCCACAGACTCTCGTTCGTCCGCTCCGCGAGCCTCAACGGATACCTCGGGCTCGCCCGGTCCCTGCACCTCGACGCGCCCCAGCTGGTGCGAGGGGTCAGGCTTGACCCAGCCGACCTCGGGAATCCGGACAAGTGGTTGCCGGCCGGTGCGGTGGCCCGCCTTCTCGATGTCTCCGCGACGACGTCGGGTCGCGCGGACTTTGCTGTCCGACTCGCAGAGCGGCGCCGGCTGTCCACGCTGGGCCCACTCAGTGTCGTGCTCCGCGAGGAGCCCGACCTGCGCAGCGTCCTGAAACTGCTGATGCGCTACGAGCACAGCTACAACGAGGCTCTCCGGCTGCGCCTGGACGACTCGGAAGAGATCGCCACGCTGCGGCTGTGGTTCGAGTTCGGGGAGCCGGCGCCAGCGGGGCAGGCACTTGCCCTGGCCGCCGCCGCGCTCTACGGCATCGTGCGTGAGTGTGCCGGACCGAACTGGCAACCCTTGGCCATCTGTTTCCAGCACCGCGCCCCGGCAGACCTCTCGACGTTCCATCGAGCCTTCGGCCCCGGCCTGCAGTTCGAGCACGACTTCACCGGCCTGGTGCTCTACTCCAGAGACCTCAGCGTCAAGAACTGCCTGTCCGACCCGCTCATGCGGCCCTACGCCCAGCGGTTCCTCGACTCGGTCATCTCGCCGCGAGCGAGGACCTCCAAGGACCGGGTCAGGGATCTCGTGGAGTTCCTGCTACCCCTAGGAAAGTGCTCCATGGACCACGCCGCCCGAGCCCTCGGCGTCGACCGCAGGACCCTGCACCGCCACCTCGCCGAGGAGGGCGAGACCTTCAGCTCGATCGTGCACTCGACGCGTGCCGGGCTCGCCGAGCGCTACCTCGCGAGCGACCGGCACTCCATGACCGACGTCTCTCTGCTGCTCGGGTTTGCCGCTCCAAGCGCCTTCTCCCGTTGGTTCCACCAGCAGTTCGGCGTCAGCCCGAGCGAGTGGTGTGCAGCCAGTCGCGCCTGATCTTTTCGCTCACCCGAGATGGGTGACCACGTCGGAGGGATCACCTTCCTAACGTGGTGGCAGACGCGAAAGGAGAACGTCATGGAGGGACTCGCGGACGCCCCCACACCGTTCAGCGCGGACGATTACCTGGCCCGCGCCAAGAGGGTCGTCGCCTCGGCCGCGCAGGAAGGCCTCGACGGGGTGCTCGTGACGCCGGGCCCCGACCTCGTATGGCTCACGGGCTACCAGCCGACCGCGATCACCGAGCGGCTCACCGTGCTCGTCCTGGCGAGCGGGCAGGAACCGACGCTCCTCATTCCGGCGCTCGAACGCCCTGACGCCGAGGCGGCCGAGGGTGCCAAGGGCCTGGCCCTCGAGGACTGGGCCGACGCCACCGACCCGTATGCCGCCGCAGCCGATCTGATGCGCCCGGATGGTGCGTACGGGGTGTCCGACTCGGCCTGGGCCCTTCACCTGCTCGGGCTCCAGGCGCGGCTGCCGGGGTCGAGGTACCGGTCCCTCACTGAGTGCCTGCCCATGATGCGGGCGATCAAGGGCACCGACGAGCTGGAGCGGCTCGCGGCCGCGGGCGCCGCCGCCGACGCGGCATACGGCGAGATCGTCACGCGCCGCTTCGCGGGGCGCCGTGAGACCGAGGTCGCCTCCGACCTCGCCGCGCTCCTGCGCGAGTTCGGCCACGAGCAGGTCGATTTCACCGTCGTCGGATCCGGCCCCAACGGCGCCAACCCGCACCACGAGGCCGGCGACCGGGTGATTCAGGTCGGGGACGCGGTGGTGCTCGACTTCGGCGGGCTCAAGTACGGCTACGGGTCCGACACCACGCGCACCGTGTGCGTCGGCGAGCCGACCGACGAGATCCGGGAGGTCCACGAGATCGTCCGCCTGGCCCAGCAGGCCGGGGTGGACGCCGTCCGCCCCGGCGTGTCCTGCCAGGACATCGACCGCGCCGCGCGAGCCGTCATCACCGACGCCGGGTACGGCGAGGCGTTCATCCACCGCACCGGGCACGGCATCGGCGTGACGACGCACGAGCCGCCATACATGGTCGAGGGCGAGGAACGCCCCCTCGTGCCGGGCATGTGCTTCTCCGTCGAGCCCGGCATCTACCTCGCCGGCCGGTTCGGCGTGCGCATCGAGGACATCGTCACAGTCACCGAGGACGGCGTGCGCCGCCTCAACAACACCAACCACGGGCTGCACATCGTCGAGTGATCCGCGGGGGGCGGTTGGTCACCCGAAATAGGTGATGCGGGTCCCTCGGCCGCGCAAAACCATTGACGTGTCGGACGTCCGGCGACTCCACCAGGGAGGGATCGAGATGCAGCCTGATCACGTGTCCACGTCGATGAGTACCAATGGGGAGTGGGCGGCATGAGTGCAGCGGACGCGTCCGGCGGACCAGCCACTGGTGCCTGCGGCAGCCGAGGGGCGGGCCAAGGTGCCCGCCAGGGCCTACATCACCTGGGTCGCACTGGCCCTGATGACCACCAGCTCCGTCGCGAGCCTGCGACCTGCCCCCACCATGGCGCTATACGGCCTGGCCGCCGTGTTCCTCTACCTCGTGCCGGCGATCGTGTTCCTGCTGCCCACGTCGTTGGTCTCGGCCGAGCTGGCCTCGGGGTACGACGGCGGCGTCTACAACTGGGTATCCCGCGGTATCTCCAAGCCGATGGGCTTCCTCGCGGTGTGGTGCCAGTTCGCGATGACCATCTTCTACTACCCGAGCCTGCTCGGGTTCGTGGCGAGCACCCTGGCGTACGTGATCAACCCGGAGCTCGCCTCCAGTGGTGTGTGGACGGCTCTGGTCATCGTCGTCGTCTACTGGTCCGGCGTCTGGGTGTCCTCGCGTGGCACCAAGGGCGTTGCCGGCCTCGCCAGCGGCGGGCTCATCATCGGCACCCTGATCCCCGGCGTGCTGCTGGTGACACTCGGCGTCGTCTTCCTCGGGCAGGGCAACTCGTCGGCGGCGCCGATGGACGCCGATCACCTGCTGCCCGTCTGGGCCGGGCTGTCGAGCCTGGTGCTCATCGTCAACAACTTCCTGTCGTACTCCGGCATGGAGATGAACGCCGTGCACGTCGGCACCCTGCGCAACCCCGCTCGGGAGTTTCCGCGCTCGATCTTCTTGGCCATGGGCCTGGTGCTGCTCATCTTCATCGTCCCCGCTCTGGCGATCAGCTGGATCGTCCCGGCCGAGCAGCTGTCTCTGACCGCCGGCATCATGCAGGCCTTCGACACCGTGTTCGCGTACTTCGGCTCACAGTGGCTCACCCCGATCATCGGCATCATGCTCGTCACGGCGTCCCTGGGTGGCATGCTCACCTGGCTGGCCGGCCCCTCCAAGGGCCTGTTGCTCATCTCACGCCAGGAGGGCTACCTCCCGCCGTTCCTCCAGAAGCTGAACAAGAACGGCATCCAGCAGAACATCCTGGTCACTCAGGGAATCGTCACCACCGTGATCGCGCTCGGCTACGCGCTGGTCCCCAGCGTCTCGAGTGCCTACTGGATCTTCTCGGTGATCACGACACAGGTCTACCTCATCATGTACTTGCTGATGTTCGTGGCTGCGGTTCGCTTGCGCCGCAACGACCCCGACCACCCGCGCGGTTACCGGGCACCGATGCTGGGAGCCCTGTGCGGCATTGGGTTCGCGGCCTCGCTCGCCGCCCTCCTGGTCGGCTTCATCCCACCGTCGCAGTTCGAGTCGGGCAACGCCGGGCTCTACCTGCTCATCGTCGCCGGTGGCGCGCTCGGCCTCGGCCTGCTCGTCCCATTCCTCTTCTACCGGCTGCGTAAGCCGTCCTGGAAGCTGCCCGAGGGTTCGGAGGTGAGCTCGTCATGACCACCGTCACTGAACAGTCGACAGACAGCGAGCGGAGGACTATCTACATCGTCGCGGGTGTCGTCGTGGCTGGTCCTTCTGGTCGTCGCCCTGTTCTCGTACCGCTCGAAGGAGGCTTCGGAACAGGCGGACCAGAAGGCGAACCAGCTGATTGCGGCGCTCACCGCAGCGGGCGCACGGACCCCGCAGAAGGACATGATCGTTCGCGTCCTCGGCGACGACGGCGGCGCCATCTGCCAGGACCCGAACGCAGCCCTGGGCAGGGCCACCGTGCTGGGTTCGCTCATGAACGGCGCGGGCGGCCCTGGCATGCGCCCGATCATCGCCGACAACCGGATGGTCAAGGGTGACCTGCTCATCATCCAGGTGTACTGCCCGGACAAGCTGCCGTCCTTCCAGGAGTTCGTCGACAGCCTCAACCTCGACAACACCATAAGGGGCTGAGCCGATGGAGCTGCGTGACCGGGTGGCCGGTCTGATGGAGCAGGCTCGCACCGACCTGGCCGAGCTCGTCGCGATCCCGTCCGTCGCGGACCCACGGCAGTACCCGCCCGAGGAGTGCGCCCGCGCCGCGAAGTGGGTGCTCGACGCCTTCGCCGCGGTCGGGTTCGCCGACGCCCGCCTCGCCGAGACCGCGGACGGCAGCCAGGCCGTGGTCGGCTCTCGTCCCTGCGGCGATCCCGACGCGCCGACCGTCCTGCTGTACGCCCACTATGACGTCCAGCCACCGTTGAACGAGCAGGCTTGGCGCACACCGCCGTTCGCGCTAACCGAGGTTGGCGACCGCTGGTACGGCCGAGGCAGCGCGGACTGCAAGGGCAACATCGTCATGCACCTCACCGCGCTGCGGGCGCTCGGCGACGACATCCCCGTGAACCTCAAGCTCGTCGTCGAGGGGTCCGAGGAGCAGGGCACGGGGGGGCTCGAGGCCTTCGTACCGCCGAACGCCGACCTGCTCCGGGCCGACGCGATTCTCGTGTGCGACACCGGTAACGCGTCAGTCGGGGTCCCGGCAGCCACGGTGAGCCTGCGGGGCATGGTCAACGTCGTCGTCTCCGTCGAGGCCTTGGCGTCGGAGATCCATTCCGGCATGTTCGGCGGAGCCGCACCCGACGCGCTGGCGGCCCTCGTCGCAATGCTCGGAACGCTGCGGGACCACGAGGGCAACACGACGGTCACCGGTCTCGACAACACCGGCGCGTGGGCGGGGGAGCCCTATCCCGCAGAACAGTTCCGCCGCGACGCGGGTGTCGTCGAGGGTGCCGCGCTCCTCGGGGAGGGCTCGGTCTCGGACATGCTGTGGGCGCGGTCGTCGCTCACGATCCTCGGGATCGACTGCCCACCGGTCGTTGGGTCGGCGGCAGCCATCTCCCCGCGAGCCCGGGCCCGCCTCAACCTCCGCATCCCGCCCGGCACGACCCCGGAGGAGGCCGAGAAGGCGCTGCGCCAGCATCTGCTCGCCGCCGCCCCTTGGGGCGTGCACGTGACGATCGACACCGAGGCGACGGGATCCCCCTTCCATGCCGCGACGGGCGGCCCTGCCTACGGGGCCATGGCGGCCGCGATGCAGGAGGCGTACGGGAGGCCCATGGCCAAGCTCGGCCAAGGCGGCTCGATCCCGCTGTGCAACGTGTTCGCCGAGACCTATCCCGACGCCGAGCTGTTCCTCATGGGCGTGGAGGAGCCGCAGGCCCTCATCCACGCCCCGAACGAGAGCGTCGACCCCTCCGAGATCGCGAACATGGCGCTGGTCGAGGCGCTCTTCCTCCAGCGGTACGCGACAGCCCGCGGCTGAGCGCGCACCTGACGGCGCCGGCGCTGTTCCATCGTGGCACCCAGGGAGCGTCCGCCATCGGACGAGCCGCGCGCCCCGGGCGGTCGGCTCCGCCCGGAGCGCAGGGGCTTCTGGGCGCGCATCGCCCACATCGCCCAGAATCTCGCGGGCGAGGTCCCCGCCACACCCGAGCCGGTGGTGGCGCAGCCACCCGAGCAGGTGCTGGAGCTGCTGCGCAACCTCGGGGTCGCCCTGACTCGGACGGGTGAGCCGGCGGACCGGGTCACCCAGATCCTCGACGAGGTCGCCAGGATGTATGGCGCCACCGGCGTGACGTTCTTCGTCGTGCCCACGGGGCTGTTCGTGCGCATCGACCTCGGCCGGTCGAGCCAGGTCGACTTCAAGACCAGCGGCAGCACGCCGATGCGCCTCGACCAGGTGGACGCGCTCTACCGCCTTGTCGACGACATCCGGCACGCGACGGTCGACGTTGACACCGCCCTCCGGCGCCTTGACGAGCTGCTGACCGCACCGCCGAGGTTCGGGCCCGTCGTGGCTGTCATCGGCAGCGGCGTCCTCACGCTCGGACTCGGACTCATGCTCAACCCGACCGTCGCGGCTATGCCGGCCTTCGTCCTGCTCGGGTTCCTCACCGGATTCATGCGGTGGTGGGCGGACAAGGACCCGATGCTCTCGCTGATGCTGCCGGTCGCCACGGCGTTCGTCGTGACGTGGGCGGTGTTCGGCTGGGTGGCCCCACTGCTCGACGCCCCACCACTCGAGATCGTCATCCCGGCCCTCGTCACGTTCCTGCCCGGGGCCGCCTTGACCATGGGCACCGTCGAGCTGTCGAGCGGGGACATGCTCGCGGGCTCGGCCAGGTTGGTCTACGGCCTCGAGCGTCTGCTCCTGCTCTCGTTCGGCATCGCGATGGGGGCACAGCTGGCTGGGATACCGACGCTGTCCGGCGAGCCCGCCCGCGCGCTCGGTGCGTGGGCGCCGTGGGTGGGGGTGCTCGTCTTCGGGCTGGGCCAGTACGTCGCGTCGTCGGCGCCGCGTCGCACGCTCGGCTGGCTGCTGGTGGTGCTCTACGTCGGGTATGCCGTCCAGTTCCTCGCCGGGCGCACGCTGGGATCCCTGGGGGCGAGCTTCATCGCGGCAGCCGCCGTGCTTCCGGTGTGCTACGCCATTCAGAGCCGCAGGAGCGGGCCACCGGTGCCGGTGACCTTCCTGCCGACCTTCTGGTTGTTGGTGCCCGGGGCCTTGGGCCTGCAGGGCGTCGCGCAAATCATTGGCGCCGACGAGGCCGCCGGGCTGGGCGACTTCCTCAATGCGCTCATGTCGGTCGTTGCCATCGCGGTCGGTGTGCTCGTCGGCTCCGGTATCTCCGAGCGCCTCGGCCGCGCCACCTCGACCTGGCGCGGGATCCATCTCGGAGCGCCTCGGCCGCGCCACCTCGACCTGGCGCGGGATCTAGCGTGCGGGCCTGTCGCGGGACGGATCACGCTGTCTGCGCCGGCGCTGGCGTGGCCGAGGTGGGCAGGGTGTGCAAGGGAGCGGCCGCGGACGATGCCGCGTCGTGCACCGTGCCGCGCGCGGTCTTGTGGCGACCCATGAGGACCGCCATGAGGAGCCCGGCGACGCTGAACCCGGCCATCACCCAAGACGCGGCACCGAGCCCCGACGCGAGCGCGTCGGCCTTGGACGCGCCCTCGGCCGTCTGGCTGGCGATGACGGAGCCGTAGATCGACGCCGCGAGGGCGGTCGCGACGGCTGCCCCCACATAGCGAGCCATGTTCGACACCCCCGACGCGGCACCGACCTCATTCGCGGAGACGCACGCCGTCGAGGCGGAGGATGCCGGGCCGTTGGACAGGCCCATGCCGACGGCTATGGCGATGAGCGGGAGGACGAACGCGCCGTACCTCCAGTCCGACTGGACGAGGCCTACTGCAGCGAACCCCACTGCCGTCAGGAGGAACCCGAGCCCGATGACCTGCCTGCCACCGAGACGCGAGGCCAGCTTGGGCACGAACGCCGCGATCGCGACCAGGCCGGCCGTCGCCGGAAGCGTGGCGATCCCGGCCTGCAGCGGGCTGAAGCCCAGGGTGGCGGGGTCCTGGAAGTACAGGCTGAGCAGGTACATCAGGCCGTTGATCGTCCCTGCGCCGATGAGGATCGCGATGGTGGCCCCGACGAGGATCCGGTTGCGCAGCAGGGCCAGATCGAGCAGCGGCACCTCCACGCGACGTTCGACGACGACGAACAGGTAACCCGCGACGACCGTCACGACGAAGCACCCGATGGTCGCTATCGAGCCCCAACCCCAGACGCTTCCCTGGCTGAGGGCCAGGATCAGCGGCCCCAGGATGAGGGCGACCAGCACGGTGCCGGCGTAGTCGATGGAGCCGGACCGGCTGGGATCCCGCGACTCGGACACCGTGAAGTAGGTCAGCACCATGCAGACCGCGCCGACGACGGCGTCGACCCAGAAGAGACCCTGCCAACCGGTGATGCCCACCAGCACGCCTCCGAGCAGCGGGCCCGCAGCCGCGCCGACGGCAGCGGCCGCGCCCCACAACGAGACCGCGCGCAGCTGTGCTTCACCGCTGTTGGCCACCGAGAGCAGGCTGAGACCACATGCCAGGATCGTCGAACCGGCTGCCCCCTGGATGAACCGCCCGGCGATGACCATCTCGCCCGAGGACGAGAGCGCGATCAGCACACAGGACACCACGAACAGCAGCAAGCCAAGCTGGAAAACGCGCTTGCGCCCGAAGACGTCGCCCAACGAGCCCGACGTGATGATCACGGCGGCGCCCACGAGCGAGTACCCGGTGACCGCCCACTGAAGGGTCGTGACGCTCATCCCCGTGTCCTCGCTGATCGCCGGCAGCAGGATGCTCACGGCTGAGGTGTTGGCGTTGACGACCAGCGTCGAGAGGCAGGTGGCCGCGAGGACGCCGCCGGCGCGCGTGGTGACCTCGACATCGCTCATGCCGTCACGCTAGGTGGCGAGGCGTCCCGTGGCCTCACCCTTATCGGGCGACTGCACGACCCCGGAGCGCACCGGCAGGTTCGCCCGAAACGGGTGAATGCCTGGGCTGAAGCAGCAACTACGGTGCGAACCACGGGAGTCCGATGCGCACAGGGAATGCTTCCCGTTGGAGGAGGGGTTCATGTCCATCGGTTGGTCGCGACAGGTGTCCGTGCGGTCCCCCCGTGGGGGGACGCGTTCGCTTGGCGTGGCCGCGGCTGCTGCCCTCTGCCTGCTGGGCGGGTGCAGCAGCACGGGTGGCGACACGGCCGTGCAGGCCGCTGAGGCGAAGGTGACCAGCGCGCAGAAGGCTCTCGATGACGCCAAGTCGGCGGCCGCCGCGGCTAGCGCGCAGTTCTGCGGGGCCAGCGCGAGCTACATCACGGCACTGGACCGCTATGGAGACGTCCTCAACGAGACCGCGTCGACGGTGGGGGACGTCAGGACCGCCGGCGACGACGTGAAGCAGCCGAGCCAGGACGCGACGTCGTCGGGACAGGCTGCCGTCGAGGCGCATCAGGAGGTGGCCGACGCCGAGGAGGAGCTCGCCGCAGCCCAGGCCGAACTCGCTGCCGCGCGCGCTTCGGCGACGGGTGGCACGGTGTCACCGCCGGCGACGGCGACACCGACGACGGCGACGCCGACGGTGCCCACCGAGGCCGTCACCCGGGTTCAGCAGGCCGAGAGCGACTTCGCGACCGCACAGGGAGGGATCTCGGACGAAACCCCGCTTCGCGCCGCGGCCCAGCGGTTCAACGCGGCGGCCGTCGCGCTCGAGATGTCCTGGCTGCAGCTGTATGCCGAGGCCGGTTGCCTCACCGACGCTCAGCAGAAGGAGGCCACCAAGGCGGTCCACGACTACACCGCAGCGTTGCAGCAGGACCTGACCGACGCCGGCTACTACGCGGGCAAGGTCGACGGTGTGTATGGCCCGGCGACGGTCGCCTCGGTGGAGGCGGTGCAGAAGGGGCATGGTCTGCCCGTCACTGGAACGATGGACAAGGCCACCGAAGCGGCCCTGCGCTCTGACCTGGCGGCCAAGGGTGGCGTGGCCGCGGGAGCCGCTGTCGCCTCGACCGCGGCGGTCCAGCAGACGCTGAAGCTCGCCGGCTATTGGAACGGCCCGGTGGACGGGCAGTGGACCGACTCCCTCACCGACGCGCTGAAGGCGCTGCAGAAGGACCTGGGCGTCCCGGAGACGGGGACGGTCGACGCCACGACCGTTTCCGCGTTCGAGAAGGCAATCGGGAAGTCGAAGGAGACCCCGACGGTCACGACCACGGTGACCCTGACGACGACGGTGTCGCCGTCCCCGACTTCAGGGACCACCGGCGCCGACGGGCAGTAACAGCGTCGCGAAGCAGGACAGCCGGGGAGCAACGCGACCAATCCGGTGGGCGCAGGCCGGATGGCGAAGCACCCCCACAGCGGCGGACGCGTCGCCCGCACGAGTGCCTGTCGCCTTTGTCCAATCCCAACGGGTCGATCGTTGGCAGAGTGTCGGACATGACGACGAACGCATCGAAGACCGCCCGCCTGGCCATGATCACCCTCGACTGCGCCGACCCCGGCCCGGTGAGCTCATTCTGGCGGGACCTGCTCGGCTGGGAGCTGACCTACGGCGACGACAACTACGCGATGCTGCAGGGGCCGTCGCACTCGCTGGGCTTCGGGCGGGTCGAGGGCTACGAGCCACCCACCTGGCCGAACCCGAAGGGCACCAAGCAGTTTCACTTCGATCTCGCGGTTGACGACATTCCGGAAGCGGAGAGACGAGCCGTCGAGCTCGGGGCTTCAGTGCCCGCCGAGCAGCCAGGCAAGAACCGCTGGAAGGTGCTCCTCGACCCGGCCGGCCACCCGTTCTGTCTCACGAACGCCGCGAACTGGTAGCGAGCGCGGTTGCACGAGCCGGCTCAGCGGCATACCGGCATCACGGCGGCCGCTGGCCCTAGAGGTAGAGGCCGGTCTGGCCGTCGTCGATCCGGGAGGCGGCGACGGCGTGGATGTCCCGCTCTCGCAGCAGCGCGTAGTCGTGTCCCTGCAGCTCAACCTCAGCGCGCTCATCCGGGTCGAAGAGGACCCGGTCCCCGAGCTGCACCTGCCTGACATTCGGACCGGTGGCGACGACCTCGGCCCAGACGAGTCGTCGGCCGACCGAGGCCGTCGCAGGGATGAGGATGCCGCCGCCGCTCCGGCGCTCGCCCTCGCGCTCGAGGCTCACGAGGAGTCGGTCGTGAAGCATGCGGATCGGCAGCTTGGACGTTGCCGACCCGCTCGTCGAGGTGCTCTTGGCCATGCTGGTTGCGCTGGTTCCCGGAAGCTCTGGGACTCAGCGGTGCCGGCGCCGGCGAATGAGGCCGACCACGACGATGAAGCCGACCACGGCGGCCGCAACCGCGGCGACCCGCTCGACCCGGAGGTCGCCCTCGGGCGTGTGCGTCGCCTCGTTGAGCCGGAGCGCGAGGCTCTGCACCTGGCGCTGCACAATGACCTGTGGCTGCGCCCGATAGGCAAGCTCGTTGACGGTCCCCTCGAGGCGGGCTCGGGCGGCCTCGATGTCCCTCTCGATCCGTGCGGTGTCCGTCATGACGGGTCCTTTCGGCAGGCTTGTGTCGACTCTAGTGGGGCGAGGCGCCAGCGAGCGTCAGGCCGCGATGCCGAGGTCGCGTCGGAGCTTCGCGACGTGACCGGTGGCCTTGACGTTGTAGAGGGCGTGCGAGATGACGCCGTCCTCGTCGATGACGAACGTCGAGCGGATCACGCCCTCCATCGTCTTGCCGTAGAGCTTCTTCTCCCCGTAGGCGCCGTAGGCGCGGTGGACGTCGAGGGACTCGTCGGACAGCAGCGGAATGGTCAGCGCGTCACGCTCGCGGAACTTCGCCAGCTTGGCGGGCTTGTCCTTGCTGATCCCGATGACCTCGTACCCGTCTCGCCGCAGCGACTCGAGCGACTCGCTGAAGTCGCAGGCCTGCTTCGTGCACCCCGGTGTCATCGCGGCCGGGTAGAAGTAGACGATCACCTTCCGACCGTGGAAGTCACGAAGGCTCACCGATGCGCCGGTGTCGTCGGGAAGCGTGAATTCGGGGGCCTGGTCGCCCGGCTCGAGTCGGTCGCTCACGGGGTCTCCTTCGTCGGGATCGTTCATGGGAGTGCGGACGGCGGGACTCGAACCCGCACGCCGATGGCACAGGAACCTAAATCCTGCGTGTCTACCAGTTCCACCACGTCCGCCTGCGCGGCTCCCCGGACCTCGAGAGCCGGGGACCAGCCTAGTTGCCTAGGCTGACGGCATGCGGCAACGGGTGAGCACGGGCAGTCCGTGGGAGGACCTCGTCGGCTACTCACGTGCGGTGCGGGTCGGCGACACGATCCACGTGTCCGGTACGACTGCGGTCCGGAACGGACAGGTCGTGGGCGCCGGAGACGCCTACGCCCAGACCACGGTGGCGCTCGAGATCGTGACCGCTGCCCTGGCCCAGCTCGGGGCCACGCCGGCCGACGTGGTCCGCACCCGCATGTTCGTCACGGACATCTCTCGGTGGGAGGAGTACGGCCGAGCCCACGGCGAGGTGTTCGGGGACGTGCGGCCCACTGCGTCCATGCTCGAGGTCTCGGCGCTCATCCACCCCGACCTCCTCGTCGAGATCGAGGCCGAGGCGATCGTCGGTGGGGCCAGCGCGCCAGCCTGACCGGAGAGCCTTCACTCGACGCGCACGGTCACCGTGTGCAGGCCTTCCGCACCGTTGGGCGCCGGGGGTCGCGAATCGGCCGACTGCAGCGTCCCCGTCAGGTCCCGGGCACGCACGCGCAGCGTGTGACTTCCGGGCGTCGCGTCCCAGTCGAGGACCCACTGGCGCCAGGCGTCGATGCTCGCATCTGCCGCCAACCGCGCCCGCGTCCATGGACCGTCGTCGACCTGGACCTCCACCTCGGCTATCCCGCGATGCTGCGCCCACGCCACTCCGGCGACCGCGACCCGGCCCGCCGACACCGTGGCGCCCGATCGAGGGACGTCGATCCGTGAGGACGTCTTGATCGGCCCCTCGGCTGACCAGCCCCGCGGGGTCCAGTAGCCCATGTCCTCCGCGAAGGTCGTCACCTTCAGCTCGGTCACCCACTTGCAGGCGGAGACATAGCCGTAGAGCCCCGGCACGACGAGCCGCACCGGGAAGCCGTGCTCGAACGGCAGCGGCTCACCGTTCATGCGCACCGCGAGCAGGGCGTTGCGGCCGTCCGTCATGGCTGGCAGGGGCGTCCCGCACGTCCACCCGTCGGCGCTCGTCTGGAGCACCATGTCGGCGCCGGGCCGCGGGCCAGCCTGCGCGAGCAGCTCGCGGACCGGCCAGCCGGTCCACACGGCGTTGCCCACGAGATCCCCACCGACCTCGTTGGAGACGCAGGTCAGGGTCACGAGCGCCTCGCGCATCGGCTTGTCCTGCAAGGCGTTCCAGTCGAGCTCGACCTCTCTCTCGACCATGCCGGTGACGCGCAGGCGCCACTCGTCGGCGTTGAGTCGCGGCACGATGATCGCAGTGTCGATCCGGTAGAAGTCGTCGTTGGGCACGAGGAACGGGGTCGCTCCCGGCACCTTGAGGTCGGCGCCCGCCGGCACCGGGATCTTCGTTGCCCGGGCGGGTTCGAGGGCGATCGCCTCCCGCGAAGCCGTGGCCGCCGCCGAGTCACCGCCGAGCAACCAGCCGACGTATGCCGCTGAGCCGCCTACCGCTGCCCCCAGCACGAGGCGTCGCGCCGGTTTGTCGGCGCCCATCGCGTCCGCCGAGCGGGTGCCGCGGCTGAGGAACCACAGCCCCGCGCCGGTTCCGAGCACCGTCGGAACAGCGTCGGCGAGTGACGCGCCTGGCCGCGAGAGGACCGCGGCCACGCCGATGGCCCCGAGGACGCCGAATGCGACAAGGGCCGCCGTGAGCCTCGTCCGGGCGAGGACGCCGATGACGGCGCAGAGGACCGCCAGCACGATGACGACGCCGACCAGGAGGGCCCGCTTGTCATTCGTGCCGAAGAGGGCGATCGCAAGGTCCTTGAGCCACGGCGGTGTCCGGTCGATGAACGCACTGCTGACCGCGGCGACCGGCGCGGCCTGGCCGCCGGTCCCGCCGAGCCCCCCGATGAGTGCCGCGATGAGGGTACTCAGCCCGACGGTGAGCAGCCCGGCGACGAGACCGTGCGCGGCCGCTGCCCACGCAGAACCCGGCTGCGTCGCGGGTGGCCTGCTCGCGACCGGGTTCCGTGCCGTCGGACTGGTCGAGGTCATTGGCGAAGAAGCTCCCTCAGCTGCGGCGCCAGCGCGCGGAAGGCCCGAAACCGGTGTGAGATGCCGTTCTTCTCCTCCGCTGCGTACTCCGCGAGCGTGCGTGCGTTGCCCGGATCCGGCTGCTCCTCGGGGACGAAGATGGGGTCGTAGCCGAAGCCGCCGGTCCCCCGGGGCTCGTGAGCGACCCGGCCGGGGAAGCGGCCCGTCTCGACCGCGGACCGTCCATCGGGAAGGACGAGTGCGGCCGCACAGACGAACGCCGCGCCCCGGTGCTCCTCGCGGACATCGCCGAGCTGGGCGAGCAGCAGCTCGAGATTCGCCCGGTCGGCACCCGGTCCCGTGCTCCCGGACCAACGGGCGCTGAAGATGCCGGGGGCGCCTCCGAGCACATCGACGGCAAGTCCTGAGTCATCCGCGAGCGCCGGGAGCCCCGTCGTCTCCGCCGCTGACTTCGCCTTCAGCACAGCGTTCTCGGCGAACGTGACACCCTCCTCGACGACGTCTGGTGCATCAGGGAACTCGTCCAGGCCGACGATGCCGAGGCCGAGCTCGCCGCAGACGTCAGCGAGGATCTCGCGCAGCTCCTCCACCTTGTGGTGGTTGCGCGTGGCGAGGACGACCTTCGTCATGAGGCCGCCCCCTCGGCGCCCGGGTCGAGCGCCTCCCGCTGCGCGACGGTGAGGTCGGCGCAGCCCTTGGCGGCCAGCTCGAGCAGCTCGTCGAGAAGGGCTCGCTCGAACGGCTGGCCCTCGGCAGTGCCCTGCACCTCGATGTACCGACCGTCACCGGTCATGACGACGTTCATGTCCGTACCGGCCGTCACGTCCTCCTCGTAGTCGAGGTCGAGGACCGCCTGCCCGCCGACGATGCCGACCGACACCGCCGCGACCGACCCGGTCAGGGGCTCCGCGTTCTTGCCGATCAGGCCCTTCGCCCGGGCGTCCGCGACGGCGTCGGCGAGCGCCACGTAGGCGCCGGTGATGGCGGCCGTCCGGGTCCCGCCGTCGGCCTGCAGGACGTCGCAGTCGAGGATGATCGTGTTCTCCCCCAAGGCCTTCGTGTCAATGATGGCGCGGAGGCTGCGTCCGATGAGCCGGGAGATCTCGTGCGTCCGGCCGCCGATCCGGCCCTTGACGGACTCGCGGTCGGAGCGGGTGTTCGTCGCGCGCGGCAGCATGGCGTACTCGGCCGTCACCCAGCCGGTGCCCTTCCCCTTGAGCCACCGGGGCACGCCCTCGGTGAACGAGGCGGCGCAGAGGACCCGAGTGCGCCCGAACTCGACGAGGACGCTCCCCTCTGCGTGGTCGAGCCAGCCCCGGGTGATCCGGACCGCTCGGGTCTCGTCGGGGGAACGTCCGTCATGTCGTGTGGCAGTCATGCCCAGAAGGCTAGCCATCTCTCAACGGTAGGCCGCCCGCCCGCTTGTTGACCCAGCCCGCCACCGGCGTCACGAAGACGTAAGACCCAGCTCAGCGGCATACGTCATCGCGTCACACGACGTAGGTGGCACCCGGCTTGGCGACCTCCACCTCACCCGGCCACACTGCGGCGGCCTGCGCGCAGCAGACGTCGGGATCGTTCCACGAGGGCATGTGTGTGAGCATGAGGCGCTGCACTCCCCCGGCGCGGACGGCCGCCTCGGCGGCGCGGCTGCCCGAGAGATGGATGCCACGGGCGTCGTCGCGGCCGTCGACGAAGGCGGCGTCGGCGAGAACGAGGTCCGCGCCGGTCATCAGTGGTGTCAGCGCGTCGCACAGATCGGTGTCGCCGGTGTAGGCCAGCGTGCGGCCCTCTGCCTCGACCCGGAAACCGTAGGACTCGATCGTGTGCTTGACGCGCACCGGCGTGATCGTGAACGGGCCCAGGGCGATCGGCTCGCGATCGCGGATGGTGCCGAACTCGAAGATCCCAGGGACGTCTTCGATCGCCTCGTTGCCGTAGGCGTGGGCCAGGTGCTCACCGAGTCCATCCGGGCCATAAGCCGGGACGTCCTCCCGCCCGGAGCCGCCGGGCACGTACCTGAGCATGACGTAGAGACCGCACAGGTCGATGAAGTGGTCGACGTGCAGATGGCTGATCAGCACGGCGTCAACGGTGAGCGGGTCGAGGTGACGCTGGAGGTTTCCGAGCGCGCCGTTGCCCAGATCGAGCACGATGCTCCACGTGCGGCCCTCGGACTCTGCCCGCAGCAGGTAGCACGAGGCGGGCGAGTCGGGGCCCGCGAAGGACCCGGAGCAGCCGACGATGGTGAGTTCCACGGACTGAGCCTAGGTGCGAATGGCGCCGGCGACCGGCGACTCGCGCGTTCTGTGTGTCACACAGTTATCAGACGTCGTCCATGAGCGCTTGGGTCAACGTCTCCTGGAGCCACGTGAGGAAGTCGTACCAGGCCATCGCGTAGCCGAGCGGATCGTCATCGTCGATGACCTCCATGGCCGCGTGGAGGCGCTCGGCGTCCTCCTCGGTGCGCATGCCCATCCGCTCGCCGAGGAGGAGGCGGACGTCGGTCAACGCCATCAGGAAGGCCGGTGCCTGCGCCTCGTCGAGCGCCACCTCGTCATCCGATGCGGCGGCGAGCCGCTCCATCGCGACATCGAGGTTCGCGCTCTTGCGCTGACGCAGCCCCTCCTCGGTGAGGCGTCGGAACTCTGCGGCGACCGCGTCGTCGCCGCGGTGCGCATCGGGCAGCAACCGGTCGAGCGCCGGATCGCGCTCCTCGCCCTGGCCCTCGGCCCGGTCCTCACTGGCGACGGACACGCCCATCGAGGCGACCACATCCGCGAAGGCATCCCCCGTCGGCTCGACCTCCGGGGACAGGACGATCCGGGTCTGCTGCATGAGCCCGTGGATCATGAACCGCTCGGTGTCGTCGAGGAGTGCGACGTAGCGTCCGTCCTCGGGCAGGAAGGCGCGGGCCATCACTCGTCCTTCTCGAAGGTCGCCCACAGGCCGTAGCCCTGGAGCGACTCGGCGTCCCGCTCCATCGACTCGCGCGGACCGTTGGACACCACCGCCCGGCCCTTGGTGTGGACGTCCATCATCAGCTTCTCCGCCTTGGCGCGGGGATAGCCGAAGTACGTCTCGAAGACCCACGTCACGTAGGTCATGAGGTTGACCGGGTCGTTCCACACGATGGTGACCCAGGGGACGTCAGGAAGGACGAGCTCATCCGTGCCTGTGGCCTCCTCGGTGCCTTCCTCCGTCTCCGGGCTGCGCACAGGGGCCACCGGCGCGAGGGACATGCTCGTCAGGATCACGCATCCACCCTATGACCGCACTGCCACAGAGCGGGATCGTAGGCTGACCACCGAGAGCACCATGAGCACCGGGAGCGCCATGAGCACCGCACTGCTGACCGACCACTACGAGCTGACGATGGTGCAGGCCGCGCTGGCCTCGGGCGAGGCGCAGCGGAGGTGTGTCTTCGAGGCGTTCGCGCGGCGCCTGCCGGACGGCCGCCGCTACGGGGTCGTTGGAGGGACGGGACGGTTCCTCGAAGCGCTCGAGCAGTTCCGTTTCGGCGACGCGGAGCTGCGGTTTCTCTCGGACACGCACGTGGTCAACCAGGAGACGATCGACTGGCTCGCGTCGTACCGGTTCAGCGGCACCATCACCGGCTATCCCGAGGGCGAGGTCTACTTCCCCTACTCACCCGTGCTCGTCGTCGAGTCGACCTTTGCCGAGGCGGTCGTCCTCGAGACCCTGATCCTGTCGGTCCTCAACCATGACACGGCCATCACGTCGGCTGCCTCCCGGATGACCTGTGCGGCCGGTGACCGGCCGTGCATCGAGATGGGGGCGCGGCGCACCCACGAGGAGGCTGCCGTCGCTGCCTCGCGGGCGGCCTACGTCGCCGGTTTCGTCGCGACGAGCAACCTGGAGGCAGGGCGGCGTCACGGCGTGCCGACAGCCGGCACGGCCGCACACTCCTTCACGCTGCTCTACGACTCCGAGCGCGACGCGTTCGCCGCCCAGGTCGAGTCCCTCGGCAAGGGCACGACGCTCCTCGTCGACACCTATGACGTGAGGACCGCCGTCGACCTCGCCATGGAGATCGCCGGACCCGAGCTCGGCGCCGTGCGGCTCGACTCCGGCGACCTGCTCATCCAGGCGCAGGAGGTCCGCGCCCAGCTCGACGCGGCGGGGAACCGGGACACGCGCATCATCGTCACCTCCGACCTCGACGAGTACGCGATCGCGGCCCTCGCGGCGGCACCCGTGAGTGGGTACGGCGTCGGCACCGCCCTCGTCACCGGTTCAGGGGCGCCGACCGCCTCGATGGTCTACAAGCTGGTCCAGCGCGAGAACGCATCCGGTGAGCTGGAGAGCGTCGCCAAGAAGAGCAAGGACAAGGCGTCGAAGGGTGGCCGCAAGTGGGCCATGCGTCGCCTGGGTTCCAAAGGGCTGGCCGAGGCGGAGGTGATCGGGATCGGGGAACGGCCGCGCGACGACGGCAACGACCGTCCCCTGATGGTGGAGCTGGTCCTCGATGGTGAGGTCATCGACCGCCAGGACATCCACGAGGCCCGTGAGCGCCACAGCGCGTCGCGGGCAGAGCTGCCCCGGGCCGCGACCCAGCTGTCGCGCGGCGACGCCGTCATTCCCACCATCTTCGAGGAGCACTGAGTCATGTCCAGCGTCAAGTCCACGTCTGACAGCACGGAGCAGCGCGCACTCATCATCGTCGACGTCCAGAACGACTTCTGCGAGGGCGGGTCGCTCGCCGTCGAGGGCGGCGCCGCTGTGGCGCAGGCCATCTCGACGTACGTGAACGAGCACGCGTCTGACTATGACCACATCGTCGCCACGGCCGACTGGCACATCGACCCGGGCGACCACTTCGCGGAGGATCCGGACTACGTCAACACGTGGCCGGCCCACTGCGTGGCCGGGAGCGCAGGTTCGGCCTTCCACCCGAACCTCTCCGGTGCCCTGGACTCGATCCAGGCCGTCTTCCGCAAGGGCGAGTACTCGGCTGCCTACAGTGGTTTCGAATGCCACGGGATCGGCACCGACAGCTCGACCCTCGCGGAGTGGCTCGCGGAGCGCGGCGTCTCCCACGTCGACGTCGTCGGCATCGCCACTGACCACTGCGTGCGGGCCACCGCGCTCGATGCCCGTCGCGAGGGACTGGACACGACGGTGCTGCTCGACCTCACGGCCGGGGTCGCACGCAACACGACCGAGGCCGCGCTCGAGCAACTCGAGGACGCCGGCGTCCGGCTGGAGGGTGCGCCCGTCGTCCAGAGCTGACCGCTTCAGCGGTCGCGTTCCACCATGTAGGTGACGAGCTCACGGATGAAGCGCCGAGCCGGCGAGGCTGGGGCGGCGGCGAACGCCTCCTCGAACGCGACACCAGCAGCCCGTGCGATGCCCCGGGCGAACTCAGCTGCGAAGGCGACGCTCCCGTGGTCGTCCATCAGGGCCAGGATGTGTTCGGCAACCTCACCCGAGCGCTGGGCCGGGTCGAGGGCGAGGTAGCCGACGACCTGCTTGCGGTCCCGCGGGCCGGCCGCCGCCAGGAGGTGGATGAGCATCAGCGTGCGCTTCCCCTCGCGCAGGTCGCCGAGTGCCTCCTTGCCGTAGACGGCCTCCGACCCGGTGAGGTTGAGCACGTCGTCCCGGATCTGGAAGGCCGCGCCGAGGAAGAACCCGAACCGGAGCATGGGCTCGAGGTCCAGCGCACCCCTGGATCCGATCAGTGCGCCGACGCGCAGCGGCAGGAGCGTCGTGTACCAGCACGTCTTCTTCATGATGAGGTCGAGGTAGTCGTCCGGGGTGAGGTCGGTCCGCCGATCACGCTGCCAGCCGAGCTCGCGCGCCTGACCGTCGACGGTATGCCGAGCCATCAGGTCGAACTCCGACCAGACCCGACCGGCGAGCCGCCGTCCGAGCGTTCGTTCGTTGTCGCGCAGGGCACCGAGTGCCAGCACCGCGAGCCCGTCGCCGGCGTTGATCGCGAGAGCTGTGCCGTACTGGCGGTGCAGGGTGGGCTCTCCACGCCGGAGGTCGCTGTCATCCTCCACGTCGTCGTGGACCAGGAACGCGGTGTGGAGCAGCTCGATGGCGGCGGCCGAGGGAAGGGCGGCCTCGACCTCGCCGCCGAAGGCACTGCATGTGGCGAGGCACAGGGCGGGGCGCAGACCCTTCCCGCCTCGCTCGAGGTACTCGGCAGCCGGAACCTCGAGGTAGGGCGAGAAGGTGTCTTCGCGCAGGTAGGACGCCGCGACGAACCTGGCCCGGGACGCGTAGTCCTCGAGCTGCTCGAGGAACCGAGGACCCAGGGCGCTCACGGCTCTCCTGTGATCGCCCGGACCTCGAGAAGCAGTGCGATCGCCTCCTCCGGTGCCGCCGACAGGACGACGAGGCCGTGGTAGTGCCCGGGCGCCTGCTTTCGCGGCACGGTCACGTGGACAGCCACCTCGTGGTGGCTCACGGCGGCCAGGATCTCGAGTCTCGTGGGTGAAAGGGTCACGGCATCGGCCGGGATCAGGCCGCCCGACGACGAGGAGAGCCCGGTGGCGCGGAGGTCGACTTCGGTCACCGGGGTGGCAGTTGCGTTGTGCAGCCAGAGTGAACCTCGACAGGTGGAGCCTCGCGCCGCCGGTGGTAGGAGCACCGTCTCCAATCCGCGTGTGCCGGTATCGGGTCGGAGGCTCTCCAGCAGTAGCGCCGTCATCGCCTCGAACGACGTGGCGCCTGCCTCGACCAACCGGGAGGCACCATCGAGCAGCGCCTCGCCTTCCGCGCCTCGGGCGGGCGTGCCCGGCTCAGGGAGGCCGGCAGTGCCGGCGATGGCCCGGTCGACGATCTCCGTGTATCGCTTCACGACGGAGGCGGCGCTGAGGTATCCGAAGCGCTGGACTTCGCCGGCGAGGTGCGCGACGTGGGACGCTGCCTCCAGCCCGCGACTCATGCGACCCCCTCCTCGACAGGAGCCTGCCCATACGTTCCGGACAGGATGGCTTTCGCCGCGAGCACTCCGGAACGCGTCGCGGCCTCGACGCAGCCCGCGTCGAGCCCGCAGGCCGTCCAGTCCCCCGCGACCGCCAGGTTCGTGAAACCGGTCCGTCCCGGGGCGATCCGGTGCTTCCCGGAACCGGGCAGTGACTGGACATAGCGATCGGAAGGATCGACGTTGGCCCTCAGGTACTGCGCGTCGAGCCGCTGGGGGCCTGTGCGGTCCTGGTCGTCCCACAGCACTTCCCACCGAAAGCCTCGTTGGCCCGAGGCCGCCGGCCACAGAGCGCCCGCCTCCTCATCGAGGAAACGGACCAGCTTCTCGCGCACGCGTTGGTTGGCCGATGCCGGATCGCCGTCGGACATCGCCCCGCACAGGTACGCCAAACCGCGTGGAGGGTCTTGCTCAGGCCATCCCTCGCGGGACAGCAGGTGGGGCATCGACGCCCACGTGTCGAACGTGGTGCCAATCCCGGTCAGGGTCACTCCGGGCCGACCATCCCAGCCGAGATCTCCCTCGGTCGAACGGAACCACAGCTGCGCCGCGTGGGTCGTCACCGTCCTGACCTGCTCGACCATGCGTCGCCAAGCAGGATCGGTCGCGAGCAGCTCGCCAGCGACATGCGGGATCATGCCCAGCGAGGTCGCGAGCACCGCCACGTCGAAGTCCCTGCCGGCGAGGAGGGTCTCGAGCGGCCGACCCTGGTCAGACCCCCAGTGCGACTCTGAGAGGATCCCGGGATCGCGGTCGAGCTGGTCGTCAAGGGGTCGATCGGGCCAGCACGGGAGGCCTCCGTGGCGCACCAGCGGATCGTATGCGGACCGCCCTGCGGTCAGCTCGGCCTGGCGGACGAGCTCGATCGATCCGATCGTCCGGTTGTCCGCGAGGCGGATTCGTGAGAGCCGCCGGAAGAACGTGAACTCGACGCCGCGCGCGGCGAGCCCCTGGTACAGCGGCGCGAAGACGGCCTCGCCCATCCCCGCCTGCATCTTCCAGAAGATCGATCCCTTGTAGTCGAAGAGCATCCGGCCGGCGAGCTGGAGACCCAGACCCGCGGCAAACCGCGGGCGTGACCGGTCACCCTGCTCATAGGCGAAGGTGAGGTCGTACATCCCCCGGACGATGGGCGAGTCGAGCGTCTCTTCGGCCGCGCCGTGCAAGGCCAGCCACTCGCGGTAGTCCAGGTGGTCGATCCGATCGAATCCGGTGCCGGACAGGAGTCCGTCGACGACCATGCCCTGGAGATTCGTAGCGACAAGGTCGACCAGCTGCCAGATCCGCCGAGCCGCCGGATTGGCCCTGACCGCGATGCGAAGGTCGTCCCGCCAGGTCTGGAGCACCGCCGCAATGGCGTCGACGACGGGACCGTCGAGCCCCGGCTGGGCCGCTACACGGGCGGCGCGATCGAGCAGCGCAACGAGCGCGGCAACGCCGGTCAGCCCTCCGGCGCGGACGAGTGGTTGGAGCGCCGGCGCTGCCGGCCTCGGCACCGCGGACGCGCTCAGGTAGACGCCCGCCCGGACTGGCCCGGGTGCGACCGCTTCGTGGAAGTCCGCGAGCAGCCGCACGGCCCGCGACGCGACGCCGACCGGATCCAGCGGGCGGTCCTCGGCTCCCGGCTCCCCCGGCAGGGCCGCGTTGCGTGAGAACCTCGTCACGAAGTGGCTCCAGGCGGTGCCGTCATGGTCGGCGAGGCCCACGTCACCGCTGGGCGAGAACGCGTCACGCCAGTCCCTGATCGGACAACCCGGATCGGTCGCGCTCCGGTCGAGCTCGGCGTACACCTCCCGGAGCACCCGGAAGGTTGCATCGTAGTAGCCCAAGAGGACGTGCAGCCCGTGCTCCTCGATGCGGCCATGAGGGCCGCGGCTGCTCGCGCCCTTACCGCCCAGGCGCCAGCCGCGCTGGTACACGGTGATCGAGTCCAGCCGCTTACGCCAGTCCCCCGAGCTCAGCTCCCACGCCGTGGTGAGGCCTGCCATGCCGCCCCCCAGGATCACCACGCGCCGTCCGGTCATGTCAGTCGGCGAGCATGGCATCGGCGGCCACGCTCTCGGCCGACGAGTATGAGGCCGGGAGGTCCCGCCTCGCCTGCGAGAGCGTGGTGCGCCAGTCGACGGGGCGATGGTCCTCTGGCAACCGAGCCAGCTCCAGCGCGGCGCGAAGGTAGGAGACCCTGGCCCCCTGCTCGACCGCCACTTGGACGGCACCTTGGAGATCCGCCACGACATCCTCAGGATCCGCACGGCGGCCGAGCGCAAGGACGGCACGCTGCCGGAGCAGCTCCGGAAGGTGGAGATTCTCAGCGCTCTTGTGGACGACCTCGAGGGCTTCGTCGGTCAGCTCGCTGGCGCGGCTGAGGTCACCGACCCGCGCATAGAGACGGGCGAGGTGGGCGAGCATGGACCCGAGGAACGCCTCGTGACCCATGAGGCGCAGCGTGGCCACGGTCTGCTCGAGGAACTCACGGTCGGGTTCACCCCCGGGAACGGCCGTGGCAACGTAGGCGGAGCCAAGCATCATCCAGTAGGCGTAGCCGTGCTGCTGCCCCACGCGCACGACCTCCGCCCCCAGCTGCCGTGCGCCCGTTTCGTCGCCGAGGAACTGCCGGCACCAGGCGGCGTAGGTCTTGACGAAGCCGAGCGTGAACGGGCCTCGTGGAAACCCAAGGCCCTCGGCGCGCTCGACCGCCTGCTCCTCCCACCGCGCCGCCGATTCGAGATCACCTTTCAGGGTGGCCACGCATGCCAAGCCGATCGCGCAGGCAGCCATGGGGTCGTTGGGCAGCGGCCAGTAGGGAGAGACGACAGCGCTGTCCGGGCGCTTCTCGTAGCCCGCCATGGAACGCTCGAGGTGGGTCTGTGCCGCATCAAGGTTTCCTTGGTACAGCTCGACGTATCCCGCACACTCCTCCACCTCCGGGTCGAACCAGGCGAAGGCCGGCTGACGGATCATGCCCATGAGGCGCTCGATGAGCATGCGCGCTGTCGGAACGTCACCGTTCGTCAGGCGGTAGCCGTAGATGCCGATGATCGACGGCAGCACCTCCGTTCGGCTGCCCAGCCGCGTGGTCAGTGCCTCGGCCCGGGTGTGGTCGGCCTGCACCTCTGGAGCCGCATAGCCCCGCATGGAGCTGATGCTCAACACGCGCAGCATGCGCGCCCCGAGCTCGGCGAGGTCCCGGTCCTCCGACTCCGGAAGGCTCTCGTAGAGCTCGAGTGCCCGTGTGACGAGCCTCGCGGCCTCCGTGTGCGCTCCCCTGGCCTGCTCCCCCTGGGCAGCTGCGACGTAGAGCGCAGCGGCCCGCTCCGCCATACCCGCCATGTCGAGGTGGGCGGCGATGAGAGCAGGCTCGGCGCCCTGCGCTGTCATGGCTTCCGCGACGTGGGCGTGGGTCTCGCGTCGTACGTCGAGCACCTGCGTCTCATAGGCCGCGTCACGCATGAGCGCGTGCCGGAAGCGATACCTACCGGATGCCGGGTCGCCGCGCTCGACGATCCCCTGGTCGACAAGCAGGTCCAGCTGCTCGGCCACGAGGCCGTCGTCGCGAATCACCGCCGACACGAGGCCGGCGGAGAAGGTCGGGCCCACCGTCGCGGCGACCTGCACGACGCGCAGGTCCACTCCGGGAGCCCGGAAACGCCACGTGAACAGCTCCTGCAGCCGCAGGGGCATCGGCTCCGCGCGGTCGTCGGCGAGACACGATCGCGTGAGCTCCTCGATGAAGAGCGGGATCCCGTCGGCCTGGGCGACGATCGATTCGCACCTGTCATTGGGAAGCCCTTGGCCCACAACGAGATTCGTGACCAGATTCATCGCTTCGGCCGGATCGAGACGGTCGAGCTGGATGACGTCGACGGCCGCTGCCCAGGGCACGAGGTTGGCATCACGCGTGGTGGCCACCAGGAGAAGCCCGCTCGGCGCCCGGTCGACCAGACGACCGAGAAGGCCGAGCGTGGACGGGTCGGCCCAGTGGAGGTCCTCGACGACGAGCAGGTGAGGCGTGCTCGCAGCGACGGCGGAGAGCCACTCGACAACGTGGGTCAGGGTCTCGTCCAGGAATGCGATCGGGTCCAGCTCCGGCCGCGGGTACTCGACTGAGTGCGGCACCCCGACGAGCGCCCCGAGGAACGGGATGCTGCGTCCCGGATCCATGCCCAGATCGGTGAGGTGCCCAACGAGCGTGCGCAGTCTGTCGTCCGGCTCTTCCGGGAGGCCGAGGGCCCTCTCCAGCATCTGCGCAATCGGCCACAACGACACGTTGGCGTAGTAGGGCAGGCATCCGGCGCCGAGCACCCGGCCGGCACTGGCCTCGACCCGGTCCAAGACCTCGACAACCAAGCGGGACTTGCCGATTCCCGCTTCGCCGACGACCAGAAACGACGCGCCTGCCCGCACGCCCGGGTCCTTCCGAATCGACTGCCACGCCTCGAGCATCGCCCCCCGCGGCTCGTCCCTTCCGACGAGTCCCGACTTGCGATAACGCTCAGCCGCGAAACGGGCCGCCGCATACCGGGGCCGTTCGACGGCGAATACCTCCACAGGTCGGCTGATGCCCTTGAACTGGTACTCCCCTCGGGACTGCAGGTAGAAATCGGTGTCCACGAGCTGCTGCGTGACATCACTGATCACGACCATGCCCGGCTCCGCGGTGCCCTGGATACGCGCCGCGAGGTTCGGGGTGATGCCAACGATGGAGTCCCGCTCGGCCACGTTCGCGTCGTTGCTGAAGTCGGTGACGACGACACGTCCGGTGTGGACGCCCACCCGCACCTCCGCGGCCGCGCCGATGCGCCGCTCCATCTCGGCCCGCCCATCGCGCATCGCGACCCCGAGGTCGAGACCCGCGAGCACGGCGCGCCGGGCGTCGTCCTCGTGTGGCTCCGGGTACCCGAAGCCCGCGAGAACGCCGTCCCCCGAGAACTGGATGAGCTTCCCGCTGTAGCGCTCCACCGCCTCGCGGGCAGCTGCGCGGTAGAAGGAGAACAGGTCGCGCAACTGCTCGGGCTCGACCCGCTCGGAAAGCAACGTCGAGCCGACCAGATCAGAGAACAGGAGGGTCATCAGGGCGCGCTCGCCCGATGGCGCTCGCTGACGTGCAGCGATCTGCCGCAGGATCAACCCCGCACGCTCGTTGTCCGGGTCGACGGCGCGCACCTCCTCGGCGGTGGCGCGGGCCGGTTCGAGATCACCGGCCAGCAGCGAGGCCTCGGCTGCGGTGAGGAGCCGTTCGAGCAGCCGCGTGAACCTCGAGTCGGCGGAGGCCGCGAGATCACTCATTGGTCACGCCCCAGTAGCTCCGGAGACGTAGAGCTGGATCGGAGTGCGCATGCTTCCGTCCGCCCTGCTGAGGTCGCCCAGGTAGAGGCCAGCCGACGCCCGGGGGTCGGTGACGTCAAGGCGGACGCCGTACTGTCGGTCCTCGACCTCCTCCACGCTCACGCGGATCGCACTGGAGCTGATCCTCGCACCACCGGCTTCGATGGAGACCAGGTCGGAGACCTGGAGCCGCTCCGACGGGCCGAGCCCGGGAACCTGGATGATGGTCCCCTCGGCCGCGCCGAGGGGTGCGGCCGAGGTCATCGTGCTCGCCGCTCCCCGGCCCCGGTCGCGCGGGACGCCAGGGGGCATCAAGCCGGCATCGAGCCCCTCGCGCGAGACCTCCTCGAGCGTGCTCATGCCGTGTACCCAGGCCTGCGCCCAGTCCTTCGCGAGTCTGGACCAGAGCTTCCTCTCATCGTCAAGGCACTCGGGCGCGGAGATCCCCTTGGTGCTCACCCGCGTGGTCACCTCCTCGAACAGGTCGACGTAGGCCCTTCCCGAGTCGCCGAGGAAGTCGACCCAGGCGTCAAAGGTCTCTCCCAGTGGGGAGCGTCCGGGGGTGACGTGACCTCCGGACGAGGACGACGGCCCCGTGGACGTCGAGCTGCCGCCCTCAGCGGCAGCACGCACGAAATCGGTCCACGAGGGGCAGACCCATCCGGCCACGGTGTCCCAGATGTCGAGCCGGAAGCCGACGATCTTGAGAGCCTTGACCGTGAGGTCACCCCCCGAGTTGGTGACCAGGAGGAAACCCCGGTCCACATCGATCTCGTTGTCGAGGCTCAGACTGAGGTCGTAGGTCATCCCAGCCGCCTCGGTCCCCTGGCGCCAGTAGTCGCAGTGGAGCAGTGTGTTGACCCTCTGGAGAAGCTGGACCTCCTCGTGGAAGACGCCGTGCCAGTGCGGGTCCCCGGGCGGGCCCAGCGCTACCGGCTCGTCAGCGTCGACCACCGTCATGCCCTTGAAGAGCATCGGGCCGCGATCCGGCCAACTGCGTGGATCGACCCACTCCGCGACGGTCTCGAAGGGCGCGTTCGTGTGGAACTCCGCATAGATCGAGGTCGCTTCGAGCCCACCCACGCGCACGGAGCGCACGGTGCACACGTCCTCCCCGACAAGAGCGGCCTCATGATGCTCCAGTGCCTGACCAGTTTCAGTCTGGTGGAAGGGGATCTTCTCTCGAACCGCTCGGTCGAGATCCCTCAGCAGGCTCGCCGCGTCGATGGGTCTGTCGTTCTGGATCCTGACCCGGTCGACCGACGCCGCCAGCTCCAGATAGCCGTCCTCGTCGTCTGCTCGTCCGGGGAACCCGGCGCGGGCCAGGTCGCCGAGGACTCCGAGGCGCGAGGAAGCGGGTATCTGCTCAGCCGATGCGGCGGCCACCGCCCGCAGCGCCTCGCCGCGCGGCAGCACCTGAAACCCGGGGATGAGGCCGGGGTCGACGCCGCCGACACGCCCGGCCTGGGCGTGCAGGCTGATGAGCGCGTCGTAGGCCGGATCGCGGACGTCGTTCTTGCCACTGGAGCGCGGAGTACGCTTGGCCATTTTGACCCGCCTAGCTATTACGCCACCGGCCGGGATGAACCGGTGACTTCGGTGTGTGGCGCCTACCGGAAGTGTAAGGAAGGCCACATGCCCTGTCCCGGAAAACGCCACAGGCTCACGCAGGAGCAGTGCTCCAGCACCGGTCCCGGCATGGCGCGGCCCTGCCGTCAGCTGAGCACAGTCGAAAGCGCCAAGGCGGCTCGCTCGAGCCGCGGCCGAACCGTGTCCGGGTCGATCGGCGCCAGCGCGACCACACCGACGGACGCCTCGACCACACGGTCCGGCTGGCCGGTCGCGCTGGGCGGCAGGATGGGAACGGCCACACCGTGGGCGCCGGGCTGGATCTCACCGGTGCTGATGACGAGGTCCGCGGACCCCCGCCGGGCACCGAGGATGGCTCGGCCGGCCGCTCCCCGGTCGAGTGGGTGCCGGGCGCCGGAGCGGTAGGCCACGTGGAAGTCGGTCCACGTCGGCTCGACGACGACCAGGGCGAGCCCTTCGTCACCCTCCGACACCGTCAGATGGGCGGTGGCGCCGACCGAGTCGGCCAGCTCCTGGAGGATCGGCCGGGCCTCGGTCCGGACGAGGGGGGTGACCGCGGCGGCGAGCCGGCTGACTCCGAGGCCGAGGCGGACCCGTCCGCCCGGGCGCCTGGTGACGAGGTGGTGGGCCTCGAGCGCCGTGACGAGACGATAGACGACGGGACGCCCCACCTCGAGCTGCGTGGCCAGCTCGGTGATCGTCAGGCCGCTTGCACGGCCCGGACGGGCCAGCAGCTCGAGCAGCTGGATGCCGCGGTCCAGCGTCTTGGAGCTCTCCGGCGTGCGCCGTCCAGCGGCCGGAGGGCCTGTTCCAGTCCGGTCGGGGGGTCCGGCCATCACCCCTCCGAGTGGACTCCGTCGGTGTCCTGCTGACCCGCCACCGGCTGACCACCCGCCTGCATGCCCGCCCCCCGCGACCACGACAACGCGTAGAGCCCGTCGTCGGCTTCGAGTCCGGCCTCCCCGAGCTCGAGCGGCCGGAACGTGTCCACCATGACGGCCAGCTCGTCGAAGTACTCCATGCCGATCGACCCCTCGGTCGCGCCCGGTTGCGGCCCGTGCGCGTGCCCGCCCGGGTGGACCGAGACCGACCCGCGGCCGATGCCGGAGCCCTTCCGGGCCTCGTAGTCGCCATCGACGTAGAACATGATCTCGTCGCTGTCGACGTTGGAGTGGTAGTACGGCACGGGGATCGACAGCGGGTGGTAGTCGACCTTGCGCGGCACGAAGTTGCAGACGACGAAGCCCATCCCCTCGAAGACCTGGTGCACGGGCGGAGGCTGGTGCACGCGTCCCGTGATCGGCTCGAAGTCGCGGACGTTGAAGACGTAGGGATAGAGGCACCCGTCCCACCCGACGACGTCGAGCGGGTGGAAGGGCAGAACGTGAATCGACCCGACGACACTGTTGCCCGGACCGGCCCCTCGCCCGCGATGCTTGATGTAGACCTCGGTCTCCTCGTCTGCGCTCGCGCCGGTGTCCTCCGCCAGCAGGGGTCCGCCGGGGCCGCGCAGGTCTCGCTCGCAGTACGGTGCGTGCTCGAGAAGCTGGCCATACCTGCTGAGGTAGCGCTTCGGCGGCGAGATGTGGCTGTTGGCCTCGATGCAGTAGGCCCGGAGCGGGTTGGCGGCATCCTCGACGGGGAGCCACCGGTGCGTCGTCGAGCGCGGGATGATGACGTAGTCGCCCTCGGCGACATCGAAGGCACCGAAGACCGTCTCGAGGTGAGCCGCGCCGCGCTCGATGTAGACACACTCGTCGCCCATGGCATTCCGGTACCAGGGGCTGGGTCGGGCCGCGACGGCGTAGGAGATCCGCACGTCACCGTTGCCGAGGACGAGCCGGCGGCCCGTGACCACGTCGGTCGACTGCACGGCCGCGTCGTCGAAGAGGTCGTGCAGCTTGAGGTGGCGGGGCGTCAGGGGCTGGTTCGGGGTCGTCGACTGGTCCCGAACCTCCCAGACCCGCGACGCAGAGACGGTCGACGGGATGTTGCGGTGATAGAGCAGGGACGAGTCCGAGGAGAACCCCTCCTCGCCCATGAGCTCCTCGTAGTAGAGCTCGCCTCCGTCGCGGCGGTGTTGGGTGTGCCGCTTGGGCGGGATGTTGCCGGCTGCCCGGTAGTACGCCATGTCTGCCCCTCAGTCATCGCGGCGTCCGATTTTCGGACGTTGGTGTCTCCCTCAAGACACACTGGAGTACCCTCCGGGACATGTCAAGGTCGACCGGATTCCCCCACCATGCGCGGATCTTCGAGCACCTCGTCGACGACGCGGCCGTGTTCCCGCCGGGGCTTGCTCCCATGGACGTGGCCGTTCGCGAGCACTTGGATTTCCAGGATGGGCCGTATGCCGCTCAGCTCGGTCCGCTGCTCGTGCCGGCCACCGCGGCGGCCGAGGTGGCCGCCCTCGCCGCTCGTGACCCTCGTGCGGCGCGCTCCCCTCTTCAGGTCGGTCTCGTCGTGCGCCCGGGCGGTTCGCTCGAGCCACTGACTGACGCTGTCCACCTGATGCGGGACGAGCCCGCCGTGCACGTCGCGAGCGTCGAGGTCGGCTGGTCACCGGGCTGGCGGCAGGTGCTCGAGCTCGGGCTGCCCCTCGTGGTCGAGGTCGGACGCGGGGCGGCCCTAGCTCACGGGCTGGACGAGATCGCCGAGGCAGGCACCCACGGCGCCGGCGTCCGAGCCAAGTTCCGCACCGGCCAGACGCCGAACTGGCCATGGCCGGACGAGGCGGCGCTGGCAGGCTTCCTCCACGCGACCGTGGCGCGGGGTCTGGCGTTCAAGCTCACGGGCGGCCTGCACCATGTCGTGCGCGGCGACGCCGGTGGGGAGCCCATGCACGGCCTGCTCAACGTCCTGGTGGCCACCCATGACGCCCTCGAAGGGGCAGGGACCGCACACCTCGCGCGCACTCTCGAGGTGACCGACGTCGAGCAACTGGTCGGGCGCCTGACTGCGCTCGACGCAGAGGACATCGAACGGCTGCGCGGGTCCTTCACGGGCTTCGGCTGTTGCGGCGTCCTCGATCCGCTGACCGAGCTGGAGGCCCTCGGCCTCCTCCCCGAAAGGACCACGGCGTGACCACCTGGCTTGACGTCCCAGCCGACCATCCGTTCGGCATCGACAACCTGCCCTACGGAGTGTTCTCCACCAGCGACGACACCACGAGGCGCGTCGGGGTCAGGATCGGCGATGTCGTCCTCGACGCAGGCGCCGTCGCAGCGATCGGTGGCGACGCCGGTCAGGTGCGTGCCGGGCCTGATCTCGCGACCGCCTGGCAGACCGCGAGCCTCAATGCCTTCCTCGCGCTGGGCCGGCCGGCGTGGACCATCGCGCGCGCGTGGCTGACCGAGATCCTCACCGGCGACGTGCACCGCGCCCGCGTGGAGCCGCACCTGCATCCCCTCGACACCCTCACGATGCATCTGCCGATCGAGGTCGCCGACTACGTCGACTTCTATGCGAGCGAGGACCATGCCTCCAACGTCGGCAAGATCTTCCGGCCGGACAATGCCGCGCTGCCGCCGAACTGGAAGCACCTGCCCATCGGCTACCACGGCAGGTCCGGCACCGTCGTCGTCTCGGGGACCGACGTCGTGCGCCCCAGCGGTCAGCGCAAGGCGCCGAGCGACCCCACCCCGGTCTTCGGCCCGAGCATCCGCCTCGACATCGAGGCAGAGCTGGGCTACGTCGTTGGCGGAGCCACCGAGGTCGGGACGCGGATCTCCGTCGACGAGGCGGCCGACCACCTCTTCGGCGTCGTCATCCTCAACGACTGGAGTGCTCGAGACATCCAGGCGTGGGAGTACGTTCCGCTGGGCCCCTTCCTCGGCAAGTCCTTCGCGACGTCGATCTCGGCGTGGGTGACGCCTCTCGACGCGCTGGCGCAGGCCCGGCTGGCGCTTCCGGGGCAGGAGGAGCCGGCCGTCCTGCCCTATCTCGAAGGGCCCGCGTTCGGGCTCGACATCCACCTCGAGGTCGCCCTCAACGGCACCGTCGTCTCCCGACCGGAGTACGCGGGAATGTACTGGTCACCCGTCCAGATGCTCGCGCACCTGACCGTCAACGGCGCCTCCCTGCGCAACGGTGACCTCTTCGGTTCCGGCACCGTGAGCGGTCCGGAGAAGGGCACGCGCGGCAGCCTCCTCGAGCTCACCTGGAACGGCACGGAGCCACTCACCCTCGAGGACGGCTCGACGCGCGGCTTCCTCGAGGATGGCGACACCGTGACGATCACCGCCTGGGCCCCCGGACCAGACGGCACGCGGATCGGCGTCGGCGAGGTGTCGGGGACGATCCGCCCCACCCCCTGACGGCCACGCATGAGCGAGTGTGCACAAGCCGCCACCCCGCGTTTCGGCACACTCCCTGTGAATGTCAGTGGGCGACGTGAATGTCAGTGGGCGACGACCGGGGCCACGGTCTGATCCGGCCCCTCACCCTCCACATCGTCGAGCAGGTGTGACACCTCTCGCCTGCGGGGCAGCATCAGCGCGGGAATGAGGGTCAGGCTGACGAGGATTGCGGCCACGAGGAACGTCCCAGCGAAGGCTTCGGCAGCCTGCTCGAGCCCCTCCGCCACGCCGGCCGGACCACCGATCTGCCCGGCGATGGACGGGTCGCGCCACGTGGCGATGGCCGGTCCGGCGAGCGGCTTCTCGGCGAGCAGGTTGGTGAAGACGACCGAGATGACGGCGATGCCGATGGAGCTGGCGACCTGCTGGCTGATGTTGAGCAGCGTCGAGCCGCGGGCGACCTGGTGCGACGTCAGGGTCTTCAGCGCCGACGTCATGAGCGGCATCATCGTGGCACCCATGCCGAGACCCATGATGAACAGGACCGGGATGAGGTAGCCCCAGTACGGCGTGTCAGCGGTGACCTGGGTGAGTGCGAACATGCCGCCCACGATGAGCAGCAGGCCGACGGGGACGATGCGGCCCACGGGGAACCGGTCCGCGAGCGCGCCGGCGATGGGCATGGTGACCATCGCACCGACGCCTTGTGCCGCGACCAGCCAGCCGGAGTCGACCGGGGACTCGCCCCGGACGAGCTGGAAGTACGTCGGCACGAGGAAGAGCGCCCCGAAGAAGGAGGCCGCGAAGAGGAACATCGTCACCGTCGAGACCGTGAAGTTCCGGTTGACGAAGAGGCGCAGGTCGAGCAGCGGGTGCTTCGGCCGGAAGCTGTAGAGGACGAAGGCGAGCATCATGAGCACGCCGATCGTCGCGGGCACGCCGACCTTGACGGAGAAGAAGGTGCCCTCCCCCGGGATCGAGCTGATCCCGTAGAGGAAGAGCGCGAGACCAGGCGACATGAGGAGCATGCCGATGACGTCGAACGACTCCGACGGCTGCGGCCGGTCCTTCGGCAGCGCGAGCCAGGCGTAGGCGATCGCGGCGATGCCGAGGGGCAGGTTGATGAGGAAGATCCAGTGCCACGAGTAGTGGTCGATGAGCCAGCCGCCGAGAATCGGGCCGAAGATCGGGCCGAGGAGCATGGGGACACCGAGGATCGCCATGAGCCGGCCCATGCGCGCAGGCCCGGCGGCCCTCGTCATGATCGTCATGCCGAGAGGCATGAGCAGTCCCCCACCGAACCCTTGCAGGACCCGGAAGAAGATGAGCATGCCGATCGAGTCGGCCGTCGCGCAGAGGGCCGAGCCCGCCGTGAAGAGCGCAAGAGCGAGCAGGTAGGGCCGCTTCGTGCCGAAGCGGTCCGCGGCCCAACCGGTCAGCGGGATGACGGTCGCGAGCGCCAGCGTGTATGCGGTGATCGTCCACGCGACGGTGGAGTACGGAAGCGGGTTGGCCGGGTCGGTCGAGAACTCCTCGGCGAAGGTCGGCAGGGCGACGTTGACGACCGTGATGTCGAGGATCGACATGATCGCGCCGAGGACGACGACGCCGGCCACCTTGAGGACGGCGGCGTCGATCTTGTCCGGGTATTGCCCCGGTCCCCCGGGTTGGCTGGTCGCCGTCGAGGCGGGTGCAGGTGACACGTGTCCCCCTGGTCATCGAGAAGCTTGGGAGCTGAGGGTTGGCCGAGTTTGGCCATCGGCGTCGTTGCCGCAGCAGCGCAGATCTGCGCGCAGACCATTGTGCACCCGAGCCCTGCTCCGGCCGCAAAGGTTTTTGGTGGACGCGGGGGGACCCCACGGCTCACATCGGGCGTCGCGGCTGCTTCCCCACGACGACATAGGTGCCCGCGACCTTGTCGTGCAGTGCTTGGCGCTTGCCGTCCCACAGCGGCCACAGGAGATCGATCAGGTTGAGCAGCCCGATGAGCGTGCCGACCAAGGGGATGAGGCGGCGCTTGATCGCGGTCGCCAGGTCGAGCGGTCCGGGCCGGTCGGTGCGGCGCACACTGATGCGAAGCGCCATCTTGCCGGGCGTCTGGGCCAGAGTGACCCAGAAGGCGATGGCGTAGACCGACGCGACCAGCCACGACAGCAGGCCGACCTTGATCGACACGCCCGTGATGGACGACGCGAAGTCGTTCAGCGCGGCTTGGTCGCCAGACTCGAGGCCGGCGCTGAACTCATCGACCACGTCGGTGAACTCGGGCACGAAGATGGGCATCAGGAACGCGAGGATGATGCTGAGAATGATGCCGTCGAGCAGGTAGGCGAGCACCCGCTTGCCCCACGATGCAAGGGGGACACCGTCCGCGGTGACCGGGCCCTGCAGCCACTGCTGCGCCTGGGGGGCGCCCGGGTACTGACCAGCCCCCGGGTAGCCCTGGTACTGCTGGTACTGCTGGCTCTGCTGTCCGGGGTACTGCTGGGTCTCCTGGCCCTGCTGCCCACCGCTCGGTACCTGCCACGCGCCACTCTGGGGCAGCGGAGCCGTCGGCGGCTGCTGCTGCTGCTGGCCGATGGTGGACTGCGAGGCCGTCGGCGACTTCTTCGGTGCTGTGTGGCTCGTCCAGGTCACCCCATCCCAGTAGCGGAGCAGGTCGGGATTGCTGGGGTCGTCGTACCACCCTGAGGGCTGCTGGCTCATGCCCCAACTCTGCCATGAAGCCGGGCCTTCGCCGCTCATCGCGGCACAACCCACCATGCTCCCGCCGCCGACGTCATCCACGCTCTGTCGTCAGACGACCGTTGCTCTCACCGGGGCCGGTCTGAGGCCGTCCGCCCGCACAGCGGGCCGAGTCGAATCAGGAAGTCGGCGAGCAACGGTCGTCCGGCCCTGCTTGGCGACCGCTAGAGGTTGCCGCGCCGTTCCTGCTCGCGCTCGATCGACTCGAAGAGGGCCTTGAAGTTGCCCTTGCCGAAGCCGAGCGACCCGTGCCGCTCGATGACCTCGAAGAACACCGTCGGGCGGTCGCCCAGCGGCTTCGTGAAGATCTGCAGCAGGTAGCCGTCCTCGTCACGGTCGACGAGGATCTTGCGGCGCTTCAGCTCCTCGATCGGCACGCGGACCTCGCCGATCCGGGCGCGCAGCTCGGGGTCGTCGTAGTAGGCGTCGGGGGTGTCGAGGAACTCGACGCCCTCGGCGCGAAGCCGGTCGACGGTGTCGAGGATGTCGTTCGTCGCGAGCGCGAGGTGCTGAGCACCCGGACCGCGGTAGAACTCGAGGTACTCGTCGATCTGCGACTTCTTCTTCGCCACCGCAGGCTCGTTGAGCGGGAACTTCACCCGGTGGTTGCCGTTGGCGACGACCTTGGACATGAGCGCCGAGTAGTCCGTGGCGATGTCGTCACCAATGAACTCGGCCATGTTCACGAAGCCCATGACCTTGTTGTAGAAGCCGACCCACTCGTCCATCTTGCCGAGCTCGACGTTGCCGACGATGTGGTCGAGTGCCTGGAACAGCCGCTTCGGTGCGCCCTCCCGCTTGACGAACGTCGACGCCGCCGGAGCGTAGCCGGGCAGGTACGGCCCGGAATAGACCGAACCCTCGGCGTTGACATTCACGCGCTGGACGAGCGTGTGGCGGGTCTCGCCGTAGGTGGCGATCGCGGCGATGCGGACCGTGCCGTGCTCGTCGCTGAGATCGTGCGGCTCCTCGAGGACGGTTGCGCCGGCCTTGGTCGCCTGGGCGATGCACCGGTCGACGTCGGGCACCTCGAGGGAGATGTCGACGACTCCGTCCCCGTGCCTCGCGTGGTGCGCGACAAGTGGGCTGTCCGGGCTCACCGCACCCTTGACGACGAAGCGGATCGAGCCGGACTTGAGGACGAACGCCTTGTGGTCGCGGTTGCCGTTCTCGGGGCCGGAATAGGCGACGAGCTCCATGCCCCACGCGCTCTGGTAGTAGTGCGCCGTCTGGGTGGCGTTCCCGACGACGAACACGATGGCGTCCCACCCGGTGACGGGGAAGACGTCCTTGGTCTCGTCGTACTCCACGAGCCCGACGAGCTGCTTGAGCTGCTCGAGGTCGAGGTCGGCCTCGCGCTCCTGGTCGGTCAGGTCAACCTGCACGTCAGTGGTCATGAGCCGGAGAGTCGCAAAGCGGGCCCAAGTGGTCAACAGAATCCGTTGAAAGTGGGCAGCGTGCACAAAATGCTGGTGGTATGCCGCTGAGCACAGGACACTTTGTCCATGACCTCCCAGCCGTCCCCGTCTCCCGCCCCCGCCGCCCGCGGTCCCGTCGATGCGCTCGACTGCCGAATCCTGCTCCTGCTCCTGGCGGAACCTGGCGTCGGCGTCCTCGGCGCCTCCCGCCGCCTGGGCGTGGCCCGGGGCACGGTGCAGGCGCGGATCGACCGGCTCCAGGCCCGCGGCGCGCTGCGCTCAATGGCCCCCGACGTCGACCCGGCCGCCCTCGGCTACCCCGTGACGGCGTTCTGCACGCTCGAGATCCGCCAGGGTCGCGGCGGCCACTCCCCCGTCGTCGACCATCTCGCCGCGATCCCCGAGGTGCTCGAGGCGCACACCATCACCGGATCCGGGGACGTGCTCATCCGGATCGTCGGGAGGGACAACGCCGACCTCCAGCGGGTCATCGACCAGGTCGTGGACGACACGCACGTGACCCGGGCCTCGACGGTGATCTCCCTGGCGACCCGCCTCGACCACCGGATGGTGCCGCTCGTCGGGCACCTCCTCGAACAGCAGCAGCACCACCAGCAGCAGACCCACCCTGACCGGTAACACACCCGCTCACCGCTTGGACACCCCAGCTGCAGCCGGGGCCACCGCGCGGTGAGCGGGTGTGTTGCGGACGAATGTGGGTCAGGGGGTGATCGTCAACGGCGTCCCGTTCGAGACGAGGCTCCAGTCGATCGCGGAGAAGGTGGACGGGTCGATGACGCCCTGGGCGCTCACCCAGTCGATCAGCAGCTGACGGATCTCGATCTGGCGGTTGTAGACGACCGGAGCCGACGTGACATGCGGGAAGTTGCCGCCGCCGGACTGCCGGTAGTTGTTGATGGCGATGACGAACTCGCCGCTCATGTCGATCGCAGCGCCGTCGTACGACAGGTTCAGGATCCGCTGACCGGGGTCCTTGGCGAGGTCGACGTCGTAGGTCAGCGCGGCATCGAGACCGCCCATGATGTCGTAGTTGTAGTCCGGCGTGCCGTTCGGGGCCGTGTCGGTCACAGCGTTTGTCAGGTCATCAGGCGCGAAGGGCCCCGTGCCGCTGACCTTCTTGAAGTACCGGGACGAGTACTCGAGGTAGTCCTTGACCTGGGCGCCCGTCAGGACGATGGCGAGCAGGGTGTTGTCGAAGATGTAGAGACCCGCCACGTCGCGGACGGTGACGGCGCCGGCCGGGATCGCGGCATTCTTGTTGAAAGGTGCCGCGATCGACAGCAGGGGCAGGTTCTCCTGCGGCGTCCCCACGAGGGCCTGCTTCACCGCGTCGGCCTGAACGTGGTTGATGAAGTCCATGGCCGCGGTGTCCTCGTACCGGGACGTCGACGCGGACATCGGTGAGAGGCACTCGCCGATGACGCTGTTGACGTAGTCGCGCACCGTCTCGTGCGAGTCGCGCAGCAGGGCCGCGATCTCCGGGTCCTCGGGAGCGGTGTTGGAGTTGAGCGTGGTCGCTCCGGACGAGGCGACCTGCCACTGGCCACGCACCTTGACGAGGTCGAGGTCCATGACGGTGACGCGCATGCCCCAGTAGAGCGGCTCCGAGAGCAGCACCTGCTTGCCCGTCCGCTCGTTCGTCACGAACCGCTGCGGGATCTCCTTGTGGGCGTGCCCGACGAGCACCGCGTCGATGCCGGGCACCTGCTCGGCCATGAGGGTGGCGGCGTTCTCTGGGTACGGCAGCGCGTCACCGTAGGACGACGACGTGTCCGCGCCGGAGTGGACCGAGACAACGACGACGTCGGCGCCAGCGGCCTTGAGCCGGGGGACGAAGAGGGCGGCCTGCTCGACGATGCCCGGGAACTTCACCTTGCCCTCGACGTTGGCCTTGTCCCAGATCGCCACGCCGGGGGTGACGAGCCCGAGGATGCCCACCCTGACGGGCTTGGATCCGGGCACCTTGACGGTCTTGATGACGTAGGGCCGGAAGACCGGCTGGCCGGTGTCCCAGTCGACCGAGTTCGCCGAGAGCAGCGGGAAGTTGAGCTGGTCCTCCCAGGTGCGGAGCAGGTCGAGGCCGTAGTTGTACTCGTGGTTGCCAAGGGCGGCGGCGTCGTAGCCGACGAGGTTCATCGACTGCGCCATGGGGTGCTTCGAGCCACTGGTGATGGGGTCGATCTTCGCGTAGTAGTAAGCGAGCGGGGTGCCCTGGATCGTGTCGCCGGCGTCGAGGGTGATGCAGGTGTCCGGCCCGCGCTCGGCCCGGACCGCCTTGATGAGGGTGGCAGCCTTCGCCAGGCCGACGTGGTTGCCGGCGGAGTCCTGGTAGACAGCGTCCTTGAAGTAGTCCCAGTTGTAGACGTTGCCGTGCAGGTCGGTCGTGCCGAGCACGGTCAGCCGCAGCGGCTTGCCGTTGGTGCCACCGCCGCTGCCAGCGGCCGCAGCGGCGGGCGCCCCCGCCACGGTGAACAGGCCAGCACCGCCGATGGCGGCCATGGTGAGCAGTTGCCGACGGGTCGTCTCGGACCCGAGGAGGTCTTTCGTCATCAGCGTCCACTAGGAGGTCGTCTCCCCCACCGGCTTGGGAGGTGGAGGGCGCGTCGACCCTAGCCGCGGGGGGCAACGTCCGGGTGAAGTACCGCATGGCAGAAGGTGACGACGTTGCAGAATCGGCTCGGCAGCTTCGGCTGCTGACTCAACGCCGGCCGACGAGCCAGTTGCGGATCCGCTCGATCCGCTCCGCAACCTGCTCGGACGAGGCAGCCGCGAGGTCGGGCCCGCCACACGCTCGCCGCAGGTCGAGGTGGACGGTGGCGTGCGGATGGCCCTTCTGCCTCGCGTAGGCAGAGACGAGCTGGTTGAGCTCCTTGCGCTGGGCGGCCAGCGTCCGGTGCTGGGCGACGGGCACCGCGCCCGCGCCCGCCTTGGGTGCCTTCTTCACCTGCTTGCGCTGTCGCTCGTGGAGCAGCGCCGCGACCTGGTCGGGCTCGAGCAGGCCCGGCAGCCCGAGGTACTCCTCTTCCTCCTCGGACCCGACCTGCGCGTGCATGCCCCACTGCTGCTTGTCGAAGAGCACGTGGTCGAAGTGGGCCTCGGACTCGAGCGCCTCGAAGGCGCCCTCGTCCAGCAGATCGGCGCTCGCCTTCTCCTCGCGCATGGCCTCGTCAAGCAGGTCCTGCTCCTCCGCCCACATCGCGGCGACGTCACCCTCTGCCGCAGGCTGTCGGTCGAGGGCATGGTCGCGCTGCTCCTCGAGCCGCGCCGCATGGTCCAGCACGACGGGCACGGAGGGCAGGAAGACGGAGGCCGTCTCGCCGCGCCTCCGAGCCCGGACGAAACGCCCGACGGCCTGGGCGAAGAAGAGTGGAGTTGAGGTCGAGGTGGCGTACACGCCGACGCACAGACGCGGCACGTCGACACCCTCGGACACCATCCGGACGGCCACCATCCAGCGCGACGTCCCTGAAGCAAACTCCTCGATGCGCTGGGAGGCGCCCGCGTCGTCGGACAGCACCACCGCGGGAGGCTCGCCGGTCAGCGCTCGGAGGTGAGCGGCATACGACCTCGCCTGGGTCTGGTTGGACGCGATGACGAGGCCGCCCGCGTCGGGCACCCCGCGCCTGACCTCGGTGAGCCGCTTGTCGGCGGCCGCGAGCACCGAGCCGATCCACTCCCCCTTCGGGTCGAGGGCGGTGCGCCAGGCCTGGGCGACCTGGTCCTTCGTCATCGGGGTGCCGAGGCTGGCCGAGATCTCGTCGCCCGCCTTGGTGCGCCAGCGCATGTTGCCGCCGTAGGCGAGGAAGAGGACGGGGCGCACGACGCCGTCACGCAGCGCCTCCGCGTAGCCGTACGAGTAGTCGCTCGACGAGGTCAGGACTCCCTCCGGGTCCAACGCATAGCGCACGAACGGGATCGGTGACGTGTCCGAACGGAACGGCGTGCCGGTCAAGGAGAGTCGGCGCGACGCCGACTCGAACGCCTCGCGGATGCCGTCCCCCCAGCTCTTGCTGTCGCCGCCGTGGTGGATCTCGTCGAGGATCACCAGGGTGGGCCGGGTCAGCGTCAGCTCGCGGTGGAGCGAGGGACGTGAGGCGACCTGGGCATAGGTCACCGCAACGCCGTGGTAGTCCTCGGAGTGCCGTCCGACCGAGTTGCTGAAGCGTGGGTCGAGGCTGATCCCGACCCGGGCCGCCGCATCGGCCCACTGCGTCTTGAGGTGCTCGGTCGGTGCCACGACGGTGATCCGGTGGACGACGCCGCGGGAGAGCAGCTCGGTCGCGACCCGGAGGGCGTAGGTGGTCTTGCCGGCACCGGGCGTGGCCACGGCGAGGAAGTCCCGCGGTTCGTCCCGAAGGTACGAGTCGAGCGCCTGCTGCTGCCAGGCACGCAGCTTGCCTGCGGTACCCCAGGCGGCGCGATCCGGGAAGGCGGGTGACAGGTGAAAGGCGGCCCCTGGACTCATAGGCCACCCACCGTAGGGGATCTCGAGAGACGACATGCCGAGGCCCCGCCCTGCTGGGCGGGGCCTCGATCGCGTGGTATCGGCCGACTCAGGACGTGCCGCCCGAGTCCCCGCCGGAACCGCCGTCGCCACCGTCCTGGGGGTCGCGCAGGCCGTCGTGGATCTCCTTGCAGACGGGACACACGGGGAACTTCTGTGGGTCGCGGCCGGGCACCCAGACCTTGCCGCAGAGGGCCACCACCGGCTCTCCGCTGACAGCGCGCTCTCGAGGATCTTCTCCTTGCGGACGTAGTGCGAGAAGCGCTCGTGGTCGCCCGGCTCCTGGAGCTCCTCGCGGACCTCCTCGCGCTCGATGGTCGCGGTGCCCGTGCTGCGCAGGGGCTGCGGCTCGGGCTCGAAGGGGTCGGGAGGCATCACGCTCATGACGAAAGTGTAGGCCGTGGGTCCGGGCGGCCGAGCAGCTTGGCTCCCGGGGGATACGCCGCGAGCCGCTCCGGCAGGTGGCCCGGGCGACCGCTGAGCAGCACGGTCGGCGCCGCCGCGCTCGGGGCCGCGTGCTCGTCCGGCTCGAGGCCGATGCGGCGCAACGTCTGCCGTGCGACGGCGACCGGCGAGTCGAAGATCGTCACGTCGACCCCCGTCCGCCGGCTCCACGCGTCAGAGATGCGGTCGCCAACGAGTCCGTAGTGCGTGCAACCGAGGACGAGGGCGCTGACGTCCCGGGGGGAGGCGGCAACCGCAGCGGCAATGGTCTGCTCGATCGCGTCCGGGTCGGCCAGCTCGATGGCCTCGGCGAGGCCGAGCGCAGCGATCGAGTGCGTCTCGATGTCCGACGCGAAGGCGTCGACGAGACCGCGCAGGTAGTCGCTCGACGACGTGGCCGCGGTGGACCAGATCGCCACCGGTCCGCCGGTCGAGGCCGCCGGGCGAATCGCCGGGACGGTCCCGACGATGTGGACGTCCGGCTCGAACTCCTCGCGGAGAGCCTGCCAGGCCGTGGACCGATGCGGTGTTGCAGGCGACGACGATGGCGGTGGGTTCATACGTCGCGGCGGACCTCGCCAGGGCCAGGACGAGCTCCCTGACCTCGTCGTGCGGACGGGGACCGTACGGCATGTGGTCGGGGTCGAGCGCCAGCACCAGCTCCAGGTCGGGCCGGAGGCTCCGGAGGGCGTCCGCGTAGCCGAGCAGGCCGATGCCGCTGTCGATGAAGGCAACCCGAGCGGGAGCTGGCGGGCCCACGGGACGGGGCGGAGCGGCATCCGGCATGGAAGGGCTCAGTTCATCGACGGGTCGTCGGGAAAGTTGGCGACGAAGGCCAGGCTGTCTCGCTGCCGGCGGAGGACGGCGCGCCAGAGACCATCCGGGTCCGCGGTGAACGTGTCTCGGACCTCGGCGTCCACGACGTACCAGTCGCCGCGAAGGATCTCGCCCTCGAGCTGGCCACCCTCCCAGCCTGCATAGCCGGCGAAGATCCGCATCCCCGCGAGCTCGGCGGCGACGACCGGTGTCGGGACGTCCAGGTCGACGAGGCCGATCGAGCCGAAGAGTCGCTTCACCCCGAGGGGCTCGGGCTCGTCACCCGGGACGGTGACGATGCCCAGGGCCGAGGACGTCGCGACCGGTCCGCCCTGGAAGAGGACCGGTGGGGCGGTCACGACGCGCTGCCAGCCCGGCAGTACGGAGTCGACCTCGGCTGACAGGGGCTTGTTGAGCACGACACCCTGCGCGCCGGCGTCGTCGTGGTGCAGCATCAGGATGACCGAACGATGGAACACGTCACCTTCGACGGAGGGGGTGGCCACGAGCAGGCGGCCGGTGTGGAAGGTCGAGCTCACGGGGGCAAGCCTTCCACACCGGGGGCCGACGATCAGTAACGCGGTCGGCGACGGTCGGGCGCCCGGTTCTCGTCACCCCAGCGACCGACGAGCGGCTCGCCGTCACGCGGGCCGCGCTGCCGGCGGTCACCCTGCTCACGGCGATCACCACGACGGTCTCCACGGCGCTCGTCGTGACCCGCACCGTGGTGCGGGCGGTAGCCACCCCGCGATCCCGCGCCGGGGTCTCGAGCACCTCGAGCGGCCGCGGGTCCGCGCTTGTGGCGCTTCGGGCCCTCGATGAGGCGGGCGAAGTCCGCGTCGGCGATCGGGACGCCGGACGGAGCCGTGGCTCCCGTCGCCGTGATGATCGCGTCGCCGGGCGCGGCCTTGACCGGCGCGATGCTGAGGCCGGCATCGCGCAGCTGGCGCTCCATGGTGCGGCGCTGGTGCGGGAGCGCGAGCGTCACCACGGTGCCCCGGTCCCCCGCACGAGCCGTGCGGCCGGAGCGGTGGAGGTAGTCCTTGTGGTCTGCCGCCGGGTCGACCTGGAGGACGACCGATACGTCGTCGACGTGAATTCCACGTGCGGCGACGTCGGTGGCCACGAGAACCGGCAGCGTGCCGTCGCGGAAGGCGCCGAGGACGCGGTTGCGCGAGCCCTGGCTCAGCCCACCGTGGAGAGCAGCGGCCAGGACGCCCTGCTCGCGGAGCTGCGTCGCGATGCGGTCCGCGCCGAGCTTGGTGCGACAGAAGACGAGGGTGCGACCGGGTCGGTTGGCGACCTCGGCCGTGATGACCTTCTTCTGCTGGGGGTCGATGAGCAGCACGTGGTGCTCCATCGTCTCCACGGAGGCCGTCGCGTCGTCGGTCGAGTGGATGACGGGGTCGTGCAGGTAACGCGCGACGAGGTTGTCGATCCCGTTGTCCAGCGTCGCGGAGAAGAGCAGCCGCTGTCCGTCGGTCGGGATGAGGTCGAGGCTCTTCTCGATCTCGGCCATGAAGCCCATCTCGGCCATGTGGTCGGCCTCGTCGAGCACGGCGATGCGGACGTCGTCCATCTCCACCGCACCACGCTCGAGCAGGTCGTTGAGCCGGCCCGGCGTCGCGATGAGGAGGTCGACGCCCTTGTTGAGGGCGTTGATCTGGGTCGTGTAGGACAGGCCACCGGCAACGAGCTTGTGGCGCAGCCCGACGACGTGGACCAGGGGCTCGAGGGCGTCGGAGACCTGCATCGCCAGCTCGCGCGTCGGCACGAGGACCAGGGCGCGGGGGCGGCGTGGCGCGCGCCGCTGCTCCGCCTCGAGCAGCCGGGTGATCATCGGCAGACCGAAGGCGAGCGTCTTGCCGGATCCGGTCTGGCCACGGCCGAGCACGTCCTTGCCCGCCAGCGCGTCCGGAATCGTGGCGACCTGGATCGGGAACGGCTCGGTGATGCCGTCGCGAGCGAGTCGCTCGACGAGACGCTCCGGGAGGCCCAGGGCGGCAAAGCCGTTGTCGGCCGCGATCTCGACCGGGCCGTCGGACACGGACTTGCGCGTGGCCTTGGTCCACGAGTCGGCCTCGAGACGCTCGGCCTCGGCGTCCTCGAACGAGGTCGGGGCGAAGCGGTCGGTGTCGGTGTCGCGCTGACGCCATGAGTCGCGACGGTTCTTGCCGCGGTCGCCACCACGGTCGTACCCGCCACGGTCGCCACGGTCCTCACCACGGGTGTAGCCGCCACGGTCGCCACGGTCGTCACGAGGGGTGTAGCCGCCACGGTCCTCCCGACGGGTGTAGCCGCCACGGTCGCCGCGGTCCTCACGACGGGTGTAGCCGCCACGGTCCGTCCACGGTCCTCACGAGGGGTGTAGCCGCCACGGTCCTCACGAGGGGTGTAGCCGCCACGGTCACGAGGGGTGTAGCCGCCACGGTCCTCACGAGGGGTGTAGCCGCCACGGTCCTCACGAGGGGTGTAGCCGCCACGGTCGTCACGAGGGGTGTAGCCGCCACGGTCCTCACGAGGGGTGTAGCCGCCACGGTCCTCACGAGGGGTGTAGCCGCCACGGTCCTCACGACGGGTGTAGCCGCCACGGTCCTCACGACGGGTGTAGCCGCCACGGTCGTCACGACGATCGCGGGCTGCTCTCGTCACGGCGCTCGTAGGAGCGGTGGTCGTCCCGCCGCGCGCGCCATTCGCGACCGCCCGCGTGGCTGGTCGCCGAGGTAGCCGGCCGTGAGGACCTCACGCCGGGCTTCTGGCCGACATCGCGACCATCTCGACCATCGCGAGCACGGTGCGGCTTGGTGGCTGCGGTGGTGGCTCGCGCCTTCTTCTGGGCAGGGGTCCAGCGAGCCTTCTTGGGCGCACCGGACGTGGGCTTCTTGGGCACTGCGTATTCAACTCTCTTCGACTCGAGCAGACTTCGTCTCGAGCCGTGAGTCTGAACACGACCTGGCAGACGAGCCTCAGGCGCACCAGCTGCGCGCCCATGTCAACCGGGTGGGCATCGGTGCCACGCGGTGGTGTGGTCCGCTCCGCGTCGCTCGGGTCACACCGGATGGTGCGAGCTGCCGTTTCAGCCACCTCGCCGGCCGAGCCATACGAGTCGCGATTCGCGATCGGCTCGTCCAAGGTTCCGAGATGGGTCGGAGTAGGACCCGTCGAGTTTACCAGCGGCCGGACCGTGCTCTGACCGCCAGCGCCCCGGTCGCGAGGACGACGCCGGCGAGATCCGCGACGACGTCCCACGGGTCGCCGGAACGACCCGGCAGGAGCAGGTGCTGAGCGAGCTCGCTGACCAGGGCGTGCGCTGCGAACGCCAACGCGACCAGCAGCGGCCTGCCCACGATGCGTCCCACGAGGTACGTCGGGACGGCGAAGACGAGCACGTGCACGGCCTTGTCGGTCCACGACACCGGGCCGGTGACGGTGACGACCGGCCAGTACAGGACGGCGAGGTGCACGACGACCGACAGCGCCGCCGTCGCGGCCCACCAGCGCCGTCCGTTCGTCGCCATGTCCCCCGCCCTGTCCCCGCCATACCCCCGCCATATCCCCGCTGTCCCCGGGCAGTCTACGAACCGGCTCGATGTCGGCCTGACGGGTTAGGTTGGGGTCATGACTGAGCGCACCGTCACCGTCATCGGGACCGGCCGCGCGGCCGTCACTCCCGACGTCGTCCGCCTCGACCTGCGCATCGGCCACGACGCACAGGACGTCGCAGCCGCCCTCACCGGCGCCTCGAAGGGGATCGCCGCGGTCGGCCGGGTGGTCCGCGACCAAGGTGTGCCCGACCAGGACATCCGGACCCTGGACGCCAATGTCAGCCAGCGCTACGACAACACCGGCACTCCCGTGGGTTTCACCGCTCAGCAGCGGCTCGGCGTCGTCGTGCGCAGGCTCGACCAGGTCGGCGAGATCCTCGAGGCCACTGCGTCGGAGGTCGGCAATGCGCTGCTCGTCGACCAGGTTCGGCTCGACGTCGACGACCGCTCCGAGGGGCTGTCCCGCGCCCGTGACGCCGCCTTCGCGGAGGCGCGCGCCAAGGCGGAGCAGTATGCCGCCCTGTCCGGCTCCGAGGTCGGCGCCGTCCTCGCCGTGGCTGAGGCCGGGGTCGCACCCATCCAGCCCATGCGCCGGATGATGGCCATGGCCGCCATGGAGTCGTCGGCCGGCATGCCGGTGGAGGGCGGTGATCTCGAGCTCACCGCGAGTGTCACGGTGACCTGGGAACTGCGCTGAGCGGCATACGGCGCCGGAATAACGATCCACGCACCATCCGTTGGGAGATACATGGCAACAACAGAGCTGACCGCACAGACGTTCGAGCGCACGGTCCTCGACAACGACATCGTCCTCGTGGACTTCTGGGCGGCGTGGTGCGGACCGTGCCGCCAGTTCGCGCCCATCTACGACGCGGCATCGGATGAGGGCGGCAACAAGGGCATCGTCTTCGGCAAGGTCGACACGGAGGCCGAGCAGGCACTCGCCGGCGCCGCCAACATCACGTCGATCCCGACGCTGATGGCCTTCAAGGAGGGCGTGCTCGTCTTCTCGCAGCCCGGGGCCCTCCCCCAGGTGGCGCTGCAGAACGTCATCGAGCAGGTCAAGTCGCTCGACATGGGCCCGGTCAAGGAGCAGCTCGCCGAGGAGGCGGCCACCAAGGGTGGCACTGCCTGACCGATGCGCCCCCGCCGTGATGCCATGGGGGATCTGGACCAGCTCGACTAGACCAGCTCGCGCGGCAGCACACGGCGCCACTGCGCCCGACGCTGCCGACACACTGTCGTGCCCAGCTCCTCGCGGTCAGCCGGGTGCCGGTAGTAGTGCTCCAGCGTCAGCCACAGACGCACCGCGTCCGAGTCGAGCACGTCTGCACTGAAGGTCGGCCGGCCGGGATGCCCGTGCTCGTCGCGGGCGACGAGGCCCGGACCGTTCACCTGGACGCAGCGGTGGACCCGGTGCTCGAGGGTGGGCACGATCCGCAGCATGTGGTCCCACTGCGCCGAGAAGCCCTGCCTGCCGTGCACGAAGTGCAGACCGTCGACCCCGACCATGAGCTGGTGCAGCTCCGGCGGGCGGGCGACGGACAGCCCGAGCGCGATCATCAGGAAACCCGTGGGCAGCGTCAGCCACCACGGCACGTCGATCTCCCCGAACCGGAGCAGTTGGTCGACGACGAGCAGTCGCATCAGCTCGAAGTGCACGAGCAGCACCACACCCCAGATCACCAGCCCGAGGGGCATCAGCCCGAGCCGGGCGCGGGCGGGGAACGTGATGGTCCGCCCGACGGGGTCGTGGATCGGCCGCCGCGGCAGGTGCCACGGCGACGCGACTGACGCGACCAGGGTCAGCGCCAGCAGGTGCGCCACCCAGACCCAGGCCTGGACGCTGGGGTCGTGGATCGCGCGGGCCAGCAGGACGACGAACCCGACCAAGGGAAAGAGCGGCAGCGCCAGCAATGGGTGCGGCCTGAACTTCTGCCGCTTGCGCCACGGCTCGGGGGTCAGGTCCGGGTCGCGCAGCACAGTCCCACCCTAAGCGGGACGGCACGTCAGGGCTGGGACCCGGCCCAGCGGCATACGGCGCAGCGTGACGTGGTCACCACAAGTGGTGGAGGTGGCGGGAATTGAACCCGCGTCCGATGACGAGAGACCAGGACTTCTCCGGGCGCAGTGCGCTACGGCTTTTCTCGGCCCCGGGGCTCGCGCGCACACGTTCCCTGACAGGCCCAGTTGAGTAAGAGTCCCGCGTGGCCCCCCAACATGACCACGCAGCAAGTTTCCTAGCTGACGCCAGGCACTGAGTCGGAAACTAGCTCAGGCTGACGGACTTCGGAGCTCGCTCAGGCGGCGAGGGCGAAGTCGGTGCGCTTTGAGTTGGCACCTATTGGTTTGCAAGGAGCGTTAACGAGATAACCCTGCATCCTCGACCCGCTTCCCCTGGTGTGTCGACCACCGTCGAAACCGATCACCCCCATGAGGGGTGTCCACGTCACGCTGTGCACTTGTCAAACGCCGCTACTGCGAGACCACAGTATGCCTTGGGAACGACACTGGGTCCAAAGTCATTCCCATGCCGTATGCCGCTGGGCTCGCTCCCACAGTCACGCGCGGACCGCGCCAACTAGGCTGCCAGACGCACGCCGTCGACGCCCTGGAGGTCACATGTTCCGCAAGGTCCTCGTCGCCAACCGCGGTGAGATCGCCGTCCGCGCCTTCCGCGCCGCGACCGAGCTCGGCGCCCGCACGGTGGCCGTGTTCCCCTACGAGGACCGCAAGTCGGAGCACCGGCTCAAGGCCGACGAGGCCTACCAGATCGGCGAGGAGGGTCACCCCGTCCGTGCGTACCTCGACCACGAGGCGATCGTGGCGCAAGCGGTCGAGGCCGGCGCCGACGCGATCTATCCCGGCTACGGCTTCCTGTCGGAGAACCCCGGCCTGGCGGAGGCCTGCGAACGCGCGGGCATCACCTTCGTCGGCCCGCCGCCATCGGTGCTGCACCTGACCGGCAACAAGGCGCGGGCGCTCGCCGCCGCCCGTGAGGCGGGCCTGCCGACGCTGCGTGGCTCCGCGGCGACCGCCGACCTCCCCGAGCTGGAGGGGGCGGCCGCCGAGATCGGCTTCCCGCTCTTCGTCAAGGCGGTGTCCGGCGGCGGGGGACGCGGGATGCGGCGCGTCGACCGTCCCGAGCTGCTCGCCGACGCGCTCCAAGCCGCTCAGCGGGAGGCCGAGTCCGCCTTCGGCGACCCGACGCTCTACCTCGAGGAGGCCGTGCTGAACCCCCGGCACATCGAGGTCCAGGTCGTGGCCGATGCGACGGGACAGGTCATTCACCTCTTCGAGCGCGACTGCTCGGTGCAACGCCGGCACCAGAAGGTCGTCGAGATCGCCCCCGCACCGAACCTCGATCCGGAACTGCGCGACCGGATGTGTGCGGACGCGGTCCACTTCGCGCGGTCGATCGGCTACCGGAACGCCGGCACGGTGGAGTTCCTCCTCGGCGACGACGATCGCTACGTCTTCATCGAGATGAACCCGCGCATCCAGGTCGAGCACACGGTCACCGAGGAGGTCACCGACATCGACCTCGTCGTCCTGCAGCTGCAGCTCGCCTCCGGCGAGACGCTCGCCAGCCTGGGCATCCGGCAGGAGGACGTCGTCCCGCGGGGCTTCGCGCTGCAGTGCCGGATCACGACGGAGGACCCGGCCAACGGCTTCCGTCCCGACGCCGGCACCATCACGACGTACCGGTCCGCCGGAGGGAGCGGGGTCCGACTCGACGGCGGCACGATCTTCGTCGGCGCCGAGGTGAGTGCCCACTTCGACTCGATGCTCGTCAAGCTGACGTGCCGGGGACGCACCTTCCCCGTGGCGGTGCGCCGAGCGCAGCGGGCCCTCGCGGAGTTCCGGATCCGCGGGGTGGCGACGAACATCCCGTTCCTGCAGGCAGTGCTCGCGGACCCCGCCTTCCAGGAGGGCCGGGCGACGACCTCTTTCATCGACGAACGGCCCGAGCTGCTGACCGCCAACGTCTCGGCCGACCGGGCGACCAAGCTGCTCACCTATCTCGCCGACGTCACGGTCAACCAGCCCAACGGCCCCGCCACGACGCGGGTGCGCCCTCGCGCGAAGCTGCCTGCGTTGCCGGACCAGGCGATGCCTCGGGGATCCCGGGACGTGCTCCTCGAGGTCGGCCCTGCCGAGTTCGCCCGTCGCCTGCGCGAGCGGACCGAGGTGGGGGTCACGGACACGACCTTCCGGGATGCGCACCAGTCGCTCCTCGCCACCCGGATGCGCACCCGCGACCTGCTCCATGTCGCCGGTCACGTGGCCCACCTGACGCCGCAGCTGCTCTCGGTCGAGGCGTGGGGCGGTGCCACCTACGACGTGGCGCTGCGGTTCCTCGCCGAGGACCCGTGGGAGCGTCTCGCCGCCCTGCGCGAGGCGATGCCCAACGTGCCACTGCAGATGCTGCTGCGGGGTCGCAACACCGTCGGCTACACCCCCTACCCCACTGCCGTGACCGACGCCTTCGTCCAGGAGGCGGCCCGCACCGGGCTCGACATCTTCCGGATCTTCGACTCGCTCAACGACGTGAGCCAGATGCGGCCCGCCGTCGAGGCCGTGCTCGACACGGGGACCGCCGTCGCCGAGGTCGCCCTGTGCTACACGGGCGACCTGATGTCCCCGGACGAGAAGCTCTACACCCTCGACTACTACCTGCGCCTCGCCGAGCAGATCGTCGAGACCGGCGCCCACGTGCTCGCGATCAAGGACATGGCGGGGCTCCTGCGAGCACCGGCTGCGGCCCGGTTGGTGACGGCGCTCCGGGAGCGGTTCGACCTGCCGGTGCACCTGCACACCCACGACACCGCCGGGGGCCAGATCGGCACGCTGCTCGCTGCGATCGGCGCCGGGGTGGACGCCGTCGACGCCGCCACCGCCACCATGGCCGGAACGACGTCGCAGCCGCCGCTGTCCGCCCTCGTCGCTGCGACCGACCACACTGACCGGCCCACCGGACTCGACATCCGGGGCGTCTTCGCCCTCGAGCCCTACTGGGAGGCGACCCGGCACCTCTACCGGCCCTTCGAGTCCGGCCTCGAGTCGCCGACCGGTCGCGTCTATTTCCACGAGATCCCTGGCGGGCAGCTGTCCAACCTGCGCCAGCAGGCCATCGCCCTCGGCCTCGGTGACCGGTTCGAGGCGATCGAGGACATGTACGCCGCAGCGAACCGGATCCTCGGCAACCTCGTCAAGGTGACGCCGAGCAGCAAGGTCGTCGGCGACCTCGCCCTCGCGCTCGTGGGCGCCGGTGCCGACCCCGCGGACTTCGAGGCGGAGCCGCAGAAGTACGACATCCCGGACTCCGTCATCGGCTTTCTCAACGGTGAGCTGGGTGACCCGCCGGGAGGGTGGCCGGAGCCGTTCCGGACCAAGGCTCTCGCGGGACGCCAGGCCAAGCCACGCCTCACCGAACTGACGGCCGAGCAGGAGCGTGCCTTGGCCGATGACCCACGGCGCGCCCTCAACCACCTGCTCTTCCCCGCTCCGGCCAAGGAGTTCGAGGCCTCGCGCGAGGCCTATGGCGACCTCTCCGTCCTCGGCACGGTCGAGTTCCTCCACGGCCTCGCCCACGGCGAGGAGTACGAGGTGGACATCGAACAGGGCAAGCGCCTCATCATCGGCGTCCAGTCGATCGGCGAGGCCGACTCCAAGGGCATGCGCACCGTCATGTGCACGCTGGGTGGGCAGTTCCGGCCGATCCAGGTCCGCGACCGGTCGGTCGAAGCCGACGTCAAGTCCGCGGAGAAGGCCGATCCAGCCGTTCCCGGACAGGTCCCGGCACCCTTCGCCGGTGTGGTGAGCCTCACCGTCTCGGACGGCGACACCGTCGAGGCCGGAGGGGTCGTCGCCACGATCGAGGCGATGAAGATGGAGGCCAACATCACGACACCCACGGCCGGCACCGTCTCCCGGGTCGCGATCGGGGCGCAGCAGCAGGTCGAGGGTGGCGACCTGCTGGTCGTCATCGGCTGAGGCGGCAGGTGCGGATCGAGCGGACGCTCCGACTATCGCGCCACGGCCCTATTATCGGCGGGCTTGCGCTCCGGATCGCGCGGACCATCGGGCCCCGGCCCGATTGTCGGAGGACGCCGAGCCGGTGACCTCAGCGGAGGACGGGCAGCGGCTGGTCCTGCGCGAGGACCCCGCGGAAGAGGTCTCCGCTCTGCTCGAGTCGGTCGAGGATGGTGCGGATCGTGAACCGGTCGGGACGGAGCTCTGGGTCGTCGAGCTCGTCCCAGGTGATCGGAGCCGACACCGGCGCACCCGCCGAGGCTCGCGGGCTGTACGGCGCGACGAGCGTCTTGTTGACGGCGTTCTGCGTGTAGTCGAGGCGGGCCAGGCCGCGTCGCTCGCGCTTCTGCCACTTCCAGCTGACGAGCTCCGGCTGGACGGCGCCGATCGTCTTGGAGACCTTCTCTGCCCACTCGCGCGTCTCATCGAACCGGGGGCCGCGGGCGATCGGCACCCACACCTGGATGCCGCGCCGCCCGGTCACCTTGGGGTAGGCCCGCAGGTTCAGGTGCTCGAAGGCCGTGCGGTGCAGGCGCGCCAGCTCGACCACCTCGTCCCACGACGTGCGCTCACCCGGGTCGATGTCGAAGAGGACATATGACGGCTGGTCAGGCGCATCGGTGGGCGAGGTCCACGGGTGCCACTCGAGCGCTCCGAAGCCGGCCACCCAGACGAGCGTCGCCGGCTCGTCGACGACGACGTAGTACTGGCTCTCATCGGGGTCCGCCTGCTCGTTGTGCCAGCGGCTGATCCATTCAGGCGCGTGGTCGGGAACCTCCTTGTGCCAGAACCCCTTACGCGCCACCCCGTCCGGGAAGCGGTGCATGTTCAGGGCTCGACCGCGAAGATAGGGCAGCAGGACCGGCGCGATCCGGGCTGCGTAGGCGAGCAACTCGCGCTTCGTCACGGGCTCCTCGCCGGCTCGGGCCGGAAACAGCTCCTTGTCGAGGTTGGTGACCTTCAGGGTGCGCCCAAAGACCTCCCACGTCCCCTGGCGACCGAGGTCCGCGAGCGCCGCCAGCTCGTCCTCGGTCGGGCCCTCGCCGACCTGACCGTGGGCCGGTACGGAGGCCTCTGCGGCGGGCAGGTCCGAGCGCCAGAGCCGGTCCGGTGCCGCCTTGACCTCCTCGTTGGTGCGACCGCTGAGGACGGACGTGGGATGGTCCTCGGCATCCCAGCCGCTGACCGCGTCGGCGTCGTGCTTGTGCAGGAGGAGCCACTGCTCCTTGTCCGAGGAACGTTCCGGGCGGCCCGTGCGCACCAGGGCGAACCGGCCGCGCAGCCTCTCGCCGAACAGGTCCAGGTGCAGCTCGCCCGTCGCGCACCGCCTCTGCTGGGTCGCTCGGTCTCGTGGGGTCCCACGTCCCGCGGTCCCAGACGATGACGTCGCCACCGCCGTACTCCCCTGCCGGGATGACGCCCTCGAAGTCGGCGTACTCCATGGGGTGGTCCTCCACGTGGACGGCGAGGCGGCGCACGTCCGGGTCGAGGGTCGGGCCCTTGGGCACCGCCCAGCTCGCCAGCACGCCGTCCATCTCGAGACGGAAGTCGTAGTGGAGGCGACGGGCCCGGTGGCGCTGCACCACGAAGCGGCGCAGCCCGTCCTCGGAGGGACCCGCCGGCGTGGGTCCGCCGCCCGAGGGCTCGGGCGTCCGGCCGAAGTCACGCTTGCGACGGTACGGCTCGAGCAGCTCGTGCGGGTCCTTCGCCATGTTTCTGCCCTACCCGACGGACGACTCCCTCACCGGGAGCCGGCCGAGGCCCCGTCCCCACCGGACCCCCCGTGTCGACTGCGAATGTGGTCGATGAGCCACGACGACAGGGTCGCTGCCACCGCGCCGAGCAGCACCAGCCCGCCAATCATCAGCACGGCAGCCACCCATCGACCGTTCGCGGTCACCGGGTAGTAGTCGCCATACCCGACCGAGGTGACCGTCACCGCGACCCACCAGACGGCATCGCCGAACTGACGGATGTTGGCCCCCGGGGCGTTCTGCTCGGCGTCGAGCACCGCGAGCGCGCCCATGAAGGCCAGCAGAATGGTGATCGCCACCCCGTAGATCGTCAATCGACTCCGCACCGCTCGTCCGCTCTCACCACGGAGTGATGGGACGAGCCGCAGCAACCGCAGCAGCAGCAGCGGACGCAGGCTGGGCACGAGGACGGCGGCGAGGTGGCTCGGGTGGGTGCGAACCCAGTCTCCGCGGGGTCGCGCGAGCACGACGCAGACGACATACTCCGCGGCGAAGACCACCCAGATCACGCCGAGGACCAGACGCGGGAGCGCGTCATCCGGCGGCTGCAGATTGGCGATCACCAGCCATGCGTAGAACACCGTGAAGATGACGGCCGCGCCGACCAGCGGCCACTCGGACAGTCGCTGCCATCGACTCAGCACCATGGGACGACTGTAGGGCGGCGCCTGTTGCGATGCGGCTCATGACTGGCGGGTTCACCCGGTCAGGATGATGCCGCGGGACGACCGCCCGCCCAACAATCGGTGAACAGTCGAGGAGGCGCGCCATGAAGGACGGATACCCGCTCATCGAGGACCACGGGCTGATTGGAGACCTCCAGACGTCCGCTCTGGTGTCGACCGATGGCTCCATTGACTGGTTCTGTGCACCGAGGTTCGACTCGCCGAGCGTGTTCGGAGCCCTGCTGGACAAGGACAAGGGCGGGTACTGCCGTATCCGACCGACCGCCGACGCGTTCACCACCAAGCAGCTGTACTTCCCCGACACGGCGGTCCTCGTTACCAGGTACCTGACCGAAGAGGGTGTCGGCGAGGTGATCGACTTCATGCCGGTGACGAGTTCTCGCGTGCCGGCGGAACACCACCGGATCGTGCGGATGATGCGGTGCATCCGTGGGCAGATGACGTTCGACATCGAGATCGCCCCACGCTTCGACTACGGCCGCGAGCCGCACGAGACGCAGGTCAGCGAGGGCGGTGTCGTCTTCCGCGGGGAGCCCACCACGATGGCCGTCAGCATCGTTCGGGAACCGCAGGACGAGGAGTCGGGCCGTGGCGCCGCGGATGAGTCCGGAGACGTGCGCGTCGAGCTGACGCTTCGCACCGGCGAGGCCCGCGGGATGATCCTCGACGTCGGGTCAGCCGAGGCGCGCGAGACGAGCGTCGGTGAGGTGTGGGACCTCTTCAACGGCACCGTGGAGTTCTGGACCTCCTGGCTCGAACAGTCCACCTACACCGGGCGCTGGCGGGAGATGGTCAACCGTTCCGCGATCACCCTCAAGCTGATGACCTACGCGCCAAGCGGAGGACTGGTCGCCGCGCCGACGGCCGCGCTACCCGAGCAGATCGGTGGCGAACGCAACTGGGACTACCGGTTCACGTGGGTCCGGGATGCGTCCTTCTCGGTGTACGCGCTGATCGCACTGGGCTTCATGGACGAAGCCGTGGCTTTCGGCGCGTGGATGCGAGAACGGGTCATGGACACCCATGCGGATGGCGGCGCGCCGCTGAACATCATGTACCGCATCGACGGGTCCAGCGAGCTCAGCGAGGAGAGCCTCGAGCACTGGGCGGGCTACCGCAATTCCTTCCCGGTTCGGATCGGCAACGGGGCCGCTGGTCAGCTGCAGCTCGACATCTACGGCGAGATGATGGACAGCCTGTACTCAGCTGACCAACGCGGGTTCCAGATGAACTACGCGGGGTGGCCCAAGGTGTGCGGCGTGCTCGACTGGCTCGTCGACCACTGGGACCAGCCCGAGGAGGGCATCTGGGAAACCCGTGGCGGGCGGCAGAACTTCACCTTTGGCCGCCTGATGAGCTGGGTCGCCTTCGACCGCGGCATCCGCCTGGCCACCAAGCGAGGCTGGCCGGCCTCCGTCGACACCTGGACGGCGGCCCGAGACGCGGTGTTCCGGCAGATCATGGAAAAGGGCTGGAGTGCGGATCGCCAGGCGTTCGTGCAGCACTACGACACGCAGGTGCTGGATGCCTCGCTCCTTCGCATGGCCGCACTCGGGTTCATCAGCCCCACCGACCCGATGTGGCAGTCCACCCTCGACGCGATGGACGAGGAGCTCGTCACCGACAGCCTCGTCTACCGCTACGACCCCGAAGCCTCGCCGGACGGCCTGCGCGGTTCGGAGGGCACCTTCTCGCTGTGCACCTTCACGTACGTGGAGGCGCTCGCCGGGGCGGGCCGGCTCGACAAGGCGCGCGTCACGTTCGAGAAGATGCTGACCTACGCCAACCACCTGGGCCTGTACTCCGAAGAGATCGCGCTGACCGGGGAGCAGATCGGGAACTTCCCGCAGGCGTTCACCCACCTCGCCCTGATCAACGCGGCGATCACGCTGGATCGGGAGCTGAGCCGGCGGGCGGAGCGCGGGTGACCCTCACCAGGAGCCGGAGGACGACCCTCCCCCACCGGAGCCGCTGAAGCCGCCGCCTCCGGAGAAGCCCGAGCTCCCGGACGAGCCGGGCGTGGAGGTGAAGGTTCCTGTCGAGGTCGTCGAGAAGCTCTCCACCCCGCTGGCGATGCTGCCGAAGTCGGGGAAGGCCGCGCCGCTCCAGATGTACCAGGAGGGCATCAGGATGGGCTGGCCGACCGCCTCGGCCGCCTGGGCGACCTCCGCGAAGGTGCTTGCCCACCGGTCCGCGACACCGAAGACGACGGCGTAGGGCAGGTAGCGGCTGAAGATGTTGCTCGCCTCCTCGAAGGCGATCTGCCCAGCCTCGGCCGTCGTGAGGTACTCCTTGAAGCCGAGGGACTGCGCGAGCACGGCCGAGCCCTCGGCGGTCTTGGCCGCCATCCTGCCGCCGAGGAACCAGACGATGGCGCCGGCAAGGAGCAGGCCGATACCGAGCACGGCCCCACCGGTGAACCCCGAGCCCACTAGCGCCGTGATGGCGCCCTGGCCGTAGAACATGATCATCCCGCCGATGACGGCGAGGACGATTCCGAGACCCTGCCACATGCCGCGCTGGAGCTGCGGCGACGAGCGGAACCAGTGCCGGGTGACGACTTCGTCGTACATGTCCGACTGGATCCTCCGCAGCGTGCTGGCGAAGGTGTTCTTCAGGTCAGAGAGCGCGACGACGTCCCCGCGGGTGCTGAAGGTGCCGTCGAGGAGCCGGCGCTCGTAGGGCAGCAGCGTGTCGTCGGCCGGAGGGTTGAGGCGGACGAGGTTCCAGTCCGTCCGCTTGAACATGCTGCCGCCCTCGACCTCCTCGATGCGCAGGTACCCGCGTACGGCGAGGTCGATCACCGTCGCGGACACGTCGATGGGATTCGCCTTCTCGTCGAGGATCGTGCCGACGAGTCCCGGCGGCACCCCGGCGGGCGGGTGGAACTGGACCGCGACCGTGTCCGGCCCGCCCCGGGTCGTCGGCTGCGACTCCCGGTCGGTGACCGACGGCGTGAGGCCTGGCGTGAGACCGGCGTACCGCTCGTCACGCCCGCGGGTCCAGACGAGGGCCCCCATGACGGCGAGGGCGAGGACCGGGGCAGCGACACCGGCAGCGGTCGCAGCCGCGTTGGCGGCGGTTGCGGCGCCCCCGCCGACGGTCGAGTCGGCGTTGCCGTCGCGGACGTCCGGCTGTGGGCTGGCGAAAGCCGCGGCCGGGTATCCGGCGATGACGGTCATGCCCTCACCGGGCGCGAGGCCCAGGGCAGCGAAGGTCGTCGGACTGCCGGCCCTGGCCTGGCACTGGGTGTCACTGCCGGTCTCGCCCTCGAAGCAGGCCACCTGTGTCGAGGCAGCAGGCGCGTTCACGACGACGTTGACGCGCTCCCGCTGGGTCAGCTCGTTGCTGCCGAAGACGTTGTAGTGGAACTCCACGGTGTCCGGCTTGCCACCGGTGCCGGCGATCGGGTTGAGGACGTTGTGCAGGGTGTAGCGCAGCTCGTAGACCTGAGTGCCCTCGGTCCACTCATCGGCGTTGCCGATCCGGATCTCCTGGGCCGCGCCGTTGTCGCTGACCTTGAAGTCGGCTGGGGCACCGGACGGACTGCTCACCTGGACGTCGGTGAGCTCGTAGTACCGGTACTTGCCCGCCTGGTCCTGGTAGCCCATCCGCACGACGATGTTGCGGAAGATCCCATGCCGCTGCTCACCGGGCGGGAAGCGCCACGTGATCGTCTCGGAGACGTGCACGCTGCCGTCCGGCTGCAGGTCGTAGGTCACGGCGAACCGCTCCATGGCCTCGTCGCCGACCGCTCGTGCAGTACCTGCCGGGACGAGAACGGCAAACGCCCCGGCGAGTAGGAGGACCAGCAGCGCCGGGAGCCTCGTCCTCGACCGCATACCCTGCGCCCCCTTCGGCTGTCCGCTCATCTGCCGGTCATCCCTTGTGGCGTGCGGCGCTCACGGCGCGCTCGGCTTCACGGCGGTCCTGCCGCTCACGGAGTGCGTGGCGCTTGTCGTACTGCCTCTTGCCGGTCGCGAGGGCGATCTCGACCTTGGCGCGGCCGTCCTTGAAGTACAGCGCCAGCGGCACGATGGTCCGGCCGCTCTCGCGTGTCTTGCTCGCGATCTTGTCCAGCTCGGACCGGTGCAACAGGAGCTTGCGCTTGCGCCTGGGCGCGTGGTTCGTCCATGTCCCGTTGAGGTACTCGGGGATGTGGACGTTCTCGAGGTAGAGCTCGTCCCCGGTGAACATGGCAAAACCGTCGACGAGCGATGCGCGGCCGTGGCGCAGGGCCTTGACCTCGGTGCCGGAGAGCACGATGCCAGCCTCGAAGGTGTCCTCGATGTGGTAGTCGTGGCGCGCCTTGCGATTGCTCGCGATGAGCGACCGCCCCTTCTCCTTCGGCACCGGACCGTCCCTTCTCCACACAGCACGTCACAGCAGGTCGTATGCCGCTGGGCTGGCTTCCGTCCGGCGGCGTCCCCACGCTACCCCGAGGATGGTCGCCACCCAGAGCCAGTTGTCAGAGCCAGTTGCGCGGGTTGACTGGGGTGCCGTCCTCGTAGACGCCGAAGTGCAGGTGGCAGCCCGTCGAGTAGCCAGTAGTGCCGCTGTAGCCGATGAGCTGGCCGCGCTGCACCGTGCCGCCCCACGTGACGATGCTCGACAGGTGGTTGTAGCTCGTGACGAGGTCGACGCCGCGGTGGATCCCGTGGTCGATGAGGACCTGGTTGCCCAACCACTCTCGCGCCACCCGGCACGGATCACGGTGCCGGGGGCGGCAGCGCGGACCGGAGTGCCGCACCCGATGCCCCAGTCCAGGCCGTCGTGGAGCATCCACTTCTGGAGCACGGGGTGCCAGCGCATGCCGAAGCCAGAGGTCGTCCGGCCGTAGGCCGGGTAGGACAGGTAGTTCGAGGGCGTCGGGTCGCTCTGCACAGGTGCCGGGATCCTCGGCGTGTAGGTCTTCCCGCTCCGGGCCGCCGCGGCCGCCTTGGCGTGCTCCGCCCGGATCTTGGCCTCCCGCTCTGCCTTGAGCTTGGCCAGTCGCCTCTGCTCGGCGAGCCTGGCCTGGCGCGCCCGCTCCACCAGGATCGCCTTGAGGCGTGCGGCTTCGCGCTCTGCGGCCGCAAGCTGCGTGCGCTCGTCCGCACGCTGGACCTTCAGATCGGCTGCATAGGCGGTCTGCTTGGTGTTGAGGGAGTCGAGGTCCGACTTGGCGGCGGCAGCGTTGCTCGTTGCGGTCACGGCATTGTTCCTCGCGACGACCGCCTGCTCGCGCGCCGTCGTCGCCGCGGCACTGGCCGCCTCGGCCGCGCGGAGCGCCGCCTCGGCCTGCCGCTTGAGCTCGGCGACCTCGGCGCGGACCGAGGTCAGGTAGGCCTTGGTCGCCGTGCTGTCGGCGGTCATGGCAGCGAGGTTGTCGATGGTGTCGCTCGCGACGGCACTGGCCGTGTCCGCCATGACGAGCCGGTCGGCGAAGTCCTGGGGGGACGTGGAGCCGAAGACCATGCCGAGCTGCGACTCCGTCACGGCTCCGCCCTGGAAGACCTCGGCCGCGTAGGCATCGAGCGCATCCTGCGACGACGCCAGCTCCGTGCCGGTCTTCTTGAGCTTCTCGGCTGCGCTGGCCTCGTTGGCCTGCGCAACGGCGAGCTTCTGGGCCACCGCCTCGTTGTGGGCACGGGCCTGTGCTTCGGCGGCGATGGCGCGGGCCTCGGTCGCCTCGGCCTGTGCCTGTGCCTGCTGCGCCCTCGCGAGCGCGGCTTGGGACTGGGCGAGCCGCTGCTGTGCGACAGGGATGGCCGCGCGGGTCTTCTCGAGGTTGACATACGCCTTGGCCAGGGCCGCGCCCGTGCCCTCGAGCTGCTGGCTCAGGGCGGCGATGCGCTGGTCCGCCTTGCGCTTCTGGTCGGCGACGTCATCGGCGCGGGCGCCGAGCCCTCCGGCCAGGGACAGCGTGCACGCCACTACCGCCCCGAGGGCGGTCCACCGGGCCCTTCGAGACGGCGTGCTGGACGGTCTCACTAGCCACATATGACTCATTGGTACCACAGGCAACACCCTCGGGGCGAGAGATGGAGCGGCGGGTTTGTCGGTTGTGAGCGGCGGTCCTCAGACCCGGAGGTAGCGGCGCAGCGTCACCCAGGACGTGACCGTCGCGAGCACCACGACGCCGCCGACGATGGCGGGGGCGACCGAGAAGACGTCCGCCACGCCGATGAACGCCGTGTCGGTCAGGGTGGCGCTGAGGAAGCCGACCACGCCGTACTTGACGGTGGCCCAGAGCATCAGCATGGCCAGACCCGCCCCGACCACGCTCGCGAGGACGGTCTCCAGGACGAACGGGAAGCGGATGGTGAAGTTCGACGCACCGACGAGGCGCATGATGCCGGTCTCGCGACGCCGGCTGAAGGCGGCCTGCCGGATCGTCGTCGAGATGAGCATGACCGCCGCGAGGACCATGAGCGAGGACAGGGCGATGGCCGACCACGAGACGGTGTTCATGAAGGTGAAGAACTTCTCGAGCAGCTTCTTCTGGTCCTGGACGTCGGCCACGCCGGGCATGCCCTTGATGGAGCTGGCGACGATGTCGAACTTCCCGGGGTCGGACAGGTTCACGCGGTAGGAGTCGGCGAAGTACGACTCCCCCGCACGGGCGAGGGGCGAGTTCTGGTACGTCTCCTTGAACCTGCCGAACGCCTCGTCCCGTGACTCGTAGAAGATCTCGCTCACGGTGGGGCGCAGCGCCTCCAGCTCCCCCTTGATCGTCGCCCGCTGCTCGTCCGACGTCGGCTGCCCCGCACAGTTGGTGTAGCGCGTCTTCTCCGCGCAGAGCAGGACCGTCACCTGCACCCGGTCGTACCAGTAGTCCTTCATCGTGTCGACCTGGCGCTGGCCCATCAGGCCCAGCCCGAGCAGGTACATCGAGATCATCGTGACGATGACGACGGAGACCGCCATCGAGAGGTTGCGCCGGAGACCGTTGCCGGTCTCACCGAGGAGGAACTGGAGTCGCATGGCCTGCCCCGGTCAGTGGGTGCTCGAGCGCTCAGGCTGGTGGCGGCGGAAGACCGAGAAGCGCTCGCGCGGCTCGTCGGCGTCTCGGCCGATGGGCGACAGCTCGCCCTCCTCCTCGTAGGCCTCGACAGCGTCGAGCGCCTCCTCCTGGAGCGCTTCCGGCAGGTCGTCCGGGTGCGCCGGCTCGAGCTCGACCCGCGGGATCGATCCGGTCGTGTAGTCCCCCGTCTCGACGTCGGCCACGAGGACACCCTCGTCGAGGCGGATGACGCGCTTGCGCATCGCGTTGACCGTGGCCGTGTCGTGGGTCGCCATGACGACCGTCGTGCCGGTCCGGTTGATCCGGTCGAGCAGCTTGACGATCTCGAGGCTCGTGTCCGGGTCGAGGTTGCCGGTGGGCTCGTCGGCGAGCAGGATCGGTGGGCGGTTGACGAAGGCGCGGGCGATGGCGACTCGCTGTTGCTCCCCGCCGGAGAGCTGGTGGGGCAGGCGCCTCCCCATCTCCGCGAGGCCGACGAGCTCGAGCGTCTCCGGCACGATCTGGCGGATCCGCGACCGCGACGCTCCGAGGACCTGCAGCGCATAGGCGACGTTCTGGTGCACCGTCTTGTTCGGCAGCAGGCGGAAGTCCTGGAACACGAAGCCGATCTCCCGGCGCAGAGCCGGCACCTTCCGGTCGGGGAGCCGGGCCAGGTCGCGACCGGCGACGAGAATGCGACCCGCGGTCGCGTCCTGCTCCTTCATGACGAGCTGGAGCAGCGTCGACTTGCCCGAGCCGGAGGCCCCGACGACGAAGGCGAACTCGCCGCGGGGGATCTCGAGGGACACGTCGTCGAGGGCTGGCCGTTGTGTCCGTGGATAGGTCTTCGTCACCTGCTCGAAGAGGATCATCAGCTCCCCTGGCTCGCTCGTCTGGGCAATGCCGGCAACTGGCGCCGGGCGCGGAGCCAGCGCTGGGCTGGGACCGCGCTCAGCGGCATACGGCATCTTTCGTCGTCGTCTTCGAGGCTACGGGCCGACCCGGCGAATCCGGTGTTACCGACGTTTCGGGCGTGGCGCGCGGGGTCAGCACCGCTCGGAGGTCATGCCCTGGCGCGACTCGTCGCCGAGGCGGTACAGCTTGCCCCAGCCCCGGGTGCAGTCGTTGATGGTGCGGACCGGCGTGGAGTAGGTCAGCCGCTGGCGGTTGGCGCCGATCTTGAAGCCCCGCGGCTCGAGCTCACCCCGGACGACGATCCCGGCGTAGGCCTTGTACGCGAAGCCGCGCACGTGGTACTGCTGCCAGACGTAGACGGAGGCGAAGTTCATCCACGCCGATCCCTTTGCGTCCCTGCAGTAGCCCTTGTACTGGCGGACGGTGAAGGCATTCATGCCGCGGTCGGCGACGACCTTCTTCGTGCCGATCTGCACGACGTTGGTGCAGCTGACGCCGTTGGCGGTCACCGACACGGTCGGAGTGCTCGCCGATGCCGCGGAGGAGGCGGGCGCGGCGGCGACCGCGAGCGTCGCGGCGGCGGTCATCATGGTGAGAGCGCTGATGGAGCGAGTGAGCACGTGCATGGGAGTTCCTCTCAGGGGTGGTCGGATCCACACCCCTGCGACGTGTCCGCTGCTGCCTCGGCGCCGCGGGACGTGTGACTCCAAGACGCGGAGGGGCGCAGGTTTGGTTGTCCGACCCGTGAGGAACTTCCTTGCGGCTCAGACCGCGGCGGCCTTCTTCTGCCCGATCTGCCAGCGGATGCCGGCCTCGATGAACCCGTCGATGTCACCGTCGAAGACGGCGGCCGGGTTGCCGGTCTCGTACTCGGTCCGCAGGTCCTTGACCATCTGATACGGGTTGAGCACGTAGGAGCGCATCTGGTCCCCCCAGCTCGCCTTGACGTCGCCGGCGAGCTCCTTCTTCGCCGCGGCCTCCTCCGCCTTGCGCTGCAGGAGCAGCCGGGACTGGAGGACGCGCAGGGCGGCGGCGCGGTTCTGGATCTGGGACTTCTCGTTCTGCATCGACACGACGATGCCGGTCGGAAGGTGCGTCATCCGGACGGCGGAGTCGGTCGTGTTGACGCTCTGGCCGCCGGGGCCCGACGACCGGAAGACGTCGACCTTGATCTCGTTCTCGGGGATCTCGATGCTGTCGGTGCTCTCGATGAGCGGGATGACCTCCACCGCCGCGAAGCTCGTCTGGCGCCGGCCCTGGTTGTCGAACGGGCTGATCCGCACGAGGCGGTGGGTGCCGCCCTCGACGGCGAGGTGGCCGTACGCGAACGGGGCGTTCACCTCGAAGGTCGCGGACTTGAGGCCGGCCTCCTCGGCGTAGCTCGTGTCCATCACCTTCGTCGAATAGCCGTGGCGCTCGGCCCAGCGCAGGTACATCCGCATGAGCATCTCGGCGAAGTCGGCTGCGTCGACGCCGCCGGCCCCGGCCCGGATCGTCACGACGGCGTCGCGCTCGTCGTACTCACCGCCGAGCAGGGTGCGCACCTCGAGCTCGCCGACGTCCTTCTTGAGGCCTGCCAGCTCGCGCTCGGCCTCGTCCATGGTGTCCTGGTCGGACTCTTCTGTCGCCATCTCGACGAGCGTCTCGAGGTCCTCGACGCGGCCGTCCATGGCGAGCACGCGGTCGCGCTCGGAGTTGGCGCGGGAGAGCGCGGAGGTCACCTGCTGCGCCTTGTCGGGGTCGTCCCACAGGTTGGGGGCGGCTGCCTGCTTCTCCAGCTCGGCGATCCGCACGCCGAGGGCGTCGAGGTCGGTGACGCCGCGCACCGAGTCCATCGTCGCGCGCAGTTCCTTGATCTCTTGCGTGAAGTCAACAGCCACGAGGCAACAGCCTACGGCAGTAGACCGATGGGGCCGTATGCCGCTGGGCTCGCTCCCCCGCTCACGTGGCCGTGCGCGCGTGGTTCGTCAGCAGCGGCACGAGCGTGGCGACGTCCGGCAGCTCGGCGAAGTCGGCGGCGAACGTCTCGGCCTTCTGTCGGTAGGCAGGGTCGCGGGTCACCTCGGCGACCGCGGCTGCAAGCTCGGCCGTTGCTGCCGGACCGCCGTCGAGGATCCGCCCGGCGCCGATGGCCTGGACGCGTCTCGCGTTGACCCACTGGTCGAAGGCGAAGAGCGGCAGGACGACCTGCGGGACCCCTGCCTCGAGGGCCGTCATCGTCGTGCCGAAGCCGCCGTGCCCGACCATCGCCGAGGCGAGCGGCATGACCTCTTCCTGCGGCCACCACTGGCGGACGTGGGCGTTGGCCGGCCAGGGCCGGAGCGACTCCGGGTCGAGTGAGTGGCCTGTCGTCAGGAGCACGCGGACCGGCTGGCCCGCCAGCGCCTCGAGGGTGCGGGCGTAGACCTGGGTGAACGTGTCGAAGGCGCCGGCGACCGTGCCGAAGGTGGCGTAGACGAGCGGAAGGTCCGGGTCGCCCCACGCCTCGGGGAGCGAGCCGGGCGGACGAAGGCCCGAGGCGGCGCGGTAGCGCCAGACCGAGCGCCCACCGTGGCCCGGCGGCCCGTCGAGACTCTCGGGGACGCTCGTGCAGCACGGCGACGAAGTGACCGACTCGAGCAGGGTGCCCTGCTCGATCCCCGCGTCGGCCTCGAGCGCGACGAGCGGCCCCGTGAGCTCCGCCACGAGGAGGGCGCTGACCTCGGCGAAGCCGGCCAGCACCTCGACGTGCGGGACATGCGCCTCCTGTGCCGCGACGAGCGATCCGAGCTCGGCCGGCTCGCGCACGACGAGGCCGGGGCGCCAGTCGTCGATCGTCGCTCGCACGCCCGGGATCGCGTGACGAGCGGCGTGCCCGCCGAAGATCTCTCGGACGACGCGACGGTTGGCCTCCTCCATCGACAGCGCCGGAAGACTCGCGTAGATCGGCCCGGCGATCTCCGGCGGCACGTCGTCGAAGGGCGCATGGTCGAGACCGGCTCGCCTCACGTGGCTCTCGAACGACGCCGGCGCGGCAACTCGCACCTTGTGACCGGCCGCGACGCACGCGCGGGCGACCGGAACGAGCGGGTTGAAGTGGCCAGTCGCAGCGGTGGAGCAGAAGAGCATCCGCACAAGTCCGAGCATGACAGCGGCCGGGAGGCGACGTCCCGTGAATGACGCAGCCGACGCCTCGCGTCGGTGCACGACGGACTCAGCTCAGCGGCATACGGACTGGAAAGTGGTGTGCGATTGCGAGCCGCTTCTGGGTAAGGGGTGGGCGCGCTTGGGCGGCAAGCACCTTCGAGAGCCGCCCGGGCCAAGCATCACCAACCCGGTGATGCCCGACTCTCCACGAAAGGTGACCATGGCCGTCCGCACCAGGTCTCGCACCCGCGTCAGCACCATCGTGATCGTCATCTGGCTCCTCATCGGCGTGGCTGCCGCTTTCCAGCGGGGCTACTTCGGCTCGGCCGAGCCGAGCTGCAGCCGGATCGGCAGCGCGGCGCTGACGATCATCGCCGGGCCCCTGAACTACCTCGGGCTCGATCCGGAGGTCGGCTGCTCGGTGCCGCAGCCGTCCGACTAGCTCGTTCGCCGTCGCCTGACCTCGCGCAGCTCGGCGAGGACCGAGACGCCGGGTCGGTCGTTCATGCTCCGCCAGGCCCACACTCCGGACCCGATCATCGCCAGGCCGGCGAGCAGGTAGGTGATCATGGCGCCGGTGTAGGTGAGCTCCAGGGGCCCGAGGTTGACGGTGACCGGGAGGCCCAGGAGCGTGTCGAACATCGCGGCGACGAGTGGTGCGACCGCGAGCACGACGACGAGGACGACACCGTCGAGTGACTGGACCAGGGCGAAAGTGCGTCCGCGGATCTCGTCCTCGACGGTGAGCCCGATGAGCGTGTACCCGACGACCCAGCCGACGCCGACGAAGGCGCCGAGGAGGAGCGCGAGCGGCAGGGAAAGCAGGAACGTGGGCACCAGGGCAAGCACGAGTAGCACGATGCCGGCACCGGTGAGGGCTGCGCCGAAAAGCCTTGCGCGGGAGAAGCCCCGGAGGACACGTGGACCGAGGATGAGCCCGAGAGCCATCCCGCTGAAGACGCTGACGAAGAGCAGGCCGTAGCCGGGGGCGCCGGCCCCCATGTCCCCGACGAAGCGCGTGGCGAGGCCGATGACGAGTCCTCCCCCGGCGAAGGCGCCGAGCATGCCCGCGATGAGGCCGCGGACGAAGGGCCGTTCCTTGAGGATGAGCAGGCCGTCGGCAATGCTCCGGACGACCGACTCGCCCTTGAGCTCCTCCTGCGCCGCCCGTGGCGGGAACGTCAGCCCCCAGACGATCCACGCGCTGACGAGGAACGTCGCGGCGTTGGCGTAGATGGCCAGGTAGATGCCCTCGGGGTCGATCCCGGGGATGAGGTCATGGAGCGGCTGGCCGACGAGGGACAGCCCGGAGAAGACGAGCGCCGCGATGGGTGCCGTGCCGTAGCTGCCGATGAGGTTGAGCTGGTTGGCCAGCTCGAGACGCTTGGGGGGCACGAGGTTCGGCACCGTCGCGTCCTTGGCCGGGTTCCAGAAGAGCGAGACGCACTCGATGAGGACGATCGCGATGTACATCCACCACAGTTGGCCGACGAGCGGGATCGACACGAAGAGCGCGAAACGGAGCAGGTCTCCGAAGATCATCGTCTTGCGCCGGTCGAGGCGGTCGGCGACGACGCCGGCGATCGGGCCGAGGATGATCGCGGGGGCGATGCGGAGGATGAAGACCCCGAGACGGCGAGGTACTGACCCACTCCGTCCTGGGCCATCTCCGCGGCCAAGGCGGTCGTGGCCAGCAGGGCCAGCCAGTCGCCGAAGCTGGAGAGCGAGCCGGCGATGAACAGCTTTCGGAACGGGCGGATGGCGAGCAGGTTGCGCAGTGCGGGGAAGGACGCGGAGAAGCCCGGGTGCGGGGCCTCGCTCCGGGACATGTCCCCAGCGTAGGAGGGCGCCGGCGACGAGCCCTGTGGATCAGCGTGCTTCCGTGGTGGCGGTCCAGTGGAGGTTCGGTGGTGCCGTTGTCAAGGTCAGCGCCCTGGAATGTGGGAATAGCGGCACACCCTCTCCCTCAGCTCCAAGCCCGAAGCAGCTCGCCCAGGGGGCCCGGTACCTGCTGACCCGGCAGGGCCCCATCGGCACTGCCGGCTACGACCTCATGGCCCACATCAAGTCCTCCCCCCAGGTGGACCGCCCGGACGTGCAGGTGGTTGCCGTTCCCTTCGGTTTGGACTTCTCCGAGGGCCTGGACCCCTCGAAGGAGCCGGGGATGTACCTGCTGGGCTACCAGATCCGGCCGCACACCCACAGCTCGATCCACATCCGTGACGCGATGCCCGGGTCGCAGCCTGTCATCCAGGCGAACTACTTCGGGGACGACGAGGACCGACGGGTCACCGGCGCCATCGTCGACCGGCTGCGTGAGGTGACGGCCCACGAGCCGCTCGCGTCCGAGATCGAGTTCGAGGAGTTCCCCGGCTCACGTGTGCAGACCCCTGAGCAGGTGGTGGAATTCGGGATGTCTTCGGGAATCACCATCTACCACGCAGTGGGCTCGGCCGCGATGGGCACGAAGGACGACGACGTCGTCACACCGGACCTGCGCGTGCGCGGCGTCGAAGGACTCCGCGTGGTGGACATCTCCGTGCTACCGATCCAGGTCTCGGGTAATACAGCGGCGCCGGCCATGGCGATCGGCTGGCGTGCGGCCGACCTGATCCGCAACTCCTGACCACACTGGAGGCAGCCTCGTGGCGGCGTCACCCTTGGTGACGCCGCCAGTTTTCCGCTGCAGCGCGGTCATCGGAGCGGCGCGCGAGCGCGCGAGGTGACGGTGATGGTGACACCACCGCCGAGCGACTCGAGGATCCAGCCGGTCATCGGCAGGGTGGCCCGGCCGCTCAGCGTCACCTCGGCGGTGGTCCCGTCCGGCGTGCCCGTGGGGGGCTGCAGATTCCAGGTGCTGATTCCCGTGGGTCGGGGCGTTCGCGAGAGGTGCGCTGTGGCAGCCTCTTGGACAGAGTTGTCGGTGAGTACGAGGGGTCCCTCGACGCCGCCTTCGTAGACGGCTCCGACGTCGAGTGCGTCGGCCGCATCGAGGGCGAGCGCATCGGCTGTGTCGAGCAGGCGCATCCGTGCCAGCTGGGCTGCGGTCACGTCGATCGCACCGAGGATGAAGACGAGAACGACGACGAAGAGACCGAGGACCAGAACTGCGATCTGACCGTCCTCAGTGGGCCGGCGTGGCGGCAGCGGGCCTCTCATCGCGCCACATAGGTGTCGACGCTCGCGACGTGCGTCGACGAGATCGTGACCGAGCCCGGAATGCTCCCGGCGAGGAAGTCGGGAATGAGGGGTAGCTGCACGTCGATGACGGCGGTCGTGGTGACCACACCTCCAGGACGCAGACACGGCGAGCCATCGCAGCTGACGGACAGCGTCGCATCACGGTCGAAGTCGAAGTCCTCGAACGCGATGGTCGCCGCAGCGACGGCGCGGGCGTGCGCGTGCTCGTCCTCGTCGCTCGTGACGAAGGCTCGCCCTGCCTCTCGACCAGCGAGCGATGCAGAGAAAGCCGCGCCCTGGATCCGCGCGAGGGTGAGGACCAGATACGTCAGTGGCAGGAGCAGGAGGATGCCGAGGAACACGAATTCGACGATGGCGCGCCCTTCCTCCCCGGGAGGCCGCGGCGGCCTGGGCCAGCTCACGGCGGGCTCGGGCTGGTGGCGGCGGACACCTGCTCCTCGCTGAACGCCCTCCCCTGCACGTTGAACCCGTCGCCCGGGCCGAGTGGCCCGAAGAGCGGAAGGGGCGCGACGACCGTGACGACGACAACTCTGACGCCGCCAGGGGTCGTTGTCGTCCGGGCCGAGATGTCCGTTGCGAACGAGGGGTTCAAGGCGGTGGTGATGAGTGTCTCGGTCCGGGCCACGCCGTCGCCGGGAGCGGCATCTGCCCGCGCCCCGAACCTGGCTCCCTCTGACGCCGACGCGATCAGGGTGTTGCGGACATAGAGTGCGATGGCAATCTGCAGGACCGCGAGGACGACGAACAGCAACAGCGCTGCCACCATGACGAACTCCGCAATTGCCGAGCCGTCCTCCGATCCAGACCGGTCGCGATCGGACAGCTGACCAAGGACGGCCATTCGTCAGCGGCCACCCGGCCCGCTCACGCTGCCGATGGCATCGGTGAAGAGCGTCTCGAGCTGGTCGCCCGCGACGGCCCAGAGCAACGTCACCAGTCCGGCAGTCATCAGGGTGATGAGCACCCATCCGGGCACGTCGCCCCGATCAGACGGCCCACGAAGAGCCTGTTGCAGCCGCCTCCCTGCCCAGCTGGCGAGCCGCGTCGTCCTCATGTTCCCGGTGCGCATCGTGAGTTCTCCTCGTTCCTGTCGTGATGGATACACCTGCGTGGTTGGGATTGGTTCACAGCTCGAAGCGGAGGAAACTCAGCCCCGGGTAGATGGCGAACAGCACCGTGACCGGCAATATGAGGAAGACGACGGGCACCATCATGAGAATCTCGCGCTTCCCACCCTGCTCCATGAGCAGGCGTCGGCCGTCCTCCCGTACGTCCTGAGCCTGTGCGCGGAGGACTTCTGCCAACGGCGTGCCCCGCTCGACTGCGATAACGATGCCGTCGACGAACCGGCTCAGGCTCGGCAGGCCGGTCCGATCCGCGAGGCCCTGCAGTGCAGTTGGCAGGTTCGCACCGGCACGAGCGTCGGCAAGGCATCGGCGCAGCTCGTCGGCAAGCTCCCCGCTGGACAACCGGCAGACGCGCTCGAGTGCTCCGGTAGCTCCCTCGCCTGCGCTCACTGCCAATGCGAGCAGCTCTGCGACCGTGGGGAACTCGCCCAGCATGCGCTGCTCACGCCGACGCGCCGTATGACTCAGGGCGTAGTCACGCAGGATCGCTCCCAAGGCGAATCCGATGACGGTGAGCATGACCAGAACAGGCACCGACAGGTGGCGTTTGGACAGCCCCACCAGACCGCCGCCGACGAGGCCGAGGATCCCTCCGGCGGTTGCCCAGAGCACCTGTTCCGCCCGGAACCGCTCGACCTCGGCTGGGCGCCCGGCGCGCAACTGGCGACGGGCAACCGATGGGGCACCCCCGAGGACCCGCTCCATGCCGTCTCCGAGCCGCCGCAGGTAAGGCGCGAGGAGCTCACCGAGCCCGAGGACCCGGGGCATCGCCGAGCCGGATCCGAGCAGGCGTGACGGTGGAGGCGTGTCCCGAAGGTACGGGGCCAGCCTCGCGTCCAGGCCCGGGCGACGGGAGACAGGCAGCCCGGCAACGATCAGCGACAGCCCCGCGAGCAGGACCACGCCCGCAGCGGCGCCTGCCCACGACCACCCGCCCAGGACCAGCTCCCTGATGAGCCGCACCGGCTCGTTCACCGCAGCACCCGCTCCTCTTCCGGGAGCCGACCGATCCACACCATGACGCGGTAGGCCACCGCACACAGGGCCGCGCCAAAGGCGAGCACGACCCAACCGGCCGGCGCGGCGTAGGCCTGCAGCGAGCCACCTCGCAGAGCCAGCATCGCGAGGACGATCCACGGTGCCGCGACCGCGAGGCGGGCCGCGTTGACCGTCCAGCTCTGCCGAGTCTCGAGTTCCGCACGCGTACGGGCGTCCTCGCGCAGGAAGGCGGAGAGCGTCCGCAGAAGCTTGCCGAGATCGCTGCCGCCGACCTCTCGCGCAATGCGGAGTGACTCGATGAGTCGGTCGGCCACCGGGTCGCTCATCGAGTCCTTGAGCCGATCCAGGCACTCGTGGAACCGCCCGGTGGCGCGATAGTCCTCAGCGAAACCCGCAAAGGCCGGTCGAAGCTCCTCAGGCCCACGAACCGCCAACTGGGCCAAGGCTTCCGGCAGGGCCAAGCCGGCACGCACTCCGGAGGTGATGTTGTCGACGGCGTCCGGCCACAGGTCGCGCAATCTGCTCCGTTGCCTGCGGGCCCTCATCCGGATCAGCGAGACGGGGGTCACGGCGGCGATCAGGCCGAAGCACAGCGCGATCGGCACGACAGCGGTGGCCATCAGGAAGACCAGGAAAGAGACGATGAACAACACCATCGAACCGACCAGCACGTTCGTCGGTGTCACGCTGGCGTAGCCGGCCTGGTGCAGGTGGTCGCGAAGCTCGGCGATGAAGCCGGCACGCCGGCGCTGCTCCGGGTCAGCCGGGACGTCCTGCTTCGGCCAGAACGACCAGTAGATGCAGAACACTCCCGCGCCGAGGATGAGTCCGACGACCGACGGCGACATCACGGTGTCCGTTGGGAGAGAAGGGCGGCAACGTCGTAACCGGCTCGCTCGAAGGCCTCGACGTGCGGAGGGAAACCGTCGGCCCGCTGCAACCTCCCCCCACGCGTGACGAAGAGGTCCGCGATCTCGATGACGTCGCCCTCGGCACGACCAGGCACCCCCACGATCTCTCTCACTCGCCGCTGGCCGTCGCGCTCCAGCGCGACGTGCACGACGAGGTCGACGGACGAGGCCACGGTGGGCACGACGAACCGACTCGACACGTTCTCCCCAGCGAGCAGCGGGAGGGTGCACATCTTGGTTACCGCCTCACGCGCGCTGTTGGCGTGCACCGTGCACATCCCGGGAACACCGCTGTTCAACGCAATAAGGAGGTCCAGGCTCTCCTCCTGCCGAACCTCACCGACGATGATGCGCGAGGGCCGCATGCGCAACGCCTCCTTGACGAGGCGCCGCAGCGGCACCTCGCCAGTGCCCTCCAGGCTCGGTTGACGGCACTGCATGGAAGCGACGTCCCGAAGAGGAATCTTCAGCTCGAAGACCTCTTCGCAGGTGACGACGCGTTCCCGCGGCGGGATCGCCGCCGCAAGGCAGTTGAGCAAGGTCGTCTTGCCGGCCTGGGTGCCCCCGGCGACGAGGATGTTGAGCCCGCTCGACACCGCTGCCGCCAGGAAGTCCGCTGCCTGCTTCGTCAGGGACCCGAGCCGCACGAGGTCCTCGAGCCGGTCCGCCTTGACGACGAACTTGCGGACGTTGACCTGCCAGTGGGTACGGCTGATGTCCGGGATGACGACGTGCAGCCGAGAGCCGTCCGGCAGCGTCGCATCGACAAAGGGCGAGCTGAGGTCGACCCTGCGGCCACTCGTCTTGAGCATCCGCTCGACGAGGTCGCGCACCTCGTCGGAGGTGAGGATCGTCGGGGTGAGCTCGGCGACACCGCCACGTGCCACGAAGACGCGGCTCGGCTCGTTGATCCATATCTCCTCGACGGTCGGGTCGTCGAAGTACTGCTGCAGCGGGCCATAGCCCGCGACCACCGCGAGGATGGAGTGGACCGCTGCTCGGATGTCCCCCAGCTGCGGCAGTCCGCCGTGGAGTGACCGCTCGTCGTAGTCCTGGACGGCGTCCTGGACGAGGCGCCGCACCCCCCGTGGATCCTGGGACGGGTCGAGGCCAGTACGGCGGATCAGCTCCCTGACCTCGCCCTCGACGTGGTGCACCGCCTGTTGCGTCGACACTGAACCCCCTGACTCGGCTGGCCGGCGCCCATCCTGCCGTCAAATGCCTGATCCGTCGCGTCGAAAGCGAGTTGGCCTGTGGACAACGGGCCCGCCCGAGTCCACGGCTGCGCAAAGGTTGGCGTCGGGACCAACAGGAGGTAGCGCGGATGCAGATTCGGATGGGCCTCGTGGGACCGCCTGCGTCAGAGGTCCGGGACATCCTCATCGACACGGGTGCACTGGCGGGCGCGGCAGAGGACGCCGTCACGTTCGGCCAGGTTCGGCCGCACCTCGCCGCGCTCCTTCCCGACCCGTGCGACCGGTTCACCGTGGAAGGCCACGAGATCTTGGATGACGCCGTCATCGGCGAAGGAAGACTCCTTCGAGGCGCGCTCCTCCGAGCCTCCCCCAGCCACCATCGGGACAGACCATCACGCCGTATGCCGCTGGGCTCGGGAGCGCTCGTGGAGCTGCACGTCGTGGGTGGCCCGGGAGCGGGTCGGATCGTCCAGGTCCGGCGGGGGGACCAGGTGCTCGGGAGGGCGGCTTCGAGCGACATCCGGCTCGACGACCTCGGCATTTCTCGCGCCCACGCCGTGATCACCGCCGACGACGCTGGCCTCCGCTTTCGCGACCTCGATCCGACAAACCCGAGCACCGTGGACGGCAGCCCCGTCCCTCCGGCAGGGTCGCACCTCCCGCTTGGGAGCCGGATCCACCTCGCGTCGACAACCCTCGTGCTGCGGCGCCCGGAGACGACACCCGCCGCCGCGGAGTGCACGGGCGGGACCGTGCGGATCAACCGCCGCCCCCGCTTCCTCATCCCGACGGAGGCCGAGACCATCCGCTTCCCTCCCGCGCCCACCCGTCCGGAGGGCGCCCGCGCCCCCGTCGTGGCCGCAATGGCGCCCCTCGTCGTCTCCGTCGGGCTCGCGACGGTTCTGCGATCTCCCGTCATGCTCCTGTTCGCCCTGATGTCGCCGGTGCTGCTGCTGGCTCAGTGGTGGAGCGATCGGAGGCACGGGCGCGTGTCGTACCGGACTCAGCTCGCCGAGCACTCCAGCGAGACGGCGCGGGCGGAGGCGCGGCTCAGCGAGGTGCTGGCCACCGAGGGTCACCGGCGTCACGCGGAACAGCCGGACCTGCCCACAGCGGCGTCCGTCGTCAGCTCCCGCGACGCCCGGGTGTGGGAGCGGCGCCCGGGCGACCCCGACCACCTGGCCCTGCGTGTAGGCACCGCCGACCAGCCCGCCGAGACGAGGGTCGAGAGACCGGACGGCGAGAACGAGCCACCAACCATCCGAGGAGTCCCTGCCGTCGTCGACCTGGAGGCAGACGTCGTGATCGGCATCGCGGGTCCCCGGCCTCGATCCCTTTGCGCAGCAAGCGCTCTCATCGCCCAGACGGCGATCTGGCACTCGCCGCTCACCACGCGTCTGGTCGTGATCTCGACCTCCGCCACGGCCGCGTCGGACTGGGCCTGGACCAGCCGGCTGCCACACACGCTCGGCGGAGACCTCGGGCCCCTGGCAACGGTGGCCTCGACTCAGGACGAGATGGCTGTGGCAGCCCGCCTCAAAGAGCTCGGTGCGGTCATCAGCGCGCGCACCGAGCCACCACCCGTTGGTGGTCCGGCCGGCCCTCCCCTCCCCCGTTTCGTCGTGGTTCTCGACGGCACCGCCGAGCTCCGACGCCGGGCTGACGTCGGGTCGCTCCTCGGGGCTCCGCGCGGCATCGGGGTGCACGTCATCGGGATCGACGACGGCGCCGAGCGCCTCCCGCTGGAGTGCCGCGCCCAACTCGTGCTCGACGACGGGCGCGCTCCACGAGCGACGCTTCACCTCGCCGACCGAACGATCACAGGGATCACCCCGGACCTGCCACACCAGGCCTGGTTCGAGTCCGTGTCCCGCTTCCTGGCGCCCCTCGACGACGCGACACCGGAGGAAGGCCTCGGCACGCCGCCCGGCTCGATCGGGTTGCGCGAGGCGAACCTGCCCACCGGCCTGGACCCGACCGTGGCGGAGGACCTCGTCGCGTCCTGGTCGACGTCCACCGGTCGACCCGTCGCGGTGCTCGGAGCCGCCTCTGACGGGCCGTACCTGCTCGACCTCGCCCAGGACGGACCGCACTGCCTCGTCGGGGGGACCACGGGCTCCGGCAAGTCCGAGCTGCTCCAGGCGCTCGTCAGCGGGCTGGCCATGCGAGCGGGTCCCGATGAACTGACCTTCGTGCTCGTCGACTACAAGGGTGGGTCGGCGTTCAAGGAGTGTGCCGACCTGCCACACACGCTGGGAGTGGTGACCGACCTCGACCAGCACCTCACCGAGCGTGCCCTGGTGTCCCTTGGTGCCGAGCTCAAGCGGCGCGAGGCGCTCCTGGCCGCGGCCGGCGCGAAGGACCTCGACGACTACCGCAGCCGTCGAGAGGCCAACCCTGACCTGACACCGATCGCCAGACTCGTCCTGGTCGTGGACGAGTTCAAGCTGCTGGCGGACGAGCTGCCCGACTTCGTCGAGGGCCTCGTGCGCATCGCGGCCGTCGGTCGCTCCCTCGGACTGCACCTCGTCCTCGCGACCCAGCGGCCGGCCGGGATCATCACCGGTGACATGCGAGCCAACATCTCGCTGCGCATCGCGCTCCGGGTGCGAGACCGGTCCGACAGCGACGACGTCATCGAGAGCCCCGCCGCGGCGCAGATCAGCGACCGGACCCCCGGACGCGCCTGGGTGCGAACCGGCGGGGGGCGCCTTGTCGAGGTCCAGACGGCCTACGCGGGCGCGGTGCCGCGTCCCGAGAGCTCAGGGGTGCCGTCGCGAGTCCACGTGGTGCCCTTGACGTGGACCGATCTCGGCCGCCCCCTGCCCGCACTCCACCCGTCGGCAACAAGCCGTGGCCCCACCGAGCTGGAGTCGGTGGTCCGCGCAGCCCGAGATGCAGCCGAGATCCTCCGCGTGACTGCTCCACCGTCCCCTTGGCTACCGGCCCTGCCCGAGCGGCTGCAGCGAGACGCCCTGCCACCCGCCGGCGCGCCCGGAGCAGTTGCCATCGGTCTCGCCGACCGACCAGAGGCCCAGTGGCAGGGGGCGTTCACCTGGCACCCGGTGACCGACGGCAATCTCGCCGTGGCCGGAGGCGCTCGGACCGGACGATCGACGCTGTTGCGCACGCTCGCCCTCGGCCTGGCCGAGCTGTGGTCCGCCGCGGACCTTCATCTCCACGTGATCGAGGGTTCCCCGGGCGCACTGCGGGACCTCGCGTCGCTGCCCCACGTCGGGTCGGTCACGAGCGCCGCCGACGCGGCCGTCGCCGCACGCGTCCTGTCCCGCCTCACCGAGCACGTCGCCCGCGAGGCCGTCAACCCGGCATCTGGCAGCCGCCCGCTCCCGGTCCTCCTCGTCGACGGGTGGGAGGCGGTCGAGAGCGCCTTCGAGGACGTCGACCACGGAGCCCCGACCGAGGCGCTGCTCCGGCTGGCTCGTGACGGCCTGTCCTCCGGGTTCCGACTCGTCGTCACCGGGGCCCGCTCCGTCCTCTCGGGCCGACTCGCCAGCCACGTGCAGCAGCGCCTCGTCCTGCCCATGCCCGACCCGCTCGACCTCACCCTTGCCGGGCTCTCGCCGGCCCAGGTGCACGGACATCGCGGCGCCGGCCGGGCCATCGACGTGGCGACGGGCCACCACGTCCAGCTCGCCCACGTCGGGCCTGGGCTGACGCACGACAGCCAGACCCGAACCACAGCGCGCGTCGCCAAGCAGCTCAAAGCGACGGCGGACGTCGACCCGGCACGGCTGCCCTGGCGCGTCGCCCCACTTCCACCCATGGTGGGTTGGGACCAGCTGCCGCGGCCCACTCGCGATCGGGTCAGCATCGGGTTGGGGGCCGACGACGCGAGCCCGGTCGGCTTCGACGCCGGCCGTCAGGGCCGCAGGATCGTCATCGTCGGCGGTCCCCGCAGCGGGCGCACCACCGCCTTGGCGGCACTGGCGAGACAGCTGGCCTCCGCAGGGCACCCGACGGCAGTGATCGCGACCCGGCGCACGCCGCTGAGCTGGCTGAGCGGCATACGGGATCTCCAGCTCGTCCCGGCCACTGACGGGGTGCGGCTGCGCGAACTGCGGGCGACCCACCCACGCCTGTCCGTCCTGATCGACGACGCCGAGGGACTCGACGGAACCCCGGCAGAACCGGTCGTCCTCGACGTCCTCCATGAGCTCGACGGCTCGGACGCCTGGTGTGTCGCCACCGTCGACGCACGGCGCGCCACGAGCCTCTACCGCGGCCTCGTCCCGGAGCTCGCGCGGTACGGCACCGGCCTCGTCCTCTCGCCGAGCTCACCGGTCGACGGCGACCTTCTCGGCGTGCGCCTGGAGCCGGCGCGTCAGCGGCTTCCCGGCCGCGGTTTCCTCGTCCTCGACGGTGTTGCCGTCCCGGTCCAGGTGGCTGACTCGTCCCCGACGCTGAATCCCGACTGCCAGCTCGACACTGGCTGTTCACCGGAACGAAACGGGGTGCCCACCCGAGAGCACCTGCTCGGCGCCTAGCGTTGCGCGGGGCTTGCCCGATCTGCCCACGGTGCGACGTTCGAGAACCGTCGAGCACGTGGCCGCACAAGGACTGCCTCCCTCCTCCGAGCGTCGTGTGTGCCAAGAGCGCGCCAGATCGCGCGCTTGGCACACCGCCCCGGCCGTATGCCGCTCAGCTCAGCGAGTGCGCATCGGCAGGTGGGTGCGGGGTGCCATTCGCGGCCCGCGGCGAGCCCTGCGGTGTCCGGCCAGGGCGAGCAGGTGCTGCACCCTGAAGCGGTGCCCGGCATAGGGCTCGAGCAGCTCGGCGAGGCCCGCGTCGTCGACTGGACGACCGATGAGCGCCCATCCGATGTCCTTCGCGACGTGGAAGTCGCCGAAGCTCACGGCGTCGGCGTCGCCCAGCGCGCGCTGGGCGACTTCGGCCGCGGTCCACACACCGACCCCGGGGACGGCGCGCAGGCGCGAATGAGCCTGCGGCAGCGTGAGACCCGCGCACTGCTCCAGGCGTCCCGCGACCTTGGCCGCGCGGACGAGCGCTCCCGAGCGCGCCGGGTCGACGGAGGCTCGGAGCCACTCCCAGGAGGGGATCCTCGCCCAGTCCACGGGCCTCGGCGGGAGCCACAGCTCCGCGCCGAACGGCCCCGGCGCCGGCTCCCCGAACCGCCGGACGAGCCGGCGATACCCGGCAAAGGCCTCCTGACCGGTCACCCGCTGCTCGATGACGGCCGGCGCCAGCGCGTCCATGACGAGACCGGACCGGGGCACCCTCCAGTGGGAGAAGCGATGCCAGGCGGCCGCGATGACCGGGTGCTGCGGCTCGAACCCGGAGGGGTCGTCACCCTCCCCGAGGAGGCTGGGCACCGACTCGAGCAGCCACGCTGCCCCAGCCCCCCACGCCGTGCACTCGACCACGGACCCAGCTGAGCGGCATACGAGATGAAGGCTGGCCGGCCCCTCGGGGGTGTGCGCGGCCCGCGTGAAGGACCCGTCGGCTCCCCAGCGGGAGGTCGGGTCGCCCGCGCCGCGGTGGAAGTCGGACAGCTGCGCGCGCAGCAGGATCTCGCGGTCGACGCGCCACGAGCGCACCGTCGGCTGGGACACTTCGGACACAGGGAACAGTCTCGCCTACACTCGACCCCGATCGTTGAAACCTTTACCCAAGCGCGGGCGTTGAGAGCAACGACTGCCCGATCAGCCGACCACCGGAACGAGGAACGATGGCCCGCGAGACGACCCGAGACCGACGCGAGCGCGTCGCCGCCATGCAAGCCCAGGCGAAGACGGGCCGAGCGTCGGCGGTTGCTGCTCGTGGTGGGGGCCGTCGTGGTCGTCCTCGCCGTCATCGGCGGCGCGGTGGCGTGGGCGATCGTCGGAGAGCAGAGCAAGAAGGCCGCGGCGGTGGAGGGCATGACAGGCGACGTCGCCGCAGCCGCGTGCGACCCGGTCATCGACGACCCCGCATCGGGTTCGGCCGACCACGTCGGTCCTGGTACGTCGGCCCCCGACAAGGTCCGGATCGACTACGCGACGGCCCCGCCCTCGAGCGGCCAGCACCTCGCGCAGCCGGCCCTCTCCGATCGGCGCGTCTACACGGTCGCCGACGCCCCTGCGATCGAGTCCCTCGTCCACAACCTCGAGCACGGCTACACGATCCTCTGGTACGACCCCTCGCTCGAGGAGAGCCAGGCCTCCCAGTTCGCGGCCCTCGCCGAGCGCATCAACGCCATGAAGGAAGCCGGGAACAAGTTCATCATCACGCCGTGGGACACCTCGCGCGGCGCGTTCCCGGAGGGCAAGAAGTACGCGCTGTCCCACTGGTCCGCCGACGTCAACCTGCAGACCGGCCAGATCGGTGAGCAGATGGGCAAGCGCCAGTTCTGCGGCGGGCTCAACGTCACCGTCGTGGAGGACTTCGTCAAGGCGTACCCTTGGTCCTCCGCGCCCGAGCCGGGCGCCGCGTGACCGTGGCCGGCGACTACGCCCCCAGCCCCTCGGGCTGGGTCCGCCGACAGGTCGAGACGATCGAGGCGACCGGGACCACGGAGTCCGTGGACATCATGGGCCGGCCGGTGGTTCTGCTGACGATGCGCGGCGCGAAGACGGGGGCGACCCGCAAGGTGCCGGTCATGCGGGTCGAGCACGACGGCGTGTATGCCGCGGTGGCGAGCCGGGGCGGCAGCCCGGACCATCCGAAGTGGTACCACAATCTGCGTGCCCACCCCGAGGTCGACCTCCAGGACGGCACTGCGACGTTCCGCGTCCGAGCGCGGGAGCTGGACCCGGACGAGCGGGCCGAGTGGTGGCCCCGCTGCGTCGCCGCGTATCCGCCCTACGCGGAGTACCAGGGCAAGACCGACCGCGTCATCCCGGTCTTCGTCCTCGAGCGCTCCTGATCTGCGCCGGCGACCTGGCCTGAGGATTGAACCGCGGGCCAGCTACTCGGACGAGCTGGCCACGTCGGCCAAGCTGGCCCGACGCTCGCTGACCAGATGGTGCGAGCGGGCATAGAGCCAGCCGACGAGGGCGGCGAGGACGTCGACGGCAGTGACGATGAAGCGGGACAGGATCGCCACGGCCGCGGCAGCCGGGGTCGGGATGGCCGCGGAGAGGATGAGCGTCAGCAGCCCCTCCCGAGCGCCCAGGCCTGCGGGCAGGATGATGACGAGCATCCCGAGCGACACCGACAGGGCGTAGCCGGTCAGGGCCGCCAGCGCCAGGTCCGGGTGCGGCTCGTCACCGGCCACCGCCTGGGCGAGCAACAGCGTGTGGACCCCGAAGCAGAGCCACACGAGGACGAAGATGGCCACCGCCTTGAGCACGGCCGGTGCGGACAGCTCGTGGTCGAGGGGCTCGCGTCGAAGCAGTCTCAGCATGGTGGCGATGGCCCAGTTGAGCAGTCGCGGCACGAGCAGCACGACGGCGATGGGCACGGCGAGGAGCAGCCACCAGGCGGTTCCCTCGGACGACCGCCGCAGCAGGAACGGCGCCGACGGCAGCCCGACGAGCACTCCGGTCAGGAGGGCGAAGCCGAGCGCCAGCAGACCGGTGACGGCAGTCCGGCGCCGCGGCACCTTGAGGTGGGCCGCGATGTCGGCCTGGACGATGACCGACCAGAGCGACCCGGGCAGGTACTTGCCGAGCTGCCCGACGAAGTACACACCCGTGGCGGGGGCCAGGTGCAGGTCCGAGCCGAGGTCCCGAAGGATGGTGCGCCAGCCGAGCATCGTCAGCCAGGTGCCGACGCCGGCGGCGAGGCTCGACCACGCGAACGTGGCCCACGAGACCTGCCTGAGGTGCACCGACACGTCTGCCCAGTTCCGCACGACCGCGTACACGACAGCCGCCAGCGTCACGACGGCGACGACGACTCGGATCACCGTGAGCAGGCGTGCCCGGCTCACTCAGCGCCTCCTCAGGGTGAGACGGACGAGGCCGTATGCCGCTGAGTCGGCTCGCGCTCGCGCGCCGGCTTCGCGCATCCGGGCGTTGACATCGCCGTCGATGTCGCCGACGAGGACGAAGCCGAGGGCGTGGGCCCGGGCGAGGACGCCCCGTACGTCGGCCGGCCCCAGCGCTCCTCGGGCGGACGGCGGGCCAATGGGGATCGTGATGATGAGCAGGCCGCCAGAGCGCAGCGCCCACGAGGCCTGTTCGAGGACGTTGTCGACGTCGTCGGCGTCGCAGCCGCGAGGGTGGATCCGGACGATGACGTCGAGCGAGCCCGTGTCGACGTCGAGGGCCGCGACGCTCGGGTGCGACCCGGTGAAGTCGATCTGCACCGGCGCGAAGCCCACCGCCCTGGCCCACCGGGACAGGACCGACCGCGTCCCCGTCTCGTCGACGATGATGGCGCTGCGCCGCCCGTCATCGCGGACCCGGAGGATCGCGGCGAGGGCGCCGAGGGCGGCCCACGTCGAGACCTTGTCCAGCGAGATCGGCAGGCCGATGGCCCGGGCGAGCCGGCGCGCGCCGTCCGCCTCCGCCGGGTCGCCGAGGACATCGGTCGGCAGCACCCAGTCGGGCAGATCGGCCTGGCTTATCTCGAGGAGCGGCCGACGGCTGCGCAGTTGTGACCGCACCCTTCGCGCGGCGTCGACCAAGCGGCCGGAGCTCGGGCCATCGGTTGCCCTCGAGGCTGGGAGCTCCGGCGTTGGGTCGCCGTCGTGGTCCGGGTCGGCCGCGGCGAGCGCCTCGAGCGTGCCGAGGTAGTGCGCCCAGGGCCCGGACAGGTCGGGTGTCTGGACGCCCTCGGCGAGCCGGTCTCGCACCTGCGGGTCCCCCAGCCGGCGGAGCGCGCCCGCGAGGGCACGCTCGTCCTCCGGCGGCACGAGCAGTCCGTTGACGCCGTCCTCGATCTGGCCGGAGAACGGTGCGATGTCGGAGGCCAGCACGGGCAGGCCGTGGGCATGGCCGAGGATGACGTTCTGCGACGCGGTGGCCGATCGGTAGGGCAGCGTGAGGACGTCGTGGTCGGCAAGGAGGGCGGCGAGCCCGTCGGCGGGCACGTACCCGTCGCGCAGCTCGACCCGCCCGGTGAGTCGGGGATCGGTCATGAGCCCCTCGATGACTTCCCGCTGCGAGGGCCAGACCTCGCCCGCGATCGTCAGGGTGACGTCGGGCACCTCGCGCATGGCTCGCAGGAGGACGTCGATCCCCTTGTACTCGCGGATGAGTCCCAGCGCGAGCAACCTGGTCGGGCCGCTGCGGACCCCCCGCGGGACCGGCTCGCCGCCCGGCAGGTGCGGCGGCAGGTCCGCGACGGAGACCCGGCGGGCGCCGAGCTCGTGGGCGAGCCGACCCTGCTCCGCGCTGTGGACGAGCGCGGCGTCGACCCTGGTGAAGAGCATCCGCATCAGCGCCGCGTCCCCGGGTCGGGACTCGTGGGGCAGGACGTTGTGGCAGACGACGACGGACTGCGGCCGGGCCGCGGACCTGCCCGGCTGTCCCGGCAGCGCATCCGCTGCACGCAGGAGGGCCAGGTGGGCGGGCACGACCTGCGGCATGACGTGGACGACGATGACCGCATCGACGTCGCGGAGGCGCCGCCCGGTCCGCACCCAGGTGTCGGGTCTGGCCCAGCTCAACGCCCTGACGGTGCGGGCGTAGGGAGGAACCTCCGGCACTCCTTCGGGCACGGTCGCGTCCGCGTGGTGCAGCTTGGACGGGTAGAGGTGGGCCCACGACACGAGGGTCACGTCGTGGCCGGCCTCGGTGAGATGGTGGGCCAGCATCGTCGTGTGGGCCGCCACGCCGCCCTTGTGCGGGTGGGTCGGTCCCACGACGGCGACGCGCAGTGCGGCGGAGCCAGTCGCAGTCGGCACGACCTTGCCAGTCCTCAGGTCCGTCATCGGGACAGACTCTAGACCCGCTGGCAGGATGGGCCTCGCTCGAGGGCATCAGTCCTGGAACCTGCACCGGTCCCTCGACGAACGGGCGAACCCACCTGATTGGAGATCGTGTACCTCATGGATGGGTCATCGGCTCCCGGTGGCCGAACCAGGTCGCTGTTGTCTGAGGCTCGGGCCGCGCAGATCCGGCGCACGGCTCGTATTCGAGGATTCCTGTCCTTCGTCGTGATTCTGGTCCTCCTGCGAGGTCTGGCCCAAGGCATGTCATCCACTCTGCGGGTCGATCGCTCTTCGCCGTTTGTTGAGCTCGGCCTGCAGGTTCTCTTCGTGGGAGTTCTGCTGGCGCTCTTGTGGTGGGTGTGGAACGCAGCAGGCGGACCCGAGGTCAGGCGACTCGAGAGTCACCTGGGCCTGGAAGCGGCAACTGCCCAGACGCTGGACCGGCTTGAGGGAACGGTTGCGCTTCACAACCGCCGAGTCGGCCGCTACGGGCAGCACGTCGAACACCTCTTGATCGGTGCCCATGGGTATTCCTCGACGGTGCTCGTGCAGCCGCGTCACGAGTTGGCACACCTTCTCGAGCACCTGGGCCCGGAGCCAGATGAGCGACGCATTCTGCACGTGGCCAGGGCGTGCCCACCGTGGTAGTCCACGCACAACTCGGCCACGCACCCGCTCTGGCTTGCGTCGCAAAGCGAGCCCAGCGGCATACGGCATGCGTGGTGGTGGGACAGGTCACGGGTGACTCCGCTTTACTCTGGTGGTGATGCAAGCGAACGACGTGTGGCTCGTGGTGCCGCTCTACAACGAGGCGAAGGTCATCGGCGACGTCGTCCGCACTGCGCGCACCCGCTTCCCCAAGATCGTGTGCGTCGACGACGGGTCCACCGACCAGTCGGCGGGGCGCGCTGACGAGGCCGGGGCTGTCGTCGTGCGCCACCCCGTCAACCTCGGACAGGGTGCCGCCCTCCAGACTGGGCTCGCCTACGCACTCACGGATCCGGACATGCGTTACTGCGTCACCTACGACGCAGACGGCCAGCACCAGCTCGCCGACGTCGAGGCCATGCTCGCCCGGATCCGGCAGGGGGACGTGCGGGTCGTCTTCGGGTCACGGTTCCTCGATGACCGCACCGACGCCTCGCTGCTCAAGCGGCTCATCCTGCGGGTTGCAGTCGCCTACACCAACCTCACCACCGGCACGAGGCTCACCGACGCACACAACGGGTTGCGTGTCCTCGAGCGGAGTGTGGTCGAGCGCCTCGACATCACCCAGAACCGGATGGCCCACGCCTCCGAGATCGTCGCCCAGATCGGCGCCATGCGCTTCGACGGCAAGCAGGTCGCCTACGCGGAGGCGCCGGTGCACATCCTCTACACCGACTACAGCAAGGCCAAGGGCCAGTCGCTGTGGAACGCCGTCAACATCCTGGCGGAGCTGATCTGGAGATGAAGCAGCTCGGCATCCAGGCCCTCCTCATCATCGGCACGCTCGCCATCTCCTGGCGCCTGCTTGCCGGCAGCGGCCAGCGCACGCAGGCGCTCCGGCGGATCGGGCTGCTCGTCCTGGCCGGTTTCGCCATCTGGTCGATCCTCGACCCGGGCATCTGGAACCGCATCGCGACCCGAGTGGGCATTGGGCGAGGCGCCGACCTCATCCTCTACGGCCTCGTCCTCGCCTTCTTCGGCTTCGTCGTCACGACGTTCAGGCGGTTCCGTCAGATGGAAGTGCGCTACACCCGGCTCGCCCGGCGGATCGCCCTCGACGAGGCGCCGCGGGTCAGCGACCTCTTCCCCTCAGCGGCGCACGCGCCCGCTCCTGATTCGAAGGGCACCGATGCCGACTGACTCGTCCCGTCCCCGACCGGCCGCGGGCGCGCCGGATGACGACGCCTACGTCGTGGACACTCGGAAGCGTCGGCCCGCTCCGGCGCGACCTGCCGCCGAGCGCCCGGAGCCTGCGGAGGAGCACGACGCGTACACCGTCGACACCCGCGACCCAGCCAAGCGCCAGCGACCGGCGCCGGGGCAGCCGCGACCTGAGCCGGCGGGCCCGCCGCGCCAGACCGCCGCGCCACCCACTGCACCGCGCAGGCGGCTGCGCAAGCGGCGGCTCGCCCTCCTCATTGCCGGGCTGCTCGTCGTCAGCTGGGTGGCGTTCCTCATCCTCGTGCCCGTCTGGGCGTGGGCCACCATCACCCGGGTCGACAACATCCCTGCGGGTGAGCGCCCCGCGGACACGTCCGGGCACAACTACCTGCTCGTCGGCTCCGACAGCCGTGAGGGCCTCACCGCCGAGCAGCGCCGCAAGCTCAAGACCGGCAAGGCCGGGGGCAACCGCACCGACACGATCATGCTCGTCCACGTCTCCGAGAGCGGCGGCAAGCCGATCCTCATCTCGATCCCCCGCGACTCCTACGTCCCGATCCCGGGCCACGGCAGCAACAAGATCAACGCCGCGTTCGCGTTGGGCGGCCCCAAGCTGCTCACCCAGACGGTCGAGCAGGTCACCGGCCTGCACATCGACGGCTACCTCGAGATCGGGTTGGGCGGCTTCGCCGGCATGGTCGACGCGCTCGGCGGCGTGGAGCTGTGCGTCCCGCGTGACATGCAGGACGACAAGGCCGGCATCGACCTCAAGAAGGGCTGCCAGGTCCTCGACGGCAAGAACGCCCTCGGCTACGTGCGGTCCCGCTACGAGGACCCGCTCGGGGACATCGGCCGCGCCAACCGGCAGCGGCAGTTCCTCGGCGCCCTGATGAAGCAGTCCGCCACGCCGTCCACGGTGCTCCTCCCCTGGCGCTACAAGACCTTCGTCGATGCCGCGGCCGGTGGCGTGGCGGTGGGCGAGGAGACGTCGATCTTCGACGCCTACCGCATCCTCCAGGCGATGCGGGCCGTGAGCAGCGACGAGGGGTTGTCCCTGACCGTCCCCATCGCCGACATGGCCTTCCCCACCAACAACGCCGGAGTGGCCGTCAAGTGGGACAGTGAGCGTGCCCTTGCCCTCTTCCATGCACTCCGGGACGACGAGCCGCTCACTGAGCCGCCCCCGGGGACGACTCCGGGGCAGGACGGGAAGTGAGGTGCCAATGACCGGCATGCTGTTTCCCGCCGACGTGCTCGCCCGCCTTGTCGCGAGCGACTCGGGGCGGCCACGGCTCACGTGGTACGACGACACGCCCGGCCTGACGAACGGGGAGCGGATCGAGCTCAGCGCCCGGGTGCTGACGAACTGGGTCTCCAAGGCTGCAAACCTGCTGCAGGACGACTGCGCTGCCGGACCGGGCACGACGGTCGGGCTCGACGTGCCGGCGCACTGGCGGGGGGTCTACTGGGCGCTGGCAGCGTGGTCCGTCGGGGCGACGGTCGTCCTCGGAGATGCGGTGGCCGACTCGGACGTCCTCGTGACGACCGAGCCGACGACCGCGGCTGCACATGGCGGCGATGCCGTGCTCCTCTCCCTTCCGGCTCTGGCGCGAGCGCATCCCGACGCCGCCGAGGCGGGAGGCGCCGTCGACGAGGCGAAGGAGCTGTCCACCCATGGCGACCAGTTTGCCCCGATGTCCGACCCCGAGAGCGGGGATCTTGCGCTCAGCTCCGACGGTCTCGACACGGCCTACGCCGACCTCGTCGTGCTGCGGTCCGAGTGGGGCACCGCACCGCGGGTCGCCGTCGATGATCACCTGCAGGCGCTGCTCGCCACATGCCTGAGCGCGTGGGCCGCCGATGGATCCGCCGTGGCGATGCGCGGCTCGGCCGGCGTGGATCCCGACGCCCTCGCCCGCAGGCTCGAGAGCGAAGGCGTCACGCTCACTCTCCTCCCCGGCTGATCCCCCTCGGCCCGACAGTGCTTCGCTGCGGCGAAGTTGTGGTGGGCCGGCCGCCCGACAGGGTGCGCCGGGCCAGGAGCGGCTGATCGTCAGGCGGAGAGGCGGTCGAAGAGCGACCACGTGCGGGACGCGACGACTCCCGTGCTCGCCAGGCCGGCCTTCGCCTGGGCTTTCTTCACCGCCGCGCGGGTCCGTTCGTCGAAGATGCCCGTGACCCGAACGCGCAGCACCCGCTGGACCGCCGCAACCTGCGGCCCGCTGTCCCCGAGTCGGAGCACCGTCGTGCGCTGGCCCACGAAGGGGAACTCGCGCGCCTCGAGCACGTCCCACAGATCCGGGGTGACCACGCCGGTCTCCGGGAGCGCCAGGGAGCGCTGCTGCCCGATCACCCTGTCCCGGGTCACTGAGCCGAAGACGCCGTCGACCGCGACGCCGCCGAGCGCCCGCTGCAGGGTCCGCACCGCCGCGCCGCGCGACCCCATCGCGAGCACAACGTCCTTGTACGGCGTGTAGCTCGTTGCCGTCGAGATCGTCGCGACGGCACGCGTCGGGACGGCGCCGGCCGGCACGGTGGCGAAAGCAGTCATGACCGCTGCCTCCTCTTCCCGCAAGTGTTCAACTGCACCATTTATGCACTCGAGTCACACTGATAACAAGTCCGAGGTGCGAAATACACCAACGTAATTCGTCGGGAGTCCGCCCGGAGGTATACGCACGTATGCCGCTGAGCCGGCTCCCGAGGTCAGGTGACCGTGGGAGCGAGCCCAGCGGCATACGGCATGGTGAGTCCCGTCTTCCGTGTGGCCGCCGTCACGTGGTGACCCACCACCGCGCGCCAGCTGAAGTGGGGGCACCCCACCCCCTCGGGTCCATGGTCGCGCTATAGAGTCCGATCCATGGACAAAGTCGTCTCCACTCCACAGGAGGCCATCGCCGGGATCAGCGACGGCATGTCGCTCGCGGTCGGTGGCTTCGGTCTGTGCGGCATCCCCAGCGTGCTCATCGCGGCGATCCACGACGCCGGCATCAGCGATCTCGAGGCGATCTCGAACAACTGCGGCGTCGATGACTGGGGTCTGGGGGTGCTGCTGCGGGACAAGCGGATCCGGCGGATGGTCGCCTCGTACGTCGGGGAGAACAAGGAGTTCGAGCGGCAGTACCTGCACGGTGAGCTCGAGGTCGAGCTGACCCCGCAGGGCACGCTGGCCGAGCGGCTGCGCGCCGGTGGCGTCGGGATCCCGGCGTTCTTCACGATCACCGGCTCCGGGACGCAGGTCGCCGAGGGCGGCCTGCCGTGGCGGTACGACTCCGACGGCAACGTCGCGGTCGCCTCCCCCGCCAAGCAGACCCAGGACTTCGAGGTCGACGGCGAGAGCAGGACGTTCGTGCTCGAGCAGGCCATCCGCGCCGACTTCGGGCTGGTCCGCGCGGCAAAGGGCGACCGGCACGGCAACCTCGTGTTCAACCAGTCGGCGCGCAACTTCAACCCGCTCTGCGCGATGTCCGGCAAGGTGACCGTGGCCGAGGTCGAGGAGCTCGTCGAGCCGGGTGAGCTGCCCCCGGACGAGGTGCACCTGCCGGGCATCTTCGTGCACCGGGTGCTGCCGCTGACCCCGGAGCAGGCCACCGAGAAGCGGATCGAGCGGCGCACCGTCCGACCCCGCACCGACGCCGCCCAGACCGAGAAGCAGGAGGCCTGAGATGGCGCTGACCCGCGAGGAGATGGCCGCGCGAGCCGCCGAGGAGCTGTCCGACGGCGCCTATGTCAACCTGGGGATCGGCCTGCCGACGCTCGTGCCCAACTACGTGCCCGACGACGTCGAGATCGTGCTCCAGTCCGAGAACGGCATCCTCGGGGTGGGCGCCTACCCCTACGAGGGTGAGGAGGACCCGGACCTGATCAACGCCGGCAAGGAGACCGTGACGCTGCGCAAGGGCGCCTCGTTCTTCGACTCGGCCACGTCGTTCGGGATGATCCGCGGCGGCAAGGTCGACGCGGCCATCCTCGGGGCGATGCAGGTCTCCGAGAGGGGCGACATCGCCAACTGGATGATCCCCGGCAAGATGGTCAAGGGCATGGGCGGCGCGATGGACCTGGTCCACGGCGCCAAGAAGGTCATCGTGCTCATGGAGCACAACGCCCGCGACGGCTCGTACAAGATCGTCAAGGAGTGCTCGCTGCCCTACACCGGCCGCGGCGTCGTCCAGCGGATCATCACCGACCTGGCCGTCTTCGACGTCACCGACGACGGGCTCGTCCTGCGCGAGCTCGCGCCCGGCGTCACCGAGGACGAGGTCCGCGAGAAGACCGAGCCCCACTTCACGGTCGACCTGGACTGACCTCGCGCAACCTCGTCGCGGGCTCCAGCAGTCCGGCGCGACCTCGTCTCTCGATTTCCCCGGCGTGCGCGCCGGGGGGCTCGTTGGCCTCAGGTCCGTGACCTGGCTGTAATATGACCGGGCACTGAGGTGGCGGCGACTGCGCGCCCGCATCCAACTCGTTCCAGGAGACCAGGTCCATTGCCGACGCGATACACCGCGCCCTTGCCCGTGCCACACAAGGACCGCGTCCCCGTGAAAGTCGCCAAGGCGCTGGTGGGCGCCGTCAAGGTCGCTCCGCGGACACCGGACGAGGCACGCCGGCGATTCGACCGGTACGTCGACCGCACGCTCATCGTGCCGGACTCGCGTCGTGAGGCTCTGGTCCGACACTGGGGCGGCGTCGCCTCACGGCTCTCGCGACTTCCCGGAGGCGGGCGTGGCACGATCAGCGCCACCTGGAACCTCAGCAGCCGGATGCTCGAGCACGGCCATGCGGACGCGGCGAGATCCCTGCTCGAGACGGTCGCACGCGCGTTCCCAGAGGCTGACTCGAGTGTCGGCCTTCGCGCCAGGGTGCGCGTCGTGGACCTGAACGCGGGCAGGGAGGTCGACGACCTCGGGTCGCTCATCGCGCAGTCGCTCCGGCTGGCGGATGAGGCGTGGGAGCAGGGCGACATCGATGACGCCGCCGCCCGGCTGCAGGATGCCTTCGACGTGGCGCTGCATCGCGTCCACCACTTCGAGGACCGGCCCAGCCCGTACGCCGAGGATCCGGACGCGTTCCTGGCGCCGTTCCGTGCCTCCGTGGCCTTTCGAGCGGCCGCCACGCCGTCCGGGAGCCGGCGTCCGGCACCTCCTGCTCACGGATCCGAACGACCGCATCGCCTCCTCTTCGCAACGGCGACGAATTTCAACTTCGCGCGCGGCATCATCGACGAGTACTCGGAACGTGAGGACGTCGAGGTGCGCCAGGTCGACATCCGCGCCCTCGAGGACGGGCCATGGCGTCCGAACCCCGCGGACCTGACCCGCAACCGGCTGCGACAGGCAGCCGGCACGCCGATGGACCTCCCGCCGAGCGTGCGCGAGGACCTCGACTGGGCCGACACGATCTTCGTGGAGTGGGGTCACCGGGCCATGGTGTGGATGTCGATGGTCCCGGACCTGCGCGCCCGAGTCGTCGTCAGACTGCACAGCTACGAGGCGCTCACCCAGTTTCCTCTCATCACCGACTGGTCCGGCATCGACGATGTCGTCTTCGTCGCTGGCCATATCCGCAACCTCGTCGAGCGCTCCGTCCCCGCGATCATGTCCGGCCCTCGCCGGCATACCATCGGCAACCGCAGAACTCTGCGGGACTACGCATTGCCCAAGCGTCCCGGGGCCGAGCGGGCCCTTGGGCTCATCGGCTGGGGGCAGGTCGTCAAGGATCCGGCCTGGGCGCTCGACGTGCTCGAGGACCTGCGCCGCGATGACCCGGCCTGGCACCTGCGACTCGTCGGGAACCCGTTCCCCGAGGACGAGAAGCTGACCCGCGCGGCTGCCGAGTACAACGCGCGACACGAAAGCCGCATCGAGCGACTCGGGGACGCCGTCCTCCGCCCCGGGTTCACGAGGGACGTTCCACATGCCCTTCGACGGATTGGCGTGATCCTCTCAACCAGTCAGCGTGAGGGCACACACGAGGCCCTCATCCAGGGAGCCGCCAGCGGCGCGCTGCCGGTGGTGCGGAACTGGCCGACCGTCGCGCGCTGGGGTGGTGCACAGACCATGTTCCCCGACGAGTGGATCGTCGAGACCCCGCAGCAGGCCGCTGACCGCATCCGTGCAGCGGTGGCAGCCGGCGACCTGCAGGCCGAAGGTGCCAAGGCAAGGGAGTGGGTTCTCACACACCACGACTGGAGCGTGGTCGGACCACAGCTCGAGCGACTCCTGTTGGACCCGAAGGAAGGGCACACCGCGTGAGCACCAAGCCACATCTGCTCTATCTCGCGTGGGGATTTCCTCCTGCGGCGAAATCCTGCGTCTACCGCAAGCTCGCGACGGCCAACTCCTTCGTGCGTGCCGGCTGGGACGTGACGGTCGTCACCCTGACCGAGGACGCCTGGAAGCGCGAGCAGGGTCTCGATCCCTCTCTCCTGACGCTGGTCGATCCGCGCATCCGGGTGATCCGGCTCCCCTTGATCCGCAAGGACATCGAGACCGACATCCGCACCTGGGACGAGGCTCGGGCATTGCGTCCTCGCACGTGGCTCAAGCTCTACTACCGGGACAACATGGAGCAGTTCCCCGAGATGGTGTTCGGCGGTTGGCGGGACGAGCTGGTCGAGGCGGTCCGCGCCGTACAAGACGAACGTCCGGCCGACCTCCTGCTCACGTCTGGGACGCCGTACACGTTCTTCGCCCCGGCGCTCGATCTCTACCAGCGCGACGGCGTGCCGTACATCATCGACTACCGCGACGCGTGGGCCATCGACATCATCAAGGACCGGCCAGGCTTCCGGCCGGACAGCCGAGAGGCCCTGTTCGAGCAGGAACTGCTGGCGAATGCACTGGAAGCCTGGTTCGTCAACACTCCCATCCGGGATGCCTACTCGAAGCTCTACCCCGACGCATCCGCCAAGTTCCACATCGTCCGCAACGGCAGCGATGTCGCCATCGGCACCGACAAGATCACGCTGCGCCAGCCTGAGCCCGAGGGTGGGCTGACCTTCGGTTATCTCGGCACCGTGAGCTTCGGCGTCCCGCGGATGCGGGCCCTGTGTGAGGGCTGGCGGCTCGCTCGGGAGCGGAGCGACGTGCTGCGGCGGTCGCGGCTGGAGTTCCGCGGTCACCTGGGCATCGGTGCACTGAGAGGTGTCACCCCCCAGGCAGCCGTCATCGCGGAGTACGGCGAGCACGGAGTCGGCTATGGCGGGCCCGTTGCCAAGGCGGACACCGCAGCCGTCTACGAGTCGTGGGACGCGCTGGTGCTGTGCCTCGTCGGTGGACGTTTCGTGACGTCGGGCAAGGTCTTCGACTACATCTCGACCGGGCTGCCGGTCATGTCGGTCCACGATTGGGACCACGCCGCCGTGGAGATCCTCGATGACTATCCCCTGTGGATCCGCAACGACGGTGTCGATGCCGAGGACCTCGCGGAGGCCTTCCTCCGAGCCGAGCAGACGGTGCTCTCCGCCTCGGTCGAGGACCGGCTGGCGGCTCGCCGCCACGCGGAGCAGTACGAGCGCTACGCGCAGATCCAGCCAGCCGTGGACCGGCTCACCAAGCACTTCGCCCCGGAGTTGATGGTCGACGACGGCTCAGGGACTCCCACGCCCGCGGATCCGCCCCCCAAGGTGGGCGCGGAGGTCCATCATGAGACCCCTCCGCCCGCCCCGCATGCCCGTGGTGAGACGGTGCTCATGGCCTTCACGACGACACCGGGCGAAATGACGCGGCGATCCATCCAGCAAGTCCGCGACGCCGGCGCCCGCGTTCACCTCATGGGTCCCAAGTCGGCCTGTGACCCTGACCTTGCGAAGGTGGCAGACTCCGTCATCCTGCTCGATCGCGCCACCGCGCCGGTGTCGATCGACAAGTCACATCGCCCGCAACGGTTCAGCCCGAGATGGGCTGCGCTCGTTGCTCGCAACCTCTCGCGGCGCCATCTCGTCGGCGGGTACGTGAGGCGCGTGGGTGGATCGGCCGGGTGGTGGCTCTCAGCCAAGCGTAATCGTGCGGCCATGGCGGCGCTCAGGGAGGCAACGGTGCTCACGTCGCTGGACCACAGCGCCACGTACCTCATCTGGAACGCGTCGCGACTCAACCGGACGGCGCCGGCGATCGCGGGCGTCGGGCCCACCATGGAGGAGCTGGGGCTGACCCGCGTCTGAGGCCAGCTCGCCTCGACTGACTGCTGAGGCCGATGCAGCGTCAGTCAGTCGAGACTGCTCTTGGTGCTGGTCAGGAAGCCGATGCCCCACGACCAGTGCATGACAGCGAGCACGAGCGGAGTGCGGATCCGGACCGATGGAGGCTCGTCGCGGCTGATCGCCAGGCCCCCCACGGTGACCGCCGCACCATAGGTGGCGGGGAGCAGGAACGCGGGAGCCCATGCAAAACCGGCCACCATGGCGACGGTCGTCGCGACGACCATCGTCGGAGCAGCGAGGTAGCGGGCATTGATGGTGCCGGCGTGCTGGCGCGCCACGACGCGACGCCATCGGCCATAGTGGAAGTACTGCCGTGCCAGGTCACGGACCGTCGCGCGAGGTCGGTAGGTGACGCGCAGGGCAGGAGTGAACCAGACCGTGCCGCCGGTGCTGCGAATCCGGTGGTTCATCTCCCAGTCCTGGGCCCTGGAGTAGTGCGGGTCGTAGCCGCCGACGCGTTCCAGGGCGGAGCGACGGAACACCCCGAGGTAGACGGTCTCCGCCTCCCCTGGTTCGCCACCCACATGGAACCGGGCGTTGCCCACGCCCAACCGGCTCTTCATGGCACAGGCCACGGCTCGCTGGAACGGTGAGATGCCCTGGGCGTCCATGATCCCGCCCACGTTGTCGGCGCCGACCCTGCTGAGCTCCGCCACCGCCTGACGGAGGTAGTCGCGCGGGATCTCGGCATGCCCGTCGACGCGCGCGACGATGTCGTGACTGGACGCACCGATCGCGGCGTTGAGGCCGTCGGGGGTGCGCCCGGACGGGTTGTCGACGAGGACGATGCGAGGATCCTCCTGCTGCAGCCTCCGAGCGATCGTCTCGGTGCCGTCCTGGCTGGGCCCCAGTGCCACGACCACCTCGATCTCGCCCCGGTAGTCCTGGCCCAGGACCATGGCCAGGGCCTCTGCGAGATGACCTGCCTCGTTCAGCACCGTAAGGATGACGCTGACCCCGGGCCAGGAGTCGAGGCGATCGTCGAGGTGGTCGTCCGACGTGGTCTCCTGCTGGGTCACGGGTCAAGTATGGGGGATGCGGCCCCGAGCCCTGGCATCGGTGGACGGAGGCGCCGCTGACACGCGATAGGGTCGTTCGCCGTGAAGATTCTCAGCGTGGTCGGAGCCCGTCCCCAGTTCGTCAAGCTCGCACCCATGGCCAAGGCCATGGAGTCACGCGGGATCGACCACGTCATCGTCCACACCGGTCAGCACTACGACGTCACCATGTCGGATGTCTTCTTCCGTGACCTCGGCATCCCCGCCCCCGACGTGCACCTGGCGGTCGGTTCCGACACGCACGGACGTCAGACGGGGGCCATGCTCGGCAAGATGGACGAGGCGCTCGAGGAGCACCGGCCCGACTGGGTGGTGGTGTACGGGGACACCAACTCCACGGCGGCGGGCGCCCTTTCTGCGGTCAAGATGCACATCCCGTTGGCGCACCTCGAGGCGGGTCTGCGTTCGTTCAACCGACGGATGCCCGAGGAGCACAACCGCGTTGTCACCGACCATCTCGCCGACCTCTGCCTCGCCCCGACAGAGGTCGCCATGGGCCATCTGGCCGCTGAGGGCCTCGCCTCGCGCTCCGTGAACGTCGGGGACGTCATGACGGACGTCCTCTTCCAGGTGCGCGACCGGGTCGCCGGCACCGAGGCGGTCGTGCCCATCGAGCTGGGCGGTCGCCCCTTCCGCGTCGCGACGCTCCATCGCGCCGAGAACACAGACGACCCCGAGCGCCTCGGCAGCATCGTCAAGGCCATCTCCGGCCTCGACACGCCGACACTACTGCTGGCCCACCCGCGGCTTCGATCCCGGGCCGCCGAGCATGGCATCGACCTCACCACAGGAACTCTCGTCACGGCCGACCCGCTTCCCTACCCCCAGCTCGTCCGGGCCGTCATGGCGTCCGTCGGGGTCGTGACGGACTCGGGCGGCCTCCAGAAGGAGGCGTTCCTGCTACGGGTGCCGTGCACGACCATCCGGACCGAGACGGAATGGACCGAGACCGTCGAGCTCGGTTGGAACGTTCTCGTTCCGGAGCCCGCCGCGCTGGCGAACGCGATGGACCGTCCGGCTCCTCCCGCGACGGACGCCGCGCCCTACGGGGACGGCCACGCGGCCGGCCGAGCCGTCGAGGCGATCCTGGGCAACACCGTCTGACCAGAACCGCAGAGTCAGCCGTCCGCTGGCGGCACACGACCATGCCGTATGCCGCTGGGCTCGCCTCCCGCGCGACCCCGCTTCTCGGGGTGGCTGGCTGGTCGCCACCGCTCCACGACCGCTCCCCCATCGCGAAGAAGCCACACCGACCCGTCTTCAGAGACGAGAAAGTCGGTCAGTGTTTCTGGCCTCGTGATGTGCTCCTGGTCGGGAGGGCCTCCAGCCGCGACGCCTGCGATCGGCTCGAGAGCGAGCACCTCGGTGGATTGACCCGGCACCTGCCTGGCGACGCGACCCGCTGCAGGATCGTACGTGGCGGTCGTGCCCCCGCGGTTTGACCTTGACCACGGCGAGATCTGCGGAGCGGTCAGGGTGGCCAGCTGGTCCTGATCCGCGCCCGCGAGGGTACCAACGCTGTGACCCACCCCGAGCGCTATGACACCGTCCGGGTCCTCGACCAACCGCTGCGGATAGATCTGTGCCATTGGTTGGGTCCTGTCGCCCCGTAAGCCCAGGACGGGACCATCCTTGTCCAAGGCTGGCAACAGGTAGAGCCAGCCATCGGGCCCCCTGGCCATACTCCTGGCCCCTGCGTAGCCATCCGGTAGCGAGGGGCCCCGCGACTCCGTCAGGGTCGCATCGACCACGCTCAGGTAGGGCATGTTCATCCGCGCCACCATGACGCTCGAGCCGACCACCGCAAGTTCCGAGATCCACGTCCCGGGCAGCGGCGCACCCGGGTCAGAGGCGGCCGGCAAGGCGTCCTCCTCCGCTTCCTTGGGGAACGTCAGAGACTTCGATGAGCCGGTCGCCGGATCCAGCCGCACCAGCACGTACGGGAGGGAGACCCACACGGCGCCATCGTCGCTCACGTGGAGATGGGTCGTGAAGCCGTTGTACTCGACATCTGGCAGCGGGAACGACGTCAACTCGCCAGTGGACTCCTTTGCCTGCCACAGACGGTCGGGACCGCCCCGACCCACTTCCGCGAACCACACTGCGTCGCCGGAGGGGTCATACGCGACCGCGTATGCCGGAGTGTCGAGTTCCGCCACGACGTCACCATGGAGCACAAGGGGGCTGGGATCTGAACTGCCAGTGCCCGGATCCGTTGATGCGGTACCACAGCCCGCAAGTAGTGCCATGAGTCCCGGAGTGAGAACACTTCGCCTGCCACGGAACATCATGCCTCCTACGGGGTGAACCGTGCGCGATGCCGCACTTGGGACGACCTCACTCGCCCATAGGGTTCCACCACGCCCTTTCCAGGCGGGGTGGAAGGTGCGGTCAGACCGGCTCGAGGACGGTGACCCGACCGGTACGGGCCGACTCGATCATGGCCTCGGCGACTCGGACCGTGTTGAGTCCCTGCCGCATCGTGACGATGTCCGCGTTCTTGCCGAGCACCGCGTCCCGGAACTGCTCGTGCTCCGTCCGCAGCGGCTCCGGCTTGGCGATGGCGTAGCGGATCACGTCGCCCTCGGACACACCACGGAACTGCGCCAGGTTGAACCACGAGCTCGTCCGCTCCCCGTTGGCGTGGAAGGTGAGGTCAGCGGTCAGGGTGTCCGCGGTGAACGTGCCCTTCTCCCCCGTGATGATCGTGACGCGTTCCTTGAGGGGCGACAGCCAGTTGACGAGATGGCTCGTCACCGTGCCGTCCGCCAGCCGGCCGACGGCAGCCACGAGGTCCTCGTGCTCGCGACCGGACTTGATCGCGGTCTGCGCCGACACCGAGACAAAGTCATGACCGGTGACCCACGCGGTGAGGTCGATGTCATGGGTGGCCAGGTCCTTCACCACTCCGACATCCGCGATCCGTGCCGGGAACGGCCCCTGCCGCCGCGTCACGACCTGGTACACCTTGCCGAGGTCGCCGGACTCGAGTCGGGACCGGGCCGACTGGAGGGCCGGGTTGTACCGCTCGATGTGGCCTACGGCGCCGATGAGGCCCTTGGCGTCAAACAGGTCGGCAAGCCGATGGGCCGACGGCGTGTCCTGCGCCAGGGGCTTCTCGACCATCGCGTGCACGCCGGCCTCGGCGAGCGCCGTGGCCACCGGCTCGTGGTAGATGGTCGGCACGGCCACCATGCAATAGTCGAGACCTAGCGCGATGAGCTCCTCGATTGAGGACAGGAGTGGTCGTCCGGCCGCAGCATGGTGCGGGTCTCCCACGGGATCGGCCACGGCGACGAGGTCAACGCCGTCGAGGGAGCCCAGCACGCGGGCATGGTGGCGACCCATCATGCCGAGGCCGATGAGTCCGGCCCGCAGGTTGCCCATGTCAGGCCCCTGCCTTCGCGAGCGCGTTGACCGCCTCGACGATCCGTTCGAGGTCGTGCTCGCTCAGCGAGGGGTGCACGGGCAGGGACAGGCACTCAGCGGCGGCCTTCTCGGTCTCCGGCAGGTCCGCCGTCACCCGGAAGGGTTCGAGGCGGTGGTTCGGCACCGGATAGAACATGCCCGACCCGACGTGGTACTGCTCTCGCAGCGCAGCGGCGAAGCCGTCCCGATCGTCCGGCACCCGGACGGTGTACTGGTGGTAGACGTGCACCGCACCGTCGGCCACTGGCGGCGTCGTCACGCCCGCAAGGTTGGCGTCGAGGAAGGCGGCATTGGCCTGGCGCTGCTTCGTCCAGCCGTCGACCTTGGTCAGCTGGACTCGGCCGATCGCTGCGTGGATGTCCGTCATCCGGTTGTTGAAGCCGACGACCTCGTTGTGGTACTGCCGCTCCATGCCTTGGTTGCGGTACAGGCGCATCTGCCGCTCGATCTCGGGCGTCGCGACAGAGACCATGCCTCCCTCGCCGGACGTCATGTTCTTGGTCGGGTAGAGCGAGAACATCCCGAACGAGCCGAAGGTGCCCACGGGAGCGCCGCCGCAGCGAGGCCCCGTGGGCCTGTGCTGCGTCCTCGAACACCTGGATGCCGTGCCGATCGGCGATCGCCATGATCTGGTCCATCTTCGCCGGATGCCCGTAGAGGTGGACGGGCATGATGCCGACGGTCCGCTCGGTGATGGCGGCCTCGATGGCGGCGGGCGAAAGGCAGAAGTCGTCGGCGTCGATGTCGGCGAAGACGGGCGTGGCACCCGTCAGGGCAACCGAGTTTGCGGTGGCGGCGAATGTGAACGAGGGCACGATGACCTCGTCCCCGGCCCGGACCCCGCTCGAGAGGAGGCCGAGGTGCTGACCGGAGGTGCCCGAGTTGACCGCGACACAGGCCCGGCCGAGCCGGAAGTGCTCGGCGAACTCCTCCTCGAACGCCTTGACCTCGGGCCCTTGAGCCAGCATGCCGGAACGGAGGACGCGATCGACCGCCTCGCGCTCCTCGTCTCCCACGATCGGCTTGGCCGGGGGGATGAAGTCGTTCATTCGTTGACCTCCGTCAGGGTCTCGTTGTCCTCGTGGTAGACGGCCCCGGTCTGGGGGCACACCCACTCGCCATCGGCGCGCCGCTCCAGGGGGACGCCCGCTCGGCCCACCCAGCGGAGGCGCCGCGCCGGCACTCCGGCCACGAGGGCGAAGTCGGGAACGTCCTTGGTGACGACCGACCCTGCCGCCACGAGGGCCCAGCGACCGATCGTCACCGGGGCGACGCAGACCGACCGGGCCCCGATCGACGCGCCCTCCCGACAGGTCACCCCGACGGCGTCCCAGTCGTCGCCGCGCTTGAGGGAGCCGTCCGGGGATACCGCGCGGGGGAAGTGGTCGTTCGTGAAGACGACGGCGGGTCCCACGAAGACGCCGGCCTCGAGGACGGCCGGCTCGTAGACGAGGGCGTAGTTCTGCAGCTTGCAGTTGTCACCCATCCGCACGCCGGTGCCGACATAGGCACCTCGGCCAACGATGCAGTTGCGCCCGAGCACGGCACCCTCGCGGACCTGCGCCAGGTGCCAGATCGACGAGCCGTCCCCGATGGTCGCGTCGTCCGCGACGTCCGCTGAATCGACGATCCGGACGTCCATCAGCTGGGCCCCTGGCTCGAAGCTGGGGCGGCTGCCTGCTCGAGGGGAGCCTCGGCGCGCCCGACGACGAGGAACCGGGTGCCGTCGAAGCGGCGCTCATCGAGGACGTGGCGTCCGTCGACGACGACCTGCACGCCCGGAAACGACTCGACTCCCAGGTCGCGATACTCGGCATGGTCCGCCTGCACGATGACGACGTCCACCTTCTCGCCGATCTCGTAGGCTGCCCAGCCGAAGCCGGCGAGCTCGGCCGCGGAGTACATCGGGTCGTGGACGACGACGTCGGCCCCTTGGGCCCGGAGGGCGTCGACGGTGCCGAACACGCCCGAGAACGCCGTCTCCTTGACCCCTCCCCGGTACGAGGCGCCGAGCACCGCGACCGTGCGCCCGGTGAGTGATCCGCCGAGCGCCCCGGCCGCGAGGCCGACGGTGTAGTCCGGCATGCCGGCGTTGGCCTCGCGAGCGGCTCGGACCACGGTCGCCTCGGGATCGTTCCAGAGGTAGAGCCGTGGATAGACCGGGATGCAGTGGCCGCCGACGGCGATGCCCGGTCGGTGGATGTGGCTGTAGGGCTGCGAGTTGCTCGCCTCGATCACCTGGTACACGTCGATCCCGTGCGCCGCAGCGAAGCGGCCGAACTGGTTCGCCAGGCCGATGTTGACGTCGCGATACGTCGTCTCCGCCAGCTTGGCCAGCTCCGCCGCCTCCGCAGAGCCGAGGTCCCAGACCCCGTTGCCGCGCTCGAGGTCGGGTCGCTCGTCGAACTGGAGCACCTGCTCGTAGAACTCGACCGCTCGCTCCGCGCCGCGGGGCGAGAGCGCCCCGACCAGCTTCGGGTACCGGCGCAGGTCCTGGAAGACCCGACCCGTCAGCACCCGCTCCGGAGAGAAGACGAGGTCGAAGTCGCGACCCTCGACGAGGCCCGATCCGGCCTCCAGCCGGGGCTTCCAGCGAGTCCGCGTCGTGCCCACGGGCAGCGTCGTCTCGTAGCTGACGAGGGTGTGGTTCTCCGCCCGTAGTCCCCGGGCGATGTCGTCTGTCGCCGAGTCCATCCAGCCGAAGTCCGGCCTCGCCTCGGCATCGACGAACAGGGGCACCACGACGACGACCGCGTCGCTGTGCGAGACGGCGTCACTGGTGTCGGTGGTCGCGGTCAAGCGACCCTCGGCCACCGCAGCCCCGAGGTACTCCGCGAGGTGGGCCTCGCCCGGGAAGGGTTCCTTCCCGGCGTTGACCGTCTCGACCACACCGAGGTTGACGTCCGCCCCGAGGACCTCGTGGCCCGATCTGGCGAACTGGACAGCGAGTGGCAGACCGATCTTTCCCAGACCGACGACAGTGATCCTCACGGTGTTCCTTCAACTCGAGGCAGGCATCCGGGCACACCGAACGGCGAGCCCGCCGGACATCGTAGCGAGCCCGGGGACCTGCTCCGATCCGCGAAGGGTCAGCCCTTGAGCAGCTGACGCGCCATGACGATGCGTTGGATCTGGTTGGTGCCCTCGTAGATCTGCGTGATCTTGGCGTCCCGCATCATCCGCTCGAGCGGGAAGTCCTTCGTGTAGCCGGCCCCGCCGAGCAGCTGGACCGCATCCGTCGTCACCTTCATCGCGACGTCGGAGGCATAGCACTTGGCGGCCGCACCGAAGAACGACAGGTCCTTGTCCCCACGCTCGGACTTGGCTGCCGCGACGTAGACCATCTGCCGGGCCGCCTCGACCTCCATCGCCATGTCGGCGAGCATGAACTGGATGCCCTGGAAGTCGGCGATGCGCTTGCCGAACTGCTTGCGCTCCTTGACGTAGGCGACGGCCTGGTCGAGCGCGCCCTGGGCGATGCCGATCGCCTGCGCCCCGATCGTCACGCGGGTGTGGTCGAGCGTCCGCAGCGCGATCTTGAGGCCGTCGCCGACCTCGCCGACGACCCGGTCGCCGGGGATGCGGACGTTGTCGAAGTGCAGCTCGCGGGTCGGGCTGCCCTTGATCCCGAGCTTGCGCTCCTTCTCCCCGAACGTGAAGCCGGCGTCGGACTTCTCGACGACGAAGGCGGTGACGTTGTTGCCACGCGGGCCGTCGGGGTCGGTGACCGCGAGCACGGTGTAGTACTCCGAGACGCCCGCGTTGGTGATCCACGACTTCTGCCCGTTGAGGACCCAGTCGTCGCCGTCCTGTCTGGCCCGGCACTTCATCGAGGCCGTGTCGGAGCCGGCCTCACGCTCGGACAGGCCGTAGGAGAAGGTCGTCTCACCGTGGGCCAGCGGCGGCAGGTACTTCCGCTTGACGTCCTCGTTGGCGGCGAGGATGAGCGGCATCGAGCCGAGCTTGTTGACCGCGGGGATGAGAGAGGCGGACGCATCGACGCGAGCGACCTCCTCGATGACGATGCACGTCGCGAGCGCATCGGCGCCGACGCCGTCGTACTCCTCCGGCACGTGGGGGGCGAAGAAGTCCGACGCCACGAGGGCGTCGTGCGCCTCCTGCGGGTAGCGCGCCTCCTCGTCGACGGCGGCCGCGAACGGGGCGATCTTGTCCTCGGCAACCGCGCGCACCGCCTCACGGAGCGCCTCGTGGTCGTCGCTGGTCCGGAACAGGTCGAAGTCGGTGCTCGTCACAGTTCGCCATGCTACCCGCGGGACACATTTAGTAGGACGTCCACGTGATTGACACCACCGGACGCCGTCCGTGACGCAACCGTCCACGATGAGGACGCGGCCGCTGGGAGCGAGCCCAGCGGCATACGATCCCGTCGAAGGTCATGAGTGTCAGCGTCACGGCCCCGGCTCGCTGACCGGCAACCCTCGCTACGCGGCGGGGTGCCCCGGGTGAGGACCTGGCGCCCGGCGCCCGCCGGTGCGCAAGCGCGAGTGTGAGGAATGCACGTCATGAGTGACACCCCCAACTGGTCCTTCGAGACGCGGCAGATCCACGTCGGGCAGGAGCAGGCCGACCCCGCCACGGGAGCGCGGGCGCTGCCGATCTACCAGACGACGTCCTACGTCTTCAACGACACCGAGCACGCGAAGAACCTCTTCGCGCTGTCCGAGCTCGGCAACATCTACACGCGCATCATGAACCCCACGCAGGACGCGGTCGAGAAGCGCATCGCCTCCCTCGAGGGCGGCGTCGGCGCGCTCCTGCTCAGCTCGGGGATGTCCGCGACGTTCTTCGCGATCATCAACATCGCCCAGGCCGGTGACCACGTCGTCGCGAGCCCGGCGCTCTACGGCGGCACGTACAACCTGTTCCAGAACACCCTGCCCAAGCTCGGCATCGAGGTGACCTTCGTCGAGAACTCCGCCGACCCGGAGTCCTGGCGAGCGGCCGCCCGGGCCAACACCAAGCTCTTCTTCGGCGAGACCATCGCCAACCCGAAGTCCGAGATCCTCGACATCGAGGCCGTCGCTGCCGTCGCCCACGAGGTCGGCGTGCCGCTCGTCGCCGACAACACGATCGCCACGCCGTACCTGCTGCGCCCCATCGAGCACGGCGCCGACATCGTCGTGCACGCCGCGACGAAGTACCTCGGCGGTCACGGGACGACGATCGCCGGCGCCATCGTCGACTCCGGCAACTTCGACTTCGGCGCCGACCCGGAGAAGTTCCCGAACTACAACACCCCCGACCCGAGCTACCACGGCCTCGTCTACGCGCGGGACCTCGGCAAGGACGGCGCCTTCGGCGTCAACCTCGCCTTCATCCTCAAGGCCCGAGTCCAGCTGCTCCGCGACCTCGGCAACGCCATCTCGCCGTTCAGCGCGTTCCTCATCGGGCAGGGCATCGAGACCCTCAGCCTGCGCCTCGACCGGCACCTCGAGAACGCCCACAAGGTGGCGGCATTCCTCCAGGGCCATGACCAGGTCGAGCGCGTCATCTGGGCGTCGCTGCCGGGCGACCCGAACCACGAGCTGGCGGAGAAGTACCTGCCGTCGGGCGCCGGCGCCGTCCTGTCCTTCGAGATCGCGGGCGGGCTCGAGGCGGGCAAGAAGTTCGTCGAGGGCCTGACGCTGCACAGCCACGTCGCCAACATCGGTGACGTCCGCTCGCTCGTCATCCACCCCGCGTCGACGACGCACTCCCAGGGCCCCGACTCCGACCGCCTCGCGGCCGGGGTGACGCCCGGACTGGTGCGCCTGTCCGTGGGCATCGAGCACATCGACGACATCATCGCCGACCTCGAGCAGGGGTTCGCCGCGGCCAAGGCCTGACCACAGCAAGGCACTCCATGCCGTATGCCGCTGGGCTGGCTCGCGGACGTCGCCGGCCCAGCGCGTGGCCGGGGTCAAATGACCTGTAGCCGGTCCAGTCCCTCTGCGAGCCGTGCCACGGTGCCGTCGACGTCGGCCAGCTTGTCCAGGCCGAACAGGCCGATCCGGAACGTCGCGAAGTCAGCCGGCTCGTCGCACCTGAGCGGGACCCCGGCCGCGGCCTGGATGCCGACCTCCCGGAAGCGGGACCCGGACTGCAGCCCCGGGTCGTCCGTGTGGACGACGACCACCCCCGGCGCCTCGAAGCCCTCGGCCGCGACCGATCTGAAGCCCCGTTCGGCGAGCAGCCTTCGAACCTTGCTGCCGAGGTCGAGCTGGGCCGCTCGCAGGGACTCCATGCCCCTGGCCTGCGTCTCGCGCATGATCGCCGCGTTCCGCGCGATGCCGTCGGTGGGCATCGTCGAGTGGTAGGCGGCCCGCCCCTCGACGTAGCCGTCCGCGATCGAGAGCCACTTCTTCAGGTCCACCGCGAAGCTCGTCGACTCGGACGCGTCGACCGCGGCGCGGGCCCGGTCGGCGAGCATCACGTAGCCGACACCGGGCGTGCCGCTCCAGCCCTTCTGCGGTGCGCTCAGCAGGACATCGACACCAGCCGCGTCCATGTCGACCCACAGCGCGCCCGATGCGATGGCGTCGAGGACGAAGAGGCCGCCCACCTCGTGCGTCGCGGCCCCGACCGCCTGGACGTACTCGTCGGGCAGGACCATGCCCGACGCAGTCTCGACGTGGGCGGCGAGCACGACCTCGGGGCGGGCCCGGCGGATGGTCGCGACGACCTCGCCGAGGGGCGGGGGTGACCACGCGGCGTCGCGCGCGGGGCCGTCAGGGCGGGCCTTGCACACGGTGACGTCCGTCGTGACCGAGCCGACGTCGAAGATCTGGGACCAGCGGTAGGAGAACAACCCGGTCCGGATGACGAGGGCCCTTCGCCCGGTGACGAGCTGCCGCGCCACCGCCTCCATCGCGACGGTCCCGCCCCCGGGCACGACGGCGACGCCGTCGGCCTGGTAGGTCGTCCGGAGCACGGCGACGAGGTCCTGCATGACCCCGATGAACCGCTGCGACATGTGGTTGAGGGAGCGGTCCGTGAACACGACGGAGTACTCGAGGAGGCCGCCGGGGTCGACATCCGCGTGAGGGAGTTCCATGGGCCCAACCTAGCCCGGATCGTTCAAGTGTCGTGATCTGACACGAGGCCCGTACGCGCGAAAGCGCCTGCCTCGTAACGAGATACTGGGTTTTGTCCAGGGCTCAGCACTTCGTTGCGGAGGGCATCTGGAAGGTGAAGCATGCGACGTTGTCGTCCGAGCCAGCTGTCACGGCCGACGCGACTGCCCGTGTTTGACACCTCGGCATCTGAGTTCCCAGCGGGTTCCCCGTGGAGGGCTTCGCTGTGCTCCGGCGCGCTTGGCTGCAGTGGGCATTCGACACGCTGGACCTGAATCGAGTCCAGGCCGAGGCTGACGCGCGCAACGCGGCATCTGCCCGCGTCCTGGAAAAGTTCGGACTCGTGCGCGAGTGTTGCAGCATGACCGCGTCGTGAACGGCGAGGTGTCGGATTCGTGGGTATGCGGGCTGATCAGGAGCCAGTTGCGGCCGTCGTCCGGGGCACCGGGAACACGGGGCCGGAGCGGTCGGGTCGGCCGATCCTCGAGTGGTTCGTGGGGGATGCTGGCTCACGTGATGCGGGCTGCTGAGTTCGGCCGGACGATGGTGGTACTGGGATCCGAGCCGAAACGCCGCGCTGGCCGCCGAGGCTGCGAGGCGGACTTCACCCGACTTGGACGAGGTGTGGCTCCCGCTCCAACGTGATGCTGGGCCACGAGAACGGCATCCGAGAGGAATGTGCGCATGTCAAACGTCCTGCTCGACGTGGTGATCGTTCTCGTCGCCGTTGCGCTGACCGTCGGGGCGATGCTGCTGGTACGGCGCTGGGCGCCGGACGGCGGCTACTTTCACGACGGCGACCGTGCGGCTGGCGTCTTCGGTGTGTTGGCGACGGGGTTCGCCGTTCTCCTCGGCTTCGTGGTCTTCCTGGCCTTCACCAGCTACGACTCAGCCAGGTCGGGCGCGGAGACGCGAGGCACTGCTCGTGGCGCAGCAGGTCGAGACGGCGCAGCTCTTCGCATCGCCCCACCGCGAGGAACTGACCGGGCGAGCTGGTCTGCTACGCCCGCTCGGTGGTCGGCGTGCAGTGGGACCGGATGAAGGACGGGCACGCTCGGCGAGCAGCTCAACCCTTGGGCCGTCGAGATGTTCCGCACGTTGCGGACCGTCGAGCCGCAGACCGCTGCCGAGCAGTCGGCGTACGACATGTGGCTGAGCCAGCGCCAGGACCGGGAGACCGCGCGCAACGACCGGGTCCACGGGGCGGTCGGGGTGATCCCGGCGCCGCTGTGGCTGGTGCTGTTCTTCACGGCGGGACTGATCGTGCTCTACATGTTGTTCTTTGCCGACTCGGGCGAGCGGGCGGTCGTGCAGGCCCTGTTGATGGGCACCGTGGTCGCGGTCCTCACCTCGATGCTGCTGCTGCTCAACCTGCTCAACGATCCCTTCCACGACGGAGTTGGCGGTCTCCAACCCGTGGCGATGGAGCGCTCGCTGCAGGTGATCCACCAGGAGCTGGACCGCAGCGGATTCGATGACGCCGCTGCCGTGCGACGACCGCGGCAACGCCCTCGGGTAGGCGCGCATGGTCGCCTGGTTGAGCTCGCTGCCCGCATGGCTCCTGGTCCTCGGCTGGCTCGTGCTGGCGCTGCTGGTCGCAGCCGTCGGCCGCGTGGGGGTCCGCGCGCTGGTGCCGGCGCGGGAGCGCGACCACGTGCCATCAGATCGCGGCGCCGCTGATGCCGGCGCTCGGAGCGGTGTTCGCAATCTTCGCGGCCCTCACCCTCGCCGGCGAGGCCGGGTATCTGCGCGCTGCCGAGAACCTGGTCAGCGACGAGGCGGCCGCCGCCTCCAGGCTCGCGTGGGCGGCCACCAGCCGGGCGTCGACACGCGAACCGATCCAGACCGGCGCTGCACGACTATCTGGTGGCCACGCGGGCCGGCGAGTGGGAGGACGCCGACGATCCGGGTGCCGGTGAGCCGGCAACGGCCCGCGCCCTCGCCACGCTCGAGCGCGTCGTCCGCGCCCAGGCAGCCGAGCGACGCGATCGGGACACCGGCCAGCACCGAGCTGCTCGCCTCGCTGGACGCGGTGACCAGCACCCGGACGCGCCAGGATGGCGGAGTCCTCCCGGGAGATCCCCGCCCTCTACGTGCTCACACTCGTGGCCTCCGGACTGGCGCTGATCTTCAACGCCGGCACCCTCACCGTTCGCAGCGAGCTGCGGACCGCGCGCGCTCGCGGGCGGCCTGGCCTGCGTCGTCGGCCTGAGCCTGGCCCTCCTGTTCTCGATCAGCGCGCCGTGGCGGGGGCCGCTCGTGGTGAGCGGCAGCCCCATCGACGCCGTGATCGCCGACCTCGAGCGCGGCTTCTTCGGCTAGCCTCGACCACCGGGGACAACCCACAGCGAACCGCGCTGGGCAACCCCGCACCTCCCCGGAGCCGGTGAACCCAGCTGCTCCGGATCTCGCGGTCCCTCCTGTTGGGTCGACGGACAGCGACGATCCGAGGATTCGATGGCGGATGCAGGTGGTCTGACTGCCTCAGTTGTCGTTGGCGGGGAACAGGGGGTCCCAGTCGTTGGCCATGCTGACCACCGTCCACCCGAGTCGGCGCGCCGACCTCGGTGATCGGCTCGGCTCGGTGAAGGTCTCGGCGCGGCTCACGTAGCGGAACTCCCGCTCGGCGTCGTCGTGGTCGACCAGCAGCGCCAGGGTCGGGCCCGTCGCCGGCCGCCGCCCACTCGAGCATCTCCCGGTCGCCGCCGGAGTTGCCGGCCGCAAGGAGCGGCCGTCGGCCGAGCTGGCGTCTGGATGTTGCTCACCTTGGCGGCGCCCTCGTTGGCCTCGCCGACGAGGCGGCGCCGTCCGGAGCAGGCGCGGGCACCGTCCGTCGCCGCGGTCGTAGCTCGTACTCGATGAGGGTGCCCGACGACGGCCTCGGGCGGGACGCCGTACAGCTCCTGGCTGACCGCCCGGACGAACTCGGTGCCGCCGCCGGTGACGATCGTGACCGTGACAGTCGAGCTCCGCTGCAGCTCGTCGATCAGCTCGAGCATGGGCTGGTAGACGGTGCGGCGCAGCGGGCGGGCGAGCGTCGGGTGCTGAGCGCGGTCGCCATGAACGTCGCGGACCTGGCCGGTGAACTCCTCGGGCGAGATCCCCTCGAACAGGCTGGTCAGGGCCATCGCGATGCGCTCCAGGCCGAGCTCGCCGATGGCGGCCCGGTCGCCGCGCCAGCAGGGCGGCGAACTCCGGCGTGTGCGCCGAGCCTCGGGCTCGGCCTGCACGCCTGGCCCGCAGCGCGTCGACGAAGAAGTCGAACTGGACGTAGCTCGGGCGCTCGCACCACAGCGTGCCGTCGTTGTCGAAGCAGGCCACCCGGTCCTCGACCGGGCACCGTCGGTGCACGTCGTCGAGGAACGCCACGACGGCGTCGCGGGTCGGGCCCGGTCGCCAGGAGGGGAGCAGGTCGAGGGCGGTCATGGGGCGGTCCGCTCGCGTGCCGGAGCCGGATCGGCGGACGCACCGGAAGCCGACGTGGCTCATCCCGGTGTCGACCATCTGCGGCCGCCGGGCCGCCGGCCGGTAGCGCAGGCAGTAGGTGTCGGCGCACAGGTGCGAGCCGCCCTTGATCACCTTGCGGCCCGACCCGGAACTGCGGCTGGGCCGGGTCGTAGCTCGGCTCCAGGTCGCCGCCGCGGGGGTTCGCCGGCACGCAGCAGGGCTTGTCCGACCTCGTCGGGGTGCCGCTGGTCCACCAGTCGTCGGTCCACTCCCAGACGTTGCCCGCCATGTCGAAGAGCCCGAAGCCGTTGGCGGGGAAGCTGCCCGACCGGGGCGGTGCGCGACGAACCCGCTCTCCCGGGTGCTGCGCCACGGGAAGTCGGGGCCGTCCCAGGTGTTCGCCATGATCCTGCCGCTCGGGTCGCGGCCTCGTCACCCCAGGTGTACGCCGTCCCCTCGAGGCCGCCGCGGGCGGCGTACTCCCACTCGGCCTCGGTGGGCAGGTCGGCGCCGACCCACGCGGCGTACGCCGCGGCGTCCTCGTGGGCGACGTGGACGACCGGGTGGTCGGGCCGACGCTTCACCGAGCTGCCCGGGCCCTCGGGGCTGCGCCAGCAGGCGCCCGGGGTCCAGGTCCACCACTGGCTGAGGTGGCGCAGGTCGACCGGCCCGCGCGGTCGGGGTGAACACCAGCGAGCCCGGGCGCCAGGTTCTCCGGCGGCGCGTCCGGGGTAGTCCTCCGGGTCGAGCGGCCGCTCGGCCACGGTCCGTAGCCGGTCGCCGTCGACGAACGCGGCGAACTGCTGCGTTGGTGACCTGGTGCAGCGTCGATGGCGAAGGCGTCCGACCCGCACCCGGTGGGCCGGCGCCTCCTCCGGGTAGTGGTCGTCGGAGCCCATGGTGAACATGCCGCCCGGCAGAGACCGCACGCCGTGCCGCCGCGGCGCGCGTCGCCGACGCGCTCACGTGCTCGGGACGCCGGCCTTGAGCTTCTCCAGCACCTTGTCGACGCTGAAGCTGGCCGGCTCCTGTCGGGGCGGGAACTCCGCGAGCGTCTGGAGCATCTGGGCGACGTACGCCTGGGCCGGGATCGAGCAGCCAGGCGTGGTCGAGCATCCAGTCGTAGTAGGTGTTCGACGTGATGTCGGCCCGCTCGTAGGGGTCGGTGCGCAGGTTGAAGATCTTCGGCACCCGCAGCTCGGTGTACGGCTCGAGCCCAGATCGCTGAGCGTGCCGGTGCGCGCGCTGCTCGAGGAAGACGAACTTCCAGTTGTCGTAGCGCAGCGCGGTGAGGTCGCCGTCGTCGGAGACGTAGAAGAAGTGCTGGCGCGGGCTCTCGTCGGCGGCACCGGTGATGTAGTCGAGCTGGTTGTGACCGTCCAGGTGCACCTTGTACGTCGTGCCGTCCAGGTCGGTGCCCGGCCTTCAGCCGGTCGGCGACGTCGGTGTCGCCGGCGGCGGCGAGCAGCGTGACGAACCAGTCGTTGTGGCTGACGATGCCGTTGAGCACCTGGCCGGCCGGGATCGTGCCCGGGCCAGCGCACCATCGGCCGGCACCCGGTAGGCGCCCTCCCAGTTGGAGTTCTTCTCGTTGCGGAACGGCGTCATGCCGGCGTCGGGCCAGGTGTTCATGTGCGGCCCGTTGTCGGTGGAGTACATGACGATCGTGTCCTCGGCGAGGCCCGTGCTCGTCGAGGAAGTCGAGCACCTCGCCGACCAGCTCGTCGTGGTCGACCATCGTGTCGTGGTACTCCGACTGCCACCGGCCGGCCTTGCCGCGGCTGCCGTCCTTGACGTGGGTGCGGAAGTGCATGTGGGTGGTGTTGAGCCACACGAAGAACGGCGTGTCGCGTCGCTTGGCGTCGGTCATGAACCGCAGCGCCTCGGGCGACGACCTCGTCGTCGATGGTCTTCATCCGCTCCTTGGTCAGCGGACCGGTGTCCTCGATGCGCTGGGTGCCGTCGCCGTTCGCCCACGAGTGGATGACCCCGCGCGGGCCGAACCTCTTCCGGAAGTTCGGGAAGTCCTCCTCGGTCGGGTAGTCGTCGAGCTCGGGCTCCTCCTCGGCGTTGAGGTGGTAGAGGTTGCCGAAGAACTCGTCGAAGCCGTGGCTGGTCGGCAGGAACTCGTCGCGGTCGCCGAAGTGGTTCTTGCCGAACTGCCCGGTGGCGTAGCCCAGCGCCTTCAGGGCCGTCGCGATCGTCGGGTCCTCGGCCCGCAGGCCGATGTCGGCACCCGGCATGCCCGACCTTGGTCAGCCCGGTGCGGTACGGGTTCTGCCCGGTGATGAACGCCGCCCGGCCCGCCGTGCAGCTCTGCTCGCCGTAGTAGTCGGTGAACCGCACCCCCTCGTCGGCGATCCGGTCGATGTTCGGGGTGCGGTAGCCCATCAGCCCGTCGCTGTAGCAGCTCAGGTTGCTGATCCCGATGTCGTCGCCCCAGATGATCAGGATGTTCGGCCGGTCGGGCATGGGTCACCTCCGCGGTACTGCCCAGCATCGCCAGACGACGCTCATCCCGGAGACTACGGGCGTCCTCCGAGACCGCGCCTCACCCCGTTCGGGTGAGGGGTCCGCCCCGCCGTGCATGAGTGACGAAAGGGCGGCCGCGCGCGAGCAGGGTGGGCCTCGACATCACCCGTGGCGGGCGAGGAAGGCACCGCCGAGCGCCGTTAGCCTGTCGGAGACGAGGAGAAGGGGATGCCATGAGGGTGCGGCCGGTTCGACTCAACACGGCTGTCGCCTTGCTGTTCATGGTCGGATCGACCTGGTGCGTGGTCGGCTCCGTGCCCAGCTACGCCGAAGCCGTCGGCGGGTCCGCGGACAGCGTGACGTACTTCGTGGGCTCGATCTTCATCACATCGGCCTCGTTCAGTCAGCTACTGCAGGCGCAGACCCCCGCGATGACCAGCGCCGACGAGGAAACCCAGCATGTCCCGGCGCCGGTGCGCTTCTGGGCCTGGCTGCCGCACGACCGTAGCTGGCTCGCGGCCGTGACGCAGTTCCCGGGCACCCTGTTCTTCAACCTGAGCACCGCGGCCGCCCTCGCGCACAACCTGACGGTGGAGCAACAGGACGAGCACGTGTGGCGGGCCAGCTATGTCCTCCCGACCACGGGCGAGCTGGTCAACAGCTGGTGGTCCATCACCGGAAAACTGCTTGGCGCTGTCTGCTTCCTGGTCGGGGCCGCCTTGATATGCCCGGCCTGGCGCCAGGCCGTCCGTGCACCTGCGCGTGCGCCCGCGTGACGACTCTGCACATCGAACAAAGGAGAACCGCATGAGTTCGCTCGACGACCCCAGGGCCGTGGCGCTCTTCGGCAACCGGTTCATCACCAGGGACGTGCCGTCGCTGGAGTTCCCGGACGAGGGAATGAGCGCGGTCGACGCCATGCGGCTGGTGATGGAGGACCTGGCGCTGGAAGGCGATCCGGCTCGCAACCTTGCGACGTTCGTGACCACCTGGATGGAGCCCGAAGCACAACGGGTCATTGCGGCCAACCTGCACCGCAACTTCATCGACCACGCGGAGTACCCGCGAACGGCCGAGATCGAGCAGCGCTGCATCCGGATGATCGCCGATCTCTTCCACGCACCCGGCGAGACGACCGGTGCGCGCACGCAGGGATCGTCCGAGGCAATCATGCTCGGCGCGTTGTCGCTCAAGTGGAGCTGGCGCAAGAGGCGCGAGACGGCAGGGCAGTCGACCGCCAGCCCGAACCTCGTCTTCGGCGGCGACGTCCATGTGGTCTGGAACAAGTTCTGCCGCTACTTCGACGTCGAGCCGCGCATCGTCCCGCTCGCGCCGGAGAAGTACACCATCGGCCCCGACGACATCCTTCCGCACGTCGACGAGAACACCATCGGCGTGGTCGCGGTCCTCGGCACGACGTTCACCGGCCACAAGGACGACGTCGTCGGCATCAACGAGCTGCTGCAGCAGCTGAAGGCCGAGCGTGGCGTCGACGTACCGATCCACGTCGACGCCGCAAGCGGAGGCTTCGTCTGGCCATTCCTCTACCCGGACTCGCCGTGGGACTTCCGGCTCGAGCAGGTGCGCTCGATCAACGTGTCCGGGCACAAGTTCGGGCTCGTCTATCCCGGGATCGGCTGGCTCATCTTCCGCGAGAAATCCGACCTCGCCTCCGACCTCGTGTTCGAGGAGAACTACCTGGGCAAGGTCGACGCGACCTTCACGCTCAACTTCTCAACCGGGTCAGCGATGGTGCTCGCGCAGTACTACAACCTGGTCCGCCTCGGCCGGCCCGGCTACACGTACGTGATGGAGGGCATGCAGGAGAACGCACGGCTACTTGCCGAGAAGCTGGGCGTGATGGGCCGGTTCGACCTCATCGGCCTCGATGAGGAGCAGCTTCCCCTCGTGGCCTGGCGGCTCGCCAACAACGAGGCGTACGACGAGTTCGACATCGCCTGGCAGCTCTCGGCGGAGCGTGGCTGGATGGTGCCGGCGTACACGCTGCCGCCGAACGCGTCCGAGGTGACGATCATGCGCGCCCTGTGCAAACAGACACTGAGCCGTGAGCACGTCGAAACCCTCGCCCGCGACATCGACGAGGCTTGCGGGACGTTGTCCCGCAAGGGCGGAGCGCCGAGTCGGAGCGGAGCAAGATCAAGATCAGTCCCGGGCACTGAGCGCGCTCATCCGTCCTCGTCGCCGCGCCACCGCCGTCGATGTCCGGCTCCCGTCGGCCACCTGGCGGGAAACCGACAACCTCCTCACCGCTGCTCACGCCTACCCCATTCAGGTCCGCCACGACCTGCGCACGGTATACGAGCTGTCCGGCAACACCACGAACACCTAACTGGTCGTCCTGTGCGGCTTCCCCACGACCGTCACGACTCGATGAGGCTCATTCGCAAGATAAGGGGGAGGCCGGGGTCCGCTCACCGTCGAAGTCAGCCGAGCACCTCGTCCACGTAGCACCAGCGCCACGACTCGCCGGGCTCGACGCTGCGCATCACGGGATGACCCGTCTCGCGGAAGTGTGCGTCGGCGTGCCGCCCCTGCGACGAGTTGCAGCAGCCGACGTGGCCGCACACCAGGCAGAGCCGAAGGTGCACCCACGACGTGCCGGCCGCATGACACTCGGCGCACGCTCCTGGCAAGGCGACGTCCGTCGTCAGACCGGCGCCCTGGAGGTGCTCGCACGGCGCCTCGAGGGGCTCCACCGGCAGCATCTGGTCGCGCAGCCGCTCCTCGTGCTCCTCGACGCGGTCGAGCATCGTCTCCTCGAGGTCGAGAGCACCCAACACGACTCGGAGCACGTCGTGCTCGGCCCGGCCGGCGTCACGCAGGACGAGGACGGCTTCCCGCTCGGCGTCGAGCATCTTCATCCGGACCCGGCGGTACTGCTCGCTCGGCGTTTCCGACACGTCGGCCCCGCGGTGCCCGAGGCGCTCCCACAGCTGGTTCACCCGGTCCTCGGACCGCTCGCGCAACGCCTTCCTCGTCTCCTCGTCGATGTTCGTCTCGGCGTCGAGCACGGCCAGGCCCGCGCGGGTCGCGGCCGACATGATGGTCGCGGCCTGCAGGGCATCCTCCCGGGGGTTGGGGCCCCGGACGCCGAGGCGCCGCGCGAGGGCTGGCAGCGTCGTTCCTTGCAGCAGCAGCGTCCCGATCGTGACGACCACCGCGATGAGGATGAGCACGTCACGGTGCGGGGTCGCGGCAGGCAGCAGCTGGGCGGCGGCGAGGGTGACCACGCCGCGCATGCCGGCCCACGAGATGACGGCCGCGGCCGCCCAGCGCCCGCGCTCAGGATGGTGGCGCCGCGACAGCGCCTTGAAGGGGAAGACCCACGCCGGGCGGAGCAGGAGCACGACGACGAGCGTGCCGAGCGCTGCGGTCGTGATCGTGGCGCTGGACAGCTCCGACGCGCGCACCCGGTCGAGGACATAGAAGGCCTGGAGGCCGATCAGGAGGAAGACCGCGTTCTCGAGCAGGAACTGGACCGAGCGCCAGTTGATCCGCTCCGAGAGGCGCGACGCGCCGGGCTGCGATCGGGGTGACTTGTGTCCGAGAACGAGTCCGGTCGTGACGACCGCTATGACACCGGAAGCATGGAAGTGCTCGGCCGGGACGTAGGCGGCGAACGGCGCCATGAACGACAGCACGGTGTCGAAGGTTGCGTCGTTGCTGATCCGTTTGCGGACCTGGTCGACGACGACGGCGACGAGCAACCCGACCGCGACCCCACCGAGAGCCGCTCGCAGGAAGTCGACCACGACTGCGCCGAACGTCACCTCCCCCATGGCACTCGCGACGAGCCCCGCCGCAGCGAGCGCCGTGCGCAGCGCCACGAGGGCCGTCGCGTCGTTGACGAGCGACTCCCCCTCCAGGAGGGAGACGATCCGCCGGGGCAGTCCGATCTGGCGCCCGACGGCGGTTGCCGCGACGGCGTCGGGGGGTGCCACGACCGCGCCGACGGCGAAGGCGACCGCGAAGGGAAGGCCGAGAAGCCACCACAGGAAGATCCCGACACCGAGCGCCGTGAACAGCACGAGCCCGACGGAGAGCATGAGGATCGCCGCGCGGTTGGCGCGGAAGTCGACGAGCGAGGTCTGGATGGCCGCGGCGTAGAGCAGCGGGGGCAGCACGCCGAACAGCACGACCTCTGGGCTCAGGGTCACCTCGGGGACGAACGGCAGGTAGGAACCGACGACCCCGACGAGGATGAGGACGAGCGGCGTGGGCAGTCCGGTCCGCTCGGACACCCAGGCGCCCACCAGCACCGTGGCAGCAACTGCGAGCAGCCCGATGGCGATCTCCACAGCGCCATCCTGCCGCAGCGCCAGCCTGCCGCAGCGGCGGTCAGGCGAAGAAGGAGAGCACGGCGTCGATGACCCGCGCCTGGTCACCGTCCGTGAGGTCGGTGGAGCAGGGCAGCGAGAGCCCCCGGTGGAACAGGTCGTCGCCGACCCGACCACCCAGCACCGGGGCCTCGACGAAGGGCGGCTGCGCGTGCAGCGGCCGCCACAGGGCTCGCGCTCCGACCCCGTGGTGCTCCAGGTGGGCCAGCAGGTCGTCCCGTCCCCGGCCGGACGCCTCGTCGACGAGGACCGAGTAGAGCCAGTACGTCGCGTCGAGGCCGGCCACCCGCGGCGGCGGGTCGATGGGCAGTCCCTCGAACGCCTCGTCGTAGCGCGCCGCGATGCGGTGCTTCGCGGCCACGAAGTCGTCCAGCCGCTCCAGCTGCGCGAGCCCGAGCCCCGCCGCGATGTTGGTCAGGCGGTAGTTGTACCCGACCTCGTCATGGAGGTACCCCACATCGGGCACCTTCGCCTGGGTCGTCAGGTGCCTGGCCCGCGCAGCCAGTTCATCGTCGTCGGTGACGATCATGCCGCCGCCACCAGTCGTCGCGATCTTGTTGCCGTTGAACGAGAAGCAGCCGACCCGCCCCACGGTCCCGGTGTGCTTCCCCGAGTACCGGCCCGCCGACCAGCCGGCCCCGAGCGACTCCGCGGCGTCCTCGAGGATGGCGACGCCGTGGCGCTCGCACGCGTCGACAATGGGCTCCATCTGAGCGGGCTGGCCGAGCACGTGGACGACCTCGACCACGCTGGGCAAGGCCTCCCCAGCCGAGGCGCGGCGGTCGAGCTCGGCCGCGAGGAGGGCCGGGTCGAGGTTCCACGTCCGGGTCTCGGAGTCGACGAACACCGGCCGGGCCCCGAGGTAGGCGATGGGGTTGACCGACCCGACGAAGGTGAAGTCGGAGCAGAACACCTCATCTCCGCGCTCCACCCCGAGGAGGATGAGACCGATGTGGATCGCTGCCGTGCCGGTGGCGCAGGCCACCGCGTGCCGCGCCCCCACCCGATGGGCGAAGCGGTCCTCGAACTCGGCCACGAAGGGACCCACGGACGACACGTAGCCGGACTCCACGGCCTCGACGACGTAGTGGCGCTCGAGCGCGCCGATGTTGGGCACCGCGAGCGGGATCGTCCCGGCGACGCGCGCACCCGGGGCGTGCGCCTCGCGCGCTCCCCCGCCCGCCTCGAGCCGCCCAGTCATCGGGGGCGTCACCGGTGGTACCGCGCAGCCGTCTCGAGGTCGACGCGAGGCCGGAGCCACTCGGCCGTCCGGGCCAGGCCCTCCTCCAGGGACACCACGGGCGCCCAGCCGAGCACGTCGTTGGCACGGGTCGGGTCCGACAGGAGGACCTGCACCTCGGACCCCTCCGGGCGGATCCGCGCCTGCTCGGTCACGATCTCGGCCGTGCTGCCAGTGACCGTCCGGCACAGGTCGACGACCTCACCGATCGACACCGTTCGCCCGGTGCCGAGCTGGATCGTCGTTCCCGGCGCCACGTCGGTGAGCGCAGCCCGGACGAAGCCGTCGGCCGTGTCGGTGACGAAGGTGAAGTCGCGCTTCGGCGTCACGTCGCCGAGCCGCACCTCGTCCGCGCCGGCGAGCAGCTGCGACAGGACGGTGGGGATGACCGCCCGAGCCGACTGGCGCGGACCGAACGTGTTGAACGGCCGCAGCGTCATGACGGGCGTCTCGAAGGACAGCGCATAGGACTCGCACAGCTTGTCCGCGGAGATCTTCGTCGCCGAGTAGGGCGACTGCCCTCTCAGGGGGTGCGACTCGGTGATCGGCACCTGCTCGGGCGTGCCGTAGACCTCGCGACGTCGAGGTGTTGACCATCCGCGGCGTCCCGTGCCGCCGCACCGCCTCCAGGACGTTGAGCGTGCCGATGACGTTCGTCTCGACGTAGGACCGGGGCGCCACGTACGAGAACGGGATCGCGATGAGCGCGGCGAGGTGCAGGACGACGTCGGCCCCCTCGACGGACGCGGCGACGTGCTCCGGGTCGCGGATGTCGCCGAGGACGACCTCGGCCTGACCGTCCCGCAGCGCCTTCGCGAAGACGTCGCTCTGGTCCAGCCAGCCCAGGGAACCGTTCGAGTTGTAGAGGCAGAACGCCCGTACCTGCGCGCCGTCCGCCAGCAGCCGCTCGACGGTGTGGCTGCCGATGAAACCATCCGACCCGGTGACGAGCACGGTCTTGCCGGCGATCGATCCGTCAATGGGCCGGGAGGTCAGTTCGCTTGTCACAGTGCCCTTTTCGTTGTCCTGAGTTTCGTCATTCATGCCGTATGCCGCTGAGCTCGCTGGCGCTCAGGCCTGGCCTTTCGCCCGGGCGAGGTCGCTCGGGGTGCCGACGTCGATCCAGTCGCTACCGAGGTGCCACGCCGTGATGACCTCATCCTTCTCCAGGCAGGTCTCGACGAGGTCCGGCATCCCGCTCGCGCGGTCCGCGGGGACCCAGACGAGGGCACGCGGCTCGACGGCGTAGACGGCGGCGTTGATGTCGAAGGACAGCGTCGGCTTCTCGGCGATGCCGGTCACCCGGCCGTCGCTCGTCTCGACGACGCCGAAGGGCACCTCGTGCTGGTAGCTGCGCGTCGCCATCGTCAGGGTCGCCCCGGTGCGGGCGTGGGTGTGCAGCAGGTCGACGGCGTCGAACTGGACCATGAGGTCTCCGTTCATGACGAGCACGGGATCCGCGAGGTCGGGCCGCTCGGCACGGAGCAGCGCCAGGGAACCGGCCGTGCCGAGCGGCCGATCGGGGTCCTCCCGCAGATATCGCACGGAGCACCCGAGCCTAGATCCGTCCCCGAGGTGCTCCTCGATCCGGTCGGCGAGGTAGTTGACGCTGACGTGGATGTCCCGGATACCGTCGCCGACGAGCCCGAGGACGATCCACTCGATGATCGACCGGCCTGCCACGGTCATGAGCGGCTTCGGCGTGTCGTTGGTGAGGTCCCCGAGGCGGCTCCCCCGCCCGCCGGCCATGATGACCGCCACGTTCGGCAGCGGCCTGGCGCCGACGACGTCCGAGAGGGTGTGCAGCCCGACGAGGGTGCCGTCCACGTCGACCTCCGGGACTGCGGACACGTGCAGGGCGGCGAGCAGGTCGAGGACGAGGGCCCGCGGCGAGCCGGCCTGAACCGTGTGCGGTGACGTCGTGGCGTGCTCCAGAGCGGGGTCCTCGAGGCTCGTGCCCCGCAGGATCGCCCGGCGCAGGTCGCCGTCGGTGAGCAGCCCGGCGAGTCGGCCGACCTCGTCGACGAGCATGCAAACGCGAGTACCGCTCCGGTCGATGACGAGCAGGGCGTCGCGCAGCGTGGCCGTGCTCGGCGCGGTCGAACCGATGAGCTCGGCCTGCGTCACTCCGTCACCTCCACATCGGCCTCCTGGACGTCTCCGGGTCCGCGTCGACGAACCGCTTGACCCGGCCGGCTGCTCCGGCCCTCCGCACGATATCGAGGATGCGGCGGCTCGCGTCCCCGGTGCCGTAGGGGTTGACGACCGCCCTCGCCCTGGCCGTGCCTTCCGGTGACAGCGCGAGCCGGACGGCGGTTTCGACCGCGGCCCTGCCCTCCTCGGCATGCACGACGTTGTCGCCACGGAGCCGGCCGCGCTGGCGGTCGCCGACGTCGACGGCGGGCCGGTGCAGCGTGGCGGCCTCGATGACGCCCGAGGACGAATTGCCCACGACGACGTCGACCGAGGCGAGGACGGCCGGGTAGTCCCGCCCGAGGGCGTCGACGAGGAACAGTCGGGGCTCCGCCGCGGCGAGCGCCGACAGGGCGGCGAGGATCTCGTCCCTGCCCTCGTCCATCCCGGGATGCGTCGCGATGACCGTCCCACACACCGCCAGGGTCGCCTCGGCCGCCTCGCGGGCCCAGCCACCGATCGGGACCCCGGCCTGCGCCGTCGGCGGGTGGTAGGTGAAGAGCGCGATGGGCCGCTCGATGCGGTCGGTCCCGAGCAGCCGGGCCAGCGCGTCGTCCCCCAACGGTGCTGCCGCCGCCAGCCGGTCAAGCCCGGGCGCGCCGGTGACATGGATGCGCTCCCACGGCTCTCCCAGCTGCGAGAGCCGCCGCGCAGCATCGGGCGAGGCGACGCAGTGCTCGTCCGCGAGCTTGGTCACCGCGTGGCGGATCCGCTCGTCGACGGCGCCCTCGGTCACCTCGCCACCGTGGAGGTGCACGATCGGCACTCCGAGGAGGACCGCCGGGGGCACGACGTAGAGCAGCTCCCACCGGTCCCCGAGGACGACGAGGACTTCGGCTTCGACCTCCTCGAGCACTCGGCCCGTCGCGGCCGAGAGTCGTGCTCCCTGCTCGAGCTGAGTGCCAACCGAGACGACGCTCATCGGCTCGGCCAACGCGTGGACCACGGTCCCCGAAGCGGTCGCCACCGGCAGTTCTTGCCTGAGCTCGTCGGCGCCGTACATGACACCCGTGAGCAGGTGGAGGTCGACGTCGGGGGCCTCGGCCAGCGCCTCGATGACGGGCGTGAGGGGGCCGAGGTCAGCCCGCGTGCCGACGAAGACCGCCACGGTGCGCGGGTCCACCATCAGTCGTCCAGGTCGGCGTCAGTGATCGGCGCCCCGGCAGGGATGGGTTGAGCGACGACGCGGCCCCGGATGTCGACGGCGGGACTGATGCCGCCCTCGGGTCGGAGCAGCGACAAGTGCCCGCTCTCGAGGATGGTGCCCACTGGCAGGTCGACGGCGGCGTGCCAGGAGCGGCGCACGAGCGTGGCGTTCGCCTCCTCGGAGGGCATCCGCCGCTTGACACCGTCACCGAGGGCGCGCGCGAGCTGCTTCGTCGCGGAGACGTACTCGGTCAGCTCGTCCGGCTCCAGGCTCGCCAGGTGGTCGGGCCCCGGCAGCGTGCGGTCCGCCGTGAAGTGCTTCTCGAGGATGGGCGCGCCGAGGGCGACGGCGCCCAGGGCGGTCGTCAGACCCGGAGTGTGGTCCGACCAGCCGACCGGGACGCCGAGGGCCGATGCCATCGCGGGGATGGCACGGAGGTTGCACTCCTCGACCGGTGCCGGGTAGGCCGAGACGCAGTGGAACAGGACCAGTCCCGGCGCGTCCGCGCAGGCGTCGACTGCGGCCGCAACCTCGTCGGCCGTCCCCATCCCGGTCGACACGAGCAGCGTCACGCCGAGGTCCGAGAGCTGGCGCAGGTAGGGCAGGTTCGTCAGCTCGCCCGAGCTGACCTTGAGGGCGGGGAGGCCGAGGGCGACGAGCAGCTCGGCGCTGTCGAGGTCGAACGGGGTCGACAGGAAAGTGATGCCGGACTGCATCGCGTGGTCGCGCAGCTCGGCCCACGCGGTCTCGGGCAGGGTGAGCGACTCGAGGAGCGACCGCTGGTCGGTGGACCCGCCGCGATCGCGCTGGTAGGGCGTCGTCGCGGCCGTCGACGAGACGAGCTTGTCCGGCGAGAAGGTCTGGAACTTCACCGCATCGGCGCCGGACGACGCGGCGATGTCGACCAAACGGTGCGCGAGCTCGCTGTCGCCGTTGTGGTTCACGCCCGCCTCGGCGATGACGTAGACCTCCCGCTCGGACGGGATGGCCGCGCCTGCGATGGTCGCCGTCCTCATGAGTGCACCAACCGGGCGGGCACGCCGACGACAGTCATTCCAGCTGGGACACTGCGGGTCACGACGGCTCCGGCCCCGACCGTCACGTCGGCGCAGAGCTCGATCCCGGGCAGCACCCGCGCGCCCGCCCCGACGAAGGTGCCGGTGCCGATGCGCGCCGCGCCGAGGAGAGCGGCCCCCGGCGCGATGTGGGCGCCGTCGCCGACGACGCAGTCGTGCTCGACGATCGCCGCCGTGTTGACGATGACACCGACGCCCAACCGAGCGGAGGGGCCGACGTGGGCGTGCTCCAGGACCACCGTCCCGGGGCCAAGCATCGCCTGCGGCGAGACCGTCGCGCTGGCCGCGACGACCGCCGGCGCGTAGTGCACACTCGACGAGACGTCTGGCCCTGTTTCGGTCGAGTGTGCACTTCGCGCCGCCTCACCCTTGGTCGAGTGTGCACTTCGCGCCGCCTCACCCTTGGTCGAGTGTGCAGTTCCCGACGGCGTGCGCGCGAGCTGGGCCGCCGTCTGGAGCTTTCCCAGCAGACCCAGCCGCACCGCGGAATCGCCGATGGCGACGACCGCTCGCAGGCCCTCGGTCACCACCCGCCCGATGGCCGCGTCCTCGTCCTCGAGCACGTCGACGTGCCACTCGCGACCACCGGCGTCGCCGGCGACTGCAACCACGGACTCGCCGAGCCGCTCGAGGACGTCGACGACCGAGCGCGCGTGCCCACCGGCCCCGAAGACGACCCACCCCGCCCCGCGCGAACCGCCAGGGGGCTGCGGGCCGAGCCCAGCGGCATACGGCATCTCACTCATGATGACCACCGAGCGTTCCCGCGGCCTCGGCGAAGGCGTCACCGATGCGGCGGATGTTGGCCGGCTCGAGCACCGCAGGGACGCGTGGCGGATCGAGGACGAGGCCCTCCCACGAGTTGCGGACGTACGAGTGGACGAACCACTCGTCGATCTCCGTCTGCGTGGCCCGAAGCCCATCCCAGCCACGCGCCTCGACGAACCCCGCGAGGTCGTCCGGCGTCTCGAGCCGCAGCACGTTCCCGAGCCCGCTCCACGGCATCTCCGCCCCGGTGATGACCGGCAACCCGAGCAGCCCGGCCTCCAGCCCAACCGTGCCGGTCGCGGTCACGGTGAAGACCGCCTGGTGCATCAGCTCGCGCGAGTCGGCGAACGGGTCGATCGTCGCGATGTTGGGGTGGACGTCGAACTGCGGCCAGTAGTCCGGGTCGCGGCGCCACATGAAGTGGGCGTGCTCCTTGACCGCGACGCCGATTCCCAACGGGGCCAAGGCATCTGCGAGCACCCGGGCGGTGTACGCCTGGTCGCGCCACTCCTGGCCCATGACGTCGACGCTCGACTCCGGCTGCACCTGCAGCGGCAGGAAGACGAACCGCTCCGGCAGCGGGTCCCACCGCCGGGCCTGGTACTCACGCAGGTTGAGCCGCGCCTTGAGCGGGTTGAGCCACGGCAGGCGGGCATAGTCGCTCGGCTTGGGCAGCTGCAGGTTGGCACCCCGGTCGACGGCGAACTCCCTGACGCGGTCGGTCGCGAGCCGCCAGACCTCCTGGCCCGACTCGACCTTGAGGTTGCGGGCGTAGCCCATCGGACGACCCTGCTCGGTCCGCCACGTGTCGATGAAGCGCTTGCCCGCGTCGAGCGCGCCCGGGTCCTCGACGGGACGCTGGAAGAGGCTGATTCCCCTGGGCGCGCCGATGAGCCCGAAGCGGTCGGAGGGCAGCCGGATGCCCCGCGGCCACGTCGCGAGCCCGCCGTGGTGCGTGACGAGCCCGGCCGTGAGCAGCTCGGAGGTGACGGTGAACTCGGTCAGCGCGAGGATCGGGCCACGCCCGGCGATCGCCTCCTCGAGATGCTCCGCGGCGAGGTTGAGGAAGTTCATCGCCGTGTCGACGCGGTTGCGGCGCAACGCTCGCTCGCTGACCAGCAGGTCGAGCACGTCGAGGCCGACCCCGGCGCAGGCGCGTTTGAGTGCGGCGTGCGGAGCGAGGCCACTGACGACGTTGGCCTTGCGGGCGGCGGCGTAGGGCAGCCGCACGATCGTGGCGAGGGGCGCGTGGCGTCGGACCCACGCGAGGTTGGCGTCGGTGCGGACGACGAGGATCAGGTCCTTCGTCTCGAACCCCGCGTGCACGAGGGCGGGCACGAGCAGGTCGTCGTAGCCGAGTCCCATGTGGACCAGCGGTGTCACCACGAAGGCGTGCTCCTCAGCTTCTCGTCAGTCGATGCCGTATGCCGCTGGGCTCGCTCCCCGGTCGGGCGCGGTCAGCGGGTGGCGGGTTTCCGGCCGTCGTCATCCTAGCCGCGCACGCTGCGCAGGACTCTGGGCGTGAGCATGAGGGCGACCGACCCCAGGGCCACGACGAGCACGAGCCGGACCACGGCGCCCGTCCCGGTGCTGGGCAGGAGGGCCCCGGCCACGCTGAGCGCCGCGGCGGCGGCGCCCGCCACCCAGAGCCACGGGCCGAACCGGAGGGGCGTCAGGGTCCGTGCGGCATGCACCGTGACCGCCATGAGCACGACGTAGGCGACTGCCTTGGCTCCCGCGACGCCGGCGATCCCGGCCGGGCCGTTGAGCCAGGCGGCACCGGCAACGAGGACGACGACCGCGATGGCGGCGGCGATGGCGAGGCGCCCGGTGTGCTCGTGGTCGAGGACGGCGAGCGACGCCCCCTGGTAGATCATGTAGGCCACCGACACGACGGTGATGAGCCCGAGCGAGACCGACATCGAGCGCTGCGGGAAGCCCGGCGCCATGACGCGGACGAGCCAGGGCCCGAGGAGCGCCACGCCTGCTGCGCCGACCCCGACGACGACAACGAATGAGGTGGCGGTCCGGGCGGTCCATCGCCAGCGGTCCTCCACCGGGTGCGACAGGACGAGCGGGCCCCAGGCGTTGAAGAGCGCGACCGCGAGGACGAAGGGCATGTTGGCCAGCTGGAGCGCGACCTGGTACGCACCGGCTGCCGCCTGGCCCAGGAACACGTTGACGAGCAGGACGTCACCCATGAGCAGACCGAGCATCGCCAGGGCCTGGGGCAGCAGCGGCGCGGCGAGCCGGACTCCCGCTCGCGTCCGCTCGCGGGCAGCGGTCGGCAGCAGCGGTCGCCCGATGGCAATGGCGGCGACCGCCGCCACGACGAGCGCCGCGGTGTAGGCGGTGAGATAGGTCAGTCCCGCACGGTCGCCCCTCGCGGCGAGGAGCCCTGCCAGATGGGCGACGACCGTGGCGGCGACCGCGAGTGCGAGGAACTCGAAGGGCCGAAGCCGCGCCCGCGACAGGGACTGTCCGGCAACGACGGTCGTCAGGGCGGCCGAGGCGACGACCACGAGGACCCATTCCCGGAGGTCGACCAGGTCGGCTGCGCCGAGGACGGCACCGATCACGGCACCGACCACGGCCAGGCCCACTGCGAGCAGCGTCATGGTCCCCGCGAGCGCCCGGCCCGCGGTGGGACCATCCGCACCGCGGTGGTACTCCCGGAGGATCACCTGGGGCAGGCCCGCTGCCGCGATGGTGCCGACCATCTGGATGATGACGAGCGCGGTGGCGACCTTGCCGTACTCCGCGTCGCCGAGCAGGCGCGTCGCGAAGGGCAGGATGAGCAGGATGCCGAGCCCCTGCAGGGCCGTCCCGACGAGATAGACGACCGAGTGCGACCCGAGCGACCCCGGGGCAGCGCCTCGCGCCGGCGTTGCCGCCACCCCGTCGCCCTGCCCAGTCACATGCCCGAACCTATCCACCCTCATGTCGTCCAGCGTCTCGACACCGCCGAAATGAAGGTTTGCCGGGTGGCAGGAGCGTGGCAGGAGGGGCCACCATGGGTCATGGTCAGGCGGGGCCGGTCGCGGCGGCGGTTCCGGCTCGTGCTCGTTCTCGTGCTCGTGGTCCTCGTGGGAGTGGCGGTCGGCTTGATCCTCGCAATGCAGCGGCGCCTGATCTACTTCCCTGACACATCACCCGTTCCTCCGGCCGGCCGGGTGATCCACGGGGCTCGTGACGTCACCCTGCACACGTCGGACGGCCTCGAGCTCGGCGCCTGGTTCGTGCCCGCCGGCGGGGACGAGCAGCTCGACCTCGCCGTCCTGGTGGCACCCGGCAACGGCGGCAATCGCGCCGGTCGGGCCGGTCTGGCGAGAGAGCTGAGCCGACGTGGCCTCGCAGTGCTGCTCATGGACTACCGCGGTTACGGGGGCAACCCCGGCTCGCCGAGCGAGCAGGGGCTCATCGCCGACGCTGTCGCGGGCGTGGAAGCGCTGACGGAGCTCGGCTACGCACCGGAACGGACGATCTACTTCGGGGAGTCGTTGGGGACCGGCGTGGTCGCCGCCCTCCAGGCGCGGACACCGCCCGCCGGCCTCGTGCTCCGATCGCCGTTCACCGAGCTCGCCGACGTCGGGGCCCACCACTACCCGTGGCTGCCGGTGCGGCTGATCCTGAGGGACCGCTTCGAGGTGGTCCGGCACGTGGCGAGCAGTTCCGTCCCCACGACGGTTATCTACGGGGACCGCGATTCCATCGTGCCGCCCGAGCTGAGCGCCCGGGTGGCCGACACGGCGCCCGCCCTCGTCGAACGCATCGTCATCCCTGGGGCGGACCACAACGACCCGGTCATGTTCGGTCCACCCGTCGCGGAGGCGGTCGTTCGCCTGGCGCGCCAGGTGGCCTGACCGCCGCGCCGCGCAGCAGCAGGGTGACCATGCTGTCCGCCCACCCCTCGCGCGCCTGCCCGTGCTCGAGCACCTCGCCGAGATACGCACCCAGGAGCAGGCCGGCCAGTGCCCCCGGATCCACGCTGGGGTCAAGAGCGCCGGTGTCCACGTCGGACTGGATGTCCGCACGTAGGGTCTCCAACCGGTCACGCAGGACGTGCCGGAGCGCCGTGGTGAAATCGGGGTCCGAGTCGGCGATGACTGCGGCCGTTCCTCCGCGGCCCAGGCGCTCCTCGACCAGCTGGCGCACCTCGGCCAGGACCCACCCCAGCTTCTCCTCCACCGGTAGGTGCGGGGCCGGCGTCGGCACTTCGACGAGTCGGTCCAGGGTCGCATGGATGAGTGCCTGCCGGTCGGGGTACCGCCGATAGATGGTCGTGCGGGCCACCCCGGATCGAGCCGCAACGGCGTCGATGTTGAGGGCGTCCGGCCCCTTCTCCCGCAGCAGTTCCAACGCAGCGTCGATGATGCGCCCGCTGACTGCCGGATTCCGGGGACGCCCGCGACCTTGGTGCATCGTCGATCCTCTCGGGAATATGTCGACGGTTAATTGCGCTACATCTAATGTAGCGAAATTTTTGGACCGCATGTTGAACGTCGTGAGGAGATCCACCAATGGCTGTCAGTCCGCTCGTTCCAGGAGCCCTGCTCATCCTGTTCGTCGTCCTGTGGTTCGTCGCAGGGGTGGTGGACGGCACCAGGCCGCAACCGGTCGAGGCGCGCACTGGGTCAGCTGAGCCCAGCCACGAGCCGAACCGCGAGCGAGAGCTCGCGCGCCACTGAGTCCGGTCGGGCGAACGCCCGGATCGGCGCGGCCCGTGAGAGGGTGCTGTCGTGCCCGAGCGACACGAGGTCGACCGCCTGTCGGAGGCTCCGCGTGTCGTCGTCCGCGGCGGCGGGTCCATCGGGCAGCGGCACACCCGGGTCCTCACGCTCCTCGGCGCGGACGTTGCCCTCTGGCCCGTCCGGTCGCGCCCTGAGCCCGCCTCAGAGCCAACCGCGGGTGGCCCCGCCATCCACTGGCTCGACGACTCGTCGGGCCCGGCCGTGCTGGCCTCGGCCGACCTCGTGATCGTGGCGACCGACACGAGCCGCCACGTCGCCGACGCCATCGAGGCGCTCGACGCCGGGGCCGGGCGAATCCTCGTCGAGAAGCCCGTCGCCCCGACGCGCGTCCAGGCCGAGTTCCTCGCCGCCCACGCCCGCAGCTCGGATGTCTGGGTGGCCGCTCCCCTGCGCGCCCACGAGGCCTTCCGCCAGCTGATCACCCTCGTCGGCGACGTCGGCGTCCCCACCTCCGCACACGTCCGATGCCAGTCCTGGCTGCCCGACTGGCGCCCGGACCGGGACTATCGCGAGTCGTACTCTGCCCGCCTCGACGAGGGCGGCGTGCTCCGTGACCTCGTCCATGAGCTCGACTACGCCGAGGTCCTGCTGGGCCGTCCCACGCTGCTTGGCGCCCAGCTCGACCACACCGGCCCCCTCGACATCGAGGCGGAGCAGGCCGCCACCCTCCTCTGGTGCACCGCGACAGCCATCGTGACGTGCCGCCTCGACTACGTCACGCGGCCCGCGACGCGTGGCATCACGATCCGCGGCCAGAACGGCGCCCTCGACTGGGACCTCACGACCGCGACCGTGACCCACCTCGACACCACTGGAGGGGCGACGACCACGAGCTTCCCGGCCGACCTCGACCGGGACTCCGTCATGGCCACGCAAGCCCGCGCGGCGCTCGAGCTGCACGCCCGAGACCAACCCGGCTCAGCGGCATACGGCAGGAGCGCCGGCCACCCTCGCGGAAGGACTGGCGACGCTGGAACTGTGTGACCGCGCCAGGGAGATGTCGTGACCGGGCCACGTATCCTCGCGGTCATCCCCGCCCGAGCCGGCTCCAAGGGCCTGCCCGGCAAGAACATTCGTCCTCTGGCGGGTCTCCCGCTGATCGCCCACAGCATCCGCGCCGCCGCGCTGACAGACGCGGTCACGCGGTGCGTCGTGTCCACTGACTCGGAGCAGATCGCAACGGTGGCGCGCGAGTACGGCGGCGAGACGCCCTTCCTCCGACCTGCCGAGCTGGCGGCCGACGACACGCCCATGGCACCAGTCGTGCGCCACGCCCTCGAGTGGTGCGAGCAGGAAGAGGGCCTGCCGTATGCCGCCGTGCTCCTTCTCGACCCGACCTCCCCAGCGCGCGTCCCCCAGCAGCTCACCGATGCGGCCGAGCGGCTCTTCGCCAGTGACGGCCTCGACGGGGTCGTCAGCGTGTCCGAGCCGACGTTCAACCCGGTGTGGGTCGGCGTGCGGGCAGGCGGGTCGGCCGACGGCGCCCTCGAGCGGTACTTCGAGGCAGGGACCGGGGTGACCCGCCGGCAGGACGTCGAGCGCTTCCTGCGGATCAACGGCAACTTCTACCTGTGGCGCGCCGAGTTCGTCCGCCGACTCGAGTCGTCGTGGTTCGACGAGGGACGGCATGCCGGCGCGGAGATCCCCGAGTCACAGGCGTTCTCGATCGACGACGCGTACGAGTTCCGCCTCATCGAGGCGCTCATCGGGGCGGGCATCATCCAGCTGCCCTGGATCGAAGGGAAGTGACCCATGGACGAGCCGCGTCACCACCACGCCAACCGATCGGGACTCACTCGGCTTGCCGACCTCGGGGGCCGCACCGCGGTCGTCACCGGTGGCGCGGGCCCGCTCGGGTCGGTGCTGTCGGCGGCGTTGGCCGATGCCGGCGCCCATGTCGTCGTCGTCGACCTTGACCAGGCATCGTGCTCCGCGACCGTGGACTCGCTCCATGGCGGCGGCCACGTCGCTCTGGAAGCCAACCTCCTTGAGCCACAAGGACTCTCGCGCGCCGTGGCGACGATCCATGAGATCGGGTCCTGTGACGTCCTCGTCAACAACGCCGCCTTCACCGGCACGTCCGGGGTCCCGGGCTATGCTGTCCCGTTCGACGAGCAGACTGACGAGGCATTCGCGACGGCCCTCGCCCTCAACCTCACCGCGCCGTTCTCCCTGACCCGCCAGCTCACCCCCCTCCTGCGGTCCGAAGGGCACGGCAGCGTCATCAACGTCTCGAGCATCTACGGACTCGTCGGCCCGAACTTGGCACTCTACGAGGGGACGCGCATGGGCAACCCCGCTGCGTACGCCGCCTCGAAAGGCGGTCTCGCCCAGCTGACGCGCTACCTCGCCACGGTCCTCGCGCCCGAGATCCGGGTCAACGCCGTCGCCCCCGGCGGCATTGCGCGGGGCCAGGACGAGGCGTTCGTCTCTCGTTACGAACGACTCACGCCGTTGGGGCGGATGGCCACCGAGGACGACTTCCGCGGCGTCGTCACCTGGCTGGCCTCCGACGCCGCGGCCTACGTGACTGGACAGGTCATCGCCGTGGACGGCGGCTGGACCGCCTGGTAGGGCGCGTCCGTCAGTAGTTGTAGACCTTGTCGACGTAGATCTTGGACTGGAGCGGCACCCAGTACCCGGCGAACGCGCCGATGTCGAAGTAGTAGGCGGGGCGGCCCTGGACGATGGCGTTCGTGCTCGTCGGGGCGCCGGACTCCCGTCCGGTCGGGATGGTCAGCGTCTTGTTCCCGACCACCTCGCCGCGAGAGTCGAGCTTGTACGCCGTGAAGGTGGTGCCCCCGCGGAACATGATGAAGGCCCGCGGCTGGTAGACCTGCTTGTCGATCGAGCCGAGCCCCCACGCCACACCGAAGCCCTCGGCCACCCACCAGCCGGCATAGGCGCCGGAGGAGATGCGGTAGGCGATCGGACCGCCGTTGATGCGCTGGCGCCGGTCGAACGGAGCCTGGGTGTGGCGGCTGAACGACACGGTCCGGGTCTGCGAGATCTTGTTGCCGTCGCCGAGGCGGTACATGACCTTGACGCGCGGTGAGAGCCGGACCGTGCCCACCTGGTACCGGTTGGGGAAGTCGGTGCGGTAGTTGAGGGCGTTCTGGAGCCACCGCTTGTCGTGGGTCAGCCGCCAGAGCTCCTGGAACTGTTTCATGTGCACGGGGTGGTAGCTGAGGGTGTTGACCTGGTGGCGCAGCGAGTAGACGCTCATCCAGTTGACCCGGCGGAAGCCGTCGGGCACCCTCGCCTCGACGGTGCGCAGCCCACCGCGGAACAGCTCGATGGCCTTGGGGTCCTCGGTGAGGACGAGGTAGTCATGCAGGCCGTACATCGCGTAGATGTGGCCGTTGAGGACCTGCTCGCTGTCCGCGACCGGGTACCGCGGGTACTCCTCGAACCAGAGCCGACCGCTGCCGTCGACCCGCGACGCAAAGGGGGCCGTTCCTTCGGGCGCCTGACGGAGGCTGGCGAAGGTCGCGTCGGCGGCGGCCTTCCACTTCTCGTCCTTGGTGTACTCGTAGAGCCGGACGAACAGGGAGAGCGCCTGGCCCTGGGCCATCGCCGAGTACCAGGGAGCCTTGAGCGTCTCCGTGGTGTCGCCGTGGACCGCGAAGTCGAAGTCATACGGGTAGTACCAGGCTCCGGCCGACTCGACCTTGCGGTCGATGTTGCGCTGGGCATTGGCGACGGCGATGTCCAGGTACGCCCGGTTCTTCGTCAGACGGTAGGAGTTGAGGTTGATGAGCCCGTACTGGATCTGGGCCACCGGGTGTTCCCAGATCTTGGTCTCTCCCGCGAAGCGGAACACCCGCACGCCCTTCGAGTCGACCAGTCCGAAGCCCTTGGGATCGCTCAGGGCGAAGTCCTCGTAGGGACGGTGGCCTGCGGCGACTGCCTTGGGATAGGCGGCTGAGAGGGAGAAGCCAGTGATGTCCTCGGATGTGGCCTGCGCCGTGATTCCGGCGTCCTCGCGCGCGTCCGCCTGCGTCTCCTTGCCCACTGGACATCGCGAGTCGGGCGCATGGGCTTGCCCTGAGCACCTCCGAGCCGTCTGTCACCGGAACCGGATCAGGATCGTCGACCCCGGACGCTGCCTGCGAGAGGCCGAGCGGGGTCACCGCCGACGGCGCACCTGCTGCCGCAGCCGGCGCCAGCGCCGGAATGGTCGATCCGAGCAGTCCGATGCTCGCACTGCGGCCACGAAAATGCACGCCCGACGTCGGGCCAAAGTCCGCTTGTTCACCGGTCCCCCTGTTGCTCAGTCCCGCAGCGCCTGCCTTTTGCCCGCGATTGTGGGGGATGTTAGCGCACGATATGGACGGATCGTCGGGAGTGTGATGCTTCTCTCAGTTCTGCAGCTCCGGAGCGACGGTGTTCTCGAACAGCTCGATGCCTGATCGATCGTGCGCGGCCTCCTGGAAGTAGAGGATTGCGTAGCCCATGCCGCGCCGCTCCATGTCCTGCATCACCTCGACGATCCGCTCCGGAGTGCCCACCGCCGGCTGCGTGCGGAGGTTGGCGATCTGTCGCTCGATCCGAGCCTCGGGTACGCCACCGCGGCGGAGCAGTTCGGCGTGGAACCGCAGCCGGTCCTCGACGTCCGCCTCGGTCTCGCCGATGACGACGTTGAAGTCGCCCGTCCGCACGATCGAGTCGAAGTCCCGGCCGACCTCCTGGCAGTGTCCCCGCAGGACGTCGCTCTTGCGGGAGAAGGTCTCCGCGTCGTCGTAGAAGTTCGTGTAGTCGGCATACTGCGCCGCGATGCGCAGCGTCACCTTCTCGCCGCCGCCCGCGACCCAGATCGGGATGCCGTTGGCCTCGGAGCCCGGCGCGGACGTGCCCTGGAGGGGCCGGGGCGCGCAGCGGGCTCCCTCGACCTGGTAGTGCTTGCCGTCCAGCGTCGCCGACCCGGTCGTCCACATGTCACGGAAGATCTGCACGCCCTCCCGGAGTCGGCCCAGGCGTTCGCCGGCGGACGGGAAGCCGTAGCCGTAGGCGCGCCACTCCTTCTCGTACCAGCCGCCGCCGATGCCCATCTCCAGGCGACCACCCGAGATGACGTCTACCGTGGCCGCCACCTTTGCGAGGTACGCGGGGTTGCGGTAGCTCACGCAGGTGCACATCTGGCCCAACCTGATGCGGGTCGTCGACGCGGCGAGCGCACTCATGAGCGTCCACGCCTCGTGGGTCGCCTCGTCCGAGACGACCGGGACGGTGTGGAAGTGGTCATACACCCAGATCGACTCGAAGGCGTCCCCGTCGTCCGCGTAGCTCGCCAGACCCGCGATGGCCTCCCACTGCCGGGCCGGGTCGATGCCGACCAGGTCCATGCGCCAACCCTGGGGTATGAACAGTCCGAATCTCATGTCCGTCATCCTGTCACCGCTGGCGGGCGTCCGGCGCTCCGCCCGTGTGAGGATGGAGCCATGCACCACAACGACCCGGCCGTCATCAGGGACCTGCTGCACACCCCGTCGACCTGGGCCGTCGTCGGCCTGGGCGACAACCCGAACCGCACGGCGTACCAGGTGTCGCTCTGGCTGGCCCGAGAGCTCGGCATGAACCTCATCCCCGTCCACCCCAGCGCGGCCACCGTCCACGGCTTCCCGGGCCGTGCCCGACTCGCCGACATCCCCGATGGGACGACCGTCAGCGTCGTCAACTTCTACGTCAACAGCTCCCTCGTCGGCGACTGCGTCGACCAGGCGATCGCCGAGAAGGAGCGCCTCGGCATCGGCGCCCTGTGGCTCCAGCTCGGCGTCATCGACGAGAAGGCCGCGGCGCGGGCCACCGAGGCTGGGCTTGCCGTCGTCATGGACACGTGTCCCAAGATCGAGTGGCCCCGCATCGTGCCGGGAGACGGCGCTGGGGCGATCTCACGCTGACTCAGACGCCCTTGGCCACTTCCTCACGCAGCGAAGCCCCCTTGGCGTGAGCCTGGTCGCGGAGGGCCGCCTGGAAGTCGCTCATGCGCTCGCGCACGGCCCGGCCGAGGTCGTCGTCGGAGGTCCCGACGATCCGGGCCGCAAGGAGTCCCGCATTGCGAGCGCCTCCGATGGAGACCGTGGCCACCGGGACACCAGCAGGCATCTGGACGATCGACAGGAGCGAGTCCATGCCGTCCAGGTACCTGAGCGGCACCGGCACGCCGATCACAGGGAGCGGCGTCACCGAGGCCAGCATGCCGGGCAGGTGGGCCGCTCCGCCGGCGCCCGCGATGATGACGCGGAGCCCGCGGGCAGCGGCCCCCTTGCCGTAGGCGATCATCTCCTCCGCCATCCGGTGTGCCGAGACGACGTCGGCCTCGTAGGGGATCCCGAACTCCCCCAAGGCTGCTGCCGCCTCGCGCATGACGGGCCAGTCGCTGTCACTGCCCATGACGAGCCCGATGAGGGGCTTGCTGATCTGCTCGGCCATCGCGCCTCACTCGCCCTTCATTCGCGCATCATTCGTTTCATTCGGTGATCACGCCCTGGAGGTAGTCGGCCGCGTGCCTCGCGCGCTCGCGGGCGTCGGCCAGGTCCGCCCCGCTGACGTTGACGTGGCCGAGCTTGCGACCGGGCCGCACTCCCTTGCCGTACATGTGGACCTTGGCCGCAGGGTCCCGGGCCATGACGTGCCGATAGGCGGAATACAGGTCGGGGTAGTCGCCACCGAGGACGTTGGCCATGGCCGTCCACGGGGCGCGCGGCCGAGGGTCGCCCAGGGGCAGGTCGAGCACCGCACGGAGGTGCTGCTCGAACTGACCGGTGACGGCACCGTCCATTGACCAGTGGCCGCTGTTGTGCGGCCGCATGGCGAGCTCGTTGACGACATGGTCCAGACGACCGTCGGGCCGTGGCACCTCGAACATCTCGACGGCGAGGACGCCGGTGACGTCGAGCTCCCCGGCGATCCGCAGGGCGGCCTCGGTGGCCGCCGAGCCGAGGCCTGGATCGAGGTCCGGCGCCGGAGCGAGGACCTCGGTGCAGATGCCTTCCGTCTGGACGGTCTCGACCACGGTCCACGCCGCGGCCTGGCCGGACGGGCTGCGTGCCACGAGGGCGGCGAGCTCACGGGTGAAGTCGACCCGCTCCTCGAGGAGGAGACCGTCGGACATCGGGCCCGGCTCCCCGACGTGCGCGAGCCAGACCTCCGCGTCCTCGGTCGAGGAGGCGAGGATGACGCCCTTGCCGTCGTAGCCACCCCGGGGCGTCTTGACGATGATCGGCCAGCCGACCTCCTCGCCGAATCGCTCCACGTCGGCCGCCTCGCGAGCCGCGGCCCAACGTGGGCAGGAAATACCGAGCTCGGTCAGCCGCTCGCGCATCGCGAGCTTGTCCTGGGCGAAGCGGAGGGCGGCGCGGCTCGGGTGCATGACGACGCCCTCCGCCTCGAGGGCGAGCAGCACGTGCTGCGGGACGTGCTCGTGGTCGAAGGTGACGACGTCACACGATCGGGCGAAGTCGAGGACGTGGTCGAGCTCGGTGTGCCGCCCGACCGGCGAGGACGGGACGACGAGTGCGGCGGAGGCGACCTCGTCCTCGGCCAGGACGGAGAGCTGGATCCCGAGCTCGATCGCGGGTCCCTGCATCATGCGGGCCAGCTGGCCACCACCCACGACGCCGACGACGGGGAAGCCTCCGGGGGCGCGTTTCGGCTCGGTCACGGCGCCCCAGCCTAGTGGGCCGCGGGCTCGGTCGATTCCTCGTCCACGTCAGGAAGCGCCGCCTCGTGGAGCACGGCCCCGGTGTGGGCCGGGTCCGCCAGCTCGCTGTGTCGGGTGCGGACGGCCGCGAAGGTCCACAGCTTGTTGAGGACGAAGGAGATGGGGGTGACGACGGCGATGACGATCAGCTGGGCCCAGTAGAGGCGGGTCCGCAGCCCGGTGGAGTCGTCGAGGATCGCGGTGGGCAGCGCCAGCGGTGAGTCCGGGTGCATGAGCAGCGTGAGCAGCAGGAGGCCGACGAGCTGCCCGAGCAGTCCGACCGTGACGAACGGCCAGTACTCGCGCCACCAGGACTTGTGCCGTCCCTTGCCGAACGTCCAGGACCGGTTGAGCTGGAAGTTCCACAGGTTGGCGACGAGGAAGGCGATGGTCGAGTAGACGTGGTACCACCGCACGTTGAAGTCGGTGAGCGGCAGACCGATGATCGGGTCGTCCGGGTCCGGCCCGAGCCGCTTGACCACGACGAGAGTGGCCAGGTTGACGACCACACCGGACGCACCGACCAGCGCGAAGCGGAACAGCAGCAGCCAGTTGTGCCGGTGGCGCACGAACAGGTACTCCCGCAACCGTCTCACCTGCGCAGGGTACCCGCGATGGCTGCGTCACCCGTTGCTCAGCCGGACTCGGCCTCGGAGAGGAAGAGGGCGAAGCGGGCCGGCTGGGCCTGCACGAGGTCGAGTCGTCCCCCGTTGGCCTCGGCGAGGTCGCGGGCGAGAGCCAGCCCGAGCCCGGTGCTGCCACCCCGCCCGCTGCTCACGGACCGCTCGAAGATGTGCGGTGCCATCGCTGGCGCAACGCCCTCCCCCTGGTCGCTGACCTCGACGACGACGGACGGTCCCGAGCGTCGGGCGTGGACGTCCACCGTGCCGCGGCCATGTGCGAGGGAGTTCTCGAGGAGCGTCGAGAGGACCTGCGAGAGGGCGATGGGGGTCGACCGGACGAAGAGGCCACGCTCCCCGCGGACCCGCACCGACCGCCTCGCCTGCTCGAAGGCCGGCTGCCACTCGCGTTGGAGGGCGGCGATGACCGAGTCGAGCGACACGGCGGGTGCCGGCCCGTTGGCGCCCCGGGAGCGACCGAGAAGGTCGTCGACGACCCGGGTGAGTCGCTCGACCTGGGCGATGGCGATGTTGGCCTCCTCCTTGACCGCCACCACGTCGTCCGTCTCGGCGATCTCCTCGAGGCGCATGAGCAGGGCGGTCAGCGGGGTGCGCAGCTGGTGCGAGGCATCGGAGGCGAAGTCGCGCTCGGCAGCGAGCGAGCGGGTCATGTCATGGGCGCGCCGAGCAATGACCTCGGAGACGTGGTCGAGCTGCTCGATACCGGAGTGCAGCGGCTCGAGGCGCGCCTCGCCGTTGGCGAAGCGGTCGGCCAGCTGGGCCAGTGCGGTGGCGGACCGCTCGAGCAGCCGCCGGACGGGAAGGCTGGCGAGGTGGCCGAGTGCCAGGCCGGCGAGGCACACGATCGCCGCCGCCGCCGCGAAGCGCACGATGCCGACCGAGGCATCGGTGTCGAGCCAGTCCCGGACGACGTCGGGCCGGCTGGTCACGACGTAGGCAACGACGCCGGTCGTCCCGAGGGCGGCCACACCCGCCGTCGTCGCTGCGGTGACGAGCGTGACCCGGTCGAGCGTGCGCCGCACGGTCACTCGGGTCGGGGCCGTTCGAACCGGAAGCCGACGCCGCGCACCGTGGCGATGTACTGCGGTGACGTCGCCTCGTCACCGAGCTTGCGGCGCAGCACGGAGATGTGCATGTCGAGGGTCTTCGTCGAGCCGAACCACGAGGTGTCCCAGATCTCCCGCATGAGCTGCTCTCGCGAGACGACCTTGCCCTGCTCGCGGACGAGGACGCGGAGCAGGTCGAACTCCTTGGCCGTCAGCTGCAGCTCCTCGCCCTTGAACCAGGCACGTCGTCCGTCCGAGTCGATCCTGACGAGGTCCCCGGTGTCGTTGGGCGCGTCGACAGGGGTACGACGCAGGAGCGCACGGACCCGGGCGAGCAGCTCGGCCAGCCGGAAGGGCTTGGTGACGTAGTCGTCGGCGCCGGCGTCGAGGCCGACCACGGTGTCGACCTCGTCGGCTCGCGCCGTGAGGATGAGCACCGGGATGCTTCTCCCCTCGGCCCGAAGACGACGGCAGACCTCGAGCCCGTCGATCTTGGGCAGTCCGAGGTCGAGCAGGACGAGGTCAGGGTTGTCCTTCGCCCCGTCGAGCGCCGCGGCCCCGTCCTCGCGGACGTCGACCTCGTACCCCTCGCGGCGGAGCGCACGTGCGAGCGGCTCGGAGATCGCTGGATCGTCCTCGGCCAGCAGCACTCGCGTCATGTCACCGTCCTCGATCGCCGTGTGGTGAAGCCCAAGGCGTGGGCGGCCGGCGGGCACCCAACGACTCGCAGCCTACCGATATCGCCCTTTCGTGCCACCGGCGCGTCCATTTCGGCCCGATCCTGGCCATGTTCTCGTCGAGTGTGCAGCTCGCGCCGTGGGTGAGTTGTCAGAGACGCTCGAGGCACGACGATGCCGTATGCCGCTGGGCTCGCCCCCAGCCCGAGCTCCCGCGCGCTCCTGCCGCCCATCTCGTCGAGTGTGCAGTCGGCGCCGTCCCGTACTGCACACTCGACCATCTCCGCCGTATGCCGCTGGGCTCGCTCCCAGCCCGAGCTCCCGCGCGCTCCTGCCGCCCATCTCGTCGAGTGTGCAGTCGGCGCCGTCCCGTACTGCACACTCGACCATCTCCGCCGTACGCCGCTGGGCTCGCCCCCAGCCCGAGCTCCCGCGCGCTCCTGCCGCCCATCTCGTCGAGTGTGCAGTCGGCGCCGTCCCGTACTGCACACTCGACCATCTCCGCCGTACGCCGCTGGGCTCGCCCCCAGCCCGAGCTCCCGCGCGCTCCTGCCGCCCATCTCGTCGAGTGTGCAGTCGGCGCCGTCCCGTACTGCACACTCGACCATCTCCGCCGTATGCCGCTGGGCCGGCTGCGCGCGGTCGTGACCTCAGCGACCCGGCCAGTTGGGAGTGCGCTTCTCCGCGAACGCGGCGACGCCCTCGCGGCGGTCACCGGAGAAGGCCGTGGCCCGCCAGCAGGCGTCCTCGATCTCGAGTCCTGACGCGAGGTCGACGTCCGCCCCGAGGCGCATCGCTCGCTTCGCGTTGCGCAGCCCGACCGGCGAGTTCGCGGCGATGGTCCGGGCGAGCTCGAGCGCCCGGACGCGGGCCGCGCCCGCCGCGACGACCTCGTCGACCGCTCCCATCGCGAGGGCCTCCGCGGCCGGCAGCTTGGCGGCGGTGAAGATCATCCTCGCCGCCCGGGACCAGCCGGCGCGCCGCACGAGCAGCTGGGTGCCGCCGCCGCCGGGTATGACGCCGACGCCGACCTCGGGCAGCCCGACGAGCGCTCCATCGCCCGCAACGATGATGTCGCACGAGAGGGCCAGCTCGAAGCCGCCGCCGAGGGCGAAGCCGTCCACTGCCGCGACCACTGGCATCGGGAGGGCGAGCACGCCGCCGTATGCCGAGCGGGCCAGCGGTCGTTGCTGCACGAGCTCGGCGTCGGTCAGGGCGTTGCGCTCCTTGAGGTCGGCACCGACGCAGAACGCCTTCTCGTGGCTCGACGTCAGGACGACACACCGGACCGTGTCGTCCCGAGCGAGCTGTTGGGTGGCGTCCCGGATGGCCTCGGCCATCGCGGTGGAGACGGCGTTGAGCGCCTCGGGCCGGTCGAGCACCAGCTCGGCAACGTGGGCGAGGGCGGGATCGTCGAAGCGCTCGATACGCACGAGGTTCCGGCTCGGGGTGGGCGGCTGCTCAGACGGGGTCACGCTTGGAGCTCCTTGGTGAGTTGGGCGCTGGGACCGCAGAGTCAGGTGGCTCCGCGGCCCTCGGCCGAGGCGCGACGCAGGAGCGAGGGCGACACGGGTCCGACGCCTCGCAGGATCCGACGGCGCTGGCCGGTGAGCCGGAAGCCGGAGAGGATGGCGAGCTCGCGTGCCATGGTGGCGTCGACGAGCACGGTGCCGGCCTGGGCGACGGCGGTGAGGCGAGAGGCGCGGTTGACGGTCGTGCCGAAGACATCGCCCAGGCTCGAGACGACCGGCCCGCGTGCCATGCCGCACCTGACCTCGGGCAGGACGTCGTCCTGCGAGATGGTGGCGATGAGGTCGAGCGCGATGGCGGCCGCGGGAGCGGCCTGGACGGTGGTGAAGAGGACCTCGTCTCCCACCGTCTTGATGAGGCGCCCACCGTGCGCCGTGATGACGTCCGCGGAGAGTCGCTCGAACCGGTGGACGAGACGAGCGAGGTCGCGCTCGGACATCTTCCGCACGAGGGACGTGAAGTTCACGAGGTCGGCGAAACCGACGGAGCGCATCTTCACCAGGCCGTAGCTCTCCGGGTCGGCATCGGCGAGCATGCGCGAGATCGCGGCGCTCAGGTGCCGCCGCCAGGCGTAGACGAGCAGCGGCTCGAAGCGGTCGGCGAGCTCTGCCATGCGGTGGGCGGTCTCGGTCGCGGTCTCGAAGGAAGGCACGACCCTCGTCTCGGCACCCACACCGGCCTCGGCTCCCTCGACGCTGCGCGCGAGCGACATCTCCGTCTCGACGGCCTCGGCGACCAGCTGTGCCTGCCACACGGCGAGCCGGTCTGCCGAGCGGGCAACGGCGCGCGTCATCGCGAGCGCCAGCGACTCGTCGACGCTCCCCTCGCGGACGATGCCGGCCACGGTGCGCAAGGCGTCCACGTCGGACGCGGTGAACAGCTCGTCGTCGGTGTAGACGACGGGGAAGCCCAGGGCACGCCAGAACTTCTGGGCCGACAGGAGCGAGACGCCCGCGTCGCGTGTGACGTCACGCCGGCGCAGCTCGAGGGGCCGCCCGAGCAGCCTCTCGGTCACGTCCTTGGCGTCCACCTCCGCGTCGAAGAGCTCGGGTGCCGGAGCCCGCTCGGCTGCAGCCCCGTCGGGCTGCGTCGTGCCTGAGTCACCGCCCCCCGTCCCGCCTGCCTCCTGCATGTCCCGATCATGCCAGCCGCGTCCCGCCCGGGCGGACGTGGACCACGTCGCCCGCGGAGAATGCCTGCTCTCCGCCGGCGACCCCGATGACAAGGGCGCCCGACTCGTCGACGCGCGTGGCCCGACCTTCGGCGACCGCGCCGGAGGGCAGGTGGACCCGCACCTGCGAGCCCACCGTTGCGCAGACCCTGCGGTACTCCTCGCGTGCCGAGTCGTCGCGCAGCGCGGCGGGCAGTTCGCGCAGGTAGGCGATGACGAGGTCCTCGCGGCGGATCTCGGCTCCGACGAGGCGCAGCGAGGTGGCGGTGTCGACGGGGAGCTCGTCACGGCGCTGGTCCACGTTGACTCCGGCACCGACGACGACGGCGTGCTGCCCCTGCGCCCCATCGCGTGAGCTCGGACAGGATTCCGGCGACCTTCCGATCGTCATCAGCCGGGAGGAGGACGTCGTTGGGCCACTTGAGGCGGGCCTCGACGGGCGTTCCCGCGGAGGTCGTCACCGCCATGACCGCACGGACCAGCGCCACCCCGGCCAGCAGGGACACCCACGCCAGCGCCTCCGGTTCGGGCGCCGGGACGACTGCCGACACAGCGATCGACGCCCGCGGGGGCGCCTCCCAGGACCGTCCCAGACGACCCCGCCCACCCGTCTGGTCGTCGGTGACCACGATGCGCCAGAGGGGGCTGTCCCCGGCTGCCAGCCCAGCGGCATACGTGCTGACGATCTCCGCGGCGCGGCTGTTCGTCGAGTCGATCGACGGATGGAACTCGACTGACTGCCACGGCTGACCAGACGTGACCAATGCCGCACGGATGCGGTCGGGGCGGAGCGATTCGCGCACTTTTCCAAGGCTAGAGTGCTCGCCATGGCATCGGAGCAGGCGGCCGCTGAGGCGCAGCAGACCATTGACCTGTCGACGACGGCCGGCAAGCTCGCGGACCTCAAGCGCCGGGTCGCCGAGGTCGCCCACGCCGGGTCGGAGCGGGCGGTCGAGAAGCAGCACGCCAGGGGCAAGAAGACGGCGCGGGAGCGGATCGAGATGCTCCTCGACGAGGGCACCTTCATCGAGATGGACAAGTACGCCCGGCACCGGAGCAACCAGTTCGGCCAGGAGAAGAACCGGCCCTACGGCGACGGCGTGGTCACGGGTTACGGGATGATCGACGGGCGGCAGGTGGCCGTCTTCGCGCAGGACTTCACCGTCTTCGGCGGCTCGCTCGGCGAGGTCTTCGGCGAGAAGATCGTCAAGGTCATGGACTTCGCGATGAAGATCGGCTGCCCCGTGATCGGCCTCAACGACTCCGGCGGCGCGCGGATCCAGGAGGGCGTGGTCTCGCTCGGTCTCTATGGCGAGATCTTCTTCCGCAACGTCCGCGCGTCCGGCGTCATCCCGCAGATCAGCCTCATCATGGGGCCGTGCGCGGGCGGGGCCGTCTACTCCCCGGCCATCACTGACTTCACGGTCATGGTCGACCAGACCAGCCACATGTTCATCACCGGTCCGGACGTCATCAAGACGGTCACCGGCGAGGACGTCGGGTTCGAGGACCTCGGCGGCGCCAAGACGCACAACACGAAGTCGGGCGTGGCGCACTACATGGGCACCGATGAGCAGGACGCCATCGACTACGTCAAGGCGCTGCTGTCCTACCTGCCGAGCAACAACCTGGAGACGCCGCCGTCCTACGACGAGGGCGAGGCGGACCTGGCCGTCACCGACGACGACCGGTGGCTCGACACGTGCGTCCCCGACTCCCCCAACGTCCCCTACGACATGCACGAGGTCGTCTCGCACGTCGTGGACGACGGGGAGTTCCTCGAGGTGCAGCCGCTGTTCGCGCCGAACATCATCACCGGCTTCGCCCGAATCGACGGGATGTCCATCGGCGTCGTCGCCAACCAGCCGATGCAGTTCGCCGGGACCCTCGACATCGACGCCTCCGAGAAGGCCGCCCGGTTCGTCCGCACCTGCGACTGCTTCAACGTGCCGGTGCTGACCTTCGTCGACGTGCCCGGCTTCCTGCCCGGCACGTCCCAGGAGTGGGACGGCATCATCCGCCGCGGCGCCAAGCTGATCTACGCCTACGCCGAGGCGACCGTCCCGAAGGTGACGGTCATCACCCGGAAGGCCTACGGCGGCGCGTACGACGTCATGGGGTCCAAGCACCTCGGCGCCGACATCAACCTGTCCTGGCCGACCGGACAGATCGCCGTGATGGGGGCGCAGGGCGCGGTCAACATCCTCTACCGCAAGGAGCTCGCCGCCGTGGCCGCCGAGAGCGGCGACGTCGAGGCCAAGCGCCAGGAGCTCATCACGCACTACGAGGAGACCCTCGCCAACCCGTACATCGCGGCGGAGCGCGGCTACATCGACACCGTCATCTCGCCGTCCAACACCCGGATGAACGTCACCCGGGCGCTGCGGGCCCTGCGCAGCAAGCGCGACACGCTGCCGCCCAAGAAGCACGGGAACATCCCGCTGTGACCACCCGAACCGCGAGCGACGACCCTGCTGCGGGCTCGGTGGCGATCCGGATCGAGTCCGGAGCGGCCACGCCGGAGGAGGTGGCCGCGCTCGCCGCAGTTCTGACACTTGTCGCCGGTGGCGCCTCCGAGTCCGCGCCGCGACGTCCGTCCCCGTGGTCCGACCCCTCGTGGCGTCTCGTCGGCCCGTCGGCCCGTCGCGGTGGCTGGGCGTCGAGCTCCCTTCCCCGACCTTGACCATCGTCCTTGATCAACATCACAGTGGCCGCAGGGCCGGCAGAGACCGCGTCCTGATGTCCTTTCCACGGCCATAGTGGTCTAGCCTCTCTCCTTGTGCCTGCCGTACCACTGAAGACGTCGTGATGCTTGCAAATCGCTACCAGCTGGAGTCCCGCATCGCCGCAGGCGGCATGGGCGAGGTCCATGTCGCCATGGACACGCGCCTGCACCGACGGGTCGCCGTCAAGCTGCTCCGCGAGGAGCTCGCCGACTCCGGCGACTTCATCGAGCGGTTCCGGCGCGAGGCGCTGATGTCGGCTCGACTCACACATCCGTCGGTCGCGCGGATCCTCGACTACGGCCAGGACGGGGCGACGCACTTCATCGTCATGGAGCTCGTCGAGGGCCGCGACCTTGCCAAGGTGCTGGCCGAGCGTGGGCGGATCCCAGCGCAGGAGGCCGCCCGGATGACCGCCCAGGTGTGCGACGCCCTCGGCGCCGCACACGAGGCTGGCTTCGTCCACCGTGACATCAAACCGAGCAACGTCATCATCACGCCGCATGGCGCGGTCAAGGTGACCGACTTCGGGATCGCCAGGGCGCTCGCTGGCTCGTCCCTGACGGAGACCGGGACGATCATGGGAACGGCGCAGTACGTCTCCCCCGAGATGGTGCGTGGTGAGCCCGCGAATGAGGCGTCCGACCAGTACTCGGTCGGCGTGCTCCTGTTCCAGATGGTGACGGGCAGCGTGCCCTTCGACGGCGACTCCCCGGTGACCGTGGCACTGCGCCACCTCGACAGCGAGATCCCCCGACCGAGCTCCCTCGACCCGGACCTCCCGATCGCACTCGACGAGGTGGTGGCCCGGGCGACGGCCATGGACCCCCGCGACCGATTCCCGGATGTCGGGGCCATGGCCGCCGCGCTGCGACAGGTCGCCACGGCCAGCCCCAGCCAGAGTGCACCGACGGCCGCCCTTCCCCGGCCGGACCAGCACCCGGCCACCAGCGTCCTTCCCGCCGCCACCCACGCCCTCGCCGGCCCTCGGGCCGCTGACCACCACGACCGCGCCGACGCCTCACGCGCGGCACACCGCGGGCGCACCACGGCCTCCCGCACGTCGCACCACGGCCGTTCCCGCGTGCGTTGGGTCGTCGCCACGCTGGTCGCGGTCGCCATCGCGGCAGCCGCCACCCTGGCGCTGAACCGGGGCGACGAGCCGGTCAACCAGCCTGTCACGGCTCCCTCGACCACCATCGAAGATCAGCCCACGACCGAGGAACCGGACACTCCCGACGGTCCCGCCATGCCCCGCGATGCGGTCGGTCGCGAACGAGCAGATGTCGTCGACGACCTCATCTCTCGAGGGCTCAACGTCCGCTGGGCCCTCGTCCGCTCCGGCGCCCCCGAGGGACAGGTCATCGGCACCTTCCCGCGGCAGGGTGAGGTCATGGAGCGCGGCCAGACGGCGGTCCTCGTCGTCAGTCGCGGCCAGCTGCCCGGTGGGGTCGAGCCGGTCGTGGTTCCCGAGGGCCTGGCGGGCGCGACGGCCGACGGCGCGACGACGATTCTCAAGCGCGCGAACCTGCGCTACAGCACCGCGCCCATTCCCTCCGCTGACGCGCCGGGCACCGTCGTCGGCAGCTGGCCGGCGTCCGGCGAGCCCGCCAGCGACGGCGTCGTCGTGCTCGTCGTCTCCGCCGGAGACTCCGGCGACGCCGGAGACTCCGGCAACTCCGGCAACTCCGGTGATCAAGGAGGCGGCGCCGACGACAAGAAGGGCAAGAAGAAGGACGGCGCAACAACAACAATGACGACTAGGACGTCCCTACGTCCTGGGATTCCCGTTGTCCTCGTGGCCACGGGCTGGGATACGTTCGATCGGTGACTGACACCACCACCTCCACCGAGGCGCCCAGCACGCGCCCCCAGACCGACGTCGACCGCCTCGCCGAGAAGTACCTGGACGCGATGGTCGAGCTCAGCCCGATCCAGGCCACCTATCTGGGCGTGCCGGGTCGCGAGGACGAGCTCGACGACTTCTCCCCTGCCGGGCATGCCGCCCACAGCGTCCTGCGGCAGGCGACGCTCGCGGAGCTGGCGACGGCGACGCCGACGGACGACGTCGACCGGGTGACCATTGCCGCCTTGACCGACCGGCTCGAGCTGGCCGAGCAGCGACACGCTGCAGGGCTCGAGGAGATGGCCCTCAATGTGCTGGCCTCCCCCCTGCAGCTCGTGCGCGACATCTTCGACCTCATGCCCCACGATTCCGAGGCCCACTGGCACACCTTCGCGGTCCGGATGTCCCGCATTCCAACGGCCCTCGAGGGCTACCAACAGTCTCTCCTCTCGGCCCGCGAGCGCGGCCTGGTCTCGCCGCGACGCCAGGTGATCGCCTGCGCCGAGCAGGCGCGCGACCTGACCGCCGACGACGGCTACTTCGCCACCCTGCTCACCCGCGCGGAGACGGCGGACGGCCCGCTCGAAGGCAACGTCAAGGCCGAGCTCGCGGCCGCGGCGAAGGCGGCGTCAGCGGCATACAGCGAGATGGCTGACTGGCTGGAGCGGGAGCTGCTGCCGCACGCCCCGGAGGCCGACGCCTGCGGGCGGGAGCGCTACACACTCGAGTCGCGCTCCTTCCTCGGCGCGACGGTCGACCTCGAGGAGACCTACGCCTGGGGGCAGCGGGAGGTCGCAAACCTCCACGCCCAGATGATCGAGATCGCGGAGGGCCTCGAGCCGGGTGCAAGCGTCGCGAGAGCAGTCGAGATCCTCGACGCCGACCCGACGTACCAGCTGCACGGCACGGACGCGCTCAGGGCGTGGATGCAGGAGCGCGCGGACGAGGTGATCCGCAATCTCAAGGACGTCCACTTCGACATCCCCGAGCCGGTCCAGCGGATCGAGTGCATGATCGCTCCCACGCAGACCGGCGGCATCTACTACACCGGCCCGAGCGACGACTTCAGCCGACCCGGGCGGATGTGGTGGAGCGTCCCCAAGGGCAAGACCGAGTTCCAGACGTGGAACGAGCTGACGACCGTCTACCACGAGGGCGTCCCCGGCCACCACCTGCAGATCGCGCAGACGGTCTACCGGTCCGCGTTGCTCAACAAGTGGCGCCGCCTCGAGTCGTTCACGTCGGGCCACGCCGAGGGCTGGGCGCTCTACGCGGAGCGCCTCATGGCCGAGCTCGGCTACATGGACGATCCGGGCAACCGCATGGGTTGGCTTGGGGGACAGTCCCTTCGGGCTGCGCGCGTCGTCATCGACATCGGAGTGCACTGTGGCTTCGAGGCGCCCGAGGAGGTCGGCGGAGGGGCGTGGGACTACGACAAGGCGTGGACGTACCTGACCCGCTACGGCTTCATGGACGAGAAGACGCTGCGCTTCGAGCTGAACCGCTACCTCGGCTGGCCGGGCCAGGCTCCCGGGTACAAGGTCGGCGAGCGTTTGTGGCTCCAGCTGCGCGACGAGGTCAAACGGCGTGAAGGCGACGCCTTCGACCTCAAGGCATTCCACCGCCGCGCGCTCGACATCGGCGGCGTCGGTCTGGACACGTTGCGCGCGGCCGTGCTCGGGGAGGTCTGACCGCTTGACGCGCCGACGGCGCCGCACCCTTCGCGGGGGGCGCCGTCTCGCTGTCCGTGCCGTACATTCCGTCGTATGCCGCTGAGCCCGCTGCCGCCCGACCGCCCCGTCCCGCTCGTGCTCGGTTCCGCATCGCCGGCGCGGCTGAGGACCTTGCGGGGCGCGGGAGTGGAGCCCACTGTCGTGGTGAGCGAGGTGGACGAGGACCTCGTGGTGGACGAGGCCCTCGACCGTTACGGACCGCTCGGGGCGGTCGACATCGCACTCGTCCTCGCCCGCGCGAAGGCGGAGGACGTGGCGAGCCGCAACGAGTCCCCCGCGCTGGTGCTCGGCTGTGACTCCGTGCTCCAGCTCGACGGCGAGGTGCACGGGAAGCCGGCCGACCCGGCCGAGGCGGTGGCCCGGTGGCGTCGTATGCGCGGGCGGACGGGACTCCTGCACACCGGCCACTGGCTCGTCGACGACCGCGACTCGGGCGGTGCGACGATCGGCGCGGTGGCCTCGACGACGGTGCACTTCGCCCGTGTCTCCGACGAGGAGATCGACGCCTACGTCGCCACGGGCGAACCGCTGCAGGTGGCCGGCGCGTTCACCATCGACGGCCTCGGTGGACCGTTCGTCGCCGGGATCGAGGGGGACCACCACAACGTCGTCGGGTTGTCGCTGCCGCTGCTGCGAGACCTGCTGGCCGATGCAGGGATCGGCTGGTTCGACATCGTCACCCCGCTGAGGACGCCGAACGCATAGGGGTCGCCTAGGGATAGAGGTCGTCGGCGAGGTTCTTGATGATGAGGTAGTGCTCGAGCCACCACCACATCTGGACGGCGCCGACGAGGACGATCCCCGCGAGGATCCAGTAGCGCCATCGGCTCCACCACCTCAGCTTGAGGAACCACGCCATGATGAGCGTCATCGGGAAGGCCAGCAGGGCGTAGCGGACCCGGCTCGGCGTCGTGCTCGTCACGAGGAGGATGTAGCCGGGATAGGCCCCGGCCCAGCCCCAGATCTCGGGACCCCAGCGCCACGAGTGCTTCGACAGCATGAACCAGGTGAAGGCCGCCACGGCGAGGATGCCGAGGCCCTGCCCGATGACGCCCCAGTAGGTGTAGAGCAGGTTCCACCACATGTAGAGCTTGACCTTCGTCTGGATGTTCCAGGCGAGCATGGTCTGGTTGTACGCGTCCGGGGTCTGCGTCACGACGGACACGATCGTCGGCCACAGCAGGGTGAGTATCCCGGCCCAGGCCGCCAGCGCCGCCATCCCCCAACGCAAGCGGACCGGGTGAGGGCCTTCGTCCTGCTGGCGCCAGCGGACCACGGCGTGGGCGATGATGACCGGCACCATGGCGATGACGACGTTCCGCGTCAGGGACAGCACGACGAGCAGAACGGCGACCCACCAGTACCGCCTGGCCCGCAGCAGCAGCAGGATCGCCACGACGAGGAGCAGGGCGGCCGACTCGGTGTAGGCGGCCGAGAACACGGGCGAGGCGATGTAGAAGCAGGTCGCGACGACTGCGACGATGGCTTCCCAGCGGCCGACCGCTTGGTCGATGAGCTTGAAGAGCAGGAACATCGCGGCGAAGCCGACGAGCGTCGAGAGCACCGGACCGACGACGACGAACGGCAGCCCCGTGGCCGTCATGATCGCCCGGACGGCGAGCGGGAAGACCGGGAAGAAGGCCCAGGGGTTCATGTCGATCCCGCCGTGGCCGACCCGTGGCAGGACCCGTGGATAGCCTTCCTCGGCGATGACGCGGTACCACTGCCCGTCCCAGTTCGTCATCGCGGCGAGGTAGCCCGGGTCGGCCGGCAACGGGTACGAGATGCGGATCCGCTCCAGCCCGATGGGCAACGCGATCTGGCCCCTGGCGAGCAGGATGCCGGCGACGAGAACGTAGATCCGCGAGATCGCGTAGACCGCGACCGGGAACCAGAACCCGAAGCGGCGCCACCAGGGCTGGGCCGCCTCGGCCTCCGGGTCGACGCGCTCGAGCCGCTCGGCCAGCCGCGGCTCAGACCGGCGGGACTGAGCGGCGTCGTTCGCTGAAGTGACGGTCACGCCGGGCAGCATAAGCCAGCCTGCGAACGAGGTCCGCGCGCAACTCGTCCGCCTCGACGATCGAGTCCAGGACGAGATCGGCCGCGAGCCGCTCGATGTCGACGTCCTCCTCGTACTCGGCGCGACGCGCGGCCACGAAGGCGTCGCGTGCCTCGGGGCCGTCAGCCGCCTCGACCTGCGCGATCTTGTTCGCATACACCGCGTTGACCGCGGCCTCCGGCCCCATCACCGCGATCCGGGCCGTCGGCAGCGCGATCGTCGCATCCGGACCGAAGCCCGGGCCAGCCATCGCGTAGAGGCCGGCTCCGTACGCCTTGCGGACGACGACGCAGAACTGCGGCACGGTTGCCGAGGACACCGCGCTGACCATCTTGGCACCGTGGCGGATGATCCCACCGCGCTCGACCTCCGAGCCGATCATGAAGCCGGGAACATCCGCGAGGTAGAGAAGCGGGATGTTGAAGGCGTCGCAGAGCCAGATGAAGCGGGCGGCCTTGTCGGCGCTGTCCGTGAAGAGGACGCCGCCCTTGACCATCGAGTTGTTCGCGACGATGCCGACCGTCTCACCGGCCATCCGGCCGAAGCCGATGACGAGCTCGCCGGCCCAGAGCGGCTTGAGCTCGAAGAACGAGTCCTCGTCGACGAGTCCGTCGATGACGGCGTGGACGTCGAAGGGCACGGACTCGCGCTCGGGGACGGTGTGCTTCGTCAGCGGCGTCGACGGCTCCTCGGCGTGGTAGCTCGGCGGCTGGTCACGCCACGTGCCGGGCACGTAGGAGAAGTACAGCTTGGCCAGCTCGATCGCCTCGACGTCGTCCTCCGCGAGCAGGTCCCCGACCCCGGAGACCGTGCAGTGCATCCGGGCGCCGCCCATCTCCTCGAGGGTGACCTTCTCCCCCACGACCATCTCGGCCATCCGGGGGCTGCCGAGGTACATCGAGGCGTTGCCCTCAACCATGATGATGAGGTCGCAGAAGCTCGGGATATAGGCGCCTCCCGCAGCCGAGGGCCCGAAGAGGCAGCAGATCTGCGGCACCTTGCCGGAGAGCGCGACCTGGTTGTGGAAGATCCGGCCGGCCCCGCGGCGGCCGGGGAACATCTCGACCTGGTCGGTGATGCGGGCCCCGGCGGAGTCGACGAACCAGAAGACCGGCAGTTCCTCTCGCAGCGCCATCTCCGTGGCGCGGACGATCTTCTCGACCGTGCGGCTACCCCAGGAGCCCGCCTTGACGGTGGGGTCGTTCGCGATGACGATCGCGGGTCGGCCATCCACCGTTCCCCGACCGGTCACCACGCCGTCGGCCGGCAGTCCCCGCTGCAGGGCGTTGGCGTACCGGCCGTCCTCGACGAAGGACCCCTTGTCGAAGAGCAACGCGATCCGGTCGCGGACGTAGATCTTGCCCTGCGCGTCGAGCTTCGCCTGTGCCTTGTCCGGGGCCAGCTCCGATGCGGCCCAGGCCGCGTTGAGGCGGGCCCGGACGTCGGCGACGCGCTCGTCGTCGTGGACGCCGTCACGAAAGGAGTCCGTCGCGAAGGGGCCTTGGGCTGGGAGGTCACTCAGCGGCATACGGCTCATCCTGCCTGTTGATTCGCACGTGGTCAGGACTGTGGGAGGCCAAGGCCTCGCGCGATGAGCATGCGCTGGACCTCCGACGTACCCTCGCCGATCTCGAGGATCTTGGCGTCCCGGTAGAAGCGCGCCACGGGGAACTCCTCCATGAAGCCGTTGCCCCCGAAGACCTGGGTCGCGATGCGAGTGGCAGACACGGCCGCCTCCGTCGAGTAGAGCTTCGCGATCGCGGCGGCGTGCTTGACCTCCTTGACGGAGCGGCGGCCCTCGTGGAGCTCGTCCTTGAGCCACGCCGCCTTGTACGTCAGGGTGCGGGCAGCCTCGACCATGACGGCCAGGTCGGCGAGCTGGAAGGAGACGCCCTGGTTGACGCCGATGGGCCGGCCGAAGGCCATCCGGGTCTTGGCGTAGTCGGTGGCCAGCTCGAGGCAGGCCCGCGCGCAGCCGACCGCGAGGGCCGAGATGGCGATCCGGCCGTCGTCAAGGGTCTTGAGGAACTGCTTGAAGCCCCCACCCTCGTCGCCGAGCAGGTTCTCGAGCGGGACCCGGCAGTCCTCGAAGCTGAGGCCGTGGGTGTCGGAGACGTGCCAGCCCAGCTTGTGGTAGGCGGGCTCCACGGTGAATCCGGGCGTACCCGAGGGCACCATGATCGCGGAGATCCGGGCGGTGCCGTCCTCGTTGGTGCCCGTCCGCGCGGTCACCGTCACGACGGAGGTGATGTCGGTGCCCGAGTTGGTGATGAACGCCTTGGCTCCGTTGATGACCCACTCGTGGCCGTCCCGGGCGGCCCGGGTCCTGGTTGCGGCCGCATCCGAGCCGGCCTCGGGCTCCGTGAGGCCGAAGCCGGCAAGGGCCCGTCCGGCCACGAGGTCGGGCAGGAAGCGCCGCTTCTGCTCGTCGTTGCCGTAGGTGAGGATCGGGTTGATGCCGAGCCCGACGCCCGCGGACAGGGTGATCCCGATCGACTGGTCGACCCGGCCGAGCTCCTCGATGGCCACGCAGAGGCTGGTGAAGTCGCCCTGTCCCTCGCTGGCGCTGCCGCCGTACTCCTCCGGCACGACGAGACCGAAGAGGCCGAGCTCGCCCATCTTGGGCACCAGGTCGGTCGGGAAGTGGCTCTCGGCATCCCACTTCGCAATGTTGGGCGCGACCTCCTTCTCGGCGAAGTCGCGCACGACCTTGCGGAAGTCCTCGTGCTCCTGGCTCAGCTCGAACATGTCGCTCCTCGATCAGTACTTGACGCTTACGTAAACGTAAAGCACGATCAGACGCATGACAAGTGGCCCGAGCTGGACCATCGCGCAGGTTGCCGACGAGTTCGGCGTGACGCATCGCGCGGTGCGCCACTACGAGGACCTCGGCCTCATCTCCCCCGAGCGGCGGGGGACCCAGCGCATCTACCACCGGCGGGATCGGACCCGGCTCAACCTCATCCTGCGGGGCAAGCGGCTGGGCTTCCCGCTCGAGGAGATCCGCACCATCATCGACCTGTTCGACGCACCGCGGGGCCGTCGTGCCCAGCTCGAGTACGTTCTCGGCCAGATCGACGCGCGTCGCGCCGACCTCGAGCAGCGGCTCAAGGACGTCCAGGACGCGATTGCCGAGCTCGGTGAGTTCGCTGGCCGGTGCCAGGCCGACCTGGACCGCCTCGACGGCCTCGACGCCCTCGACGACCTCGACGACTCGGAACCAACCTCCTCGAGGGCCGTGAAGCAAAACCAGGCGTTATGACCACCCCCTGTCTCGCGTTCGGCTGACCGTGACACCATGGACACCATGACTGTCGAAGACACGACGCCTGTGGAGACCAAGATCGCTGCCTACGCGCACCCCGAGCGACTCGTCACCACGGAATGGCTCGCCGAACAGATCGAGGGGCGACGGATCGGCGGCCCCGACGGCATCGCCCTGCTCGAGTCCGACGAGGACGTCCTGCTCTACGACACCGGCCACATTCCCGGAGCCCTCAAGATCGACTGGCACCTCGACCTCAACGACCCCGTTTCGCGGGACTACGTCGACGGGGCCCGCTTCGCCGAGGTCATGGGCTCGCGCGGCATCGTCACGCGACACGAGAGTCGTCATCTACGGCGACAAGTCGAACTGGTGGGCGGCGTACGCGCTGTGGGTGCTCAGCCTGTTCGGACACGACGACGTCCGGCTGCTTGACGGTGGCCGGGCCAAGTGGATCGCCGAGGGTCGCGAGCTGACGCGTGACGTGCCGACGCCGAAGCCGGCCACCTACCCGGTCGCCGAGCGCGACGACGCCCCGATCCGTGCCTTCAAGGAGGAGGTCCTGGACCACATCGGCAAGCCGATGGTCGATGTCCGCTCCCCCGGCGAGTACTCCGGCGAGCTGCTCCACATGCCGGACTATCCCCAGGAGGGCGCGATGCGCGGCGGCCACATCCCCGGCGCGAAGTCGGTTCCCTGGGCCCGCGCCGCCAACGACGACGGCACCTTCAAGTCCCGCGACGAGCTGGAGGACATCTACCTTCGCGAGCAAGGCCTCACCCCGGACGACGACGTCGTTGCCTACTGCCGCATCGGAGAGCGTTCGTCGCACACGTGGTTCGTCCTCACCCACCTGCTCGGCTTCGAGTCGGTGCGCAACTACGACGGTTCCTGGACGGAGTGGGGCAACGCCGTACGCGTGCCCATCGAGAGGTGACGAACACCGAGCTGCCCACCTCGTTGGCCGAGATCGCGGACGACTTCCGGTCGGCGACCAACGACCTCAAGCTGCAGCTCCTGCTGGAGTTCAGCGACGGGCTGCCCGAGCTGCCCGAGCGGTACGCGGGCCAGCTCGACAAGCTCGAGCGGGTCGACGAGTGCCAGACGCCGCTGTTCCTCATCGTCGAGGTCGACGACGGTGACTCACTCACCGAGCGCAGCGTCCACCTCTTCTTCGACGCGCCTTCGGAGTCGCCGACGACCCGAGGTTTTGCCGGGATCCTCCACGAGGGACTCGATGGCCTCACCGCGGCGCAGGTCCTGGCCCTCCCCGACGACGTGCCCATGCGGTTCGGCCTGGCCGAGGCGGTCTCCCCGCTGCGGCTTCGCGGGATGGCGGCGATGCTGGCGCGCATCAAGCGGCAGGTCCGCGCGAAGACCAGCTGACCAGGACGAAAGAAGTGGTATGCCGCTGAGCTCGCTTTCGCACGAAAGCGAGCTCAGCGGCATACCACTTCACAATCAGCTGTGCTCAGCTGCCGATGCGGGTGCGGACCTCGTAGAGCTCCGGGAAGAAGGTCAGGTCAAGGGCGCGCCGCAGGAAGTCCACGCCAGTCGAGCCGCCTGTGCCCGTCTTCTGTCCGATGGTGCGTTGGACCACCTGCAGGTGCCGGAACCGCCACTGCTGGAAGTTGTCCTCGACATCGACGAGCTCCTCGCACGTCTCGTAGACGCCCCAGTGGTCGTGCGGCGCGGCATAGACCTCTGCGAAGACGTCGACGAGGCCTTCGTGGTGGACGTAGGGCTGCGACCAGTCGCGATTCAGCAGCGCCTCCGGCACGGCATAGCCACGGCGAGCGAGGAAGGCGAGGAAGGCGTCGTAGAGACTTGGCTCGTGCAGCAGCGTCCGCAGCTCGGACTGCACCTTGGGATCGTGGCCGAAGACCTCCACCATGTCGGCGTTCTTGTTGCCGAGGAGGAACTCCACCTCGCGGTACTGGGCCGACTGGAAGCCGGAACTCGACGCGAGGAACGGCCGGATCTCCGCGTACTCACTCGGCGTCAGCGTGGCGAGTACGGACCATTGGTCGGTCAGCGTGTGCTGAACGTGCTTGACGCGGGCGAGCCGCTTGAGCGCAGGGGCGAGGTCGTCCCGGCCGAGGAGCGTTCTGGCGGAACGCAGCTCGTGGACGAGCAGCTTGAGCCACAACTCCGATGTCTGGTGCTGGATGATGAAGAGCAGCTCGTCGTGCTGAGGGGGGTCGCTCAGCGGTTGTTGTGCTGAGAGCAGCAGGTCCAGGTGCAGGTAGTCCCCGTAGGACAGCTTGCGGCGGAAGTCGCGCTTGATCCCGCCCTCCAGGTCACGTTTGCTCCGTGAGTCAGCGGCGTCGGTGCTCATGGTCGGATCCTAGGTGTCATCCGGGGGACGCGCGGCGCGGGGAACGAGGGTCACGAGGTGCCCGACGACGCCCGGAATCCATCCCGTCTCGCGGCGCATCCAGCGCGCACCCACGAGGTTGTGCGGCACGACGACGGTCTCGGAGCGCGCCGCAGCGAGGCCGAGGTCGGTGCCGAACGCGTCGGTGACGATCGCCCACTTGAACGTGCTGTGCCGGTGCAGGTGCTCCCCGATCGCGACGCCGATAAGCTCCACGGTCTCCGCGGCCTCCCCCTGACCGTTACCCTTCTGGGCTTCGCAAGCTGCGGTCGTAGGCCGCGCCGATCGACGACAGGTCGTCGACGTCGACACCCCGCTCGGCCAGGGCCCGGAGCGCGGAGGCGATCCGCTGCTCGTCCTCCTCGGTCAGCGGCTTGGCCTGGGGGCGCCCGACGACGTCCGGGTCGGTGTCGATCTCGGCCGACGTCTCGAGCACGGGCCCGGCATCGTCCGGGGCCGCGGCGTCCCTGCTCTTCTTCGAGAACCAGGCCATCCGCTGAACCTAGTGCGCCCGCCTACGAGGACGCATCACCGAGGGCATCCCTCAGGTCCATCTCGGCTCCTTCAGTCCAGGCTGCTCTCAGCTCCGAGTCCGAGAGTGCAGTGCCGAGCAGCTGCGATGTTCGGTCGTGCAGGGCGCGCTCCAGAGGCTCCAGCTCTGAGCCGGTCCGTTCTCGAAGGGCCTCAGATGCTCCGAGCAGCCTCACGGCGGCGCCGTGATTCCCCAGTCGTGCCTCCACAGCGGCCACTACCTCCAGGCAGTCTGTAGCGAGCATGGGATCTGATGCATCGATTGCCGCGGCAAGGGCTTGGGCTCCCACATCGGCGGCATCCTCGATGCGTCCCAGCTCGATGAGCGCCAACGCCAGGTTGCAGCGCGCGGCGGCTCCATCGACAGACTCCCCGAGCTCCAGAGCCAGCGCGACGGCTTCCTCCGAGTACCGGATGGCGTCATCGAGCATCTCCCGGGCGATGGCCGAGTACCCCAGATTGACCAGCGATACCAACAGCATCCGCGGGTGCTCGGGCTGCAGCCTCCGCGCGATCTCCGCGCCCTCCCTCTCCAGGTCCCACGACTCCTCGACGAACCCCTGTGCCTCAAGCGCGTTCGCCAGATGGGCCATGGCACGCTGAACGCTCTCGAGGTCGCCGGTGCTTCGGGCCTCCACAAGCGCATCCTCGGCTCGCACGCGGGCTTCCTGGTATCGGCCTTGCACGTAGTCCGCCCCGGAAAGGCGAGTGAGGACCAAGGCATGGTGACCACCCTTGACCCCAGACTCGAGGGACCTCTCGAGCCAGGTCCGCATCTCGCTGAGGAGACCTCGGTCCATCCAGTAGTGGCCGAGTGATCCCGCCATCGCCTGCAAGCCCTCGTAGTCGGATCGTTCCTGGAACCATGCGAGTGCGGCGCGGAGATTCCCTTGCTCCGCGTCGAGTAGGTCCAGCCAATCGCCTCGCCCACGCTCGAGTGCGGCGCTGACGCGCTCTGTGAGGGACTCGTAGTGTCGACCGTGCCTCTCGCGCAGGAGCTCGATCTCCCCCGCTTCTTCGAGGCGCTCCCAGGCGAACTCCCGGATGGTCTCGAGCATCAGGAACCGCAGCGACCCGTCCTCCAGCTCCCGGCGCCTCACCAGGCTGTTGTCCACGAGCGTGCTGAGCCCCTCGAGCACATCGATGCCGTCGCCGTCGCAGACCGCCTCCGCGGCGTCCAGTGTCCAACCGCCGGCGAAGACCGAAAGCCGGGCGAAAAGTCGCCGGTCGCCGGGTTCGAGGATGTCGTGACTCCAGCGGATCGTCTCCTCGAGCGTGCGGTGACGCGCGGGCAGGTCTCGGGCACCCCCCTTCAGCAGGGGCAGCCGGTGCTCGAGCCGAGAGGCCAACGACGCGGGGTCGAGCACTCGGAGCCGGCTGGCGGCGAGCTCCAGCGCCAGTGGCAGCCCGTCGAGCCGCTCGACGATCTCGACGACCGCCGGTGTGTTCGCCTCGGTGAGAGCGAAATCCGGGCGGACCGACGCCGCACGGTCCACGAACAGCCTGACCGACTCCGATGAGCCGAGTCTCGCGCCATCGCCACGCTGCCGGTGCGCGGGGAGCTCCAACGGGGTCACCGGGTACTCACGCTCGCCAGAGAGGTGAAGCGGGATGCGGCTGGTCGCCAGCACCGACACCCTGGGCGCCGCGTCGAGCACGTCGCCGATCGCCGAGCTGCCTTCCTCGAGCTGCTCGAGGTTGTCGAGCACGAGCAACACGTCGAGATCCGCGAGGTGCCGGCGAAGGCCGTCGGCGAGGTCTCGACCGGGTGCCTCCCGGACGGTGAGCACTGCGGCGATCGCTGGGATCACGAGCGTGGGATCGGTGAGCGGGCTGAGGTCCACGAAGAATACGCCGTCGGGATACCGATCCACCAAAGTCGAGGCGGCCTCGAGCGCGAGCCGGGTCTTGCCGATGCCGCCCGGGCCGGTCAGGGTGAGCAGTCGCGTCTCGCCCAGCAGTCTCTCGATGTCGGCCATCGCGCGTGCGCGGCCGACGAACGAGGTCCGGCGCGGCGGCAGGTTGTTCTTGCGGGCTGCCCGCGCCCCCAACGGAGGGAAGTCGGAGCGCAGACCGTCAATCACGAGATCGTGGAGGCGCTCAGGATGCTCGAGGCCCTTCAGCTCGTGCGGCCCGAGACTCCGGAACGTCGCTCCGTCGGGCACATCGTCCCCGACCAGGATGCGGGTGGCCTCCGACACCACGATCTGTCCGCCGTGTCCGGCCGCCGCGATCCGGGCCGCTCGGTTGACATCGATCCCGACGTAGTTGTCTCCTCCCCGCACTCCCTCGCCGGTGTGCAGTCCCATGCGGACCCGGATCGGATCGCCGTCGGACCAGGAATGGGCAGCGAGCGCTCGTTGCGCCCCGACGGCGGCTCGCAGCGCGCCCGACGCCGTCGGGAACACGACGAAGAACGAGTCGCCCTCGGTTCCGATCTCGACGCCTCCGTGCTCGGCGACCGCGGTGCGCATGATCTCGGCGTGTTGGTCCAGCTGGCGCACGAACCCGTCGCGCCCGAGCTGCTGGAGCACTTGGGTCGATCCCTCGATGTCGGTGAACAGGAACGTCACCGTGCCTGTGGGCAGGTCCCGCATCTTCAGCACAGTACGCCGCACCCCGGGTCGGACGCCCACCGCGATTGGCACGGACGACGGGAGCCGACCTCGAGAGCGGTGGTCACCGGCTACTGGAGACGGTGCGGTCGTGGCGCCAACCTACGTGCACCGTCATGTAATCCACCTCACGGACCGACTGTCGGGTAACCCCGCGGACATCGCCGAGCGGGGGCTAGGCGAGACGCTAGGCTCCGACCCATGGCACCCATCAGCAAGGTCCTGATCGCTAATCGTGGTGAGATCGCAGTGCGCATCGCGCGGGCCTGCAAGGACTCAGGGATCGGGTCGGTGGCGGTCTACGCGGACCCCGATCGGGACGCCCTGCACGTCAAGGTCGCTGATGAGGCCTATGCCCTGGGTGGAGCCACCCCGGCCGACAGCTATCTGGTGCAGGAGAAGCTGATCGACATCGCGAAGCAGTCCGGGGCGGACGCGGTCCACCCCGGTTATGGCTTCCTCGCCGAGAACGCCAACTTCGCGCAGGCCGTCATCGACGCGGGCCTCACCTGGATCGGCCCCGGGCCCGATGCCATCGACGCACTGGGCGACAAGGTCAAGGCGCGGCACATCGCGACGAAGGCCAACGCCCCCCTCGTCCCCGGCACCATGGACCCGGTGTCCGGACCGGACGAGGTGGTGGCCTTCGCGAACGAGCATGGGCTGCCCGTCGCGATCAAGGCGGCTTACGGTGGCGGTGGCCGCGGGCTCAAGGTGGCCCGCACCATCGAGGAGATCCCCGACCTCTACGATTCCGCGGTGCGCGAGGCCGTGACGGCGTTCGGGCGCGGCGAGTGCTTCGTCGAGCGCTTCCTCGACAAGCCGCGCCACGTCGAGACCCAGTGCCTGGCCGATCACCACGGCAACGTCGTCGTCGTCTCGACCCGCGACTGCTCGCTCCAGCGTCGCAACCAGAAGCTCGTCGAGGAGGCTCCCGCACCGTTCATCTCGGAGGCGCAGCACGCCGAGCTGGTCCGCGCGTCGAAGGCGATCCTGCGCGAGGCAGGCTATGTCGGCGCCGGCACGTGCGAGTTCCTCGTCGGACCGGACGGGGGGATCAGCTTCCTCGAGGTCAACACGCGCCTCCAGGTCGAGCACCCGGTCACCGAGGAGGTCACCGGCATCGACCTCGTCCGCGAGCAGTTCAGGATCGCCAACGGTGAGCCGCTCACGTTCACCGACCCCGAACCCCATGCGCACTCGATCGAGTTCCGGATCAACGGTGAGGACGCCGGCCGTGGCTTCCTGCCGGCGCCCGGCACGGTCACGCGCATGATCGTCCCGCACGGTCCCGGAGTCCGCTGGGACGCCGGCCTCGTCGAGGGCGACACCGTCGCCGGCGCGTTCGACTCGATGATCGCCAAGCTCATCGTCACCGGCCGCGACCGCACCCAGGCCATCGAGCGGGCCCGACGCGCCCTGGACGAGCTCGTCATCGAGGGCATGCCGACCGTCACGCCGTTCCACCGCGCCGTCGTCGCCGACGAGGCGTTCGCCCCGTCGGACGGGTCGCCGTTCACCGTGCACACCCGCTGGATCGAGACGGAGTTCGACAACACCATCGAGCCGTATGCCGCTGGGCCCGCTGCCGCTGACGGCGCCGGTGAGGACGTGGCTGACCGACAGACGATCGTCGTCGAGGTCGGCGGCAAGCGCCTGGAGGTGTCCCTGCCGGGGGGGCTGTCCCTCGGCGGCGGTGGCGGCGCCGGCACGGCGAAGAAGAAGGCGCCGAAGCGCTCCGGTGGCGACAGGGGCGGTGCCGCGGCGTCGGGCGACTCGCTCACCGCGCCGATGCAGGGCACCATCGTCAAGCTCGCTGTCGAGGAGGGCGCGACCGTCGCGGCGGGCGACCTCGTCATCGTCCTCGAGGCGATGAAGATGGAGCAGCCGATCAACGCACACAAGTCCGGTGTTGTCACCGGCCTCAAGGCGGCTGTCGGCGAGACCGTCACGTCCGGCTCCGTCCTCGCCGAGATCAAGGACGGCGCAGCCGGGGCCTGACCCGCCCCGGCCCCCCTAGCAAGACACACCGAATACCTTGCAACACACCGGGATCCGGGGCCGGTGCGTTGGAAGGTACTCGGTGTGTTTCGTGTTTGACCAGGTTTGGTCAGCGTGAGGGCGGTGCCGGCGGCGGGTCGCCGAGGGTGACGTCGCCCTCGGACGGCAGGTCCGGTACAGGCCCGCCGCCCTGGGTCGTCCCAGAGTCGGCTCCGGCTGGTCCGGCCTCGGTCGGTGTCGGTGTCGGGCTCTCCGTGGGCACGGGCGCCGGGCCTGGTGACGGAGCGGGCTCTGGTGCAGTCCCGGCCTCGGTCTCGGGAGGCAGCCCCAGCTTCTCTCCCACCATGTCCGAACCCTTGTCGACCTGCTCGGCATACTTGCCGCCGGTCCGCTCGTTGACTACGTCTTCTGCCTTCTCCAGGGCGTCCCTCGCCTTGTCCGGGTTGCCCTTGATGAAGTCCTTCGCCTTGTCGATCCAGCTGCTCATTGCTTCTCCCCTGGTGATGGGTTCCCCTGCTGTCCCGACGCTACGCCGCTGGCAGACATCAGGGGTGGTTGCGACCCGGCTGAAACGAGACGGCCGCCTGAGGCCTCACTCCGGCTGATGCAGCTGCCGGGCGGCCTCCGCGATGGAGCCGGACAGGGAGGGATAGACGGTGATGGTGCTCGCCACCTGGTCGACGTTGAGCCGGTTCTGCACGGCGAGGGCGACGGGATGGATCAGCTCCGAGGCCTTCGGCGCGACGATGACCCCGCCGAGCACCGTCCCGTAGCCGGTTCGGCAGAAGAGCTTGACGAAGCCGTCGGTGATGCCCTGCATCTTCGCCCGCGGGTTGCGCGCGAGCGGCAGGGTCACCGACTGGACATCAGGCGTCTCGTCGGCAGCGACCTGTCCGATGCCGACCGTGGCGATCTCCGGCTCGGTGAAGATGGTGGCCGCGACCCCACGGACGTTGAGCGGCGCGACGGCGTCTCCCAGCGCATGCCACATGGCGATTCGTCCCTGCATCGCCGCGACTGAGGCGAGCGGCAGCACGCCCGTGCAGTCCCCGGCCGCGTAGATGCCCGGCACTGACGTCCGCGACACCCGGTCGACCTGGAGGTGTCCCGACTCGCTCAGCTCGACACCCAGCTCCTCGAGCCCGATGCCGCCGGTCGCAGGGACGGAACCGACGGCGAGCAGGGCGTGGCTGCCCTCGACCGTGCGACCGTCCTCGAGGCGCACCAGGACCCCGGAATCAGTCCGCTCCACCCCCGCCGCGCGGGACCGGCTGAGCACCTCCATCCCGCGCTTGCGGAAAACCTCTTCGATCACCGTCGCCGCGTCGGCGTCCTCCCCCGGGAGCACTCGGTCCCGGGACGAGACGAGCACGACCTCGGATCCCAGGCCGAGGAACGCCTGGGCGAGCTCCGCACCGGTGACACCCGAGCCGATGACGACGATGCGCTCCGGCAGATCGGTGAGGGAGTAGATCTGCTGCCACGTCAGGATGCGCTCGCCGTCCGGAACGGCAGTCGGCAGGACGCGTGGGGTCGCTCCGGTCGCGACGAGGATCACGTCGGCGGTGACCTCCTCCGACCCCGCGTCGGTCTCCGCGACGACTCGGTCCCGCGCGGCAACACGTCCCGTCCCACTGATGATCCGTACGCCGGCGTCCTCGAGGCTGTGGTGGATGTCGGCGCTCTGGGCCGCTGCCAGCTCGAGGATCCGCTCGTTGACGGTCCGCGGCTGGGCGACGACGTCGTCGACGACATCCCCCTCGTCGTCGGTGAGACGGACTCCGAGCCCGCCCGCGACCTCGAAGTCGGACATGTAGTCGGCTATCGCGATCAGGGCCTTGCTCGGCACGCAGTCGGTGAGGACCGCTGCGCCGCCGACCCCGAGCCTCTCGATGATGGTGACCTTCGCGCCGAGCTGGGCACCGACGAGCGCGGCCTCGTAGCCACCGGGGCCGCCACCGATGATGACAACCGTCGTCTCTCGCGTGATCACCTGCCCATCCAACCACCGACGAGGCCGTATGCCGCTGAGTCGGCTCCCAGCCCGACGTGGCCTTCCGCTTCGAGCCGCCACGCCGAGGGACGTCGCTAGAGTCGCAGCGTGAGCACTCCGGCCTTCGACCTCAATGACCCTGCCACCGACCCGTTCGAGGTGGCCAAGCAGGCGGCAGCAGTCATCGCGGAGCGGACGGGAGCCACTCGTCATGACGTGGCCCTCGTCCTCGGGTCCGGCTGGCGCCAGGCAGGCGACCTGATCGGCGAGACGGTGGCCACGGTGGACAATGCCGACGTCCCGGGGTTCTACGCAGCCGCCGTCGAGGGCCACTCGAGGACGATGCAGTCGGTGGCGATCGGCGACACCGGGCGGCGCGCCCTCGTCTATGGCTCGCGCACCCACTTCTACGAGGGTCGTGGCGTGCGTCCCGTCGTCCACGCCGTGCGGACCGCCCATGCGGCTGGGTGCTCGACGATCATCCTCACCAACGGTTGCGGTGGCCTCAACCCAGAGTGGGCGCCCGGCACGACGGTCCTCATCCGCGACCACATCAACCTCTCGGCACAGTCACCGATCGAGGGCCCGAACTTCGTCGACGTCACCGACCTGTATTCACCCCGTCTGCGGGAGATCGCGCGCGAGGTCGACCCCACGCTCGACGAGGGCGTCTACGTCCAGTTCCGCGGGCCCCAGTACGAGACTCCAGCCGAGGTCCGCATGGCCAAGATCCTCGGTGGCGACCTGGTCGGCATGTCGACCGGACTCGAGGCGATCGCGGCTCGGCAGGTGGGTCTCGAGGTGCTCGGCATCTCGCTCGTCACCAACCTTGCGGCCGGGATCAGCGACAAGCCGCTCAGCCACGACGAGGTCCTCGAGGCGGGTGAGGCGGCGTCCGGCCGCTGCGCGGACCTGCTCTCCACCATCGTGAGGCGCCTCTGATGACCGCGACCGACGCCTCTGCCGACCTGCTCGCGGCAGCGCGGGCCTGGCGTGACGACGACCCCGACGCGACGACGCGGGGCGAGCTCGACTCGCTCATCGGCGGGCTCGAGGCCGGCTCGGACCAGGCCCGGAACGAGCTGGCCGACCGCTTCTCCGGCATGCTCGAGTTCGGCACCGCCGGACTGCGTGGCGCTCTCGGCGCCGGTCCCAACCGGATGAACCGCAGCGTCGTGATCCGCGCGGCCGCTGGGCTGGTCGCCTACCTCAAGGCCGAGGGCGATGCGGGTGACGACCCCCTCGTCGTGATCGGCTTCGACGCCCGCTACAACTCCGACGTCTTCGCCCGGGACACCGCGGCGGTCGTCGTCGCCGCAGGCGGGCGCGCGCTGCTGCTGCCCAAACCGCTGCCGACGCCGGTGCTCGCCTTCGCGATCCGCCATCTCGGCGCCGACGCAGGAGTCATGGTCACGGCGAGCCACAACCCTCCCCAGGACAACGGGTACAAGGTCTACCTCGGCGACGGCAGCCAGATCGTGCCGCCGGCGGACTTCCAGATCGCCGCCCACATTGCCGCTGTTCCTTCGGTGGCGAGCGTTCCCCTCGCCGCCGACGGGTGGGAGACCCTCGGCGAGGGCCTGGTCCAGGACTACGTCGACGCGGTCGTCACCGTCGTCGCTCCCGACTCGCCCCGTGACCTCCACTGCGTGCACACCAGTCTGCACGGTGTCGGGCACGGCACTGTCGCGGCGGCGTTCGTCCAGGCGGGGTTCGAGCTACCCACCCCGGTCGACGAGCAAGCCGTCCCGGATCCCGACTTCCCGACCGTCGCCTTCCCGAACCCGGAGGAGAAGGGCGCCATCGACCTCGCCCTGGACCAGGCCCGAGCTCAGCGCTGCGACCTCGTCATCGCCAACGATCCCGACGCCGACCGATGTGCGGCAGCCGTGCTCGACCCCGCCCTCGGCGACTGGCGGATGCTGCGCGGTGACGAGGTCGGCGCACTCCTCGGCGCCCACATCGTGAACCGTGGGGTTCAGCGGGGCGACGTGTTCGCGAGCTCCATCGTGTCGTCACGCCTGCTCGCCGCGATCGCTGCGGCCGCGGGAATCCGGCACGAGGAGACGCTGACCGGGTTCAAGTGGATCTCGCGCGTGGATGGGCTGCGCTACGGGTACGAGGAGGCTCTCGGCTATTGCGTCGCGCCTCACATCGTCCGGGACAAGGACGGCGTCAGCGCGGCGCTGCTCCTCGCCGAGCTGGCGGCGACCCTCAAGGCGGAGGGCCGCCATCTCACCGACCTGCTGGACGACCTCGCCATCGCCCACGGCGTCCATGCGACGGACTCGTTCTCGGTGCGCGTCTCCGACCTGACCGAGACCGAGGCGGTCATGCGCCAGCTGCGCGAGGCGCCGCCGACCTCGGTGGCCGACATCGCGGTCACGCGCGTGGACGACCTCTCGGCCGGTGATGGTGGGCTGCCGCCCACTGAGGGCCTGCGCTACTACCTCGCTGACGAGTCGCGGGTCATCGTCCGTCCGAGTGGCACCGAGCCGAAGGTCAAGGTCTACCTCGAGGTCATCGAGGCCGTCCCAGCTGCTGGCGACCTCGCTGCGGCGCGAGCAGCGGCGGCCGACCGGCTGGCGGCGATCCGGGCCGAGTTCGAGCGCCTCACCGCCCTCCCCTGACCCAATCGAGAGAACACCTTCCGGGCCAGACGGTCCCGGAAGCTGTTCTCTCGATCGCCTTGGTCCGACTCGGGAGGTTCGGCCCGTGGGTAGACTCGCCGGGTGACAGTCAGCACCACGACACGCAGCGCGCAGGAGCTCACGGCCCAGGCGCGCGAGCTCCTGGGGGTCTCGCGTCTGACCAACCACGCGCTCACCTCGTGGCTGCACGGCCTGTCCGGTGTCGATCAGGTGGGCTGCGAGGCACGCGCGGCGTCGCTCGGGACCCGCTCGATCAAGACGACGGCCAAGGCGTGGGCCATCGACACCGCGATCAGCATGATCGACCTGACGACCCTCGAGGGCGCCGACACGGTCGGCAAGGTCCGCTCGCTCTGTGCGAAGGCGCGCGTTCCGGACCCGCTCGACCCGACCACTCCCACCCCGGCAGCGATCTGTGTCTATGGCGACATGGTTGCCACGGCGAAACAGGCCTTGGGCGACAGCGGGATCCACGTCGCCGCGGTCGCCACCGCCTTCCCCTCGGGACGGGCCTCCATGGAGGTCAAGCTGGCCGACACGCGCGCTGCGGTCGAGGCCGGGGCTGACGAGATCGACATGGTCATCGACCGTGGGGCCTTCCTCTCGGGCGACTACCTCACGGTCTTCAGCCAGATCGCCGAGATCAAGCAGGCCTGCGGCGAGGCGCACCTCAAGGTCATCATGGAGACCGGCGAGCTCGTCACCTACGACAACGTCCGGCGCGCCTCCTACCTGTCGATGCTGGCCGGAGGCGACTTCATCAAGACCTCGACCGGCAAGGTCTCCCCCGCTGCCACCCTTCCCGTCACGCTCCTCATGCTCGAGGCCGTGCGCGACTGGCGCGAGCTCACCGGCGTCCAGGTCGGCGTCAAGCCGGCGGGGGGCATCCGCACCTCGAAGGACGCGATCAAGTACCTCGTCGTCGTCAACGAGATCGCGGGCGATGACTGGATGACACCGGAGTGGTTCCGCTTCGGCGCCTCGAGCCTGCTCAACGACCTGCTGCTGCAACGACAGAAGCTCGCGACGGGGGCCTACTCCGGCGCCGACTACGTGACGCTCGACTGACCGGGAGAAAGTGCTGATGGCAATGTTCGAGTACGCACCGGCGCCCGAGTCGCGTGCGATCGTCACCCTCGAGAAGTCGTACGGCCTCTACATCGACGGCGCCTTCACGCGGCCGAAGGACACCTTCGAGTCGATCAACCCGGCCGACGAGACGGTCTTGACCGAGGTCAGCCAGGCCGGTCGCAAGGACGTCGACAAGGCCGTCGCCGCGGCCCGCCGCGCCTTCGAGGGCACCTGGGGGCGGATGAGCGGCGCGGAGCGGGGCAAGTACCTGTTCCGGATCGCCCGCATCCTGCAGGAGCGCTCGCGCGAGTTCGCCGTCCTCGAGACGCTCGACAACGGCAAGCCGATCAAGGAGACGCGCGACGTCGACATCCCGATCGCGGCCGCGCACTTCTTCTACCACGCCGGCTGGGCCGACAAGTTGTCGTATGCCGCTGGGCTGGGTTCGCCGGGCACCGTGACCCGGCCGTACGGCGTGGTGGGACAGATCATCCCGTGGAACTTCCCGCTGCTCATGCTCGCCTGGAAGATCGCGCCAGCACTCGCGACCGGCAACACCGTCGTCCTCAAGCCGGCGGAGACGACTCCGCTGACCGCGCTCCTGTTCGCCGAGGTGTGCCAGCAGGCCGACCTCCCCCCGGGGGTCGTCAACATCATCACGGGCGACGGCAGCACGGGCGAGGCCATCGTCGACCACCCCGATGTCGACAAGATCGCCTTCACCGGCTCCACCGAGGTGGGCAAGGCCATCGCGCGTCGCATCGCCGGCACATCGAAGAAGGCGACGCTCGAGCTCGGCGGCAAGGCCGCCAACATCGTCTTCGACGACGCGCCGATCGACCAGGCGATCGAGGGCATCGTCAACGGCATCTTCTTCAACCAGGGGCAGGTGTGCTGTGCCGGGTCGAGGCTGCTGGTGCAGGAGAGCGTCCATGACGCGGTCGTCGCCCGGCTGAAGCGCCGCCTCCAGACGCTGCGCGTCGGGGACCCGATGGACAAGAACAGCGACCTCGGCGCGATCAACAGCAAGGTCCAGCTCGACCGGATCACCTCGCTCGTCGAGGCCGGTGTGGCCGAGGGGGCGGAGCGCTGGAGTCCTGAGTGCACGCTGCCGGCTCGGGGCTACTGGTTCCCACCGACGGTGTTGACCGGCGTCTCCCAGTCCCACCGCGTCGCGACCGAGGAGATCTTCGGACCCGTGCTCTCGGTGCTGACGTTCCGCACCCCGCAGGAGGCCGTCGCCAAGGCGAACAACACCTCCTACGGACTCTCGGCCGGAGTCTGGACCGAGAAGGGCTCCCGGATCCTCTGGATGGCTGACCAGCTGCGGGCGGGCGTCGTCTGGGCCAACACCTTCAACCGCTTCGACCCGAGCTCGCCCTTCGGGGGGTACAAGGAGTCCGGCTACGGACGCGAGGGGGGCCGCCACGGCCTCGACGCCTACCTGCGGACGACGCCCGCAGCCCTGACGACGGGAGCCGCCCGATGACCCGCCTCGACGTCCGCAAGACGTACAAGCTCTACATCGGCGGCAAGTTCCCGCGCAGCGAGTCCGGTCGCTCCTATGAGGTGGTCTCGGCGAAGGGTGACTTTCTCGCCAATGCCTCGATGGGGTCCCGCAAGGACGTCCGCGACGCCGTCGTCGCGGCGCGCGGTGCGTTGTCCGGCTGGGCAGGGGCGACTGCCTACAACCGGGGGCAGGTGCTCTACCGGGCGGCCGAGGTGCTCGAGGGGCGTCGAGCCCAGTTCGTCGACGAGGTGGCGGCCGGAGAGGGACTGAGCGCCCGCGCAGCGGGCGCCGTTGTGGACGCCTCCGTCGACCGGCTCGTCTGGTACGCCGGGTGGACGGACAAGATCGCGCAGGTTCTCGGCAACCTCAACCCGGTGGCGGGTCCGTTCTTCAACGTATCGGCGCCCGAGCCGACGGGTGTTGTGGGCATTCTTGCGCCGCAGTCCTCTTCGCTGCTTGGCCTCGTCTCGGTCGTTGCTCCCGTCGTCGCAACGGGCAACACCGCGGTCGTCGTCACGTCCGCCGCGCGCCCCCTGCCGGCCATCACCTTGGGCGAGGTCCTCGCCACCTCAGACCTGCCTGGGGGCGTCGTCAACCTCATCACCGCGAAGACGCAGGAGGTCGCGCCGTGGCTCGCCTCGCACCGTGATGTCAACGCCATCGACCTGACCGGTGCCGCCGGCGCCGATGGGGTCGAGTGGGGAGCGCTCGAGGCGGAGGCAGCAGGCAACCTCAAGCGCGTCCTGCGCCCCGAGGTCGCGGATGGCGTCGCCGTCGAGCCCGACTGGTCCGCGGACCCTGGCCTTGGCCGCATCCGCGCCTTCGTCGAGACGAAGACGGTGTGGCACCCCAAGGGCCTGTGACCGGGCCCGACACGCCGAGAACGGTTGGCAGGAACCTTGGCGAGGCGGCACCCGAGGGGAACGAGAGGTCACGTGGAGCCGGAAGCCAGCCCAGCGGCATACGGCCCTGTGAAGCACCCGGCTCCCGCCGACGGGTCATCCTCGTCACCGGCCCCAGCGGTGCCGGGAAGAGCCGACTGGCCACCCGGCTCAGCGACGCACTCGGTTGGCCGGTCGTGCGCCTCGATGACTTCTACCGTGAGGTCGACGACCCGGGCCTGCCGAGATCGCCCCTGGGGATCCCGGACTGGGACCACATCGACTCGTGGGACGTGCATGCGGCGGTGGCGGCCCTGAGGACTCTCGTCGACACCGGCTCGGCCGAGGTGCCGATCTACGACATCGGCGCCTCCCGGGTCACCGGACGCCAGGTCGTCACCTGTGCACCCGACGACTTCGTCCTCGCCGAGGGTCTCTTTGCCGCGCGGCTCACGCAACCGCTTGAGGCAGCGCGGCTCCTTGCGGATGCCCTCTGCGTGCGCCGATGGCGGTGGGTCACCTTCGTGCTGAGGCTGGTTCGCGACCTCGCCGAGCGACGCAAGCCTGCGCACATCCTGCTCCGGCGCGGCATCGCCCTGTTCCGGGCCGAGCCGGCCATCATCGCGCAGGCCCGGGCCCACGGCGCCCGTTGCGTCACCCCGCGTGAGGCGGAGGCCCAGGTGAGAGCCCTCGTGACGGGAGGGTCGAGACAGTGAGACTCATCGGCATGCTCGGCGGCATGAGCTGGGAGTCGACTGCGCAGTACTACCGGCTCGCCAACGAGATCGTCCGTGACCGCTTCGGTGGGCTCGCCTCTGCACGGATCCTGCTTCACTCGGTTGACTTCGCTGACGTGGAGCGGATGCAGGCCTCCGGTGACTGGAACGCCGCGGGCCGGCTGCTCGCCGAGGCGGCGCAGGGGCTGGAACACGGTGGCGCCGAGCTGCTCGTCCTGTGCACCAACACGATGCACAAGGTCGCCGATGCCATCACCGCCGCGACGGACCTCCCGTTCGTGCACATCGCCGACGTCACGGCTGCCGCGGTGCGCGCGGCCGGGCTGCGACAGGTCGGCCTTCTGGCCACGGGCTACACCATGGAACAGCCGTTCCTGCGAGATCGCCTCGAGTCCCACGGGCTTTCGGTGCTCGTGCCCGAGGTTGGCGATCGCGCCGAGGTGCACCGCATCATCTACGACGAGCTGTGCGTCGGCCAGGTCACCGAGCCGTCACGGGAGGTCTACCGCGGAGTCATCCGCAGGCTCGTCGACGAGGGGGCGCAGGGCATCATTCTCGGCTGCACCGAGATCGAGCTGCTCGTCGGTCAGGACGACTCGGCAGTGCCGGTCTTCCCGACGACGCGCCTGCACGTCGAGGCCGCGATCGCCGCTGCCCTGTGAGCGTCAGACCGGGTGGCCGAGCTCCCGGTAGCCGGGCTTGATGACGTCCTCGATGATGGCCAGCCGCTGGTCGAACGGGATGAACGCGGACTTCATCGCATTGATGGTGACCCATCTGAGGTCGGCGAGGTCCCAGTCGGCCTGCTGGGCCAGAAGCAGGGCCTCCTTCGACATCGACGTGTCGCTCATGAGGCGATTGTCGGTGTTGAGAGTCACGCGGAAACGCAGCCGCTTGAGCAACGTGATCGGATGCAGCGCGATCGACAGGGCAGCAGAGGTCTGGACGTTGCTGCTCGGGCACATCTCGAGCGGAATACGGGTGTCCCGGACGTAGGCGGCCAGGCGCCCCAAGGTGACCTCGCCCAGGTCGACGTCGACGAGGGCCCGCGGGTCATGCTTTCGGGAGCCCAGCCACTCCGCGAAGGGCTGGCCCCCGATGGTGATGTCATCGACGATTCGGACGCCGTGGCCGAGGCGGTCCGCGCCACACCACTGGATCGCCTCCCAGATGGAAGGGAGTCCGAACGCCTCGCCCGCATGGATGGTGAAGTGGGAGTTCTCGCGCCTCAGGTATTCGAAGGCGTCGAGATGACGAGTGGGCGGATAGCCCGCCTCTGCTCCGGCGATGTCGAAGCCCGAGACGCCGTCATCTCGGTAACGGACGGCCAACTCGGCTATCTCGGTGGACTTGGCGGCATGTCGCATGGCCGTGAGGAGAGCCGTGACTCGGATCTGGCCGCCCCTCGCGGCGACCAGCGCCTCACCTTCCCGAAACCCGGTGTTGACGCTCTCGACGACCTCCTCGAGGGACAGCCCCTGAGTCAGATGCTGCTCGGGCGCAAACCGGCTCTCTGCATAGACGACGCCATCCGCCGCCAGATCCTCCACGCACTCCCGGGCCACCCGACGGAGGCCCGCAGCCGTCTGCATCACGGCGAGGGTGTGGTCGAAGGTTTCGAGATAGAGCGGCAGGGAGCCCGAGTCCGCGCTCTGCCGGAACCACGCGCGACACGCCTCGGCGTCCTCGGTCGGAAGTCCCGCGTAGCCCACCTCCTGGGCGAGCTCGATGATCGTCGGCGGGCGCAGGCCACCATCGAGGTGGTCGTGGAGGAGGACCTTGGGGGCAGCCTGGGCGGTCTCCGGCGTCACGCGATCTCCTCTCGGTGCGCCGAGGCCTCGGCGAAGGCCGGCAGGCACACCGCAACGTACTCGGCCCCCTCGGGCCCGCAGGAGTAGCGGATCCGCTCGCCGCCCCGTGTCACGACTGACTGCCCGGCGTTGACCTCAAGCCTGCCGCCATCGTGGTCGACGAGCACCTGGCCCCTCAGGACGACGGTGATCTCATCGAAGTCCGGAGTCTGGTAGGGCTCCGACCAGCTGGCTGGTGCCTTCATGTGCGCGACCGAGACGGAGGCCTGCAGGCCGGCATCCGGCGTGTTGACCGCACCGATGTGCTCCTCGATGAGCTTGCCGCCGGGAACGGGGATTCGGGTCGGGGAAGAGATGAGTTCGGGCACGACGCCACCCTACGCCCGGCACGAGCATTGTTGGGGACATGCGAAACGCCCCATCGACCGAAGTCGATGGGGCGTTTCAAAAAGTGTGTCCGGCTGCGTCCTACTCTCCCACACCGTCACCAGTGCAGTACCATCGGCGCTGAAGGGCTTAGCTTCCGGGTTCGGAATGGGGCCGGGCGTTTCCCCTTCGCTATGGCAGCCGTAACTCTGTGGAGATATCAACCTGTCGGCGGGTGTGCCGTTTGTATCTCGGGAACTGCACAGTGGACGCGTAGCATCTTCGTTGTTGGTCAAGTTGTCGGCTTATTAGTACCGGTCAGCTCCACACATTGCTGTGTTTCCACGTCCGGCCTATCAACCCAGTCGTCTGGCTGGGAGCCTCTCGCCCTCGCGGGCGGGGAAACCTCATCTTGAAACGTGCTTCCCGCTTAGATGCTTTCAGCGGTTATCACTTCCGAACGTAGCCAATCAGCGGTGCTCCTGGCGGAACAACTGACACACCAGAGGTTCGTCCATCCCGGTCCTCTCGTACTAGGGACAGCCTTTCTCAAGTTTCCTGCGCGCACAGCGGATAGGGACCGAACTGTCTCACGACGTTCTAAACCCAGCTCGCGTACCGCTTTAATGGGCGAACAGCCCAACCCTTGGGACCTACTCCAGCCCCAGGATGCGACGAGCCGACATCGAGGTGCCAAACCATGCCGTCGATATGGACTCTTGGGCAAGATCAGCCTGTTATCCCCGGGGTACCTTTTATCCGTTGAGCGACGGCGCTTCCACAAGCCACCGCCGGATCACTAGTCCCGACTTTCGTCCCTGCTCGACATGCCTGTCTCACAGTCAAGCTCCCTTGTGCACTTACACTCGACACCTGATTGCCAACCAGGCTGAGGGAACCTTTGGGCGCCTCCGTTACCTTTTAGGAGGCAACCGCCCCAGTTAAACTACCCACCAGGCACTGTCCCTGGTCCGGATCACGGACCGAGGTTAGATATCCAGAACGACCAGAGTGGTATTTCAACGTTGACTCCACCATCACTGACGTGACGGCTTCACGGTCTCCCACCTATCCTACACAAGCCGTACCGAACACCAATACCAAGCTGTAGTAAAGGTCCCGGGGTCTTTCCGTCCTGCTGCGCGTAACGAGCATCTTTACTCGTAGTGCAATTTCGCCGAGTTCGTGGTTGAGACAGTGGAGAAGTCGTTACGCCATTCGTGCAGGTCGGAACTTACCCGACAAGGAATTTCGCTACCTTAGGATGGTTATAGTTACCACCGCCGTTTACTGGCGCTTAAGTTCTCAGCGTCGCACTTGCGTGCTAACCGGTCCCCTTAACGTTCCAGCACCGGGCAGGCGTCAGTCCGTATACATCGACTTGCGTCTTGGCACGGACCTGTGTTTTTAGTAAACAGTCGCTTCTCCCTGGTCTCTGCGGCCGATCACGCTCGGGAAGCTAGTTCCGTCACGATCAGGGCCCCCCTTCTCCCGAAGTTACGGGGGTATTTTGCCGAATTCCTTAACCACGATTCACTCGATCGCCTTGGTATTCTCTACCTAACCACCTGAGTCGGTTTGGGGTACGGGCGGCTCGGACCTCGCTAGAAGTTTTTCTCGGCAGCATAGGATCACCCTCTTCCCGCATTCGCGGTCACTGTCAGGTCTCAGGCTTGCTGGGGTCCGGATTTGCCTGGACCCCGCCCTACACCCTTGGACGTGGACAACCATCGCCACGCGGCGGCTACCTTCCTGCGTCACTCCATCGCTTGACTACTACAAGTTCGGGTCGTGCGCTCCACCCGCCCGGTGACCCCGAAGGGTCGGTGGGCAGGCTTCAGGCACTTAGCATCACAAGCCTCGTCAGGGGCGGTCCTTCGCCGGTTCCGGAATATCAACCGGATGTCCATCGACTACGCCTGTCGGCCTCGCCTTAGGTCCCGACTTACCCAGGGCAGATTAGCTTGACCCTGGAACCCTTGGTTATTCGGCGGACGGGTTTCTCGCCCGTCATTCGCTACTCATGCCTGCATTCTCACTCGTGTCGCCTCCACGGCTGGATCACTCCGCCGCTTCCCTGGCGACACGACGCTCCCCTACCCATCAACACGCCTGAACCGCGAACCCGCAGGTGTCACGGCTGAGCAGTGTGTCAATGCCACAGCTTCGGTGGTGTGCTTGAGCCCCGCTACATTGTCGGCGCGGAATCACTTGACCAGTGAGCTATTACGCACTCTTTAAAGGGTGGCTGCTTCTAAGCCAACCTCCTGGTTGTCACAGCAACTCCACATCCTTTCCCACTTAGCACACGCTTGGGGACCTTAGCTGGTGATCTGGGCTGTTTCCCTCTCGACTACGGAGCTTATCCCCCGCAGTCTCACTGCCACGCTCTCACTTACCGGCATTCGGAGTTTGGCTAACGTCAGTAACCTGGTGAGGCCCATCGGCTATCCAGTAGCTCTACCTCCGGCAAGAAACACGTGACGCTGCACCTAAATGCATTTCGGGGAGAACCAGCTATCACGGAGTTTGATTGGCCTTTCACCCCTACCCACAGCTCATCCCCTCAGTTTTCAACCTAAGTGGGTTCGGTCCTCCACGCAGTCTTACCTGCGCTTCAACCTGGCCATGGGTAGATCACTCCGCTTCGGGTCTAGACCCAGCGACTAGAACGCCCTCTTCGGACTCGCTTTCGCTACGGCTCCCCCACACGGGTTAACCTCGCCACTGAGCACTAACTCGCAGGCTCATTCTTCAAAAGGCACGCCGTCACCCCACACCCCCAACGGGGGGAGGCTCCGACGGATTGTAGGCACACGGTTTCAGGATCTATTTCACTCCCCTCCCGGGGTACTTTTCACCTTTCCCTCACGGTACTTGTCCGCTATCGGTCACCAGGGAATATTTAGGCTTGGCAGGTGGTCCTGCCAGATTCACACGGGATTTCTCGGGCCCCGTGCTACTTGGGATACCCCCAAGGAGTCCACACCATTTCGTCTACGGGGGTCGCACCCTCTGTGCCGAGCCATTCAATGCTCTTCGACTATGACGCAGATTTCTCACTCCCCACCAGCCTGTCAGAGCCGGCAAGAGGGTCCCACAACCCCGGACGTGCAACGCCTGACAGCTATCACACACGCCCGGTTTGGCCTCATCCGCTTTCGCTCGCCACTACTCACGGAATCACTATTGTCTTCTCTTCCTGTGGGTACTGAGATGTTTCACTTCCCCACGTTCCCTCCACACACCCTATATATTCAGGCGCGGGTGACTGGACTTGCCTCCAGCCGGGTTTCCCCATTCGGAAATCCTCGGATCACAGTCTGGTTATCGACTACCCGAGGCTTATCGCAGATTCCTACGTCCTTCTTCGGTTCCTGGTACCAAGGCATCCACCGTGTGCCCTTAAAAACTTGGCCACAAAGATGCTCGCGTCCACTGTGAAGTTCTCAACATACAACCGGCACCCCACACCCCCACCCGGACAACCGGGCAGCTCGGCAGGGCCCACCAACCAGAGCAACCAAACACCGGCCACCCCCACCCACAGGCAGGACGCGACCGGGCCCGGTCCCTCAGGACCCAACAACGTGCCAGACACCACCCCCGGGACAGCAGCCCCTTCCACCACAGCAAGCTGCAGGTACCAGGACGACCACCAGGGCCGGCGCCAACTAATCGATGTTCCACCCTCGAGCACCCGCCGCCCCACACTCGGGGACGGACCGGGCTCTACCCACCACCGGGAACCCCGGCAGCAGGAGACGCTCCTTAGAAAGGAGGTGATCCAGCCGCACCTTCCGGTACGGCTACCTTGTTACGACTTAGTCCCAATCGCCAGTCCCACCTTCGACGGCTCCCCCCACAAGGGTTGGGCCACCGGCTTCGGGTGTTACCGACTTTCGTGACTTGACGGGCGGTGTGTACAAGGCCCGGGAACGTATTCACCGCAGCGTTGCTGATCTGCGATTACTAGCGACTCCGACTTCATGGGGTCGAGTTGCAGACCCCAATCCGAACTGAGACCGGTTTTTTGGGATTCGCTCCACCTCACGGCATCGCAACCCTTTGTACCGGCCATTGTAGCATGCGTGAAGCCCAAGACATAAGGGGCATGATGATTTGACGTCATCCCCACCTTCCTCCGAGTTGACCCCGGCAGTCTCCCATGAGTCCCCGCCACCCCGAAAGGCGCGCTGGCAACATGGAACGAGGGTTGCGCTCGTTGCGGGACTTAACCCAACATCTCACGACACGAGCTGACGACAACCATGCACCACCTGTACACCAGCCCGAAGGAACACCCATCTCTGGACGCGTCCGGTGTATGTCAAGCCTTGGTAAGGTTCTTCGCGTTGCATCGAATTAATCCGCATGCTCCGCCGCTTGTGCGGGCCCCCGTCAATTCCTTTGAGTTTTAGCCTTGCGGCCGTACTCCCCAGGCGGGGCGCTTAATGCGTTAGCTGCGGCACGGAACTCGTGGAATGAGCCCCACACCTAGCGCCCAACGTTTACGGCATGGACTACCAGGGTATCTAATCCTGTTCGCTCCCCATGCTTTCGCTTCTCAGCGTCAGTAGTGGCCCAGAGACCTGCCTTCGCCATCGGTGTTCCTCCTGATATCTGCGCATTCCACCGCTACACCAGGAATTCCAGTCTCCCCTACCACACTCCAGTCTGCCCGTACCCACTGCAAGTCCGGGGTTGAGCCCCGGATTTTCACAGCAGACGCGACAAACCGCCTACAAGCTCTTTACGCCCAATAATTCCGGACAACGCTCGCACCCTACGTATTACCGCGGCTGCTGGCACGTAGTTAGCCGGTGCTTCTTCTGCAGGTACCGTCACCCGAAAGCTTCTTCCCTGCTGAAAGAGGTTTACAACCCGAAGGCCGTCATCCCTCACGCGGCGTCGCTGCATCAGGCTTCCGCCCATTGTGCAATATTCCCCACTGCTGCCTCCCGTAGGAGTCTGGGCCGTGTCTCAGTCCCAGTGTGGCCGGTCGCCCTCTCAGGCCGGCTACCCGTCGTCGCCTTGGTGAGCCACTACCTCACCAACAAGCTGATAGGCCGCGAGCCCATCCCAAACCGAAAAACTTTCCACCCCCAGCACATGCGTACAAGGGTCATATCCGGTATTAGCTCCGGTTTCCCGGAGTTATCCCAGAGTCTGGGGCAGGTTACTCACGTGTTACTCACCCGTTCGCCACTGATCCGACAGGGCAAGCCCCATCATCACCGTTCGACTTGCATGTGTTAAGCACGCCGCCAGCGTTCGTCCTGAGCCAGGATCAAACTCTCCGTTGAAGTTCAAACAAACCCACGAAGGGCCAAAATCACTGACTGAGCAAGAACAACTAGCATTCGCTAGAAATTCAAATCAACCAAAGGATAAAAAAATCGCGCAGAGACACAACCAACCACCCACAAAGGCAGCCAGCCACACCCCCACAACGAGGTAAAATTGGCATCGATTTTTGACACGCTGTTGAGTTCTCAAGAACCGGACACACACCATCAACCAGCCAACAAGACCAGCCTCCGGGGCAACCCTTCAAGTTTGCCGCTCGTCTGCTTGGGAGTCAAATCCGTGACCGCCTCTTGGAGGCGCCGGACCCACTCGCTTGGTTTCCCTTGCGGCGGAGACAACATTACACGGCCCGCCCCCGATCTCCTAATCCGGTCCCGGACCAGTCCCCGACCGGCCCCACACGTGCGCTGACCTGCCCAAACACGCACACGGGCGCTCCGGACAGCCGGTCAGGCGATGCGGTCGATGACGATCGGAGGCAGGTCCGGCCGCGACCCCTCGGGGGCGATCGTGTAGCCGCCCGCCAAGGCCTCCAGAGCCCGCTCGAACCGCTCCGGGGTATCGGTGTGCAGGGTCAGCAGCGGCTCCCCGCCACGGACGACTGCTCCCGGCTTGTAGTGCAGCTCGACCCCTGCGGCCGCCTGCACCGGGTCCTCCTTGCGCGCCCTGCCCGCACCGAGGCGCCATGCCGCCACGCCGACCGCGAGGGCGTCGAGCTCGACCAGGACGCCGTCGGCCGGCGCGAGGACGTGGTGGGTCTCCTTGGCCGTCGGCAGCTCGCGCGTCGGGGTCGCCGCCCTGGGCCCGGATCATCTGGCGCCACACGTCCATGGCCCGTCCGTCCTCGAGCACGTCTGCGGGGTCGACGTCCCCCTTCCCGGCAGCCGCCACCATCTCGCGCGCGAGCGCCAACGTCAGCTCGACCACGTCCGGCGGCCCCCACCCTGAAGGACCTCCACCGACTCGCGCACCTCGAGGGCGTTGCCGGCCGTCAGCCCGAGCGGGGTCGCCATGTTCGTCAGCAACGCGACGGTCTTGCACCCCGGCGTCCGTGCCGAGCCGGACCATCGTCTCGGCCAGCTCGCGCGCCTGGTCGAGCTCCTTCATGAAGGCCCCGGACCCGACCTTGACGTCGAGGACGAGCGATCCCGTCCCCTCGGCGATCTTCTTGCTCATGATCGACGAGGCGATGAGTGGCACGCACGACACGGTGCCGGTCACGTCCCGCAAGCGCATAGAGCTTCTTGTCGGCCGGCGCGAGGCCCGCGCCGGCGGCGCAGATCACGGCGCCGACGTCCTCGAGCTGGCGCAGCATCTCGTCGTTGCGTCAGCGAGGCGCGCCAGCCGGGGATCGACTCGAGCTTGTCGAGGGTGCCGCCGGTGTGACCGAGCCCGCGGCCCGAGAGCTGAGGCACCGCGACGCCGCACGCAGCGACGAGCGGTGCGAGCGGCAGGGTGATCTTGTCGCCGACGCCCCCGGTCGAGTGCTTGTCGCTCGTGGGCCGCGACAGGCCCGAGAAGTCGAGCCGCTCGCCCGACCTGATCATCGCGTCCGTCCAGCGGGCGATCTCCTCCGCGCTCATGCCGTTGAGGTAGATCGCCATGGCCAGGGCCGCCATCTGCTCCTCGGCCACGACACCTCGGGTGTAGGCGTCGATCACCCAGTCGATCTGCGCGTCCGTCAGCTCGTTGCGGTCGCGCTTGGCAGCGATGATGTCTACGGCGTCGAAGGCTTCGGTCACGGTGCCATCATGTCCCAGCCCAGCGGCATACGGCCGCCTAGGTGTGCCGTGTGTCCAGGTCTGCGCGCCCGAACGCCTGCGGCAGCACCTGCGTCATCGGCAGCACGCCCTTCGGGTGTCATGAGCAGACACTCCGGCCCGCCGTTCTCCCAGAGCAGCTGTCGGCAGCGGCCGCAGGGCATGAGCGCCTGCCCGTCCCCTCCGACGCAGTAGACCGCGACGAGGCGCCCCCCGCCGGTCGCGTGGAGCTCGGACACCATGCCGCACTCGGCGCAGAGGCCAACCCCGTAGGAGGCGTTCTCGACGTTGCAGCCGGCCACGACCCGTCCGTCGTCGACGAGCCCCGCGACGCCGACCGGGAAGCCCGAGTAGGGCGCGTATGCCCGCTCCATCAGCTCCACCGCACGGCGGCGGAGGACCTCCCAGTCGATGTCGTATGCCGCTGGGCTCGCTCCCGGCTCAGCCTCCGTCACGATGCCTCTCCCTTGCGATAGACGAGGCCATCTGCCTTGGGCATGCGTAGCCGTTGCGACGCGAGCGCCAGCACGATGAGGGTGGCGAGGTACGGCGTCATGCCGGTCAGCTCCCGCGGGAACGTCGAGCTGACCGCGAACCAGACGAGGACGACGACCGCCATGACCGCACTGACGATCCCGACGACGCGCTGCCCGTTGCGGCGACGCCAGAGCGCCCACACGCCCCAGAGGAGGAGGAAGACGCCGAAGGGCAGCAGGTAGGCACGCACGATGTTGCCACCGCCACGCAGGTTCACCGTGTCGGCGTAGCCGAACAGGCCGGCCCCGGCGGCGAGGCCTCCGGGGCGCCAGTTGCCGAAGATCATGGCCGCGAGGCCGATGTAGCCACGGCCGCCGGTCTGGCCCTCGCGGTAGAGGTTGGACGCGACCATGGCGAGGAAGCCGCCACCGAGACCGGCGAGCCCCCGGAGACGAGGACCGCGATGAACTTGTACAAGATCACGTTGACGCCAAGCGTCTCCGCCGCCACGGGAGACTCACCGCAGGAGCGGAGTCGCAGGCCGAAGCCGGTACGCCAGAGGATCCACCAGGTGGCCACGAGGAGCAGGAGGACGATGATGGTCAGGACGGACAGGTTCGTGACGAGCGCGCGGAGGACGCTTGCGACATCGGCGATGATGAAGACCCCACCCTTTCTCGACGTCCGCGAGGGCGTCGGAGATGGGCGTGATGGTCAGTTGCGGCAGTGGCGGCAGGCTCGGCGACTGGGTGCCACCGGTCTCGCTGAACGTGCGAGTGGCGAGGTAGGCCGCCGTACCGGCACCGAGCAGGTTGATGGCCACGCCGGAGACGATGTGGTCAACGCCGAAGATGACCGTTGCCAGGGCATGGATGGCGCCGCCGATGACGCCCATCATGATGGCGCCCAGCACGCCAGCCCAGGGCCGTAGTGCACCGCGAAGAAGGCCGCGCCCCAGGTGCCCATGATCATCATGCCCTCGAGGCCGATGTTGACCACGCCCGCACGCTCGGACCAGAGGCCGCCGAGACCAGCGAGGGCGATGGGTGCGGCGAGGGCCAGGGCGGCGATGAGCGCCCCGGAGGAGCTCATGTCGTTCGCCCCCGTGATGACGCGGGTCAGGGAGACCACCACCAGGCCGCGGCGGCGAGCACCAGGACGCGACGCCAGCCGACGAGCCTGGACAGCGCCAGGCGGGGCTCACGGCCGGCCGGCGATTCGGGCGGGGTCTGCGTCGTCAGCTGGCTCATGCCGGCGCCCCTTCCTTCGACATGGATCCTTGCTCGGCCAGCGCCTGGGCGACCTTGCGCTGCTCGAAGCGAACATTGGCCCGGCGGATCACCTCATAGGCGATGACGACGGAGAGGACGATGACGCCCTGGATGATGAGGACGAGTCGGTCGCTGACGCCGGCAGTGATCTGCAGGGAGTTCGACTGCTGCTCGAGGAAGCCCCAGAGGAGCGCGGCGAAGATGATCCCGATGGGGTGGTTGCGACCGAGCAGGGCGATGGCGATGCCGGCGAAACCGAGACCCGGCTGGAACGTGTCGCCGTAGGAGTAGTCCTGGCCGAAGAGCAGCGGCATGCCGACGAGCCCCGCCACCACGCCCGAGAGCACCATGGCGGTCATCACCATGCGCTTGACCCTGACGCCGCTCGCCACGGCGGCCGACTCCGACCGGCCTGTCGCCCGCAGGTCGAAGCCGAAGCGCGTCTTGCCGAGGATGAACCAGTAGAGGACTCCAACGATGATCGCGAGGAACAGCATGCCGTAGACCTCGCGTGACACACCGGGGACCAGAGCCATGCCGGGAACGCGAGAATCCTCGGGAAGTGGCTTGGTGCTCGTGACGTTGGAGCCCTCGACCTGCAGGGCGACTTTGCGCAGGAGGAAAGCGACGCCGATCGTTGCGATCGCGTTGAGCATGATCGTCGAGATGACCTCCGACACGCCTCGGTAGACCTTGAGCAGACCCGCGATCCCCGCCCAGATCCCGCCCGCCAGCATGGCCACGATGAGGCCGAGCAGGATGTTGAGGGGGCCGGGAAGCCAGCCTTGACCGGCGACGACGGCCGCGGCGAAGGCGGCGACGCGGTACTGGCCGTCGACCCCGATGTTGAACAGGTTCATCCGGAAGCCGATCGCCACGGCAATCGCCGAGATGTAGTAGACGATCGACGCGTTGATGATCGAGACGACGACGCGTGGCCGGGGGGCGGAGAGGATCGTGCTCCACACCTGCCCCACCGGGTCTCCCGCCACAGCGAGGATGACCGAAGTGACGATGACCGCCACGACGATGGCCAGCGCCGGCGCGGCGAGGCTCATCAGGATCCTGCGCAGGTCGAATCGGGCGCTCATCAGGCTGCCCCCTCCGTCGCCGTTGCCCCGGTCATCGCGGCACCGAGTTCTTCCCTCGTCACGGTGTCGGGGTCGAAGTCCCCGGAGAGGCGTCCACGCAGGATGACCCGGATCGTGTCGGACAGGCCGATCAGCTCCTCGAGGTCGGCCGAAATGAGGAGGACCGCGAGGCCGTTGCGTCTGGCCCGCTTGAGCTGGTCCCAGATCGCCGCCTGGGCGCCGACGTCGACGCCGCGGGTCGGGTGTGCGGCCACCATCACCTTGGGCTCGCGACGCATCTCACGGCCGATGATGAGCTTCTGCTGGTTGCCGCCGGACAGCGAGCCGGCGGTCACCTGGATCGACGGGGTGCGCACGTCGTACTGCTTGACGACCTCCGCGGTCTCTTTCCGTGCGGCGCTCGCGTTGATCAGCGAGCCGCCCGGCCCGGAGGCGTAGATCGGCTCGGTCTGGTGGCCGAGGACGACGTTCTCCCACAGGGGTGCCTCGAGCAGCAGCCCGTGACGGTGCCGGTCCGCGGGGATGTAGCCGATGCCGGCCTCCCGCAGCTCTCGGGTCTGCCAGGTGGAGGTATCCACGTCGCCGAGCAGGATGCGACCGGATGAGGGCTCGCGGATCCCCATGATCACCTCGACCAGCTCGTCCTGGCCGTTGCCCTCGACGCCGGCGATCCCGACGATCTCGCCGGCGCGAATGGTGAGTCCGATGTCGCTCAGCAGGGGGCGCCCGCCGAGTGGGTTGTCGAGGGAGGTGTCCTCGATGACGAGCAGGGGCGTCTCGGTGACGGTCGACTCCTCGGTGCTCGGCGACGGCAGCTCGGAGCCGACCATGAGCTCGGCGAGGTCGCGGGCGGTGACGTCCTTGGGAAGGACCTCGGCCACCGTGGTTCCCCTCCGGATGACAGTGATCGCGTCGGCGACGCTGAGCACCTCGTCGAGCTTGTGCGAGATGAAGATGACGGTCAGGCCCTCCGCCTTCAGCTCGCGGAGGTTGTCGAACAGCTCCTCGACCTCTTGGGGCACGAGGACGGCAGTCGGCTCGTCGAGGATGATGATCCGGGCGCCTCGATAGAGAACCTTGAGGATCTCGATCCGCTGCTGCGCTCCGACGCCGAGGTCCTCGACAAGGACTTCTGGGTCGATGTCCAGGCCATAGGCATCGGAGATCTCCCGGATGCGGTCCCGTGCGGCGTCGCCGATGCCGTGGAGCTTCTCAGCCCCGAGGACGACGTTCTCGAGGACGGTGAAGTTGTCCGCCAGCTGGAAGTGCTGGAACACCATCCCGATCCCCGCGTCGATCGCATCCGCAGGCGACTTCAGCGCTCGCACGGTCCCCTCGACGGAGATCGTCCCCTCGTCGGGCTGCTGGACGCCGTAGAGGATCTTCATCAGCGTCGACTTGCCCGCGCCGTTCTCGCCGACGATGGCGTGCACCGTTCCGCGGTGCACCGTCAGCTCGATGTCCTTGTTCGCGACGACACCGGGGAACCGCTTGGTGATCCCGTGCAGCTCGACCACCGGCTCCCCGCGCGCCCCGGCTGGCGGGACAGGCTCCGATCCCCCGTGCGACGGGACGCTGGCGGTTGTGTCATTGGGGACGATGACGCACGCTCCTCATCAGGGCCCGACGGCGCGGGCGGCGACCGAAAAATTGAACCACCACGCCGAACGTACACAGTCGGCAGGCGGCTCGGCGGTAAACGGCCCGGACAACGCGAGCGCGTCGTCCGGGCCGTCCACACATCCGACCGGTTGGGGTCTCGAGGCTCAGGGAGTCGTGGGGACCTTGATCTCGCCGGAGATGATCTTCTGCTTGAACTCGTCGAGCTGGCCCTTGATGTCATCGATCTGGCCACCGGTGGTCGAGTAGTCGATGCCGCCGGCCTTGAGGTCGAAGACCTTGTTGCCGCTCTGGAACTTCCCGTCCTTGATCGAGGTGATGTAGTCGAAGACCGCGACGTCGACCTTCTTGATCATCGAGGTCATGATGACGTCCTTGACCGCGGCGTACTGCTTGAGGTTGGCCTGGTCGGAGTCGACGCCGATCGCGCGCTTGCCGGCAGCCTTGGCAGCCTCGAAGACGCCGCCGCCGGAGCCGCCTGCGGCGTGGTAGACGATGTCGGCACCCGCCTGGTACATGCCGTCGGCAGCCGCCTTGCCCTTGTCGACGGAGTTGAACCCGGAGAAGTCGGGAACCTGCGTGAGGTACTGCACCTTGATCTGGATGTCCGGCTTGACGGCCTTCGCACCCGCGACGTAGCCAGCCTCGAACTTCTTGATGAGCGGCGTCTCGACGCCGCCGACGAAGCCGATGGTGTTGCTCTTCGTCTTGAGGGCAGCCGCGGCACCGACGAGGAAGGAGCCCTCGTTCTCGGCGAACGTGATCTGCTCGACGTTCGGACCAGCGGAGTCGGGCGACGCATCGTCGATGATCGCGAACTTGACGTCCGGGTTGTCCTTGGCGACCTTGCCCACCGACTTGGCGTAGGCGAAGCCGACGGCGACGATGTTGTCGAAGCCAGCTTCGATGAGCTGCGAGAGCCGCTCCTCGCGAGCGGACTCCGGCTCACCCGAGACGGCCGTTGCCTCCTTGCCCTCGACTCCGTAATCGGCCTTGGCCTTGTCGAGTCCAGCCGCGGCGGCGTCGTTGAACGAGCCGTCTCCGCGCCCGCCCACGTCGTAGGCGAGCCCGACCTTGAGCGGCTCGCCAGCAGGCGCTCCGGTGCCGGCGCCGTTCGTCCCCGGGGTCGCCTCCGGGGTGCTGCTGCCGCAGGCGGCGAGTCCGAGCGCGGCAGCGGCGACCACTGCTGCGATCTTGGATGCGTGACGCAAGGGTTACTCCTTCACTCCATCGGCCGATGATGACATCGGCCCTGATGCCACGCACTGTAGACCCGGACAGCGCCACGATTTGAAGCACTCGGCCAAACTCGCCGCAAGTGTTACCGATCCGCTATCGCGCCCGAGGCGCTCGCATCCCCGTCGGCGGCGACAGGAGGTGGTGCGCGGCGGAGGCCAGCACGCAGCCGGCGAGCGTGCTCGCACCGACCGCGATCGCACCCTCGTCGATGACGAGGTCCCCCCGGTGCAGGTCATAGTTCGGCCCCCCCGGTCGGCGCGTGCCGAGCCGGGCCATCGCGCCGGGAACGTGGCCCAGGTACCACGCGAAGTCCTCCCCGCCCAGCGACTGGGGCGTCGAGGCAACCGTCGCGCCGGCACCGACGACCGCGGCGGTCAGCGCATCGATGCAGGAGGCATCGTTGTCGACCGGCGGCACGCCCTTGGTGATCGTCACGTCGGCAGCCACGGCATACGGCGCGACGACGGCATGGACCACCTCGTCGAGCAGCTTCTCGACCCCCTCCCAGGTCCCGGCGTCAAGCATGCGGAGCGTGCCGCCGGCCCGGCCGGTCGAGGGGATGACATTGTGCGCACCCCCGCTGTGGATGGAGCCCCACACGAGAGACGCCGCCGCTCGAGGGTCCAGCCGGCGGGAGAGCGCCGCCGGCACGTCGGTGACGACCTTCGCGAGGGCGTACGTCAGGTCCTGCGTCAGGTGTGGCCGGGAGGTGTGTCCGCCGCGCCCCGTCAGCGTCACGTCGACCTGGTCGGCGGCTGCGGTGATCGGGCCGACACGCAGGCCGACGTGGCCCACGTCGAGGGCTGGATCGCAGTGCAGCGCGAAGATCCGGTCCACACCCACCAAGCCGTCCTGGGCGATGACGTCCTGGGCGCCGCCGGGCATGAGCTCCTCTGCCGGCTGGAAGACGAGCCGCACACCGACGCCGTGGTCACGCAGGCGGTCCTCCACCGCCTTGAGCGCGAGGCCGGCCCCCAGGAGTGTGCTCGTGTGCACGTCGTGGCCGCAGGCGTGGCTGACCCCATCGGTGCGAGATGCGAACTCGAGCTCGGTCTGCTCGCGAATCGGCAGGGCGTCGAGGTCGGCCCGCAGGGCAACCCGGGTGACTGGTTCCGGAGCGCCGATGTCCGCGATCAGCCCGGTCCCCTGGAGCCGACGTACGGCGATGCCGACGCTCTCGAGGCGCTCGGCGACGAGCCGGGTCGTGCGCACCTCGGCGCGGCCCAGCTCGGGGTGTTGGTGCAGGTCCCTGCGGAACTCGATGAGCTCGTCCTCGTGCTCGGTCACGACACGGGAGATCTCGTCGAACGGCGGGGGCATGGTCACGAGTAGAAGAGTCTACCGAGAGGATGGAAGTCGCCCGGCCGCGTCAAGGGAGCAGCAGTGTCCTCGGACCCGCTCGAAGAGCTCGTGCACGTCGTCGACCGCGCGCTCCCCCACGTCACCGTTTCCACCGAGGCGTCGGCTACCACCACGTGGCTGAGTGAGATCGCAGCAGGCATGGATCGGCTCGCGCCCTGGCGGCAGGCACTCGCCACCCAGCAGGGCTCCGAGCACAAGCCGCACGTGGCGGCTGCCTTCGTCCTGCAGTGGTGGTGCGAGGTCGTCGCAACCCCGTTGGCGTATGCCGCTGAGCTCGCTTCCGTGGTCATCGACCCCTCCCCGACGGGGCTGGGTTTCGAGCTGGCCCCCGGGCTCTACCCGTCCCGCATCGTCCTGAGCCCCGGTCACGTGCTGGTGAAGCCAGCCGACTCGAGGGAGGCTGCGCTGGAAGCGAGCTCAGCGGCATACGGCCAACTGGTGAAGGCTGTCGTGCGGGACTATGCCCCTGACGTCAAGATGAGCTCACGGCAACGGTGGGGCGTCGTCAGCGACGTGTGGGCGACCGCAGTGCGCAGCGCGACCGGTGCGGCGGGGCGGCCTGTGGAGCCGGCAGCACGGAGAACGTCCTGCTGCTTCATCGTGGCGCTGCCCGGCATGCAGGCCTGCGCCGCCTGCCCGCAGCTGGCCGGGTCAACCAACCGGAAGTAGGCGATGGGCGCCGGTCCTGTGAGCACGGGCGCGGCTGGCCTTCCGGTCGGTTGACCCCCTGTGGACAGCGTGAGCGCGGCGCGCCGGCGGAGTCAGAGGCTGGTCCCATGAAACCGGCAGCGGCACTCAGCAGACTCGGCGGCATCGCTCGACGGGACCAGCTCCGCGCCCTCGCCCACTGGCGGAGGATCGACGAGGCACTGGCAGAGGGATCGATCGTGCGCACCGCCCATGGGTGGTACTCGCTGCCCATCGCGCAGGAGGGTCGGTTGGAGGCCATGCGCCTGAGCGGAACCGCGTCCCACCTGACGGCGGCCAACCACTGGGGCTGGGCGGTGAAACACACCGCCGAAGTCCCGCACGTCACGGTGCGGTCCAAGCGCAGCCTGCCAGCCGGCTCGGGCGACGGGGTGGTGCTCCACTGGCGCGATCTCGCTGCGGAGGACTTCGTCGATGGCTGGGTGACCACCAAGGAGCGGACCGTCATCGATTGTTGTCTGGACCTGCCGTTCGACGAGGCGCTGGCCGTCGCGGACTCGGCGCTGCGCTCCGGTTTCAAGCGTGCCGCGGTGCTGGAACGCGCCGAGTGGCTCGGCCCGCGGCAGCTGGTCAAGGTGCGGCGCGTGCTGGCCGCCGCGAGTCGCCGTCCGGCCAACCCGTTCGAGTCGGTGCTGCGGGCCATCGCCCTGGGCGTTCGGGGACTTGACCCGGACCCGCAGCACTGCATCCGCTATGACGACTTCTACGCCCGCGTCGACCTGGCCGACCCGGAGCTGGGCATCGTGCTCGAGGCGGACAGCTTCGAGTTCCACGGGAAGCGGTCTGCGATGCGACGCGACTGCAAGCGATACGACGAGCTCGTGGCCCGTGGGTGGCTGGTGCTCCGGTTCACGTGGGAGCAGGTGATGTTCGAGGCCGAGTGGGTGGCCTCCGTCATCCGTCGAACCGTGTCCCTGCGGCTGGCTGATCGGGGTCAACCAACCGGAAGCAGGGGCCGGGTGCGGTCTGGCTGAGCACGAGCGCGGCTGGCCTTCCGGTTGGTTGACCCGCGGACCGGGGCGTGGTCAGGCGGGCCCGGGGCGTTCAGCCGCGGACCGGGGCGCGGAACTCCTGCATGGCGCAGGCCATCAGGTCGGCAAGCGGGCCGCCTTCGCCCAGGTGCTCGGGCGCACGCATGGCGACCAGCACGTTGATGAGCATCCCGTGGGCGACGAAGACGCGCAGCTGCTCGTCGGTGCCGCCCGTGCGGCGGAGCACGGCGAAGATCCGTCCCATGCAGGCGCGGGCGGCCACCCCGATCTCGTCGACACCGGCCGACGTGAAGCCGTGCAGCATGACGAGCAGGAAGTCCCGGTCCTCGACGAGTTCCTTGTAGGCGTGGCCCAGCCGCCTCCAGTCATCGGGCTCGTCGGGATCGAAGGGCTGCGCGTCGAGCTCGCGCTCGAACGCCTCGATGATCCGCTCGGCGGCATGCTCGAAGACCTCGACGAAGAGCTGGAGCTTGGTGCCGAACATCCGCACGACATAGGGCTGGCTGACCCCGGCCTCGCGGGCGACCGTGTCCGTGGTGGTCGCGGCGTAGCCCTGGTCGGCGAAGGCCCGGGTCGCGGCGGCCAGGATGAGCTCGCGTCGGGCGCCGGCGGACATGCGCGTGGCAGTGGGTGCAGAAGTCGGGGCGGAAGACATGTTGACATGTTATCAGTCGATTACCTATCGTCGTGCTGGTCGTTAGTAATCATCCAATGCATACAGAAGGGTTCTCGACATGAGCACCGTCACGGGCTCCCCCTCCACCGCCTCCTCGGTCGCTTCCTCGATCGACGTCGAGCAGGCGCCGCGCGAGTCCGGCCAACGAACCCGGCCAGCCACAGCCCTGTGGCTCGTCCTCGTGGCCACCTCGCTGCCGATGTTCCTCGCCACGCTGGACAACCTCGTCATGACGACGGCGCTGCCGGTCATCCAGCGCGACCTGGACGCCACGGTCGGCCAGCTCTCGTGGTTCCTCAACGCCTACACGCTGGCCTTCGCCGCCTTCATGCTGCCGGCGGCGACGATCGGTGACCGGCTCGGCCGCCGACGGGTGATGGCTGCGGGCATCGTCATCTTCACCTTCGGCTCCATCGGCGCCGCGCTCAGCTCGACCTCGGAAGCCCTCGTCGTGGCACGCGCTGTGCAGGGCTTCGGCGCCGCCGCGATCATGCCCCTGTCCCTGGCCCTCCTCGCCGGTTCGGTCTCGGAGCGGATGCGCCCCATGGCGATCGGCATCTGGGGCGGCGTGTCCGGGCTCGGCGTCGCCGTCGGACCGGTCGTGGGCGGCGCCATAGTGCAAGGGATCAGCTGGGAGGCGATCTTCTGGGTCAACGTGCCGATCGCCGTCCTCGCCGTGGCGCTGCTCCGCGTCGCGGTGCCTGAGTCCCGGGGCGCCTTCACGCGACTGGACCTCGTCGGCACCGGCCTGCTCGGCGGCGCGGTGTTCCTTGCAACGTGGGGGATCGTCCACGGCAACGACGACGGCTGGACCTCCCCCGGCGTACTCACGCTTCTCATCAGCGCAGCCCTGCTGCTCCTGGCCTACCTGCCGTGGGCGGCGCGCCGGCGGGACGCGGTGCTGCCGCTGCGGCTGTTCCGGTCGCGAAGCTTCTCGGCCGCGAACGTCCTCGGTCTCTTCTTCGCCCTGGGCATGTTCGGAGCCGTCTTCCTGCTCTCGCAGTACCTCCAGATCGTGCAGGGCTACAGCCCGCTCGAAGCCGGCATCCGCACCTTGCCGTGGACCGCGGCTCCGATGGCCATCGCACCTCTCGCCGGGTTCCTGGCACCCAGGGTCGGTGTGCGCACCCTGCTCATCAGCGGGCTCACACTGCAGACCACGGCGCTCGCCTGGTTCGCCGTCATCACCGAGGCTGGTCTCGACTACGGGGCGTTCGTGCCGCCGCTCGTCCTCGCGGGCATCGGCATGGGGCTGACGTTCGCGCCGACGTCAACGGCCGTCCTCCACGGTCTCCCCGACGAGGACTTCGCCGTGGCGAGCTCCGCCAATGCGACGATCCGTGAGTTCGGCGTGACCCTCGGTGTTGCGACCCTGTCCGCGGTCTTCCTCGGGGCCGGTGGCCAGCTGACGCCGGTCGGCTACGACGGCGCCGTCGGGCCGGCCCTGCTCACCGGCGCGGCCGCCCTCGCGATCGCCACGCTCGCCGCCCTGTTCGTCCCCCGTGGCAAGGGCCGTTCCGCAGTCGGCTGACGCAGCCACGCGGGGTCAACCAACCGGAAGCAGGGGCCGGATCCGTGTCGTCTGAGCACGGCCGGGGCTGGAGTTCCGGTTGGTTGACCCATCGCACCCAGCCGGAGCGGGACTCAGCGTGGGGCTGGGTAGCGACGACCCAGCGGCACTAGCGGCCGTAAAAGGTCTCGTGCGGCTGGTAGACGCCCCACACCTCGCGAAGGGCATGGGCGACCTCGCCACCGGTGGCGCGAGCCTGCAACGCCCGCTTCATGGGATACAACACGTTGTCGCCGCCGCGGGCGGCCTCCTGCAGCTCGGCGAGGGCCGCCTTGACGGCGTCGTTGTCGCGCTCGGTCCGCAACTGCTGCAGACGCTGCCGCTGGTCCAGCTCGATCTGCGGGTCGACGCGGAGCGGGTCGTAGGCCTCCTCCTCGTCGAGCGTGTACTTGTTGACGCCGACCACGGTCCGCTCACCGTCGTCGATCTCGAGCTGGACGCGGTAGGCGGAGCGCTCGATCTCGGACTTCTGGAAGCCCTGCTCGATCGCCGCGACCGCGCCGCCCAGCTCCTCGACGCGCTCGATCAGCTCGACCGCAGCCGCCTCGATCTCGTCGGTCATCGACTCGACGACGTAGGAGCCCGCGAACGGGTCGACCGTCTTGGTGACATCGGTCTCGTAGGCGATGACCTGCTGGGTGCGCAGCGCGAGACGGGCCGCCTTCTCGGTCGGCAGGGCGATGGCCTCGTCGAACGAGTTGGTGTGCAGGGACTGCGTGCCGCCGAGGACCGCCCCGAGGCCCTGGAGCGCGACGCGGACCAGGTTGACCTCGGGCTGCTGCGCGGTCAGCTGCACGCCGGCGGTCTGGGTGTGGAAGCGGAGCATCATCGACTTCGGGTTCGTCGCGCCGAACTGCTCCTTCATGATCCGGGCCCAGATGCGCCTCGCAGCCCTGAATTTCGCAACCTCTTCAAGCAGAGTCGTGCGGGCCACGAAGAAGAAGGACAGGCGCGGTGCGAAGTCGTCGACGTCGAGCCCCGCGGCCTGGGCGGCGCGGACGTACTCCATCGCGTTCGCCAGGGTGAAGGCGATCTCCTGCACCGGCGTCGCACCGGCCTCGGCCATGTGGTAGCCGGAGATGGAGATCGTGTTCCAGCGCGGCAGCTCCTTCTGGCAGTACGCGAAGACGTCGGCGATGAGGCGCAGCGACTCGCGCGGCGGGTAGATGTAGGTGCCGCGGGCGATGTACTCCTTGAGCACGTCGTTCTGGATCGTGCCGGTCAGCTGGTCCCCGGCGACGCCCTGCTCCTCGGCGACGAGCTGGTAGAGCAGCAGCAGCGTCGAGCCGGGCGCGTTGATCGTCATCGACGTCGAGATCTTGTCGAGCGGCAGGTCGTTGAACAGGATGCGCATGTCGTCGAGCGAGTCGATCGCCACGCCGACCTTGCCGACCTCACCGTGCGCGATCGGCTCGTCGGAGTCGTAGCCCATCTGCGTCGGCAGGTCGAAGGCGACGCTCAGGCCTCCGGTGCCCGCCTTGACGAGCTGGTGGTAGCGCTCGTTGGACTCCTTGGCCGTGCCGAAGCCGGCGTACTGGCGCATCGTCCACGGCTTGCCGGTGTACATCGTCGGGTAGACGCCCCGCGTGAACGGGTAGCTGCCGGGCCGGCCCAGCCTGGCCTCCGGATCGAACCCGTCCAGCGCCTCGGCGCCGTAGACGGCCTTGATCGGCAGGTCGGACTCGGAGCGCGCGCCAGTGCTGTCAGCCATGCCGCCGAGCGTAGTGGCGTCGGCCTGCGTCAGCGCCGGCCGCGGGCCCGAACGTAGCCGATCTCACGTGGTGCGTTCACCCCTTGGTCGTATGCCGCTGGGCTCGCTCCCGCGGGTCCCGTCCATCGGTGCTGGTCAAGTCAGTGGTCGGGTGGCCAGTCGCGCGTGATGTCGGCCTTCCGCTCGTCCCAGCCCGTGCGGATCGACTCCATCTGCGCGAAGAGGTAGTCGAAGTACTCGACGGTGAGGCGGAGACGGCGACCCGCCCGGGTGTCCGGGCCGACTGCGTCGACCCCGTCCCGAACGCTGCTCTCCATCTGCGAGAGCAGGCGGTCGCGACTCAGCATGGCGGTGTGCCACGCATCGGTCTGGACGACGTACACGTCACGCCGGGAACCGCGCTCGCGTTCCTTGCCGATGAGCATCGCGTGGGCGAGATAGCGGATCGCGCCGGAGATCGCCGCGGGACTGACGCCGAGGGACTCGGTGAGCTCAGTGGACGTCATCCGGCCGTCATCGTCAGCGAGGAGCTGGGCGAAGACGCGCGCCGCGAGTCGAGGCATGCCGGCGTCGGTCAGGACGTCGCCGAACCGCTCGACGTAGAGCCGGACCGCCCGGTCGTCGCGGACCAGAGCTTCGGCTCGCTCGTCGCGATCCGTTGTCCCGTCCTCGAGCAGCCTCATGAGGGGACGGTATCGCATCGTTAATAACATTCACTACTTGCTGAATGCTGTGTAGTGTGCCGCGTATGACCGCAGCGATTCAGGTCACTGACCTCCACAAGCGTTTTGGCACCACGATCGCGCTCGACGGACTCGACCTCGAGGTCGACACGGGCGAGATCCACGGCTTCCTCGGGCCCAACGGTGCCGGCAAGTCCACGACGATCCGGATCCTGCTCGGGCTGCTGCGCTCCGACAGCGGCAGCGCGAGCCTGCTCGGCGAGAACCCGTGGCGGGACGTGGAAACCCTCCACCGGCGACTCGCCTACGTCCCAGGTGACGTCGCCCTCTGGCCGAACCTCACCGGTGGCCAGGTGATCGACCTGCTCGGCAACCTTCGTGGCGGCCTCAACGAGAGGCGGCGGGCCGAGCTGCTCGAGCGCTTCGACCTCGATCCGACCAAGAAGGGGCGGTCCTACTCAAAGGGCAACCGGCAGAAGGTCGCACTCGTCGCGGCACTCGCCTCGGACGTCGAGCTGCTCCTCCTCGACGAGCCCACCGCGGGCCTCGACCCGCTCATGGAGGCGGTCTTCAAGGACACGGCCCGGGAGAGGCGCGTCGAGGGCGTGACGATCCTCCTGTCGAGCCACATCCTCAGCGAGGTCGAGTCGCTCTGCGACCGGGTGAGCATCATCAGGGACGGACGCAACGTCGAGTCCGGTTCGCTTGCGCAGTTGCGGCACCTGGCCAGAACCACCGTGGATGCGACGCTGGCGCAATCGATCACGGCCGAGGACCTGGCGACCGTTCCGGGGCTCGGCGACGTCGGCCTCACCGACCATCACGTTGTGTGCACGGTCGAGTCGACCCACCTCGGCCAGCTGCTCGAGCTCCTCGGCCGCCACGGCATCCGGAGCCTGACCAGCGCTCCCCCCACCCTCGAGCAGCTCTTCATGGCGCAGTACCGCGGTTCTTCGAGTGGCCTCGGCGGGAGCGAGGCGGACCCGTCGGCCCCTGAGGCGGCGACGACCCGATGAGCGGCTTCACCGGCACGGGTGCCCTGCTGCGCCTCGCGGCCCGCCGCGACCGCGTCCTCATCCCGGTCAGCGTCCTCGCGCTCGTCGTCCTCGTCGCGGGCTCGGCGCAGGCGACGATCGACCTCTATCCGACCACCGAGTCAGCACTCGGGGCCATGGGTGACATCGTCACCAACCCGGCGCTCGTGGCGATGTACGGCCCGCTGACCAGTCCCACGATCGACTCCTTCTCGGTCTTCAAGACGATCCTGCTCGGTGGGGTCTTCCTCTGCCTGCTCGCCTACATCGTGGTGCGGCGGCACACCCGGACCGAAGAGGAGGAAGGGCGCCTCGAGCTCGTCGGGGCCGGCGTCGTCGGGCGCCGCGCGCCGCTGGCCGCCGCCATCCTGCTCGGCGTGCTCGCCGTGCTCGTCACCTGCGTGCTGACCACCGTGTCCGCCATCGCCGTCGGTCTCGATCGGACCGGGTCCGTCGCCCTCGGAGTCGCCTGGCTGACGATGGGGCTGACCTGGGTCGGCGTCACCGCGTTCGCAGCGCAGCTCACGGAGACAGCACGCGGCACCGCCGCCTTCTCCCTCGGCGCCCTCGCCGTCGCGTTCCTCCTGCGTGCCGTCGGGGACACAGCCGAGGAGGGCAGCCCGCTCACCTTTCTCACCTGGCTCTCGCCGATCGGCTGGGGTGAGAAGGTCTCGCCCTACGGCGCGAACCAGCTCTGGCCGCTGCTGCTGGGCATCGCGGCCTTCGGGCTGCTCTGCGTGGCGGCCTTCAGCCTGCTCGAGCGGCGCGACCTCGGCGCGGGCGTCATCCCGCCCCGCCCCGGCCCGGCCCGGAGCCGGATGCGCACTGTTGAGGCCTTCACCGCGTACCTCGCCCGCGGCACGGTCATCGGGTGGGTGATCACGGCGGTCGTGCTCGGATCCGTCGTCGGCTCCATTGCCGGGAACGTCCAGTCCCTCATGGACTCACCCCAGACAGCGGAGATGCTGCGCAAGCTCGGCGGCGGAGCTGGCACGATCGTCGACGTCTTCTTCTCGGCGGAGCTGCACATCGCGTCGGTGGCGGTGGCGGCCATGGGCATCTCGCTCGTGACCCGGCTCCGGTCCGAGGAGACCTCGCTCCGAGGGGAGTCGGTCCTGGCCACGTCGGTCACTCGGGTCCGCTGGGCCTTGTCCCACATCGGCGTCGCCGTCCTGGCGACGACGCTCGTCATGGTGCTCGTCGGCATCGCCGCGGGGCTGGCCGACAGCCAGCGAACCGGTGACGCGGCAGGTTCGATCGGCCGCCTCGTTGGCGCAAGCATCGTGACCCTCCCCGCCATCTGGGTCTGTGTGGGCATCGCCCTCGTCTTCGTCGGACTCCTGCCACGACACACCGGGCTCGTCTGGGCTGTCCTCATCGGGTTCCTGCTGCTTGGCGAGTTCGGGGCGATCTTCGGGCTGCCCGAGTGGGTCCAGAGCCTGTCGCCCTTCGGCCACGTTCCGGGCCTGCCCGCGGCGGACCTCGTCATGACGCCCCTCGTCACCCTGACGGCCATCGCCGCGGGGCTCGTGCTCGTCGGGACCGGCGCCCTGCGGCAGCGCGACTTCCCGACGACGTGACGACGTCGGTCACGGCGGAAGCCGGCCCAGCGGCATACGGCATGGTGGTTTGTCGGTAGGTTCTGCCCCATGTCTGAGGGAACGCAGATCGAGGGACTGTGGGCGGTCATCCCCGCGGGCGGGTCGGGTACACGGTTGTGGCCGCTCTCGCGTCGGGCCTCCCCGAAGTTCCTCCACGATCTGACTGGGTCGGGGCGCTCGCTGCTGCGGATGACGTGGGACCGGCTGTCGCCCCTCGTCGAGGACCGCTTCCTCGTCGTCACCGGAGCAGCCCACGAGGACGCCGTGCGCAGCCAGCTGCCGATGCTCCGCCGCGACGACGTCATCGCGGAGCCGTCCCCCCGGGACTCGATGCCGGCCATCGGGCTGGCCGCCGCCATCCTCGAGCGCCGCGACCCCGAGGCGATCCTCGGCTCGTTCGCCGCCGACCACGTCATCACGGACGTCGCCGCCTTTCACGCTGCCATCGCGGAGGCGTCCGCGGCCGCCCGCGCAGGCGAGCTCGTCACCATCGGCATCGAGCCGACACACCCGGCCACCGGGTTCGGCTACATCAGGCAGGGTCCCGGCTTGGACATCGAGGGGGCGCCCCACGCCCACCGGGTCGAAGAGTTCGTCGAGAAGCCGGACGCCGAGGCCGCGCGGCGCTACGTCGATTCGGGCGAGTACCGCTGGAACGCAGGGATGTTCGTCGTCGGCGCGACGACTCTGCTCGAGCTCCTGGCCGAACACCACGCCGATCTCGTCGACAACCTCCGGATCATCGCGAGCGACCCGCGCCGCATGCAGGACCTGTGGCCCACGCTGCCCAAGATCGCCATCGACCATGCCGTCGCCGAGCCGGCCGCCGCCGCCCGACGAGTCGCCGTGGTGCCGGCGTCCATCGGCTGGGACGACATCGGTGACTTCGCTTCACTGGCAACGATTCTCGGCGGCGGCGAGGCTGGGTCGCTCGAGGTGATCACGGGTGCGGACCACGTCATCAGCGTCGACTCGACGGGCATCGTCGCGGCCGACAGCGGACGGGCGGTGGCCATCGTCGGGCTCGACGACATCGTCGTCATCGACACCGCCGACGCCCTGCTCGTGACGACCAAGGACCGGGCCCAGGACGTCAAGCGGGTCGTCGACGAGCTGACGGGGCGCGGGCTGACGGAGCTCACCTGAGCCGCCTCGCCGGCGCGAGATCACTCAGTCGCGGCCGTAGATGTCCCGCGTGTAGACCTTGTCGACGACGTCAGCCAGGTCGTCGGAGTGCCGGTTGGCCACGATGACGTCGGCCTCCGCCTTGAAGGCATCGAGGTCCCGGACGACGCGCGAGTGGTAGAAGTGGTCCAACTGCAGGGTCGGCTCGTAGACGATGACCTCGACGCCCTTGGACTTGATCCGCTTCATGATCCCCTGGATGCTCGAGCTGCGGAAGTTGTCGGACCCCTCCTTCATCACGAGGCGGTACATACCGACGACCTGTGGACCACGCCGCAGGATGTCCGTTGCGATGAAGTCCTTCCGCGTCGTGTTCGAGTCGACGATGGAGCGGATCAGCGTCTGCGGAACCTGGTCGTAGTTGGCGAGCAGCTGCTTCGTGTCCTTGGGCAGGCAGTAGCCGCCGTAGCCGAACGACGGGTTGTTGTAGTGCGAGCCGATGCGCGGGTCGAGGCCGACGCCCTCGATGATCGACTTGGCGTCCAACCCGTGCGTCGCTGCGTAGGTGTCGAGCTCGTTGAAGTAGGCGACCCGCATGGCGAGGTAGGTGTTGGCGAACAGCTTGGTGGCCTCGGCCTCGGTCGGGCTCGTGAGCAGCACCGGCACATCGGTCGCCTCCGCGCCCTCGACGAGCAGATCGGCGAACTGCTTGGCCTCGGCCGAGGTGTCCCCGACGATGATGCGGCTCGGGTGGAGGTTGTCCCAGAGCGCTCTGCCCTCCCGGAGGAACTCCGGCGAGAAGATGACCCTCGCGTTGGGATACCGGCCGCGCATGCGGGCGGTGAAGCCGACCGGAACGGTCGACTTGACGATGATGGTGGCCTGAGGGGCGTGGTCGCGAACGTCCGTGATCACCGACTCGACGCTCGACGTGTTGAAGTAGTTCGTCTTCGGGTCGTAGTCCGTGGGCGTGGCGATGACGACGAAGGACGCGCCGGCGTAGGCGTCGGTCGGATCCGTCGTCGCGCGCAGGTCCAACGGCTTCGACGCGAGGTAGTCCTCCAGCTCGCGATCGACGATCGGGGACCGGCGCTGGTTGATCGCCTCCACCCGCGCGGCGTCGAGATCGAGTGCGGCGACCTCATTGTGCTGGGCGAGGATGACGGCGTTGGACAGGCCCACGTAACCGAGGCCGACGACTGCGATTTTCACACGGACACCTTAGACGCTGGCCCGGAGTGCGGCGTCCGCCGGACGCAGAGGTCAGGCGGCCGCGTCATCACCCTGTGAGGCCCGACCGACGACGCAGTCCCGGCGTCGGCACCGCCTTGGCCGACCGGTCCAGCCTCGGTCCTGCAGGATGGAGGCGACGTCAGCGGCCAAGTCGCAGGGAGTCGGGACGAGGTCCGTCCAGTACGCCCGCACCGTCAGTTTCCCCTCGACCAGTGATTTGCGGTCGCGACGTCCATCCCGTCTGCGGGCCTTCCACCCGTCGTGGTTCAGACGGCCGTCGATCTCGACCACGACCCGGAGGTCTTCGTACTCGACATCGCGCCGTTGGCCGTCCGCGATGGGACTCTGGACGGTTCCCATGGGGAGATCGTGTGCGCGCTCGACGTCACGCACGTAGCGCACCTCGGTCGGGCTCTCGGCACCGGCCTCCACGTCCGCGAGAACCTCAGTGAGCAGGCGCCGATGCCGCTGGCGGGGTCGGCTCGCGAGCGCCAACATCAGGTCGTCGGTCGTCGCGATGCCGAGGTCGATGGCCTTGGCCGCGAGCATCACGGCTCCATCGAGGTCACGCCTCGCGGCGAGGTCCCAGACGGTGTGCGGGGCATCGATCCGGTGCGGCCACTCGGTCGGATGCGTGCGGTCAGACACGTATCGGCCACGGGTCACGAGGATTCCGGGCAACGGACGCACGGCACGAGTCCACGGGACGGAGACCTCAATAGGTGCTGGCTCGGCTCGGACCAGTCCCCAGGCGTGGCCCGCGCTGCGCCCGGACAGGACAGCCCCGGGGCCGGCATGGAGGAGCGCTGCGACGGCGAGCACCTCCCAGTCGTCGCGACCGGGCGTCGTGAGGTACACGCCTGGATGGAGCGCCGCCCAGTGCCCACGTCGTAGCTGCCACTCGATCGCCTTCCGGGTCCATCCCCCCGCCGAGCGCCTGGTCGCGAGTGACGACGCCCGACTGCCCGGCGACTCGGGCTCTCGTGATGGCATTCATGCGTCGATGGTGGCCAGGAACGTCCCGCCCGCCGCGCGCATCGTCCACAGGCCTGAACAGCCTCCTGAGGGTGAAAGATCCGACCCCCTATGAGGGGACCAAGCTTTCACGCAGCGGCTGAAGTCACTGGGACGTCACCCAACACACCCTCCCCCGTCGCCCCCGGATCATCTGGCCGCGCCAGCGTTGGGGTGTGCGAGTTGCGATCGTCACGGAGTCGTTCCTCCCGAGCCTCAACGGCGTCACCACGAGCGTGTGCCGCGTCGCAGACCAGCTCCGGGCCCATGGCCACGACGCGGTGATCATCGCGCCGCGCTCGCGCGAGGCCACCCCCGAGCGGCACGAGCGGTACGCGGGGTATCCCGTCCACCGGGTCGCCTCGGTGCCGGTCCGCAGCTTCGACGTCGGCCTGCCGAGCGGTGAGAGCGAGGCGATCCTCGCCGACGCTGCACCCGACGTCGTCCACGTCGCGAGCCCGTTCGTCATCGGGGCGAGGGGACTGCGCGCGGCCGGCCGGCTCGGGCTGCCCACCGTGGCGATCTTCCAGACCGACATGGCCGGCTACGTCCGCCAGCACACGCCCGGCCCGGCGGGCGCTGCGGCGGCCCGCACGGCGTGGCGCTGGATCCGGCGCATCCACTCGTGGGCGGACCTCACGCTGGCGCCCTCGACCGCGGCGCTGGCGGACCTTCGCGCGCACGGAGTCGCCCGGACCGCCCTGTGGGGACGCGGCGTCGACACGACCCTCTTCAGCCCGGCGTGGCGGCCCGACGCCCTCACTCGGGCGATGCGGCGCGAGCTCGCTCCGGGCGGCGAGCGTCTCGTCGGCTACGTGGGTCGCCTGGCTCCCGAGAAGGAGCTCGAGCGACTCGCCGAGATCGCGGACGTGCCCGGCACACGCCTCGTCATCGTCGGCGGCGGCCCGTCCCGTGAGTCGGTCGGCGCGCTGCTCACCGAGGCGGTGGCTGCAGCGGCGGGCCGGCCCAACCTCCCGCCCGTCTTTCTCGGGCCGCGTCTGGGCGAAGACCTGGCCCGCGCCTATGCGGCGCTCGACCTCTTCGTCCACACCGGGACCCACGAGACGTTCGGGCAGACGATCCAGGAGGCGATGCCGTATGCCGCTCACTCTCCTCCCAGCACCACCTGGCCGAGCTTGGTCGGCGGGGTCTCGAGCGGGTCCGCGACCGGTCCTGGGAGTCGGTCGTTGGCCAGCTGATCGGCCACTACGAGAAGGTCGCTCGCTCCCGGACGCTCGTCGCCGCGTGACCTCGCCCATGCGGCCGGCGCGAATCCCCCTCTGCCGCCGATGTTGCGGCTAGGGTGAGGCACGGCGCCCGACCAATGACGGTGGAGGTTCGCACGATGAGTGACACACGGCTCGATCCCGGACCTCAAGGTCGATCGGTGCCTGGCGGAGTCGGCTCGCCGGGACGAGCCCAGATCGCGGAGCCGACCCTGCGGACGGACCGCTGGTGGGTCCAGCCCGCTGTCACGTTCGCGCTGCTGACGATCTGGGTGCTCTATGCGCTGGTCCGGACCGCCTCCCAACGCAACTACTACGTCGAGGCGCACGGCTACCTGACGCCGTTCTACTCGCCCTGCGTCACCGCTTCGTGCGTCCCCGGGGCCCGTCACTTCGGGACGTGGTTCGGTGAGTTCCCGCCACTCGTGCCCTACGCGTTGCTCGTGCTGCCGTTCCTGCTCGGCTTCCGGCTCACCTGTTACTACTACCGCAGGGCGTACTACCGGTCGTTCTGGCTGTCACCACCTGCCTGCGCAGTGGCCGAGCCGCACCGCAGCTACACCGGCGAGACCCGTTTCCCGCTCTTCCTGCAGAACTCGCACCGCTTCTTCTTCTACTCGGCGCTGGTGGTCTCGTCGATCAACACGTACGACGCGACCAAGGCCTTCAAGGGCGTCGACGGCGGCTTCGGGATCGGCCTCGGCACCGTGATCATCGTCGTCAACGTCGCCTTCCTCTGGCTCTACACCCTGTCCTGCCACTCCTGCCGTCACGTCGTCGGCGGTCGGCTGAAGCACTTCTCGAAGCATCCGGTCCGCTACCGCGCCTGGACCATCGTGTCGCGGCTCAACACGAGGCACATGGAGCTCGCGTGGATCACCCTCGGCACCCTCATGGTGACCGACGGCTACATCGCCCTGGTGGCCTCCGGGGCCCTCTCTGATCTGAGGTTCGTCAACTGATGGCTGCAGAGCTCGAGCGACATGACTACGACGTGCTCATCATCGGGGCCGGCGGCGCCGGCCTGCGTGCCGCCATCGCGGCGCGAGAGGCCGGCATGCGGACCGCCATCGTCTGCAAGTCCCTGTTCGGCAAGGCCCACACCGTCATGGCCGAGGGCGGCATCGCGGCGAGCATGGGCAACGTCAACAGCAGGGACAGCTGGGAGGTGCACTTCCGGGACACGATGCGCGGCGGAAAGTTCCTCAACTCGTGGCGGATGGCCGAGCTGCACGCCAAGGAGGCACCCGACCGGGTCTGGGAGCTCGAGACCTACGGCGCCCTCTTCGACCGCACGTCCGACGGCCGGATCAGCCAGCGCAACTTCGGCGGCCACGAGTACCCGCGCCTCGCACACGTCGGCGACCGCACCGGCCTCGAGCTGATCCGGACGATGCAGCAGAAGATCGTGTCGCTCCAGCAGCAGGACGAGCGCGAGACCGGCGACGCCGAGAGCCACCTCAAGGTCTTCGCCGAGTGCACCATCACCGACCTGCTCATGGACTCGCGCGGCCCTGTCGGCACTGCCGACGCCGTCGCGGGCGCCTTCGGCTACTGGCGGGAGTCGGGGCGCTTCGTCCGGTTCGACGCGCCCGCGGTCGTGCTGGCCACGGGTGGCATCGGCAAGTCGTTCAAGGTGACGTCCAACTCGTGGGAGTACACCGGGGACGGGCACGCCCTCGCCCTCCGGGCCGGCTCGACCCTGGTCAACATGGAGTTCGTCCAGTTCCACCCGACGGGCATGGTCTGGCCGCCCTCCGTCAAGGGCATCCTCGTCACCGAGTCCGTGCGCGGCGACGGCGGCGTCCTGCAGAACTCCGAGGGCAAGCGGTTCATGTTCGACTACGTGCCGGACGTCTTCCGGGGGCAGTACGCCGAGACCGAGGATGAGGGCGACCGCTGGTACACGGATCCCGACAACAACAAGCGCCCGCCGGAGCTCCTGCCCCGTGACGAGGTCGCGCGGGCCATCAACGCCGAGGTCAAGGCCGGACGTGGCACGCCACACGGCGGGGTCTACCTCGACATCGCCTCCCGCCGCAGCGCTGCGGAGATCCTCAAGAAGCTGCCGTCGATGCACCACCAGTTCAAGGAGCTGGCCGACGTCGACATCACAGCCGAACCCATGGAGGTCGGCCCGACCTGCCACTACGTCATGGGCGGTGTCGAGGTCGACCCCGACAGCGCAGCGGCGGCCCGCGTGCCGGGACTGTTCGCCGCCGGCGAGGTGTCGGGCGGCATGCACGGGTCGAACCGGCTCGGTGGGAACTCGCTGTCGGACCTGCTCGTCTTCGGGGCTCGGGCGGGCACCGGCGCAGCCGACTACGTCAAGGGCCTCGGGTCCGCCCGTCCGCAGGCCGACGCCACCGGCATCGAGGCTGCAGCAGCGGCCGCGCTCGCCCCGTTCGCCGAGGAGGGCGGCGAGAACCCCTACACCCTGCACCAGGAGATGCAGCAGACGATGAACGACCTCGTCGGCATCATCCGAACCGCCGAGGAGATCGAACAGGCGCTCGCCCGGCTCGAGGAGCTCAAGGTCCGCGCCCAGCACCTCACCGTCGAGGGGCACCGCCAGTTCAACCCCGGCTGGCACCTCGCGCTCGACCTGCGCAACATGCTCGCCGTCAGCGAATGCATCGCCCGGGCCGCGCTGCTCCGACAGGAGAGCCGCGGCGGACACACCCGGGACGACTACCCGGGCATGGACTCCGCCTGGCGATCCAGGCTGCTCGTCTGTTCCATGGAGGCAGACAGCCTCAGCGTCAAGGAGCAATCGGCGCAGCCGATGCGCGACGACCTCATGGCGCTGTTCTCCAGGGACGAGCTGACGAAGTACCTCACCTCCGAAGAGCTGGCGGCGGTGCCGGCGCCGGGCACCAGTGATGGGGGTGGGTCGTGAGCTACGACGCGAGGTTCCGGGTCTGGCGAGGCGACGCCGACGGCGGTGAGCTCATCGACTACACCGTTGAGGTGAACGAGGGCGAGGTCGTCCTGGACATCATCCATCGGCTCCAGGCCACCCAGGCGGGCGACCTCGCCGTGCGCTGGAACTGCAAGGCCGGCAAGTGCGGCTCGTGCAGCGCCGAGGTCAACGGCATACCGCGCCTGATGTGCATGACCCGGATGTCGACCTTCGCCGAGGACGAGATGGTCACGGTCACCCCGATGCGCACCTTCCCGGTGATCCGCGACCTCGTCACCGACGTGTCCTTCAACTACGAGAAGGCGCGCCAGATGCCGTCGTTCGAGCCGCCGCCCGGCCTGGCGCCCGGCGAGTACCGCATGGCACAGGTCGACGTCGAGCGCTCGCAGGAGTTCCGCAAGTGCATCGAGTGCTTCCTCTGCCAGGACACCTGCCACGTCGTGCGCGACCACGAGGACAACAAGGACGCGTTCGCCGGGCCGCGCTTCTTCATCCGCGCCGCCGAGCTCGACATGCACCCGCTCGACGCCCGGACCGACCGCGTCCAGCTCGCACGCACCGAGCAGGGCATCGGGTTGTGCAACATCACCAAGTGCTGCACCCAGGTCTGCCCTGAGCACATCGCCATCACCGACAACGCGATCATCCCGATGAAGGAACGTGTCGCCGGCGACCGCTACGACCCGCTCGTGTGGCTGGGCCGCAAGATCGGCCTGCGCAAGACCTGACCCTGAGCCGAGGCTGGCGCCCGAGGGCGGGAGGGCTGGGACGCCCCTTCGCGCGAGAGGAGCTCAGCGGCATACGGCATCGCCTGTAGTGGAAATGGTCACACTGCCGGCGTGCGGGCGCGACGGTAGGGTGCGCACGTGGCCACCAACACTCTCCCAAGGACGGGACCCGCAACGGCGCGCCGCACCACCGTGTTCATGAAGGTTGTCATGGCCGCGTCCGGTGCGCTCTTCGTCCTGTACGTCCTCCTGCACATGTACGGCAACCTGAAGATCTTCAGCGGCGTCAAGGCGTTCGACGACTATGCGCTGTCGCTGCGGACGATGTTCACGCCGATCCTGCCCTTCGGCGGGTTCCTCTGGATCTTCCGCGCGCTGCTCGTCATCGCGCTACTCGCTCACCTGTGGGCTGCGTTCCACCTGTGGAGCCGCGCCAACGGGGCGCGCGCCTCGCGCTACTACGCCAAGGAGGCTGCCAAGGCCGCGGCGAAGTCGAAGATGATGCGGTGGGGTGGCGTCGCGATCCTTCTCTTCGTCATCTGGCACCTGCTCCAGTTCACCTGGCTGAAGTTCAACGTCGGCCCGGACAGGGTCGGCGACAGCGTCGGCCTGCTCGTCATCAGCAGCTTCCAGGTGTGGTGGGTCACCCTCATCTACGTGCTCGCCATGATCGCCCTCGGGCTGCACCTCTGGCACGGCGTCTTCAGCGCCAGCCAGACCCTCGGCTTCTCGACGACGGCGAGGGCACGCAGCCGCGCCCGGGCCACGGCGACGATCATCGCCCTCGTGACAGCCGTGGGCTTCATCCTGCCGCCGCTCGCCATACTCTTCGGACTCGTCAAGGGGAACTGATCGATGACTGAACTGATCCACGGGCTCTACACCGAGGGCGAGCCGATCCAGGACACCAAGACTCCCGCCGGCCCCATCGCCGACAAGTGGAGCACCCGCAAGTTCGAGGCCGGCCTCGTCAACCCCGCCAACCGCCGCAAGCTGTCGATCATCATCGTCGGCACCGGCCTCGCCGGTGGCGCGGCCGCGGCGACGCTCGGCGAGGCGGGCTACCACGTGAAGTCCTTCTGCTACCAGGACTCCCCCCGTCGCGCGCACTCGATCGCCGCGCAGGGTGGCATCAACGCCGCGAAGAACTACAAGAACGACGGCGACTCGACCTACCGGCTCTTCTACGACACCGTCAAGGGCGGCGACTACCGGTCGCGCGAGTCGAACGTCTACCGCCTCGCCGAGGTGAGCGCGAACATCATCGACCAGTGCGTCGCGCAGGGTGTGCCCTTCGCTCGCGAGTACGGCGGCCTGCTCGACAACCGGTCCTTCGGTGGCGTGCAGGTGTCGCGGACGTTCTACGCGCGCGGCCAGACCGGTCAGCAGCTGCTCCTCGGCGCCTACCAGGCGCTCGAGCGGCAGGTCGCGGCCGGCACGGTCGAGATGTTCAGCCGCCACGAGATGCTCGAGATCATCGTCGTCGACGGACGGGCGCGCGGCATCATCGCCCGCGACCTCGTCACCGGAGAGATCGAGACGCACCTCGCGGACGCCGTCGTGCTGGCCAGTGGTGGCTACGGCAACGTCTTCTTCCTGTCGACCAACGCGATGGGCTCCAACGTCACTGCGACGTGGCGAGCGCACCGCAAGGGCGCCTACTTCGGCAACCCCTGCTACACGCAGATCCACCCGACCTGCATCCCGGTCTCGGGGGAGCACCAGAGCAAGCTGACGCTCATGTCGGAGTCGCTCCGCAACGACGGTCGCATCTGGGTGCCCAAGCGGGCCGAGGACTGCGAGAAGGACCCACGGCAGATCCCCGAGGAGGACCGCGACTACTACCTCGAGCGGATCTATCCCTCCTTCGGCAACCTCGTGCCCCGCGACATCGCCTCGCGGGCCGCGAAGAACGTCTGTGACGAGGGCCGCGGCGTCGGGCACAAGGTCGGCGACTTCCGGCGCGGCGTCTACCTCGACTTCACCGACGCCCTCAAGCGGATGAGCGCCGACGCCGTCGCCGAGAAGTACGGCAACCTGCTCGACATGTACCAGCGGATCACGGGCGAGAACCCCTATGAGGTGCCGATGCGCATCTACCCCGCGGTGCACTACACGATGGGCGGTCTGTGGGTCGACTACGACCTCGAGTCGACGATCCCGGGCCTCTTCGTGGCGGGCGAGGCGAACTTCAGCGACCACGGCGCGAACCGCCTCGGCGCCTCGGCCCTCATGCAGGGCCTTGGCGACGGCTACTTCGTCCTGCCCCACACGATCCGTGACTACCTCGCCAAGGGCCCGTACTCCAAGATCGACGAGGATCACCCAGCGGTCGTCGAGGCCCGTGCGGCCGTCGACGCCCGGGTCGCCCGGCTGCTGGAGATCAACGGCGACCGCTCGGTCGACTCCTTCCACCGCGAGCTCGGCAACATCATGTGGGAGTACTGCGGGATGGAGCGCTCGGAGGAGGGCCTGCTCAAGGCGATCGACCTCATCCGCGGGCTCCGCGACGAGTTCTGGCGCAACGTGCGCGTCCTCGGCGCCGCCGACACCCTCAACCAGAGCCTCGAAAAGGCCGGCCGCGTAGCCGACTTCCTCGAGCTCGGCGAGCTCATGTGCATCGACGCCCTCCACCGCCGCGAGTCCTGCGGCGGCCACTTCCGGGCCGAGAGCCAGACCGCGGACGGCGAGGCCCTGCGACACGACGAGCAGTTCGCCTACGCCGCGGCGTGGGAGTGGGGCGGCGAGAACGGCGGCGCCCCGATCCTGCACAAGGAAGACCTGGTCTACGAGTTCATCGAGATGAAGCAGCGGAGCTACAAGTGAGCGGCATGAACCTGACCCTGAAGATCTGGCGGCAGCCCGGCCCGAAGGCCAGGGGCGAGATGGTGACCTACCCGGTCACGGACATCTCCCCCGACATGTCGTTCCTCGAGATGCTCGACGTGCTCAACGAGCAGCTCATCGCGCGCGGCGAGGTGCCGATCGAGTTCGACTCCGACTGCCGTGAGGGTATCTGCGGCATGTGCGGCCTGATGATCTCCGGCAAGGCACACGGCCCGGAGGTCACGACGACCTGCCAGCTGCACATGCGCTCCTTCCAGGATGGTGAGGAGATCACCATCGAGCCGTGGCGCGCCGATGCTTTCCCGGTCATCAAGGACCTCGTCGTCGACCGAACCGCCTTCGACCGCATCATTCAGGCGGGTGGCTTCATCAGCGCCAACACCGGCTCGGCTCCCGAGGCGCACTCCGTCCCGGTGCCGAAGACGAACGCGGACCGCTCCTTCATGGCCGCGGCCTGCATCGGCTGCGGCGCCTGTGTGGCCGCGTGCCCCAATGCCTCCGGCATGCTCTTCCTCGGCGCGAAGATCACCCACCTCGGTGAGCTGCCCCAGGGCCAGCCGGAGCGGAACGCGCGCGTCGTCGCGATGGTGAACCAGCACGACCACGAGGGCTTCGGCGGCTGCACCAACATCGGCGAGTGCTCGCGGGCGTGCCCGAAGGAGATCCCGCAGGACGTCATCAACCAGCTCAACCAGGACCTGCTTCGCGCGTTCGCAAGCGGCCGGTGACGCCCCTGACCGCCGTTGACGAGGCCCGTCCCCTTCCGAGGGGGCGGGCCTTGCCCATTGGCCGTATGCCGCTGTGCTCGCTGTCGCACGTGGGTGATCTCGTGCGGGCGGCTGGGTCAGCCGGGTTAGCCTGTCGGCGATGATCCGACCCGCCGCAGTGCTGCGTGGTTCCCGGACTGCCGTGCGGGCCGGGGTCGTTGCGGCGTGTCTGGCGATCCTCGCGTCCGTCACGGTCGGGATTCCCGGCGCGGTGGCCCGTGCGCCGGAATTCCCCTCCGCGACGCCGACCTGCAAGGAGTGGCAGACGGTCACGCAGGTGCCGGTGCGGGGCCCGCGCCGGTCGGGGAGCGGATCGGCGAGCGGGTCGGCCAGTGGATCAGCCAGTGGCTCTGGCACGGCGACGCCGACGCCCACGACGACGCCAGTGTGCCGCAATGCACCGCCCACGCCCTTCGCCCAGCCTGTCTGGGCGCCGGAGACCGTGGTCGGCGGCGCACGTCTTGGCGCGACCGGTGTTGCGGTCGACCTCAAGCCGGGAGCGGCTGGTCCACCCACCGTGCCGGATGTCTCCTACGTCGTGGCGGACATGGACACCGGCGAGGTGCTCGCCGCCAAGTCGCCGCATGCCTGGCTCCGCCCGGCCAGCACTCTCAAGACCCTGACCGCGCTCACCCTCATCCCTCGGCTCGACCCGCACCGGGTCGTTGTCGCGAAGCCGGAGCACGAAGCCGCGGCAGGGACGCGCGTCGGCATCCTCGCCGGCAATGGCTACCCGGTCGGCCGGCTCTTCGACGCCCTGTTGATGTCGTCCGCGAACGACGCCGCGTACCTGCTCGCTGACGCAGCTGGTGGCCGCCAGCAGACCGCTGCCCTCATGAACGAGACGGCCGCGGCACTTGGTGCGCACGACACCGTCGCCGTGGACCCGAGCGGTCTTGATGAGCAGGGGCAGCACTCCAGCGCCTACGACCTGGCCCTCATCGGCCGAGCCGCGATGAAGCTGCCGGACTTCCGGGCCTACGTCACGAGACGCCACGCGATCTTCCCGGGCGGGAAGGCGAAGGTCGGGGGCAAGGTGTACCAGCCCTACCAGATCCAGAACATCAACGACCTGCTGGCGAACTACCCCGGAGCGATCGGGATCAAGCCGGGTCGGACCAACCGAGCGCAGCACACCTTCATCGGGGCGGCAACGCGTGATGGCAGGACCCTGATCGTCACCCAGATGGGCAGCACCACGGGCGACTGGGAGGACACCGCCGCTCTGCTGGACTGGGGCTTTGCGAACGCTGCATCCGTCGTCCCGGTGGGACGCCTCGTTGAGCACGGCGAGGCCGCACCTCCGCGCGCGGCTCCGACGGCAACGGCGAGTGTGACGGGCACGCCGGTCCCGTCCTCGCCCGCGCTGCCGGCCCCCGTGGGTCTTGCGGCGCTGTCGGACGCTGATGAGGGGGCGCAGACTGCCGCCTCAGTGGTCACCTGGGGCTTTGCGGCGCTGGGCGTGGCCGTCCTCGGGCTGGCGGTGGCGCTGGTCGTGCGGCGACGGTCACGCACCTGACTCGAGGCGGAGGGTCACCGGCGTCTGCCCCGCAGCGCCCCGAAGGTGAGCGCTCCCAGCGCACCCAGCACGGCCCCAGCTGCGAAGGAAACCCGATCACCCGCTCGACTCGGCGGTGCCTCGGCGACGACGTGAGCGGCATACGGCATGACGGTCAGCGGGGACGTCACGACTGACGGCTCCACGATCCCGGCGAGGCGGGCCACGTCGAGGTCGTGGGCCGCCCACGCCGAGGAGAAGAGGACGACCCGCGCCATGAGGTTGAGCCAGACGAGAAGGCCCGCCGCAACGGCGACGGTTCCGAGCAGCGGGTTAGACGTGGCGCGCTCGACGAGGAGGCCGCCGACGTACTTCAGCGCGGTGAGCAGGACGGCACCCAGGATGGCCCCGGTGCGGACGTTGGCCCACGGGAGCGGGACCCCGGAGAGGACCCGAATGAGGATCACCATCAGAAAGGCGTCGAAGAGGACACCGAGCAGTAGCCCAGTTGCCGTGAGCAGGACCGGGCTGCCCGGCAGCAGCTCGATCCGGCCGGCGATGCGTTCTGCCCAGCCCCCGACGCCGCTCGTGACGATGGCGGAGACGGCGATTCCCACTCCCAACGTCAGCAGGACTCCGAGGTCGCGCACCCTTGCCAGCACCGGGTTGCCCGGCGAGGCGTCGAGGCCGAAGACGCCCCGGATGCCCCTGCGCAAGGCGCCGACCCAGCCGAGGCCGGCCCAGAGGAGAGTGACGAACGAGACGATGCCCGTGATCGTCAAGGTGGAGGTCTCTGGGGCGGAGATCCCGATGATCCCGTCCGGGTTGTCCGCCGTCTTCACCATGCCGGGAAATGTCTCGTTGAGCGACTGAGCGATCGTCTCGAGGATGTCGGGCCGCCCCTGCAGGAAGAAGGCGAACGCCGTGAACGCGAGCGCGAGCGCCGGGAAGATCGAGAAGAAGGCGAAGTAGCCGACGCCCGCAGCGAGGAGCTTGCCGTTGGCGTCCCGGTAGCGCTTCCAGGATCGGTACGGGGGTTTGGCCATGGCACGGTCGACGAGGTCCCTGAACGCCATGACCGAGTCACTCTCCTTGCGCGGCCGCCCCGAGTCTGAAGTCGTGCTTGGGCCGCCACACGCCGTCAGTACCAAGCTCGTAGAGGTGGAAGGCGTCGACGGTGAAGGCGATGTTGAAGTCGGCGAGTTCCTCGAAGGCGCGGTCGAGGGCGTCATCCGGAACGTTGTGGGCGATCGTCACGTGCGGGTGGTAGTAGAAGTCGAGCTTCCGATGCAGCGGCCCCGATCGCAGCGCCGTCTCGAGCCGCTCGCAGGCGGATACGCCTTGGGCGACCTGGATGTAGACGACGTCGGAGATGGGCCGGAAGGTACCCGTTCCGCGGAGCACCACCTCGAAACTGTCGCGCTCCGCCGCCACGTTCTTGCAGTGTGCGATGAACTCCTCGCACACACCGTCTTCGATCGGGGTCGGCGGCAGCAGCGTGATGTGGGCCGGGATGCCCCACGCCGACGGATCACCGAAGGCCGCGCGTCGTTCCTGCAGGAACTCGCCGTGTGGGGACGGGATCGGGATGGAGACACCGATCGTCGTTGGTTCGGTCACACCACGAACCGTACCGAACGCCGAGGTGGACGACTTGCACTAGGTGAGAGAACCTAGGCGCACCAGCCGGTCAAAAGCCTCGTTCGAACGTCGCACCTCGTCGAAGGTGCCCAAGGAGACAACCCGACCGTCTTCCAGGAAGGCGATCGCATCCGCGTGACGCACGGTGGAAAGCCGGTGGGCAACGATGACGACAGTGACCTGACCGCGCAGCGCGGTGATCGCGGCACTGATCCGATGCTCAGTCTCGTTGTCCAGAGCTGAGGTTGCCTCGTCAAGGACTAGGAGCTTTGGCTGTCGGTACAGCGCGCGCGCTATCCCGACGCGCTGGCGTTGGCCGCCTGACAGCCGCGAACCCCGCTCGCCGATGTAGGTCTCGATGCCGTCCGGGAGCGCGGCGACGAGATCGCCGAGCTGCGCATGTGCCACTGCGTCTGCCAGCCGGTGTGCATCGACCTGCTCAGGCGGTTGGTCGAAAGCGATGTTCTCCGCCAACGTGCCGTCGAGGAGGAACACGTCCTGTGGGACGTAGCCGATGTTGGCCTGCCAAGCGCGCACGTCCTCCGCGACGTCACGCCCGTCGACCGTGATCCTTCCCTGGTCGGGGCTGTGAAGTCCGAGCAACACGTCGACGAGAGTCGTCTTGCCGGCACCGCTCCCGCCGACGAGGGCGAGCGAACGTCCATAGGGCACCCGCAGAGACACTCCCTCCAGGGCTACCCGCTCGGCTCCGGGGTAGCGGAACGCCACGTCCTCGATGACAACCTCGCGGTGGAACGCGAGCCGGGCGTCCGTGGGAGGCATCGGCTGACTCGCAACACCCATCTGTTCAAGCTCGGCGTGTACGAGCCCGAGATAGGGCAGCCCGAAACGAATGCTGTTGACGGCCCCCAACAGAGCAGTCACCGCAGGAAGCGTGCGGAAGCCCGCCGCGACGAACATGGCCAGCAGGCCGATAACGGCTCCGGCGCCCGCATCCCCGGGACCGGAGGCGCTCCCGATGACGAGGATGACGCCGACGGCGATGATGAACAGGATCTCCAACAAGTAGCGGGGCGCCGCACCGATGAACTCGGCGATCTGCGCGGGGCGAACTCCGCGACGCGACGCGGCCTCGAAGCGCCCCACGAAGACGGCCTCGCTGCCTCGCACTCGCGTCTCCTTCAGGCCACCCAGCGCGACCAGCGCGGAACGCCACGCCGTCTCCGACGCTGCCGCAGATGCATGGCCCGCTCGCACGGCCTTCGGCTTCATGAAGCGTAGGTAAGCGGCAGACGCAACGCCGAGGTAGATGACGAGCACGACAGTGGGCAACGGGGCGGTGTAGAGCAGCGCCGCAAGTATGGCCAACATCGAGAGGGAGCTGGTGACCACCAACATCAGCCCGTAGACGACGCTTCCGTAGACCTGGGTGACAGCGTCGACCATGGTTCGAATCAGCTCTGAAGTACTGCGCCGCGAGATTTCGGTGTAGGGCGAGGTGAGAAAGTGGCGAAGAATCGCGCTTGAGGTTCGGACGCGGTTCAGGCCCTTGAACCGCGCCATCCACCACGTAAACGCCATCGCACCGAGGTCCTTCGCAACGAACAGGCCGACCACGAGGATGGTGACGTAGAGGGTGAGACGATCCGTGGGCGGGTTGCCCAGGATCTTGGCAAACGTGCCCATGATGCCCTCGGTCGGCGCGTTTCCGGACGCGAGGTCGACAAGCGGGAGCATGAGGACGATCGCTGCGGTGTCGAGGAGCGCGAGCAGCAGAGACACCAGCGTCGCCAATCCCAGTCGGAACTTGGTCGGCCGGTCGAGGATGTCGCCCAACTGGGCCACGAGTTGTCGCATCGAGCGACATGCTACGGGCTGAAGCGTGCCGCGACCCACGCGCCGAAGCCCAGCCGTCTCCCTTGCCGATCCGGCTTCCTCATGAGCGCAATAGGGACGCGCCGTTCACCCGGAAGGGACCGGACCTATTTGCGAGACAAATGACGGTCTTGACGGAGTCGTCTGGCTCGGGGGCACTGCGGTCAGCTACACCGACGGCTGTGAGGAGACGGGCCACAGGCCGGTCACGTCGATGAACTGCTCAAGCACAACGGGCTGGACAGTGGGTCACGGCCAAAACTTCTGCTTGGCAGCCCCGATCAACACGCTGGGCCGAGTGCGAGCCACCTCACCGAGTTCGCTCAGCATTCGCACAGACCGGCCCTCCCTGTAGGCAAGGCGCGCACGGTCGAACGCCTGGAAAGCGTAAAGCTCCTGGGCTCGCTCGAGGCCGGCCTCACAGGCCGCGACTACGTCATCGCGCCCGTTCCTCAGCGCCTTTGTTCTGTGCATGCGCAGCACCATCTTCCGGTACCCAACGCTGCCGCGATAGTTCGATGAGTGATTCGCACCGTGCAGGTAGTAACGGGTCAAGACTTCTGGAACGTGGACCGGAAGTGGGCGGCCATCCAGGGCGCGGAGAAGGAAGTCGTAATCTTGCGCCCAGACCAGCGAGCTGCTCAGTCCCCCAATCTTGAAGTAGGCATCACGTCGGAGGAGCAGGCTGCAGAAGCTGACAGTCTGGTGCGCCAATAGGCCCTTGTAGGTGACCTGTCCTTGGCGGTCTGGCTTCACCTCGCCGTTAGCAAAGACCCACTCGAAATCGGTATAGCAGAAGGGCGCCTCAGGGCGCTCAACCAGGGCAGGCACCTGTCGTTCGAGCTTTTCGGGCATCCAGTCGTCATCGTGGGCGAGAAAAGCGACGTACTCGCTGCGAGCCTCCCAAACACCTGTGTTCAATACCTCCCCAACACCACGGTTCACTGATAGGCGAATGTGCCGGACACGCGGATCGTCCATTCCTGGGCAGGACGTGATGTCCTCGGTGGACGCATCGTCCACCACGACCACCTCCAAGTCGGTGTGCGTCTGGGCAAGCACGCTGCCAAGGGACCGCTCGAGGAGGGGGCCAGGGTTGTACGCGCTCATCACTACACTCACCGCAACCATGGGGTCATGGTATGTGCGGAACCCAGATCGGCTTCATGCAGTCCCCCAGTCGCCCCGTCACGGCCGCCGTGATGGATGCCACGTCATGGTTAGTCCAGCGAGAGCCGCACTGTGGCCGTAGGGCAGCAACGAAGGGAAGCCCAATGGAGTCCTCCCGTGGCGCAAGCCGTCTAATCAGCTGAGCGGTGACACCGGTACGCTCCGAGATAAAGGTCTGCGACCACGCTGAGCTTGAATGTCGAACCGCGGCTTTGGGAAACCTCGCTCAAAGCGACACGACGAGATTCGTTCGTCAGCAGCCCGCGCAGGGCGACGCCTAGACGTTCTAGGTCGGTGAGGACGCCAGCGGAGCCGTCGTCCGTCACGTATCGGGCTCCAACGTTTGGCGTGGCTATCACGGGCAGCCCCGACAGCATCGCCTCCGCGTAGGGGATGCCGAAACCCTCGTACGTCGACGGCAAGCAGAAGACCCACGCCTGTTGATAGGCCCTGGTCAAGTCGTCATCGGACAGCCGCCCGAGCACCCGAACACCTTCCGGGACCACATCCGGCGCATCTTGGGTGACCATCCACAACTCGGCGCTGGGGACAGCCGGCCTGACCTGCTCGGCAAAGATCCGCGCCAGTTCATTTCCGCGCTTGCGCCCACCCCATGTCCCGACGAACAGTACGACTGGAAACTCAGTGCGCAACTCCGGCGCAGGACGAAAGCGAGTCGTGTCGACGCCGTTCGGGATAACCGTGTGCACCCATGGAGTCCACCGCCGAGTCATGGGAGACACGACAACCGTCTCGTCCGCGACCAAGCTGGCGAGCACCTCCGAGAAGCCGAGCAGGATCATTCGAGCGCGCTCCTTGAACCCATGGATGCGCAGCGCCTCCTCGAAGCACGAGCCGTGCAGCGTCCGTACGTGGCGTGGCACGCGGCGCCGCCACAACCAGTAGTCGTCACCGTGGGCATGAAGCACGTCGTACGAGCTGAAGTCCTCACGCCGCAGTCGCGTCGCGAACCGGAAGGTGCGCATCGGGCCGGAGATCCGAATGTGGCGGTGTCCGTAGATCGCGCCCTCGACGGGCGGGCACTCGCTGAAGACATCTACGTGGTGCCCACGCCGCACGAGCTCTGTCGCAAGTTCGTGCACCTGGTAGCCAACACCGATCTTCGACCCACTGGGCAGGTAGTAGGAGACCATCGCGATGCGCAGCGGGCCCTCCATCACGTCAAGCCGTTCTGGAGAGCCTCCAGCCAGGCGCGGCCATGCACGAGATCCGGCTCGAGGTGGTTGCCCTCGGCCCACTCGTTCCACGATTTCACCCAGAGAAGGCGCTCCTCCGCATGTCGCGACCCCAACGTCGCAACAGCGTCACGAACATTTCGCTCGAACTTGTCGGGCGTGGCGCGGACGAGAACCAGGCCGCCCCTTCCCGAGCGCGGCGTGTTGTCCCAGTTCGGGTAGACGCATGGTTGGATCGTGGGACCCCTGGGCACCTCTGACAGCGCGTTGTCGGAGTAGGGATAGATCTCCGGGCCGCCACGAAGTGCCTTGCGCACGAGTCTCATTCGCAGCCGCGAGGCATCCGTGAGCACTGCTGGCAGCCGCATGTAGACGCTGGCATCGAAGCCCGCTGCCGTCGCCTCGTCAGGCGTGAAGCGCGCTCCCCTGCCGAGCAGATCACTGGATTCAGCCACCAGATAGAGGCCATCCAGACCCGCCTCACGAGCAAAGCGCTGCCAGGTCTCGACGAATGCCGCGGGGTGCGGCAGCTCCTCCGGTCGGAACACGTAGAAGACGGGTCGTCCGCTGACCCGCAGATAGCGGGCATCCCGGAAGGCCTTCAGCACAGTCTGGAAGTGCCGACGGTCGTCCTCGTCACCGGGGTAGAGCTGCTGTTTGAGGACACGGTCCTTCGCGCCGTGCCAGATGCCGGTCCACGATTGGTTGGCCCACGCCAGGGCGAAGGGAAAGTCCGGCTCACCCGACTCCAGCACCTCGGTGAACGGCCGCTCGAGGATCCGGTCACCGTTGCCGAACCAGTAGTGCCAGTAGACGAAGGCCTCCACGCCGTGCTCACGTGCAATCTCCGCTTGAGCGACCCGGGTCTCGGACACCCGCAGATCGTAGAAGCCAAGTTCAGACGGAAGGTTCGGCTGTTTGTGCCCCGGGAACAGGCGGCGCGCTTTGGCGGTGTTAGTCCACTCCGTGAACCCCTTGCCCCACCATTTATCGTTCTCTGGGATCGGAAAATACTGCGGCAGGTAGAACGCCACCGCCCGTGCCTTGACCCCCCGGGCGGAGTTCACTCGGGTACCTCACTCATGGCGACATCCTCCGTCCCAAACGACACGGCGATGGCCGTATGCCGCTGAGCTGAGCCAGTCCGAGGCCAAACCACCCGCTGTGGGCAAGTCCCACGGGTCATGCTCGCGCGCTGCTGGGCAGAAGGCCAACCTTGTCGTAGACGCGGCCGGCCGTAGCCTCGGCCACGGCGGCCGCTCGTTCGGCACCGTCAGCCAGGATCTTGTCCAGCTGAGCCCGGTCCCGCATGAGCTCGAGGACCCGCTCCCGGAACGGGCCGATCGCCCCGACGACGACCTCAGCGACGTCCTTCTTGAGGTCGCCGTAGCCCTTGCCAGCGTAGGTCTCTTCGAGGGCGCTGATCGGGATGCCCGACAGGGCCGAGTGGATGGAGAGAAGGTTCGACACACCGGGCTTCGTCTCGGGGTCGTACCGGATCTCCCGCTCGGCATCCGTGACAGCCGACTTGATCTTCTTGACGATGCGCGCCGGTTCCTCGAGCAGCGCGATGAGTCCCGCATCTGTACCAGCGGACTTGCTCATCTTCGCCGTGGGTTCCTGGAGATCCTGGATCTTTGCGATCTCCCGGATGATGTGCGGCTCCGGCACCACCAACGTTTCGCCGAATCGCTGGTTGAACCGGCCAGCCAGGTCCCGAGTGATCTCGAGGTGCTGGCGTTGGTCCTCACCCACCGGCACGACGTCGGCGTCGTAGATGAGGATGTCGGCCGCCATGAGGATGGGATACGTGAAGAGCCCGACGTTCGCCGGGGCGCCCTTGGCCGTCTTGTCCTTGAACTGGGTCATCCGGCTCGCCTCACCGAACCCCGTGATCGTCGAGAGGACCCAGGCCAGCTCGGTGTGGGACGCGATGTGGCTCTGGACGAAGAGCACGGACCGCTCTGGATCGACTCCGCCGGCGATGAACTGCGCCGCAGTGACCCGTGTCCGCTCGCGCAGGACGTGGGGATCCGGGGCGACGGTGAGCGCGTGCAGGTCCGCGACGAAGTAGAAGGCGTCATGGGTTTCCTGAAGCTTGACCCACTCGACGAGCGCACCGATGTAGTTGCCGAGGTGGAGCGAGTCGCTCGTCGGCTGCATGCCGGAGAGGCTGCGGGGTTGGCGGGTCGAAGGCATGGATGCATTCTCGCGCATGCATGCAGCCCGGCCGAATCGGCATCAGCGTTCGGGATGCACCTGACGATGACAGGCTGTGCCGCTGGACCAGTCCTCGATTCACTAGGGTTGCGCCGGAGGGAGGGCTGATGGAGGAACGACCGCGGCCGCCACGGCCGCTGCATGTCGCGGTCGTTGACCACACCGCACAATTGGGCGGCGCTGAGCTGGCTCTGGTGCGGTTGCTCGATGCGATCGACAACACCGTCCGCGTGAGCATCGTGCTCTTCGAGGAAGGGCCCCTGGCCGATCGGCTGCGGAACAGCGGCCGGGACGTGCGAATCCTGGCCCTAAGCCCATCGGTGAACGCCATCCGGCGTGACGAGCTGGGTCTGCGCACGGCGCTGAGGTCGGCAGGTCGGATCGCGCGACACGGGTTGCGTCTGGCGCGGCTGCTCAGGTCCCTCGACGTGGACGTGGTGCACGCGACATCGCTCAAAGCGAACTTGCTCACCGCTGCGCTGAGGCCGCTGATCGGCCGCCCCCTGGTATGGCACGTGCATGACCGCATCGCTCCGGATTACCTGCCGGCACGCACTGTAGAGCTGGTTCGACGGCTGGCCCGGGTTCCGCGTGTGGTCATCGCCAACTCGTTGGCGACCGCAGCCACCCTGGGCTCGCGACCCGACGTGATCGTCGCGCCCCCCGGCCTGGCAGCCGAGCAGATCCGGGACAGCCCACGGCCAAGACCTTCGGGGCCGCCGACCATCGGCGTCGTGGGCCGGATCAGTGAGACCAAGGACCAGCTCTCCTTCGTGCGAGCAGCAGCTCGAGTTCGTGATCGACATGGTGAGGCGCGGTTCGTCGTGATCGGTGCGCCTGCCTTTGGTGCGGACGCCTATGCGGGCCTCGTCGCCGCCGAGGTGAGCCGCCTTGGGCTGGACGAGGTCCTGCACTTCACCGGTTTCGTCGACGACCCGACCCGGCTCGTCGACGAGCTCACCTTGGTCGTCCACACGGCGGCTGTCCCCGAGCCGTTCGGCCAAGTCGTCACCGAGGCCATGGCCCGGGGCGTCCCAGTCATCGCCACGTCCGGAGGCGGGGTCAACGAGATCTTCGAGCCCGACTCGAACGCCGTCGGATGGCTGGTGCCCCCGGCATCTCCGGACACGCTCGCGAGCGCCATCACCGAGGCGCTCGCGAATCCCATCGAGGCTGAACGGCGCGGCACGAGAGCCTGGGAGATGGTCAGCGCCCGATATCCGGTCGCACGAACGGCGCACTTGGTCCGGCAGGCGTGGGAGTCCGCCGCGTCAAGCTAGCGCCGAGCGCGGCGACACAGCTGACTTCGCGTTGATGCGCTACGGCGCGCTCACACGGTCAAGCACCTCGGCGAACTGCTCGACTCGATCGTGCCAAGACGGCACCCGCGAGACAGGTGCCTGGAGGCGGTGCGCCCGATCGGGGACGCGCTCCGCGACCGCTGAAGCGAAGGCTGACACCTCGGCAACGGTGATCAGGGGGTCGCCCGCGTCGCGAAAGCCTGCGACTGGGGTGCTGACCACGGGCCTTCCCACGGTCAGGTACTCATAGCGCTTGATCGGATCCAGACTGTCGGTGAAGGGGGTCACCACGTGGGGCACGACGAGAACCTCCGCGTGCTGCAAGTAGGCAGGCACCTGCTCTGCCGGCCGCGGGCCGAGGAGTGCCACACCTGACCGCTCGAGCTGGGCACGATCTCTCGGCGACAACGCCAGCGGTCCAACGACGACGAGTCGGCCGCGGCCTCGGAGCACGCGGGCGGTATCGACACAGAGCTCGATGTCCATTCGGTCGCGATGGACCGTGCCGACGTAGAGCGCGTAGGGGCCGGCAGGCAGGTCACCCGGCCGCCCCTGAGGTCGCTGGTAGGCCGCCACATCAACGGCGTTGGGCACGAGGACCACGTCACGTTGTTGACCCTTCGTCCGGGCCAGCTCCGGCGAGCAGACGACGACTTGGCTCACCCTCTCCATCAAGATGGCCTCAGCCCGCGCCCGACGGACCGTCTCAGCGGCCGGCCTGTCAGCTAACAGCCAGTCGTCGGTGATGTCGTACAGCGCCGGCCAGTCGGTGACCTCCAGGACGGCAGCACCATCCGGGTCGTTCACCCACAGCGTGGGGGCCTTCCAGCCCAGCCGGCGCGTCGCGGCCACGACCTTGCTGGCCAGCCGCGCGTCGACCGCTGGAGCCAGGCGCCGCGGAAGCCACTTGGCGCTCTCCAGCAGCCAGAGACGCCTCGTCGGGCCCGAGGGCAGGGGTGGCCCCGGACGGAGCCCGCGCGGCCACCGTGGTCGTTGCCGCTGCAGCAGGTCGTGGAGCGGATCCACGGCGGGCTCGACGAAGAGGACTCGCAGGGTGGGATCCCGGTGAAGCAGCCCGGCAATGAGGTGCTGGTTCCGTCGCCACACTTCGTCCCATCGCTCGAGGGACATGACAACGACGTCCGTCACAGCACACTCCGATACACGGCCTCGGTCGCGCACGCCTGCGCCTCGGGGGAGAACTGGCCTTGCTGCGCCGCCCGCAGCCGAGCACCGAGCTCCCCGCGCAGGGCCTCGTCCGCCGCGAGCATGCCCAGGATGTCAGCACCGGCGGAAAGATCGCCCACCGGGTAGCAGAGCTCCGGCGCGACGGCCCCGATCGTCTCCAGGTGTCCCCCACCATTGGCGGCGACGACAGGCAACGCATGGCTCATGGCCTCGAGCACCGTCAGGCCGAGCGCCTCGTCGGGGCGGGGAGCAAGAAGTATGGCTGCATCCGCCATCAGTGCGCCGACGTCACGGCGCAGGCCCAGGAATCGCACGCTGGAATCCAGTCCTCGCTGCGCCACCAGCGCCTGCAGGCGCCCAAGGTCCGCGCCCGACCCTGCGATGTCGAGGTGCCAGCCCGTCTCGGCCAAGCCGGACGCTGCAAAACACTCAATGGCGTCGCCCGTTCGCTTCTCCTGTTGCAGCCGCTGCGCCACGAGCACGGTCCGGGACCGGCTCCCGACCGGATTGCTCATCTCGGTGGACACGACCCCGGAGAGGACGACGGTCGCCGGTGGCTCGACATGCTCGGCGACATAGCGGCTGACCGCGATCTGGGCGGCGATGCGTCGCGCCGCCCACCTCGACACGACCCCAGCCGCCCACGATGACTGCCCGCGTCGGGCGGCGAAGTGGCGCGTGGCCACGACGGGTACGTGTCGGCTCTTCCATGCCGTGGCTGCCGCGATCTCGGCCGCAGTCATGTGGACATTGAAGATGTCGGCATCGCCGAGGCGGTTGAGAACCGATCGCATGCGTCTGACGGTCCGAGCCGGGATGTGGCGAATGTCGGCGCGGTTGATGACCGCGCTCATCGTGGGGGCATGGCCCCCCGCCACGACGACCTCATGGCCGCGATCAGCCTGTGCAGCCGCCAGTACCGCGACGTGTCTTTCCACACCGGCGAAGGCGTCGGTGCACACCGCATGGACGATTCTCACGTGACAGCGCTCACGAAGCCTTGCCGATGACCGCGGAGCCGAGCCCGCTCGGGTGCACGGCGCGCTCGATTTCGTCGAGGACGCGCTGCCGGTCAGCCATGGCGGCCTCGGAATGCGCAGCCGCCCCGAGGCAGAGCCCAAGAATCAGGAAGGGCAGCGACACCTGGACGGACACCCAGAAGAGGTCGAACTCGCTCTGCACGAACCGGGCAAGCAGGACCATCTCGGCCAGAATCCCGTAGGCCGGGTCGATCCGTCGCGCGGCGAGCCAGGTGCCGACCAGCAGGACGAGGAATGCGGCAAGACCAACGATGCCGGCGGCGGTCGCGGTGTCCATGAGCGCGTTGGGTGGCTGGAACGCCTCAGGGAAGCGGTCGGTGTACCACCACCGCAGGCCGACCCCGAACCACGGGTCGGTCTGCCAGATGGCCATCGAGTCCCCGAACCAGGTGACCCGCTGGAAGAAGGAGTTGAACTCGTTGCCGGACTTGATCTGGTCCTGGACCATCACGCTGACGCCCACGAGCGCCGGAACGATGGCGAGCAGAATGCCCTTGGACCTGCGGTGCGTCGTCGTACGGCGCAGGACGAGGACCGACACTGCGACGGCCAGCGCGATGATGGCCTGTCGGGACTGCGTGGTCAGCAGGGCGGCCACCAGAGTCCAGAATCCGAGCAGCGCCCAGCCGCGCCGCCACCCAGTCCATGCGGGTCGCACGTACAGCACGACCGCCATGAGAGCAAAGACGGTCCCGATGGCGTTCTTCTGGACCCTGTACGGCCAGCTCATCTCGACCGGGCCCAGATCGCCCCCCGCATATTGGGAGGCTGCGTGAACCAGAGTGACCACGGCAAGCAGTACGGATGTCGCGACGAGGACGTTGAGACCGAGCACGGCATGCCCTCGCCGCCCGATGGCCCAGCCGACGACGACCGCCCCGAGGACGAGCAGGCCCGCGTGGAACCACTCCACCAAGTTGGCGGTGTACGGATTGCGGATCACCGTGAACAGGGTCGCGACCTGGTAGAGCACCCCGAGCCACATGACCTGCCGCATGGCGCGTGACGCGCCGCCAAGGAGGACGAGCAGCGCTGGCACCAGCGCCACGGCGAGGAGCGCGTCGGCGATGGTCAGGTCCACTCGGCCGGCTCCTATCCGCGCAGTGAGGATGAGGAAGGGGAGGCAGACGATGGGCACGAGGGTGAGATCAGCGGCCACGAGCCCGATGAACAGAATCACCCCGGCCACGAGCAGCGGCAGCACGGGGTCGCTGGCGAGTTCCCGGCCCATGACGAGCAGGAGCCCGAGCAGACCTGCCATGAGCACGGCCCTGGTGATGGGTGGGAGGATTCGTCCGGACGTCACCGAACCACCGTCCCTCTGTAGCCGGCCTCGACGCGGAGCGGACCGCGCACGTAGGTGGTCGCGCGTGCCAACGCCGCCCGCCCGTCCGTTCCGCCTCGGAGCCCGCGCACCGTTGACCCGGCTATCTGGGCGGCCCGCGCCACCTGCCAGCCCAGCGGGCCGAAGTGCTTGCGGTAGTACCGTTCCTGGCTCGCGTGGAAGTGGGCCTCTCGCCGTCTTGGGTCACTGCTCGTCCCGGCTCCGACATGAGCTGCGGTCACCTCTGGCACCATGGCATGGCGCCAGCCACGACGCGCTGCCCGGTAGGCCCAGTCGGTCTCCTCCGCGTAGAGGAAGAACGACTCATCGAAGCCGCCCAGCTCGGCGACTGCCTCGGCGCGAAGGAGCAGGACCGCGCCGATGGCGAAGCTGGCGGGTCGCCAGCGCCCCAGTCCAACCGCGTCGAGCCAGGCGCCAGCGGGAGACGGGAAGGGCCACATCACCCGTTCCTCGCCACCGCGGGCGTCGCGAATGCAGGGGCTGACGCTCGCGAGATCGGGACTGGCGCGCAGCGCCTTCTGAAGCTGCCGTATGCCGCTGGGTTCGAGCACCGCGTCCGGGTTGAGCAGGAGCACATCGGAGTTCGCAGACCGTCGCTGCCGAAGGCCAATGTTGACACCGGCGGCAAATCCGCCATTGTGGCCAGGGTTCACGTACCGGATTGCGAGACTCGCGCACACCTCATGCACCGCGTCGGACGACGAGTTGTCGACGACTGTGACGGCCTCATCTCGCAACGGCTCGAGCGCGCGGCGGAGCAGCTGTGGAGCCCCATAGGCGACGACGACGACCTCGACGGGCGGAGGAGGCCCGCCCGCGCCGGGCACAAGGGTGTCGGTCGTCCGGGGTCCGAGCGCTCTGCGGTAGAGCGCCTCCTGCAGTTCCGCGACGGCAGTCCAGCTCGCCTTCGCTGCCTTGGCCAAGCCCGCCTCGCGCATCGCTGCAGCCGTCTCCGGCTCGATGCCGACGCGCAGGAGGGCCCCCCTCAGGGCGTTCGAGTCACCCGCGGGGACCAGGATTCCTGCGCCACCGACGACTTCAGGCAAGGCGCCGCTGTCACTGGCCACGACTGGCGTGCCGCACGCCATCGCCTCGACGGCGACTCGGCCGAACTGCTCGACCCACGACGGCGTGGTCAACGAGGGCACGGCGAGGACGTGGAGCGACCGGTAGAACTCGGGTAGGTCACTCTGCTCGAGCGGCCCCGCGAAGTCGACCCGGTCGTCGATCCCGTCGGCCTGAACGCGTGCAAGCAAGGACTGTGCCAGCGATCCCCCACCGGCGACACGGAGGGACAGGCGAGGGTCGCCGGCGACGGCGTCGAGCAGCACGTCAACGCCCTTGTGTGCCTCCAGACGACCCACGTAGCCGACGCGAATGCGATCCGGCTCGGTCGCGCGTTGAAGTGTCCCCTCGGGGAAGGAGAAGCTCGCGTCGGCTCCGAGTGGGATGAGAGTCGCAGCGCACGCAAGGCCCTTCCGCTCGACGATGCGCCCGGCGGCCACGTTGCAGACACTCACCCCAGCAGCATGACGCAGCGCCCAGCGCTCCAGCCAGCGAAAGGGGACCGGATACCTCTTCTCGAGATTCTGAGCGGAGTACAGCACGTAGGGAGCCTTCTGCCGCCGAAGCGCACGCAGGAAGAGAACCTCGGCCGTGCTCAGGGCGAAAGGCTCCTCGTGGATGTCGATGACGTCCCATCGCTGACCCATGGCACGCCAGATCGGCCTTGGGTCGTAGACGAACAGCGCCGGGTGGCGCCCGAAAGTTCGCACCCCCCGTACCGGCTCACTCGGGCGCGGCTCCAACCAGATATTCGAGCCGCCCTCGTTCCATGCGAGCGCCGACAGGAGCTCGACCTCGTGACCGCGGGCACGCAGTGCCTTTTCTCGCTCCCGCCAGGCGTCGACGACGGCGCTGTGCGACAACCGCAGAACCCGCAATCGACAACTCCCCACCCGTGTGGCACAACGCCATGAGCCAGCCCGATACTGCTCAACGTGACCTCGCCACGCAGATGATATGGGAGGATTGGCCGTCAGTAAGCACACCTGCTAGTCGGAGACTTGTCGTTCGCATGCCCGAGGGGGGCCCTTGACCATCCGTGATCTCCTCGGTGTCATCCGCACGAGGTGGAGGCTCATCGCCTTCTGCGTGCTCGTCGTCATCGGCGCCACGGCGGCCGCGACCATCGCGACGACACCAGTCTACGAGGCGACCGCCCGGATCTACCTCGAGACCGAGAAGGCGGTGGACAACCGGCCTGGTGGCAGCTACGCCATCACGCAGAAGGACCTGAACACCTACGTCGCCATCCTGGGATCACCTGCCGTCCGGGACCCGCTGCGCGAACGGCTGGGGTTGGCGCCCGACACCGAGCTCAACGTCAGCGCCACCGTCGCAGAGCTGACCAACATGCTCGACGTCACAGCGCAGAACTCCAACCCGCAACTGGCGGCCGACGTGGCCAACACGGCTGGGCCGGTCCTGGCCGATTCCGCGCAAAGGTTCTCGCCGTTGTTGGCGAACAACAACCAGATCGTCAAAGCGACGGCGGTCACTCCAGCGGTGGTGCCCGGGGCGCCGATCTCACCCGACGTCAAGACGAACCTGGCACTGGCTCTGCTGGCCGGCGTCATCGTCGGTGTCGGCGTCGCCCTCATCCGGCACCTGTCCGACACGAAGGTGCGTGGCGAGGACGACATCCGCGAGCTCTCGGACCGCCCGATCCTCGGCACCATCCCCCTGGTCAAGAAATCGGATGGTGCGGTGCTGTCAGTCGCCGACGACCCACACTCCCACCACGCGGAGGCGATCCGGCGGCTGCGCACCAACATCCTGTTCGTCGACGTCACGACCCAAGGACACTCCTTCGTCATCACGTCCTCGAACCCGGGCGAGGGCAAGACGACCACGTCGGTGAACCTCGCCATCGCGATGGCGGATGCCGGGTCAAAAGTGCTGCTCATCGACGGAGACCTGCGCAATCCCACCGTGGCCAAGACCATGGGCATCGAGGGTGGTTCGGGTCTGACCACCGTGCTGCTCCGGCGGGCGGAGGCGCTCGATGTCGTCCAGCGGTGGCGCGACACCAACCTGTACGTCCTGCCTGCCGGCCAGATCCCGCCGAATCCGAGCGAGCTGCTCGGTTCGGAGGCGATGTCCCTGCTCTTCCAGAAGCTCTCTCAGGACTTCGACTACATCCTCGTCGACAGCCCACCGATCAACCCGGTCATTGACGCGGTCCTGCTGAACCAGCTGACCCACGGCCTCGTCATGGTCGTGGCGGCCGAGCGGACGAAGCGGCGAGAGCTCGAGGCGGCGCTGCGTTCGCTGAAGACCGTGGAGGTCCCGGTGTCCGGGTTCGCCCTGAATCTCGCGACCGCGAGCAACTCCTTGGCCTATCGATACGGCACCTATGGTTACGGCCAGACCGGGGCCGTGCACAGCAGCCGCGCACAACGCGCCTCGAGGCGCAAGGCAACACGTCGACCGAGTCGCACCCGCTGAGACGGCTGAGCGCCGACGCGGACTCCCCAGCACGGATACTCAGCCGCCTGGGCGGACCTCCACCAAGCCCTGCCGCGCGAGCTCGTCCACCAGTTCGCTGACGGCATCGTCGATCGACCCGTCGCTCGGCGGGCCGAAACGCGCGGACAGCTCGAGGCCGATAGACCTCAGCGTCGCGCCCCCCTGTGCGAGCGTCAGTACGGTCAGCGCTATCGCCGAGACCTTGAGGACTCGTGCGCGGTCTCCACTCTCGACCAGGACCACCGCCCCTTCGTGCACCTCCACCAAGTCGACCAGCGTTGCCGCACAAACGAGGTCAGTCGTCATGGCAGAGCCCCGACCGTGTCCCGCACGAGCTCGGCGAGGTCCGCAGCCTCGGCATAGCGCACGAGCCGGAAGCCCTCGGTTGCCTGGCCCAGTTCGGCGAGTCGGTGCAACGGACGCTCCAGCCGCGCGAGGGATGACGCCTCGGGGGCAAGAAGGAGTAGCGCATCGGCGAGGTCCAGCGGTTCGACCGACACCCCGACCATGGAGGGGTCTCGCCGGATGAGCACGACACCAGCGACCCATGGATCGGCTCGTGGCTCCAACAAGCCGAGGTCGTCCGGGGCGTGCTCGACCTTGGCCCGACCTCCTGACGGACGGCGCAACGTCAATGGCTTCGGGTAGGGCAGGATGCGACGGTCCTCGGTGATCCCTACGGTTTCGTCGGTGAGATAAGCGAACTCGCGACCGAGGGCTCGGCTCAGAGTTGTCTTCCCCGTGCCGCCCGGCGCCACGTACACGAAGGACGCACCGGTGTCGGGATGACACAGTGCACCTGCATGCAGCATCAGCAGCCGCCCCGCTTGGGCCGTGATGAGCGCCCCCGTGATCCGCTGAGTGGACCGTGTCAACGCCCCCGCGGCCACGTCACGACTGGCCTCAGGGGCGACGTGCGCGACCTCGCCCGCCAAGTAGACCGTCCCCGCATCGAGCCCTCCTAACACCTGAGCCCCCGACGAAGGGCGCGAGGCAGCGACGCCAGACGCGGTGGAACTCTTCGACGAGCACCGGTGCAGCGCCACGGAGATCGACTCGAACCCGGGCGCCGAGAGCGTGCAGCTCGACGATCTGGTCAGTGACGGCAAGGAACTCGTGGGGCGTGGCCTGCAGGGGCCGGTGGCCGTCCCGAGCCGCTGTCCCCGGACACCGTCGAGCTGTTCGCGCTCCAGTGGCACCTGTCCGGCATCGCCGAGCAGGCGGTGCTGTTCTCCGGACCCCACGGGGACACCGCCGACGAGCAGCGCTGCTTCGGCGACCTCGAGGAGCAGGTTCGGCGCCCTGCTGGCCCGCTGGGCTGAGGTCGGCTCCGGTCACCTAGGATCAGCGCATGAGCAAAGTGCTGTCCGCCGTCGCCTGGCCGTACGCCAACGGCCCCCGCCACATCGGCCACGTGGCCGGGTTCGGCGTGCCCTCCGACGTGTTCAGCCGCTACATGCGGATGGCCGGGCACGACGTGCTGATGGTCTCCGGGACCGACGAGCACGGCACCCCGATCCTGGTCGCCGCCGACAAGGAGGGGGTCACCGCCCCGCGAGCTGGCCGACCGCAACAACCGCGTGATCGTGCAGGACCTGCACGACCTCGGGCTGTCCTACGACCTGTTCACCCGCACCACCACCCGCAACCACTACGCGGTGGTGCAGGAGATGTTCACCACCGTCCACCGCAACGGGTACATGGTCGAGCACACCACCAAGGGCGCGATCTCGCCGTCCACCGGCCGCACCCTGCCGGACCGCTACATCGAGGGCACCTGCCCGATCTGCGGGTACGCCGAGGCCCGCGGCGACCAGTGCGACAACTGCGGCAACCAGCTCGACGCCACCGACCTGATCGACCCGCGCAGCAAGATCAACGGCGAGGTGCCGGAGTTCGTCGAGACCCAGCACTTCTTCCTCGACCTGCCGGCGCTCGCCGACGCGCTGAAGGCATGGCTCGACGAGCGGGAGGCGACCGGGCACTGGCGCCCCAACGTGATCAAGTTCAGCCAGAACATCCTCGCCGACATCCGGCCGCGGGCGATGACCCGCGACATCGACTGGGGGATCCCGGTCCCGCTGAGGCTGGCGAGACAACCCACCAAGCGGCTCTACGTCTGGTTCGACGCGGTGATCGGCTACCTGTCGGCGTCCATCGAGTGGGCGCGCCGCCTCGGCGAGCCGGACCGCTGGCGGGACTGGTGGAACGACCCCGACGCGCTGTCCTACTACTTCATGGGCAAGGACAACATCACCTTCCACTCCCAGATCTGGCCCGCCGAGCTGCTGGCGTACGACGGACGGGGCGACCGGGGCGGCGAGCCGGGGGAGTACGGCGCGCTGAACCTGCCCACCGAGGTGGTCTCCTGCGAGTTCCTGACCATGGAGGGCCGGAAGTTCTCGTCCTCGAGCGGCGTGGTCATCTACGTCCGCGACGTGCTCGAGCGCTACCAGCCCGACGCGCTGCGCTACTTCATCTCCGCGGCCGGCCCGGAGAACCAGGACAGCGACTTCACCTGGGCGGAGTTCGTCCGGCGCACCAACGACGAGCTGGTCGCGGGCTGGGGCAACCTGGTCAACCGGACCGCGACGATGGTCGCCAAGAGCTTCGGCGAGATCCCGCCGGCCGGCGAGCTGACCGCCGAGGACCGCGCGCTGCTCGACGCCGTCGAGGCGGCCTTCGCCGAGGTCGGCGGGCTGATCGAGCGGCACCGCCAGAAGGCCGCCCTCGGCGAGGTGATGCGGACCGTCGCCGAGGTCAACAAGTACGTCTCGGACCAGGCGCCCTGGAAGCTCAAGGGCGAGGACGAGCGGGCCCGGCTCGGCACCGTCCTGCACGTCGTCGTCCAGGCGGTCGCCGACTGCAACGTGCTGCTGTCCCCGTTCCTGCCGCACAGCGCGAACGCCGTCGACCGGGTGCTCGGCGGCGCCGGCGACCTGGCCCCGATGCCGGAGATCCACGAGGTCGAGGACCTCGACGGCGGCCCGGCGTACCCGGTCCTGACCGGCGACTACTCCGGCGTCCCGGCCTGGGAGCGCCGTCCCGTCACGGTCGGCACCCCGGTCGCCAAGCCCACCCCGGTGTTCACCAAGCTCGACCCGTCGGTGGTCGACGAGGAGCTGGCGAGGCTCGGCGGGTGACGCTGCACCCGCAGGCCGTGGCCGCCCTCGCGGTCGCGCAGGACGCCGCCGCGGTCGGCGACCCCGGCTTCGGGCCGGCCGACCTGGCCGCGATGCGCAGCGACGCCCGGGCGGCGGCCGCCCTGGAGCCCCGCGAGGACGTCGACCGGGTCGAGGACCTGGACGCCGACGGCGTGCCGTGCCGGCTCTACGTCCCCGACGGCGCCCAGCGGGTGCTGGTGTTCCTGCACGGCGGCGGCTTCGTGCTCGGCGACCGCGAGACCCACGACGGCCAGGCGCGGCGGCTCGCGAACCGCACCGGCTCAGCGGTGCTCCTCGTCGACTACCGGCGGCCGCCCGAGGACCCGTTCCCCGCGGCCCCCGACGACGTGGACACCGCGCTGGCGTGGCTGCTGGTTCACGCGTCCGGGCTCGGGCTCGACCTCGGCCGGATCGTCGCGGTCGGCGACAGCGCCGGCGCCAACCTCGCCCTGGTCGCGGCGCTGCGCAACCCCAACCTCCTGGCTGCCTGCGTGCTCGTCTACCCGTTCGTGGACCCGACCACGTCCTCCGCGTCGTACGCCGCCCCGGACGGCGGTCTGACGAAGGCGGACGCGACCTGGTTCTGGCAGCAGTACGCCGCGCGGTCCCGAGGACCTCGCCCACCCCGACCTGGCGCCGCACACCGCGCCCGGGTTCGAGACGCTCCCGCCGACGCTGGTGCAGATCGCCGAGCACGACGTGCTCCTCGACGAGGACACCGCGCTGGTCGCGCGGATGCGGGCCGCCGGGGTGGACGTCGAGGACACGACGTACGCCGGGATGATCCACGGCTTCTGGCGGCACCCGGAGCAGTTCGACGCCGCCGAGGAGGCGCTCGCGGAGATCGCGGCCTACCTGGACCGCCGGGTCTGACCGTCTGAGAGACTTCGACCCATGCGCGTCCATCTCGGCTCCGACCACGCGGGCCTCGAGCTCAAGGAACACCTGCTCAACTGGCTCGCCGACCACGGGTTCGAGGTCGTCGACCACGGGCCGTTCGTCTACGACGCCCTCGACGACTACCCGGTGTTCTGCCTGCGGGCCGCCGCGGCGTCGCCGCGGACCGCAGGACGGCGTCGGGCCCTCGGCGTGGTCGTCGGCGGCTCGGGGAACGGCGAGCAGATCGCGGCCAACAAGGTCCCCGGCGTCCGGGCGGCCCTGGTCTGGAGCGAGGAGACGGCGCTGCTGGCCCGCGAGCACAACGACGCCAACGTGATCTCGGTCGGTGGCCGGATGCACGCCATCGAGGACATGACCCGCTTCGTCGAGGTCTTCCTCGGCACCTCGTTCACCGGCGAGGAGCGGCACGTGCGGCGGATCGAGATGCTGGCGGCGTACGAGAAGACCGGCAACCTCCCGCCGCTGCCCGCCTCGGCGCTCGGGCACGGCGGCCAGCCCGGAAGCCGGACGATGCCTGAGGGGCACACCCTCTTCCGCCTCGCCCGCACCCTGCACGACCACTTCGCCGACCGCGTCGTGGCGGTCACCAGCCCGCAGGGACGCTTCGAGGAGTCCGCGGCGCTGCTCGACGGCACCCGGCTGGAGACGGCGCAGTCCTACGGCAAGCACCTGTTCGTCGACTTCGACCACGAGCGCTGCGTGCACGTCCACCTCGGGCTCTACGGGAAGTTCGCGGTGCACGACGGTGAGGCGCCCGAGCCGCGCGGCCAGGTCCGGCTGCGGCTGGTCGCCCCGGCCGTGGGGGAGCGGCCCGCGGCGTACGGCGACCTGCGCGGCGCCACCGCCTGCGAGCTGATCACCACCGAGCAGCAGCAGCGGATCTTCGACCGGCTGGGACCGGACCCGCTGCGCGCGGACGCCGACTGGACCCGGGCCTGGGACCGGGTGAGCCGCAGCCGGGCCCCGATCGGCGGCCTGCTGATGGACCAGTCCGTGCTGGCCGGCATCGGCAACGTCTACCGCGCGGAGGTGCTGTTCCGGCACCGCGTCGACCCGCTGCGGCCGGGGACCAGCCTGCGCCGGAGCACCTTCGAGCAGATCTGGAACGACCTCGTGGTGCTGCTCGCCGACGGCGTCCGGCGCGGCCGCATCGACACCGTCCACGTGACCCCGGACGGGGCCGACGTCGGGCGGCTGCCGACGCGCGGAGACGCACGGCAGCCCCGTCTACGTCTACCGCCGCCAGGGCGAGCCGTGCTTCGTGTGCGGGACCCGGGTGCGCACCCAGGAGCTCGCGGGCCGGAACCTGTTCTGGTGCCCGCGCTGCCAGCCGACCTTCCGGTCCCGGGCCCGGGTGGCCTGATCCGCACGGGTCTGGCCAGGACCCCTCCACGGCCGGCGCGACGCGGATAAGGTCTGCTCTGATGACCACGACCCAGCCCCGGCGAACGCCGTCCGCGGGCCCGCCGCCCTGCGCCGACCGGCCGGCCGGACAGCGGCCCGAGCCGTGCTCCGGGGCTGGAACCGCCAGGTCCGCCGGATGCGCGAGTCCGACCTCAGCGCGGCGGTGCTGCTGTGCGCCGCGAGCGTGCTGATCGGGGTCGCCCAGTACGTCGCCCCGCTGCTGCCGCTCACCGCGCTGGTGGTGCCGATGGTCCTCGGCAGCCTGCTGCTCGGGCCCCGCACGCTGCCCTGGGTGCTGGTCTTCCTGCTCGGGGTGCTGGTCGTGGTGGTGGCGTCGGCGCCGTCCCTGCTCGACGGCCGCCGCGTCGGCGGCGTGGTCGTGATCTTCGTGATCGGGACGATCATCCTGGTCTCGTCGTTCCGGCGGACCCAGCTCGGCGTCGCGGGGTCGCGCGGCGAGTCGATGCTCGTCGACCTCCGCGACCGGATCCACCGTCAGGCGCGGCTGCCCGGGCTGCCCGCCACCTGGTACGCCGAGGCGGAGATGCGCTCGGCGGGCCGCTCCCCGTTCGCCGGGGACTTCATCGTCGCCTCGCTGTCCGGCGACGGCCGGTCCCTCCAGGTGGCCGTCGTCGACGTCTCCGGCAAGGGCGAGCAGGCCGGCAGCCGGTCGCTGCTGCTGTCGGGCTGCTTCAGCGGGCTGCTCGGCGCGCTCCCGGCCGCGTCGTTCCTGCCGGCGGCCAACGACTACCTGCTCCGTCAGGACTGGAGCGAGGGGTTCGCCACCGCCGTGCACGTGTCCCTCGACCTGGACACCGGGGCCTTCGAGCTCCGCTCCGCGGGCCACCCGCCGGGGGTCCAGTTCCGCGCCGGTTCCGGGCGCTGGGCGGTGCACGAGGCCGAGGGGCCGGTCCTCGGGCTGACCTCCGACGCCGAGTTCACCGTCGTACGGGGCCGGCTCGAGCGCGGGGACGCGCTGCTGCTGTTCACCGACGGGCTGGTGGAGACGCCGCAGCGGGACATCTCCCTGGGCATCGACAAGCTGCTCGGCGCCGGGGAGCAGCTGCTCCGCACCGGCTTCGAGCAGGGCGCCAACCGGCTGATCGACCGGCTCGAGTCGCTCGACGACGACCGGGCCCTGCTGCTCCTGCACCGCCGCTGAGCGGCCTGCCGGGGGAGCGGTGGAGCGGATGACGGGAATCGAACCCGCGTAGCTAGTTTGGAAGACTAGGGCTCTACCATTGAGCTACATCCGCGTGCGCTCGGCGGCGGGCGTCCTCCGGCCGCCGCGAGCGGGACCATGGTGCCACAGCAGCAAACTCGCGCACCAATCATGCCCAGGCGTCCCCGGCCGCGGGCCCGCGATTACGGGTCGGCCGCCCATCTCCCGTAGACTCCCGTGGGCTCCCTCCACCGGAGCCACGATGGCCGGTGACGAGAGAATCCGGGGCGTAGCGTAGTGGCTAGCGCGCCTGCTTTGGGAGCAGGAGACCGCAGGTTCGAGTCCTGTCGCCCCGACCATCTCGACCACCGTCTCGCGGGCGGCCGCTCGGTCGCCCACCCCAGAACGCACCACCAGACCTGACGCATATGTGACTGAGGAGATCAGACTGTGAAGAGCGCCGTCGAGACTTTGAGCCCGACCCGGGCCAAGCTCACCGTCGAGGTGCCCTTCGAGGAGCTCAAGCCGAGCCTCGACGCGGCCTACAAGAAGATCGCGCAGCAGATCAACGTCCCGGGCTTCCGCCGGGGCAAGGTCCCGCCGATGGTGATCGACCGCCAGGTCGGCCGCGGCGCCGTGCTCGACGAGGCGATCAACGAGGCCCTCCCCAAGCTGTACGTCGAGGCGCTGCAGGCCAACGAGCTGGAGCCGCTGGCCCAGCCCGAGATCGACATCACCAAGTTCGAGGACAACGAGACGCTCGAGTTCACCGCCGAGGTCGACATCCGTCCCGAGATCGAGCTGCCCGACTACTCCGGCCTCGAGGTGACCGTCGACGACCTCGCGGTCACCGACCAGGACGTCGAGGAGCAGGTGCAGGCGCTGCGCGAGCGCTTCGCCAGCCTCACCGAGGTCGAGCGGGCCGCCGCCGACGGCGACTTCGTGGTGATGGACCTGGTCGCCCGCAAGGACGGCGAGGTCGTCGAGGGCGCCGAGGTCAGCGACATGAGCTACCAGATCGGCAAGGGCGGGATGCTCGACGGTCTCGACGAGGCGCTCACCGGCCTGTCCGCCGGCGGCAGCACCACCTTCACCTCGCAGCTGGTCGGTGGCGACCAGCTCGGTGAGGACGTCGACGTCGAGGTGATGGTCAGCTCGGTCAAGGAGCAGGAGCTCCCCGAGCTCGACGACGACTTCGCCCAGACCGCGTCGGAGTTCGACACCGTCGCGGAGCTCACCGACGACGTCCGCACGCGGCTGTCGCGCGGCAAGCGCCTCGAGCAGGCCGCCGCCGCGCGCGACGCCGTCCTCGAGAAGCTGCTCGACCTGGTCGACGTCCCCCTCCCCGAGGGCGTCGTCGAGTCCGAGCTCACCGCCCGCCGTGAGCAGATCGAGCAGCAGCTCGGCTTCGCCGGCATGACGATGGAGGCCTACCTCGACTCCGAGGAGCAGACCGTCGACGAGTTCGAGGCGGACCTCGAGAAGCGCGTCCGGGACGCCGTCGCGGCCCAGTTCGTGCTGGACCAGGTCGCCAAGAAGGACGAGATCGGCGTCAACGAGGGCGAGCTCCAGGCGCACCTGATGCAGCGGGCGCAGCAGTCGGGCCAGAACCCGCAGGAGTTCATCCAGCACATGCTCGAGCACAACCACATCCCGGAGATGGTGTCCGAGGTCGTGCGCGGCAAGGCGCTGGCCTCCATCGTCGAGGCCGCCACGGTCACCGACGAGTCCGGCAACCACGTCGAGCTGAAGAACCTGCAGGCCGACGGCAGCATCCTCGACCCGGCCGAGGCCGAGGCCGCCGAGGCCGCCGCGGCTGCCGAGTCGGCCGACGAGGTCGCCACCGAGCGACGCCGCGGCGACGACGGACGCCTGAGCGTCCCCGCAGCACCCCCGACGACCCGCGCCACCCCTCGGTGGCGCGGGTCGTTGACCTACCGGGGGTATGTCTCGCACACTGACGCCGTGACCGCCTCCGCCACCCGCCGTACCCGCGAGAGACGCACCGGTCCCGGCGTCCTCGGCGCCCTCGCCCTGGCCGCCGACACCGCCGACGAGCTGCTGCTCGGCACCGTCCGCGACGTGCACGGCGCGGTGGCCGACCGCGTGTACGGCCTCACCGGTGGACCCACCCGGGGCGTCGCGCAGATCCACGACCAGCTGTCCTCGGCGGTGTACGCCGGCATCGGCGCCGGCCTGCGGGCGACCAGCCGGGGGCTGCGCGAGGCCGACCGGCGCGGCTGCGGAGCCCGCATCGACGAGTCCCGCCGCGGCCGGCTGGTGGTCTCCGCGGTCAACGGCCTGATGGGGGACCGGCTGACCGAGCAGCAGTCGGAGCTGGCGATCTCGCTGGCCGTGCGGCACCGCAGCCGCGACGTCGAGGCCACGCCGGAGGCCCTCGCCGCGGCGTTCCCCGAGGCCACCCCCGACCTGGTCGTCTTCCTGCACGGCCTCGGCGAGCACGACGGCCACTGGAACCGCCGTGCGGCCGAGAACGGCGGCAGCTACGGCAGCCGGCTCGCGGAGGAGTCGTCCTGGACGCCGGTCTACCTGCGCGCGAACACCGGCCTGCCGATCGCCGAGAACGGCGTCGCGCTGGCCTCGCTGCTGGACCGGCTGGTCGCCGCCTGGCCCACGGAGGTACGCCGGATCGCGCTGGTCGGGCACTCGATGGGCGGGCTGATCATGCGCGCCGCCTGCGCGGTCGTGACCGACGCCGGGCACGCCTGGAACGAGCTGGTGACCAACGTGGTCACCCTCGGCACCCCCCACCTCGGGGCGCCCCTCGAACGGGGCGTCGCACTGGGGGCCCGGGCCCTCGGCGCGCTGCCGGAGTCGGCGCCGTTCGGCCGGATCCTCGAGTACCGATCGGTCGGCATCCTCGACCTGCGCTCCGGTCTCGCCCCCGACGTGCAGAACCTCCCGCACGCCCGCTACCACCTAGTCGCGGCCACCCTCGCCGGCTCGCCCCGGCACCCGGTCAGCGAGGCCCTGGGGGACCTGCTCGTGCGCTACCCGTCGGCGACCGGTCGCTCCCGCCGG
>CAVWGJ010000025.1:0-322353 GCA_963754395.1 uncultured Actinomycetota bacterium | reverse complement strand
CGGAATGACGCGTTGCCGCGAATGGGATTGGCCCGAGCGCCAGCGTTTACCAGCTCGACACTGGAGGGGATCACTTCCCATCACTCGGGGAGGACGCCTGACTCGCTCAACAGGTGGCGGAGGTCGGGAGCAAGCTGCTCGGCATACTGGGCCGACACGTGGAGGTAGTCGCCCTTGAGCACGGCCCCGGTGGCAGCGGTGAAGATCGGGCACCGGCCGTCGACGCAGTACCAGTGGGTCGTGTCGACGAACGTTGCGTCCTTGACCTTCTTCTCGGCATCGCGAGTCCGGGACCACCAGGACGGGATTCCGGTCGTGCAGCGCTGGGGCGAGCCCCCCGGTCGATAACAGTCGAGGAAGGCGACCCCGGGCATCGACGGGGACAGGACGACGACCTTGCCGACCCGATCCTTCACCGAGTCGATAAACTCCTGGTCCGCGGTGAGCCACTCGCGTGCGTTCGCCGAGCCCTTCGCCTCCGACTTGAGCCGGAGCGTCCACGCGTAGTTCTCGACCATGATCAGCACTGCCGGCCGTGCCTTGCGTACGTAGTCGACGACCATCTCCCGGTGGTTGACGCACGGGATGGCCCACTCGTCCTTGCCGAAGTCCGCGTCGACCCCGTTGACGGCGCAGGCGAGCTTCGTCATCCCGCGGATCTTGTGGGTCCTGCCGTAGGCCTCCACGACGGTCGTGAGCAGCGGAATGCCGAGCGAGTCGCCGTAGACGACGATCTCGGGGCCCTTGCGGTTGCCGAAGGTGCACGAGTCCGGGTCGGTGGCCCTCGTCGCCGTGCAGCCGCTCTCCTCGGCAGGTCGGTGGGCCGTGCTCGCCCAGTCGTCCGGCGACGGGTTGAGGTTGTCCGGCCACGACTTTGCCGCCAGGGCACGCCGCAGCCCGTCCCGGATCTCCTTCCCGGTCGGGCCGAGCGGGACCGGCTCCCAGCCGCGCTGCGCGACGGTGGTGGGAGTCGGCGCGGGCGTCGTCGCAGTTGAAGGGGCTGTCGCCATCGATGGAGTCGTCGAGACCTCGGGCGCCGGCGGGACGGCGGGCTCCGCTGCCAGATCCGTGCCGGTCCCACCGGTGACCTCACTGCCCGCGACGACGAGGCTGGTCGACCCGGTGAAGAGGTCAGGCCGGGCCGACGCCGTGCTGGCGACTCCGGCAGCGACGATCGCCAGGGCCAGCGAAGCGGCCAGCATGCCGCGGCGCTTCGCGGCCCACCAGGAGCGCCAGGCGCGCGGTCGATCCGGCTGCCCCCCAAGGGGTGGCGCGTCGAGGACGGGGCGCTCCACGAGATGGTGACTGATGACGGCAAGGGCGAGGGTCGCGACCAGCACGACCACCCGGCTCACGCCCTGAGTCGTCGACAGGAAGACCGGCACGAGCACCGCAAGCGGGAAGTGCCACAGGTAGAGGCCGTAGGAGACGTCCCCGAGGTAGCCGCTGGTCCGGTTCGTGAGCAGGACCGAGCCCTTCGCCGGTTGAGCGATGCCTGCCACGAGGACGAGTGCCGTGCCGACGCAGGCGCCGATGGCCGCGGGGTAGGGCGAGCCCGTTTCCGGCACGACGAGCACGCACGTGGCGACGAGCACGATCAGTCCCGTCCACGACAGGGCAGTACTGATGGGCGCCGCCAGCCGGACCCGGCGAGCGGGGATCGTGGCAAGCGCGCAGCCCAGCGCGAGCTCCCACGCACGCGTCAGCGTCGAGTAGTAGGCCAGGCCCGGATCTGAGTTCGCCCGCAGGACGGCCCAACCCAGCGATGCCGTGCCGACGACGATGGCCAGCGCAGCCACGGCCCACCCGCTGGCGGCGCGGCGGTGCCGCCCGGAGCCGACGACCGCGAGAGCAAGGACCGCGAGCAACGGCCACGCCAGGTAGAACTGCTCCTCGACGCCCAGCGACCAGAAGTGGAGCAGCGGGGAGGGCGCCGAGCCCTGATCGAAGTAGCTGTCCGCGCTCGCCGCGAAGCGCCAGTTGGCGGTGAAGAGCGCGGCGAAGAGAGCGTCCAGGCGCACGGCGGCGATCTTGGCCGGACCGTAGGCCCACGGCAGCACCGCGAGGACCGCGCCGATGACGATGAAGACCAGGGGGAGGATCCGTCGTGCGCGGCGCGCCCAGAAGGCGCGCAGCGAGATGCGGCCAGTGTGCTCCTGCGCCCGTAGGAGCACGCCAGTGATGACGAACCCGGAGACCACGAAGAACGCGTCCACGCCGAGATAGCCACCCGTCGGCCAGCCGAGGACGTGGAAGCAGATGACCACGACAACGGCGACCGCGCGAAGTCCCTGGATGTCCGCCCGTCGCGGGCTGACGGGTGCTCCTGTCACGCGGGTCACCACCGGTCCGGCAGGTTGATGCCGTGCGCGCGGAGGACGCCCCGGACCGTGGCTGCGTGCCGGTTGGTGTAGCGGAGAGAAGCCGTGGGCTCGGCGTCCAGTGGCGTGTCGATGCGGTCCCACCATGGTTGTTCGTATTGGGCTTCCGGGCGCACCTGCGCGTGGACCGCTTGTTTCCGGAGCTCCTCGACGACCCGTGTGACCTCATCGACGGAGCCGCCCCACCCGAAGCCGGTCTCCATGCCGGCCCACCGCCTCCGGTCGGCGATGACGACGGCTCCCACCGGGACCACGGCCAGTACGAGGCCGGACCAGTCGGACAGACCGAGCGCCCGGGCCAGCAGGACCCCGACGCCCCCGGCTGCGGCGCACGCGCCGAGCAGCGCGGACCAGCCGACGATGTTGAGCTGCGCGGTGCGGAGCCACGGCCGCCGGGGGACCCGACCCGGGCGTAGCGGCGCGTACTCGCCGTACCTGCGGCTGCGTGGCATGCGCCACAGCGTGCCACGCCCACCGCCCGAACTCAGGGCAAACCGACCGGCTGGACGGGACTCCAGGGGAGGTGGTCCGCGAGGATCATGCTGCTGCTGGGTCGCCCATAGCGAGCCAGCCGGTCGATGAGCTCCTCGAATGCCTCCATCGACGCCGTCGCGACGACCAGCACGGAGCAGCCCTGCCCGGTCACCCGAAAGAACTGCTGCACCTCCGGCCAGGTGGCCACTTCCGGGTCACGGAGCAGGCACGTCGGTCCGTAGCAGTCCATGACGACGACGGCCCGGACCGGCCGGCCGACGCTCTCGAGGTCAACCGCGGCGTGGTAGCCGCTGATGACACCACTGTCCTCGAGGCGTCGGACCCGGTCGGCCACCGCTGGCGCGGACAGCTTCACCCGGCGGGACAGCTCGTTGAAGGACAGCCGGGCCTCCGCCTGCAGCTCTGCGAGGATGTGCCAGTCGACGCGGTCCACCGTCACATCATGGCTGTTCTCCGGTCAGGCCGCCGGGCGCCCGATGCGCACGCGCCAGACCTCGGGCCCCTCCTCGAGATAGTCCCAGGTGAACTGGTCCTTGTACTCCGCGTCGAACTGGTAGAAGAGCGGCTTCGGGTCGTGGTCGTTGACGAGCTCGAACCCTGCTCCGGGGGCGAGCGCGTGGTACGTGTCGAGGATGAGGGTGTGGCGCCGGGCCGGCGCCTCCGAGCGGACGTCGAGCTGGGGGTCGGTGGTCATGCTTCCTCCTTGTTGGTGGGATCGGTGGTGGGTTCGGTGGTGGGTTCGGTGGCGGGTGCCTCGGTCGGCAGGGCGCCGGATTCAGCGGGCAGGCGGGCCAGGTAGTGCATCGCGCCGTTGACGCGCTCGGCCTCGCGTGGTCGAGTGCCGCGGAGGGCCCACCATGCCTTGGCGGCCAGTCGGCTGGCCGCGTCGGGATGTCCTGCCTGCCCCAACGCGCGCAGGGCTTTGACGAGGACGTCCGTCGTCTCGGTGAGCGCATCCCGCGCTTCCGTGCTCGGATCGGTCTGGTGGCGCACGGCCCTCCTCGCAATAACGACGGTTCATCCCGTATTAAACATGGGGAGCGTACCCCACGCCCGACTTCCCTTCGCGAGCTCCCTCCCAGACGGCCACGACACCGATCTTGTGTTTGGCAACCAACCAAGCCGATCACATCACGTTTGAAAGGCGACCCTGCGCAATCGGTGCGCGACAGCCATTCCAAGCCCAGCGGCATACGGGCAATCTGGCGGTATGGACGACGCACCCTTCAGCACGATCATCGAGCCGTTCCGGATCCACTCCGTCGAGCCGCTCACCATGACGACCCGAGCCGAGCGCCGCGAGCACGTCAAGGCGGCCGGCTACAACCTCTTCCAGCTCCGCGCCGAGCACGTGCTCATCGACCTGCTCACCGACTCCGGCACCGGCGCCATGAGCCGCGACCAGTGGGCCGCGATCCAGCGCGGGGACGAGTCCTATGCGGGCTCGCCGTCCTACTACGTCTTCGTCGACGCGGTGCGCGAGCTGTTCCCCTTCGAGCACGTCATCCCGGTGCACCAGGGCCGCGCGGCCGAGAAGATCCTCTTCTCCGCGCTCGGCGGACCGGGCAAGGTCGTGCCCAACAACACCCACTTCGACACGACTCGCGCCAACGTCGAGGCCACCGGCGCGCGGGCGCTCGACCTCGTCATCCCGGAGGGCCGCGACGCGACGAGCGACCACCCGTTCAAGGGGAACATGGACCTGGGCGCCCTCGACGCGCTGCTCACCGAGCACGCCGACGACGTTCCCTGCGTCATGATGACGATCACCAACAACAGTGGCGGTGGCCAGCCGGTCTCCCTCGCCAACCTCCGCGCCGTGCGCGAGATCTGCGACCGCCACGGCAAGCCGCTCTTCCTCGACGCCTGCCGGTTCGCGGAGAACGCCTGGTTCATCCGCGAGCGCGAGGAGGGTCAGGGAGGTCGCGACGTCGCGGACATCGTCCGCGAAATCGCCGGGCTCGCCGACGGGATGACGATGAGCGCGAAGAAGGACCCGATGGGCAACATCGGCGGCTGGCTCGCCATGAACGACGACGACCTTGCGCAGGCGTGTCGCAACATGCTCATCCTGACCGAGGGGTTCCCGACCTATGGTGGCCTCGCCGGGCGGGACCTCGAGGCACTGGCGCAGGGGCTGCGCGAGGTGGTCCAGCACGACTACCTGCGCTACCGGATCCGGTCGACCGCCTACCTCGGCGAGGCGCTGCAGAAGCGCGGTATCCCCGTCCTCACGCCGATCGGCGGCCACGCCGTCTACATCGACGCGCGGGCCCTCGTCTCGCACCTGTCGCCGCTCGAGTACCCCGGCCAAGCCGTCGCCGTCGCGCTCTACGAGCTCGGTGGCATCCGCTCCTGCGAGATCGGGACGGTGATGTTCGGCCGCCAGCCCGACGGGTCGGAGGTCGCGGCGTCGATGGACCTCGTGCGCCTCGCGATCCCGCGACGCACCTACACGCAGAGCCACATCGACTACGTCATCGAAGTCTGTGAGCGGCTGGCCGCCGAGGTACCGTCGCTGCCGGGCTACCGGATCACGTCCGAGCCGCCCGCCCTGCGTCACTTCACCGCGACCTTCGAACCCCAGCGCGGCTGAGCACCGGACGGAGGTGCTGCCAGGCCAGCGTCGCCGCCGCGAGTGCCATGGTGAGCCAGCTGAGTGCAATCGCCGTGACCTCGTAGCGGTAGCTGAGGTCACTGCCGAAGGCGACACTGAGGAGCACCAGGGCGATGACGGTGGCGAAGCCACCGATGACGAGGATCCATCTCAGCACCCGATCCGGGCGACGTGATGGCTCGATCGCCAGGCCCATCAGCAGAAAGGCCAGCGCCATCCCGGTGTAGCCGACGTTCTCGAGGCCGATGAAGAGGCCGTCCGGGTTGTACTGCGTCAGCAGGCCCAACCCGTCGGTCTCACCACGTGCGAGCTTCGGCTGGGCGACGGTGAGCTGCAGGCCGTAGGTGATGGCGAGAGTCGCCGTGGCGATGGTCCCGAGACCGGTCGCAGTGCGGGCGAGCACGACGCGGCCCGCCGCGACGGCATGCGTCTCGATCGCGATGACCAGGCCGAGGAAGAGCACTGCGACGACGAGTGCGGGATACATCCACACGTAGTCGCGCGGGACGAACTGCGCGGCGTCGGTGTACGGCGGCCCGATGCAGTCACTCGTGCAGAAGGGTCCGGATCGTGGCGGCGTGGTGACTGCGATCGCGAAGGTGATGAGCGTGACGATCCCAGTCGCGAGGCTGAACCAGCCGAGTCCTGGTGAGGTGGTCCGACGAGGGGCGATGGTCTGAAGCATGGGTGAACCTCCTGCGCCCATCGGATCCCGGCCCCGCCGCGGCCGCCAAGGGTCAAAGGGCCCGCTGTGCCGTCACTGCGCCCAGCGAGATGCAGAAGATGTCGTATGCCGCTGGGCTTGCTTCCCCGCTCGGGGTCCGTTGCGCTGCAAGAAGATTCAAACAATAAAGTCCCTGCGAACCCTTGACTGAGCAGTCGAACATTTGTTTGGATGGAGGTGGTTCGGGAGGGTTCGCCCCTCCCGGCCGCCGCGCCCACAGGGACCCTTGGCCGCCGACGTGGAAGGAGGGCGCTCGTGCCGTTCGTCGAGACCGACAGCGACCGGGTCGAGCGCGCCCTGCTCGGCGCCGGGTACGGCCTGCAGCGCGTACGAAGCGGCCTTCCCGGCACGGAGGTCCCCTGGGCGCTGCGGGTGCTCCGCATGCCCGAGCCGGGACGGGGGCACCCGGCGGACAGGACCGTGGGGTTGTCGTTGGAGGACGCGTCCGGGGCGTTGCTGGCCCAGATCGAGGACCTCGAGGCCGCCCGGGCCCGCCTCGACGGGCGGATCGTGGAGGCGTACGGCGCGCTGCGCACGGTGATCGGCGAGCAGATCCAGGAGCACGAGCAGGCCCTGGCCGCGGCCCGGGCAGCCAAGGGCCTGCCGGCCCGGGGCGGGTCGCCCGCGGCCCGCGCGATCGGCGTGGACGAGGCGGTGCTGGCGGAGCTGACGACCGCGACCGCGGTGCCGCACTTCGAGGCGGCCCGCCGGCTGCGGCTGGCCGCCTCCCCGCGCCGGCATGCCGGGCTGAGGTCCCGGCTGGCCGCCGGGACGGTGTCGCTGCTGCACGCGACGATGATCGCCGAGGCCTGCGCCGACCTCGAGACCACGGGCGCCGGTAGCACCGGTAGCGCGGGCGGTCCGGTGGAGGAGCTGGTCGAGGAGGTCACCGCGCGGGTGCTCGCGCCCCTGCCGGACGGGTCGCGGCCCACCCACGCGCTGATCCGCTCCCGGCTGGCCCGGATCGTCAGGAAGCTGCGCGGCCCCGCGCAGGCCGGCGCCGCCCGGCGTGACGCGCTGGCCCGGCGCTGCCTGGACGCGATGCTCACCGAGGACGGCATGGGCATCCTGACCGTGCAGCTGGGCGCCGAGCACGTGGTCGCGATCAGCGACCGGATCGAGGACCTGGCCCGCGCGATGCGCCAGGCCGGCGACCCGCGCACCCTGGCCCAGCTGCGCGCCGACCTGGCCGCCGAGGCGCTGCTCCGACACGGCTACGGCCCGTGCCCCACCCACGCGCCCGACGAGCACGGCCCGCACGACGCCCGCTCTGACGACGGCCTCCGCGCCGACGGCGCGGCCGACGGCGTGGATCGGGACGTGGACGATGGGGAGGATGGGGAGGATGGTGGCGTGTGGGGCGGGCAGGGCCCGGGCTGCGGCTGCGCCCCGGCCGCGCCGCCGGCCACCGCGTGGATCGTGGTCCCGTTCGAGGTCGCCACCGGCGCCTCCGATGCGGCGTGTGAGCTGCCCGGGCACGGCTGGGTCAGCGCCGAACACGCCCGCGCCATCATCACCGTCCCCGGCTCAATCTGGCGCTGGCTCGCCGTCGACCACCTCACCGGGCGCGCGCTGCAGCTGGGCACCGACCGGTACCGGCCCACCCCCGCGATGACCGAGCAGGTCCGCGCCATCGACGGGCACTGCCGCGGCCCCGGCTGCCAGACCCCGGCCCGGCGCTGCGACCTCGACCACCACGTGCCCTACCCGCACGGGCCGACCACGGTGGCCAACCTCGGCCCGCTGCACCGCCGGCACCACAACCTCAAGACCGCCGGCCTGTGGACCTGCACCCCGCAGCCCGCGGCGGACACCGAAACGACACCGGACGCGGAGGCGACGCTGGCCGCCCGCGACGGGCGCGGGCTGGCCTGGCGCACTCTGACCGGCCGCCAGTACGTCACCTATCCCAAGTCCTGGACCGAGGCCCTGCACGACCCCGACGCCCCGGAGCACACCCCACCGACCCGGCAGACCAACACGGCCCGGCAGGAACGCCGCGACCGCGAAGCCGACGAGCGACGACTGGGCTGGGACCAGCCACCGCCGTTCTGACCCGAGGCCCGCCCTTGGGCGGCACTCAGGCAGGCGGTGTCACAGCGTCGCGAGCGCCGGCTCGACATTCGCTCTGGCGGCCGTGTCGTGGATGGGCGCCGGGAGCGGGTCGAAGCGGGACGTGAAGAACCGCAGGGTGGGCGACTCGTAGACGAACTGCAGACCGCGGATCTCTTTGCGGCGCTGGAAGACCCTGATGACCGACTCGGCGACGACGTCCATGTGCGAGTTCGTGTACACGCGGCGCGGGATGGTCAGCCGCACGAGCTCGAGCTTCGGGTGGCGGTTGTTGCCCTCTGCGTCTCGTCCTGCCGAGACGAAGCCCCGCTCCATCGTGCGGACTCCGGAGTCGAGGAAGATCTCCGCCGCGAGCGTCTGTGCCGGTAGCTCCTCCTGGGACAGGTGGTCGAGGAATGTGGCCGCGTCGATGAAGACGGCATGGCCGCCGATCGGCTCGACGATCGGCACCCCGGCATCGCTGAGGCGCTCGCCGAGGTAGCGCACCTGGCCGATCCGGTGGGTCAGGTAGTCGTCATCGAGCGCCTCACGCAGGCCGACCGCCATCGCGTCGAGGTCGCGCCCGGCCAGGCCACCGTAGGTCGGCATCCCCTCGTACACGACGACGAGCTCGCGCGCCTTGGTGAGGATGCGCTCGTCGCGCATCGCGAGGAAACCGCCGATGTTGACGAGGCAGTCCTTCTTGCCGGACATGGTGATGCCGTCGAAGTGGGACAGCATCTCCTTGGCTATCTCGGCGACGGGTCGGTGGCCATAGCCGTCCTCGCGCTCCTTGATGAACCACGCGTTCTCGGCGAGGCGGGTCGCGTCGGACCACATGATGATGCCGTGGCGGTCGCACATGTCGCGGACGGCGCGGATGTTGGCCATCGAGACGGGCTGGCCACCGGCCATGTTCACGGTGACGGCGACGTTGATGTAGGCGATGTTGTCGGCGCCGACCTCGTCGATGAGGGCCTGGAACTTGTCGAGGTCGACGTTGCCCTTGAACGGGTGGCGCGAGCCCGGGTCATGGGCCTCGTCGATGATGACGTCGTGGAAGGTGCCGCCGGCGAGCTCCTGGTGGACCCGCGTCGTGGTGAAGTACATGTTGCCCGGGACATGCTGGCCGGGAGAGATGAGGATCTTCGAGATGAGGTGCTCTGCCCCCCGGCCCTGGTGGGTGGGGCAGACGTAGGGGAAGCCGTAGTTCTCACGCACCGACTCGACGAGGTGGTCGAAGGAGCGCGCACCCGCATAGGCCTCGTCACCGAGCATCAGGGCGCTCCATTGCCGGTCACTCATGGCGGAGGTGCCCGAGTCCGTGAGCAGGTCGATGTAGACGTCGTCGCTGCGCAGCAGGAAGGTGTTGTAGCCCGCGGCGCGGATCGCGGCCTCACGCTCGTCACGGGTCGTCATCGTGATCGGCTCGACCATCTTGATCCGGTACGGCTCGGCAATGGCTGGCATGGCGCCCTCTCTGTACGGGACCGGCTTCGTTGCCAGGTCGTCTGCCGTCAGAGTGCTCTTGCGGTGAATTGGTGCGCAAACGGCCCATCAAAGTCTGTTCAGACTGTCCATCATGCGCAGTGAAACTGGAATTTGACGGAGCAAAGTGTCCAATGCCCTCGAGGGCGGGTCAGGGCAGCAGGGCCCGGTCGCGGGCGATCGCGGCCGCTTCCGTGCGCCCGGAGGCGCCGAGCTTGGCCAGCAGGTTGGACACGTGGACGCTGACCGTCTTGGTGCTGATGTAGAGCTGCTTTCCGATCTGGCCGTTGGACAGGCCGCGGGCGACGAGGGTGAGGACCTCCAGCTCACGGGGAGTCAGCTCGACGGCCGCTCCGCCTGGCGCAGCGCGCGGCGACAGTGCGTCGAGCTCCGCCAGGAGCGGGCGGGCGCGAAGTCGCACCGCCCCCTCACGGGCAGCGTCCGCGACCATCCGCGACTCTGCGTCGGACCCAGCGGCATGAAGGGCTGCGGCCAGCCTGGCTCGAGACCGGGCTGCCTCGAAGACGTGACCGAGCCGGTCGAATCCCTCGACCGTCGCGCGCCAGGCGCGCACCATGTCGTCAGCAGGCGGAGGCTCCTGGCCCAGCGTCCACGCCAGGCGAAGCCGTTCCGCCTCGAGCCGCTTGGCCCAGGCCCACGTCTCGGTGCTCGAGTCACGGAGCACGTCGAGATCCGTCGGATCCCAGTCCGCGCCCTTGGACTTGCGCACGACCTTGGCGATCAGCTGGTCGGCGCGGGCCGTCAAGTCCCCCACTGTCCGGACGGCGCGCTCGCGCAGCTCGGCGTCGGCACGGGGAGCCAGTGTGGCCACCTGTCCGGCCAGTAGCGCGGCCATCCGCACACTGGCGTGATACTTGGCCCAGACCTTGTCGAGCGCCTGCGCTGCCTCGCAGGTGAGCTCGAGCGTCCCTGCCAGGTCACCCGCGTCTCCGAGGAGGTCGATCCCCGGCATCACGGTGAGGACGATGATCATCCCGTCGACGTACCACCACTCCCGCAGCGCGGACAGGCGACTGGGCGGAACCGGCTCTCCGCGGCCCACCGGAACGGCGAGACCGGCGGCCTCGAAGAGCGCCCGAGCTGGCTGGGGAGTCAACTTGGACGCGAGGCCCAGTCGGCCGGCCACGGAGTTCCACTCGCCCAGCTCATACGCGGTCAATCCGCTGAGGAGGCGGCAGTCCAGTCCCCAGGGTGCCCACTCCAGATGGAGGCGGCGTGCGATCCGGGTGCCTTCGTCGTAGTGGTCCAGAGCAGCACGCAAGTCACCCCGACGGTGCGCCACCGCGGCCAGCTGATGCGCGAGGCGCAGCTGGATCGGGTTGTCCGTGCCAGTGACATCGTCGAGCAGGCCGCGGAGGTACGCCTCGACGGCATCGAGATCCTGCTGTGCCTCGATGACCCGCGTCAGGATGGTGCGGATCTCGAGGAGTGAGTCACTCATCCCCAGGTCCCCAGCCATCGCAATGACCTCGTCGCCGGTGCGGACCGCGGCGACGAACGCGCCCTCGTCGACGAGCTGCTGCACGTGGGCGATGAGGACGAGGACCCGACGAGGCGTCTCGTCGGGCGGCAGCAGGTCCACGGCCTGGGTGGTCAGGCCGAGCCCGTCGACCGGAAGGTCGAGCATGCGGGACAAGGTGGCGTAGCGGGCGAGGAGCTCGGCCCTCATCTCGGGTCGCTGCCGAGGGCCCGGATGGTCGATGCTGTCCTTGAGGAGCCGGACCGCGCGGAGGGTGTCTCCGCCAGCCGTCGCCGCGTCGGCCGCACGAATGCCAACTTCGTCTCGCTCGGGATCATCGTCCTCGAGCCAGGTCGAGCGCCTGCTCGAGGTGGAAGAGGGCATCCTGGGGCCCGCCGACCTCCATGGCCGACTCGGCGGCCGCCCGGCTGGCCGCCACCGCGGCAGGCAGGTCGCCGCTCGCAGCCGCGTGACGCGCCAGCTCTGAAGCGGGAGCGAGCTCTGGGCACTCACCGAGCACAGCGGCATACGACTTGTGCAGCCGTAGGCGCTCACCCGGCAGTATCCCCTCGGCAGCCGTCTCGCCGAGGAGGGCGTGGCGGAACGTGTAGGCGGGCGGCCATTTCGTCTCGAGGACGTGGTGCTCCACCGCTTGGGCGATCGCGGCCTCGAGCTCGGCCTCGGGCAGCCCCATGACCCGGGCCAAGAGCTCATGACCGATGTATCGGCCACCCTTGAGCGAGACTGCGCGGACGACGGTTTGGGCCGTCTCATCGAGCCGCTCGATGCGCGCTCGCAGCACCCGACCCAGCCCGCCGCTGATCTGCTGACCTGCCACGGCGCTGGCAGCGAGCTCCTCGGCGAAGAACGGGTTCCCCTCGGCGCGCTGGGTGATCTCGCGCAGGGTGCGTGCATCGGTGGGGATGCCCTCGATGCTGCCGACGATCTCGTCCACGGCTGCGTCGGGCAGCGGCGCCAGGCTGACGTGGGTCACGTGCGGGATGCGGTCCCAGACGGCCAGTGTCTCGTGCAACGGGTGCTTGCGGTGGAGGTCGTCCGCCCGGTAGCTCGCCACCAGGCCGACCGGGGTCGTGAACGCTCGGGTCAGCAGGAGCGTGAGCAGGTCGCGGGAAGAGTGGTCCGCCCAGTGCACGTCCTCGATGACGACGAGCGTGGGGCGGTCAGCGCCGAGTGCGGTGAAGAGCGCATGGACCGACTCGGCGACGAGGCCGGGGTTGGCCTCCTTCGCCGAGTCGGTGATGCCCGCGGTGTCGCCTTCCCTGCGTGGGAGGAGCCGGGCCAGACTCGGATGGGAGCCGAGGACCTGGGTGACGACATCGGGCGCCATGCTGTCGAGCAAGCCGATGAGCTCTACGAAAGGGAGGTACGCAAGAGCACTGCCGGCCTGCCCGACACAGTGGCCGGTGACGGTGAGCCATCCGGCCTGGTCCGCGTCGGACGTCAGCTGCAGGAGAAGACGTGACTTGCCGATGCCGGCGTCCCCGGACAGGACGGCGACGCCACCGCGAGAGCCATCGGGTGAGTCGATGAGACCGACGGCTCCCGCGAGGCGGGCCAGGTCCGAGTCGCGGCCGACCATCGCGCCGGTTGTGAACGGCATACGTCCAATTATCCGGGATGGGTCTGACAGCGTCTCGTGGGGTCCGGGGACCGTGGAGGTGGTGGCGGCAGTCACGGAGTTTCTCTGTGCAGTGGTCACGGGCGAACCGGTCCGGGGGCGGCCCGGGTCAGTGAGCCCGGGCCGGCTGCGCCAGCCGCGGCGCCTCGTGGGTGCGGCGGCGGTGGGCCCGCTCCGCGATCCTGAGCGACGCGTCCGTCCGCTGACGCCAGCCCCTGCGCCGAGGCAAGCCATAGCGGGCCTCGATCTCGGCCTTCAGGAACTCCGGCGTCATCAAGGTGATTGACGTGGTCATGATCATTCTCTCTGTCTTGTCGTCCTCTTTTGCTGACTCCTCCAGCGTCGGCTGATGAGGTAGGCGGCCACATCGGACGTCATCCCTATCTCTTGGGCACGGTGGAAGAGGCCACTACCTCAGACGGCTGAGGCACAGGACTCCGCACTACCTCAGAGACCACTCAGAGCCTTCCCAGATCCCTAGGCGTGACGTGCTGGGTGCGGATTTGTCCAGAAGTGCCGCGCCGGTGGCGCCCGGTGAGTTGGTGTCCGTGCACACCGACGCCAGGGAGCGGCTGGCGGTGAGACATCGGCCAGCTGGCCGATGTCGGCGGGTGCCCAGTGCGCAGACGATGGGCTGGTGCAGATCCGGATACTGATGGACAGGGTCTGTGCGCTAGGGAGGCGGCAGTGGCAGCGCTCGCCGCGCGCCTTCACCGCGTCCATGAAGCGAGCCCGCATGTACTCGCGCCGCTACCGTCCCACCACCGAAGAGCTGGAGGAGATGTGGTCGGCAATCACCCGGCGGGACGGGGCGGCCTTCGCCCACAACGCCGCGCAGCGTGGATGTTGCGCGACTCTGCCGTCCCCGCCAACGGGGCGACCAGCAGAGGGATTCCCTGGGGTTGCATTTAGGTAAGGCTTACCTATTCAATGGCGCCCGTGACTGTGACTGCCCATGCGGCGACCACGACGCCCTGCAGGCTGCCCTGGCTGGCGGACCTCGCAGCCCGTGGCTCGATGCCGGCGATCGTCACCCCGGACGTGACCGTGACGTACGCCGACCTGGCCGGACGCGTCGCAGCCGTCGCCGCCAGCCTCGTCGGCACGCGCCGGCTCGTGCTCGTCGAGGGCGCCAACCGGCTCGACAGCCTCGTCGGCTACCTCGGTGCCCTCCTCGGCGGGCACGTGGTCCTTCTCGTCCCGAGCGGGAGCGAGCCGGCGCGCGAGACGATGCGAGCGGCATACGACCCGGATGTCGTCCTCGCCGCCGACGGAAGGGTCACACTGCTGCGCCACGGCTCCGCGCACGACCTGCACCCCGACCTTGCGCTCCTGCTCAGCACCAGCGGATCCACCGGTTCACCCAAGCTCGTCCGCCTGTCCTGGGAGAACCTTGCCGCCAACGCGGACCAGATCGCGACCTACCTCAACATCCGCGAATCTGACTGCGCAGCAACTACCTTGCCGCTTCACTACTGCTACGGGCTGTCCGTGGTCCACAGCCACCTGAGCCGCGGTGCGAGCATCGCCCTGACGGATCTCTCGGTCGTCGACGAGTGCTTCTGGACCTTGTTCCGGGAGGCAGGCGCGACGACCCTGGCGGCAGTGCCGTACACGTTCGAGCTCCTCGAGCGCGTCGGGTTCGCGTCGATGGACCTGCCCAGGCTGCGCTATGTGACCCAGGCGGGCGGACGCCTCGAGCCCGAACGGGTGCGCCACTGGGCGTCGGTCGGACAGTCCCGAGGCTGGGACCTCTTCGTCATGTACGGCCAGACCGAGGGCACGGCCAGGCTGGCCTACCTGCCGCCAGCCCGGACCCTCGAGCACCCGGGGAGTATCGGGGTGCCGGTCCCGGGCGGAGCCTTCGACGTCGTCGACGGTGAGCTCGTCTACTCGGGCCCCAACGTCATGCTCGGATACGCAGAGACGCCCGCTGACCTGGCGCTCGGTCGCACCGTCGACCGCCTGCGAACCGGCGATCTGGGCCGCGTGACCGAGGCGGGACTCTATGAGGTCACGGGTCGGAGGAGCCGCTTCACCAAGGTCCTGGGGCACCGGATCGACCTGGACCGAGTCGAGGCGAGCCTGCGGGCCGCCGGCCACGACGCCCGCTGCGCCGGTCGGGAGGGCCTGCTCGCCGTGGCCGTGCGTGATGCGGCTGGCCGCGGGGTGGACCACGGAGCGGTGCGCCGGCTCGCGAGTCGCCTGTCGGGGGCGCCCACCTCCGCCATCCAGGTCATCGGTGTGGGGGAGCACCCCCGGCTGGCGAGTGGGAAGACGGACCACGCTGCCATCCTTCGGCTCGTTGACGAGCTCAGAGACGTGGGTAACGAGGCCGAGCGCGGCCGGGCCGGGAACGTGGCGCAGATCTACGCGGCGGCACTCGGCCGGGCCGATGTCGATGCGGGCTCGACCTTCGTCTCGCTGGGTGGCGACTCACTGTCCTACGTCGAGGTGTCGATCCGCCTCGAGGGCCTTCTCGGAACGCTCCCCGCGTCGTGGCACATCACGCCGGTCGCGCAGCTCCAAGGGCTGGCCGGCTCGCCCGCGGAGGCGCCTCGCCGAGCGGAGGCGGACCCAGAACCCTCGCCGTGCGCCGAGCGGGCCAAGCCGGCTCGCCGACGCCGAACCATCGAGACGAACGTGTGGCTGCGCGCCCTGGCGATCGTCCTCATCGTCGGGACGCATGCAGACCTCTTCTCGCTCCAGGGCACCGCGCACGCCCTGCTCGTGCTCGTCGGCTTCAACGCGGTCCGCTTCGCACTCGCCTCCGATGCACCCAAGGACCGCGTGCGGTCCTTGGGACGAGGAGCCGCTCGGGTGGTGCTGCCGACGTTGGCCGTGATCATCCCTGCCCACGTCGTCTGGGGTTACTACGAGCCGCGCAACCTGGTTCTCGCCAACTGGCTGCTCGGCGAGGAGCGGCTCGGACCGCCGTGGCGATTCTGGTTCATCGAGGCCCTCGTGGTCGCCCTTGTCGTCACGATCGCCCTTGTCGCCCTGCCCGCCTTCGCCCGGGCCGAGAAGCGCTGGCCCTTCGCGCTCCCGCTCACCCTCACCGCTGCGGCCTTCACTCTGCGACTCGACCTCTATGCGCTGCCGGGTCCCCGGATGCAGGGGTCCGCCCTGGTCGTCCTCTTCCTCTTCTTCCTCGGCTGGTCGATCGCACGCGCCGGCACACGTCGCCAGCAGTGGATCGTCACGGTGGTGGCTGTCGGAGCGGTCGGCACCTTCTCGGGCAACCCAGCGCGCGACCTGCTCTCGCTCGCCTTCGTCCTGCTGCTCATCTGGAAGCCGGTGTCCCGGGTCCCGGCTGCCCTCGTGCCGGTGGTCCACGTCCTCGCGGCGAGCTCGCTCTTCATCTATGTCATCCACTGGCAGGTCCTCGAGCAGCTGTGGGGCAGTCCGGTTCCTGCCTTCGCGGCGTCGCTCGCTGTGGGCGTGGCGTACTGGTGGATCTGGAGCAAGGGCGCGCCGACGGCGCTGCGCACCGTCCGCCGAGCCCGGCGCTAGAGCCAGCCGCGCTCCTGGGCGATCCGGGCAGCCTCAGCCCGGGTGGCCGTGCCCGTCTTGCCGATCGCGGAGCTCAGGTGGTTGCGCACGGTGCCCGCTGACAGGTGCACTCGAGCCGCGATCACGGCGACGGTGCCGCCGGAGAGCGCGACGCGGAGCACATCCCGCTCCCGTTCGGTGAGGGGATTGAGCCCCTCCACCAAGGACTCGGCCGCCAGCTCCGGGTCGACCACGCGCAGCCCGGCATGGACGCGCCGCACCGCCTCTGCCAGCTGACGAGCCGGTGTGTCCTTGACGACGAACCCGGCCGCCCCCGCCTCGAGGGCCCGCCGCAGGTACCCCGGCCGGCCGAAGGTCGTGACGATGAGTGACCGACATCCGGGCAGCTCACGGCGCAGCGCTCCGACCACCTCGATCCCGTCCGCGCCGGGCATCTCGATGTCGAGCAGGCAGACCTGCGCTCCGCTGCGTCGGGCAGCTGCCACCACCTCGTCCCCGCGGCCCACCTCCGCGACGACCTCGAGGTCGTGCTCGAGCCCGAGCAACGCGGCGAGCGCACCACGGACGAGGGCCTGGTCATCGGCGAGCAGGATCTTGATCGCTTCGCTCACATCGTCACCTCCAGCTCGGTGCCGCGGCCGTCGGCTGGCGTGGCGACCCGAAGGGTTCCCCCTGCCGCCTCCACCCGCTCTCGTACGCCGCGCAAGCCGTTGCCCACCGGGTGGTTGCCCAGGCCCCGACCGTCGTCGACGACCCGCAGGACGTTCGACGCGAGCTCGACCCGGCACGAAGAGGCGTCGCTGTGTCGCACGACGTTGGTCACGGCCTCGCGCAGCACCCAGGCGAGGACTGTCCGATGACGCGGGTCCACGTCCTGGGGCCCTGCCGGCAGTTCTGCCCGGATCCCGGCGCCACCGAGGGCCGACCGCGCCGCCTCGAGCTCGTCGTCCAGCCGGGCCACGCGCAGCCCACCGACCGTTGCCCGGATCTCGGCGAGCGCCTGGCGGCTCAGCTGCTGGATGGCGGCGAGCTCCGCCCGGGCCCGCTCCGGGTCCGCATCGACGAGCCGTTCGGCCAGCTCGGCCTTGACGGCGACGACCGTGAGCGAGTGGCCCAGCACGTCGTGGACATCTCGCGCGACGCGTTCTCGCTCGGCGACGAGATCGAGCTCACGCGACATGGCCTCGTACTGCGCGCCGCGGCTGGCCAGGACCCGGATGCCCGCCGCCATGACCCCGACAGACAGCACGATGAAGGCCACGACCCAGCCGTCTTGGCCGACGTCGACGGAGAGGGTGGCCAAGGCGCTTGCAGCGAAGGCCACGACGGCGACGGAAACGGCGATGGCCAACGGCAGCCCGAACATCGCGAAGGCGACGATGAACGGCAGGAACGACGTCGCGGCCAAGCCGATGAGCGGCACCGTTGTCAAGGCGCACAGGACGAGCGCGAGCAGCCAGCGAGCGCCGGCGCCGCGCCTCGGCAGCCCTGCCTTCTCGAGTCGGTCGAGGTGGCGGATGGCGAGGCTGAACGACAATCCGAAGGCCAGGATGACGACCACTCCGAGCGCGATCTGCCATCCGCCGCTGTGGCGGTCCACGAGGGCGATGATCGGGAAGATGAGGAAGACGAGCCAGACGGACTGGATGATCCAGCCGTAGCGGCTCCACGGGCTCAGGCCGGGCCGCCTCACTGGCGCCCCGGCCGTCTGCTCGCCAGCTCTGCCGGTCACTGGCGGTCGCGACCGCGCTTGACGAACCATGTGGCCAGCATCGCAAACAACGCCGTCCAGCCGAGAACGTTGGCCAGCGGCATCCAGAGCGGCTCCCACGTGCCGTCCGCGAGGTGACCCTCGGTCAGGGGGTACCTGGCGAGGCCGACGTAACCGTAGAGCGGCGTGAACTTGCCGATCGTCAGCATCGTGCCGGACAGGGGGATGAAGACGTTGCCGAGGAAGGCGAAGATCACGACCGATCCGCTGGCCACGCCGGTTGCCGACTCGCTGCGAAACGCCGTGCCGACGAGGATGCCGTAGAGGGCGAAGACGGCCGAGCCGCCGAGGCAGAGCAGCCCACTGAGGAGCCACGCACTCATCGACCCGCGCGCACCGGTCCACACGCCGAGCACGTTGATCAGCAGGATCGGGATGGCGGCCACGACCATGGCGATGGCGGCTTTGGCCGCGACGTACTGGGAGTCCTTCATCGGCGTGATGCCGAGCTGGCGGCCCCAACCCTGCAGCCGCTCCGTGGCGGCCTGGCCACCGATGCTGGTCGTCGCGGTGACGGCGCCGTACGCGGCCATGCTGATCATCACGTACATCGCGACGTTCCCGTTGCCGATCACCGTCCCCTTGGCATCCACGGTCGAGCCGAAGATGACATAGAAGAACGCGGGAAGGACCGCCGTGAAGAACATGCCCATGTAGTCCCGGGTGATGCGTTTCATCTCAATGAGGGTGTAGGTGGCGTTCATCGGACGAGTTCCCTTGCTGCGTGGTTCTTTTCAGGAAGATGTGGTATGCCGCTGAGCTCGCTCCCACGGTCATCCGCGGTGAGTGCCATGAAGGCGCGATCCAAGCTGGCGGCGGACACCTCGAGGTCGGTCCCGCCGAGCTCGGTGAGCAGCAGCAGGGCGATCGCGTCGGAGTCGGATGCGGCGACGACGAGCCGGTCGCCGCGCTGCGTGACGTCGATGACACCAGGGGCTTCCAACAGTCTCGCCCTGACGAGGTCCCACCGGTCGTCCGGGATCCGCGCGGTGAGCTGGCGGCCGCCGGTGGTCCGGCTGCGGATCTGCGCGGTCGTGCCGTCGGCGACCAGGTGGCCCCCCGCAACGAGGACGATCCGGTCCGCGAAGGAGTCGGCCTCCTCGAGGTAGTGCGTCGCGAAGAGAACGGTTCGGCCGGAGTTCGCGTCGGCCCGCATCGTCTCCCAGAACTCGTGCCGGGCGGTGACGTCCATCCCCGCTGTCGGTTCGTCGAGGATCAACAGGTCGGGGTCGGGCAGGAGGGCGAGGGCGAAGCGCAGCCGTTGCTGTTCGCCGCCTGAGCACTTGGACACTCTCCGGTCGACGATGGGGCCCAGCCCCGCGCGGTCGATCACCTCGTCGAGAGGGGTGTGAGCGGCATACGTCGACGCAATCATGCGGAGGGTCTCGCGAACTGTCACGTCCCGGAGGAGCCCGCCGGTCTGGAGAACGGCGGAGACCCGCCCGGCGAGGATCGCCTGGCGTGGGGCCTGTCCGAGGACGCGGACGGTGCCGCTCGTCGGCTCGGTCAGGCCAAGGATCACGTCGAGCGTCGTCGTCTTGCCCGCGCCGTTCGGCCCCAGGAACGCGACGATCTCGCCCGGGTTGATGGTCAGGTTGATCCCGTCGACGGCTCGGACCACGGCTTCGCCGCGTCCCGGAAATCTCTTGACGAGATCGCGCAGTTGGATGGCTGGTGCCACGTCTGTGTTCATGCAACCAATGTCGCGGCCGGCGGACTGGACACCATGGTGCAGATGTCCGGGATCCGGCGTGACAGGTGTCATGCGCGGCCGTGGAGGGGACCAACGGCCCTGTTCCGCGCGCAGCTGCAGGTCAACGCTCGTCAGTGGGGGCCGCCAGACCCCCAAGAGGGAGTGTGGCCATGGCTCGGATTGCTGGATCGATCACGATCGACGCGCCCGTCGAAGAGGTCTTCGACCTGGTCGCCGATGAGCGGAACGAGCCCAAGTACAACCCCCGGATCCTCCGCGCCGAGAAGGTGACTGAGGGACCGGTGGGAAAGGGTTCCCGTTTCGTCGCCGAGCCCAAGAGCATGGGGGCCAAGGGTGCGATGACGATGGACGTGCTGGAGTACGAGCGACCCCACCGCCTGCACAATGTCATTCGCTCGTCATACCTGCAGGTGGAGGGCACCCTCACCTTCGCGGAGGTTGCGGAGGGCACGCGGCTGAGCTGGGACTGGGACACGGGCTTGGTCGGCCCGATGCGCCTGCTGTCGCCTCTGCTCGCGGCCATCGGCCCGCGCTGGGAACGACGGAACTGGGTGGGTCTCAAGGAGTACGTGGAGGCGGGCAGGCACTGAGCGATCAGCCCGAGAGCTGTTCACTCGATCGCCGCTGGCGAGGCTTCCGTCGGGTGAGCACTACCCCCGCGATGCAGAGCGCACCGCCCACGAACGTCAGGGCCGCGGGGACCTCCCCGAGCAGGACCCAGGCGATCAGGGTTGCGATGAACGGAACGAGGAAGGTCGTCAGCGTCAGCTTGCCGGCGTCGCTTCGGGCGAGCGCGAAAGCCCACAGCGAGAAGGCGACCGCGGTCGGGAAGACCCCGAGATAGGCGATCCACAGCAGCGAGCTGACCTCGGCCTCGCGCACGACGGTGACAAGCTCGCCCGACCAGGGCAGCAGGCTCACGACGCCGATGAGGCAGGCGAGGAAGTTCACCTCGGGGCCCGGGAGGCGCCGGAGCAGCGGCTTCTGCGCGAGCACGCCCACGCCGTAGGTCACCGCAGCCAGGACCGCCAGCCAGACACCGACGCGGTCGCCGGTGCCGCCGTTGGAGAAGCCGCGGGCGATGATCGCGACGCCACCGAAGCCGACGACCATGCCGATGACCAGCCAGGGCGTCATGCGCTCGCCGAGGAAGACCGTGGCGAGCACGGCGACGATGATCGGCCCGATCTGGACGAGCAGGGCCGCCGTGCCGGCATCGATGCGGCGCTCGGCGTCGTTCAGGGCGAGGTTGTAGATCCCGAACCAGGCCACCCCGCAGAGCAGGAGCAGGGCCCAGTCAGACCGTCGCGGCCACGTCGGCCTGCGACGGAAGACCAGGATCCCGAGTGCCACGGACGCGACGAGCAGGCGCCCCAGGGAGAGTGCCCCGGGCGGCACGTCATGGCCGAGGTGACGGATGGCGACGAAGGCAGAGGCCCACAGCACGAGCGTCACTGCCATCGCGCCGAACACGAGCCACCGTGAGGCAGGCTGTCGGCTCGGCGGGCTCGGCGGGCTCGGCGGGCTCGCCGGGCTCGGCGCCGGCTTCGGGGCGGCTGGCTGACTCGGAGCCAGGGTTTCGGCGGTGCTCGAGTGGTCGGACATCACGACACGACGGTATGCATCCGACGCTTCGGTGTCCGCCGAGTTTTCCCGGCGGCGAGGTCGGCAATCCGCCGTGCCTCGTCGCGATCTGACCGTAGGTCCTCGCCGGGGCGCCAGCGCGGCCCGCCGACGGAGCGACGATTCCGGATCTCGAGGGCGAGATAGAGGAGGGCGATGAACAGGAGCGGAGTGAAGGAGTTCATGGCAGAAATAGTGCGCTCGTTTGATTACCGCCACGAGTGGCAGAACTGACGATGTACGTTCATTTTCTGCCAACTTTGTGCCACACTCAGAGCATGCTTCGCACCGTCGCCGTCCTCGTGGAGGAACCCGTCGCACCATTCGAGCTCGCGGTCCTGTGCGAGGTCTTCGGGATCGACCGGACCGAGGACGGCGTGCCGCCGTTCGACTTCCGGGTCTGTGCCGAGGACCCGACCCGGGTGCTCGCCACGAAGACCGGGATGGGGATCGTCGCCACACACCCGCTCGAGGCAGCGCGGGATGCGGATCTCATTGCCATTCCGGGTGGTTCGGTGAACGGACCGTTCCGGCCGGAGGCGCTCGAGATCCTGCGGGACGCCGTGGACCGCGGCGCGCGCGTGCTCTCTGTGTGCAGTGGCGCCTTCTGGCTCGGCGAAGCCGGCCTGCTCGACGGGCGCGAGTGCGGGACCCACTGGAAGTACGCCAAGCTGCTCGGGGAGCGCTTCCCTGAGGCCCGCGTCGACGTCGATGCGATCTACGTCGAGGACGGTCCGGTCCTCACCAGCGCGGGGACGGCGGCAGGGATCGATGCCTGCCTCTACCTGGTCGCCAAAGAGCTCGGCACCGACGTGGCCAACCGGATCGCACGCCGCATGGTGGTGCCTCCTCACCGCGCAGGCGGACAGCGCCAGTACGTCGAGACCCCCGTGCCGGCCGAGCCCTCCGACAGCCTGCAGGACGTTCTCGACTGGCTGGCCGAGCACCTCGACGAGGACCACTCGGTCCCGAGCCTCGCGGCGCGCGCCAACATGTCCGAGCGCACCTTCGCGCGCCGGTTCGGCCAGGAGGTTGGCACGACGCCGCACAAGTGGCTCACCGCGCAGCGCATCCGGCGCGCCCGGCACCTGCTCGAGACGACCACCCTTGACGTAGAGGCCATTGCCCACGCTTGTGGCTTCGCCACGGCGGCCGTCCTGCGCAGCCATTTCCAGAAGGAGCTCGGGCTGCCCCCGCTGCAATACCGCAGGACGTTCGCCGGCGCCGTGGCCCGCTCACCTGAGCCGGCGCTGAACTGACCCAGGGGATCATCGGGCTTTCTACAGAAGTATTTGATCCACGCTAGAGCGGTCTAGAGGACCTCATCGATCACGGTTGCGGTTGCGGCGGTGGATCTCGGCGCTGAGCAGGGTCGCGAAGCCGCACCAGGCGACGTAGGGCACGAGCGCACGACCTGCCACGCGGTTCACCGGCATGGTGCGACGGACAAGGTCAGCTCCACTCGCCGTCAGGAGCCCGGACTCAAGCGCAGCCCCGCCCGGGGTCCGTCCCCGCCAGAAGAGCAGGCTCCAGCCCGTGTTGAGGACGAGGTTGAGACCGAGGGCGGTCAGGTATCGTTGCCGCGCGGATCGCGAGCCCTCCTCTCCCTCAAGCCGATTCCCATCGATTGCGGTGAGAGCCGCGGCGGCGCTCCCCGCGACGTCGGCATAGAGCAGCGTCCAGACGATCGGGAAGGCCGCCTTCGGCGGTTGCCACGCAGGCAGGTCGAGGCTGCGGTACCACCGTGAGCCGGGCTCGGTCGCCACGGATCCCACCACCGCGGTTGCCGCGACGGCAGCGCCCGTGAGGGCCAGATTGCGCAGCGCCGTGTCCGGTGCTGCTCCCTCCATCGCCCGTCGCACCGCCTCGTCGAACGCGGTGAGGCCGCCTGGCACCTCGACGAGGTCGAGCAGGTCCGACTCCTTGGCGACGACCTCGTGGACGAGACTGCCGACGAGCGGCTTCGCGACCCCGGCGCCGATCGGGGTGACCAGTCCGACCCAGTGGCTCGCGAGCCGAGGCGTGAGCACGGGGACCGTCACGACGAGCCGTCGCCGCAACCCTGTCACGGAGGCGAAGCGCTGGATCATCTCCCGGTAGGTCAGCACCTCCGGCCCGCCGATGTCGAAGGTCCGGTTGACGTTCGCGGGCAGGTCGGCGGCTCCGACGAGGAGGGTCATCACGTCGTCGACGGCGATGGGCTGGATCCGGTTGTCCAGCCACTTGGGGGCCACCATCGCGGGCAGCCGGGTCGTCAGGTGGCGCAGCATGTCGAACGACGCCGAGCCGTCACCGAGCACGACAGCGGCCTGGAGCACGGCGGTCGGCACCCCGGACGAGAGCAGGATGCGGCCGACCTCCACCCGGGACGCCAGGTGCGGAGACAGCTCCTCGTCGTCGGGATGCAGCCCGCCCAGGTAGACGAGGCGCCGCACCTCCTGCTCCCGGGCCACGTCTCCGAATGCCGTTGCCGCCTCCCGGTCGCGCTCGGCGAAGCCCGGGCGGTCGTCCATCGAGTGGATGAGGTAATACGCAGTCCGTATGCCGCTGAGTGCCTTCCGGAGGTCCGCGCGGTCTGCGACGTCCCCGACGACGATGTCGACCTCGTCAGCCCACGGCCGGTCGTCGAGCGAGCCGGCCCGCCGGGTCAGCACCCGGACCTGCCAGCCGTCCGCGAGCAGCCGGGGGACCAGCTGCCCGCCGACATGGCCGGACGCGCCGGTGACCAGTGCCAGCCGGCCCGGGGACGTGCTGGCCGGCGGAGTCATGCGCTCCGCAGGGCGTTGGTTGGTCGGGTTCATGGATCTCACCTCACGAGGTCGAGGACTGGTGGCAGGAGCAGGAGCATCCCGGTCGACCACGTGATGTGGGTGATGACCGGTCCGAGGATGCCGCCGGTGACGCGCCGCTGCAGGGCGGTGACCACGCCTACGACCGCGGCCGCCAGCACGAGCAGCGGTACGCCGCTGCCGACGGTGGTCAGCGTGTAGAGGATGGTCGTGACGCCAATGGCGTGGCTCGGCAGCGCGGCATAGAGGGCGCCGCGGAAGTAGAGCTCCTCCGCGACGCCGTTGAGGACGGTGATGGCGAGGACGACCGCCAGGGAGCCGTAGCGGGCATGGTCGAGCAGGTCGTCGACCGGCTCGCGGAGCCCGGGCAGCCGCGCGACGACGAGGGCGCCGGCGAGGAACAAGGCGACCAGCAGCGATCCCAGGGCGAGGGACTGGACGACGGGGCGGTCTGGCGTCGAGCCCCGTCTCGTATGGCCCCGGCCGAGCCGCAGCGGGCCGGAGAGGACGGCACCCGCCGCCCATACGGCGGCCAGGGCGAGCGTCGCGGTGTAGAAGAGCGGGTCCCCGGGACGGATCCGCAGGGCCCACGGCAGCACGACCGCTCCGACGACCAGGGTGAGCCCGACGACGACGCGCCGTCTGGCCTGCACGCCCGGAGGGTCGGCCACGGCTCCGGGCACCGGTCGCACGAGGGCAGCGTCGAGGAAGGCGCGCAACTCGGCCACGGGGCCACGCATCGACTCACCTCCTGACCAGCTCGTAGCGGGCCAGGGCCTCTCTGCGCTCGTCATCATGGTTGACGACCCGCCTCGGATACCCGTTGACATACCCGTTCCCGTGGATCCACGGCTCGTGGACCGCCGCTCCGGGCACGTGGGCGAGCTCCGGCACCCACCGGCGCACGTAGTCGCCTGCGGGGTCGAAGCGGCGCGCCTGTCGCACCGGGTTGAAGACCCGGAAGTACGGAGCGGCGTCCGTGCCCGTCCCCGCCACCCACTGCCAGCCGTGGTTGTTCGAGGCGATGTCACCGTCGAGGAGGTGGTCGAGGAAGTGGCGAGCCCCGATCGGCCACCAGACGTGGAGGTCCTTGGTGAGGAAGCTGGCCGTGACCATGCGGAGCCGGTTGTGCATCCAGCCCTCGGCGAGCAGCTGCCGCATGCCGGCGTCCACGATGGGATAGCCGGTTCGCCCCTCGCGCCACGTCTCGACGAGGCGGTCGGTCTCCGGGCCGGAGTCGTAGGCCAAGGGGGTCGAGCTCCGCGCGCAGGTCCTGCCACGCCGAGCCCGGCCGGTGCCAGAGCACGTCGGCGTAGAACTCACGCCAGGCCAGCTCGGTGACGAAGGCTGCGGCGCCGCTCGTCCCTCCCTCCGGATGCGACGCGACGTCAGAGAGGAGCGTCCGCGGGTGGATCTCGCCGTACTTCAACGGGATCGACATGCGGCTCGTGGCGTCGAGGTCAGGGCGGTCCCGGTCGCGGTCATAGCGCTCGAGCCGCCCGGCGGCGAGGAAGTCGAGCCAGGCCCGCCTCGCCGCACGCTCGCCGGCCAGGCCACTCGCGCCGCCCCCGGCTGAGACGGCGGGGAGGAAGACGCCGCCCACGTCCCCGTCGAACCACGGGATCCGTCGTGGTGGCGGAACCGGCGGAGGCGAGCCGTGGGCACGCCAGGCCCGGGAGAACGGGGTGAACACGCGGTAGGGCGCTCCGCCCTGGGTGACCACGCGACCCGGCTCAGCGGCATACGGCGTCCCTGTGGTGATGAGGCGTCGGCCGTCAGTGGACAAGGCTGACTCAACCGCAGCGTCTCGCCGGCGCCCGAAGGGCGTCGTCTCCCGGGTCACGTGGACGCTCGTGGCGCCGACCTCGCGGGCGAGGCTGGGAATGACGTCCACGGGGTCACCGGCCCGCACGACGAGGCGGCCGTCGAGGGAGTCCGCCAGCGCGCGCACCGACGCGAGGAGGCGGCGAGCGCGCGGCCGGTCCGGCGTGAGGAGCCGAGGGTCGAGCACGAAGACGGGAAGCACCGAGGTGCCCGCGTCCACGGCCGCCTGCAGCGCGGGGTGGTCGCGGGTCCGGAGGTCGCGCCGGAACCAGAGGAGCGAGACGGTCACGCCTTGGCACCCCGTGTGGTGATCGCGGTCCAGACGCCGCCCCGGCAGGAGCCGGGCGACGCCCATGGCAACCGCCATTCGCCGGGGGAACACGATGTTCTCGTCCCCGCGCTCGAGGCCGTCGGCGATGGTCCGGCGCTGCCTCGTCCGCCTCGATGATGAACGGCATGGGGAACTCGTTGGCCGACGGTCATCTCGGTGCGCACGAAGCCGGGCGCGACCGTCGTCACACGGATCCCCTTGCGGCGACAGAGACGCTCGCATCGCCTCCAGGAGGTTGAGCTGAGCGGCCTTGGTGGCGCCGTACGCCTCCGACCCGGCGAGCCCGCGGTAGCCGGCCACGGAGGCGATGCCCGACGAGGTGCCCGCGGCCCTGGTCGCGACCAGGCCCGGAACGACCGCAGCGAGCACGTTGTTGAGCCCGAGCAGGTTGACCTCGACGTGCCGGGCGAAGACGTCGCGCGGTCCCACTCGGCGGCGTCGAACTGCTTCCAGTAGCCGGCGCAGCACACGACGGTGTCGAGGCCGCCGAGCGCCTTCACGCACCGCGGCGACCGCCTCGTCCACCGCGCCGGGGTCGGTGACGTCGAGCGGGGACTGTCGTCATGCTCCCGCCGGACACCTCAGCGAGCTCGGCCGGTCGCCGACCGCTGATCGCGACGTCGCGCCCCGCGCCGGACGAGCTCGCGCGCGAGCTCGGCGCCGATGCCGCTGGAGGCGCCGACGACCCAGACCTGCCGCCCGCGCAGGCGCGAGCTCATGCTTGCCGCTCGAAGCGGAGCTGGGCGACGTCGAGGTAGCCGGAGGCGAAGCCGGCCTCGCAGTAGGCCAGGTAGAACTCCCACTTGCGCCGGAACGTCTCGTCGAAGCCGAGGCGCTGCACCTCCGGCCAGGCCCCCAGGAAGGTCGTCCCGCCACCGCCGCAGCGTCTCGGCGTAGTCAAGCCCGAAGGTGTGCACGCGGGTCACCCGCAGCCCGGTCTGCCGCTCGGTGACCTCGCTCGATCGCCCGCAGGCTCGGGATGAGGCCACCGGGGAAGATGTGCTTCTGGATCCAGCCGTAGGAGCGGCGCGTCGCGAGGTAGCGGTCATGCGACATCAGGATCGCCTGGATGGCGACCGTGCCGCCGGGGGCGAGGAGCCGGTCGAGGGCGCGGAAGAACGTCGGCCAGTACTCCTCGCCGACCGCCTCGATCATCTCCACCCAGACGATCGCGTCGAAGCTGCCGCCGGGCTTCGCGGTAGTCCTCCAGTCGGATGTCGACCGCCGCGGCCAGCCGGCCGCCTCGGCGCGTCGCTGGGCCAGCGCCGCCTGCTCGCGCGAGAGCGTCAGCGTGGTGACGTGGGCCCCCCGCTGCGCCGCCTCGATGGCGAGCGTGCCCCAGCCCGTGCCGATCTCCAGCACGCGCGTACCGGCCCCGACGCGCGCCCGGTCGAGGATGGCGTGGACCTTGCGCAGCTGCGCCTCCTCGAGCGACTGCCCCTGGACCGGCCTCGTGCGGTCGAAGAGGGCCGAGCTGTAGCGTCAGCGTCTCGTCAAGGAAGGCGGCGAAGAGGTCGTTGGACAGGTCGTAGTGGGCCTCGATGTTGCGACGTGAGCCGGTCACGGTGTTGCGCTGCTCGTGCGGGATGGCGCGGTCGACGACCTGACGGAGGGCTAGCCAGGGGCGGGGGATCGCCGTCGTGAGCCGTTCGGCGAAGGGGAGCAGCACGTCGGCGAGGTCGGTGCCGGGGGCGGCGCGCCAGTCGCCCGCCATGTAGCCCTCGCCGATCCCGATCTTCGGGTGGTGCGCGAGGCGGTCGAAGAACGCTCCGGGGTCCCTCAGCTCAACCATTGGCCGTATGCCGCTGGGCTCGCTCCCGCTCGGGGCCGTCCCTCCCAGCCGGGAGCCGTCGGGAAGGACCACGTCAACCGGCACCCGGGCGAGCACCTGCTCGAGGATGGTGCGGGCCAGTCTGGCCTGCAGCCGGATCGGCGCCAGGGTCGGGGCGAGTGGTTGTGCCTGGATCGTCGTCATCGGACGGCCTCCTCGAGGTGTCGTGGTCGGGGCGCGACGGGTAGACGCCTCATCCACAGCCGCACGCCGTGCAGCCGGATGAGGGCGGTGACCCGATGGGTCATGGACAGGTGTCGGGCAGCGGTGGAGAGCAGCGTGCGGCCCGTGGCGGGGGTCGGCGTCCCGGTCAGCGCGGCGTCGAGGACGGTCTGGCCGTTTCGGACGAGGCGGACGGCCACGGCGACCCGCCGCTCGTCCAGGACGAGGCGCACCTGGTACTCGCCGGAGATGTCGTTGAACGGCGACACGTAGAACGCCTTGTCGACCCGGGCGCGGCCCGCCTCGTCGACCTCGACGAGGTAGGCGTGCCGGCCCCCGTAGGTGTTGTGCACCTCGAGCACTGCGGCCACGAGCCGCCCGTCCGGGGCCAGACACCAGAAGACGGTGAGGGGATCGAAGACGTGCCCCAGCGAGCGGGCGTGGGCCAGCATGAGGACCCTGGTGCCGGAGGGGAGCTCGACGCCCTGCTCCGCCAGGAAACGGTCGAGGTCGCCCCGGATGCCCCCGCCCTGCCGGCCGCCATCGAGGTGGTCGGCGGCGTCGAAGCGGGCGAGGAGCGAGAGCGGCCAGCGCATCCGCGGCAGGTCATCCACGTCGACGAGCCACTGGTAGTGGCGGTAACGGAAGCGGTGCACCACGGGTGCGCGGCGGGTGTGCGTCACCTGCCCCGCGACGAGGCTCGGGACGGGCGGCGGGACGACGATGTGGCTCACCAGCGCACCCCGAAGGACTCGGCGGCCTCGACGCCGGAGCGGCAGCCGTCCTCGTGGAAGCCCCAACCGAGGTGGGCTCCGGCGAACGCGAGGCGCTCGCCGCCGGTCGAGCGAAGCCGGGCCGCTGCGGCGACCGCCGCCGCGGTGAAGATGGGGTGCTCATAGGACATCTCGGCGCTGACGGTGGAGGGGTCGACGAGGCCGGCAGGGTCGAGCGTGACGACGTGGTCGTCACGGTCCTGCAGACCTTGCAGCCGGTTCATCCAGTAGCTGACCGTCACCTGTGGACTGTGGGCGTCGCACGAGCGCATCCGGTAGTTCCACGAGGCACGCGCCTTCCGCACGTGCGGGAGGACGGCCGAGTCACGGTGGAGCCACACCACGTTGCGGGAGTACCCGATCGCGCCGAGGTCCTCCTTCTCTTCAGGCGTGGCGTCCGCGAGGAGGCCAAGAGCCTGGTTGGCGTGCGTCGCGACGACGACCCGGTCGAAGCGCTCGGGCGTGTCATCGCCGACCCGCACGTCGACGCCGTCGTCATGGCGCTCGACAGCAGTCACCGGGGCGGAGCGGCGCACGTCGGCCAGGCGGTCGGCGAGGCGGTCGACGTAGGTGGCCGATCCCCCGACGACCGTGCGCCATTGCGGGGATCCGGTGACGCTGAGCATGCCGTGGTGGTCGAGGAACCCGAACAGGTGACGGGCCGGGTAGGTCTGTGCATCGAGGTCACCGCACGACCAGACGCATGACACGAGCGGGATGGCGAAGTGGCGGATGAAGTAGCTGGAGAACCCACCGTCACGGAGGAACTCTCCCCACGTTGGCTCCGCGGTGGGATCCGCAAGCAGCGCCCTGGCCGCACGGTGAAAGCGCGGCACCTCGGCGAGCATCCGGACGAACCGCGGATCGGCGATGCGCCACGGTTGGGCCAGGATCCCGGCAACGCCTCGGCCGCCCGCGTAGGACAGTCCGCAGCCCTCGCACGTGATGCTCATGCTCATCTCGGTGGGTCGGGTCTCGACACCGAGCTCGCGGAAGAGGCGCAACAGATGTGGGTAGGTCCGCTCGTTGTGGACGATGAACCCGCTGTCGATCCGCAACGGGCCGCTCGACCCGGACACCGTGTGCGTGTGTGCGTGCCCGCCGACCCGGCTGTCCGCCTCGAAGAGCGTGACGGCGTGGGACTGGGACAGGACATGGGCGGCGGTCAAGCCCGCGACACCGGATCCGATGACGGCGGCAGTGGGCTGTCTGGACTCCTTCATGGTTGTCAATGTAGAGTGTCTGTCTAAGGATTGTCAAAGGTTTGTATGAGGAGGCATCATGCAGTTCGTCCGTCAGCTCACGGTCCCGGCATCGTCAGAGCACGTCTTCGCCTACCTGTCCGACTTCACGACGACCAATGAGTGGGACCCCGCCACCGTCCGGACCGAGCGCGTGTCCGGCACGGGTGGAGTCGGCACGCGCTACCGGAACGTCTCCCGCTTCATGGGCCGGGAGGCGGAGGTCATGTACGTCGTCACACAGCTCGAGCCGGATCGTCGGTTCACGCTGCGCGGGGAGAACGGCTCCCTCGTCGCCGAGGACGACATGAGGGTCCAGGGCGATGGGTCGCAGACCACGGTCACCTACTCGGCGTCCTTCGAGCTCAAGGGCTTCCGCAAGATCGCAACCGTGGTGCTCGCGCCGGCCCTGAAGCGGCTCGTCGACGACGGCGCCGACGGTCTGCGTCGGGCGTTGCAGAGCCTCTGAGGCCCTCGCCGGGTCGATGCCACATAGACTGCACAAACCATGTACACCATCAAGAGGGCCGCACAGCTGACGGGCATCAGCCTGTCGACTCTGCGGGCCTGGGAGCGGCGGTACGGCGTCGTCAGCCCAGCCCGGTCGGACGGCCGCTATCGGCTCTACTCCGACGCCGACCTTCGCGCCCTTGGCATCATGGCCAGCCTGGTCAACGAGGGATGGTCGGCCCGGGAGGCGGCTGCCGAGACCAAGGCGCGGATATCGGGGCCCGTGTCCCGGCCGACGCCCGAGCCGCTGTCCGAGGAGGCCCAGCCGCCCGTGCTCGCCGGCCTCGACCGCCTCATCGAGGCGGCCCAGCTGCTCGACCCGGCCACGGCGTCGGACGTCCTCGATGACGCCTTCGCGCGAGCCGGCTTCGAGCGGGTCGTCGACGACTGGCTGATGCCCACACTGGTCGCCCTCGGCGACGCCTGGGCCGATGGGCGGATCTCCGTCGCGGGCGAGCACCTGCTCAGCTACACAGTGCAGCGGCGGCTCGCTGCGGCCTACGAAGCAGCGGGAGGCAGGGCCAACGGCCCGGTCGTGATGCTGGGGCTCCCGGCGGGTGCGCGGCACGAGCTCGGCATCCTCGCATTCGCCGTGGCGGCGCGTCGCGCCGGGTTCGCGACGGCCTACGTCGGCGCGGACCTGCCACATGACGACTGGGAGTTGGCAGTGCGCGCCAGAGACGCCGCCGCGGTCGTGCTCGCCGTCCCGCGCCCGGCCGATGTCGCCCCGGCCCGACAGCTCTGCGAGCGCCTCCTGGCCAGCCACCCCCAGCTCGTCGTCTTCGTCGGTGGTTCCTGCCAGGACGAGGTGGGGGCGGGCAGCGTGCCTCTTGGCCACCGCCTTGCCACCGGCGTGGAGCGCATGGCGGCGACGCTCGCACAGCGGCGCCCGGACCGCAGTGAGCGGCCGGGCGCCGATGGGTCAGGGACAGTTCAGCACCACGGATAGACGAACAGGCTCGAGGAGCCGGCTCGGTGGTCGGCGAGGATGACGGAGAGCGGGAGCGGGTCAGGCAGGGCCGCGACGTTCGTCGTGGCTCGCGGGGCGACGCCGAGGGAAACCGCGGTCGCGATCGGCAGTCCGTCGCGCGCGACGTCGTCGATGAGTCCGGCTCCGATGAGCGTCTTGAGGCCTGCCTTCTGGCAGGCCGTGTCGGGGGCAGCGGCGGAGGGGCCGGCTGCGGCCACGGTGGCGAGGGTGCCGAGAGCGGCTGCAGCAAGCGTGGCGGTGAGCTTCTTCATGGGAACTCCTTGAAGTGGTGGCCAGACTCCGGAGGAGCCGGCGGGTTCCCATTGTGGGACTCTTTAACCAATGTTTGTCAAGGGTTTGTCAAAGGATCGTCACCCTCCGTGCGTTCGATGACCACCGTGGCTGGACGCGTAGAGCGGGATACGGAACAGCATCACCGCCAGCATGGCCACGCAGGCCAGGCCGCAGACGGCGGGAATGACCTCGCTTGCCGAGATGAAGTCCAGCCAGTAAGCGAGGACCAGCACGAAGCCCGACGCCACCGACGATCCCGCCATCTCCAGGGTGGGGCGCCAGCCCATCCCGCGATAACGCATCCACCCGACCATCGCTCCCGCGAGGAAGCGACCGACACCCTTTGCTGCGTCGAGGGTCGGCGCATCGCGGTTCGCGGTCTCGCCCGGCGACCTGACGGGATGTAAGCGCCACTATCCGCTTGGGCGCCCTGACGGCTAGGGACGAAGGTCCCGCCCTGAGCGTCAGGGCACCCGCGAGATCGCCCAGCCCAGCGGCATACGGTCGATTTCCACGACGGGTCGACGGCTGGAGACCCGGGCGCACCCGGCCGACAGCGCCGTTGGTGCGCGGGTCATCGACCCGTCGGGATCGTGGGGCCCAAGCGCCTCGGGGCTCGTAGCGCTGGGTCCGTACTCGTCCACCGCTGGGCGGGCGTCAAGGGGGACCGTCGGGTGGACGCGGTCACCGCGTCCGGCCATCCCGGTCCGGGACGGAGGAAGGTCGAGGGGGCACCGACACACACGCATCGTCGTCACCTCACGACTGCCGATACCGACTGGCCGCGGCGAGCCAGCGGATCCTGGGCCCGGCGGATGGTCCTCATGACGGCCTTCTTCCTTTGGTCCCAGTTCACCCCTTGGCGGCGTCGCTGGCGGCGACTTGTGGCCGAACGGCACGCGTCTGCTGCGTCACACGGGTTGTAGACCGATACGTTCGGCAGGTGACCGAGGGACGGAAGGTCCGGTGGACGCGGTTCGCGCCGGGGCTGGGCGTGCTCCTCTCCTATGACCGCGTCTGGCTCCGCGGCGACGTGTTCGCGGGGGTCACCGTCTCGGCGTACCTCATCCCGCAGGTGATGGCCTACGCCGAGGTGGCCGGCCTGCCGGCCATCACCGGACTGTGGGCATGCGCTCCGGCCCTCGTCGTCTACGCCCTGCTCGGCTCGTCGCGGCAGCTGTCGGTGGGGCCCGAGTCGACGACGGCCCTGATGACCGCGGCCGGCGTCGGCGCCATCGCGGGTGCGGCCGGCGGTCGTCACGCCGAGATCGCCGCCCTGCTTGCCCTGGCTGTCGGCGTCGTCTGCGTGCTCGCCTGGCTCGCTCGTCTCGGGTTCCTCGCAGAGCTGCTGTCCAAGCCGGTGCTCGTCGGCTACATGGCCGGCATCGCAGCGCTCATGATCGTCAGTCAGCTCGGCAAGATCACCGGCATCGACGTGGAAGGCGAGACCTTCCTCGAGGAGCTCTGGGACACGGTGACGCGTCTGGACGAGCTGCACTGGCCGACCTTTGCCCTTGCGATGGCTGTCCTCGCTGCGCTGCTCGCCTTCGGCCGATGGGCGAAGCGGTGGCCGGGGCCGCTCATCGCGATGCTTGCCGCCGCCGCCGTCGTGCAGGTCTTCGGGCTCGTCGACCAGGGCGTTGCGGTGGTGGGCGAGGTGCCCCGTGGGCTGCCGCCGCTCAGCCTGCCCCGGCTCGGCGACGTGGAGATCCTGCAGCTACTACCGGCCGCCCTCGGAGTCGCTGCCGTGGCCTACAGCGACAACGTGCTCACGGGCCGCGCTTTTGCGCTGAAGCGTCGCGAGACGATCGACAGCAACCAGGAGTTCGTCGCCCTCGGCGCAGCCAATATCGCCTCGAGCCTTGCATCGGGGTTCCCGGTCAGCTCGAGCGGTAGCCGCACCGTCCTCGCCGACGCCATGGGTGCGCGCACGCAACTGCACTCCCTCGTGTCGGTCGTCGTGCTCGTCGCGACGATGCTCTGGCTCGGCCCGCTCCTGGCCACCTTCCCCACCGCCGCCCTCGGCGGCGTCGTCGTGTACGCGGCACTGCGACTCATCGACGTCGCGGAGCTGCGCCGGATCACGGCCTTCCGGCACAGCGAGCTCGTCCTGTCGCTGTCGACGACCGCCGCGGTCCTCGTCCTCGGGGTCCTCCCGGGGATCGGCGTCGCCCTCGTGCTCTCCCTGCTCGACCTGCTGCGCCGGATCGTGCACCCGCATGACGGCGTGCTGGGCTACGTCCAGAACGTGGCCGGGATGCACGACATCGACGACTACTCCCACGCCGTGCAGGTGCCGGGGCTCGTCGTCTACCGCTACGACTCGCCGCTGTTCTTCGCCAACTCCCACGACTTCGAGAGGCGCGCCCTCCAAGCGGTCGCCGACTCGCAACGGGTGGCGCCGGTGGAGTGGTTCCTGCTCAACGCCGAGGCGAACACGGAGGTCGACCTCACGGCCGTGGACGCCCTCGACACCTTGCGGATCACCTTGCAGGAGGACGGGATCCGATTCGCCATGGCGCGCGTGAAGCAGGACATGCGCGACTCGCTGGATGCCGCCGGGTTCATCGACAAGGTCGGTCCGGACCTCATCTTCCCGACCCTGCCGACGGCAGTCGCTGCCTACGCCACGTGGTACGAGCGCACGCATGGACGCCCGATCGAGGGCTTCCAGGTGCCGCCGGTCCCTCCGCTACCTGACCTGTCCAATGATCGGAAGGAGCGACGGACGGACGCTGGCTAGTCCTCGAGGATGGCGGTCAGGGTTCGGTGGGCGAGCCGCGACATCGGAGGGTTCGTCACCCGGTAGTACGGCAGGCACCCGCTCGCCTGGGCCAGCGCCCACGCCTTGCCACGGTCCCACTCGGCGTCACCGACCGCGAGTGCCTCGCGAAATGCTCGCCGGGCAGTTGGGGCGAGGAGGTTCCACGCCGGCTGGAGGTCGAGGGCTGGGTCAGCGGGGCCGGAGAGTCCCACGTCGATGACAGCCGATAGGCGACCGTCCTGCACCAGGAGGTTGTCGGGCATGAGGTCGCCGTGGGTCCACACGTCGGGCGCGCCGTCGCGAGCCGTGAGAACCAACCGCCCCCAGAGCGCCTCGACCTCCGGGACGTCGATCAACCCATGCGACTGACCGAGCCAACGCCTCACGCCGCGGTCATGGTCGGTGAGCCTGCCGCCACGTCTCTCACCCGTGAACAGACGGCCCTCGGTGTCGATCTCCCGCAGTGCGAGAACCACCCCGGCGAGCTGCTCGGCGAAGGGGACGGAGTCGGCCAGGTCGGCCTGCGACGCCGGGACCCCCGGCAACCATCGGTAGACCGCCCAGGGCAGCGGGTAGCCGTGACCCGGCTCGCCGAACGACACGGGCTCGGGCGAGCGCACGGGTAGCCGGCCGAGGAGCCGCCGCGCATGCTGCGCCTCGTCAGTGAGCTCGGCCCACACCGTGTAGGGGTCGTCACCCTGCATCGGGAAGCGCAGCGCGAGGTCCTCACCCAGCCGATAGAGCACGTTGACGGTGCCGTTCGACGGCACGCGTGACAGTCTCGCGCCGCGCAGGTCTGGTAGCTGCTCTGCGACGAGTGCAGCCACCATGTCGTCGGTGAGCTCGAGCTGGTCCTCATGAAGTCGCACCTGGCCACCCTTGCCTCTCTCCCTCAGCGGTGCCAACGCTTTTCGACCCCACCAACGCGGACTCCGCCGACGTGACCGCGGTGATGCCGTGAGACGGTGCAAGCGGTGGCAGCCAATCCTTCGGATCAGGAGGCGTTCCGCAGGCGCGGACGCGCCAGCATCCGGCTCTTCAGCTGTGGCACAGTGGCGAAGTGAGTGCCCCCGACCGCGTTGCCGACACACCGGTGTTCTTCCTCGCCGGTGGGACGGGCATCTCTGCCGAGACGCTGGGCAACCTCATGCTCAACCAGTTCCCGACAGTCCGCTTCCTCCGGCGCAAGATCCCCTTCATCACCACCGTGGAGGTGGCGCGCCAGGTCGTTGCCGAGGTGGACGGCGCGATGACCAGGTCGGTCACCCCACTGGTCTTCTCGACGGTCGCCGACGAGGAGGTCCGCACGGAGCTGCAGAAGACCAAGTGCGCCTTCATCGACCTCTTCGGCTCGCACCTCGACGCGATCGAGCGCGTACTGCACGTCAACGCCAGCCACAACCGCGCCGGACTGCACGGGCTGGGCGACCTGCGACGCTACGAGCAGCGGATGAAGGCGGTCGAGTTCGCCATGGAGCACGACGACGGCCAGAGCCTGCGGAACCTCGCCCACGCCGAGCTGATCCTCATCGCCCCATCCCGCTGCGGCAAGACGCCCACCTCGATGTACCTCGCCCTTCAGCACGGCATCAAGGTCGCCAACTACCCGCTCGTCGAGGAGGACTTCCGTTCGAGCGACCTCCCCCGGCCCATCCGCCCCTACGGCGACCGCTGCTTCGGACTGATCTCCACCCCTGCCCGATTGAGCCAGGTGCGCGGAGAGCGCCGACCCGGTTCGACCTATGCCTCGCTGGCCCAGTGCAGCTACGAGCTGAGACGGGCGGAGGCCCTCTACCACCACCACCGGATCCCGTCGATCAACTCGGCGTCGATGTCGGTCGAGGAGATGGCCGCCGTCATCATGCAGACCAGACGACTCAACAACCTCGCCTAGGGGCGGCCAAGCCACCGTCACCGCCGACGAAAGGACAACCCATGACCGCCAACATCCTCTGGTTCCGTGAGCTCGGCCTTGACGACGTCGAGTCGGTTGGAGGCAAGAACGCGTCCCTCGGCGAGATGGTCCAGAACCTGTCCAGGGCCGGAGTGTCGGTCCCGAACGGTTTCGCGACGACGGCCGACGCCTACCGCCGCTTCCTCGCGCACGAGGGACTCGCCGGCCGGGTCAACGCGCTCCTCGCGGACCTCGATGTCGACGACGTCCGCCGCCTCGCGGAGGTCGGCAAGGAGATCCGCGACGCGGTCGAGTCGCAGCCGTTCCCGGCAGACCTCGAGCAGGAGATCCAGTCCGCCTACGACGAGCTCGTCGCGGCCGCCGGCACGGACGACGTGAGCTGGGCCGTCCGCTCGAGCGCCACGGCGGAGGACCTGCCCGACGCCTCCTTCGCCGGGCAGCAGGAGACCTTCCTCAACATCAGTGGCATCGACAACATCCTGCACGCCATCAAGCTCGTCTTCGCGTCCCTCTACAACGACCGTGCCATCGCCTACCGCGTCCACAGCAACTTCGACCACTCGGTCGTCGCGCTCTCCGCGGGCGTCCAGCGGATGGTCCGCTCCGACCTCGGCGCGTCGGGAGTCATGTTCACCATCGACACCGAGTCCGGCTTTCCGGATGCCGTCTTCATCACCAGTGCCTACGGCCTCGGCGAGGGAGTCGTCCAGGGCGCGGTCAACCCGGACGAGTACTACGTCTACAAGCCGGCCCTCGCCGCCGACCGTCCGGCGATCCTCAAGCGGGGCCTGGGCGCAAAGGCGACCAAGATGGTCTACACCGAGGACGCGTCCGTGGGCCGGACGACGGAGTTCGTCCCCGTGGACCCGGCCGACCAGCGCCGATTCAGCCTCTCCGACGACGAGGTCACCGAGCTCGCCCGCCACGCCGTCAAGATCGAGGAGCACTACGGCCGGCCGATGGACATCGAGTGGGCCCGCGACGGCGTCGACGGGAAGCTCTACATCCTCCAAGCACGCCCCGAGACGGTGAAGTCCCGCGCGAGCTCGTCCACCCTCCAGCGCTTCCGGATGAACGAACGCGGCCCGGTCGTCGTCGAGGGCCGCGCGATCGGCCAGAAGGTCGGCGCCGGTGCGGTGCGCGTCCTCACCGACGTGGCCTCGATGCACGAGTTCCAGCCCGGCGAGGTGCTCGTCGCCGACATGACCGACCCCGACTGGGAGCCGATCATGAAGCGCGCCAGCGCCATCGTCACCAACCGCGGCGGACGCACCTGCCACGCCGCGATCATCGCCCGCGAGCTCGGGATCCCCGCAGTCGTCGGAACGGGCGATGCGACCGCACAGCTGGGCGACGGTCAGGAGGTGACCGTGTCCGCCGCCGAGGGCGACACCGGCTTCGTCTACGACGGGCTGCGGGACTTCACCGTCCACCGAGACCGGCCCTCGCCGCGATGCCCGAGATCCCCGTCAAGATCATGATGAACGTCGGCACGCCCGAGCAGGCCTTCGAGTTCTCTCGCCTGCCGCACAAGGGAATCGGCCTCGCCCGTCTCGAGTTCATCATCAACCGCCAGATCGGGATCCACCCCCCGCGCGCTGCTCGAGCTCGACGACCAGGAGCCCGAGCTGCGCAGCCCAGATCCACCGAGCTCATCGAGCGCCTACGACAGCCCGCGCGACTTCTTCGTCACGCGGCCTCGCGGAGGGGGTCTCCATGCTCGCGGCGGCCTTCGCGCCCGAGCCGGTCATCGTCCGCATGTCCGACTTCAAGTCGAACGAGTACGCCAACCTCATCGGCGGCGAGCGCTACGAGCCGCACGAGGAGAACCCGATGATCGGCTACCGGGGCGCCTCGCGCTACCTGTCGCCCGACTTCGCCGAGTGCTTCGCGATGGAGTGCGAGGCGATGAAGTTCGTCCGCGACGACATGGGCCTGACCAACGTCAAGATCATGATTCCCTTCGTGCGCACCGTTGCCGAGGCGCAGGGCGTCATCGACCTGCTCGGACAGCACGGCCTGCGCCGGGGCGAGAACGACCTGCAGGTCATCATGATGTGCGAGGTGCCGTCCAACGCCGTCGACGCGGACGCGTTCCTGGAGCACTTCGACGGATTCTCCATCGGCTCCAACGACATGACCCAGCTGACGCTCGGGCTCGACCGCGACTCGGCCCTCGTGGCCGGCGTTCGACGAGCGCGACCCCGCCGTCAAGAAGATGCTCGCGCATGGCGATCAGGGCCTGCCGCGCCCGGGCAAGTACGTCGGCATCTGCGGCCAGGGTCCCTCCGACCACCCGGACCTCGCCGAGTGGCTCCTCGACCAGGGGATCGAGTCCATGTCCCTCAACCCCGACACGGTCGTGGAGACCTGGCTCCGGCTCGCCAAGCATTCTCGCTGAGCCCGGCACCCAGGGCACGAACGCGCGGTCCCAGCCCAGCGGCATACGGCCTATGTCGTATGCCGCTGAGCTGGCTCCCAGAGGACGTGCTCGCTCACGCGTCGCCTCGGAAGGTGAGCAGGTAGTCCCCAGTGAAGTCGTGGGGGAGCACGTCCCAGACGATGACCGTCTCGCCGAGGAAGGGCAGGACGCGGCCGACGGTGCGCGCGACGTCCCACGCCAAGGCAGTCGTGTGGCCGCCGTGCCGGATGTTGGCCACGTTGACGACGAGGTGCCCGCCCGGCCGAAGCAGGTCGCGCACGGTTCGAGCGAGCCGGGCGAGGTGCTCGAGGTAGGTGCGGTAGTCGCCGTCGACCGTTTCGTACGCGGTCAACGGATTGTGCGGGTGTGCATTGGCCGTCATGTAGGGCGGCGAGGTGAGGCACAGGTCGACAGGCCCGGTGACGAGCTGATGAAGGCCGCGGGCATCTCCCTCGATGACGGTGGCCACGGGTGCCCTTGCACGGATCAGGGCCACGCGCTCGGGGAGGAGCTCGACGCCGATTGCCCTGCGGCCCAAGCGGCTTGCCACGGCCAAGGTCGTCCCGTACCCCGCGAACGGGTCGATGACGATGTCGCCCGGATCCGTGAGGCGCTCGATCACCGCGGCGGCTATGCGCTCCGTGAAGTGGACGTCCTCGTCCGCCCCTGGGACCCGTTCGTGCGCGAGTTCATCCGCGGTGGCGGTCAGGTACGGGGGCAGCGGCCGATCGCTCGGCGGTGTGGCCCGTGGTGCAGCCGGGGTCATGGCTCCCATCGTGCCGCGTCAGCCGTCGCCCTTGGCGACCCGCTGGGCGTCCACACATCCTGGGGCGCCTGACGGACCTCGACGAAACCGAGTCGGAACGGTGTGCAGGCGACCTCACGGACGGACTCTCTCCGGCGTCCTTCGAGTATGACCACCTCCATCTTGACCGTCCCGGAAACCGCTCAGAGCCACGTGCACGAGCCCGTCGATCCGGCCATCCTCTACTGGGGCACGCCGGTCGTGCTCGTCTCGACGCTCAACGAGGACGGCAGCGCGAATCTTGCGCCGATCTCGTCAGTCTTCTGGCTGGGCCGGACTGCCACGCTCGGTTTCGGCTTGACGTCACATTCCTTGGCGAACCTGCGGCGGACCGGAGAGTGCGTGCTCAACCTGCCCGGACCGGGACAGGTGTCGGCCGTCGACCGCCTCGCGCTCACGACTGGCGCGGATCCCGTTCCGCCGTGGAAGGCTGCCAACGGTTACCTGCACTCGCGCGACAAGTTCGCCCGCGCCGGGCTGACTCCGGTGCCCGGACACGTTGTCGCTGCACCCGTGGTCGGGGAGTGCCCGGTGGCCATGGAGGCCACGCTCGAGGCCCTCCACCTCACTGACCATGCCGTCGTCCAGGTCAACGTGGAGCAGGTGCACGTTCACCCGGCGATCCGCATGGCCGGCAGCGAGCGTCGTATCGATCCGGCCCGCTGGCGTCCGCTCATCATGAGCTTCCAGCGCTTCTTCACCCTGGGCGCCGAGGTGCATCCCTCACGCCTCGCCGGAATCGACGAGGAGGCGTATCGCTGAGGCGGTCACCAAGCCCGCAGTCGACAGGGTGTGGCGTCGCTCACGGTAAGGGTCCGCCTCCTGGCTGCCACCAATGGATATGAGCGCCAGCACCACCGCCTTCGTCCTCTCCGGTGGGGGCAGCCTGGGCGCCGTCCAGGTGGGGATGCTCCAGGCACTGGCCGAGAAGGACATCGGACCGGACCTGCTCGTCGGTACCTCGGCAGGAGCGATGAACGCCGCCTGGGTCGCCGGCCACGGGATGTCCAAGGCGTCGCTCGAGGCGCTCGCGGGTGTCTGGCGGTCCCTGCGGCGGGCCGACGCGTTCCCCATCGACCCGCGTCGGGTGCTTGGCGCACTGCTCGGCCGGGACGTGGCCATGTCCGTTGCCGACGGGCTGGGCGATCTGGTCCGCCGTCATGCCGGCTTCGACGACCTCGCCGACGCGAGCACCCCGGTGCATTTCGTCGCCACCGACCTGCTGAGCGGTCGTGAGGTCCTCATCAGCGAGGGGTCGGTCGTCACCGGGGTCCTCGCCAGTGCCGCGATCCCGGCGGTCTTCCCTCCGGTCGAGCTCGGGGGCCGGCTGCTCGTCGACGGTGCCCTCGCACCGCATGCCGGCGTGACGCAGGCCGTGGCCCTGGGAGCGGAGGTCGTCTACCTGCTCCCGACGGGTGCCCCCTGCGCACTTGCCGAGCCACCACGGTCGGCGGTGGCGATGGCCCTGCACGCCCTCACCTTGCTGCTGGAGCAGCGCGCCATCCACGACGTGGCCGCCAGCGCAGGCGACGTCACCCTCAGGGTGCTGCCGCCGCTCTGCCCGCTCGCGGTCTCCGCAGCCGACTTCAGTCGGGCGGCTGAGCTCATCGGCCGCGCCCGCCGATCCACCCTGGCCTGGATCGAGGCTGGCGGGACCGATCTCCCTGCGCCGGAGCGGTTCCTCTCGCTGCACAACCACCCTCGGCACTCCGCCGAACCACGACTGTCGGCGTGAGGCGCGTCCGGCCGGCTGAAGCGCTGTCGGCGCACTCCTCTAGGTTTCTGGCCGGGGCACCGAATAGTTGGGATGACCATGGAGTTGAGCGCTGCACTGAAACTGGGCCGAGAACTCATGGCCGCACACGGGCTGAGCGACTGGGTCCTCAACCTTGACCGGGCGAGGACGAGAGCGGGCGCGTGCCGTCCGGCCAGGCGGGAGATCTCGCTGAGCGCCCACCTGACCCGCCTCCACCCCGAGGACGAGGTCCGGGACACGATCCTGCACGAGATCGCCCATGCGCTGGTCGGGCCGGGGCACGGCCACGACGCGGTCTGGCGCGCGAAAGCACTGGCGATCGGCTGCTCCGGGCAGCGATGCTCGTCCGCGGAGGCCCCCGGGGTCACCGGAGCATGGTTTGGGACGTGCCCCAACGGGCACGCAACGACCCGGCACCGCATGCCGACCAGAGTCGCCATCTGCACCCTGTGTACCGGCCCCGAGCGAGCGCGCGTCCTCGACTGGACGTACCACGGGCAGCGGGTGCCGATGCACCCCAACTACGTGGCCGAGCTGGATGCCCTGTTCCTCGGGCTGCCCCAGCTCGCGCCCGGTCGCCTGCGACCAGGCGCCGTGGTTCGCGTCGCCGCACCGGGTCAGTTCGACGGAGTCGTGGGACACATCCTCAAGCGCGGGCGCACGCGCTATCGAGTCCGGGTGCCCGACGGTGTCCTCTCGGTCCCCTTCGCCTGGGTCGAGAGAGCCGGCTGAGTCACCCGGGGTGGCCAAGAGCGCGGCGAGCAGCGACGGTCAGCTCGCCGGGCTCCCGCACGAGGGCGCAGGTGTGCGCGTCTGGCCGCACGAGCCAGACGTCAGCGGGGTGTGCCTTGAGGGAGTCGAGGAGTATGCCGCTGGGCTCGGCCTCGGCGAGGGCCAGGACCGCGTGTGGTGCCGTTCCCGCGCCCTCGTGGAGGGCTGCCCTCACAGCCGCGAGGTCGGCCCCGGGGCCGGCCAGGGCGAGCAGGCCGGCCCGAGCCAGCTGCCGCACGTGCGTGATGCCCGGCTGGCCGGCCGGGTGCACCGGAGCGTCGGGCAGGATCACCCCGGGCACGGGTTCAGGCGGAGCGCCGCGTGGGGGCCGCCCCGGCCACCTGCGGTCAGGCGCCGCAGTGGTCAGCGGCGAGTCGACGTACCAGAAGGGCTCGGAGAGGCGGCCGGAGTCGACGTGGGCCCTCGCCGCCACGTCGTGCCGAGCTGCCTGGAGCACCTCGGCGCGACGTGCCCTTGCCTCGGTCGAGTGCGGCACGAGGAAGTCCATCGTCGCCGTCGTGACCTCGAGGTTCTCGACCGCTGCAGCGTGCCGCTCCGTCTCGTAGGTGTCGAGCAGCCCCGGTCCCGCCCAGCCCCGTAGAGTCCAGGCGATCTTCCACGCAGCGTTCTCGACGTCGGGCACTCCGGAGTTGAGGCCGCGGGCTCCGAACGGTGCGACGAGGTGGGCCAGGTCCCCGGCCAGAAACACTCTCCCGGTGCGGAAGCGCGACGCGACCCGCGCATGGAAGTGGTAGACCGTCGACCAGTCGAGGCGGTAGGGCGAGTCGCCGATGATCTGCCGGATGCGGCGATCGAGTCGCCCCGACGAGCGCTCGGTATCGAGGTCGAAGTCCGGTTCCACCTGCCAGTCGATCCGGTAGAGGCCGTGCGGGCACGGGTGGATCAGTACCTGCCGCCCGGGATTCCAGACTGGGTCGAAGTAGAACCGGCGCTCCTGTTCCCAGCCCGGCAAGGTCGCCTCGATGTCGCAGATGAGGAAGGCGTCGTTGAACGACATCCCCTCGAAGTCGACACCGAGCATGCTCCGGATGTCGGTGGCCCGGGCACCGGCGCAGGCGACCGCGTAATCACCCGTCACCTCGACGTCGCCATCGGGAGTCTCGCACCGCACCGTCACCGACGTGGACGACTGGGAGATCCCCGTGATTCGATGCGACCACCGCACGTCGATGAGCGGCTGGCAGGCGATCGCCTCGTCGAGCACCTCCTCCGTCCGGGCCTGGGAGATGTTGACGAACGGCGGGAACGGCGAGCGCCCCGGATCGCTCAGCTCGACGACGAAGAGCTCCTCGTCCCCGTAGAAGGTGCGGGCGCGCGACCACGTCAGGCCCTCGTCGGCGATCGCCCGGGCGCCGAGCTCGGACCAGAAGTCCAGGACGTCGCGCTGTTGGCAGATCGCCTTTGACCCGACGAGGCCCCGTGCTGGTCGCTGGTCGACGACCACGACCGGGATGCCCCATCTGGCCAGGGCCAGGGCCGCGGTCTGGCCGACGGGGCCGGCCCCGAGGACGAGGACGCTCATGGCTGGAGTTGGTCCCACACCTCGCGGTCACGCTCCGCCGTCCAGATGACCGGTCGTTCGATGCCGTTCAGCTCGTCCCAGAAGCGGGAGACGTCGAAGGGGAGCGAGTGCTCGAAGATCGGCCAGCGGCCGTACTCGTCGCGAAGCGCGGCATGGGCGGCGTCGAAGGCGTCCTTGAGCGTGCCGCCCTGGCGGTGGACCGCCGTGACCTGCTCCATGAGCACCTCGAGGAAATGTCGCGTCTGGGCGACGGCGGCGTCGACCGCCTCTCGTCCGCGAGCAACGGCGCCACGGCCGCCGACGAGCGCCTCGGCCCGGAACGACGCCACAGCATCGAGGGTGTGGGTCGCCCAGTCGCGATGGAAGGCGTCACCTGTGTAGAGGGCGGCCTGCGACTCGACGAGGTCGCCGGCGAAGAGGACGCCCTGCTTGGGCAGCCACGCAACCACGTCACCCTCGGTGTGGCCGCGGCCGCACCAGCGCAGGATGAGGTCGCCACGGTTGCCCCCGAGGGGAATCCACAGCTCATCGGCGAAGGTGATGGTGGGGTGGGTGAGCCCAGGGATCTCCTCCGGCTGTTTGAAGAGCCTTGGCATCCGGCCGAACTCGCTCTGCCAGTCCTGTTCCCCCCGCTCGTCGATGAGGCGCCGCGTCGACTCGTGGGCGATGATCTCCTCTGCCTCGAAGGCACTGGCCCCGAGCACTCGCACGGCGTGGTAGTGGGACAGCACGACATGGCGCACCGGCTTGTCGGTGTGCTCGCGCAGCTTGGCCAGCCACTCGCGGGCCGCCGCCGGCGTTGCCCGGACGTCGAAGCAGACGAGGAAGTCCTCGCCCTCGATGGCGCCGACGTTCGGGTCCCCTTCTGCGGTCAGGGCATAGACGCCTTCGCCGAGCACCTCCACGGTCTCGACCTTCTCGTCGAGGTCTGCGGACGAGGCGAACGGCTTGCTCGACTCCGCTGTCATGACTCCTCCTTGGTCTCGGGTTCGACCACATCGAGAATGGCGCTCGAGGATGTCGTGCCGCCGCCGAGGTAGGCCCGGCGGACTCGGTCGTCTCGCGCGAGCTCATGCGGTGTTCCCTCGGCGACGACCCTGCCCCGGTCCATGACGACGACGCGATCGGCGACGAGGAAGGCTGCACGCACGTTCTGCTCGACGAGCAGGACGGCAAGTCCGCGGTCATCGCGCAGGTGGGCCAGGGCGGCGACGATCTCGCCGACGACCTTCGGCGCCAGACCCAGGCTCGGCTCGTCGAGCACGATGACGGACGGGTCCGCCATGAGGGCACGAGCCATGGCCAGCATCTGCTGCTCGCCGCCGGAGAGCGCCCCCGCCGGCAGGTTGATCCGGTCCGCGAGGCGCGGGAAGAGCTCAAGGGCGGCAGCCCGTCGAGCGGCATATCCCTTGTCCCGCATCCGGACCCACCCCCCGAGGGCGAGGTTGTCCTCGACGGTGAGCGATGGGAAGACGAGACGGTTCTCTGGCACGTGCGTCAGCCCGCGGGCGGCGATCTGCTCGGCCCCGAGCCGCGTGACGTCCTCGCCCCTGAGCGTGACAGTGCCAGCAGTGGGGCGGAGCAGGCCCGAGACGGATCGCAGCAGCGTCGACTTGCCGGCGCCGTTGGCGCCGATGACGGCGACCAGCTCGCCGGGATCGACGGTGACCGTGACGTCGTGGAGCACTTCGAGGCGGTCGTATGCCGCTCGCAGCCCTCCCACGCGAAGGCCGCCGGCCGCTGGGGTCCGGTTCTCCGCTGTGCCGGTCTGGTTCGGCGCGGTGTTCATGCCCTCACCTCGCCCTCGACCCGCGCGGCAGCCTGCCGGACGAGGCTCTCGTCCTCGGCGGCCACGCCGAGGTAGGCGGCGATGACAGCCGGGTCGTTGCGGATCTCCGCTGGCTCGCCCATGGCGATGAGTCGGCCGTCATCGAGGACGGCGACCCGATCGGCGAGCGCGAGGACCGCCTCGACGTCGTGCTCGACGATGAGGACCGCGACCCCGCCCGGCTGGCCTCACGGAGCAGCGCCGACAGGCTCGTGCGCTCGGGCCCGGAGAGCCCGGCCATCGGCTCGTCGAGCATGACGAGGGCCGGGCCGAGCGCGAGCGCCCGCGCGATCTCGACCTGGCGCTGCATGCCGAAGGGCAGATCGGCGACCGGGCGGTCCGAGTGGTCGGTGAGGCCCAACGCGTCCAGGGCCTCTCGCGCGGCGGCGTCGATGTTGCGCTCCTCGCGCCGGGCCATGTCCCGCCATCCCTCGAAGGATCCCGGCCCGGCTCCGAAGGTGGCGGGCCACCTTGACGTTGCCGAGGACGGTGGCGCTGCTGAAGACCTGGAGGTTCTGGAAGGTCCGGGTGGCCCCCAGTGAAGCGGCGACGTGCGGTCGCTGGCCCTGGACCTCTCGACCGCGAAGGGTCACCGTGCCCGACGTGGGCGGCAGCACCCCGCTGACCATGTTGAACGCCGTTGTCTTGCCCGCGCCGTTGGGCCCGATGAGCGCGACGATCTCGCCCGCTGCGACGTCGAGGTCGACGTGGTCGAGTGCGATGACACCGCCGTACCGCTTCGTCAGGTCCCGCACGACGAGCAGCGGGGATCCCCGTTCTGGGAGGTCGGCTCCGTCGAGCAGCCCGGCCAGTCGGCTGTCCGACACGGGCGTTTGCTGCACACTCGACGCAGATGTGGACCCAGTCGAGTGTGCAGTTCGCGTCGCCGCCGCCTCGGTTGAGTGTGCAGTTCGCGCCGCAGTGAGCTGGTGCCACAGCTGGGCAAGGCCACCGGGCACGAGGATGATGACGAGGACGAGCACGACGCCGAAGGCGAGCAGCTGCACCTCGCCGCTCGCGCCGGGAATGACGGCGGTGATGAGGTCCCTCGCCCCCTCGTCCATGACGCTGACGGCGACGGCGCCCGTCAGCGCACCCCACACGCTCCCGAGGCCACCGAGCACGACCATGAGGAGCAGCTCGACGCTCAGCTCGAATCCGGCCGCCTCGGGTGAGACGACGCCGAGCCAGTGGGCGTAGAAGACGCCGGCGAGTCCGGCATACCCGGCCGCGAGGACGAAGACCCGGAGGCGCAACGCGAACGTGTCGACACCAAGGCACTCCGCAGCCACCTCGGAGTCGTTCACCGCCCCGAGCGCCCGCCCCATCCGGCTGCGCACGAGGTTGGTGGCAAGGAGCATTCCGATGACGACGAAGGGCGAGAGGAGCCAGAAGTACTCCTGGGCCGAGTTGTACAGGCGACCGCCGAACTCCGGCTTGGGAATCCCGTAGAGCCCTGACGTGCCGCCGGTGATCTCGAGTTCCCGCACGACGACCGTGACGATGATTCCCAGGCCCAGCGTGGCCAGGGCGAGGAAGTGCCCACGCAGGCGGAGCAGGGGGAGGCCCACGAGGAGCGCCACGACCATCGCGGCCAGGGTCGCGATGACGGCGGCCGGCCACATCGACCAGCCGGCCTTGGTCACGAGCAGCGCCTGGGTATAGGCGCCGACCGCGAAGAAGGCCGCGTGGCCAAGGCTGACCTGCCCGGCGAGCCCCATGAGGAGTGACAACCCGATGGCGGCGAGCCCGTAGATGAGCGCGTAGACCCCGACGTTGACGACGGCGGTCGACGCGAAGAGCGGGAAGACGACGAGGGCGACCGTAAGGAGGACGAACGGGACCCAGCGGCCCCAGCGGGAGGAGGTGAGCGGCATACGGCGGAGTGGGCCCCGGCCCGAGACGGCGGTCACACGCGCACCCCACTCGCCTTGAGTGCCAGCCCCTGGGGGCGGATCAGCAGCACGAGGAGGAGCACCACGAACGCGACGGCGTCACGGTAGCCGGAGGCGACGTAGCCGGCGACGAGGTTCTCGAGGACACCGAGCATGAGCCCCCCGAGCATGGCGACGCGGAAGGACACCAGTCCGCCGAGGGTGGCCGCGACGAAGCCCTTGAGCCCGAGCGTCAGACCGGAGGTCCAGGATGCGAGGTAGATCGGCGCGCCCACGACGCCGGCCGTCGCCCCGACGAGCCCCGCGATGGCGAAGGCGACCATCGTCGCCGTGCGCGGTGAGATGCCGACGAGCCGGGCCGCGGTGGGCTGCTCAGCGCACGCCCGCAGCGCCTTGCCGTGCAGGGTGTGCTCGTAGAACCGCACGACGAGGAAGCCGAGGACGGCAGCCGTCCCGAGGATCCAGAGCTCCTGGGCCCGGATGCTCACCCCGCCGATCGTGAAGTCGGACCCGGGGAAGGGCTCGAGGCGAAGCGCCTCGGGGCCCCAGATGAGCAGCATCGCCGCCTTGACAGCGGTGGAGACGCCGAGGGTGAGGATGATCGACAGCAGCGGTGTCATCCGCTTGATCGGCGCGATGGTCAGCCGCTCGAGCGCGACGGCGACGAGGACGACGACGACGACCGCAACGGCGGCGGCGACGAACAGCGGCAGGCCGGTGCCCACGACACTGATGGCCGTGAGCCCGGCGAGCGCTGAGTACTCACCCTGGACCAGGTTGACGATCTCCCGCACCGAGAAGACGGCGACGAAGCCGAGGGCCGCGAGGCCGTAGATCGCCCCTTGGGCCAGGCCCGAGAAGACGAGCTGGAGGAAGTCGCTCATCAGCTACCGGCGACCGACCAGGTCCCGTTCTTGATCTCCACCATGACGAGGGCCTCCTTCGTCAGACCCGAGTGGTCCTCGGGGGTCATGGTGAACACACCACTGACGCCGGGCCAGTCCGAGATCTTCTCGATCGTGTCGCGCAGCTTGGCCTTGTCGGTGCCGGCCGTCTTGAGCGCCTCGACCGCGATCATGAAGCCGTCGTAGGCGTGCCCGGCGAAGGTCGAGGGGTTCTGGCCGTACTTGGCCTTGTAGTCCGCGATGAACTTCGTGACGACCGGCTTCTGCGGGTCGTTCTCCGCGAGCTGGTCGGCGACGAGCATGCGCCCGAGCGGGGCGAGCAGGCCGTTGGCCGAGTCGCCGGCCGTGTCGAGGAAGGCCTGGTTGCCGATGCCGTGCGACTGGTAGACGGGCGCGTCGATCCCGAGCTGGCGGTAGGCCTTCTGCGCCAGGCCCGCGGCCGGTGGGATGCCCCAGATGAGGGTGGCGTCCGGGTTCGCGTCACGGATCTTGACCATCTGCGCGGTGAAGTCGGTCGCGTCTGGCGCGAACTTCACGACGGGGTCGACCGTGATCCCGGCGGACTTGCCGAGTTCGCCGAGCATCTCCGCCACCCCCTCGCCGAAGCCGGAGGCGTCGCGGGCGAGCGCGATCTTCTTGTAGCCCTTCGTGGTCATGTCGTCGACCAGCTTCTCGAGGACGACGCGGTCGTTCTGCGCGGTCTTGAAGACCCAGGTGCTGCCGTCGACGATCGCCTGGTTCGCCGCCAGCGAGATCATCGGGATCTCGGCCTGCTCGGCGATGGGGCGCATCGCGAGGCTCGGCCCGGTTCGCGACGCGCCGAGGATGAGGTCGACCTGTTCGCTCGAGATGAGGGAGTTCACGGCCTTCGCAGCGCCGTCCTCGGTGGACTGGTTGTCCTCGATGGTCAGCTCGATCTGGCGACCGTTGACACCACCGCCGGCGTTGACCTGCTCGGCGAGCATCTCGAGCGTCTGTCGCTCGGGAACGCCGAGGGTGGCGCCGGCGCCGGTGATGTCGAGTACCGCGCCGATCTTGATGGGGCCCTGCTCGGCACCGCCCCCGGCGGTGCCTGCCGGAGTGGGCGTCTCCTCACTCTCGGCGCAGCCGGCGAGGACGAGCGCGGCGCTCGCGATGACGGCCGACATCCGGATGAGGGCGCGCCGAGGGGATGGGGAAGTGATGCGGGGGGTCATGGCTCGGTCCCATCTGCCACTTCGTTGTGGCTTTGGTCAATGCACGGTCAGGGCGGTCGAGGCACTGCGACATGTGGCGGCCGATTGCAGCCTCGTGTTCAATATTCGAACAGAGGATTTCGATATCAGGTCCAACGTAGGAGGGGTGGTGAGCCCGTGACAAGACCCGAGCCCCCAACCGTTACCATCACCGCCGGCGCCGTGGTGGGCGACGGCGCTCCGGCTTCGCAGACCCTCGACCGGGGCCTCCGTGCCCTCGAACTGGTTGCCGCGGCGGCCAATCCGATGACGACCGCCGACGTCGCGCGGAGCCTGGGCCTGCACCGCTCGATCACCTACCGGATGCTCCGCACGCTCGAGAACCGTCGGCTCGTCGACCGTGACTCCTCGGGCGCCTGGCTGCCGGGCGCCGGACTCGCGGTCCTCGCCACCAACGTTGTCCCGGAGGTCCGATCGGCGGCGCAGCCGGTCCTGGAGGCCTTGGCGAATGGCACCGCGATGACCGCGTTCCTCGTCATCCGCGACCACGACGAGGCCGTCACCGTGTCGGTGGTCGAGCCACGTTCCGCCGTCGCGCACGTCACCTATCGACCCGGCAAGCGCCATCCGGTGCACCGGGGCGCCCCGGGCCTGGCGCTCCTCGCCGGTGCGGCGACGGGTGTCGACGACGGCCAGCCTGAGCGTCCCGAGGTGAGGGTGTGCCGTGAGCGGGGCTGGGCCTACTCGGAGTCGGAGGTGCTGCCGGGCATGAAGTCTGTTGCGTCGCCCGTGCTCGACGACGACGGCCATTGCCGGGCGGCGGTGGCCGTCGTATTCGTCGGCGAGCACGACCTGGCCGCACTCGGGACGAGGGTCGTCGCGGCCGCGGCCGACGTCACCCACCGGGCGCGGCTCATGTCGCGGAGCCGGCCGACGGGCCCGGCCTGAGCCGGGCGTAGGACACCTCGTCGGAGAAGCTGCCGTCCGGGTTCTTGAGCCGGCCAGCCAGCACGCCCTCGCGCACGAACCCCGCCCGTGACGCGACCACTCCGGAGGCCACGTTCTCGACCTTGTGCCCGAGCTCCAGGCGGGTGATCGACGTCGTTGCGAACACCCAGTCGGCGAGCAGCTCCAGCGCGCGCACGGTCAGCCCACGTCCGCGGAACTCGGGGAGCACGCCGTAGCCGATGAGGGCCACCTCGGGCGGTCCCATCCGCAGCACGGAGATGATCCCCACGCGGTCTCCCGACGCCCCGTCGACCATGGCGAAGCGCGCGGCTCGACCGCTCCTCCAGTCCCGCACAGCGCGCGCGGCCGCCTGCCGAGCCGCCTGCTCCGTCATCGGCTCGGCGGTGAGCGCCCACTTCATCGCCTCGTCGTTGTTGTTCTCCGCGAGCAGGAGGTCCCAGTCGGCCAGGGTCATCGGGCGCAGCGCGAGGACGCCGTCGGAGAGCGACTCGACCGTTGGCCAGGAGGGTGCCGCCGGCCGGGACGCCCCCGCGGGCGGTCGCAGCACGTAGGCGTCCAGCACCCACCCGCGGGATCCCGCCGTCCGTGCGCGCGCCGCACGCAACTCGTCGGCGACGTCCGCGAGCCGTCCGGCCACGAGCACCTCGTCAGGACTCCCGAGGTGTGCTCCCCAGTACAGCTCGAGATCCGGGAAGAGGTCCGCGAGCTCGAGACACCGCAGGCGGTCGTCGTCGACGACCACGGCGTCGCCCATCGCTGGCTCGTAGGAGTCGACGAGGCGCTGTGCGGACAGGAAGTGCACGTCAGATCCCCCGTCGCCCAACGCGATTCGATGCGCCGCAGCGAGCAGCTGCGGGTCGCCGAGTCCGGGGACGACCTTGACGTCCGCATGGAAGTGAGCGGCCAAGCCCTCCGCCAGCCCGAGCGTCGTGCGGGCCACCGCGGGATCGCCCCACACGAGCAAGCCCAGCGTCGCCTCCGTGGGGCCCACCTCCCCGAGGGCATCCACACACCTCTCGACGCGAACTCGGTCGGTGACTTCCACGAACCGGTGGGGATGGCTCTGGGTAATGAGCTCGGCACAGAGGGCGCGCTGCGCAGCCCTCCGATCGCCTGCACCCTCATTCTCCTCGGAAAGAAGGAAGACGTCGACACCGTTCAGCGCGGCGACCGCAGCACGAGTGAGGTGGTCCGCGCGGCCCAGGCCGAGGCCGATGACGTGGATCCGCTTGATCATCAGGCCAATTCCTTCCGTGCCGCGCGGGTCGGAGCGAGCAAGGCGTCGAGGTCGACGTGGGCCTCCACCGCGTCGGCCAGGGTGTCGAGCATGAGCTCCCGGCGGTCGCGGAAGCCCGGTGCACAGGCGGCCGGTCGCCAGTCCGAGCCGGCCTGCGCCGCGATGTCGCTCAGCCAAGCGCGCCGGAAGCCGTCGCTCTCGAAGGCGCCGTGCCACATGGTTCCCCACACCGAACCCGACCTCCAGCCATCGAGGAAGGGTTCCGGCCCGGGCGCCCCGTCCGCGACCGCGTGGACGATGCCGTGATGGATCTCGTAAGCAGTGTCCACGAGGTGACCACGCCACGTGCCGGTCGGCCGCCCCAGCACCTTCTCCGCACCGAAGTCGATACGCGTGGGCAGCAGCCCCAGGCCGGGAACGAGGCCGACCGCGCCCTCGACGTCGTCCCGTATCTCACGCGCGAGCATCTGGTAGCCCCCGCAGATCCCGAGCACCGGCCGCCCGGCTGCCGCCCGCGCCATCAAGGCCCCCGCCAGGTCCCGCTCACGAAGCCATGCCAGATCGCCTGCCGTGGACCGAGATCCGGGCAGCACCACGAGATCCGCGGCCTCGACGACGGAGGAGTCGGCGGTCACGAGCACGTCAACGCCCGGCTCAGCAGCCAGGGCGTCCACATCCGTGGCGTTGGAGATGCGAGGCAGGCGCACGACCGCGACCCGGAGCCGGTCCCGAGCTGTGGGCGAGGATGCCGACGACGCGCGCCACTGCCCCACGGCGAGGGTGTCCTCGCTGTCGAGCCACACGTCGAGCAGCCACGGGATCACGCCACGGAAGGGGACACCGGTGCGGCGCGTGATCTCGTCGAGCCCCGGCTCCAGCACCGACACGTCACCCCGGAACTTGTTGATGACGAAGGCTGTGAGCAGCGCCCGGTCGGCGTCGTCGAGCAGGGCCCACGTGCCATAGAGCGATGCGAGGATGCCGCCGCGGTCAATGTCGCCGACGACGACCACTGGTAGCCCGAACTCCCTCGCCAGTCCGAGGTTGACGTAGTCGCCTTCGCGCAGGTTGATCTCGGCCGGCGAGCCCGCCCCCTCGCACACGACGAGCTCGTACTCAGCGGCCAGCTCCCGGTAGGCGGCGAAGGCGGCGTCGCGAAGGTGAGCGCGCCCAGCGGCATACTCCCCGGCCTCCAGCACCCCAGCGGGACGGCCACGGACGACGACGAAGGCGCGCCGGTCCGTCCCCGGCTTGAGCAGGACGGGGTTCATGGCGGTCGTCGGCTCGACCCCGGCGGCGACGGCCTGGAGCCACTGCGCCCGCCCGATCTCGCCACCGTCGGCGCAGACCATCGCGTTGTTCGACATGTTCTGCGCCTTGAACGGGGCGACGCGGACCGCGCGCCTCGCGAGCGCCCGGCAGAGGCCGGCCACGATGACGGATTTGCCTGCGTCCGAGGAGGTTCCGGCGACGAGCAGGCCCGAGGCAGGAGGACCGCCAGAGCTGAGGTTCACCCCGACATCCTCGCGGACCACGGCGCTCCGGTCACGCGTCCACGGGCACGGGCCGTGAATCGGGCCGGGCAGCGGCGACGCTCGCCTCCGGCCGGAGGTCGAGCCGGCGCAGCAGCTGCGCGTTGAGGGCGACGACGACGGTCGACAGCGACATGAGCAGGGCACCGACCTCCATGGGCAGCACGAATCCGATCGGCGCGAGGACGCCCGCCGCGAGCGGCACCGACACGAGGTTGTAGCCGGCGGCCCACCACAGGTTCTGCTTCATCTTGCGGTAGCCGGCCTTGGACAGCTCGATGACCGACAGGACCGAGCGCGGGTCGTCGGAGGCGAGGACGACGCCTGCCGACGCGATGGCCACGTCGGTGCCGGCACCGATCGCGAGCCCGACATCCGCCTGTGCGAGCGCGGGAGCGTCGTTGACGCCGTCGCCGACCATGACGACGGTGCGTCCCTCCCGCTGGAGCTCCACGACCTTCTCGCTCTTGTGCTCGGGGCGCACCCCGGCGAAGACCTGGTCGATCCCGAGCTCTGCGGCCACCGCGCGCGCGACCGGCTCGGCGTCGCCGGTGATCATGACGACGCGGATGCCGAGGCGGTGCAGGGCATCAACGGCCTGTCGCGACTCCTCGCGGACCGCGTCCGCCAGCGCGAGCGCGCCGACGATCTCGCCGTCGACGAGGACGTGGAGGACCGTCGATCCGGCGTTGGCCCAAGCCTGCGTCTGCTCGAGTGGCGCCACGCCGCGCTCGGTGAGCAGGTGCGGCCCACCGACGCTGACCGTGCGGCCGTCGACCGTCGCGGTGACTCCCACTGCGCTCGAGGACGTGAAGTCAGTCGCCCGGGAAGGGCGTAGGCCTCGGTTCTTCGCGGCGCCAACGATCGCCCTGGCCAAGGGGTGCTCGCTCGGGCCCTCGGCAGAGGCGGCCAGCGTGAGCAGCTCGTCCTCGGTCATCGACGTGCTGAGGATGTCGTGCACGGCCGGTTCGCCCTTGGTGAGGGTCCCGGTCTTGTCGAAGAGGACCGTGTCCACGAGGCGCATGCGCTCGAGCGCGGCGCGGTCCTTGACGAGGACGCCGCCGCGGGCGGCGCGCTCCGTCGAGATGGAGACGACGAGCGGGATGGCCAGCCCGAGGGCGTGGGGGCAGGCGATGACGAGGACCGTGATGGCCCGGGTCAGGGCGTCCTCCGGAGTACCGAAGACGCTCCAGACGACGATGGTGATCACCGCGACTCCGAGTGCGAACCAGAAGAGCCATCCGGCCGCCTTGTCGGCGAGCAGCTGGGCCCGGGTCGACGACGACTGCGCCTCGGCGACGAGACGTTGGATGCCGGCCAGGGCCGTGTCCTCGCCGACGGCATCCACGCGGACCTGGAGGGCGTTGTCGGTTGCGACGGTGCCGGCGACGACATGGTCGCCGATCCCCCGTCGGACGGTCCGGGACTCGCCCGTGATCATCGACTCGTCGAGGTCCGCCGAGCCGTCCACGACGTCGCCATCCGCGGGGATCCGTCCGCCCGGGCGGACGATGACGACGTCGCCGACGTGGAGCTCGCTCGGGGAGACCATTGTCACGGTGTCGCCCTCGATCCGCTCGGCCTGGTCGGGCAGGAGCGCGGCGAGGGAGTCGAGGGCGGACGAGGTGGCCGCCAGCGATCGCATCTCGATCCAGTGGCCGAGCAGCATGATGACGATGAGGAGCGCGAGCTCCCACCAGAAGTCGAGGTCGTGCGAGAAGACACCGAGCGTGGCGCCCCACGAGGCGACGAACGCGACCGTGATCGCCATGCTGATGAGCAGCATCATCCCGGGCTTGCGCGCCTTGAGCTCGGCCAGGCCGCCCGTGAGGAAGGGCCTCCCTCCCCAGACGTACATGACCGTCCCGAGAATCGGTGGGATCCACGTGATGCCCGCGACGTCGGGGAGTGAGTAGCCGACGATCGAGGCGAACATCTCGTTGAGCAGCACTGTCGGCACCGCCAGGGCGAGCATGATCCAGAAGAGTCGGCGGAACATCGCCACGTGGTCGCCGTGACCGGCATGTCCCATCCCCGCGTGCGCGTCGTGTCCCGCGTGCGCGTTCTGTCCCGAGTGCGCGTCGTGATCGCCGTGCTGCCCGGCTGTGTCGTGTCCGTGGTGGGCATCGTGCGAGGCGACCTCGTGGGCGGCTCGAGTGCCATGCGCTGAATGGTCGAACTGGTCAGACATCATTCGCTCCCTCTCGGCTCCGTTGCGATCCAATATACCCCTATGGGGTATCGAACGGAACGCATCGCCTGACCGAAGCATTCCTGCGTCGGCACCGAAAAGGGAACTCCCGCGGGCCCCGCACGAGGCCAGCGGGAGTCACCTACCCGTGAGGCGTTCGGATCACTCCGGCTCGCCGTCAGCCAGTAGCTGGTAGAGCCGGCGCCGGGTCTCGGAGAGGATCTCCGTCGCCTCGGCCCGCTGCTGCGAGGTGCCGGTCGTGACGACCTGCCACATCGCGCCCATGACCTGGCCGACGACGGGCATGAGCCCGTCTCCGCCGCGATCGCCAGCGCTGGACGGGCCGCCCTCGTCCTCGGGCTCCTCCTCGCCGGACTCGAAGGCCGCCCACGTCGCAGCCATCTCGTCGGGGTGCTCCTCGACATAGTGGCGGCCCTCGTCGGTGAGCCGCAGGAGCCGGCGGCCGTCGACCTCTCGACCCTCGACGAAGCCCTCGTCCTCGAGCTGCTGGACGGTCGGGTAGACGGAGCCGGGGCTCGGCTTCCATGCTCCGCCGCTGCGGTCGGCGATCTCCTGGATGATCTGGTAGCCGTTCATCTCGTCGCCGGCGAGGACGTCGAGGATGGCGGCGCGGACATCACCGCGGCGAGCCCGCGGTCGTCGCGGCCGCGGGGGCTGCTCCGGCCCGAAGGCCGGTCCACCGAAGCTGCGGATGAGGTCATGGACCCACGGCGGCGGCCCCGGTCGGCCGCGCCCCATGCCGCCCCATGGACCCTCGGCGCCGCCCCAGCCGCCGAAGCCGGTCACCCAGTCCGGACCTCCCATGCCCCGACCGCGGCCTCCGTGGCCACCCGGGCCACCCGGGCCACCGTGTCGTCCGCCGCGCGGCCCATAGCCGCCGCGCTCTCGGTGGCCCCAGTCGGACTCGTTGCTTCCCATGTCGTCTCCCTGTCGTCGAGCGGCTGCCGATCAGTCGCGATGCATCAACGATATGTCGCTCACGCGCTTCGAACAACGTTTTTCCGTCCTGTCTTGCGGGTACCACCCCTGAGATGCTTCATTGATCAACGTCGAGAGAACGGCAGCGACCCGTCAGGCGTGTCCGGGCCCGAGGCAACCCGGGCCCCAGGGAGGAGGACTCGCGTGCCGACCATGCAGGACGGCAGCCCCAACACTGACGGGGGCGCGCCCCAGAACGAGAAGAGGACCGTGCGCATCCCCTGGGCCCCCTCCGCGGCGCCGCACATCCGCCAGACGCTCGTCGCCGACCTCGCCGCCCGTGAGGTGCCTGGCGAGGTCGTCGAAGAGGCCGAGATCGTCGTCAGCGAGCTCGTCGCCAACGCGATCCGTCATGCCAAGCCGCTCTCCGACGGGGCGATCCGGGTCCACTGGAAGGTCAAGAACAACGTCGTCGAGGTCGAGGTCTCCGACGGTGGTGGTCCCACCGTTCCACGGCCCGCACCGCCCACGACGTGGGCTCCGGGTGGCCGGGGCCTGCGCATCGTCCGCTCCCTCGCCCACGAGTGGGGCGTCCTGGAGGAGCCCAACGGCCGCACCGTGTGGGCCTCCGTCGGAGGCCCGTCCCGGCGGCGCTCCCACTGAGCCATCCGCGCGGAGCGAGCCCAGCGGCATACGGCTCACTTCTTTGATGCCGTATGCCGCTGAGCGCGCTCACGTGCCTACCTGACCACCCACTAGGGTTGCCTCTCATGGGCAAGGCTTCTCGACGTGCGCGCACGGACCGCACCGTTCGCACCCCCCGTCCGGCTCCCGTGCCGTTCGTGTCGCGTCCCTTCGAGGGGCTACCCGGTGAGACGGACTGGGTCGCGATGCGCGAGATCGTCCCTGCCGCGACGGCCACGGTCCGCCTGGCAGCGGGCAATGCGCCGGAGGGCGCTCCCGAGGCGATCACCATCGCGACCGTGCTGCCGCTGGCCTGGCCGGCGTTGCACCGCAACAACGGCGACGTCCTCGTCGGCATCCAGTCGGGCAATGCCAGCGGTGACACGAGCCGCGACATTGCCCACGCCGTCGAGCTGGCGATCGCCGCCGAGCCGGGCACCCCGATCCAGTCGCTGCCGGTGTCGACGGCCGAGACGACGCGGCTGCAGGACCTCATCGACGTCGACGCGCCGTTCGAGATCGAGCTGCACGAGGGCTTCGACTTCTGGGTTGACGACGCCGAGCTCGACGTCGAGGGGCAGCAGTCGCTCGAGCGGGCCAACGAGTCCGTCATTCCCACCGTCAAGCTCGCGTCGGCGCCGTCGGCGTACTGGTGTCGGATCGGCGAGCGCTGCTATGTCCGATGGGTCCTGCCCTACGACGAGGACGTCGCGACGAGTGCCCTCGCCCGACTCCACGCCGCCGACACGTCCAGGCTCACGTCCGAGCGCGGTGACAGCGGTCGGCTGCTCGGCTGCTTCCGGTCGAGCGGGCTGCTCATCCCGGTGTGGGAGGTTGACCCGGGGTCGGAGCCGGAGAGCCACGAGGACGCCGTCGCGGCCATGCGGGAGCGCATCGACGTGGCCGCGGCTTCCACCGAGCCGCTCACCGCGGCAGAGCGCGGCGCGCGAGCGGGACTGACGAACCGCCAGGTCACGCTGCGCTGAGCGGCCCCTCGATGCCCGGCCCCTCAGGCGGTACCCCGGCGCCCCCGCTGCCGATCGTCGCCATCATCCCAGCCAAGGACGAGGCGGCCCGTATCGCGACGACGATCGGTGCGGTGCGCCGGATCCCGGGCATCGCAGCGGTCATCGTCGTGGACGACGCGTCGCGGGACGGGACGTCCGGGATCGCTGCCGAGTGTGGGGTCGAGGTCGTCCGGCACGCTCGCAACCGCGGCAAGGCCGAGGCGCTGATGAGCGGCCTGGGCCGGATGGCCGCGCTCCAGCGGGTGGGACGGGTCTGGTCGGGTGCAGCGGCCGCTCTTCGTGGACGCCGACCTCGAGGACTCGGCCGAGGCGGTCGGGGTGCTCGTCGAGCCGGTGGCTGCCGGTGACGCGGACCTCACGATCGCGACGCTGCCACGCCAGCGGTCCGCCGGCGGCGGTCGCGGCCTCGTCGTCGGGCTCGCCCGTCGGGGGATCGAGGAGCTGACCGGGTGGAGTCCGGTCCAGCCGCTATCGGGGATGCGGTGCCTGTCACCGGCTGCGGTCGCCGCGGCCATCCCGTTCGCCCGTGGCTGGGGTGTCGAGGTCGGCATGACGATCGACGTCCTCGACGCGGGGCTCGTGGTCCGCGAGGTCCCGTGCGACCTGCACCATCGCGTCACCGGCACCGACTGGCGGGCGCAGCTGCATCGCGCGGCGCAGTACCGGGACGTGGCGCTCGCCCTCGGGATCCGCCGGCTCCGCCGCTCCCGCCAAGCCCGCCGCTCCCGCCGTCCCTGACCCCACCTCCCGCCGCCCCCCGACCAGCTCCTTCCGCAACACACCCGGTTATCGACTGGCTGCCCCGGAAATAGGCGGTGCAGGCAGTCGGTGAGCGGGTGTGTTGCCGGTGGGTCAGGCGCGGTCAGACGTCGGGTCAGACGTGGTGGCGGTCGCGGCGGCGGCGCACCGGCTCCTTGGCGCGCTCGATCGACATGAAGTGGGCGACGGCCGATATCACGAGCGGCACGGTCAGGACGATCGCGACCGGCGGGATCGCAGCGCCGGAGTCGTTGGTGAGGAAGCCGATGACGCACATGACCACAACCGAGATGAGGCCGTCCCGCAGCAGGGGCGCCTCGTCGACGAGCCGGGCGAAGGGATCCGTTCCGAACCGGCCCGGCTGGATGACGATGACGAGCAGGAAGGCGATGAGTGCGAGCACGACACCCGTCAGGACCGGGTGCGCGGTGGCCAGCTCGAGGTTGGCGGCCAGCTTGCGCGAGAGGACGGTGAACGCATCCCCGTCGAGGAGGGTCTGGAGGAAGCGGCCGGGGTGTGACCGGTACTGCTCGGGGCGCCGCCAGTCGAGATAGCTGACGAGGGTGATGACCACCGCCGCAGCCACGCCGACGAGCGTGAGGTTGCGCACTGACACCCGCATGCCGGCGACCCGCATGAGCAGGAGCCCGAGGGCCGGGACGAGCGCGATGGGACCGCCGAAGTCCGCACCCCAGGCCGGCAGCACGTCCACCGCCAACGCTGCCCCGCCAAGAACCACGACGGTGAGCACCGCGAGGCTGCGGGCCGAGCGGCGGATGAGGGCGTGCGCCATCGCGGCGCAGAGCAGCAGGACGGCCGACCCGTAGAGAGCGAACGCGACGTTGCCCATCCCGTAGAAGCGGCCGCCCACGAGGGGCTGGAGGCCGAAGATCGAGGACATCTGCAGGTGCGAACCGGTCAGCAGATCGACGCCGATGACGCTCGCGGTGACGGCCGACAGGAGGGCGAGCGGTCCGAGCGCCGAGCTGCTCCACGGGCCGTTGAGGCAGGCGAGGGCGATGACGGCGCTGATGACGAGGACGAGGAGGCTGAGCAGCGCGACGAGCACCCACGACGGTGGCGACCAGCGCCACCACGGCACGAGGTTGGCCAGGAACGTGGCGGCCGGCATCCCGGCGGCGAGGAGCCCGACGTGGCGGACCTGGCGGAGCACCCGTTCTCGCGTCTGGCTGGACCGCCACGGGCGCGCCCGCCGCCACCTGATCCAGAGCACGATGAACGCGACGAGCGTGACCGAGAGCCACAGGACGAGGAACGGCACGACGATGCTGTGCATCGCGTCCGCCTTGAGGTCGATGTCGGTCAGCGCCGTCAGCTTGTCCGCGGCGGTTGACTCGCTGTTGTTCGGCGAGGCGATGGCCGACAGGGCGCGACCACCGATCGGCTCGACCGGCCGTGCCCCGCCGCGCTGCAGGATCGTCGCCGTCACGTCGGAGATCTGGGCGATGCCGCGCATCCGCGTCGACGCCGACGCCAAGATGCCCGGCGCGTAGTGCGGGCCGGTGGCGGTGAGGATGCGTAACCGCTCCTCGCCGTCCCGGTCGGCCAGGCCGACGACGATGAGATCGGCGCCATTGGGCATGGCGTCCCTGACCTGCGTGATCCGGTCCTCGATCTCGTTGATGCGCGCGAGCTGCGCCGCCGCGTCGGGCTCGGTCGTGAGGATCGCCCCCGCGTCGACGATCGAGATCGGGCACCGCGCCAGCTCGGTCACGAGCGTCTTCGCATCGAACGGCGCGTAGTGCTCGACCTTCCCGTCAGACGTCGCCGCAGCGATGGCGGCGCCCGGGCCGATGGCCGACGTGCATGACGGGTGGCTCGCGAAGCTGTCGCCGAGCAGGCCGAGCCGGGCCTCGAACGCAGCCTCCCTGGAGGCGGAGGCCAGTGCGTTGAAGCCGGCGACGGAGAATCCACTCGCCTCGTCCCCGGTGACCTCCGGGAGTGGGGTGCAGGCCGGCCGGTCGCCCTCGGCCCCTGGTCCGGCGGCCTCACCCGCGGACAGGGTGGCCCAACCGTCCGTGGGGCACGTCGTCAGGTGCAGGGTCTTGACGGACACGGAGGCGGCCGCGCCATCGCGGAGCAGCCCCCAGAGCACCGGGGTGTCCTCCGCCGAGACGTCATCCCAGGAGATGCCCCCCACGCCCACGACGACGAGCGACTCCCCGGGCGCCGGATCGACCGTGCGCGGGACCGGCACGGAGTCACGGGTGGTGTAGGACCAGGCGAGGGCTCCGACCAGCAGCATCAGCGCGGCGACGAGCGCCTTGAGGGGATGCGTGCGGATCACGGGGGACACCATACAAAGGTCCGCTGAGGGGCCCATCCCCTGAAACGTCGACGACGCACGGCGACTCCGGGGCTACCCTTGCGGATCGTGGATGACCGACGCCGGAAGGACGGCTCATGACGCCGCGGACACCGTCCGACCTGCAGCGTTTCGGATACCTCGGCCCCCGCGGCACCTTCACGCAGATGGCGTTGGACGCGTGGGACGGAGCCAGGCACAAGGAGCAGGTGCCGTTCGGGAGCGTCGACGCGGCACTCGAAGCCCTCCGGGCGACGGAGATCGACGCCGCCATGGTGCCCATCGAGAACTCCGTCGAGGGCGGCGTCTCCGCGACCTTGGACGCGCTGGCCACGGGCGAACCCCTTGTCGTCATCGGCGAGGTCCTCGTGCCCGTGACCTTCGTCCTGTGCGCCAGATCCGGTATGCCGCTGAGCCAGGTTCGCCGTGTCGGCACCCATTCGCACGCGTGGGCCCAGGTGCGCAGGTGGATGGCCGCCAACCTCCCGGACGCGGTGTACGTCCCGACGCTGTCCACCGCCGCAAGCGCTGCCGCGCTGCGCGAGCCCGGCGATGTCGCCTTCGACGCCGGGGTGTGCGCCCCGGTGGCGGCGGCCAACGAGGGGCTCGAGGTCATCGCCGAGGACATCGGCGACAACCCGTCGGCCGTCACCCGGTTCGTCCTCGTGGCGAGGCCGGGGACGCTGCCCGAGCCGAGCGGCGCCGACAAGACGACCGTCGTGCTCTTCCAGCGTGAGGACCATGCCGGAGGGCTCCTCGAGCTGCTCGAGCAGTTCGCGGTGCGTGGCGTCAACATGACGCGGCTCGAGTCTCGGCCGACCGGTGAGGCGATGGGCAGCTACTGCTTCTCCATCGACTTCGAGGGCCACGTCCAGGACGCGCGGGTCGGGGAGACGCTCATGGGGCTCAAGCGTGTATGCGCAGACGTCCGGTTCCTCGGGTCCTATCCCCGCGCTGACGGCGTCCGGGCCGATGCCCGCCTCGGCACCGCCGACAGCGACTTCGATGGGGCGAGGGTCTGGCTGGACCAGCTTCGCAGCTGACTCATCTTGGGGGCGGCGGAGGCAGGCGCGAGCAAGCGCGGCAGGGCGCCGGCCTCGTGTGCCGGCGCCCTGTGGCCCCTCCGGCCCCCTGAACCGGTGGGGCTCCGTAGGACACCGGGCTCGTTGCCCCCAGCAACGTCCCCTCTGCCCGGTGCCCCGCTGGGCCCCCGACCTCAAGAGTCGGTACGCCAGCGCCTGATACACGTATCACCGAGCGAGGCTCCGCCGTCTCTGGAGGATGTTCGTGATGTCCGTGGAAACCGATGGGTGGTGAGTGGGATGACTGAGTACGTGCCGGGCCGCCTGCTCGTCGCCGGCTTCCCACGCACCGACGACGCGAGGTGGCTCGTCGAGCTCCGGCAGGCACTCGCGGAGCTGGACCTGACCGTCCGGTTCACGGCGTCGAGCGCTCGACGCATGCGCCGACTCCGATCGACACAGGGACGGGCCCGCTCACTGCTGGAGGAGATCTGGGTGTCCACCGCCGTGCTCGAGCCGGTCCCTGGCCGTGCTCGCCCAGGCGCTGCGGCGCCGCAGGCATGGTGGGTCCTCGAACGACTGAGGAGCCTGTGCCCCGACGTGGCCGAGCGGCTCTCGCTCGCCGAGGCGCGGCGCCCCGCGGCCATGGGGCCCGAACCGCTCGGGCCCGGGATGCTGGTTCCGGCTTAGACGGTGATGCCGCCGTGGAGAACCCGGACCGGGTCGCGTAGGGCCGACGGGTCGTGGTCGACGCGACCAGAGACGACGAGAAGATCGGCGGCCGCACCTGGGCGCAACCGACCCGCCCTGTGTCCGAGTCCAATGGCTTCCGCGGCCCTCGCGGTGCACATGGCCAGCGCCTCGTCGACCGTGGCGCCCAGGTCCTCGACGGCGTGCTCGACGGTCCGGGCCAGCAGGTCGTGGGGCTTGGCCGGGCCGATTCCGGCATCCGTGGAGATGATGCATCGCACGCCGGCCTCCACCATACGCCGCCCATGCCTGGCCAGGGCGGGCATCCGCACGGCAATGGCGGGAGGAATGGGACCCGGGATCGTGCCGCCGGTGATCGAGACGGTGATGCCCGAGCTGGCCAGCCGCTCGACCAGCGCTGGGTCCTCGGCAACGCCATCGGCTGTCATGAAGCTGCAGTGCTCGATCGTGTCGACTCGCGCGTCCAGCGCGTCGGACACCCCTTGCGTGCCGTGGGCATGCGCAGCAACGGGCAGCCCGGCCGCATGGGCCGCCTCGACGACCGCTCGGAGCTCAGCGAGCCGGAACTGCGACTCGTGCGGTGCCGAGCCCGGCGTGAGGTTCCCGCCAGTCGCCATCACCTTGATGACGTCAACGCCTGCCTCGTCGAGCCGCGCAACCGCCGTGACGAGCTCTGCCGCTCCGCCGCATTGACCGCCGAGAAACCAGCAGTGCCCGCCGGGCGTCGTCAGGGCAGGCCCCGACACGAGAAGCGTCGGTCCGGCCTTCGGGTTGCGCGAGCACTCGTCACGCAGGTCGAACGGAGCCCGCCCGCGCCCGCCCAGGTCGCGGACCGCTGTGACCCCGGCCGACAGAGCCTTCTGAGCGTTGACGAGGCCCCGCTGCAGCAGCGCCTCGTCATCGTGTCGTTCATGCCATCCGACGGCGTCGAAGGAGCAGTCCCACGTCAGGTGCTGATGTGCGTCGACCAGCCCGGGTAGCACCGTCACGTCGCCGAGGTCCTCGACGGGGACCTCAGCGGCATACTCCATCGGCGGGTTGACCCCCACGATGTTCGGCCCGTCGAGGACGACGTCTCCCGGCCCGAGGAAGTGCTCGCCGTTGAAGACCTGCTTGGCCCGAATCACCTGCATGACACACCCTCCTACGGCGGGCCCACGTGCGCCTCGACCCACTCGTTGAGCGGGCGGACCGACCGCCAGGTGTCACGCACCCGGGCAAGCGCCTGCTTCGTGCCGAGCCACGCCGGGTCGCCGAAGTCACGGACCACCATGAGCTCCTTGTGACGCAGCGTCACGATCCGGGGATGGTCAGCGGCATATCCCCGGGGTGTCGTCTTCACCTTCTCGCCGACGATGTCAAACCGCTTGCGCTGCAAGCCTGTCAGCAAGGACTCGAGCTCGCCGCCCGTGGCGTTGGAGGCGACGGCCGCGCGCAGGCGGGCGGTCTGGGCAGGGTCGTGCGCCCGGAAACCACCACCGGCCCTGAGGCCCGACGCGCTGATCTGCACGTAGTAGCCGGCGCCGCCGGGCGTTGCGGCAAACGCGCCCTGGTGCGTCTTGTACGGCGACTTGTCGGCGCTGAAGCGGATGTCGCGGTTGGGGCGGAAGAGCTTTGCCTCGCCGAACTCGTCCGTGAGGGCAGCGACGAGAGCAAGCATCGGTGCGCGCACCTCGCGCTCCCACTCATCCTTGTGGTCGGTCCAGTAGGTCCTCGTGTTGTCGGCCTCGAGGCCCAGGTAGAAGGCGAGCGCCTCGGTCTGGAATCCGGCGAACGGGAGGGCTGGGGCATCAGGGCTCACGCGACCAGCCTCGCACCCATCGGCTCCGGGGTCAGGCGATCGGGACGCGGACCGTCAGGGCAGCGGGCCGCAGCGAGGCGTTGATCTCCGTCGCCTCGCCGATGACGTCGCCGTCGACCTGGATGGGCAGGGGCCGGTCGACCCGCACCCGGATCTCCCGGCAGACCTTGTGGTCGAGCGTGGCGTGACCCTTCCGCCGCCGGGTCAGCACCCGAGCGATCACGGGCGCCCAGCCGACGAAGCCACGCGGAGAGGCGATGACGACGTCCAGCCTGCCGTCGTCCACGCGGGCATCGGGCATGAGCACGAGCCCGCCGAGCAGTCGGCCGCAGTTGCCGATGACGACGGCCCGTGCCCGCCGCTTGAACTCGGGCTCCGTGTCGAGCCGGAGCTGGGTGCGGAACTCCGGTGACACGAGGTGCTTGACGCCGGACAGGAGGTAGGCCGCCCAGCCGACCCGCTGCTTGAGGACCTCGTTGGTCGCGCCCATGATGAGGGCGTCCAGGCCCATGCCTCCCATCACGAGGAACTGCTCGGTCACGAGCTCACCCGCATCCACGGGCTCGCCATGCGCGTCCAGCTCGCCGATGACGAGCTCGCCGACGTCGATGCGGCGGTTCCGGCCAGTGAGGGCCGCGCGGACCGCCTCGTCGAGGGCGACGGGCAGGTCGAGATTGCGGGCCAGCAGGTTCCCCGTGCCCGCGGGCAGGATGCCGAGTGGGGTCTCGGTGCCGATGAGAGCGCACCCGACCGCCCGAACGGTGCCGTCGCCACCGAGGCTGCACACGACGCTCGCGCCCTCGGCGACCGCCCGTCTCGCCTGGCCGGTGCCGGGATCGGCGACGGTCGTCTCATAGAAGAGGGGATCGCCCCAGCCCGCGGCGTGGCAGGTCGAGGTGATGCGCTGGCGGATCATCGGCAGGTCGGCGAACTTCGTCGGGTTGATCACGACGGCGGCACGCTTGAGGTCGGTGTTGCGCTTGCCTGAGCCGAACTGGTCGCGACTCGGCCGGGAGCGACGTCGCCTGAGGCGAGCCGTCGACCCGGGGGCCCGACGGAGCGCGAGGATCGACCCGAGGAGCAGCACGGCGGCCACGGCGCCGGCGATGATCCACGGCAGGTAGTCCTCGAGCACCCGAAGAATCTAGCGGAGGGCGAGGGGCGTGCCTGCCTGGTCCTACGCTGTGGGCATGAGCGACGTGAGCGCGGAGACCTCGGACCCGGGTCCAGCAACGCCTGACACGGCCGACTGGACGTGGGTCCTGACGAGACCCTGCCCGGACTGCGGTTATGACCCGGGAGACGTTCGTCCCGACGGAGTGCCCGAGATCCTCCTCGACGCCAAGCCGAGGTATGCCGCTGTGCTGGCTCGCCCCGACGTGCGGGCTCGGCCGTCGGCTGGGGTGTGGTCGCCGCTCGAGTACTGTGCGCACGTCCGTGACGTCTGTGACGTCATGCGGGGCCGGCTCGTGCAGATCCTCGACGGTGACGGTGAGACCGTGCACTTCGCGAACTGGGACCAGGACGCCACCGCGGCGGAGAAGGCTTACTGGCGCGCCGAGCCCGACGTGCTCCGGCACGAGCTCGAGGCGGCGTTCGACGCCGCTGCGGAGGCGTTCGGTTGGCCGACAGGGGAGCAGCTCGCATGGCCAGGGCTCCGCAGCGACGGGTCGACCTTCACGGCGGAGACTCTGGGGCGGTACTTCGTCCACGACGTCGTCCATCATTTGTGGGACGTGCGCGGATGACCGCCGGAGGCGCCCTGGAGGTCAGGTCCCTGCCCGAGTCCCGAGTCCCGGACCCGCGCGAGGCCCCCGGGATCCGTTGGGGCATTCTCGGCCCCGGTTTCATCGCCAACGAGTTCGCCATGGCCGTGGGGGCCGGGACGGCCTCGAGAGTCGTCGCGGTGGGCTCGCGCAGCGAGGACCGGGCCCGGGCCTTCGCCGAGAAGCACGGCGTTCCGCGGTCCTACGGGTCCTACGAGGAGCTCGTCGCCGACGACGAGGTTGACGCGGTCTACATCGCGTCGCCCCACTCCGAGCACCACGACCACGCGCTCCTCGCCATCGGCGCCGGCAAGCCGGTCCTCGTCGAGAAGGCGTTCACCCGCAACGCTACCGAGGCACGGGCCGTGATCCGAGCGGCGACCTCTGGCGGCCTGCTCGTCGCCGAGGCGATGTGGGCGCGCTACCTGCCGCACTACGACGTCATCCGCCAGGTCGTCGAGGACGGCATGCTCGGCGACCTCGTGCTCGTCCGGGCGGACCACTCCCAGAAGCTTCACCCCCACGGTCCGGAGCGACTGGCCGCACCGGAGCTCGCCGGCGGTGCACTCCTCGACCTCGGCGTGTATCCGGTGTCCTTCGCCGACCACCTGCTTGGGCCGCCGATCTCGGTCGCCGCCCGTGGCTCACTCAGTGATCGGGGTGTCGACGCGACGGTCGGTATGGTGCTCGCCTATGCGTCCGGCGCGGTCGCCGCGCTGACCAGCTCGATGCTGACCCGCACGCCCTGTACCGCCGAGATCGTCGGGACGGAGGCCCGGCTCGAGGTGGGCGGCCCCTTCTACTCACCGGCCTCGCTGCGACTGCTCACGCTCGACGGGACGGTCCTCGCCGAGCGGCCGGCAGGCCTGCCGGAACCCATCCGCGGCTTCAGCTACCAGGCCGCCGAGTTCGCCCGCTGTCTTGCGTCCGGCAGCCGCGAGAGCGCCTACATGGCACACGCCGCGACGCTGCGCGTCATGTCCACGATGGACGAGGTCCGCGCCCAGGTCGGCGTGCGCTATCCGGGCGAGTAGCGGGCCTCGAGCACGGCCAGGTCGCGCTCGGCGAAGAGCCGGTGGTGGTACTCCTCGTTGAGGACGGTGAGGAGGCACTCGCGCACGGGGTAGCTCCGCGGCTCCGGCCACCCCGGCCCTTCGACCGGCGTCGTCTGCGCAGCCAGGGACTCGTCGGTCAGGTCGCCAAGGAACTCCCTGACGGTCCGCATCCGGTCGTGCCGCAGCTCGAGCGCCTCGTCCAGCAACGGCCGGACCGCCCGTTCCCGCGGGACCCCGGGCGTGTCCGGCATCTCGTCCCACGGCAGGTCGAGTGGGTGCCACGGCGCCGGATCACCGTGAATGGCGCGCCGGATCCAGCAATCGGTGGCGAAGGCCAGATGACGCAGCGTCTCGATGAACGACCACTCACTGTCGACCGACTCGTGGAGCAGCTCGGCGGGCAGCCGTCGGGCTCGCTCGACCGTCTCCCGCCACCGCCGCTCGTTGATGTCCCACGCCTCCCGGAACCCTTCGGGGTCGGTCGGCCGCAGGGCCGTGGCCCGCTCGGGATCCCGTCGATCGAGCTCGGCCTCGATGAGCGGGGCCACGTCGACCCCGTTGATGGTCACGTTGAGGATCTCGCCGGAGATGTCGACGTCGTAGAGGTCAACGCCTCGCATCCGGACCTGGTGGAAGGCGCTCCCGCGGAACTCTGCGTCCCCGACGTCGACGGAGCGGAACCGGCTCCCCGTCAGGTCGACCCGGTCGAAGCGGGAGCTCGCCAGACGCACGTGCTCGAACTCCGAACCGGACAGGTCAGCGTCGTGAAACCTCTGCATTCAAGGGACGGTAGCGCCGAGACCGCACTGCTGTGTGGGAGCGAGCCCAGCGGCATACGGCATGGCTCGGAAAGCCGCAAAGAAGACTCTGCGTCGATGTCGATCGACGGTTGCGTCGCTCGTGGAGGGGGTGACGGCACCGGGCAGACGGCCCGATCCCACATCGGAGGAGTCACCATGAACCAGACCGACACCACCACCGAGCCCAGCATCGTCGAGCCCAGCATCGTCGAGCCCAGCACCACCGACTGGACCCCGGTCCACGTCACTCGCAGCCTGCTCGCGAACGGCGATCACGGTTGGCTCCAGGTCACGAACTTCGTCCTCACCGGGCTCATGCTCGTCGCCTTCGCCGTCGGGCTCGGTCGTGCCCTCGACGGCGGGGTCGCTGGTCGCCGCGGCTCGCAGTCGTCTTCGGGCTCAGCCTGGTGGCCTCCGGCATCTTCCGCGCCGACCCAGCCATGGGCTTCCCCGCCGGGACTCCGGAGGGGGTCGCCGAGGTGACGACTCACGGCATCGTGCATTTCGGCGCCGCGGGCGTCGGCTTCACCGCGATCGCGGCCGCCTGTTTCGTCCTCGCCCGTCGGTTCAGCGCCGATGGCGAGCGCGTGATGAGCCGCTTCTCCCGCGTCACCGGTGTCGCCTTCTTCGGCGGGTTCCTCTGCGTGGCGTCCGGCGGCGGCAGCGTCGTGGCCAACCTGCTGTTCACCGTGGCCGTCGTGCTGGTCTTCACGTGGATCGCCGCGGTGGCCCGCCACCACTACCGCGCTCTCGGCGCGCTCGCCTGAGATCCTCTGAATCACTCGAAAAGACAGGAGAATCCAATGCGTTACATCGTCATCCTCAAGGGTACCCAGCCTGCCGGCCCGCCGCCGGAGGGCCTCATGAACGCGATCATGGACCTCGGCGCGGAGGCCAGCTCCTCCGGCGCCATGCTCGACAACGGTGGCCTCGCTCCCAGCGCGAGCGGCGCTCGGGTCATCGTGGCCGGAGGGGACCTCTCGGTCATGGACGGGCCGTTCGCGGAGTCCAAGGAGTTCATCTCCTACGCCATCTACGAGGTCCGGTCCAAGGAGGAGGCGGTTGAGTGGACGTCTCGCTTCATGAGGGTCCACGTCGACCTGTGGCCGGGTTGGGAGGGCGAGTCCGAGGTCGTCAAGATCATGGGTCCCGAGGACTTCGTGGCCCCCGTCTGAGGTGATTCAGTCGTATGCCGCTGAGCGCGCTTCCCGGCGCCGCCGCCCCACCAGCGTTGACCCTCCCCGACTCGATCGGGGAGGGTCGACCCATGTCCACGCCCAGTCCCGCGGCCGCCACGCCGTTGGCGACCGATGCCGCTGACGACGTCCAGCGGGCCCGGCGGGCTGTCGAGGCCATCTGGCGGATCGAGTCCGGTCGGCTCGTCGCAGGCCTGGCCCGGGTGACGGGAGACGTAGGGGTGGCGGAGGACCTCGCCCAGGAGGCCCTCGTCGTCGCACTCGAGCAGTGGCCCACCCACGGTGTGCCGCCCAACCCGGCCGGCTGGCTCATGACGACGGCCAAACGCCGCGCCATCGATGCCCATCGGCGAGACGCGACGTTCGCCCGGAAGGCGCAGGTGCTCGGCAACGAGCTCGCCCACGAGCCACCGGTCGACAGCGAGGAGCGTGTCGATGCCCTCGACGACCACGTGGGCGACGACCTGCTCCGGCTCGTCTTCACGTCGTGCCACCCGGTGCTCTCGCTCGAGTCGCGCGTGGCGCTGACCCTGAGGTGCCTCGGGGGCCTCTCCACCGACGAGATCGCGCGGGCCTTCCTCGTGCCGGAGGCCACTGCGGCCCAGCGCATCGTCAGGGCCAAGAAGACGCTGAGCGACAAGGGCGTCGCCTTCGAGCTACCCGGGCCGGACGAGCTGTCGGAGCGGCTCGCCTCCGTGCTCGAGGTCGTCTATCTCGTGTTCAACGAGGGCTACTCGGCCACGTCGGGCGAGGACTGGACCCGACCCGCCCTGTGCCAGGAGGCGATGCGGCTCGGTCGGGTCCTCGCCGGGCTCGTCCCGGGTGAGCCGGAGGTCCACGGTCTCGTCGCCCTCATGGAGCTGCAGGCGTCCCGTCTGCCCGCACGGGTCAACGCACGGGGCGAGCCGGTGCTGTTGCCCGACCAGGACCGCCGACGGTGGGATCGGCTGCTCATCCGCAGGGGCCTCGAGGCGCTGTCGCGGGCAGAAGGGCTGGGCAAACCCCTCGGCCCCTACGCGGTCCAGGCCGGAATCGCGGCCTGCCACGCACGGGCCCAGCGCCCCGAGGACACCGACTGGACCCGCATCGCAGCGCTCTACGAGGTGCTGGTGCGGATCTGGCCGTCGCCGGTCGTCGAGCTGAACCGCGCTGTGGCCGTTGGCTTCTCGCAAGGCCCCGAGGCTGGTCTCGCGATTGCCGACCGCGTCGCCGCCGCGGGTCGGCTCGGCACGTATCCACAGCTGCACACGGTGCGGGGCGACCTGCTCGCCCGCGCTGGGCGGCACGCCGAGGCAGCCGACGCCTTCGACAAGGCGGCCGCTCTCACGCGCAACGAACGCGAGCGTGCCCTGTTCGCGAGCCGGGCAGGGGTCGAGCGCAGCGCCTGACGATGCGATGTCGAGAACGGTCCGCTCCCGTCGACGTGGGGGTGACGGACACCACGGTGGGCCGTCGGGCACCACCAGACAGGAGACGACCATGTCATTCCAGGCCTACCTCGACGGCCTCGAGGCCAAGACCGGCAGGACGCCGCGCGAGCTGCTGGCCGAAGCAGAGGGCAAGGGCTTCGACAGCGCGACCAAGGCCGGCGTCGTCGTCGATTGGCTTCGCGACGACTACGGCGTGGGACGCGGCCACGCGATGGCGTTGTTCCACGTCCTGAAGAACGGCTCGACGATCAGCGCCACGCACGTCGGTACGGCAGGCCCGCATCGGGACGAGTCCACCGAGCTCCACCTCGACGGCGTCACAGCCCGCGGCAGCAACTGATCACGTCTTTCAGGCCCCCATCGCATTGGGGTCCCGCCACGGCCGCTCGAAGGGCATTCGCCAGGCGAAGGGTGCGATGAGCTGGTGGATCTGGTTCGGGCCCCACGTGCCCTGCTTGTAGGGACGGACCGGCGGTGGGTTGTCGAGCAGCGGTTCGCTGATCTCCCACAGCCGCTCGATTCCCTCCGCGCGAGTGAAGAGGGTCGCATCGCCACGGGCAGCGTCGTAGATGAGCCGCTCGTAGGCCTCGAGAGCGGCGCCTGCCCAGTCCGTATCCTGCATCGAGAACTGCATCGACAGTTTGTCGAGCGTCATCCCGGGCCCGGGGCGCTTGCCATAGAAGGAGAGCGACATGCGCGCCCGGTCAGCAAGGTCGAAGGTCAGGTGGTCGGGCCCGTCGTCGCCGACGCCCGAGCTCGGCGGGAACATCGAGCGCGGCGGCTCCTTGAACGCGATCGAGATGATCCGAGCGCTCTCGGCCATCCGCTTGCCGGTCCGCAGGTAGAACGGCACACCCGCCCAGCGCCAGTTGTCGACATAGCACTTGATCGCGACGAAGGTCTCCGTCTCGGACTCCGGTGACACCCCCTCTTCATCGCGGTAGCCGATGTACTGCCCGCGCACGACATCGCTTGGCTGGATCGGCAGCATCGAACGGAAGACCTTGCTCTTCTCATCCGTGATCGCGTCCGGCTCCAAGGACGTCGGCGGCTCCATCGCGGTGAACCCGAGCACCTGGAACAGGTGCGTCACGACCATGTCCTTGTAGGCGCCGGTCGCCTCATAGAAGTCCGCGCGCTGCTCGAGCCCGAGCGTCTCGGGGACGTCGATCTGGATGTGGTCGATGTGGTTGCGGTGCCAGATCGGCTCGAAGAGCCCGTTGGCGAACCGGAAGGCGAGGATGTTCTGGGCCGCCTCCTTGCCGAGGAAGTGGTCGATCCGGAAGATCTGCTCCTCAGCGAACACGTGGTGCAGCTCGGAGTTGAGCTTCTTCGCGCTCGCCAGATCCATGCCGAAGGGCTTCTCCATGATGATCCGGCTGCGCTCGACGAGCCCGGCCTCCTGGATCTGGTGCACGACGGCGAGTGCTGCGCCGGGCGGCACGGACAGGTAGTGCAGCCGGCGAGCCTCAGGTCCGAGGACCTTCTCGGAATCGAGGACCGCCTCGCGGAGCGCCTGGGTGCCGGCCGAGCCCGGCACCCAGTGGACCCGGTCCGCGAACTCGCGCAGGTCCTCCTCGTTCACCTCACGCCTCGAGTACTTCCGCACAGCGTCGGTCGCGAGGTCGAGGAACTCGTCGCGCGTCAGGTCCTCGAGGCTCGTCGCCACTAGACGCAGGCCCTCGAGGAGCTGCGACTCGTGCAGGTGAAGCATCCCCGGCAGGAGCTTGCGCTTGGCCAGGTCGCCGGTGGCGCCGAACAGGACAACGGTTGTCGCAGGCATGGGCCCAGCCTGCCAGCGGTTCGCCTGCTGCGGGAGCTCACCGCTGGCTGGGCTGGGCGGCTCAGGTCGCTGGGATCACGGTGATGGTGCCGGCGAAGCACCCGCGATCGGCGTCGTAGAGCTGGCCCTCCTCGTGGACCTGGCTTCCGGCGTAGTCGCCTTCCGCGACGGTGCCATTCATGACCACGGCGCCCGTCTTGAGGTTGAGCGTGCCGTTGAGACGTGCCAGGTAGAGATCGCCGACCTCCCAGTCGAGGCTGACGTGCCAGATCCGTGCGGTCTCGCGCAGGCCGGTCAGCTCGGTCCGAAGGGCCACCGTGCCGTCGGGGCCTGTGGCGGTGCCCTCCCAGGTGGAACCGCTCGTGGCGCACTTCTCGAAGGTCCACGTCAGCGGCGCGGAGTCGGCGTGGGCTGCGCCGGCGTAGGCGAGGGCCAGCAGCGGGGCGATGGCGGTTGCAGCAACGGCTCGACGTCCCCGTCGACGCTGGATCGTGGTGGTCATGACGTCCTCCTCTGGACTGGGCCTCCCCCGGTGGGTGCCTCTGACTCGACGCTAGGAGCGTCGGCCGCCGCAGGAATCAGGGGATTCCCTTGCGCTGTCCCGCTAGTGAGCCTCGAGACGCCTCGCCAGCTCGGTGCGCGAGCGGACCCCGAGCTTGCGGTACACGCGGGTGAGCACCGTCTCGACCGTCTTGGGGCTGAGGTAGAGCTGGGCCCCGATCTCACGGTTGGTCACACCAGCAGCGGCGAGCTCGGCAACGGTTCGCTCCCCGACCGTCAGCTCCAGGCCGGCACGCGCGCCAGCCGCGCGGTGCAGCTCCTCGTCGACCCGGGCCACCCACGCGACCGCGCCGGCCCGGCTGAAAATGTCGCGGGCCTCGGCCAAGGACGCCCTGGCGCTCGACTTCTGTCGACCGCGGCGACGAGTGGCCCCCAGCGCCAGCAGCGTCCGCGCCCGCTCGAGGGGCATGTCGAGCCCGGTCATCAGGGCTCGTGCTGGGTCAGGGCAGCAACCTCGATCAGCTCGTTGGGCTCTGGGACGAGGGCCAAGGCCTCCGGCCCCGACTCCCGGGATGCCGCCACGACACCGACCCTCGACGGGTCGACGCGACGGACCGCGAACTCGAGCACCTGCCGTGTCGGCGCATCGAGCCACTGGAGGTCGTCGAGCACGAGCAGCAGCCGGCCCCGCTCCGCCATGGCTTGCAGCACCTCGAGGACCGCGACGTCGACGGCCAGGGTGTCGACACCTCCCGCCGGCGGATCGGCGCGCAACAGGACGACGTCCAGCGCGCGGCGCAGCGGGTCGGCCAGCGTGGGCGCCACGTCGTGGACGGCGCCGCCGATGAGGTCGTGCAGGCCGACGTATGGCAGGTCGCGTTCCGACGCAGCTGCCCGGGTGCGGACCACCTGCCAGCCGAGGTCGGTCGCGGCGGCCGCCGTGGCGGCGAGCACGGTGGACTTGCCGATCCCGGCCGGCCCGACGAAGACGACCCCGCCGGCCACGTCGCCGGCAAGCCGCTCGAGTGCCCGGGCCAGCTCACGAGTGCGTCCGATTGTCGTCACGCCTCACCCGCTTCGGGGCGCCCCTCACCCCTACGTCGATGGTAGGTGGGCAGAGACTGTCACGTGCCCGTTATCGACGTGCCAGCGATGAGTGAGCCGTATGCCGCTGAGCAGGCTCTCGTCGTGACTGACCACGAGCACCGTCCCCGAGAAGGCCGCCACGGCGGCCTCGAGCTGCTCGATCGCCTCGACGTCGAGGTGGTTCGTTGGTTCGTCGAGGACGAGGGTGTTGACCTGGCGCCCCTGGAACAGGGCCATGAGCGCCCTGGTCCGTTCGCCCATCGAGAGTGAGCGGGCAGGCCGGGCCACGTGATCGGTACCGACGGCGAACTTGGCCAGCAGCGTGCGCACGTCCGCGATCGGCCAGGGGGCTCCCGTTCTCGGGTGGGGGCCGAGCTCGTGACGCACGACGTCGAGCACGCTCGCGTCGTCGTCGAGCAGGCGTCGGCGCTGGTCCAGCACGCCGACCTCGACGCGGGTACCGAGCGACTGCTGCCCGGACGTCAGTCGGATGCGGCCGAGCAGTGCCGCGAGGAGGGTCGTCTTGCCGGACCCGTTGTCGCCGGTGAGCGCGATCCGATCTCCTTGTCCAACAACCAGGCTCACGGGGCCAAGGGTGAACGACCCACGACGAACGACTGCGTCGGAGAGCGTGGCGACGACGTCGGCGGAGGGCGGGCCCTCGGTGATGGTGTAGCGCAGCCGCCACTCCTTCCGGGGCTGCTCCACGACCTCGAGGCGGTCGGCGGCCCGCTGGATTCGGGCCCCCTTCGCCGCCTGCCGGTCTGCCCGTGCCCTGTGCTTCTCCCGGATGTGCTTGTCCGTCTCGCCGCCAACGGACACGCTGCGATGCCCCTTCTCAGCCCACGCATGTCGCTGGCGCGCCTGTGCCACAAGGGAGTCTCGGGCACCGGCGTAGGACTCGTAGGCCTCCCACGCCTGCCCTCGGCGCAGCGCCCGCTCGGCCACGAAGTCGCTGTAGGAGCCGGCGTAGTACCCGATCCGCTGCTGGTGCAGGTCGAGCTCGACGACCTTCGTCGTCACGGCGTCGAGGAACGCCCGGTCATGGCTCGCGATGAGCACAGGCCCCGCGTGCGAGTGGACGAAGTCAGCCATGAGCTCCAGGCCGCGCGCGTCGAGGTTGTTCGTCGGCTCGTCGAGCAGCAGCACGTCGTAGCTGCTGAGGAGCACGGCGACGAGGGAGGCCCGGGCCGCCTGCCCGCCCGAGAGCGAGCCGAGCGGCCGGTTCGGGTCGATGTCGAGGCCCACCTTCGCGGCGACCTCGGGAAGTCGCTGGTCGAGGTCTGCGGCTCCGAGGGCCAGCCACCGCTCGAGGGCACGGGCGTAGCGGTCCGCGCTCAGCGGCATACGGCCAGGTTGCTCTTCGTCTGACTCGGATGCCATTGCGGCAGTGGACGCTTCGAGCTCGACATCCGCGGCGGCAACTCCCGTGCGCCGGCGAGCGTAGGCCAGCAGTGACTCCTCCGGATCCGGGAGGAGCTGCGGCAGCCAGGCGATCGTCGCGTGCCGCGGGGCGAGCTCGATGGAGCCATGCTCGACGGGCCGCTCCCCGATGATTGTCCGCATCAGCGTCGACTTGCCGGAGCCGTTGGGGCCGACGACCGCGGTGACGTCACCGTCCGCGAGCGTGAGGTCGAGACCGGTGAACAGGGTGCGCGCGCCGAAGGCGACGTCGAGGTCGGTGATGGTCAAGGTGGATGGCATACGGGTCCTGAGGTCGCGAGGTCAAAAGGGCTCGGGGCGTCAGGCAATCCACACGACAAGAAACGGTACGGATCGCGGTCCGCTCTGTCGACCGACTTTCCGCGGCGGGGGCCTAGCCTTGCGGAGGAACCGGCGCACCAAATGGGAGGCCCGACATGGACGTCCGCTTCGCGACGTTCAACGCGTCGCTCAACCGCAACGTGGAGGGCCAGCTCGTCGCGGACCTCTCGACCCCCGACAACGCCCAGGCCAGGACCATCGCGGAGATCATCCAGCGGACGAGCCCCGACGTCCTGCTCGTCAACGAGTTCGACTTCGTCGAGGACGGCGTCGCTGCGGAGCTGTTCCGGGACAACTACCTCGAGGTCCCGCAGAACGGCGCCGACCCGGTCGAGTACCCGTACTACTTCGTGGCGCCCTCGAACACCGGCATCCCCACCGGGTTCGACCTCAACAACAACGGGGTCATCGGTGGGGGTGACGACGCCTACGGGTTCGGGCTCTTCCCCGGCCAGTTCGGCATGGTCGTCTACTCGCAGGTACCCCATCGACCACGATGCCGTCCGCACCTTCCAGCACTTCCTCTGGAAGGACATGCCGGGCAACCTCATGCCCGCCGGACTTCTACTCGCCCGAGGAGCAGGACATCCTCCGCCTGTCGAGCAAGTCTCACTGGGACGTGCCGATCTCCTTGGGCGGCCGGACCGTCCACTTCCTCGTCAGCCACCCGACTCCTCCCACCTTCGACGGCGCCGAGGACCGCAACGGTCGCCGCAACCACGACGAGATCCGCTTCTGGGCCGACTACATCAGCGGGCCGCGCGCGTCGTCCTACATCTATGACGACGCGGGCGGCACGGGCGGGCTCGGGCCCGGCGAGCTCTTCGTCATCGCCGGCGACCAGAACTCCGACCCCAACGACGGCGACTCCGTCGAGGGCTCGATCGAGGCGCTGCTCGACCACCCCAAGGTCAACACGTCGGTCACGCCGTCCAGCGAGGGAGCCGTCGAGGCGAGCATTCTTCAGGGCGGCGCCAACCTGGCGCACATCGGTGATCCCGCCCATGACACGGCGGACTTCAACGACAACCCCGGCCCGGGCAACCTGCGTACCGACTACGTGCTCCCCAGCACGGCCCTCCGGATTCTCGATGCCGCGGTCTTCTGGCCGGTCCAGGCCGACCCGCTGTCCCGCCTCACCGGTGTCTTCCCCTTCCCGTCGAGCGACCACCGTCTCGTCTGGGTCGACGTGCGCCTGCCGCACTGAGTCAAACCCCATCCCGTATGCCGCTGGGCTCGCTCCCGCTGTCGCTGACCGCGGGAGCGGGCTCAGGGTCGAGTCATACCCAGGTAGGGGTCGAATCAGGCTGATGACTGATGTCGGCGAATGGGCAAGTGCGACAGGGTTGACAACATGATCACAGTCGACAGACTCACCAAGCGCTACGGTCCCTTCACGGCCGTCGACGACGTCTCCTTCGAGGTCAAGCCCGGTCAGGTGACCGGCTTCCTCGGCCCGAACGGCGCCGGCAAGTCCACCGCAATGCGCATCATGGCCGGGCTCACGCCCGCCACCGCCGGCACCGCGACGGTGCTCGGCAGGGCCTACGGCCACCTGCCCAACCCCGGACGCCACGTCGGCGTCCTCCTCGACGCCTCCGCCCAGCACGCTGGCCGCACCGGCCGCGAGGTCCTCACGCTGGGCGCCATCATGATGGGCGTCAACCGCAATCGGGTCGACGAGATGCTCGACCTCGTCGGACTCACGGACAAGGAGTCCGGCCGGCGAGTGCGCAACTACTCGCTCGGCATGCGTCAGCGACTGGGCATCGCCCACGCGCTGCTTGGCGACCCCGAGGTGCTCATCCTCGACGAGCCGGCCAACGGCCTCGACCCCGCCGGTATCCGCTGGATGCGTGACCTGCTTCGCGGCTACGCGAACCGGGGCGGCACGGTCCTGCTCAGCTCGCACCTGCTCAACGAGATCGAGCGGGTCGCCGACGAGATCATCGTCATCGGCCACGGCCGGATCGTCGCGCAGGGCACCAAGGAGGAGCTGCTCTCCGGCGCTGGCACGTTCGTCCGGTCCACCGATGACCAGGCCCTCGCGCTCGCGCTCGCGGCCGAGGACGTCGCCGTCTCGCGCGCTGCGACCGGTGGCCTCCAGGTCGATGCCGAGCCGATGACCGTCGGCCAGGTCGCCGCGGCCTCGAGCATCGTGCTCGTCGAGCTGCGCGCCGGTGGTAGCCGCGGCCTCGAGGAGATGTTCCTCGAGCTGACCGCCGAGACGGCCCGCGAGGAGGTGGCGGCATGACCACGACCACGACCTCAGACACGGCCATGGCGTCGAAGAGCCCTGCCGTCGTCTCGCCGACCGCCGAGTCGACCCTGCCGTCGGTGGCACGGATGCCCGACCGCATCCCGGGCGAGCGTCCGACGACCGGGGTGCCGTTCGCCCGCATCGTCGGGCTCGAGCTGCGCAAGATGTTCAACACCCGTGCTGGGCGATGGCTGCTCATCGCCATCGGGGCGATCATCGCGACCACGCTCGTCATCATGTTCTTCAACGAGTCGGGCCACCATCGCTTCGAGGACTACCTCACGGCGACGACGACGCCGTCGGCCATTCTGCTGCCGATCGCCGGAATCCTCGCGGTGACGTCGGAGTGGTCGCAGCGGACCGGCCTGGTGACCTTCACCCTCGAGCCGCGCCGGGGTCGGGTGATCTGGGGGAAGTTCCTCGCCGCCATGCTCGTCGGGGTCGCCGCGATCGTCATGTCGGTGGCGCTGGCCGCCGTCGCCCACCAAGCGGCGATCACGATCCAGGGATATGGCGGGGACTGGGCACTGGACAACAACACGCTGCTCGGCGCCGGGCTCTTCGTCCTCCTCGGCGTGGCCCAGGGAGTGGGCTTCGGAATGCTGCTCCGCAACACGCCCGCTGCGATCGTCCTCCTCTTCGTGCTGCCGACGGCGTGGGCGATCCTTGGCCAGATGGTCAGCTGGCTCGACAGCGCCGCGTCGTGGCTTGACATGAACCGCACGACGAACGCGCTCTTCACCGTCGAGTCGATGACCGGTGAGCAGTGGGCCCAGCTCGGCACGTCCGTCGGGCTGTGGGTCGCGCTGCCGGTGGCCGTCGGCATGTGGCTCCTCCACCGGGCCGAGGTGAAGTAGCCCACCGCCCCTCGCCCGCAACACACCCGCTCATCGACTGCCCACCCCTGCTGCAGCAGGGGTGGGCAGTCGATCAGCGGGTGTGTTGCCGTGGGGGGACGGTGAAGCCGTAGGGCAGCTCGAGCCGGTGACGCGCCATCAGGTGCGAGTCGCCGAGCACCTCCGAGGTCGGGCCGTCTGCGGCGATGATGCCGTCCGAGAGGATCACGGCCCGCTCGCAGAGCTCGAGGGCGTAGGGCAGGTCGTGGGTCACCATGAGGACGGTGACGTCGAGGGAGCGGATGATGTCGGCCAGCTCGCGGCGAGAGGCCGGGTCGAGGTTCGAGGACGGCTCGTCGAGCACGAGGATCTCCGGGTTCATGGCGAGGACCGTCGCGACGGCGACCCGTCTCCGCTGGCCGAAGGACAGGTGGTGCGGCGGCCGGTCGGCGAACTCGGCCATGCCCACCTGTGCCAGGGCCTGGAGCACCCGGGCGTCGAGCTCGTCGCCGCGCAGGCCGAGGTTGCCCGGCCCGAACGCCACGTCGTCGCGGACCGTCGGCATGAACAGCTGGTCGTCGGGATCCTGGAAGACGATGCCGACGCGGCGCCGGATCTCGGCGAGGTTGTCCTTGGTGACGGGCAGGCCGGACACCGCGACGGCGCCGGACCCGGCGGTCAGGATGCCGTTGAGGTGCAGCACGAGCGTGGTCTTGCCGGCGCCGTTCGGACCCAGCATGGCGACCCGTTCGCCGCGGTGCACGTGGAGATCCACGCCGAAGAGCGCCTGGTGCCCGTCGGGGTAGGCGAACGCCAGGCCGCGCACGTCGAGAACGGGGGCACTCACGGCGCCACCAGCGCAGTCAGGCTGACGAGCGCACACGCGAGAGGGAGTACGCCGCCGAGTGCCCACTGTGTCCCCGTGGCGGTCAGGGGTCGGAGCGTTGGCATGCGGCCGGTGTAGCCCCGTGACAGCATGGCCAGGTGGACCCGCTCCCCACGCTCGTAGGACCGGATGAAGAGGGTGCCGAGGGTTGCTCCGAGAGCGGGCCACTGGCGCACCGACCGCGCCCGGAAGCCCCTCGACTCCCGGGCGATCCGCATCCGAGCGAGGTCCGCCGCCACGACCTCGGTGTAGCGGAGCATGAAGCTCATGATCTGGACGAGCGGCTGCGGCATCCGCAGCTTCTCGAAGCCGGCGATGATGTCGCGCGCCTCCGTCGTCGCGGCGAGCAGGAGGGACGCGAGGACGCCGAGCGTGCCCTTCGCCAGGAGCGCGGCTGCCGCCTCGAGGCCGGACTGGGAGACCTCGATCGGGCCGATCGCCACGCGCTCACCGGTCGCGACGAGTGGCAGCACCAGCGCGAAGACGACGAACGGCACCTCGATGACCATGCGTCTCGCCAAGTGCCCGAAAGGAACTCGCGACACGACAACGGCGCAGGCGAGCGCCAGGAGGTGAGCGGCATACGGCCAGTAAGTGCCTCTCGGGGTGGCCACGACGGCGAGGACGTAGCCGACGAGCGCGACGATCTTGACGTGCGCCGGGAGCCGGTGAAGCGGGGAGTGGCCGTGGTAGTGGAGGGCGTGGCCGTGCGGAGCGCCCATCGATCAGCCGCGCTCGGCCGGCTCGACCTCGGGCAGGTCGGTCGGGGTTGAACGACCACGTCGGCGGAGGACGAGGACGAGACCGCCCATGAGCAGACCGGTCACGGCGACCCCGATGACACCGGCGAGCCCGGTCGACAGCCTCCCCGAGTCGACGCCCTTGGCCTCGTAGTCGGCGAGCGGGCCACCAGCAGTCGCGTGCTCTTGCGCGGTCTGGCCGAATCCGGTTGTCTCCGCGACGTGCTCGAGGCCGTCCGGGCTGCTGGACGCGTACCAGGAGAGGACTCCCGCGATGAGCAGGCTGACCACGAATGCGATGAGGGCGAAGCGACGCGTGCTCACGCGCGCACCTGCTGCCGGATCTCCAGGGTCCGCTCGGCGAGGAGGTCGCGGGCCCCGGCCACCAGGTCCGGTCGAACCGCGACGACCGAGCCAACGACGAGCGACGTGATGAGGGCCTCGCCGATCCCGATGATGGCGTGCCACGACAGCATCGCGGTGAGGACCGAGCCGATCGGGATGTCGGCCTGGCCGCCGATCGCGAACAGGCCGACGAACGCGGCAGCGGCCGCGGGGACGCTGACGAAGGCGCCGAACGCTGCGGCGAGGGGAACCGAGGAGGCCTTGCGTGGCAGGACCGCCCGCGCGGCGCGGAAGGCGAACCAGCCGACCCAGACCCCCACGAGGCCCATGAGGAGGACGTTGGAGCCGAGCGCCGTGATGCCGCCGTCGGCGAAGAGGAAGGCCTGCACGATGAGCACGACGGACAACGCGAGGGTGGCGAGCCACGGGCCGGCCAGGACCGCTGCGAGAGCGCCGCCGAGGAGGTGGCCGGAGGTCCCGGCGCCGACCGGGAAGTTGATCATCTGACCGGCGAAGACGAAGACCGCGACGAGGCCGGCGATGGGCGTCGTCCGCTCGTCGAGGTCGCGGCGTGCGCCACGCAGGGCGGCGGCGACCCCGGCCGTCGCGACCACCGCGGTCGCGATGGAGGTGGGGACGTCGAGGAAGCCGTCAGGAACATGCATGGGCCCAGTCTAGGCTCAGGTGCGACTGGGTCGCATCTGCGTCCCGAGGCGCAATCCTTCCCATCCTGAGAAGTCCGGAGCATGCTGGTGGAGTCGGGCGAAGGGCGGTCGCTGTGGCGACGAGAACGAGTTTCACCGGTGAGACAGCCCCCTGCGGCGCAATTGTCGACGGAACGCGCTACCGCGACAGCGACGATGAGGGGATGCGCGTCGAGCATGTCCATTACGGCTGCGGCTGCCAGGACCTCCGCGACGACTTCCACGACGGCAGCACTCATCATCGCGTGATCCATCACCGGGGCAAGGTCCTGATCGACGAAGAGCTACGCGGCGAGTGAGGTGGTGGACCCTCTCATGAGCGCCGATCACGACGTCCTCGTCATCGGGGGCGGTGGCGCGGGCCTCCGGGCAGCCATCGCGATCGCGGAGACCGAGCCCGCGTTGCGTGTTGCCATCGTGTCCAAGGTCTACCCGATGCGCAGCCACACCGTCTCTGCCGAAGGTGGTGCCGCCGGGGCGGTCGCGGACGATGACAGCCTGGACGAGCACGCCTACGACACGATCTCCGGGAGCGACTGGCTGTGCGACCAGGACGCGGTGGAGGCGTTCGTGGCGGAGGCACCCCGTGAGCTGCTGCAGCTCGAGCACTGGGGCTGCCCCTGGAGCCGGCAGCCGGACGGCCACATCGCGGTGCGCGCGTTCGGTGGCATGAAGAAGAAGCGGACCTGGTTCGCCGCCGACAAGACCGGCTTCCACATGCTCCACACCCTGTTCCAGACGTCGCTCAAGTACTCGGAGGTCGCCCGGTACGACGAGTGGTTCGTCACCCAGCTGCTCGTCGACGAGGGCCGCGTGCAGGGTGTCGTCGCCCTGGAGCTGACGACGGGGCGGATCGAACCCATCACGGCCAAGGCGGTCATTCTCGCGGGCGGAGGCTGTGGACGGGTGTTCCCGTTCACCACCAACGCGAACATCAACACCGGTGACGGCATGGCCCTGGCGTGGCGTGCCGGTGTGCCGCTCAAGGACATGGAGTTCGTGCAGTACCACCCGACCGGGTTGCCCTTCACCGGGATCCTCATCACCGAGGCCGCCCGCGCGGAGGGCGGCTGGTTGCTGAACAAGGACGGCTACCGCTACCTCCAGGACTACGACCTCGGCACCCCCACCCCCGACCCGGTGTTGCGCAGCATGGAGCTCGGCCCGCGCGACCGCCTCTCGCAGGCGTTCGTCCACGAGGAGGAGAAGGGCCGAACGATCGACTCGCCCTACGGGTCCGTCGTGCACCTCGATCTGCGGCACCTCGGCGAGAAGCTGATCGACACCAAGCTGCCCTTCGTGCGCGAGCTGTGCCTCAAGTACGAGAACATCGACCCGGTGCGCGAGCTCGTGCCGGTGCGACCGGTGGTGCACTACATGATGGGCGGGATCCACACCGACATCGACGGGGCGACGCCGCTCGCGGGTCTCTATGCCGCGGGCGAGGTCGCCTGCGTGAGCATCAACGGTGCCAACCGCCTGGGCTCCAACTCCCTGCCCGAGTGCCTGGTCTTCGGTGCGCGCGCCGGCCGCGCGGCCGCCCGGTATGCCCAAGGAGCACCCGACCCCGGGTCCTCGGTGGCCGCGCAGGCAGGGGACGAGGAACGTCGCCTCACGAGTGGGTTGTGGGACCGCAGCGACGGTCGCGAGTCGATTGCGGACCTCCGGACCGGAATGCAGCAGACGATGGAGGACAGTGCCGGCATCTTCCGGACCGAGGGCTCCCTCGTCAAAGGCGCAGCCACGTTGCGGGAGCTGCAGGAGCGGTCCGAGTCGATGGTGATCGACGATCACAGCCGCGCCTTCAACACCCAGATCGTCGCCGCCCTCGAGCTGTCGAACATGCTCGACGTGGCAGAGGCGATCATCGCGGCGGCGCTGCGGCGCGAGGAGTCACGCGGGGCCCATCAGCGCCTCGACTTCCCGGCGCGTGACGACGAGCGGTACCTCGCGCACTCGCTCGTCCATCGCGGCGAGGGCGGCGAGGCGGGCGCACACCGGGTCGACTACCTGCCCGTGACCCTCACCCGATGGCCACCGGGAGAACGCGTCTATGGGAGGTGAGCGATGGCTGACACGATCACGCTCGAGGTGATGCGCTACCGGCCGGACCGCGATGGCGAGCCGACCGTCCAGGAGTACGAGGTGCCGTTGCGCCGGGACTGGGCGGTGCTCGACGGCCTCAACCACGTGAAGGACACCATCGACGGGAGCCTGTCCTACCGGTGGTCGTGCCGCATGGGCATCTGCGGGAGCTGCGGCATGACGGTCAACGGTGACCCCCGGCTGACCTGCGCGACGTTCCTCGTGGACTACGCCCCCGGCCCGGTCCGCGTCGAGCCGCTCGCCAACTTCCCCGTCATCCGCGACCTCGTGGTCGACATCGGCGACTTCATGCGCAAGCTCCCTCAGGTCAGCCCGTGGATCGTGCGCGGCGAGAACAGGACCGTCGACGAAGGCGAGTACCTCCAGACTCCCGAGCAGCTCGAGGACTACTCGCAGTACAGCATGTGCATCAACTGCATGCTGTGCTACTCCGCCTGCCCCGTCTACGGGCTGGATCCCGAGTTCATCGGTCCGGCCGCGATCGCACTCGCGCAGCGTTACAACCTCGACTCGCGCGACGAGGGGGCCGACGTCCGGCTCGACCTGCTCATCCACCCCGAGGGGATCTGGGGCTGCACGTTCGTCGGTGAGTGCACGCGTGCCTGCCCGAAGGGCGTGGACCCGGCCGGAGCGATCCAGCGGTACAAGCTCACCGCCGCCCTGCAGTCCCTGAGGTCGTTCGTCCTCCCACGGGGGCCGCGATGACGCAGCCGACCAGGGACGCCCCTCGCGCCTACCGCCCGGAGATGAGCCGGCTGTGGTGGCTGGGACGTCGCAGCTACGTCTTCTTCGTCCTGCGGGAGCTGAGCAGCATCTTCGTCGCATGGTCGGTGGTCTTCCTGCTGCTCATGGTCCGGGCGCTTGCCCAGGGCGAGTCCCAGTACCGCGACTTCCTCGACTGGGCCGCGAGCCCATGGGTCGTGGCTCTCAACGTCGTCACGCTGGCCTTCCTGATGCTCCACTCGATCACCTGGTTCAACCTCACCCCCGCTGCCGCCGTCGTGAAGCTGCGCGGGCAGCGAGTCCCTCCGGCAGCGATCGCCGGCGGCGCATATGCCGGGTGGGTCGTGGTGACCGCCCTTGTCGTTGCGCTGGTGGTGACCCGCTAGGTGGCCAGGCGCCCGATCGAGCCGGTCCTGTGGCTGCTGTTCAGTGCGGGCGGGGTGGTGTCGGCCCTGTTCCTCCCGGCCCTGGTCTTCCTTTTCGCGCTCGCGATACCGCTGGGCTGGATCGATGAGCCCGGTCGTGACGAGCTGCTCGGCCTCGTCGGCCACCCGCTGACCGCCCTCGTGCTGCTCGGCGTCTTCGTGCTCTCGCTCCTGCACTGGGCCCAGCGTTTCCGCTACGCACTCTTTGACGGGCTCAAGCTCAAGGCCCACCAGCGCCTCATCAACACCCTCGTCTACGCCCTCGCCCTGCTCGGTTCGTTGGCTGCGGTCGTGGTGCTGTGGCAGGCGGTCTCCGCGCGCAACGCCTGAATTCGTGCCGTATGCCGCTGGGCTCGCTCCCCCTGGACCCGCCGTTGGGCGTCGCCCCACCCGGTCGAGTGTGCAGTTGGCGCCGCGGCCCCCTGCGTCGAGTGTGCAGTTGGCGCGGCTCCGGTTGGTCGCAATGACGGGACCAAACCTGGTTGCGCCGGGCGCTCACGCACGAGCGCAGAATCTCGTCCCGTCATTCGTCCCCGCTCACTGGGGCAGGGGGCGGCGTCAACTGAACACTCGACGCAAGGGGGCGGTCGGACCGGGGGTCGTGTGCCGCTGGTCCGGCCTTGCGCCCGTCATTCCACCGCGGGTCACCCTCCCAACACCGTCGAGTGTGCAGTTCGCGCCGCGCCCCCTGCGTCGAGTGTGCAGTTGGCGCGGCTCCGGTTGGTCGCAATGACGGGACCAAACCTGGTTGCGCCGGGCGCTCACGCACGAGCGCAGAATCTCGTCCCGTCATTCGTCCCCGCTCACTGGGGGCAGGGGGCGGCGTCAAGTGAACACTCGACGCAAGGGGGCGGTCGGACCGGGGGTCGTGTGCCGCTGGGCTCGCTCCCTCGGACCCGCCCGTCGGGCGTCACCTCCCCGCGAGGTGCCGTGTGCCGATGGACGCGGGGCACCGTTGTCATCCGCTGGCGGGTCGGACTCGCTCCTCAAGAGCGTCGAGGACGAGGTCGAGTCCGTAGTCGAACTCGAGGCCGAAGTCGTAGCCCGGCTGCAGGATGTGCCCGGTCGTGAACTCGAGCAGGCTCGGGTAGTCGGCGGCGAGGTACTGCAGCATCATCGACTCGGCCACCTCGTTGACGGTCTCCGGGCCGTTGATCGGCAGGGAGGCCTCGGACATGGCGAAGCCGTAGACGTACGAGTCGATCACGGCATAGGCGTGTGCGGTCAGCTCGAGGGAGAAGCCGGCGCCACGGAGGCAGCCGATGACGGCGTCGAGGTGGCGCAGCGTGGCCGGGCCGGGACTCGTCCGGGCCTGGAGCAGCGGGATCGCCCACGGGTGACGGCGCAGGACCGAACGGGCCGAGGCACAGCGCTGGTGCATCTCGGCGCGCCAGTCACCTTGTGCAGCAGGTAGATCCATCTCGCCGAAGACGAGATCGACGATGCCGTCGATGATCTCGTCCTTGCCGTCAACGTAGTGGTAGACGGACATCGGCTTGACCCCGAGCGTCTGCGCAAGCGAGCGGATCGTCAGCGATGCCAGGCCGCCGTCGTCTGCGACGCGAATGGCCCCTTCGAGGATGCGCTCTCGGCTGAGTGGCGTGCGTCGTCCGCCGCCCCCGGTGGCAGTCCCGCTCACGGTCTTCACATCGTGCCTCTCATTCGTCTCGCCCAGACCCTAGTGCCCATCGTACTTAGTACGATACCGTGATCGTACTAAGTACGGCGGGAACGACTCGCCGGGCAACGAAGGGGAAGTCGTCATGGCAGATCAACCGGCCACCGTCGTCGGTGTCAACAGGTCCGGTCAGGGAGACCAGCTCGCTGACTCGATGAGCGCCGTCGTTCAGGACGGCTATGGCACGTCCGACATCCTGCGCCTTGCGCAGATCGCCCGACCCGAGGTCGGCCCCCTCGAGCTGCTCGTCAGGGTGCGGGCCGCCGGCCTCGACCGGGGCACGTGGCACCTCATGCAGGGCGAGCCACGTCTGCTGCGCCTCGTCTTCGGCCTGCGGGCGCCGAAGCAGCCGGTCATCGGCCGCGACGTCGCGGGCACCGTCGTCAAGGTCGGTTCCGGTGTGTCGAAGTTCGCCGTCGGCGACGACGTCTTCGGCGTCGCCCCCGGCTCGGTCGCCGAGTACGCCGTGGCGCGCGAGGACAAGCTTGCCCGTCGCCCGGCGAACCTCACGTGGGAGCAGGCCGCGGTCGTTCCCATCTCGGGGGGCACGGCCCTGCAGGCCGTCGTCGACGCAGGTGGAGTCGCCCCCGGCCAGAAGGTGCTCGTCACCGGCGCCTCCGGCGGGGTCGGGTCGTATGCCGTTCAGCTGGCCAAGGCCTTCGGCGCCGAGGTCACCGGGGTGGCCAGCGCAGCCAAGCTCGACCTGGTCCGTGCCCTCGGCGCCGACCACGTCCTCGACTACAACCGGGACGACTTCGCCGATGGCTCCCGACGCTACGACCTCATCATCGACATCGCCGGCCTGTCCGACCTGGCCCGACTGCGACGAGCGCTGACACCGGCCGGCACCCTCGTGCTCGTCGGAGGCGAGGGCGGCGGTGACTGGACCGGCGGCACGATCGGGCGCCAGCTCCGAGCACGCCTCGCGTCGATCTTCGGTGGCCAACGTCTGACAAGCGTCATCGCCAAGGAGCGCGCCTCGGACTACGAGCGGCTCGCCGTCCTCCTCGAGTCCGGGGAGGTGGTGCCGAGCGTCGACCGGGCGTACCCGATCGCCGAGACGGCCGACGCGATGCGATACCTCGAGTCCGGCAAGGTCCGCGGCAAGGTCGCCATCACGATGGGCTCGGTCCGATGATCACCGTCGAGTCGGTCACGAAGACCTATGGGAAGTTCACCGCGGTCGACGACGTCTCGTTCACCGCGACGCCCGGACGGGTCACCGGGTTCCTCGGCCCCAATGGCGCCGGCAAGTCGACGACCATGCGCGTCATCGTCGGGCTGACGCCCGCGACGTCCGGCACCGCCCACGTGTGCGGACGCCGCTTCTCCGAGCTGCCCAACCCCGGCCTGGAGGTCGGTGTCCTGCTCGACGCCTCCGCCCAGCACGCGGGTCGCACCGGGCGCGAGATCCTCACGCTGGCCCAGCGCATCATGGGCCTGCCGGCCCGCCGCGTCGAGGAGATGCTCGACGTGGTCAGCCTGAGCGCCGGCCGAGGCAGACCGACGCGTGCGCGACTACTCCCTCGGGATGCGCCAGCGCCTCGGGATCGCCGCGGCCCTGCTCGGCGAGCCAGAGGTGCTCATCCTCGACGAGCCCGCCAACGGGCTCGACCCGGCGGGCATCAGGTGGATGCGGGACCTGCTGCGCGAATACGCCAACGGCGGAGCGACGGTGCTGCTGTCCTCGCACCTGCTCCACGAGATCGAGGTCGTCGCCGACGACCTCGTCGTCATCGGCAACGGCCGCATCGTCGCCCAGGGCACCAAGGCCGAGCTGCTCGCCTCTGCCGGCACGCTGGTCCGCACCCCCGAGGTCGCCCTGCTCAGCGCGGCGCTCGCTGTCGCCGGCATCGACTACCACGAGGGCGACAGCCTCGAGGGCAACGGCACACTGCGGGTCGAGGCCGACCCGGCCATCGTCGGCCAGCTGGCCCTCAAGGCCGGGGCGCCGCTCGTCGAGCTGCGCCCAGCTGAAGGCGCCGGCCTCGAGGAGATGTTCCTCGAGCTCACCTCGGACACCAACGGGATCACCACGCCCACGAACACGCAGCGCCCACAGTAGGAGCAGTCTCATGACCGCCATCACTCCACCGATCCCCCCGGTCACCCAAGGCCCCGCCACGCTCGAAACGGTCGTGGGCGCCGGCGCCTCGGCGGCCCTCGCGCGGCGCCCGGTCCGGGCCGCGGCCCTCGAGCACATCCCGCTCTCGCGGATCGTCTCCCTCGAGCTGCGCAAGTCCTTCGACACCAGGTCCGGCTTCTGGCTGCTGGCGAGCATCGGCATCGCGTCGCTGCTCGCCACCATCGGGGTCATCCTCTTCGCCGCCGCCGAGGAACGAACGTTCAGCACCTTCACCCTGGCGACCGGCTTCCCGATGGCCATCATCCTGCCGGTGATCGCGATCCTGTCGGTCACCAGCGAATGGAGCCAGCGCACCGGGCTGACGACCTTCACCCTCGTGCCGCACCGCGGCCGGGTCATCCTCGCCAAGGGCATCGCCGTCGTCCTCGTCGCGATCGCCTCGATGCTGCTCGCGTTCGCCATCGGGGCGGCCGGCAACGTCGTCGGCTCACTCATCGCCGGCACCGACGCGATCTGGGACCAGAGCCTCGCGGTCCTGAGCGCCATCGTGCTCGGCAACACGCTCGTGCTGCTCGTCGGCTTCATGCTCGGCCTGCTGATCCGCAACTCGGCCGGAGCGATCGTCGCCTACTTCGTCTTCGGCTTCGTCGCGCCACCGCTGCTCGAGCTGCTCGCCTTCACGCAGGACTGGTTCCGCGATGCCCACCCGTGGGTCGACCCGAACGTGACGCAGAAGCTCCTCTTCGACGGACCTCTCGTCGGGGAGCAGTGGTCGCAGCTCGGTGTCACCTCGGTGGTCTGGCTCGTCGTGCCCCTCGCCATCGGGCTCTGGACCATGCTCCGCGCCGAGGTCAAGTAGGTGCGCGCGGGGGCCATCGGGCCGATGTCCGGCCGAACCGTCTTGGTCACCGGAGCCACTGGCGGGATCGGCCGGGCGACCGCCGCCGGTCTCGCCGGCCTCGGTGCCCGCGTCGGCATCGTTGGCCGCGACGAAGAGCGCGCCGAAGCGGCAGCGAGCACCATCCGGGAAGCGAGCCCAGCGGCATACGTCGACGTGTTCGTTTCCGATCTGTCCTCGCAGGTGCAGGTGCGGCGGCTGGCCAGCCACGTGCTCGCCACCTATGAGCGGCTCGACGTGCTCGTCAACAACGTCGGCGGCTTCTGGGCGACCCGCCACGTCACGGCCGACGACCTCGAGCGGACCTTCGCCGTCAACCACCTCGCACCGTTCCTGCTGACCACCTTGCTCCTCGAGCGGCTGGAAGCGAGCGGCCCTGCGCGCATCGTCATGGTCGCGTCGGGGGCGCACACGCTCGGCACCATCGACTTCGACGACCTGCAGGGGGAGCGCGACTACTCCGGACCGCGCGCCTACAACCAGTCCAAGCTCGCCAATGTTCTTTTCACCTACGAGCTGGCCCGGCGTCTCGGCTCGGGTCCCGTCACGGCAAACGCACTGCATCCCGGGATGGTCCGCACCGGCTTCGGATCCGAGGACCAGCAGGTCGCCTGGAAGGTCGTCGCCCCGGTGATGCGACCGTTCCTGCGCAGTCCCGCGCGTGGGGCGCTCACGTCGATCCACCTTGCTGCCTCACCCGAGGTGGAGGGGGTGACCGGCACGTACTTCGCCGACCGTCGACCCAAGCAGTCGAGTGCGCTCTCTCGTGACCCGGCGGTCGCCGCGCGGCTCTGGCAGGTCAGCACCGACCTCGTTGCGACCACCGCGGCGCGGTGATCATGGCCGCTGGCCGTGGCAAACACGGTCGTGAGCGGCACACGGCCGCCGATAGGCTGGCGCCGTGATCGACATCAAGCTGCTGCGCGACGACCCTGACCGGGTTCGCGCCTCGCAACTGGCCCGTGGAGAGGACCCGGGGATCGTGGACGCGATCCTCGCTGCCGACGAGCGTCGGCGTTCCTCGCTCGGTGAGTTCGAGTCGCTGCGCGCGGAGCAGAAGTCGGTCAGCAAGGACGTCGGCGCGGCGATGGCCGCGTTCCAGAAGGCGAGGAAGGCCGGCGCTCCCGACGCGGACCACCTCGAGGAGGTCGCCCACACGGCGCGCACCAGGGCCGCGCGTCTGAGCGAGGAGGTCAAGGCTCTCGAGTCGGTCGCTGACGCGGCGGAGGCCGAGCTGACCCGGCTGCTGCGCATGGTGGGCAACGTCATCATCGACGGGGTGCCGAGCGGCGGTGAGGACGACTACGCCGTCCTCGAGACCATCGGTACACCGCGCGACTTCGCGGCTGAGGGCTTCGAGCCCCTCGACCACCTCGCGCTCGGGGAGCGCCTCGGTGCCATCGACATGGAGCGCGGCGCGAAGGTCGGCGGGGCCCGGTTCTACTACCTCACCGGGGTGGGTGCGCTGCTGGAACTGGCGCTGCTCAACATGGCGATTGCGCAGGCTACCGCGGCGGGCTTCACTCCGATGATCACGCCGACGATGGCGCGGCCCGAGATCATGCTCGGCGCGGGCTTCATCGACGCTCATGCGGAGGAGGTCTACCGGCTCGAGGCCGACGACCTCTACCTCACTGGGACGTCGGAGGTGGCGCTGGCCGGCTACCACGCCGACGAGATCATCGACCTGTCGGCAGGACCGAGGCGCTATGCAGGCTGGTCGGCCTGCTACCGCCGTGAGGCAGGGTCGCACGGCAAGGACACGCGCGGGATCATCCGGGTCCACCAGTTCCACAAGGTCGAGATGTTCAGCTACTGCCGTCCCGATGAGGCCGAGGCCGAGCACCAGCGTCTGCTCGACTGGGAGCGCGAGATGCTCGCCAAGATCGAGGTCCCGTACCGGATCATCGACATCGCGGCGGGAGACCTCGGTGGGCCGGCGGCGCGCAAGTTCGACTGCGAGGGCTGGGTCCCGACGCAGGGCAAGTACCGCGAGCTCACCTCGACGTCCAACTGCACGACCTTCCAGGCGCGCCGACTGAACACCCGCGAACGCGACCCCAACGGGTCCGGCACCCGCACAGTCGCGACGCTGAACGGCACACTCGCGACGACCCGCTGGATCGTGGCCATCCTCGAGAACCATCAGCAGCCGGACGGCTCGGTCGTCGTTCCCGAGGCGCTGCGACCGTTCATCGGCCTGGACGTGCTCAAGCCGATCGCCTGACTGACAGGGTGTCCGGTTCGCCGGAATTGTTGTCGGGCAAGCTGATTCGTCCCCCCGCTCCGCCGGCACGCGTGATTCCGTCGCGCCGGGAAGGTATCTGGACGCCGCCCTGATGCTCCTCCAGGGGCCACCATGTCCGACCCAAGGGGGTCGCGCCGTGTGTGGCGCGGGATCCTCGACCATGGGTTCCGGCCTGCGTCTCGGCCGGCCCATCACTCCCGGTCGCGGATCGACCACCCTCGCGGGCACACCCACGAGGACACGCCGCGACCGACACGAGGATCACGCACGTATGACCATCGAACAGTCCCTTGCCCTCCACCCGTCGCAAGACCGTCGCGCCTCCAGCCTCAGAGGCCTTTGCGACGGAGCCCTCCACCTCCCGGGTGACGCCGAGTACGACCGCGCCAGGCTCCCGTGGAACGTCGCCGTCGACCAGCGTCCGGCCGCTGTCGCGATGCCTCGTGACGTTGCCGACGTCCAGGCCGTTGTTCGTGCGGCGGGCGCCGCGGGCCTCCGGGTCGCGCCGCAGAGCACTGGGCACAACGCCCGGCCGCTCGCCGCGCAGAGCCTCGAGGACGTCGTCCTGCTCCGCACCGATCGGATGCGCGGGGTCATCATCGACCCCGTCGGCCGTATCGCTCGGGTCGAGGGCGGAGCGCTCTGGCTTGACGCCGTCGAGCCGGCCGCCGACCACGGACTGGCGGCACTGCATGGCAGCTCCCCAGACGTGGGCATCACCGGCTACACCCTCGGGGGTGGCTTCGGCTGGTACGCCCGCCAGCTCGGCCTGGCCGCCAACAGCCTCAGTGCCGTCGAGCTCGTCACGGCCGATGGCTCCGTCATCCGAGCCGATGCGTCGACCCACCGCGAGCTCTTCTGGGCGATCCGGGGCGGCGGCGGCAACTTCGGGATCGTGACGGCGCTCGAGTTCCGCCTCTACCCCATCGAGTCGGCCTACGCCGGCATGCTGGTGTGGGACCGTTCGGAGGCAGAGCAAGTCCTGCACCGCTGGGCCTGCTGGGCGCCGGAGGCCCCCGATGCGGTGACCACCTCCTTCCGGATCCTCAACCTGCCGCCATTGCCACAGATCCCCGAGCCCCTGCGCGGACGCTCGCTGGCGGTCATCGACGGAGCCGTGCTCGGCACCGACCCCGAGGCGGAGCGGATTCTTGCTGCCCTCCGCGAGATGGGTCCCGAGATCGACACGTTCGCCCGCGTGTCGGCCCGGTCGCTCGTCCGGCTCCACCTGGATCCCGAGGGACCGACGCCGGCAGTCTCCGACGCCACGCTGGTCGACGAGCTGCCCGATGCGGCAATTGGTGCCTTCCTCGACCAGGTCGGGCCTCGCTCGACGTCCTCGCTACTGTCCGCCGAGCTGCGCCAGCTCGGCGGTGCGCTGGGCCGGGTGCCCGAGGAGCACGGTGCGCTGGCCACGTTCGCCGCGCAGTTCCTGGCCTTCGGTGTCGCTGTGGCTGCCACTCCGGAACTGGCGGTGCAGGGACAGCTGGATGCCCACGCGCTGACCGCTGCACTCGAGCCCTGGTCCAGCGGCCGCACCTGTCTCAACTTCGCCGAGGACGCGGTCGACGCGAGAACAGGCTTCGACGAGGTCACCTGGATGCAGCTCAAGGGAATCCGTTCAGCCCTGGATCCCGACGACAGGTTCCTCGCGAACCACCGGATCCCGCGCCTCTTCGAGAACGGCCGGGTCACCGACTGAACCCGTAGCCGCCGGCTCGCCGTCCCTTGACGACCCAGAGAACCAGGAACACCGAAGTGAACGCTGCCACCCTCCACGCCTGGTCCTCTCAGGTCCGCCTCCCCGGACAGGCCGTTGCGCCGCCGGGCCCGGTCGACCTGACCCGGACCTACCTCATGCACCACGCGTTCCGCCGCGACCTCGCCGACTTCACGGCGGCCGTCTCCGCGACGCCGCCGGACGAGCCCGTCACGTGGCTCAGTCTCGCCGGTCGCTGGCGGTTCTTCGCCACCTCGATCCTGCGCCACCAGGCCGCGGAGGACGAGGGCCTCCGGCCCGTCCTGCGACCACTCACCGACTCCGCGGGGCGGGCCGCTCTGGACGACCTCGAGGAGGAGCACCGCGCCATAGAGGACGTGCTCGCAGCGTGCACCCGGGCATTCGACCGGCTCACGCCACCACCGGATGTCCACGCCCACGCCGAGCTCGTGGCGAGCCTGCGTCTCGCAGGCGAGCTGATCGGCTCGCACCTCGACCGCGAGGAGCAGGAGACGATGCGCATCCTCCAGGAGGTGCTGACGCCGGAGAGCTGGGCCCGCATCGAGGAGACGCACTACACGTCTACGCTGCCGCCGGCGGACGTCGTCACCCTCGTCCCGTGGTTGCTGCATCGCGTCCCGGGACCGATCCGCCGCGCCCACCTCACCCGAGCCGGCCGCGCCCAGCACCTGCTCTGGCTCGCGACCCGGGCCGGCTTCACGCGCCGGGAACGGCTCACCTTCGCCCACGCCGGCTGACGATCGCCCGCCCCCGGTGCCGCCTGGCCACTCTAGGGTAGGACTTCCGGTAACGGATGGACTATTGGATCGACCGAGGACCCGACCATGGACACCTTCGACATCATCGTCATCGGCATGGGCCCCGGCGGTGAGCACGTGGCGGGGACTCTGGCAGAGCGCGGCCTGCGGGTCCTCGGCGTCGACCACGGCCTCGTCGGTGGGGAGTGCCCCTACTGGGGCTGTATCCCCTCGAAGATGATGGTCCGCGCGGGCGAGGTGCTCGCCGAGGCTCGACGCGTCGACGGGCTGGCCGGCGCCATCGGCGACGTGCGGCCAGACTGGTCGGTCGTCGCGCGCCGGATCAGGGATGAGGCAACGGACGACTGGGACGACCGGGCCGCTGTCGAGCGCTTCACGAAGAAGGGTGGGACGTTCGTCCGTGGCACCGGGCGCGTCGTTGGTGCCGGTCGCGTCGACATCGACGGGAAGCCGTATGCCGCTGAGCTGGGGATCGTCGTCAACGCCGGCTCGCGCGCGGCGATCCCCCCGATCGAGGGTCTCGACGTGGTGCCTTTCTGGACGAACCGTGGGCTCATCGAGGCAAAGGAGCTGCCGTCGTCGCTCGTGGTGCTCGGCGGAGGGACGATCGGCTCCGAGCTCGGCCAGGCGGTGGCGCGGTTCGGCGTGGACGTGACGATCGTCGAGTCCGGGCCCCGACTGTTGGCCGCTGCGGAACCCGAAGCGTCGGAAAGGCTGGCCGTGGTGTTCCAGCGAGAGGGGATCGCAGTGCACACCGGGGTGGCCGCATCAGGCGTGTCAGGTGGCGACGACGGCGTGGAGGTGACGTTGGAAGACGGCACCACCCTCAGCGCCGAGCGGATCCTCGTCGCGACGGGGCGGGACACCGACCCGGGTGCGATCGGGCTCGGCTCGGTCGGCGTTCCCGAGGATGCCAAGGTCGCTCCGATCGACGAGCGCTGCCGCGTCGCCCCGAAGGTGTGGGCCATCGGTGACCTCACCGGGAAGGGCGGCGCGTTCACCCACGTGTCGATGTACCAGGCCGGAATCGTCATCCGCGACGTGCTGGGTGAGGACGGGCCAGCCGCGGACTACTCGGCGGTCCCGCGCGTGACGTTCACGGATCCCGAGATCGGTGCCGTGGGCTTGACCGAGGCGCAGGCGCGTGACGCGGGGCTCGATGTCACACTCGGCGTGACGCCCCTCGGCCAGACCACGCGGGGATGGATCCATGGCGACGGCGCCGACGGCTTCATCAAGCTCGTGGCCGACCGGGCACGCGGCGTCCTCGTTGGCGCGACTGCCATGGGCCCGTACGCGGGAGAGGTCCTCGGCGCCCTCACGGTGGCCGTGCACGCACAGGTCCCGCTCGAGACGCTGCGCTCGATGATCTACGCCTATCCGACCTTCCACCGCGGCATCGAGACAGCGCTCGCCGAGTTGAGACTGGACGGCTGACCCTCGGCCCGGCGCTCGGCCCGCAGGAGCAGGTACATCGGGACGAGGATGACGAGTACGAAGACCGTCTCGATCGGGCCGAAGAGCCAGAGCAGCAGGTAGAACGCGATGATCCCGAGGTAGCCCAGCTGCGTCCGACGCCCGCCGCTGATGGCCAGCAGCCCGACGGTCGCCTCGAACACGATGAGCAGGCCGATGAAGAACAGCTGGTTCGGCGCAACGACGGCCCGCCACGAATCGGTCACCCACTGGAAGTGGGCGGGGTCGGCGAAGCTGGCGTAGTCCCCTCCTGTCGCGAGGGTGATGACGTGCATCAGCGCACCGCCGATGAGGAAGAGGACGCCAGTTGCGGCACGCCCGACCTGTCGCCACCTCGCGCTCCGGCCCGCCAGCAGGGCAGCGACGATCGTCACGATGCCGCAGACCGTCCACAAGATCGGCCAGAAACCGATGTCCATGGCCGCCTCCTTCGTGAGGGTAGGTGCTTCTCGGACCACGTAACCCGGGCTCATGGGGCGAGCGCCAGAGCCGAACGTCCCGTCTCCGACGCACGGGGCGGCGTTCCGCTCCGTGGAAAGCGCATGGCGCCGGCTTGTCGAGCAGAGGACCCTGTGATTAGGTAAGCCGAACCTAACCGCTCAGTTGGTCGGCGCTGTCAGTCCGAGAGGTGCCCAATGATCGTGTGCCAATGCGCCGTCGTGAGCGACCGCGACGTCACCGCGGCCTACACCGCGGGCGCCCGCACACTCGCCCAGGCCTGCATGTCGACCGGCGCCGGCCGGGATTGCGGGTCCTGTGTGTTCTCGGTCAAGCGGCTGGTGTGCGAGCATGGCGAGACGTTCGCCATGTCTCCCACGGAGGTGGAAGTTGCAGCCAGTTAGCCCCCGCGTCGTGGAGCTGCTCAACGATGCGCTGACCTTTGAGCTCACCGTCACCAATACGTACTTCCTCCACGCTCGCATGCTCGACAACTGGGGGCTGCCGAAGCTCGGCAAGGCCTTCTACGACCTGTCCATCGACGAGATGAAGGACGCCGACGCCCTCATCAACCGGATCCTCATGTTCGACGGCCACCCCAACGTCCAGCGGCTGAACCCGATCCGGAGCGGCGAGGACGCGAAGGAGATGCTCACCCTCGCCCTCGAGAGCGAGCGTGCAGCCGTCGCCCAGTTCAACGCCGGCGCGCAGGAGTGCCACGACCTCGGTGACCACGGCACCGCGGCGGTCTTCGAGGAGATGGTCCGCGACGAGGAGCGGCACGCGGACTGGTTCGAGAGCCAACTGCAGGCCATGGAGCTGGTCGGAGCGGAGCAGTACCTCAGCCAACAGGTGGACACCTCCGCTCCCTGACGGGCAGCCGTCCTGGCGTACTGGTCAGAGCGGTCTCGATCAGTGCATCACCGCGGCCGGACCGCCACAGGCTGGCGGGGGGTACGCCGGTTGCACTGTTTACTCCTCAACGATCGCCCCGTAGCGTGGAGCGATGAGGACACGACGCGTTCTGGTGACATCCGCGCTCGCCGCTGTGTTCGCAGTGGCTCCGTTGGGGCCGGCCACGGCCGAGCCCTTCCCGGACATCATTCCCATCCCGACCGGCTCGCTCCCTGAGGGGATCGCCACCGGCACCGGAACCTCGATCTACGCCGGCTCGCGCGCCGACGGGTCGGTCTGGCTGGGCGACCTGCGCACGGGCGTGGGCGACACCCTCGTCGAGGGCACCGAGGGACGCATGGCCGTCGGCATGAAGGTGCAGAACGGGCTGCTCTTCGTCTCGGGTGGCACCTTCGGCGATGCCTACGTCTACGACGCGACCACCGGGGCGGAGGTGGCGGTCCTCCACCTCACCGACGGCCCGGCCTTCATCAACGACGTCACGGTGACCCGTGATGCCGCCTACTTCACCAACTCCAGCGCCGCCGAGCTGTATGCGGTCGAGCTCTTTGCGGGCGTCCCGACCGGGAACGTGCGGACCATCCCGCTCGCGGGGGAGTGGCAGCAGGTGGCGGGCTTCAATGCCAACGGGATCGCCGCAACGCCCAACGGCTCGATGCTGCTCGTCATCAACAGCACGACCGGGATCCTCTACAACGTGAACCCCCGCACGGGGAACGCGGTTGCCGTCGACACCGGCGGGGCGGACCTCACGCAAGGTGACGGCATCCTGTTGCGCGGCAAGACGCTCTATGTCGTGCGCAACATGTCCAACGTCGTCGTCGAGCTCACGATGTCGCCCGACTACCTGTCGGCCACTGTCGTCGACCAGCTCGACGACCCGGACTTCGACGTGCCGACAACCATCGCGGCGCAGGGGTCCCGGCTGTATGTCGTCAACGCACGGTTCACGGCACCTCCTGGTCCCACGACCGAGCACGACATCGTCAAGATCGACGGGGAGTAGTCGGCCGAGGGCAAGAGCACCACGGCCGCCAGTGCCGTGGTGCTCGACACCGTGAGTCGTGCGCGCGCACACTGGCTCACAGGTGGGTATGGGTTGGTTGGACGTGTCTGACGCCCAGACCACGAGAGGAGTGCAGTCATGGGAGCAGGAATCACGCTCGCGGTGATCGGCGCGGTCCTCGCCTTCGCCGTGCGGGCCGACCCGGAGGGCATCAGTCTGCCGACCGTGGGGGTGATCTTCATGATCGCGGGCGTCGTGCTCATCGTCCTCTCTCGCCGGGACCGCCGCCGCAAGGTCATCACCAGCGTGGAGCCGGTGGAGGACCCGCGCATTCCGCCGCACGTCTACACGGAGGGCACGGTTCGCGACATCGACGAATGAGGCGAACCGGTGCGCTGGCCCAGCGGAAGCGCACGCCGGATAGCGTGGGCCCATGGCACAGCGGATGCTCGCCCTTGACCTCGATGGCACGACGCTCAACCACATGGGCGACCTCTCGGATGGGGTGCGCGACGCCATTGCCGCCCTGCCTGACGAGGTCATCGTCGTCGTGGCCACCGGCCGGTCCATCATCGCCACGACGCCGGTCCTCACGGCGCTCGGGATCCGTGAGGGCCTCGCGGTGTGCGCGAACGGTGCCGTGACCATCGACCTCAATCCGGCGGCTCCCTCTGGCTACGCCATCGCCGAGACGGTGACGTTCGACCCCCGGCCGGTCCTCGAGAGGTTGCGCGTTGCCCTGCCCACCGCCCGCATCGCCGTCGAGGAGCTCGGCGTCGGCTTCAAGGTGAGCGAGCACTTCCCGGAGGGTGAGCTGATGGGTGAGACGCGGGTCGTCGACTGGGAGGAGCTCGTGGCCAGCCCGGTCACTCGCGTGACACTGCGCCAGCCCGAGGCGACGGTCGAGGAGTTCGGCGAGATGGTGGAACGGGCGGGTCTGCACGGTGTGTCCTACGCCGTCGGATGGTCGGCCTGGCTCGACATCAACCCGGAGGGCGTGAGCAAGGCGTCCGCCCTCGAGCTGGTGCGCCGCCGGATCGGCGTCGAGCCCATCCACACGCTGGCGGTCGGTGACCAGCGCAACGACCTCGAGATGCTCCACTGGGCGGCGTGGGGGGTGGCGATGGACAACGCACCCGACGAGGTCAAGGCCATCGCCGACGAGGTGACCGGCCACGTCGACGAGGACGGGCTCGTCCCGATCCTCGAGGCGCTGGGAGAGTCTGCGAGGAATGGGAAACCGTTCCGCGAGGGAGTGCCCTCCACGGCGACGGCGCGGCTCCAGGTCTAGGCGCGGTCTAGCCGGCCCAGCGGCATACGGCCTGGCCGTCACGAGAGGAGGCAGCGTGCCGATCGTCTACATCCACGGCGTCGCTGTCCGGGACGACGACCCGGTCCTGGCCCGGTCGGCCAAGCGCTTCAGGGAGGTCCCGTGGCCAACCATCCAGTCGCTCCTCTCAGAGCACGTCGCTCCCTCGCTTTCTGACGACCCTGCCGGGGTTCCGGTGATGCGGATCTACTGGGGTGACCTCGGCGCCCAGTTCGCTTGGGACGGAAGGTCGCTCGTGTCCCGGCCATTCGAGGACGAGCGTGCGGCCGCATCCGACGGCACCGCGGAAGGCCTGCGAGCCAAGGGAATCCGGAACTTCCAGGCGACCGTCTCCGCACTACGTCGGCCACTCGAGGACTTCGTGCCCGTGTTCCTTGGTGATGTGCTCACCTATGTGGCACGACGCGGTACTGCTGATGCGCCCGGTCCGATCCCGCAGCGGATCCTCGCCGGGCTCGAGACCGCAGCCTTCGCGGCCAGGGCGCGGAACGAGCCTCTCGTCGTCGTGACCCACAGCATGGGCGGTCAGGTGCTCTACGACGTGTTGACGCACTTCCTGCCACGCATGCCCCAGCACCGGCACATCCGCGTCGACTTCTGGTGCGCGACGGCCTCCCAGGTGGGGTTCTTCGAGGAGCTCGGCCTCTTCCTCGAGAGCAGCCCCAGCCGCGGCGCCGACACCGGGGTCAGGACACCACTGCCCCCACCGGAGCACCTCGGCGGTTGGTGGAACGTCTGGGACCACGCCGACCTGCTCAGCTTCCGGGCCGATGGGATCTTCGACGGCGTCGACGACGCAGCCTTCTTCACGGGCGGGACGCTGGCGAGCGAGCACAACCGATACCTCGCGAGCGTCGCGTTCCACCAGATGCTCGCGGAGAAGATCCGTGGCAGCCTCGATGTCGAACGCCGGCTGCCCCGCTCGACGGAGGAGTGAGGCAGGGCGACAGACCCTGCGGGAGGAAGGTTGCCATGCGCTTCATGATCATCGTCCCCGGTGGACCCGAGACCGAGAGCGGTAACCCCGGGACGGAGGAGCAGTACGCCGATATGCAGACCTACCAGGACGAGATGCTCCGCGCCGGCGTCCACGTCGACGGCCAAGGCCTGCATCCGACGTCGAAGGGGGCCCTGGTCAGCTGGGAGAACGACGAATGGGTGGTCACGGACGGCCCCTTCGCCGAGTCGAAGGAGATCATCGCCGGGTTCTCGATCATCGAGGTCTCCTCACGCGAGGAGGCGATCGAGTGGGTCAAGAGGTGGCCGCGGTCGGCCGCGCCGAACCCCGGCCAGGCCCTGGAGCTGCGGCAGATCTACTCGGCGGAGGACTTCGACGCGATGTTGAGCCCGGAGCTGAGGCGCCGCGAGGAACAGCTCAGGGAGGCAGCGGCCAGGCAGGCGGCACAGGGCTGAGCCCTGGCGGGCGTGGCAGGGTGAGGGCATGACCGACCCCACCCAGGTCCAGCGCACGGTCGAGGGCGTCTGGCGCGTCGAGGCCGCCAAGGTGACAGCAGTCGTGGCGCGGCTCGTCGGTGACATCGGCCTGGCCGAGGACCTCGCCCAGGATGCCTTCGTCCAGGCCCTCGAACAGTGGCCGCGCGACGGGCTGCCCGACAACCCGGGCGCGTGGCTCACCTCGACGGCTCGTCGGCGGGCCATCGACCGGATCAGGCGCGACGTGAACCTCAGGGACAAGCTGCAGCAGGTCGGCCACGTGGAGGAGTACCGCGTGGCTGACCTCGCCGAGGCGGACTTCGATCAGGCGATGGAGGACATCAATGACGACGTCCTCGGACTCGTCTTCGCCGCCTGTCACCCGGTGCTCACCGCGCAGGCCCGAATCTCATTGACCCTGAGGATGATCGGCGGTCTCACCACGCGTGAGATCGCGCGGGCCTTCCTGACGACGGAGTCGACGATCGGCCAGCGCATCTCGCGCGCGAAGAAGGCCCTGCGAGCCGACGGCGTCACCATCGAGGTGCCCTCCGGCGCCGAGCTCGCGCCACGCCTCGCGTCCGTATTGGAGGTCATCTACCTCATCTTCAACGAAGGCTACGCCGCGACCTCGGGTCGAGACTGGGTGCGTGGCGACCTCATGGAGGAGGCGATCCGGCTCGGCCGGGTCCTCTCCGCCCTCGCGCCGCGCGAGCCGGAGGTCCACGGGCTGGTCGCACTCATGGAGATCCAGGCCTCCCGGACCCGCGCGCGCATGGCACCCGATGGCGCACCGATCCTGCTGCTCGACCAGGACCGGACCAGGTGGGACTGGTCGCTCATCCGCCACGCGCTCACCGCGCTCGACCGCGCGACCCAGCTCAGCGGCATACGTGGCCCCTATGTCCTTCAAGCGGCGATAGCCGCGTGCCACGCGGGCGCTCGCACCGCCGAGGAGACGGACTGGGCGCGCATCGTCGCGCTCTACGAGCAACTGCGGCAGGTGCGCCCGTCCCCTGTCATCGACCTCAATCTGGCCGTCGCGATGTCGTATGCCGCTGGGCCGGCTCCCGCTCTATCTGTCGTCGACCGGCTGGTTGAGTCAGGGGCGCTCGCGGACTACCACCTCCTGCCGAGTGTGCGAGGAGACCTGCTGCGCAAGCTCGGTCGCGAGGACGAGGCACGCGAGGAGTTCCGACGGGCCGCGGCGATGACGGACAACGAGGCGGAGCGAGACCTGCTCCTGCGGCGAGCCGCCGAGGAACGACCCCGCCGTTCCCTGACGAACTGACCCGAAGGTGGCCGTATCAGCATTAGGGTCTGAGCACCCTTCAGGACAAGGGGTCAAGGGAGGTTCGTATGGTCGCCCCGCACCGCTCCTGCCCGGGCTACGTCGACGAGCCGTTCGCCTCGCTCGTCGCGCAGTACCCCGGCCCTGAGGCCTATCCACTCGCGGACTTCAGGGTCGAGTGGGGTCCGGTCTTCCATCGCGGGCGACTCGACGGGTCGGCGCGAGTGCTCGTCATCGGCCAGGACCCGGCGACGCACGAGGCGGTCAGCCGACGCATCCTCGTCGGCGAGGCCGGCCAGCGCGTGCAGGGTCTGCTCGCCCGTCTCGGCATCACCTCGAGCTACGTCATGCTCAACGTCTACCTCTACAGCGTCTTCGGCCAGGCAGCCGGCTACCGCCACGTGAAGGATGCGGGGATCGTCGACTATCGGCACCGATGGATCGACGCGGTCCTGCTCGGGTCCGAGGGCTCCGAGGTCACGGCGGTCATCGCGCTCGGGACGCTCGCGAAGCGGGCCTTCGCGCTCTGGGAGGACAGCTCGCCCGAGCGGGCTGCCCGCGCTGCCGTCCTCCACATCGCCGCGGTGCGGCACCCCACCTACGCCGAGGGTTCGGCCATGGCCAGTGGTCAGCCACTGGAGGACACGACGGCGGCGCAGCTCGCGGACTGGAGTGCGCAGCTCCCGGCACTCAGTGCGGCCGTCACGCCGGAGGTGACGCCGAACCCGAAGCCCTACGGCGACACCTGGGCCGAACAGGACCTCGTGGCCATTCCGGAGCAGGACCTCCCGCCCGGCACTCCCGAATGGTGGCGCGCCGTTGACGCGTGGGCCGTGCGGCAGGGAGCCGACGCCCAGGAGAAGCGCGCGACCATCAAGGTCACCGTCCCGAAGGGAGCACGTGCATGGCCGACACTGTAAAGGCCGCGGCAGGCCGGGAGTCCTTCGAGGAGGCGTACAGCCGGGGTATCACCGACGAGCTGCCCCCGCCGCCCCGGCGAGAAAGAGCCCTTCCGCCAGCGCCGTTCGCACTCCGGGGCGCCGTGATCACCCCGGACGGCGCGTGGTCGAACGGTTACGTCACCGTGGCGGACGGCCGCATCGACCGGGTCAGCCGGCGACGACCCACCTCGGTGCCGGTCCACGACACGGAAGGGGTCATCCTCCCCGGTCTGCTCGACCTGCACGGCCACCCGGAGTTCAACGTCTTCGCCGCCTGGGAGCCGCCGAAGCTCTATGCCAACCGCTACGCGTGGCGCCGGTCGACCGCCTACAAGCAGCTCGTGCGCGATCCGCAGAACGCACTCCGGGACGCCGTCCCGCCCCAGACCCAGACGCGCTATGCCGAGGTCCGGGCGGTCGTCGGCGGCGTGACCGGCATCCAGGGGGCGGCCTCGGCGAGCAGCAGCTCAGGGGCCGAGCCGCTCGTGCGCAACCTGGACCGGTGGATCTTCGGGGCCCACCGCGCTCGATCCCTCGTCGACCTGCCGAGCGGCAACTTCGGGAAGGAGTCGTTCGACCGGATCATCGCGCACATCGCGGCCGGGACGGTCAACGCCTTCTACCTCCACCTGTCCGAGGGGCGGCGCGGCGACGAGGTGAGCACCGAGGAGTTCCAGCGCTTCCTCGACCTCGGCGGCGCCACCCCCGCCACGAACATCATCCATGGCAGCGCGCTGACGGCCGACCAGGTGCACGGAGCGGCCGACGCGGGCTGTCGCCTCGTGTGGTCGCCGCAGTCCAACCTGCGTCTCTACGGCGAGACGACCCTGACGGCCGAGGCACTGGCCGCTGGCATGCCGGTGGCCCTCGGGGCCGACTGGCTGCCGTCCGGGTCGACGAGCCTGCTCGCGGAGCTGAAGGTGGCGCGGCGTGAGCTCGCGCGGCAGGAGCACCCACAGGCCGCCGCGGAACTCGTCGCCATGGTCACCTCGGTCGCCGCTCGGGTGGCCGGGCTCGAGGAGCACCTCGGCTCCATCGCGGTCGGCCGCCCGGCCGACCTGCTCGTCCTCGAGCGGCACCACCGCGACCCCTACGAGAACGTGTGCCTCGCCGACCCCTCGTGGGTGGACCTCGTCTGCATCGGCGGTGACATCACCTACGCGCGCGCGGACTGGTTCGACATGCTGTCGGGCGGCGCGACCGGCGGGACGATCGAGGACCTCGTCGCGTGGGGCAAGCCGATGCGCCTCGACACCGGCTTCCAGTCGCCGGCCAACGCCCCGAGCCCCTCTCTCACCGAGATCCGGGCCCTCCTCACGTCGGCCTATCCGCCCGTCGGCCCGATCTTCGCCTGAGGTCCGCCTGAGGACCCGACGCGGCTGAGAGGCGGGGCTCAGGCGAGGTTGATGCGCGCGGCCTCCTCGAGCCGGCGAACTCGACGAGTGAGGATCTTGAGCGCCACCCGGTCGCAGTGCGGCGACAGGTCGAGCAGGCCCTGGAAGGTCACTGGCGAGAGGATGAACGTCTTGACGCCCGCTGGCCCGCTCACGACGGTCGCCGAGTGCGGAGCCTTGTCGATGAGGGACATCTCCCCGAAGTAGTCACCGGGACCCAACGTGGCCACCTGCTTGCCGTTGACCATGACGTCCGCGCTGCCCTCGAGGACGACGTGCAGGCCCCCGCCCGACTGGTCCTGTCGGACGAGCTCGCGACCAGATGGCACCTGTTGCTCCGAACCGCGTTCGATGATGGTGTCCAACAGGTCATCGGGCACGTCGCTGAAGAGATCGTCGTGCCGGAGGAATGCGCGTAGTGCCATGACCGTCCCCTTCTGCGAACCGATGGTCATCCAATAGCACCGGACTTGGTGGTTGGTTGGGAGTGCTTTGGCGGAGAAATTCGGCCAGCGGCCCGAACGGAGGGCCGCGCAGGGGCGCACAGCCTGCTATAAGGACTAACTGCTGCTATAGCCGCTAGAGTTTGCTCATGGCTCGCTCCGCCAACCCGTACCGGCCGGGCTTCAACGCCGCACCGCCGGCGTTCGTCGGACGGGAACGGCTCCTCGGCGCGGTTCGTGAAGCGCTCGCGGTGGCCGCGCTCGACGGTCGGACACCGAGACCGATCATCATCACCGGCACCCGCGGCGTTGGCAAGACGGTCGCTCTCGGTGAGGCCGCGTCCCTTGCCGCCGCCGAGCATGCGTGGCCGACCGTCCACGTGGAGGTCCGTCCCCGGCGAGACTTCACCCACCTGCTCACCGAGCGGCTCAACGCCGCACGCCACCTGCTCGAGCACACGACGGCGGACGACCGACGTCATCCCGTCATCACCGGCGGCAAGCTCGGGGCTTCGGCCCTTGGAGTCGGCGGAGAGGTGGAGGTCCTGCTCGAGCGACACGGTTCCGGCCCGGTCGATCCCCTCGAGGCGGCGCTCGGCGCGGCGTTGCGCGTGGCGATGGAGGAGGGCTCCGGCCTCGTCATCACGATCGACGAGGTCCAGTACGCCGAACGGCCGGAGCTCGCCGGCTTCACCGCGATCCTCCAGGAGCGCATGGCCGAGAACTGGCCCCTCGTCGTCATCGTCGCGGGACTGCCCTCCATCCGCGAGCCCCGGCGCGTCGTCACCTATCTGGAACGCGGCGAGTGGCACGAGCTCGGGTTGCTCAGCCGGGACGAGGCCGAGCAGGCACTCACCGAACCCGCCGTGGATGCGGGTCGGCCCATGGAGCCCGACGCCGCGCGCGAGCTCGCGACGGCGTCCGGCGGCTACCCGTATGCGGTGCAGCTCTACGGCCACCATGCCTGGCGTGCGTCGGGCGGGGCGGACCGGATCACGCTCGACCATGCGCTGGCCGCTGGCGAGGCCGCGCGACGCGAGCTCGTGGACGGCCTCTACGTCGCGCGGTGGAACGACGCCTCCGAACGAGAGCGGGAGTACCTGACCGCGGTCGCGCGCCTCATCGTCCGTTCGGGCGAGGCCACCGGCGGCGCGGTGGCCGCCGAGCTGGGCAAGGCCTCGACCGAGGTGTCCTACCTGCGCGACCGTCTCCTGAAGAAGGGCACGCTGTACAGCGAGGGATCCCGCCTGTCCTTCATCACCCCTGGCATGGCCGATTGGGTCGCTGGCCTCTGACGCGCCCGGGCCCTCCGCCGGTCGAGTGAACAGCTCTTGCGCAACAGCTGTTCACTCGATCGGGAGGCGAGCCCGATTCTTGTTCACTCGATTGGGGTGGCGGTGATGCGTCGGGCGCGGCGCCTGCCCAACAGCCACGTCGCGACCCCGACGATGATGAGGCCGACGATGGCGGCGATGCCGTACCACGAACCGGCCATGGCCGCTATCCAGGCCTCGACCAGCGCCAGCCCGACGGTGGCGTAGATGGCCGCCCACGCCATCGATCCGACCACGGCGGCGGGAATGTAGTAGCGCAGGGGCATCCGCAGCAGCCCTGCGGTGAGGTGGATCGTGGTCTGGATCCCGACCGTGAGGTAGGACAGGGTGACAGCGATCGGGCCGAGGCGTCGGATCAGGGCCTCGGCCCGTGCCCGGCCCTCGGGCTCGGGCCGGGGACGGTGTCGTCGCCAGCCTGTGATCGCGCCACGCCCCAGCCAGTAGGTGGCGTTGGAGCGGGCCATGACGATCGCCCAGAGCGCGACGAACGCCTGCCAGAAGGGCAGTGCCGCCAGCGTGTCGAGCATGCTCTCACCCTAGGCGGCGCCCCGCAGCATGCTCGGTCAGGTCGTGCCGAAGCTCACCTCGGCAGTGGGGACCGTGTCGCCCTTCCGCCCGGGCGCCGCCGCCTCCGTCCAGTACCAGTTGGTGTGCGCGATGACCTGCTCGGGACTGACGGGAATGCCCCACTGCCGGAAGTCCTCCGTGGTGTGGGCGTCGGCGACCAGGGTCGCGTCGTAGCCCCGGACGAGGGCTCCGTGCAGGGTCGCCCGAACGCAGGCATCCGTCTGGGCTCCGGTGACGACGACCCGGCCGACCGCGCGGGCCGCCAGCACCGACTCGAGCTCGGTGTCCTCGAACGAGTCGCCGTAGTGCTTGGGGACGAGCGGCTCGTCGTCGTTGCGCTGGAGCTCAGGGACGTACCGCCACGCATCGCTGCCTTCGGGCATGCCCTCGTCGGAGTGCTGCACCCAGACGACGGGCACTCCCTCCGCGCGAGCCCGCTCGACCAATGTGTTGATGTTGGCGATCACGCCGTCGCGGTTGTGTGCCTCGGCGGTGTTGCCCTGCTGCACGTCGATCACCAGGAGGGCACTGTTGGGCCTGTTCTCGAGTGTCGTCATCTTCCGACCGTAGTCCCGTCCGGCGACAGTGGGATGCTTGCCGTGCCATGCGCGAACTCGAGATCACCTCACCCGCGAACCCACGGCTCAAGGCGCTCCTCGCGCTCCGTCGGCGCCGTGTGCGCGAGGAGACCGGACACACCCTGGTCGAGGGCCACGAGGAGATCCGCGCCGCCCTCGAGGCCGGCGTGACGCCACGGACCCTCTACGTCGCCGAGGAGCTGTTCAGCCCTTCTGGACGCGCGGGGTCACAGCACATCGGGACCCAGCCCGAGCTCGTGGAACGGCTCCGAGCGGCAGGGGTGGAGATCGTGCGACTGAGCCCAGCGGCATACGGGAAGGTGTCCTATCGGGAGGGTCCCGACGGCCTGCTCGCCGTCGTCGACAACGTGGGTATGCCGCTGAGCTCGCTTCACGTCGTCGGTGACCACTGGCTGGGGCTCGTCGCGCAAGGCGTCGAGAAGCCGGGCAACCTCGGCGCGATGCTCCGCACGGCGGACGCGGCGGGCGCCGACGCAGTGGTCGCCGCCGACCCGGTGACCGACTGGGGCAACCCCAACGTGGTGCGGGCGAGCAAGGGGACCCTCTTCGCGCTGCCGGTGGCGAGCGCGACGACGACGGAGACCCTCGACTGGCTGTGGGCGGGAGACGTCACGCTCGTCGTGACGACGCCGGAGACCGAGGTCGTGCACACCGAGGTCGACTACCGCGGGCGAGTCGCCATCGCCGTCGGGTCGGAGAAGCACGGCGCCGACGAGACGTTGCTCGAGGCAGCGACCCATCGGGTGCGCATTCCGATGCACGGAAGGGCAAACAGCCTCAACGTCTCCGTCGCTGCTGCGATCGTCCTTTACGAGGCTGTCCGGCAGCGGGGGTGAGGTGCGCTGAGCTCGCACGAGCACCCATGAGCGCCTCACCGGGGGGCGGTCAAGAGCACCCCTTGACGTATGTCACGATTGACCGTATGCGAGTTGACCACGTCTCCTATGCGGCCGAGTACGACGGCCTCCAGGCCACTGCCGAGCGGCTCTCGAAGCTGATCGGCGTGGAGCCCGTCGACGGTGGGGTGCACCCGCGCTTCGGGACGCGCAACGTCATCTTGCCCCTTGCGGACCGCCACTACGTCGAGGTCGTCGAGGTCCTGGACCACCCGGCGTCGGACAAGGCGCCCTTCGGCCAGGCCGTCCGCGCCCGTTCGGAGGCCGGCGGGGGCTGGCTCGGCTGGGTCGTCGCCGTGGACGACCTCTCCGCAGCGGAGAAGCGTCTCGGCCGCGAGGCGGTCGACGGCAACCGGCATCGCCCCGACGGCATCGAGCTGCGCTGGAAGCAGATCGGCATCAACGGCCTCATCGCCGATCCGCAGGTCCCATACTTCATCCAGTGGGAGGACCTCTCCGTCCACCCGGCCAACGGGTCGACCTCTCAGGTGCACATCGGTGACCTGCAGATCGCCGGCGACCCGGCCCGGGTCCGTGAGTGGCTCGGCGTCGACCAGACCTTCCACAAGGGCGACATCCACTTCACCTTCGTCGCGCCGCACGGCACCCCGGGCCTGCTGTCGGTGACCTTCCAGACGCCGGACGGTTCCGTCACCATCTGACTGCGAGGGGTCAGGGCGCCTCCTCGAGGAACGCCTTCGCCAGGCGCTTGGGGGCTCGAGCCAACCAGGCATCGGTGATCACCTCGCGCAGCTCGTCGACGCTCACCTGTGCGAGGTCGCGCTCGAGGAGCAGGACGGCGTTGTAGCCGTTCCAGTGCGGGGTGGTGAACCACGGGGAGGCGGGATCGCCGACGAGGGCCTCCTTGTCCTCGGCGGTGCAGTGGAAGGCGATGACGTCGGTGTAGGGCTCACCGGTCTCAGGGTCGTGGGCGTCCTTGCGCGGACCGCGGAAGAAGACGAAGGCCTTGCCCCTGATGGTGTAGGCCGCTCGGCTCGGCGACTGTGGGTCGGGCGGATCCCGCACGACCTCGGGGAGGGACGCTGCGATGGCGTGGACGTCGTGGACGGTGGCCTGCCGCGTGCTCGCCATGTCCAGTGACGGTACAGCGAGGGGTCCTGCCCTTCCTTCACCACCCCGGGCATTGCGGCGTGTGTCGCCGGCCCGGAGACACCCCCGGTGCCGAGCTCAGCCAATCGAGTGTTCGCTATACCCGTCCGGGGTATCCTTGGTGGTAGTACGGACCAGAGGAGAGCCATGGACGAGGTGACAGAGGTCGTGCCGCACCAGCACGGCTACATCCATCAGAAGGATGACTACCTGCGGCGACTGCGTCGCATCGAGGGCCAGGCGAGGGGCCTGCAGCGGATGGTCGACGAGGAGCAGTACTGCATCGACATCCTCACGCAGGTCTCCGCCATGACGAAGGCGCTGCAGTCGGTGGCGCTCGGGCTGCTCGACGAGCACATCGCGCACTGCGTCGTCGACGCGGTGCGCGAGGGCGGGCCGGAGGCCGAGATCAAGCTGAAGGAGGCGTCGGACGCGATCGCCCGGCTCGTCAGGTCGTGAGACGGATCACCCCTGGGACCTTTGCACAGATACCCCATGGGGGTATAGTCGATGAAGGAAGAGACCCTGCGAGGAAGGAACCACGATGAGCGAGACCAGCACGTACACCGTCGTCGGCATGACCTGCGGCCACTGCGTCGCATCAGTGTCCGAGGAGGTCGGTGAGATCGCCGGCGTGGAGAACGTCGCCGTCGACCTCGACAGCGGCCGGGTCACCGTCACGAGCGAGGCACGCCTCGACGAGGCCGTGGTCAAGGCTGCAGTCGAGGAGGCGGGCTATTCGCTCGCCGCCTCGTCATGACCACTGCCACGAAAATCGTCGGGTTCGTCGCAGGACTTGCGGCGCTCTTCGGGCTCGCCCTCGGACTCGGCCGCGCGGTCGGTCCGGTGGGCGAGCCGGCCGCGGCCCACGAGCCCGCCGCGGACCAGGGGTCCGTGGCGGACCATGGGACCGCGGCAGGCAACCCGGAGTCCTCGGGTACCGAGGTGCCCGGGGGACTCATGGTCAGCCAGGACGGGTACACCTTGCGCCTCGCCTCCGCCACCGCCCCGGCTGGCCAGGACGTTCCAGTCGCGTTCATCGTGAGGGGTCCGGACGGCAAGCCGGTCACGGGCTACGAGGTCCAGCACGAGAAGCGGCTGCACCTCATTGCCGTGCGACGCGACTTCACCGGCTTCCAGCACGTTCATCCGACGTTGGCATCTGACGGCACCTGGTCGTCGGCGCTCGACCTCGAGCCGGGCACCTGGCGGCTCTTCGCTGACTTCAAGCCCAGCGGCGCCGACGCGCTCACCCTGGGGGCTGACCTCGGGGTGCCCGGCGCCGCCGCCCTTGCCGAGCCCGTGAGCGAGACGCGGACGGTCCACGTCGACGACTACACCGTCAGCGTCACCGGTGACCTGGTCGCCGGGCGCGACGCGAAGCTCACCCTGTCGGTCAGCAAGGACGGCATGCCGGTGACCGACCTCCAGCCCTATCTCGGAGCCTACGGACACCTCGTCGCCCTGCGCGAGGGCGATCTGGCCTACCTGCACGTCCACCCGGATGGCGAGCCGGGCGACGGCCGGACCCAGCCCGGACCTGGCGTCGTCTTCTACGCCGCCGTGCCCAGTGCTGGCGCCTACCGGCTCTACCTCGACTTCCAGCACGACGGCGTGGTCCGCACCGCACCCCTCGCGGTGACGGCCAAGCCCGCAGACGGCACCGTGCCGACCGAGCCGTCGGACGACCACTCGTCCGAACCGGACCACTCCGGAGATGACCACTCATGACCACGACACCGACCGCCAAGCCCGGCGGCCAGCTGGGCTTGCCAGCCGCGACGGATGCGATCGAGCTGGAGATCACCGGGATGACATGCGCCTCGTGCGCCAACCGGATCGAGCGCAAGCTCAACAAGCTCGAGGGCGTCACCGCGACCGTCAACTACGCCACCGAGAAGGCGAAGGTCGCCTTCCCGGCCAGCATCAGCACCGATGAGCTCGTCAAGGTCGTGGAGGCGGCAGGCTACGCAGCGACGGTGCCGGCGCCGCCCGCGACGTCGGGAGGAGCGGGAGGGACTGGCGATACGGGAGCGAGCTCAGCGGCATACGACCGCGTCCGATCGCTGCGCGACCGACTCGTCATCTCAGCCGTCCTCACTGTCCCGGTCATCGCCATGGCGATGATCCCTGCCCTCCAGTTCACCTACTGGCAGTGGGCGTCGCTGACGCTCGCCGCGCCGGTCGTCGTCTGGGGTGCCTGGCCGTTCCACAAGGCGGCGTGGACCAACCTGCGCCACGGCACGACGACGATGGACACGCTCGTGTCGATGGGCGTGCTCGCGGCGTTCGGCTGGTCGCTCTATGCGCTCTTCCTCGGGACGGCTGGCATGCCGGGCATGACCCACCCCTTCGAGCTGACCATCGAGCCAACCGACGGTGCCGGCAACATCTACCTCGAGGCCGCCGCCGGAGTGACCACGTTCCTGCTCGCCGGGCGGTACTTCGAGGCACGTTCCAAGCGGCAGGCCGGCGCGGCGCTCCGGGCCCTGCTCGAGCTCGGCGCCAAGGACGTGGCGGTGCTGCGCAGCGGCGCCTCCGGCCCGGTCGAGGAGCGGATCCCGGTCGAGCGGCTCGAGGTCGGAATGCGGTTCGTCGTGCGCCCCGGCGAGAAGATCGCGACGGACGGGGTCGTCGAGGACGGCGCCTCCGCGGTCGATGCCTCGATGCTGACCGGGGAGTCCGTGCCGGTGGAAGTCGGCCCCGGTTCGAGGGTGGCAGGCGCGACGATCAACGCCGGCGGCCGGATCGTCGTGCGCGCGACGAGAGTCGGCGGCGACACCCAGCTCGCCCAGATGGCCCGCCTCGTCGAGGACGCCCAGAACGGCAAGGCGCAGGTCCAGCGGCTGGCCGACCGGATCTCGGGGTTCTTCGTGCCCATCGTCATCGCACTGTCCGTGGGGACCCTGGGCTTCTGGCTCGGCACCGGGGCGGGGGCCACGGCCGCGTTCACGGCGGCGGTCGCGGTGCTCATCATCGCGTGCCCGTGTGCGCTGGGCCTGGCCACGCCGACCGCGCTCATGGTCGGCACCGGACGGGGAGCCCAGCTGGGCATCCTCATCAAGGGTCCCGAGGTGCTCGAGTCCACCCGGCAGGTCGACACGGTCGTGCTCGACAAGACCGGCACCGTCACGACGGGTGCCATGTCCCTGCAGTCGGCCGTGCCTGCGGACGGCGAGTCGGTGGAGGAGGTGCTGCGCTTCGCGGGTGCGGTCGAGCACGCCTCGGAGCACCCCATCGCCCGGGCCATCGCAACCGGTGCCCTGGTGCGCGTCGGTGCGCTGCCGCCGGTGGCGGAGTTCGCCAGCACGAGCGGTCTCGGCGTCCGCGGGGTCGTTGACGGCATCGAGGTCTACGTGGGCCGTCCCGGCTTCGTCGCCGAGCACGGGCAGATGCGGTGCACGGAGGTCGACGAGGCCGCCGCGTCGCACGAGGATGAGGGCTCGACCGTCGTCCAGGTCGCGTGGGGTGGACGAGTCCGTGGCGCGCTCGTCGTCGCCGACGCCATCAAGCCCACGTCGGCGCAGGCGATCCACGAGCTGCGAGACCTCGGGCTCACACCGGTGCTGCTCACCGGCGACAACGAGCGGGTGGCCCGGACCGTGGCTGCTGAGGTCGGGATCGCCGAGTCGGACGTCATCGCCGACGTGCTGCCCGCCGACAAGGTCGACGTCGTCAAGCGTCTGCAGTCCGAGGGACGGGTCGTCGCCATGGTTGGCGATGGCGTCAACGACGCTGCCGCGCTCGCCCAGGCCGACCTGGGCCTTGCGATGGGGACCGGCACCGACGTCGCGATCGAGGCGAGCGACCTGACGCTCGTGCGCGGCGACCTGCGCGTGGCCGGTGACGCGATCCGGCTCTCGCGGCGCACGCTGCGCACGATCAAGGGCAACCTGTTCTGGGCCTTCGCCTACAACGTCGCGGCCATCCCCTTGGCGGCGGCCGGACTGCTCAACCCGATGCTGGCCGGTGCTGCGATGGCGTTCTCGTCGATCTTCGTCGTGTCGAACTCGCTGCGCCTGCGCGGCTTCCGGGCTCAGGCCTCCTGAACCGAGAAGCGAATGTGAAAGGTTGGGCCCCCTGACCGGGGTCCAACCTTCACGCCCGGTCAGCCTGGCCGCACGACCCGGTAGTCGACGAACGTGGCGTACTGGGACTGCCGGACCCCGAGGTGCTCGAGCTCGACGCGCTGGTCGAAGCCGTCGAAGAGATGCTTGCCACCGCCGAGCACGACCGGCGCCGTGATGATCGTCAGCTCGTCGACGACGCCGGCCTCGAGGGATTGGCGGATCGTGTCTGCACCGCCCATGACATGGATGTCCTTGTCACCAGCGGCTTCCCGGGCCAGGGCCAGCGCCCCCTCGAGGCTGTCGACGAACGTGAAGCCGGCCTCCGGCTCGGGCTGATCCTGAGGCTTGTGCGTCAGCACGAAGAACGGGACCGGCCAGGGGTTGCGACCGCCCCAGTGGTCTGCCGCCTCGTAGGTCCACCGACCGCAGATGACCGCCCCCAGGTTGGCCATGGCTGACTCGAGCCAGGCCTGGTCCTCTCCGGTCGCGGCCCCGGTCGGCTCCTCGTCGTACGTCCACGGACCCCCGAAGACCCAGTAGTGCAGCCGCTCCCCACGGATGCCCAGGCCGCGACCCGGACCGTCGTCCGGACCCGCGACGTAGCCGTCGACGGACGTCGTGATGCCTGCGATGACCTTGCCCATGTCCACCCCTTTTCGCCCCGTTCCATCACCCTAGGCCGCGACGGCCGCATGGGCCCAAGGAAATTGTTGCGGCACTGCTCAGGGAGAGTGAGCGGTGCCGCAGTCGAACCGGCCCGGCGCTCAGGGCAGGTAGTCGACGAGCCGGCTCGCGAGCCCCGTGTACGTCTGCGGCGTGAGCGACAGGAAGCGCTCCTCCACCTCCGCCGGCAGGCCCAGCCCGCGGACGAACTCACGCACCTCGTCACCGCCCACGCGCCGCCCGCGCGTCAGCTCCTTGAGCCGCTCGTAGGGCTCCTCCATCCCGGCCACGCCCTGCGCCCCGAGAGCCCGCATCGCTGACTGGATCGGCTCGGCGAGGACCTCCCAGTTCTCCTCGAGGTCCGCGGCCATCGCCTCCGGCACGGCGTCGAGCCCGGCCAGGCCGCGCGCCACGTTGTCCAGCGCGACCAGTCCGTGCCCGAACGCCGTGCCGATGTTGCGCTGCATCGACGAGTCGGTGAGGTCGCGCTGCAGCCGGCTCTGGACCAGCGTCGAGCCGAGCACGTCGAGGAGGGCATTGCTCACCTCGAGGTTCGCCTCGGCGTTCTCGAAGCGGATCGGGTTGACCTTGTGCGGCATCGTCGACGACCCAACCGTGCCCTGTCCCCGGACCTGTGCGAAGTAGCCCATCGAGATGTACGTCCACACGTCGGTGCAGAGGTTGTGCAGGATCCGGTTGAACCGCGCGACGTCGGCATAGAGCTCGGCCTGCCAGTCGTGGCTCTCGATCTGGGTCGTGAGCGGGTTCCAGGTCAGGCCGAGGCCCTCGACGAACTCGCGCGACACCGTCGGCCAGTCGACGTCGGGCAGCGCCAGGGCATGCGCGCCGAACGTCCCCGTGGCGCCGTTGAACTTGCCGAGGTACTCCTGCCGCTCGATCCGCCGCAGCTGTCGCGCGAGCCGCCACGCGAGCACGGCCAGCTCCTTGCCCATCGTCGTCGGCGTCGCCGGCTGTCCGTGCGTGTGCGCGAGCAGCGGCACGTCACGCAGCTCGCGCGCCAGCTCCGACACCTGCGCGACGAGCGCCTCGGCCTTGGGCAGCCACACCTGCGTCACGGCACCCTTGACCATGAGGGCGTAGGACAGGTTGTTGATGTCCTCGCTCGTGCACCCGAAGTGGATGAGCTCGGCCAGCCCCGCGTCCTCCTCACCGGGCGCGATCTGCGCGAGCCGTTCCTTGAGGAAGTACTCGACCGCCTTGACGTCGTGGACGGTGACCCGCTCGACCTCGGCGAGCTCGGCCACGTGCACCGGCCCGAACGACTCGATGATGCCCCGCAGCGCCGCGACCTCCACGTCGCTCAGCTTGCGCACGCCCGGGATGACGCCGTGCGACGTCTGGTGGATGAGCCACTCGACCTCGACCCGCACGCGCTCCCGGTTGAGGGCCGCCTCCGACAGGTGGTCGACGAGCGGCGCGACGGCCGCGCGATATCGACCGTCGAGCGCGCCGAGCGCGATGGGGGGCTGTGCATCAGCGAGGGAGGCCATACGGCCCATCCTCCCAGCCGCCCGGGCCCACGCTCACAGCGATCCCGTATGCCGCTCAGCCGGCTCCCGAGGTCACCTGACCTCGGGAGCGAGCTCAGCGGCATACACCATCGTTTGTGACAGGCGGAGGTCAGTCGAGCTCCGGGACGAGCACCGAGAAGACCTCTCCCTCGACGCCGCTCAACACCGCGCCCAGGCCGTACGGCCCGTCGAAGGGTCCTTGGAGCAGCTGTGCGCCCAGGTCGAGGGCGTGGGCGACCGACGTGACCACGTTGTCCGTCGCGAAGTGCGCCACCCAGTGGGAGCCGATCTCCTTGGGCCAGTCGGCCTCGATCTCGGCGAGGCCGAAAGCGGGGTTGCCGTCACCCGTGTGCGCCGTCGACCAGCGCGGACCGCCGTTCTCGGTCTCGTCGATGAAGCCGTGGGCGAAGATGTTCTCGTAGAAGTCGAGCACCACGTCGTAGTTGCGGGTCAGCAGCTCGTTCCACGTCAGCGAGCCGGGCTGGTCGAGCGTGCCACTGCCCGCCAGGTCGCCCGGCTCCCAGACTCCGAAGTAGGCCCCGCCGGGATCGATGGCGACCATCGTCCGTGCGAGGGCGCCGATGCGGACCGGCCGGCCGAGGGGACGGCCGCCGTAGTTCGCGATGGCCTGGGCGGCGACGCCGATGTCGCCGACGCGGAGGTAGGTCGTCCACTGGCTGGGGATGCGCGCATGGGGCGGCCGGTGGCTGAGGCCGGCGACCGGCTGGTCACCCAGAAGAGCCATGGTGTAGCCACTGCTCGCGGCGTCGCCGGAGAGCCAGCGCCAGCCGAACAGCTCACTGTAGAAGGCCTGAGCACGATCGACGTCGCTGACGAGCAGGTCAACCCAGCACGGGGCGCCATAGGGATAGTAAGGAACAGCGAGGTGGGGGTCTCTCATGGGATCAGCCCTGCTCCATTTCAAGCCTTCCCCTGACGTGTTCGAGGATGCCCTTGCATGCCGCCTCGACCTCCGCGAAGCACCTGATGAAGTGCTCCTCGTCCCCGAACCACGGGTCATCCGTCTCGAGGGTGCCCGCGGCGACGGCGGCGGGATCGAACTCCCGGACCAGCCGGATCTTGTCCCGGTCCTCCGGCGTAGGGGCCAGCCGGCGCAGGTGGCGCACGTGCCCGTCGTCCGACGCGAGCACGAGGTCGACGTCGTCGAAGTGGGCCGCGGTGAACACCCTTGCCCGGTGGGCCGACCCGTCGTAGCCGTTCGCTTCGAGGACGGCCACCGTCCGGGGGTCGGCCGGATCGCCGACGTGCCAGTCACCGATCCCGCTCGAGGACACCCGGACCCGGTCGGTCAGCCTGGCGTCGTCGATGAGCTGCGTGAGGATGACGTGACCCATCGGCGACCGGCAGATGTTGCCGCTGCACACGAAGGTCACGTGGAGGGGGCGCGACGACATGGCCCCATTCAACACCGTCGTGACCCCGCCGTGATGGAAGCCTCCCCAAGCCGGTGTCGGCCCGATGTCGGAGGTCGGTGGGACGGTGGCTCCATGACGACGAAGCGTGGTGCGCAGACCCCTCGAGACCTGTTGGCTGGCTACGTGGAGCGGGTTGCGGCCGGTGACGTGGCCGGGATCGTCGGGTCGTATGCCGCTGACGCCGTCGTGACGCTGCCCCGCGGTCGCGAGGCGGCTGGCCTCAAGGCCATCGGCGTGGCCTTCAGTGCCGTTGTGGGCTCGGGCGTTGCTCTCCCCGTTGACGATTCCGTCGTCGACGGGGCGCGCGTCATCGAGACGGGCTCCCTGTCGATGGTCTCGTTCACCGGTCTCGATGGTGCTGTGCGCACGATGGTGGCGTGGCGTGGGGAGGACGGCTGGGCCTGGGTCCGCGACGGCTCGATGCTGCGCGACGTCGAGGCGGCCCTCGACACCGGGCTGGTCGACGTGGCGTAGGTTCCTCGTGTGGGTGAGGGCAGTCAGGCACGCGAGCGCGTGCCAGGTCGTCGCTCACGGCAGTCGCACCTGGTCGACCTGACCCCCCTGCGGGTGAGCCCGGCCTTCGCCAGGTTGTGGATCGGCAACACCCTCGCGGGGATCGGTGCGATGGTGACGGCCACTGCGGTCGGCCTGAACATCTACGACCTGACGCAGTCGACGTTCATGGTTTCGCTCGTTGCCTGGTTCGCACTCGTGCCGATGATCGTCGCGGGCCTCTACGGTGGCGCGATCGCCGACCACTTCGACCGGCGGCTGGTCGCGCTGACCGCCTCCTCCGTCGCGTGGAGTGCCACGCTGGCCCTCGCCCTGATCGCGTGGGCCGAGGTGACCACCGTCTGGCCGTTCTACGTCATCACCACCGTCAACGCCGTTGCGGCGACCATCGCCTCGGCAACGCGTCAGGCGATCATCCCGCGGCTCCTGCCGCTTGACCAGTTTCCCAAAGCCGCCGCGCTCATGGGCATCTCGTTCGGAGTGATGGTGACGGCCGGACCAGGCGTCGCGGGTGTGCTCGTCGCCCGCGTTGGCTACGCGTGGACCTACACCGTCGACGTCCTCCTCTTCTTCGCAGGGTTCTTCGGGCTGTGGACCCTGCCGCAGATCCGGCCGGAGCCGCACCCCGATGGGGAGGCGACGCCCGGGCGCGGCCTCCAATCGGTCCTCGAGGGCCTGCGCCACTTGAAGACCGCGCCCAACGTCCGGATGAGCTTCGTCGTCGACATCATCGCGATGACGTTTGGCCAGCCGACGGTCCTCTTCCCTGCCGTCGGCGCCGTCGTCATCGGCGGCGGGACGGTCACGGCCGGCCTGCTCTTCGCTGCCTACGCCGTCGGCGGCATCATCTCGAGTCTTGGGTCCGGTCGCCTCACCGGCATCCGGTGGCAGGGCCGCGCCATCCGCAACGCGATCGTCGTCTACGGGCTCGCCATCCTCGGGCTCGGCGTCGTCCTCGCCGTCGTCATGCTGGGCGGCCACTCGGTGACGAGCCGAGACTTCGCAGACGTCAACCGGCCCGCGCTGGCCCTGGCCCTGCTGTGCCTGGCCGTGGCCGGCGGGGCGGACAACGTCAGCGCGATCTTCCGGCAGACCATCCTCCAGGCGGCCGTGCCCGACCGGCTGCGGGGACGGATGCAGGGCATCTTCACCGTGGTCGTGACCGGTGGCCCGCGACTGGGCCAGATGCTGGCCGGCTCTCTCGCCACGTTGACGGTGATCTGGGTGCCACCGGTCGTGGGCGGGATCCTGGTCGTCGTGCTCGTCATCCTCGCGGTCGCGCGGGTCCCCAGCTTCCGCGACTACGACGCCCTCGACCCCCGCCCCTAGCAGCCGACCCGCCGGACCACGAGCCAGGTCTCCGCGCCGTCCCCAACGTCGCGCGGCTTCCCCAACCCCGCGTGCGGTAGTCGTGGATGCGCGCGATGCTTCCCGCGCGTCAAACGCCAGTCCGCGCTGGGACTGCTACTCCGCGCTAGGACCGTGGCCCGCGCCCCGGGTGACGCCGCGCTGGGAGCCGGCCCAGCGGCATACGGCATGGTTTTGCCGGGGATGCCTTCAGGCGTTGGGATAGCCCTCGGGGTTCTGGCTCTGCCAGCGCCAGGAGTCCGCGCACATGTCATCGATGTCGCGCTTTGCTCGCCAGCCGAGCTCCTCGTGAGCGAGGCTGGGGTCGGCGAACGCGGCGGCCAGGTCGCCCGGGCGGCGCTCGACGATCTCGTAGGGCAGCTCGCGCCCGACCGCCCGACCGAAGGCGTGCACGACCTCGAGGACGCTGGTCCCGACGCCGGTGCCGAGGTTCCACGTCGACACGGGCGCTTCCGTCTTGCCGAGCTTGTCGAGGGCGGCAAGGTGGCCGGCGACGAGGTCCTCGACATGGATGTAGTCGCGCAGAGCCGTCCCGTCGGGAGTGGGATAGTCGCCGCCGAAGATGCGCAGCTTCTCGCGCCGGCCGACGGCGACCTGCGCGACGAACGGCATGAGGTTGTTGGGGACGCCCTGCGGGTCCTCGCCGATGGTTCCGGACTCGTGTGCGCCCACGGGGTTGAAGTAGCGAAGCAGCGCGATGCGCCAGGACGGGTCGGCCAGGGCGACGTCGCGCAGGATCTGCTCGATCATCACCTTCGTCCAGCCATAGGGGTTCGACGCGCCCGTGGGCATGTCCTCGGTGAAGGGCGGCTCGCTGACGCCGTAGACGGTCGCGGAGGAGCTGAAGACGAGCTTGTGGACGTTGTGCCGGCGCATTGCGCGAACGAGCGAGAACGTCGATCCGATGTTGTTCTCGTAGTACTCGAGGGGCTTCGCGACGCTCTCGCCCACGGACTTGAGGCCGGCGAAGTGGATCACCGCGTCGATCGGCTCCTGCGCGAACAGTCGCTCGACCTTGTCCTGGTCGAGCAGGTCGAACGAGTGCACCGGCAGGTGCGTGCCCGTCAGTGACTCGAGCCGGCCCACGACCGTCGGCTTGCTGTTGGCGAAGTTGTCGACGATGACGACGTCATGCCCCGCCGCGACGAGCTGGACAACCGTGTGGGATCCGATGTAGCCGGCTCCCCCGCTGACGAGTACGCGCATGGGGGCGAGCCTATCGAGACGGCCGAGCACCGCCCCCACCGCGGCAACACACCCCCACCCCGATCGAGTGAACAAGATTCGGCCGTGCGCTCAGTGCTGCCGGCGTGTGCCAGCCCGAATCTTGTTCACTCGATTGAGTGCGGCTCAGGCCGGGATGGAGGCGAAGCGGAGGTACGGCTTGACCTCGTCGACATCCGCGAAGCGCGCCCGGGCGTCCTCGGTGGACACGGCCGGAGCGACGATGATGCGGTCGCCGATCTGCCAGTCGGCGGGGGTCGAGAACGGGCCGGAGTCGGTGACCTGGAGGCCGTCGAGGGCGCGCAGGATCTCGTCGAAGTTGCGGCCGACCGACTTGGGGTAGGTCAGCGTGAGGCGGACCTTGTCGCTGCCGTCGATGAGGAAGACCGAGCGGACCGCGGAGGTGTCCCCCTCGCCCGGGTGGATCATCCCGTAGAGCTCGGAGACGGTGCGGTCCTCATCGGCGATGATCGGGTAGTCCACCGGGGCGCCGGCGACCTCGGCGATGTCGACCTTCCAGTCCTGGTGCTGGCCGACCGGGTCGACGGAGACGGCGATGACCTTGGCGTTGCGCTTGGCCCACTCGTCCTTGAGCGCGGCGACGCGGCCGAGCTCGGTCGTGCAGACAGGCGTGAAGTCGGCCGGGTGGCTGAAGAGGACGGCCCAGCCGTCACCCTTCCAGGCGTGGAACGAGATCGGACCCTCGGTCGTCTCGGCGGTGAAGTCCGGGGCGGTGTCGCCCAGTCGGAGCGCGGTCATGGAATGGTCCTTTCGGGGCGATGGTGCGGTCGGAGCAGCACTGTTCCATAACTTTCGCTTATGAGAAACGCATCGTCCGGTCCTCGGACAGCGAATACGTCAGGGAGTCGCCCAGGCCACGACGAGCAGCGCAACCGGCATCGTGACGATCGAGGCGGCGAAGACGTACATGAGCGTCGCCGCGACCGGAGGCGGCATCCCGGCGACCCGGCCGGGGGCGAGCAGGTCGAGTCGCAGGCGAGCGGCCGAGGGCGACTCGCTCATGGCCAGAGTGCCCTCGGGCTTGACGCCGCCGGTGGCCATCCCGACGATCGCCCGAGCCGTGGCGAGCACGCTCGTCGCGCGAACTGCAGCACGGTCCGCGAGGACCTCGATGAGCAGGGTCACCTCCCGCAGGGCGGCGTCTGACCGGACGAAGGGTGGCACCGCTTCATGGATCACCGTGAAGAACTCGAGGATGAGGTCATGGCGAGCTCGCAGGTGTGCCCGTTCGTGAGCGAGCACGGCCGTGAGCTCCTCCTCCGGCAGGGCGTCGAGCGTCCCCTGGGTGAGCACGACCCGGCGGCGAACCCCCGGCACGCAGTAGGCCGTCGGGGTGGGGTGTTCGATGACCCGCATGTGCGCGGCATGGGTCGAGTCCTCGTCAGGCGGCATGGCCAGCAGGTCGACGAGCTGGCGGTGCCGACGGCGGTTGGCCCGCAGGTGCGTTCCCACCCGGTGCCCGGACAGCATGAGCCGGCCTGCGACGAGTCCGGTGACCGCCACGGCGACGGCGATCTGGGTGGCGTTTCTGGCCAGCTCGGGCGTCGGCCCGATGACGTAGGGCAGGGCGGCAGGCGCTGCGAAGAGCGCCGCGAGCACGGCTGCGATGGAGGTGGACTGCCAGACGACGAGTGCGGCCCGCGGCGCGCGACGAAACGTCGTCATCCCCGCCATGACGCGCGGCACCGGCCACGCGAGGGCGATCGTGAGGATGAGGAGGGCCGCAACGACCATGGGCGACTCGTGCGGCTACCTGGTTTTGCGCTTGCCCTCGCGCGACTCCAGGTCAGCCAGGGCCGCCCGCAGCTCGTCGAGCTCCTCGGGCGTCGACTGGTCGAGGAAGCGCAGGAGTGCACTGCGACGGTCTGTACCGGCAAGCTCACCCAAGGTGTGGTGCAGCGCCTCGGACGTCAGCTCGTCGCGGGACGAGGCCGGCAGGTAGCGCCAGGCCCGGCCGTCGCGCTCGCGGGTGACGAGCTGCTTCTTGGCCATGCGGTCAAGGACGGTCATGAGCGTGGTGTACGCGAGACCGCGCTCGACGCCGATGGCGTCGTGCACCTCGCGCACCGTGAGGCCCTCGGGGTGGGCGTCGGAGGCGGCCCAGAGGTGCTCCATGACGGCACGCTCGAGCTCGCCGAGTCGGGGGCGGGGGTTCGTTGCCATGGTGGTTCCAATCTACCGGTGCGGGTGGGTGACGGTGAAAACGCGGTCGACGAGGTCGAGCCCATCGGGCCGATGTGTGACCAGGACGACACTCGGGGAGCGGTCGTCGGTGCCGCGTGAGGGAGCGAGCAGGTCGGTGAGGACACTGCGCGCGGTGGGAGGGTCGAGGTGGGCGACCGGCTCGTCGAGCGCGATGACCGGTCTGCCACTGAGGTGCGCGCGGGCGATGGCGAGCCGGGCCCGCTCACCGCCGGAGAGTCCACGGCCGCCCGCCCCGAGGACCGTGTCGAGGCCGTCTGTAAGCCCGGAGGCCAGTCGACCGAGACCAGCCCGGTCGAGGGCCTCGAGCACGGCGTCGTCAGTCGCGCCGGGGCGGGCGAGCGTGAGGTTGTTGCGCAGCGTCGTCGCGAAGACGTGCGGCTCGTCGTCCACGACGGCGATCCGGGCGCGTGCCTCGTCGAGCGGCTCGGTGAGGACGTCGCGGTCGCCGTCCGGCGTCCTCACCGTGTAGCTGCCGGAGACCGGGTCGAGGTGGCGAGCCAGCACGGCGAGCAGGGTCGATTTGCCGCTGCCGTTCGGGCCGAGGACCGCGACCGACTCGCCGGGCGCCAGCTCGAGGTCGAACGGGCCGACGACCGGCGGCGTGTTCTGCACACTCGACGACGGGGAGGGGAGTCCCGACGGGGTGGTTCCCCACGAGGCGGTGACGTTCCGGAGGCGCAGCGCCTCGAGCGACGGGTTCGTCGGTGCGTCGTCGGTCCCGGTGGGAGCGCCGTCGGCGGGGTCGTGGACCGCGGGGTCCTGCTCGAGCAGCGCCGCCGTCCGCGCCGCCGCAGCGCGTGCCTGGGCCCGGGCCCGCATCGCGTCCGCCAGGGGCGAGAAGGCATCGGCCATGGCGACCGGAGCGAGGACGAGCAGTGCCTTCACGGGGGTCGAGACGTCGAGGCCGATCGCGGTGGACGCGCTGACGATGGTCGCGGCACCGATGATGAGGAGGATGGCGCCAGCCGCGAGCGCGCGACCGAGCACCCCGCTCCGGGTGGCCCGAGCGAGCTCGTGATGCGCATCGTCGAGCCAGTGCGTCGCAGAGCCCCAGCCGCCGATGGCCCGCAGCTCGTCCGCCTGCGACGTGACGAGCTCACTCACGCGCACCACCTCGGCGCGCGCGGCGACGAGCCGTCCCTGCGCACGGGCCTCGAGCCGGTACGCCACCGTGCTGACGACGGCGACCGCCAGGCAGGCGATCGCGATGACCAGCCCGACCATGGGTGCGATCCAGGTGGCGAAGCCGACCGCGATGGCACCGGCGATGGCGCTGGACACGACCGGGACGGTCACGCGGACCTGCGCCTCGACCTCGTCGGTGATGTCGTGCACGACAGCAGTGAGCACGTCGGCGCGGCGCCTCCGTCCCAGCCGTGCTGGGGTGAGTGGGATGAGTGCCTCGTATGCCGCTGACCTCCGGGCGGCGAGCGTCGCCAGGGACGCGTCGTGGCTGACGAGGCGCTCCCAGTAGCGGAACACCGGCCGGGCGATGCCGAACGCCCGCACGGCGACGATCGCCGTCAGGAGGGTCAGGATGACGGGCTGCTCGGCGGCGCGGGCGATGAGCCACCCGGACGTCGCCGTGAGGGCGATGCCGGAGACCGTCGCCAGGCCACCGAGCAGGCCGCCCAGGGCGATGCGTCGGCGTTGGTCCTGCGCCGCGTCCAGGCGCACTGTCGTCGGGGCGGTGGTCATCGGCCCACCACCTCCACGCGGTCGTGGTCCGGCGACTCGTCCTCGGGAACGTCAGCAGGGAGCTCCGCTGGCCGTTCGGCCGGGAGCAGGTGCAGGTGCTCGTCCGCGACAGACACGAGCTCGGGCCGGTGGGTCACGGCGATGACGATGCGGTGCTCGGCGAGCCGCCTGATCAGCTGGTTGGTCAGGTCGGTGACCTCGGGATCGAGATGGGCGGTCGGCTCGTCGAGGAGCAGCAGCGGCTCGGTCGAGAGCCAGGCGCGGGCGAGCGCCAGCCGCTGCCGCTGGCCTGCGGAGAGGCCGAAGCCGTCGTCCCCGATCCGGGTCGCGAGCCCGTCGGGGAGGGCGGCGACCACGTCGTCGAGGGCGACGACTCGGAGGGCCGTCCACAGGTCGTGGTCGGTGATGGAGCCGCTGGCGGGGTCGTGGCCCAGCAGGAGGTTGGTCCTGATGGAGCCCGCGGCGAGGAAGGGCCGCTGCGTCACGTAGTGCGCGGCGGGCGCGGCCACCGTGCCCGAGGTCGGCGCCTTGAGGCCGGCGATGAGGTCGAGCAGAGTGGACTTGCCAGCGCCCGACGGGCCGGTCACCACGGTCAGGCCCGACCCGGCCACGAGGCCGAGGTCACGGATGACGGGAGCGAGCTCAGCGGCATACGAATAGGTGACGTCACGCAGCTCGACCGTGGCGAAGGTGCCGTTTGCAACGGAGGTGGACGAGGTGCGGGACTCGAGGTGGCCGAGGACGTCCTCGAGCGCGGTCGCGCCGTCCGCGGCGGCGTGGAACTCCTGACCGACGCGGCGGATCGGCCAGTAGGCCTCGGGGGCGAGGAGGATGGCCAGGAGGCCGGCGCCGAGGGTCATCGACCCGTAGGAGAGGCGCAGGCCGACGGTCACCGCGACGATGGCGACGCTGATCGTGGCGAGCAGCTCGAGGGCCGCCGAGCTGAGGAAGGCGATGCGGAGCGTCGCCATCGTCGCCCGACGGTGGCGCTCGCTGACCTCACGCACCACCTCGACCTGACGACGCGCCCGCCCGAAGTTGACCAGGGTGGGCAGCCCACGCACGACGTCGAGGAAGTGACCAGCCAGGCCGGCGAGCGCGGCCCAGCGGCGCTGCGTAGAGTCGGCGGTCGCGCGCCCGATGAGTGCCGCGAAGACGGGCAGCAGCGGCACCGTGAGCACGACGATGAGGGCGCTCGGCCAGTCGACGACCGCCAGGGTCACGATGGCCATGACCGGCACGACCGTCGCCGTCACGAGCGTGGGGAGGTACCGGGCGGCATACGGCTCAACGGCGCTCGCTCCGGCCGTGGCCAGGGACACGGACGCGGACCGCTCGGGGCGGCCACCGGAACGGTCCGACCCCCAGGCCCGGACCAGCTCCGCCCGCAGGGCCGTGGACACGCTGACCCCCGCCCAGGCCGCAACGACCTCGGTCGCCCAGGCGAGGATCGCCCGGGCGACGAAGAGGGCAGCAAGCCACGCGGCCGGTGGACCGAGCGGGCTGTCGTCCACGACCGCCACGACGAGGCCCGTGAGGGCGAAGGCCGTGGCGATCGTGGCGACGCCGGCCGCGACGCCCATGGCAGCGAGCGCGGCCACCGGCCTCCGCGCCGAGGGCACGGCGCGGAGGAGGCGAGGGTCGAACGGCTTCATCAAGGCATCACCCAACTCTCGCGAGCGGCTGCTCCGGCTGGACGTCATCGGGAATGTGCTTGGTGGTCAAGCGCTTCCGGAAGACCCAGTACGTCCAGCCCTGATAGAGCAGCACGAGCGGAGTGAAGATCAGCGCGACGATCGTCATCACCTTGAGCGTGTACTCCGAACTCGAGGCGTTCGCGATGGTGAGGTTGTACGCCGGGTCGGTCGAGGACGGCATGACGTTCGGGAAGAGCATGATGAAGTAGGTCGCCACTGACAGGGCGATCGTGACCGCTGTGCCGAGGAAGGCCCAGCCCTCGCGTCCCATCCGGTTGGCCTGGAGCGCACCGAGGAGCGCGACTGCGGCGACGACCGTGGTCGCCCAGGAGGCGGCCTTGCCGTCGCTCAGGCCGAGGAGGAGCAGCAGGATCACCGCGAGGACCGCGGTGACGAGCCCCACCCGCTCTGCGATGCGCCGGGAGTCCGAGCGGATGGGGCCGTCAGTCTTGAGGGCCAGGAAGATCGCGCCGTGCGTGACGAACAGGGCCACGAAGGTGAGGCCGCCGAGCACGGGCACCGGCCCGAGGAGGGTGAAGAGGTTCCCCGTGTACTCCATCTCGGCGTCGATCGGGACGCCGCGCACGACGTTGGTCAGGGCGACGCCCCAGAGGAACGCCGGCACGAGCGAGCCCCAGAAGATGGCGAGGTCCCAGCGCGCCTTCCACTCGGCACCGGACCGCTTGTGGCGGTACTCGAAGCCGAGGTTGCGGACGATGAGAGCGACGAGGATGAGCAGGAGGGGTAGGTAGAAACCGCTGAACATCGTTGCGTACCAGTGCGGGAACGCCGCGAAGGTCGCACCACCGGCCGTCAGCACCCACACCTCGTTGCCGTCCCAGACCGGGCCGATGGTGTTGAGCATGACCCGGCGGCGCTTCTCGGCAGTCTCGGCCGCCTCGCCGACGACGCCCTTCTTGCGGCCGAGGACGGGCAGCAGGATGCCGACGCCGAAGTCGAAGCCCTCGAGGACGAAGTAGCCGGTCCAGAGGACACCGAGCACGATGAACCAGAAGGTTGCGAGATCCATGGTGGCCAGTCCTTTCAGTAGGCGAAGACGAGGGGCGCGTCCTCGTCCCGCTCACTCGGTTCCTGCGGCTGCTCGAACGGGTCGGCCCCGCGCCGGACGTAGTGGAGGAAGAGCTTGATCTCGACGACGGCCAGCGCTCCGTAGAGGAGCGTGAAGACGACCATCGAGGTGATGACCTCGCCGATGGAGACGCCGGGGGAGACGCCCGCTGACGTGGTCATGAGGCCGAAGACGATCCACGGCTGGCGGCCGACCTCGGTGAAGATCCACCCGAACGAGTTGCCGAGGACCGGTAGGAGCGGCGCAGCGACGGCGGCCCACAAGAGCCAGCGGTGCGTGGGCGTGCGGCCCTGGCGCGTGAGCCACAGGACGGCGACGGCGATCGCCGCCGCAGCGATGCCGACCCCGATCATGAGACGGAAGGTCCAGTACGTGGTCGGGATGTTGGGCACGTAGTTCGTCGCGACATCGGCGACGAGCGGGTTGCCGGTGGCGCCGTAGGTCTGGGCGTACTGCTGCTCGAGCTCGACGATGCCCTGGACTGCGCCGTTGAAGTCTCCGGTCGCGAGGAAGCTGAGCAGGCCCGGGACCTCGATGAGCGGATTGGCGTGCTGGCCGTCGAGCGAGCCGATGGTGAGCACCGAGAAGGGAGCGCCTTCCCCTGCGGGCACCGACTCGTAGAGCGCCTCCGCCGCCGCCATCTTCATCGGCTGGACCTCGGTCATGATCTTGCCCTGGATGTCACCGGTGACGGCGACGCCGAGTCCGGCGATGAGGGTGACGACCGCGCCGATGCGCGCGGCCTTCCGGTACATCGGGACGTCGCCCGCGACGTCGGGGGCCGGCTCGAGGTCCTTGGCACGAAGGGCCTCCCGACGCATCAGGTGCAGGGCGACGCCCATGACGACGGCTCCGCCGACCATGTAGGCGGCGAAGATCACGTGGGGGAAGGTGATGAGCTGGACCTTGTTGGTCAGGACCGCCAAGAAGTCGGTCAGCTCGGCGCGGCCGGTGGCCGGGTTGTACGTGTAGCCGACCGGGTGCTGCATGAACGAGTTGGCCGAGAGGATGAAGTAGGCCGAGAGAACGGTGCCGATGTGGACGATCCACATCGTCGCGGCGTGCAGCTTCTCGGGGATGCGACCCCACCCGAAGATCCACAGGCCGAGGAAGACCGACTCGAGGAAGAAGGCGAGGAGCGCCTCGACCGCGAGTGGCGCGCCGAAGATGTCCCCGACGAACCGGGAGTAGTCGGACCAGTTCATCCCGAACTGGAACTCCTGGACGATGCCGGTCACGAGCCCGAGGGCGAAGTTGATGGTGAAGAGCTTGCCGAAGAACTTGGTCAGTCGGAGCCACTCGGGCTTGCGCGTCCGTACCCACTGCACGTGGAAGGCGGCCACGATGCCTGACAGGCCGATGGTGATCGGCACGAAGAGGAAGTGGTACACGGTCGTGATGGCGAACTGCCATCTCGCAAGATCAGTGGCATCCATGGAGGCTCCCGGCGGGCATGGGGTGAACTACGTGTCGTAGTAGATACTACGCTTCGTAGTTATTCCGTATGCCGCTGGGTTCCCGACTGAGGAACGTGACTTTCGGCTCCTCCCGCCCTTGACGAACGTTTGTCCCAATGGCTTGATGCATTGAGACATAGCTCCCGCGGACTGAAGGATCCCATGACGAACGAGCTGCGGCTGACGGTCGACCCGACGTCCGCCGAGCCGCCTTTCGAGCAGGTTCGGGCCCAGCTCGCGGGCCTCATCACCTCAGGCCGGCTGCTGCCGGGGGACCGGTTGCCGACCGTCCGGGCGCTGGCTACGGACCTCGGGCTGGCCGTCAACACGATCGCGCGGGCCTACAAGGAGCTCGAGTCGTCGGGGCTCGTCGAGACCCGACGCCGCGCCGGGACGGTCGTGGCGTCCGGCGAACACACCGCCGACGTCGCGGTTGCCGCCCTGGCCATGAAGTACGCGCTCGCCGTGCGCGAGGCCGGCCTGGACGACGCCGCGGCCCTCGACCTGATTCGGTCCGCCCTGCGCACCACCGGTTCAGCTGGCGCCTGACTGATCGAGTGAACAACTTTCGGTCCTCGCGGCGAAGCCGCTCACCCCGAAAGCTGTTCACTCGGTCAGAGGCGGGGTGTTCGCCGGGTGCGTGCTCTCCGGCCGGAGCACGTGCACGGTCCGTCCCAGGCGCGTCACACCGTGGAGCACCACGTGCGTGGCGCGCCGCACGCGATGGGGCGAGCCGTTGCGGTGCTGCGATGCGGGCCAGGCGCCGATCATCCGGGCTTCGTGCGGTGGGATCCTGCTCATGACTGACCTCCCCGAGCCGGGCTTCATCCGACCTTGGAGTTCAGAGCCCTCCCACCGGTGCGCTGATACCCCCTCTGAACACACCCGCCTACCGACTGTTGGCCCCTGCTGCAGGTGAGGCCTGCAGTCGATGAGCGGGTGTGTTGCGGGAAGGGGCGGCGGTGGGTGGGAGCATGGCGCCGTGATCTACGAGCGCGTCGTCCGGCCGGCATTGTTCCGCCTCGGAGGTGGGGACGCCGAGACCGCGCACCACACGACGATCGCGGCGCTCAGGCGGCTGGCGCGCGTGCCCCCGGCCGTCGCCGCGCTCCGCGGCTGGAACAGCGTGAACGACCCCAGAACGGTCTTCGGCGTGCGGTTCCCGAGCGCCGTCGGCCTCGCTGCCGGGATGGACAAGGACGGGATCGCGCTCAAGGCATGGCCGGCGCTGGGTTTCGGCTTCGTCGAGGTGGGGACCGTGACGCGGCATGCGCAGCCCGGGAATCCCCCACGGCGGCTGTTCCGGCTCAGGGACAGCGGAGCCATCATCAACCGGATGGGCTTCAACAACGAGGGGGCCGACGCCCTGGCGGCGCGTCTGGCTGCCCTCGGACCCATCGGCGTGCCGCTCGGGATCAGCATCGGCAAGTCGAAGGTGACGCCGGTCGAGGGGGCGGTGGGCGACTACGTCCACTCGATGCGGGCGCTGCGACAGTTCGCCGACTACGTCGCGATCAATGTCAGCTCGCCCAACACGCCGGGGCTTCGAGGGCTGCAGGACCGCGGGTTGCTCGACGAGCTCGTCACAGCGCTGCAGGCCGAGGCCGACGGGACCCCCTTGCTCGTCAAGATCGCCCCCGACCTGACCTCCGAGGCGATCACCGAGGTGCTCCAGGTCTGCGCCGACCATGCCGTCGCCGGCCTCATCGCCACGAACACGACGATCTCCCGGGAGGGGATCTCGCTCCGCGACGCAACCCTCGCCGCGGAGGCAGGTGGGCTGTCCGGGCGGCCGCTCACCGAGCGGGCGCGTGAGGTCGTCGGCTTCATCCACCGAGAGTCACCCGAGCTGCCCGTGATCGGCGTGGGTGGGATCTCAACCGTTGACGACGCCAAGCGGATGGTCGACGCCGGGGCCTCGCTCATCCAGCTCTACACCGGCTTCATCTATGGCGGCCCGCCGCTCGTCCGCGCCATCAACCGGGCGCTCGCCCGCTGAGGCGGCCTCGGCTCAGAGGTCGAGGTGCAGTCGGAGGGCATCGTCGAGGGCCGCCGTGAGTTCGACACCGAGCCGGCCGATCGCCGGGCCGACCCGTTCGACGCTCACGGAACGAACCTGCTCTGCCTGTGCCTTGGCGTCGACGCGCAGACCGGTGTCGGCAGCGGGCAGGAGTACCTGAAAGGGAAACACTCGTGTGACGTTGCTCGTCAACGGCACGACCGTGACGACCCCCCGCCCGAGCCGCGCCGCCGTCGCGTTGGCGCGGTCGTTGCTGACGATGACGGCGGGTCGGCGCTTGTCAGCCTCGGAGCCGGGAACCGGGTCGAGATCGACCAGCCGGACCTCACCGCGATGCATCGGCAGAACCGGACGGCACGTCCGAGAGCAACCCATCTCCGGCCAGACCCTCCCAGTCGGCTTCGTCGCCCGACTGCGCCCATTCGTCCCACGCCGCGGCGTAGTCGTCCTCGAGGTCAGGCAGCCGGAGCGCCCGGATTGCTTGCTGAACCGCCGCGGACCGCGACGGCAGGCCGATGGCGCGGGCGTACTCGTCGAGTGTCGCGACATCCTGCTCGGAGAGGCTGATGCTGACCTTCATACTCCAATACTACCCAAGTACTACTCGGTCATGGATGGCGGCTCGTCGTGCAGTGGACGGCTGTCTCGCCGGGTCCACACCACGCCGACGATGATCACGGCCAGCCCGCCGGCAACGATCCAGTTGAGTCGGGGCAGCTCGCCGAAGGCGAGCTCAGCGGCAGACGCCCTATCCCTTGGGGCGCTCGTCGACGATCCGGCGCGCCTTGCCGACGGACCGCTCGATCGAGCCGGGCTCGCGCACCTCGACGCGGCAGGTCGTGCCGATGTTCGTCTTGATCTCGTGCTGGAGGCGGCGCGCGAGCGCGTCGGACTCGCCCGCCGGCATCACCTGGTGCGGCTCGACGAGCACGGTCAGCTCGACCATCCGGCCCGGCTGCGTCAACACGCACTGGAAGTAGGGCGACAGCCGGGGATCGGCCAGCACGAACTCCTCGATCTGCGTGGGGAAGACGTTGACCCCGCGGACGATCATCATGTCGTCGGAGCGGCCGGTGATCTTCTCCATCCGGCGCATCGACGGGACCGCAGTGCCGGGGAGCAGCCGAGTGAGGTCACGGGTGCGGTAGCGGATGATCGGCAGGGCCTGTTTGGTGAGGCAGGTGAGAACGAGCTCGCCGAGCTGACCATCCGGGCAGTACCTCCTCGGTCACCGGGTCGATGATCTCGGGGTAGAAGTGGTCCTCCCAGAGGTGCAGGCCGTCCTTCGTCGTGGCCGCCTCCTGCGCGACGCCGGGCCCCATGACCTCGGAGAGGCCGTAGATGTCGACGGCGTCCATTCCTGTGCGTTCCTCGATCTCCCGGCGCATCGACTCGGTCCACGGCTCCGCGCCGAAGATCCCGACGCGCAGGCTCGTCGAGCGCGGGTCGATGCCCTCGGCCTCCATCTGGTCGATGAGAGACAGGAAGTAGCTCGGCGTCACCATGATGACCGTCGCGCCGAAGTCGCGGATCAGCTGGACCTGCCGCTCCGTCATGCCGCCGCTGACCGGGACCACCGTGGCGCCGAGCCGTTCCGCGCCGTAGTGGGCACCGAGGCCGCCGGTGAACAGGCCGTAGCCGTAGGCGACATGGATGATGTCGCCGGGCCCTCCGCCAGCGAAGCGGATGGAGCGCGCCATGAGGTCGGCCCACGTGTCGACGTCCTGCTTCGTGTAGCCGACAACTGTTGGCCGCCCTGTCGTGCCCGAGCTCGCGTGGATCCGGACCACTTCGGTGCGCGGCACCGCGAACATCCCGAAGGGGTAGTTGTCGCGCAGGTCCGCCTTGGTCAGGAATGGCAGCCTGGAGATGTCCTCGAGAGACTGGATGTCGTCGGGGGTCACGCCCTTTGCGTCGAACGCCTCCTTGTAGTGCGGGACTTTGTCGTATGCCGCTGAGATCGTCGCGCGCAGCCGCTCGGTCTGGAGGTGGCGCAGTTCGTCGAGCGACAGGGTGGGGATCTCGTGGTCCGGGAGGGTGGGTGCCGGTGACTCCGTTGTCATGGGGCCATTCAACCGCGCCGCGACACCGGGGGGACCGATCGTGCCTGCGTGGACGACCGGTCCACTCACCGGCACTCGAGAGTCGGTCAGGCCTCGGCTCGTTCGGCTTGGTCGGCTTGGTCGGCTTGGTCGGCTTGGTATTGCTCCTGCTCCTGGCGCATCCGGCGTAGGAAGGTGCGGGTCCGCTCCTGCTGCGGGTTGTCGATGCACTGGCTGGGCGTGCCCTGCTCGACGACGACGCCGCCGTCCATGAAGACGACGCGGTCGGCCACCTCACGCGCGAAACCCATCTCGTGCGTGACGACGATCATCGTCATGCCGGCCCGGGCGAGATCGCGCATGACATTGAGGACGTCGCCGACGAGCTCCGGGTCGAGGGCTGACGTCGGCTCGTCGAAGAGCATCAGCTTGGGGTCCATCGCGAGAGCGCGGGCGATGGCGACGCGCTGCTGCTGTCCGCCCGACAGGGCACCGGGGTAGGCCTTGGGCTTGTCGGCGAGCCCCACCCTGTCGAGCAGTTCAAGGCCGCGGGCCCGGGCCTCCGCCTTGCTGGTGCCCTTGACCTGGATCGGCGCCTCCATGACGTTCTCGAGGGCGGTCAGGTGGGGGAAGAGGTTGAACCGCTGGAACACCATCCCGATGCCCCGCCGCTGGGCTGCCACCTGTTTGTCGTTGAGGTGGTGCAGTGCGCCGGTCTCATCCTCGCGGTAGCCGATGAGGTCTCCGTCGACCCAGATGCGTCCGCCGTCGATGGTCTCGAGCTGGTTGATGCAGCGCAGGAACGTCGTCTTGCCCGAGCCGGACGGACCGAGTAGGACGACGACCTCGCCCCGGTGCACCTCGAGGTCGATCCCCTTGAGGACCTCAGTGCCGTGGAAGGACTTCAGCACGTTCACCGCGTGGACCAGGGGCTGGTCCGTCTTGACGGGTGTGGTTGTCATCAGGCACCTCCCGCGCCGGCCGGACGCGCGAAGCGCGAGTCCTTCGGCTTCGCTTTCTTCGACTCGCCGAACCCGCGACTGAAACGCTTCTCGAGGAAGGACTGCCCGACCATGAGGACCGACCCGACGATGAGGTACCACGCGGTGACGGCAACGAAGGCGGGCATGATGAGCAGCGTTCGGTTGCCGATGGCGCTGGTCTGGTAGAAGAGCTCGGTGATGACCGGGATGGCCGAGAGCAGCGAGGTGTCCTTGACCATCGCGATCGTCTCGTTGCCGGTCGGTGGCACGATGACCCGCATGGCCTGCGGAAGGACGATGCGCCGCATGGTCTTGCCGCTGCTCATGCCGAGCGCCTGAGCAGCCTCGGCCTGACCCTTGTCCACGGACAGGATTCCGGCTCGGGCGATCTCGGCCATGTAGGCCGCCTCGGACAGGCCGAGGCCGATGATGCCGGCGATCAGGGTGCTCGAGAACTGGTTGACGTTGAGCGTGAAGAACGTGAAGTCCTGCGAGAGCCCCAGCCACTCGGCGAACTGCTGCCCGAAGGGGAGCCCGAAGTCAACTCGGTTGTAGAGGAAGCCGACGCCGCTGCCGATCATGGCGAGGAGCACGAGGCGCGGGATGCCGCGGAAGAACCACGTGTAGACGAATGAGACGCCGCGCAGGATGGGGTTCGACGACAGGCGCAGGACCCCGATGATGACTCCGCCTACGACGCCGATGACCATCGCGCCGAGCGTGCCGATGATCGTGCCCTTCCAGAGGCCTTCCAGCACCGGCGTCTGCTGCATGATCTCGAACGCCTTGGGAAAGTTCCATCGCTCGTTCGTGACGAACGAGCTGATCATCATCGCGACAAGGACGATGATGACCACCAGCGCCACCCACCGACCGGGGTGGGGCACCGGCCGGGCATGGATGATGCCCGGCCGGTCAGCCGTCTCGGTAGTGGCCGTGGTGGGCATCGTCACGGGTTGACGGCGAAGTTGTCGATCCCGCCGGCCTCGACGGCGTACTTCTTGAGGGCGGCGTCGTAGGAGCCGTCAGCCTTGGTCGCCTTCAGCGCCTCGACGAGGAGGTTGGCGAAGTCGGTCTGGTCCTTCGGCACGACGTAGCCGTAAGGCGCCGAGTCGTAGATGTCGCCGAGGGCATCGAGCTGGCCCGTCTGCTTCACGGCGTACAGGCCGACTGGCGAGTCGGCCAGCATCGCGACCGTCTTGCCGCTCACGACGTCGGCGGTGACCTGGTCCTGCTTCTCCTGGATGACCATGGTGACACCGGGCTTGCCGGCGTCCGTGCACTTCTTGCTGCGGGCCGCCAGGTCCTCGGCCTGGACGGTGTCCTTCTGGGCGCCGACGCTCTTGCCACAGACGTCGTCGATGTTGACGTTCTCGGGGTTGCCCTTGGCGACGACCCACTGCGTTCCGGCGCTGTAGTAGCTGACCATGTTGACCTGCTTCTTGCGCTCGTCGTTGATGGTGAAGCTGGAGACACCGATGTCGAACTTGTCGCCCGTGACGCCGAGGATGATCGTGCCGAAGCCGGCGGGGTGCCACTCGGTCTCGAGGCCGAGCTTCGCGGCGACGGCGTTGAAGATGTCGACGTCGAAACCCTCCACGGTCTTGCCGTCCGCCGCGAGCATCTCGTTGGGTGCATACGTCGGGTCGGTGCCGATGACGATCTTGCCGGCCGCCTTGATGTCTGCGGGGACCTTGGCCGCCAGTGCATCGTCCACGCCGCCGCCAGCGGACGTGCCGCCCGTGCCGGGCGCGGACGGCTGCGCCGGGGTGGTCGGGGTGAGGGTGTCAGATCCGCAGGCCGAGAGGGTGAGGCCGACGGCGACCATTCCGGTCACCGCGAGTACGGGCAAACGACGCATGAGGGTGGTCCTTCCACATTCGGACGGGTGCGTCCGTGGTCCTGTTGAGGAGGCCGATACTGCCACTTCCGGACGACGGTGCCCATGGTGCGCAACCGAACCGTTGTCGTGGATCGCCGGTATGACACGATTCGCTCGATTCGACCACGAAATGGCCACGACGGATCTAAAGACCCAACTCCGGTGCAAGGATGCCCCGATATCGGCCGCAGCCCTGTGGCCAGGAGTGAGGAGTCCTCTGTGAAGTCTGGACACATGAAGCATCCCATCATCGCAATCGCCGCGCTGAGTGCCCTCGCGCTGACGGCGTGTGGCAGCTCGGACAGCCCCGGAACCGACACCGGTGGCACCGCGCCGGGTGGGAGCGCCGCCGCTGCCGGTGTCTCCCTCGTCAACGACGGCAAGTTGACGGTGTGCACGCACCTCCCGTACGCGCCCTTCCAGTCGAACGACGACTCGGGCAAGACGGTCGGCTTCGACGTCGACATGATGGACCTCGTCGCCAAGAAGCTGGGAGCGACGCAGGAGATCGTCGACACGCCCTTCGAAGGCATCAAGTCCGGTCAGGACACCGCCACGGGCAAGTGCGACATCTCCGCGGCCGGGATGACCATCACGGAGGAGCGGCAGAAGGCCATCCTCTTCTCGGAGCCGTACTTCGACGCCACCCAGGCGCTGCTCGTCCCGACCGGGTCGACGGTGAAGTCGCTCGCCGACCTCAACGGCAAGAAGCTCGGCGCCCAGTCCTCGACCACCGGCCTCGACTACGCCAACGAGCACAAGTCCGAGTGCGGTTGCGAGATCATCGAGTTCCAGGACCTGGCCGCCGAGACGCAGGCCCTGCTCACCGGGCAGGTGGACGCTGCGATCAACGACCTGCCGGTGTGGAGCGAGGCAGTCAAGCAGAACTCCGGCAAGGCGCAGATCGCGACCCAGTTCGACACCGGCGAGCAGTACGGCTTCGGCATGAAGCTCGGCAACACCGCCCTGAAGAAGGTCGTCGACGATGTGATCACGACCGCGAAGTCAGACGGGACGTACGACACGATCTACAAGAAGTGGATCGGCGACGTTCCGGCGAGCTGAACCGCCGCACTCGCGAAGGGGGCTGGCGTGGACGACCGGTCTGCGCCAGCCTTTCTCCGACCCGTCCACCCTGAGGGAAGAGGAACCATGGGCACGCACGCCTCGGAGGCGCCGCCGCGGCGGTCCGGTCTGACGCGTCGACAGAAGGCGCGACTGGTCCGAGGCGTCCAGTACGCCGTTGGACTGGGCATCGTCGCCGCACTCGCGCTGAACGTGAACTGGCAGCAGTTCGGCGATGCCTTCGGTCGCTGGGACATCGTGCTGCGGATGCTCCCGCGGGTCATCACGGTCGGCGTGGTCAACACGCTGATCTACACCGCGCTCGCATTCGTCTTCGCCTTCCTGCTCGGCCTGCTCCTGGCCATGATGAAGCTCAGCTCGATCGGGCCGTACCGGTGGGTGGCGACGGCCTACGTGGAGTTCTTCCGTGGCGTCCCCGCCCTCGTTGTCCTGTTCATGGTCGCCTTCGGCATCCCGAACGCGTTCCCCGGCTTCAGCTTCCCCGGCGGTCAGCTCGGCATGGTGATGGTCGGCCTCGGTGTCACCGCTGCCGCCTACATGGCCGAGACGTTCCGGGCCGGCATCCAAGCGGTCCCGAAGGGCCAGGTGGAGGCCGCCCGTACGCTCGGGATGAGCCATTCCCGCACCATGGCCACGATCGTCATCCCGCAGGCGTTCCGGATCGTCATCCCGCCCCTGACGAACGAGCTGATCCTGCTCGTCAAGGACTCGTCCCTGGTCTACGTGCTCGGGCTGGCGACGAGCCAGTACGAGCTGACCAAGTTCTCCCAGGACTTCCTGAACAAGACGACCAATCCGACACCACTGATGGTCGGCGCCGTGTGCTACCTGGCCATCACGCTGCCGTTGTCCCTGCTCGTGCGCCGCCTCGAGCACCGCTATGCGAAGGCCCGATGAGCGATGACGACCGAAACCACCGACGCGGTACCCGTGGCCACCCATGCGATCTCGATCCGTAACCTCAAGAAGTCCTTCGGCGACAACGAGGTGCTCACGGACATCAGCCTCGACGTCGACCATGGGGAGGTCGTGTGCGTCATCGGGCCATCGGGCTCTGGCAAGTCGACGCTGCTCCGCTGCGTGAACCTGCTCGAGCAACCGACGTCCGGCACGGTCTTCGTCGGCGAGGACGAGATCACCGACCTGGACGTGGACATCGACCGGGTGCGCCGCCGGATCGGCATGGTCTTCCAGTCGTTCAACCTGTTCCCACACCTCACGGTTCTGCAGAACCTCACGGTGGCCCAGACGAAGGTGCTGAGGCGTTCCAGGTCCGAGGCCAAGCAGGTCGCCCTGCGCAACCTGGAGCGGGTCGGCATGCTGCACAAGGAGGACGCCTTCCCGGCTCAGCTCTCCGGCGGTCAGCAGCAGCGCGTCGCCATCGCTCGGTCCCTCTCGATGGACCCCGAGCTCATGCTCTTCGACGAGCCGACCTCAGCGCTTGACCCAGAGCTCGTCGGAGAGGTGCTCGCGGTGATGAAGGGGCTCGCGGCAGAGGGTATGACCATGATGATCGTGACCCACGAGATGGCATTCGCCCGTGAGGTCGCCGACCGGGTCGTCTTCATGGACGGCGGCGTCATCGTCGAGGAGGGCCGGGCGGTCGACGTGATCGGGGACCCGCAGCACGTTCGGACGAAGTCCTTCCTGCACCGCGTCCTCAACCCGATGGTCATCGAGCCGGATGAGGTCAGCGAAGAGGGTGTCGTCGATGTGGTCTGACGTGTGCCTGGCGACCCCCGATGCGAGGGACCGCACCCAGGTCCGCTAGAGTTGACGTCAACGGCCCGCCCAGTTCTGCCTCGGGCCGCTTCTTCTTGGCGGGACCCATCGCTCCCGCCCCAGTCGATTCGCTCTTGCGCCGCGACCTGCCGCCCACCGTCGAGTGGCCGTCGCGCCGGGCAGAACGACCCCATTCGACCCTCTGGAGTACTCACCTGTGTCAACCGACACGACCTTCGCCGCCCTCGGGGTGCCCACGTCCCTCACCGCTGTCCTCGCAGACCGCGGGATCACCACGCCCACCCCGATCCAGGCTGCGACCCTGCCCGACTCGCTGGCCGGCCGTGACGTCCTCGGACGCGGTCGCACCGGCTCCGGCAAGACTTACGCGTTCCATCTGCCCCTCGTCGCCCGGCTCATGGCGGCGCCCAACCGCAGTCGGCCGGGCCGGCCCCGCGCGCTGATCCTGGCCCCGACGCGCGAGCTCGCCACGCAGATCGACACGGCCCTCGCTCCGCTCGCGAAGGTCGCGGGCCTGACGAGCCAGACGATCTTCGGAGGGGTCGGCCAGAACCCGCAGGTCCAGGGCCTGCGCCGCGGAGTCGACGTCATCGTCGCCTGTCCGGGCCGGCTCGAGGACCTCATGGGCCAGGGCCACGTCTCCCTCGACGCCATCGAGATCACCGTCATCGACGAGGCGGACCACATGGCCGACCTCGGGTTCCTGCCCGGCGTCCGCCGCATCATGGACCGCACGCCGAGGCAGGGCCAGCGCCTGCTCTTCTCGGCGACGCTCGACGGCGCGATCAATGTCCTCGTCAAGCGATTCCTCACGAATCCCATGAAGCACGAGGCGGATTCGGTCCAGTCGCCGGTCGCGAAGATGTCCCACCACGTTCTCCACGTGGACGCCGAAGCCCACCTGCCCGTCCTGTTGGACCTCACCGCCGCACCCGGACGCACCGTGGTCTTCGCGCGTACGAAGCACCGCGCCAAGAAGTTCACGCGCCAGCTCAACGCCGCCGGGGTCCCCGCGGTCGAGCTGCACGGCAACCTCAGCCAGGGCGCGCGCACGCGCAACATGGAGGACTTCCACAGCGGCCGCGCGCAGACGCTCGTCGCGACCGACATCGCCGCCCGCGGCATCCACGTCGACGACGTCGCCCTCGTCATCCACGCCGACCCGCCGGTCGAGCACAAGGCCTACCTCCACCGGTCCGGACGAACCGCCCGCGCCGGCGCTGAGGGGACCGTGGTCACGATGATGCTCGACGAGCAGGTGCGCGACGTCCGTGACCTCACGCGCAAGGCCGGCATCAAGCCGACGACCACGCGGGTTTCCGTCGGACACCCCCTTCTCGTGGAGCTCGCTCCCGGCGACAGGTCGTATGCCGCTGGGCTCGTTCGCGAGGCCCCACCCTCGGGTGGTCGGCGGCCTTCCGACGCTGGTGCGGCCGGTGCCGGATCACGCCGAGTTCGCGGGCGTGGCAACGGCGGTGGCCGAGCAAGCGGTCAGGGCCGGGGTCAAGGGAATGGCCAGGGCGGTGGTCAGGCCCGTGGTCAAGGCGGCGGTCAAGGCCGTGGCCGTGGCAAGGCCACCCGGCCCGGATCGGCGACCGTCTACTCGACGAGCTCCTCGGGTGGTGCCGCCGCCTTCTCGGCCGGCACTCGCGCGGGAAGCCGGCGCGGCACCCGCTGACGCGGACCACATCGTCGGCCGCACCAATCCCGCATTGGCTGGAAGGGAGCGGTGATCCCAGCCGGATCGCCGCACCAATCCAGCATCGTGCTGGAAAGGCGCGGTACTCGCTCGGGGAGCCAACGCGAATGCTGCCGCGGACGGCGAGGTCGCGGGTGCCCAGCTCTTGGCGGCGGTGTACTCGTCTCCCCAACTTCCTTGGCTGACCAAGGCCTTCTTCAGGTCTGCGTACTGCACTCGGTCAGCCTCATGGCGGCGCAACCACTCAGCGAACAGACGGACGTGTGCCTGTGCCCATTGTTCCCAGTCGAAGATGTGCCCGATCGCGGACCGCACACGGTCGACGAGCAGGAACGTGCCCCAGTGATCTCCGACGACCACGAGCTCGCTCCAGCCTGCACGCACCAACGCGGCGGAGGCGTCCTCCACACATGCGCCCTCAGGCATCCGCAGCGCGAGGTCAATCACCGGCTTGGCCACCAGGCTGGGCACGGACGTCGAGCCCACGTGCTCCATCTCCCACTCTGGGCCGAGCGCCCCGCCGCCTCTCAACCGGGTACCTGTCAGCCCACGACATGTCCGCGAGGGTACGGCGGCGCGCCCACAGCGGTGCCGCCGTGCAGAACTGCGTCGCGAAGGGCCTGGTCCCGGCTCAGCCGCTCCAGGTCCCGTCGATACCGCTCCGCCATGACGGCGCGCAGGATGGACTCCGGGTGGTGGCCCGGAGGTGGCGCGGGAGCGACGAGCGGCAGAACCCGGCCGAGCAGGTGCTGGCCGAGCTCGTACCTCGCCTGCGGGTCGAGGAGGTTCGCGCGAGGCAGGAACTGGCGGACCGCCACCGCCACGCCCACCTCGAGCGGCGCGATGTCGGCGTTGTGGGCCCAGCCGGCCAGCTCCGGCGGGGCCGAGGGCGGCGGCGGCAGCTGGATGCGGCTTCGCTCGGCGATGACATAGGTCCCGGCGGCGAGGTCACCGAGGCGCTTCGTGCGCGCGGTCACGAGGCCGGAGACGGCCGCGGGGATCCCGGTGAGCAGGTAGATCTCGACCCACCCGACGAGGGCTCGCGTCAGGGCGTGGCGGAACGAGATCGGCCCCCCGTCGTCACGGACGACACGTAGACCGGTGATGAGCTTGCCCAGCGTCTTCCCCCGGCTCAGGGTCTCGGACGCGGTCGGCACCCCGACGAGGACCCCCACGAAGGACACGATGATGACGGTGCGCGAGACCGCATCGGACGACGCCTCGGTGAGGGCGCCGGCCACGGTGAAGCCGCCGATGAGCAGGCCGATGTGGAAGATGACGTCGATCATCCCGGACAGGGCCCGCATCCCGAGGCTGGCCACAGGGAGCTCCAGGGCGACCCCCTCACCGGTCACGGTCTCCTCGGGGGCATAGCTGCGCGAGCCCGGTGCCGCAGGATAGCCAGCCGTCATGGGAGGCAGCGTACGCAGGGCGCGAGCTCAGCGGCATACGGCCTATATCGTGACGGCGTGAACCTCGACGCGCTCGTCGCCGCGCACTCCGCCAAGTGGAGTCGGCTCGACGAGCTCAGCCGACGGCGCCGCCTGTCGGGGGACGAGGCTGACGAACTGCTCGATCTCTACCAGCAGGTGTCGACCCACCTGTCGCTCGTCCGCACCGGTGAGGCGGATCCCAGTCTCATCCGCCACCTGTCGACGATCCTCAGCCGGGCCCGCGTCACGCTGGCTGGGCAGAACACCTCGACGTGGGCGGAGATCGGGGCGTTCTTCCTGCTGACGTTTCCCGCCGCCCTCTACCGGCTGCGACGGTGGTGGCTCTGGACCCTGGCTGTCAACGTCGTCGTCGCCTTCCTCGTCGCCTGGTGGACCATCGAGCACCCGGCCCTCTACACGTCGCAGATGACGCGTGAGGAGATCGAGGCGTACGTGGGGACCAACTTCGAGAACTACTACCGCGAGTTCCCGCACCACGAGTTCGCGACGATGGTCTGGGTCAACAACGCGTGGGTCGCGGCGCAGTGCATCGTCTTCGGGGTGCTCGGCCTGCCGGTGCTGTGGGTCCTCCTCCAGAACATCGTCAACGTCGGCATCATCGGTGCGCTCATGGCCAGCCACGACCGGGCATCCCTGTTCTTCGGGATGATCCTGCCGCACGGGCTCCTCGAGCTGACGGCTGTCTTCGTCGCGGGTGGTGCCGGGTTGTGGCTCTTCTGGTCCTGGATCGAGCCGGGCCCGCGGCCCCGCGCCGTGGCCTTCGCCGAGGCGGGCCGCACCGTGGTCGGGATCGCCCTGGGGCTCGCTGCGGTGCTGCTCGTCAGTGGGCTGATCGAGGGTTTCGTGACGCCTTCAGCGCTCCCGACGTCGGCCCGGATCGCGATCGGGGTCCTGGCGGAGGCCGCGTTCTTCGCCTATGTGTTCGTCGTCGGACGCCGTGCCTACCTCAGCGGCGTCACAGGGGACGTTTCGCGGGCTGCCGTTGGGGACTCCGCCCCCGTCGCGGGCTGAACCCCGATTCAAGGTGGAGCTTCGCTCTCGAGAGCGAGTCACCACCTCGAACCGCGGTTCAGGGTCAGGGTGCGGGTCACAGGAGACCCTCGCTCTTGAGCCAGAGGTAGTGGTCGGCGAGGCGGGCCGGCAGCTCGTCCGCCTCGGCATCGATGACGTCCACGCCCATCCGTTCGAGGGCAGCGGCGACGCGCTGCCGCATCGCGATGGTGCGTTCGGCGGCAGCCGCGCCGTAGGCGTCCGCCGCCGTGTCTCGCCTGGCGAGCATCGCCCCCACGGCCGGGTCCGCCACGCTGGCCAGCACGACCCGGTGCCGGGCGACGAGCGCTGGTATGACGGGGAGCAGTCCCTCCTCGATGGCCGCGGGCTCGAGCGGGGTGAGCAGCACGACGAGGGAGCGCTGGTGGTGGCGGCTCACGACAGCGGCGGCGAGGGCGGACCAGTCCGCCTCGACGATGGCCGGATCGATGGGCGCCAGCGCGGAGACGACCTCGGCGAGGGGGTTGGTCCGGTCGGACGACCCGACGACCCGGGCGCGGACCCGCTGGTCGCCGGCGATGACCTCGACCCGGTCGTGGGCGTGGCCCGCGAGTGCCGTGAGGAGCAGCGTCGCGTCCATCGCGGCGTCGAGCCGGGGCACGTCGCCCACTCGGCCGGCGCTCGTCCGCGAGGTGTCGATGACGATGACGATGCGTCGATGCTGCTCCGGCTGCCAGGTGCGCACGACGACGGACCCGCGGCGAGCCGTCGCGCGCCAGTCGATCGACCTGACGTCATCGCCCTCGACGTAGTCGCGCAGCGAGTCGAACTCCGTGCCTTGCCCCCGGCGCCGGACCGCGGACCGGCCATCGATCTGGCGCAGCCGGGAGAGCTTGCTCGGCAGGTGGCGGCGTGAGTGGAACGGGTGCAGGACGCGGACCATGCCGGGCACGCTGGAGGACCGCTGTCGGGCAGCGAGGCCCAGCGGTCCGTTGAGGCGGACCGTGACGAGGTCGGCGTGCCGGTCGCCGCGGCGGGTCGGGCGCAGGCGGGTGGAGAGACGAGTCCGTTCGCCGGACCCGAGGCGGAGGTCGTGTCGGTCATGGTCCGCACCGGCGGACGGCTGCCACGCATCGCGGACCAGTCCGCGGACGGCTCGCTGCCCGGGATTCGTGACGAGGAGGTCCGTGGTGACCGACTCGCCGAGACGCACCACGGAGGTTCCCGACCGCTCGAGGAGCAGTCCGCGTGGCGAAGGGGCGAGGGCCAGGTCGACCGCGACGGCGACCGCGACGGCGAGCGTCCAGAGGAGGGCCGTGCCGACGGTTGGGCGCCACGCCAGGGCGACCGCGCCGAGAAGGACGGCCAACGCGGCGCGGCTGGTCAGGACCACGCCACGACTCCACCGGGCCGTCCGGTCACCGGGGCACCGCGACGGAGCCGAGTGCGCTGTCGAGGACGGCCGCCACGCTGACGCCCTCGAGCTCCGCCTCCGGGCGGAGGGTGAGCCGGTGGGCGAGCGTCGCGTGAGCCATTGCCTTGACGTCGTCGGGGGTCACGAAGGTCCGACCGTTGAGCCACGCCCACGCCCGGCTCGTCGCGAGCAGTGCGGTCGCCCCTCGCGGACTGACGCCGAGCGCCAGGGACGGCGAGCTGCGGGTGGCCCGGGCGATGTCCACGATGTAGCCCGCGATCTCTGGTGAGACGACGACGCGCTGCACCGCTGCCGCCCCGGCCGCGAGGTCGGCCGCTCCAGCCACCGCCGAAACGCCTGCGGCGGCGAGGTCGCGGGGATCGAAGCCTGCGGCGTGGCGCTGCACGACCTCGACCTCGTCCTCCCGGGAGGGCAGCGGCATGGTCACCTTGAGCAGGAACCGGTCGAGCTGGGCCTCGGGCAGCGGGTAGGTGCCCTCGTACTCGACCGGGTTCTGCGTGGCCGCGACGAGGAAGGGACGGGGGAGCGGCCGCGGCACGCCCTCCACGCTGACCTGTCGCTCCTCCATGGCCTCGAGCAGCGCTGCCTGGGTCTTGGGCGGCGTGCGGTTGATCTCGTCCGCGAGGAGCAGATTGGTGAAGACCGGCCCCTCGCGGAAGGTGAAATCACTCGTCCGCGGGTCGAGCACGAGAGACCCGGTCACGTCTCCGGGCATGAGGTCAGGGGTGAACTGGACCCGCTTGGTCGTGACATCGAGCGCCGCGGCGAGGGCGCGGACCAGGAGAGTCTTCGCGACGCCGGGGACACCCTCGAGGAGGATGTGCCCCCGGGTCAGCAGCGCGACGATCGCACCGGTGACTGCGGCGTCCTGCCCGACGACGGCCTTGCCCACCTCGGCGCGCACCGCGAGCAGCGCCGTGAGCGCTCCATCTGCTCCGTCTGCTCCGGCTGCTCGGTCGGCTCCGGACGGTCCGGTCGTGGTGGTGGTGTTGTCGCTCATTCGCCTCGCACGTTCTCCTCGAGTTGGGCCAGCTGCTCGGCGAGCAGCACCAGGTCGCTGTCGTTCACGGGATCCGCACCGTAGAGCAGGGCGCGGACTGCAGTGGCCTCCCCGTCGGTGGCCCGGGCCACGGCCCCGACGAGGGCGTCCGCAGCCGCGTGGTGTGGCAGGCCGAGCCGAGCCGCCAAGCGGCTCCGGGTTCCTCCCCGCAGAGTGCCAGCTGCGCGGCCCCGGTCGGAGGCGCGGCGGTAGAGACGGCCCCGGGCCTCGGTCGTCTCGACGGCGCGCACGACCACGGGTAGTGGCTCGGCGACGATCCGCCCGAGCCGACGACCCCGGGCCACCGCGAGGACCACGAAGGCAAGGGCGAGCAGGACCACACCGGGGGCGAACCACTCCGGCACGGCCCGGTCTGTCGGGACGTACTGGCCGCTCGCGTCCGGGACGGCGAGGTCCGTGACATCGGGCAGGTACCACACGAGGCGGCTCGTGGCGCCGAACGCCCTGAGGCCCATGGCCGCGTGGGACGCCTCGCTGACCTTCGCATTGGTGACCGACTCGATCGACCCCAGGACGACGGTCTCGGGTCGAGAGCTCGCTGCCGGCAGGACGACGACGGCGGACGAGCCGTCCTCCTCCGCGAAGCAGCCCGTTGCCCCGCCTGGCATGGCCGGTCCGTCGCCGTCGATCGACCTCGTCGACCGGTAGAACGTGGCGGCCGCGTCGATCCGGTCATCGGGCTCCGCAACCTCCGACGTGCACTGGGCGCTCATCTGGACCGAGGCGCGCGCGGTGGAGGCGAGGGGGATGCCGAGATCCTCCAGGGCCAGGTCGCTGGGCTCGAGCAGGACGAACCGGCCTGCGCGCGAGGCATGCTGCGCCGTGCGCTGGGCCGCGGCCTCACCGAGGTAGTCGAAGGACCCGACGAGGACGCTCGTGCTCGCATCCATGCGGGCCGACTCCAGAGCGGTGATGGACCGCACGACCTGCACGTCGACGCCCTGCTGCCTCAGGACCTGGGCCAGGGCCCGAGACCCGGACCGCCGGGAGCTGTCGGGATCGGCCACCTTCCCCGCCCCGTCGGCGCCGCCGGACAGGAAGGCGAGCAGTGTCAGCGCAACCACAGCCGCGATGACGAGGACTGCTGTCATACGCAGCCGGCGGCGTCGAGTGCGGGTCACGGGAGCCGGTGCGGCAGGCAGGTGGGTCGTGGTCACGGACTCACCCGGGCCTGCTGGACGAAGGGTCGCGCGGCAGCCAGCCTGCCGTCGAGATCCCCGACGAACCGCGCCACCGTGGCGTCGACCCGGGCGTCGCCGTACCGGATCGCGTCAAACTGGTCGGCGGCCCGCGCGAGCGCCCCGGCCTCCTCAGGGAAGATGCCCGCGAGAGCCACGCTCACCTCGTGGGCGGTGCGGCCCGGGTTGTCGTCGATGATGACCCGCTCCGCCGCACCAGCGGCAATCGCCCGGAACCAGTCCATCGTGGCGGCGTCGGCGTCGCCCGACTCGTAGGCGGCCCGAGCGCGAGCGCGGTAGGCGTCGGCGTCGACCTGCATCCCGTCGAGCACGGCCCCCCGTCGCCCGGCTCCGCCGGCCCCGGGCTCGCGTCGGACCTTGACAATCAGGAGCAGGGCAACGAGCGCCGCCGCGACGGCGAGCGCCACGGGCAGGACCCAGCCCGGCAGTCCGCCCGTGCCCCGGGCCAGCAGGTCCGAGATGAGCTCGGAGACCCAGTCGATGGCCCGTTGCAGCAGGCTTCGGTCGTCGGCGTACTCCGGCTTGGCGAGCTCACGCCGCATCCATTCGCGCGCCTCCTCGGCCGACGGGTCGACGGGCACCGCTGCCAGCTGGGCGTGCACGGTCACCACGGTCACCATGGTCACCATGGTCACGGGCTCGGCGACGGGTGGAGCTGCTGCATGAGCATGACGTCGAGTCCCTCGCGGCGGATGCGCTGGTCGACGTAAAGAAGCGAGTCCACCCCGGAGACGAACGGCGTGACGAGGACGCCCTGCACGAGGACCGACACCGCCTGGCTGAGCGGCAGCAACCAGATCAGCGTCGACTCGGGAGAACCGGCGGCGAAGAGTGCGATGAGGCCGATCGGGGTGGCAACGATCGAGCCGGCGATCGTGGCCACGATGGAGGTGAGCAGCCGGATCCCGAAGATCCGCCAGAACGGTCTGCCCCGGGTCAGCTGCCAGGAACGGGCGATCGACCGCCGGGCTCCCGCTCCTTCGAGCACGACGATGGACACCGCGAAGCCGACCTTGACCCACAGGTAGATGCCGCCCGTCACCGCCCCGACGATCACGACGGCGGTGCCTCCCGCCGCCAACCCGGTGGAGTCCGTTGTCCACACCACCGTGAGGACGATGATGAGGGCCACGACAAGGGCGATGAACATCGTGATGACCAGGAAGGTCGTCGCGACGGCAGTGAGGATGCGTCCGCGGGACTGCTGCCAGGTCTGCGCGAGGGTCACCTTCTGCCCCTGCACGGCATGTCCGATGACCAGGGCCATGAAGACCGGCAGCAGGATCGAGGCGATCCACATCGCCAGGGCCGGGATGTAGGAGGCGACCGTGGCGTTGAGGAACGGATCGGAGGCGAGGTCCGGGTCGGCGAGGGAACCGCTCTCGAAGATCGTCGCCAGCCCCAGGTCCTGACCGGCGAGCCAGAGGGCCAGCGCGGTCGCCGGGACGAGCACGGCTGCCGTCGTGACGAGCGCCAGGCCGAGCGTGGCGCCGGGGTTGCCGCGGACCGTGGCGAAGACGCCGCTCCAGATCTCCCCGAGCGCGAGGGGTCGCAGTGGGATGATGCCGGGGCGGTGCTCGAGCCGGGGCGGGGGTGGCGGTGGCGGCGGCCCATGGCCCGGCCCGTAGCCCGCCCAGGGCCGGTCCTGCGGCCCGTTGCCGTCCGGCGGCACCGGGCCCGGAGCAGCCCAGCCCTGCTGGTCGTTCATGTGTCCTGTCCTCCCTCCGGTGCCCGAAATCTACCCCGGACGCCGTCACGCCGTGCACCGTCACCGAGTCCACCGACGTTCACGGGCGTCTCCGAGAGCGACACGGAGGGCGCGGACGCTCCGTTCGCGTCCGCGCCCTCCGTTGAGGGGGTATGCCGCTGGGCTGGCTACCGCTTCAGTCGCACGCTCGAGCCGGGTGCCTTCAGCTCGCCCGTCTCACGCTCCATTGTGGGCGCTCCGCAGGGCGTCCGCTCGCGCGCACGGGGCTCTCGGCCAACTCGCCGGGCTTCACGTCAGCGGGCCGCGCCTGATGTGCGCAGGGACCGGGAACGGCCCCGGAACTCGGCGACGATCTGGCTGTCGGACTCACGCTTCACCGTCACGTCGGTGATCCCGCTCCGCCCGAAGGCCGAGCGCACCATCGCCTCCGCCACGAGGACGTCGCCGAGGCGGCTCGGAGCCGTGAACGTGATGTCCGCACCTGAAGCGACGGTCACCGACCCTCTCGAGTTGCACGCGAGCGCGAACGTCGAGTCGGCCAGCGTGAAGACGAAGCCGCCGTGGCAGATGTCGTGCCCGTTGACCATGTCCTCGCGGATCGGCATCCGCACGACCGCGTGGTCCTGCTCGATGACAAGCGCGTCCATGCCGAGCCGGCGCGATGCCTCGTCGTCCGCCCACATCTGCCGGGCGAACCCGACGCCGGCCTCCGCGTCGGCATCCGTGTCAGCACCCGGGTCGCCCGGCACCGCGGTCCCTGCTCCAGCCGGATCGGTCATCACACGCTGCCGTCCGTCAGCGCTGGGCTGGGCCGGTACCGCCCACCCGGGAACGCCCGGTCCAACTCGAGGATCTGCGCCGCCACCACGTCGAAGCCGATCTCGCGACCCCACTCGATCGGCCCGCGGGGGTAGCGCGTCCCCAGCACCATGGCGATGTCGACGTCCTCGGCGGACGCGTCGCCCCGGGCGACGAGGTCGACGGCCTCGTTGACGAGCATCGCCACCGTCCGGGCCAACGGGTCCGTCTCGATCGGACCCCCGACGAGCTGGGCAGCCAGCCCCAGGTCGGGGTCACCCCCGACGCGAACGCCGTCAGCGGCATACGGGTAGACGCCCTCGCCCGACTTGCGACCCAGCTTCCCGGACGCGACGAGACGCCGCTGGAACTCGGTGGGCGCATACCGCTCGTCGTGGTCCGTCTGCTCCCAGACGGAGGTGCCGACGGCGAGGTTGACGTCCTGCCCGATGAAGTCGGTCAGCTCGAAGGGGCCCATCGGGAAGCCGCCCTTCTCGCGGAGGATCCAGTCGATCGTGGCCGGATCGGCGACCCCCGACTCGGCCATCCGCTGCGCCTCGCCGTAGAACGGTCGCGCGACGCGGTTGACGATGAAGCCCGGCGTCGACGCGCAGCGCACCGGGGTCTTGCCCCAGGCACGCATCAGGTCGACCGCAGCGTCGAGGACCGCGCCGCTCGTCCGCGCGCCGTGGACGACCTCGACGAGGGCCATCACCGGCGGGGGGTTGAAGAAGTGCAGGCCGATGACCCGCTCTGGGTGGATGACGGCGTCCGCGATCGCCGAGATGTCGATGCTCGACGTGTTCGTCGCGAGGATCGTCGTGCTCGGCTGGCTGGCGCCGAGGTCGGCGAAGACCTTCCGCTTGAGCGCGAGGTCCTCGGGCACCGCCTCGATGACGAGCCCGCACTCGGGCAGGTCGTTGGCCGATCCGGCCGGCACGAGGCGGCCGCGCACGGCGTCGGCCTCGTCGGCTGCGAGCCGGCCCTTCGTCACGAGACGCTCGAGGTTGCTCGCGAGCCGGTCGACCGCGGCTTCGGCGGCCTCGGGGATCGAGTCCACGAGGCTCACCCGATGGCCTGCCGTGGCCGCCACCTGGGCGATCCCCGCTCCCATCGCCCCGCTGCCGATGACTGCGACGTCGCTCATCTCCATGGGGCCATCCTGCCCCGTCGGCCCACGCCCTCGACACGGCCTAACCTTGGAGGCGTGACTGCACAGGCAACGAAGCCCACCCATCCGCTGCTCGACCAGCACGCCGGCGTCCTCGACGAGATCCGTCAGGCGCTGACGTCGCGCTCGTGGTACTCGCGTTATCCCGAGTCCCCGTCCCCCCGTGTGTACGGCGGGACGGCCGCCGCCGAGGGGCTCGCCGCCTACGAAGCGCACCTCAATATCCCGTATGCCGCTGAGCTGGCTTCCGCCGTTGACGGCACCTTCGTGGGCAGTGAGGTCTCGCCCTACGGTCCGACGCTGGGGGTCGCCTACCCAGTGCTCGACCTCGATGCCGGCCTCGCGGCTGCCGAGGCCGCGATCCCCGCCTGGCGCGACGCGGGCCCGCAGGTCCGGGCCGCGGTGTGCGTCGAGATCGTCGACCAGATCAACAAGCGGTCGTTCGAACTGGCCAACGCCGTCATGCACACGTCGGGGCAGCCGTTCGTCATGTCGTTCCAGGCGGGCGGTCCGCACGCCCAGGAGCGGGCCATCGAGGCCGTGGCCGCCGGGCTCATCGAGCAGGAGCGGGTGCCCGAGTCGGTCGTGTGGGAGAAGCCCGGCAAGGACCGCGAGGGCAACCCCGCACCGATCCGGATGCAGAAGGACTACCGGATCGTCCCGCGCGGCATCTCCCTCGTCATCGGCTGCAACACCTTCCCGACGTGGAACGCCTACCCCGGGATCTTCGCCTCGCTCGTCACCGGGAACCCGGTGGTCATCAAGCCGCACCCGCGCGCGGTGCTGCCGCTCGCGATCACGGTCGACGCGGCGCGGAAGGTGTTCGCGGAGGCCGGCTTCGACCCGGCGCTCGTCCAGCTCGCCGCCGAGGCCGACGGGCAGGGGCTCGCGAAGACCCTCGCCGAGCGCGACGAGATCGCCATCATCGACTACACCGGCGGGCCGGCCTTCGGGGCGTGGCTCGAGGAGCGGGGGGCGGCGCTGGGCAAGCTCGTCTACACCGAGAAGGCCGGCCTCAACACGGTCGTCGTCGACTCGACCGACAACCTCAAGGGGATGCTCGGCAACCTCGCCTTCTCGCTGACGCTCTACTCCGGCCAGATGTGCACCGCGCCGCAGAACATCTACGTGCCCTCGACCGGTGTGGAGACGGACGAGGGCCACCTGTCCTTCGACGAGTTCGGCGAGCGCCTGGCCGGCGCGGTGTCGCGCCTGACCGGTGACGATGCGAAGGCCGTCGAGCTGCTCGGTGCCACGGTCAACGACCAGGTCCGGTCGAACGCCGACTCGCTCGAGTCGATGGCGGCCGAGGCCGAAGGTCGGGTCGTGCTCGACTCACGTCGGGTGGTGCACCCGTCCTACGCCGAGGCGGTCGTCCGGGCACCGGGCCTGGTCGCGGTCGACGTCCAGCGGGAGGACGTGTACACGCAGGAATGCTTCGGGCCCGTGGGGTTCCTCATCCAGACCGCCTCGACGGACCAGTCCCTCGCCCAGCTCGCCGACACCGTTCGCGAGCACGGCGGCATGACGGCCTCCGTCTACTCGACCGACGAGACCGTGCTCGAGCAGGCTCGCCAGGCCGCCGTGGACGGTGGTGTCGCCCTCTCCGAGAACCTCACCGGCCAGATCTTCGTGAACCAGACGGCGGCATTCTCCGACTTCCACGGGACGGGGGCCAACCCGGCCGCCAACGCGGCCTACACCGACGCGGCCTACGTCGCGAACCGGTTCCGCGTCATCACCTCCCGCCGCCACCTCTGAGTCGAGTGTGCAGAAAGCGCCGGCAGTGAGCCTCACCATTACCCAGATTGACCGGGCAACCTTGCAGCGCAAGGTCATCCGCACCTTGGTCGCAACCCAGATCCTCGGTGGAGTGGGAATGGCGAGCGGGATCGCGGTCGGCGCCCTGCTCGCGGAGCAGATCAGCGGGACGGAGGCGCTCGCCGGGGTCGGGACCACTTCGCAGGTCCTCGGCAGCGCGCTCATCACGATCCCGGTGGCGCGCGTCATCGCGGGGCACGGACGCCGGCTGGGCCAGTCCCTGGGGCTCGGCGTCGCCTTCGTCGGCGCGGCGCTCGTCATCACCGCGGCGGTGGCAAACTCCTTCCCGCTCTTCCTTGTCGGCATGTTCCTCTTCGGCGGCGGCACCACGGCGAACAACCAGGCTCGCTACGCCGCGGCCGATCTCGCCGAGCCGGCCCACCGTGGCCGGGACCTCTCGATCGTCGTCTGGGCCACCACGATCGGCTCGGTGGTCGGGCCGAACCTCATCGGTCCGGGCGTCACGGTCGCCCGCCTCGTCGGCATCCCGGACCTGGCCGGCTGTTTCATCTTCTCGCTTGCCGGCTTCCTCCTTGCCTGGCTGGTGGTCAACCGCCTGTTGCGTCCGGACCCCCTCCTCACTGCCCGCGCGCTCGAGGCCACGGAGCACGAGGAGCGAGCCCAGCGGCATACGGCCGGAGTAGCGGAGGGAACCACGACGGGACCGGCGCCCGAGGCACCCAACCACGACGGTTCGATGCGGCGGGGCATGTCGGTGATCCGCGCGAACACCCGTGCACTACGGGCCGTGCTCGTCATGGGGCTCGGGCACCTCGTGATGGTCTCGGTGATGGTGATGACGCCGATCCACATGAAGCACGGGCATGCCGAGCTCGAGGTCATCGGCTTCGTCATCTCGATCCATATCCTCGGCATGTATGTCCTGTCGCCTGTGGTGGGTACGGCCGTCGACCGATGGGGAGGGCGGGTCATCGCGATGCTCGGCGGCGTGATCCTCGCCATTGCCTCCGGCCTCGCCGCCCTGTCGGAGGCCGGCTGGTCGGTGCTCCTGCTGGTGGCACTGTTCCTCCTCGGCGTCGGCTGGTCCTGCACGCTCGTGTCCGGGTCGACCCTGCTGACCGCGGCGGTCGCCACTGACGAGCGGCCAGCGACCCAGGGACTCGCCGACGTCTTCATGGGGCTGGCTGGAGCCGGGGGTGGGGCGGTGGCCGGAGTCGTGGTCGGGTCGCTCGGCTACGCGTGGCTCGCTGGGGCCTCCGCCGTGGTCGGTGTCGTCATCCTCGTGATCGGGGCTGCCATGTCTCGGGCGAGTTCGCGGGTCGCCTGAGTCGGAGAGCGCTCATCGCGTCAGGCGGTGACGCGAAGCGTCGAGGTGCGATCGTCCTTGACGACGATCTCGATGCGGTCCGCGACCCGGGACTTGAGCTCGGTGACGTGGCTGACGATGCCGACCGTGCGGCCGCCGGCCCGCAGACCCTCGAGGGTGTGCATGACGTCATCGAGGACGTCCGGGTCCAAAGTGCCGAAGCCCTCGTCGACGAAGAGCGTGCCGAGGTCGACGCCGCCCGACTCGGCGCGGACCACGTCCGCCAGAGCGAGCGCGAGCGACAACGAGACGTAGAAGGTCTCGCCGCCGGACAGCGTGCCGACGTCGCGGACCTGGTTGGTGTGCATGTCGTGGACCCGGACGCCGAGGCCCGACTTCGCGTTGCCCTTCTTGGCGTCGGTGTGCTCGAGGGAGTAGCGCCCACCCGAGAACCGCGCGAGCTCGGTGTTGGCCGCGGCGAGGACCTCGGCGAAGCGGCGGATCAGGACGTACTTCGCCAGGTCGAGGTTGAGCTGGTTGTCCCCGTTCCCCGATACGAGGTGCCCCAGCCGCACGGCGTCGGCGGTCTCGTTGATGCAGTCCGCATTACGCGCGAGCGCCGACCCGATGTCGACCACGCGCTGCTTGGTTCGGGTCACCTGGCTGCGGAGACTGCCGTGCTCGTGGGTTGCGGTTTCCATGTCCTTCTTCGCGGCCTTCTCGAGCTCGACCATCGGCTCGATGTCGTCGAAGAGGGTGTCGAGCTGGACATCGGCCAGCTCGGGCCCCGACAGACCCGCCTTGACCCTCGTGCACGCCGTCTCGAAGTCGGCGATCTCCTTCTCCCTGGCGGCGATCCACTCAACGGACCGGTCGGCCTCGAGCCACTCCGCGACATCGGAGAAGCCCGCCGCCGCGAGGTCGGCGTCGCGGGCCGCCGCGTCCTCGGCCACGCTGGCCCGAGCGGACTCGCGCGTGGTGATCGCGTCGATGAGCTCGTCAACGCGCGCTGCCACCCCGACCAGCGCCTCGCTCCGAGCGGACACCGAGGGATGGCCGTCACGGGCGGCGTCGACCACGGCGCTGTCCGAGGTGACCCGCTCGTCGAGCTGGGCGGCCGTGTGCTCGATACGCGCTGACTCGGCCGTGAGCTGCGTCGCTCGCCCCGTCAACTCCGTTGCCCGAGCCCGAAGCGCGGTGAGCTGCTGCTCCGCTGTGGCCGCGTCGTCCCCGGCCCGCAGCGATGCGGACAGGTCGTCCGCCGCCTGCTGCGCCGCAGCGCGGGCCGCTTCGACGTCGAGACCATCCGAGGCGACGCCGAGTCTGGCGACCTCGGCCCGAAGGGCGGAAAGGGCATCACCGGCAATGACGACCGCGGACCGCAGGCTCTCGACGCGCTCCTCCTCTGCGGTGATCTGCTCAGGTGTTACGGCGCCTGGCGTCGGGCGTGCGGGCGCTGGGTGGTCGACGGATCCGCAGACCGGACAGGGCTGTCCGACCAGCAGCGCGAGGCCGAGCTCTCCGGCGATGTCGTCGATGCGGGCCTGGCGCAGCCCTGCAAGAGCCGCCTCGCCCTCTCGCACGGCCGCGAGGGCCAGCATCGCCTGCTCCTCGACCTTCGGCAGTCGCGCCGCAGCGGCCTCCTCGAGCACCGCAGCATCAAGCTGCCTCTTGGCACGAGCCGCGGCTGACCGTCGAGCCTCGAGGAGCGAGTGGAGGTGCCGAGCGGCCTTCAGTGAGTCCTCGAGTGACTGCATCGCCCGCGGCAGTGCCTCGAGCTCCGCGGTGACCTGTGCCAGCCCAGCGCGGGCACGCTCGGCCCCGGCTCGTGCCTGCTCGAGCTGAGTGCGCCGCATGGACAGCGCGCCCTCCACCTCTGCCGCAGCCGTCAGGGCCCCGACGACCTCGCGGGTGGATGAGGCCGCGACCCGGAGCTCCGCAATGGTCAGCTGCCGTTGGTCCGGCAGCACCCGCGACCCAGCTGCGGCAACCGCCGCCTCGGCCCGCTTCAGGGCTGCCTCGCTCTGCGCCAACGTGCGCACGGCGCCCGCGACCGGCCGGGCCCGACGCGCTCGCGCCACCTGGCCCCGCAGCTGGTCGAACTCGACCGCTCGAGCTCCCAGCGACTCGTCCTCACGCTGCAGCTCGATGAGCCGCTGCCGCCGCTGTCGCCGCAGCTTGGCGTTGTTGACCATCTCGGCCATCTGCCGGTGCGCCTCGATCGACTCACGGCTGGCCTTGGCGGCGTGGCGCTCCCGGGTGACCAGCTCGTCGACCACCTGCGTCAGCTCGCCATCGAGGTCACCCGGTGATGCCTGGGCCAGGGCCACCAGCTCGTCGCGCCGCTCCGCCTCGATGCCGGCCGAGACGGCGAAGGCGTGGACGGCATCGCGGATCTGGCCGACCGCCCCCTGCCGCCGGGCCTGGGCGACCCGCCCTGCCTCGACGATCTCCTCCTGCACCCGGCGAAAGAATGCCGTACCGAAGACCTTCTCGAGCAGCTTCCCCTTGTCCTCCGACCTCGCCCGCAGGAACGTCGCGAACTCACCCTGGGGCAGGATCACCGTCTGGACGAACTGGTCGCGCGTCAGTCCGACGGCTCGAGTGATCTCGTCGTCGCAGTCGCCGATGTTCGTGGAGAGCAGCTCACCGCCGTCGAGGTCGTCTGGACTCGTGATCCGCCACAGCTTGACTGACGGCTGCTGCACGGTCTGGCCGCTGCCGCGGGACTTCGGCCGCTCGAACCGCGGCGTCCGGCGCACCCGGTACAGCCCCGACTGGGTCTCGAAGACCAGCGTCACGACGGGGATCTCCCGCGGATCCGCATGGTGCGAGTGGATCCGCTCGACGTCCGCCGAGGCCTGGGCAACCTTGCCATAGAGCGCGAAGGTGATCGCGTCGATGATCGTCGACTTGCCCGACCCGGTCGGGCCCTCGAGGAGGAACAGCCCAGCGCGCCCGACGTTGCCGAAGTCGATGACCTCCGTGCCGGCGAACGGGCCGATGGCCGTCATCTCCAGGCGGTGCAGCTGCACGTCAGGCCACCTCCCCCTCCTGTGCCTCGGCGAGGGCCTGTGTCTTCACCGCGGCCTCGTAACCTGCGACGAAGCAGGCAATCTCGCCATCGCTCGCCTCCGCCTTCGTCACGTAGGCGACGAAGTCCGAGCCGAGCTCGCGCGGATCGCGCTCGCTGACCAGGGTCGTGCCGCGCACGCCTCGCGCGATCCGGCCCTCGGGTTCATGGAACACCTGCAGCACCTGGGGGAACCGGGACTTGAGACGGTCCATCAAGGAGTCGGGTCGCACGCGGTCGGTCACGGTGACGCGCACCCAGGACTCCTCGTGCGTGGCCAGGGCCGGCTCGTCGAGCAGGTGGTCGAGGGTGCCGCGCAGCGTCGCCATCGGCCGCGGCTGGTCGATCTCGATGGATGTCACCTCGACGGGTCCCTCCGCCGGAAGGTCGACGAGGAGCACCGCCTTGACCTGGTCCTGCTCGGAGAAGGAGTACCGCAGCGGCGAGCCGGAATAGCGCACCACGGAGCCCGGGGCGCACTCGGGCGACTGCGGGCCGTGCAGGTGACCAAGGGCGGCGTAGTCGATGCCCTCGAAGACCGTCCCGGCGACCCGGTCGACCCCGCCGACTGCGATCGACCGCTCGGAGTCGCTCGGCTCGGCACCGGCGACGAACGCGTGCGCGACGACGACGGAGCGAACACCGTCGCGGCCGGCCAGGTCATCGCGGATGCGGTCGCAGGCCGCCCCGACGACGGCCTGGTGGGAGCGGGTGAGGATCTCACCGCCGTGCGCCAGGGCCACTCGGGCATGGTCGACATCGAGGTAGGGGATGCCGTAGATCGCCACCTCGACCCCGTCCGAGCCCTGCAGCAGCACGGGCAGGTCGATCATCGAGATGTCGGTGATCATCCGGATGCTGTCGCGGAACAGGGCGGCGCCGTAGCCGAGCCGGATCGCGGAGTCGTGGTTGCCGGACGTCACCACGACCGTCGTCACCTGGGACAGGCGCGAGAGCGTCCACTCGAAGAGCTGGACCGACTCCACCGGCGGCACGCCGCGATCGTAGACGTCACCGGCCACGATGACCGCATCGACCGGCACGCCGTCCTGCGGGTCCTCGACGAGCTCGCAGATCCGCTCCAGCACGGCCGACTGCGCCTCGTGCAGGCTCACGCCGTGGAGCGTCCGGCCGAGGTGCCAGTCCGAGGTGTGCAGCAAGCGCATGCCACGAAGGTAGGACGACCCGCCGACAGCCACCGACGGGACACGCCACGTGGGCCCGCCTCCGTGCGGAAGCGAGCCCAGCGGCATACGGAATCACGTCGTGGTCACGCGCTCACCGCGCGGGCGAAACCCCCGAGGCCACGCTCCGCGACGGTGACCTGGACTCCGTTGGCGCGGTTGCCCTCGAGCGCTTTCGCCAGGAGAGGGCCGGGTTCACCGAGGACGTCGATGCGGACGTTGCCCTCGGCCAACGCGGCGCCCCTGCTGATGAGCGGTGCGGCGGCCTTCAGGTGTCGATCTGCTGCGACCGCGTCAGCGAGGACGTGCACGAGCGTGAGCGCATCGCCGGCGTCCGTGACGTAGCTGTGGTGGGCGAGCATGTCGACTTCGTGCGCATGGATGAAGTCCGCGTACTCGGCCGCAAGCTCGCGCATCTCGTCAGCGCGGTCGGGTTGGATGCGGTGCGAGGTGATGAGGATGAATGGGCTGGTCATGGCTGTCTCCTTGGTGTCGTTGTCGGTGCGTGGTTCGGTTGGGATGGCTGTGTCGGGCCGGGCTCACGTCCGGCGCCGGTAGAGGCGCATGGTCAGCGGTGCGAACACCGCGGTGATCACGGCCGCCGCGACGAGGACGGGAGCGATGTCCCCGAGAGTCGCCGTACCGGCCATGAGCCCCCGCTCCGCGGTGACGAGATGGCTGACGGGGTTGGCGTCGACCAGCGTGCGGAGCCAGTCGGGCATGGTCGCCGGGTCGACGAACGCGTTGCTCGCGAACGTCAGCGGGAACTGGATGAGGAAGCTCATCATCGACACCGCCTGCGGGGTCCTGGCGACGAGGCCGATCGACGTCCAGACCCATGACAGCGCGAAGGCGAAGACGAGGATGAGGGCCACTGCGGCTCCGGCTCCAGCGGCGCCTCCGTCGGGACGGAAGCCCATGACGAGTCCGAGGCCGATGACGAGCGTCCCCGAGATGAGGTACCGGAGTGCGTCTCCGATGAGGCCGCCGACGATGAGCGCGGGCTGCCAGATCGGCAGGGACCGGAAGCGCTGCAGCCGCCCCAGTCCGCGATCGGTGTTGAGTCCCACGCCGGAGTACACCGTCATGAGCAGGACGGCAAGGACCAGGGTCCCGGGTAGCAGGTCCTGCAGGTACTCCTGCGGGGACCCGGAGAGCGCGCCGCCGAACAGATAGGTGAACAGGACCGTGAAGATGACCGGGATGAGGATCGCGTCGGCCAGCTGCTCCGGCGTTCGTCTGACCTTGAGCAGGGCCCGCAGGCCCATCGTGAGGCTCGCCGACAGGCGGCTGGGCCGGGTAGGTGGCCGGAGCCGCCCGGGGAGGCGAGCAGCCGGCCCGTCGGCGAGTCGAGCCGGTGTACCGCGGCTCTCGGTGTCGACGGTCATGCCACGTCCTCCTCGTGATCGGGCTCGGCACCCCGGCCGGTCGCGTGGTCCGCAGGTTTCCCGGTCAGCGCGAGGAACACCTCGTCGAGGCTTGGCCGACCGAGGGCGTATGCCGCTGGGCTGACTCCCGCTCGCGACAGGCGGATGAGCGCGTGGCTCACTCGCTCGGCGGTGTCTCCACCGTCCCGGGCGAGGCGCACCCGCACCGTGGCCGGGTCGCCGGTCGGTTCGACGGCGGAGCCGAGCTCCTCGCCGAGCAGATGGGCGGCGTCGTCGCGCCGAGCTGGGTCGACGCGGACGGTCAGGACTCCGGAGCCGAGGGCGAGCTTGAGCCCGTCCGGGGTGTCCTCCGCGACGAGGCGGCCGTGGTCGATGACCGCGATCCGGTCGGAGAGCTGGTCGGCCTCGTCGAGGTACTGGGTCGTCAGGAGGACCGTCGTGCCGTCCGCGACCGCGGCACGGATGATGTCCCAGACGAAGCCGCGGCTGCGCGGGTCGAGCCCGGTGGTCGGCTCGTCGAGCACGAGCAGGTCCGGTGTGGTGACCAACCCGGCGGCGATGTCGAGCCGACGTCGCATGCCGCCGGAGTAGGTCGACACGACCCGACGGGCAGCGTCGGCGAGGTCGAAGACGGCGAGCAGCTCGTCGACGCGCGCGTCCACCGCGCGGCCTCGGAGCCCGCGCAGCCGGGCCTGGAGCACGAGGTTCTCCCAGCCGGTGAGATCGTCGTCGACGGACGCGAACTGCCCCGTCACGCTGAGGCGCGCGCGGACTGAGTCGGCGTCGCGCGCCACGTCGCGTCCGAAGACCCGGACCGTGCCGGAGTCGGGGGTGGTCAGCGTCGTGACCATGCGGATCGTGGTCGTCTTGCCCGCGCCGTTCGGTCCGAGCAGTCCGAGCACGGAGCCCGTGGGCACACTGAGGCTGAGACCGTCGACGGCCCGCGTGGCCCCGAACGACTTCACGAGGTCGGTCACTTCGATGGCTGGATCGGCGGAGTTCATGATGCATTCCTTTGGTGGGACATGGAGTTCGGTGAGTGCATACCGTCGATCCTTCGCGTCCGGGCCGGCCCTGGCGTCGCCCGTGGGGTGACACTTGGCGGACCCACCCACGACGGCCGAACCGCGGCGGTGTACTCCGAGCGAGGTAGCCCGCACCTACTCCAGTAGTCAGATGCGCTGATGCTGACGCGCGGCCTAGGCTCACGACGAGAGTTGAAGGAGGACTGCATGCGCACCGATCGTGGGTGGCGTCGGTTCTACGCGACCGGCTGGCTCGTGTCGGCTGCCGCGACCGCAGTGGCCCTGCGCCTCTGGCAGTCCCGGGTCCGCGAGATCGAGGCCCGCGCCGAGGAGGCCGTGCGCAGCCGTGAGGAGGTCGCCCGGCGGCGCGCTGTCGAGGAGCGGCTACGGATCGCCCGCGAGCTGCACGACTCGCTGACCCACAGCATCTCGGTCATCAAGGTGCAGGCGGGCGTCGCCGCGCATCTCGCTGAGAAACGCGGCGAGGAGGTGCCCGCATCGCTCCGGGCCATCGTCGAGGCGAGCGCCGACGCGACGCGCGAGCTGCGGTCGACTCTGAGCGCGCTGCGCGAGCAGGCTGACACCGGAAGCGGACTCGCCCAGTTGCCCCAGCTGCTGGAACGCGCCCGAACCGGCGGAGTCGAGGTGACGTTGAACCGGCATGGCACCCGGGGGGACATCCCGGCGAGTGTCGACCTGGCGGCATACCGCATCGTCCAGGAGGCCCTGACCAACGTCAGGCGACACGCAGGCTCGGTCCCCACGACGGTCTGCGTCTCCTACCTGCCTCGCTCCCTCACCGTGCAGGTCGAGAACGACGGCCCGCGCCTCGCGGGGTCACCCGTGCCCGGGCTCGGTCTCATCGGCATGCGCGAGCGGGTCACCGCCCTCGGTGGTCACCTGCGCGCCGAACCCCGGGAGACCGGTGGGTTCTCCGTCCTGGCCGAGCTGCCGCTGGACGCCGTGTCATGATCCGCGTGCTCCTCGCCGACGACCAGGCCCTGATCCGGACGGGAATCCGCACCCTGCTCGATGCCGAGGATGACATCGAGGTCGTGGCGGAGGCGACCAACGGCGCCGAAGCCGTCGAGCTCGCGCGCGAGCACCGCCCGGACATCGCGCTCATCGACGTGCAGATGCCCGTCATGGACGGCATCGAGGCGACGCGCAGAATCGTCGCCGACACCTCCCTGGACGCGGTGCACGTCGTCGTGCTGACGAACTACGGCATCGACGAGTACGTGTTCACCGCCCTGCGCGCCGGCGCGAGCGGCTTCCTCCTCAAGGACACGGAGCCGGCTGATCTGCTCCAGGCACTCCGGGTCGCGGTCCGCGGCGATGCGTTGCTGTCGCCGGCAGTGACGCGCACGCTGATCAGTGAGTTCGTCTCTCGACCAGCGAACCTGGCGAGCTCGTCCGCCTTGGACGTCCTCACGCCCCGCGAGCTCGAGGTCGTCGCACTCGTCGCCCATGGGCTGTCCAACGACGAGATCGCCGAGCGGTTGGTGCTCAGCGCCGCCACGGCGAAGACCCACGTGAGCCGGGCGATGACCAAGCTCGGCGCGCGCGACCGGGCGCAGCTCGTCGTCATCGCCTATCAGTCGGGCCTCGTCACGTATCCCTACGGCACGAACGGCCCGTGATGCACCCTTTCGGTCGAGTGTGCAGTACGCGCCGCCCCCGCCGTCGGGTGGCTGTCGGTGGGGGACGGCACCATGGGTGGCATGAGCCGAGAGTTCCAAGTCACCTTTGACGCCGCCGACCCGATCCGCCTGAGCCTGTTCTGGGCGGAAGCGCTGGACTACGTCATCCAGCCGCCGCCGGGGGGCAACCTTCCGCCCGGGACACCCGCCACCGAAGTGTTGGACGCGTGGACCTCCTTCTTGACCCAAGCCGGCGTGCCACCCGAGCGGCACGGGTCGGCCTCGGCGATCGTGGACCCAGCTGGCTCGCGGCCCCGGGTGTTCTTCCAGCAGGTGCCCGAGCCGAAGTCGGCCAAGAACCGGGTCCACCTCGACGTCCGCGCCGCGCCCGGCCTCGACGGCGACGAGCGGATGGCCGCCCTCGAGCAGGAGTGCGAGCGGCTGGTGGCCCTGGGAGCGACCAGGGTCAAGCGGTTCGAGCCCGCACCTCCGATGTCCGGTGGTCACATTGTCATGACCGACCCCGAGGGCAACGAGTTCTGTCTCGACTGAGAGCCATACTGCTGCCATGGCGTACGACGAGGAGCTCGCCGACCGGATCAGGTTCATCATCGGCATGGACGCAGCAGTGGTCGAGAAGAGGATGTTCGGCGGCTTGGCCTTCCTGGCCGGCGGCCATATGGCGGTCGCGGCGAGCGGCCAGGGCGGCCTGCTCGCCCGGGTCGACCCGGCTGAGACGGCTGCGCTACTCACCGACCCCGGTGTTGAACGAATGCAGATGGGCGGTCGGAGCATGGACGGCTGGCTCCGCGTCGATCCGTCTGCGGTCGACGACGATGCCGACCTGCGTCGCTGGGTCGAGCGCGGCCTCGACTACGCCCGCTCGTTGCCCCCCAAATAGGGCCAGTGGTCGCTTTCTCAGTTGCACACCGTTTCAGGTCTCACTGTGGGATGAGCAACGAGGTTGCGGTGCGGCTCCCGGAGCACATGGTTGAGCAGATCGACACGCTCGTGTCCGACGCGGCCATGCCAAGCCGTGCCGCTCTCGTTCAGAGTGCGCTCGAGCGCGAGATCAGGCGTGCGCGGGCTTCCGCCTGATCGACGCGGCGCGGACTGCACACTCGACATGGCGGGGGGGCGCGGACTGCGCACTCGACCGAAACGGCGCCCCGCCACGCGCGTGAGCCCGCTTTCGAGCGGAAGCGGGCTCAGCGGCATACGGCCAATTCGGTTGTCAGTCTTTGGGGTTGAAGAAACCGAGGATCATCGAGACGAACGTGATGACGAGAGATCCGAGGACCGCGTCCCAGAAGAACTCCTGCACGTGGAACGCGAGCCCCAGCTTCTCCGACAGCCAGGAGGTCAGCCACAGCATCAACGCATTGACGATGAAGACGAAGAGTCCGAGCGTCAGGATGATGAAGGGCAGGGACAAGAGCTTCGCGATCGGGCGCACGAAGGTGTTGAGGACGCCGAACACCAACGCGACGAGCAGCACGGTCGTCACTGTCTCCCCCGTGCTGGCCCCTTGGCCGAACTCGATGCCGTCGATGAGGAAGGCGGCGATCCACAGGGCGATGCCGTTGATGATGGTCCTGATCACGAAGTTCATCAGCATGGGCGTCAGTCTTCCACGCGCTCAAGCCGATCGGCGGGAAGTCCGGGGTGTTCGTCGCCCGGGATGCGCGGCCGGAACATCGTGTTGATCCGCAGGAGGTCGGGGTCGACCACCTTGAGCTCGCCGATGGCCTCCTTGACGGGGACGCGCACGATGTGTCCGCGCTGGAGGGCGACCATCTCGCCCCACGCGCTGTCCATCGCCGCCTCGACCGCGGCGACGCCGAACCGGGTGCCGAGGACCCGGTCGAACGCCACCGGCGACCCGCCACGCTGGATGTGTCCGAGCGCGGTCATCCGGCTCTCGATGCCGGTGCGACCCTGGATCTCGCGGGCCAGGATCGAGCCGATGCCGCCGAGGATCTGGTGGCCGTACCGGTCCATCTCCGGCGCCGGCAGCTCCATGGTCCCGGGCTTGGGGACGGATCCCTCCGCGACGACGATGATCGTCGCGAACCGGCCCTTGCGGTGCCGGTGGACGATCCGCTCGCAGACCTCCGCGATGTCGAAGGGCTCCTCGGGGACGAGCGTGATCGCCGCGCCGCCTGCGATGCCGGACCAGGTGGCGATGTGGCCGACGTGACGACCCATGACCTCCACGACGAGGACCCGGTGGTGGGACTCGGCCGTCGTGTGCAGCCGGTCGATCGCGTCGGTGCAGATCTGCACGGCCGTCTGGAAGCCGAACGTCATCTCGGTCAGGGAGATGTCGTTGTCGATCGTCTTGGGGACACCGACGATGGGGAAGCCGTTCTCGTGGAGGCGGGAGACCACATTCATCGAGCCCTCGCCGCCGACCGCAAGGATCGCGTCGAGCCCATGCCGGGCGTAGGCCTTGCGGACCTTCTTGAGCCCGTCCTCGAAGGCGAACGGCTGGTCGCGGCTCGTGCCGAGGATGGTGCCGCCGAGCGGCAGGATGCCCCGGCAGCGGTCGACGTCGAGCAGCTCGAAGTCGTTGTCCATCACGCCCCGCCAGGCGTTGCGGAACCCGACGACCGTGCTGTCGTAGGTCACCTCCGAGGCTCGGACCGCGCCGCGGATGACGGCGTTGAGGCCGGGACAGTCCCCGCCTCCGGTGAGGATGCCGATGCGCATGAGCAGCGTCCTTCGTGTGTGTTCAAACAGGTGCGTCGAGGCGGCGTTGGCGCGACAGTGTGAGCCTAGCCACATCGGGCCGTATGCCGCTGAGCCCGGTCCACCTTTCGGGACCCTCCCAGCCCTCCCGCCCATCCCGGCTGGCTCAATAGAGTGGGCGGCATGAGCGACGACGACGTGCAGTCCGTTCCCGGCGCCCCCGGCTCCTCCCCGACCGTGCGGTTGCGGCAGGTCCTCGGCCGGATGCCGGACTACAAGCCGGGCAAGCCCGCCACCGCTCGGGCAGGCGTGACGCCCTACAAGCTGTCGTCCAACGAGAACCCCTACGGACCGCTCCCGTCGGTGCTGACGACGATCAACGAGGCGGCGGCGTCCGTCAACCGCTATCCCGACATGGCGGTCGTCGAGCTGCGCGAGCGTCTCGGTCGCGCCCTCAGCGTCTCGGCCGACTGCATCGCGACCGGGACCGGGTCAGTGGCCGTCCTCGCCCAGATCGTCCAGGCTGCGTGTGACGCGGGCGACGAGGTGGTCTTCGCGTGGCGGTCGTTCGAGGCGTACCCGATCGTCACCCAGCTGGCCGGCGCCACTCCCGTCGTGGTCGCTCTCGACGACCAGGCCCGGCACCGGCTCGACGCGATGGCGGACGCCGTCACCGAGCGCACGCGGGTGGTGCTCGTCTGCACGCCGAACAACCCCACCGGGCCGTCGGTGCACCGCGCGGAGCTCGACGCCTTCCTCGACCGGGTCCCCAGCGACGTCATCGTCGTCATCGACGAGGCCTACGTCGAGTTCGTCCGGGATGCGGAGGCGGTCCGCGGTCTCGAGGTGTGGCGCGAGCGACCCAACGTCGTCGTCCTGCGCACCTTCTCCAAGGCGTATGGCCTCGCGGGGCTGCGAGTCGGCTTCGCCGTCGCCCACCGTGACGTCGCCGCCGCGATCCGGAAGACGGCGACGCCCTTCGGGGTGAACTCCATCGCCCAGGCCGCGGCCGTCGCGTCACTCGACGCCTTCGACGAGCTGAAGGAGCGGGTCGAGTCGATCGTCGAGGAGCGGGAGCGGGTCGTGCAGGGTCTGCAGGACCAGGGCTGGAAGCTGCCGGAGTCGGACGCGAACTTCGTCTGGTTCCCGCTCGGGGCCGACTCCACCGCTTTCGCCGAGGCATGTGAGGAGGCCGGACTCATGGTGCGGCAGTACGGCGACGACGGCGTCCGCGTCACGATCGGCGAGACCGAGGCCAACACCCGCCTGCTCGAGGTGGCGGAGACGTTCGGCGCCCGCTAGCGAAGCTAGCGAAGCTAGGTTGTCAGAAGATTGGCGTCTGTCTTGAGTTTGCTTGACGAGTTTGTGTGCCGGGCGCACTCTGTGAGTAGGGCCAGATCTTGCTCCAACCCTTGATGCACAAGGCATCCATGTCGCCTAGGGCGACCGGCCCGGCTCTTCGGAGTCGGGATTTCAGCGCAGTGAGGGTGGCCTGGACAACATGGCTGGGTGACACCAGCAGGTCAGACTCGTCGCCAGCGCACCGCGCGCCATGTTGTCGCGCCCAGAGCTTGCACCGGCACGCAGTCGTGACCACAGGCTCGGCGGCCAGAGGCGCAGCCTCACTGGGAGACGCCGTCGGCTTCACCGACCTGGTGCCGGACGACCAGCGCTTCCGTCCGCCACGCAGCCTTGGCCAGCCGCCAGCTCACCGGGATGCCGCCTGGTTCTCCCGGGTCACAATGGGATGTGGTCACCGTGGTCCGTGAGTGGACGTGGGGCGTTCGGCTCGCGGTCGTGGGCGTGCTGCTGGCGCTGCCGACGATCGTGTGGCCGGCGTGGACGCTGACCTTCCCGGCGGCCGGGCTCGAGTCCGGTGTCACTCTGGTGCAGCAATTCTGGTCCTGGGGTCATCTGGAGCTGCGATCCGAGCCTGACACGCTGCAGGTCCCGGTCATCCCCCTGGCAGTGGTCCCCCTGCTCGTCCACGTGCTGGTACTCGTGGGGTCCCTGGCCGCAGCCAGCGTGGCGCTGGTGCACCGTGGCCGTCACGCGCAGAAGCTCGGACTGGCCGGCGCAGTTGCGGGCTGGGTCCTCGTGGTCGACGGCGTATCAGCGCGCGCCCCGGAGCTCGACCTGTGGGAAGCGTTTCAGCGAGTCGGCGGTGATCCGCGGGGACCCGTAGGTGCCGCGATGCTTCGCGAACAGGAACCGGATCCGTGCCTGCAGCTGGGCCCGTCGGGCATGCCGCGGTGAGGCATCCCCGCAGCGCCACTTGTAGAACCAGCCCTCGCTGAGCCCCAGCGCCCGACAAGCGGTCGCGTGCGGGACACCGTGGTCTTGCCTCTGGGCGACGATGAACTCGGCCACGGCTACCGGCCCATCGCCTCGTCCACCCAGAGGGCCACCGAGCGCTTGAGCACATCACGCTGCGTCCGCAGCTCGGTGTTCTCCTTCCGCAGCCGAGCCAGCTCGACCCGCTCGGACTCACTCAACACCTGGCTGCCGCCGTTGCGGTCCGCGCGGGCCTTGGCCACCCAGTTGCCCAGCGTCCCGTCGTTGATCCCGAGCTCTCGGGCGACCTGCGCGATCGGCTTCCCGGTCTCCAGCACCAGCGCCACCGCGCCCTGCTTGAAGTCCTCGTCGTACTTCGCGTACTTCGACTTCCTTGCCATCGCCAACCATCTCCTTTTGGGGCGATGTCTTCACGCTACGAGGGGAAACCCACAACCCGTCAGTCACGACAAAAGGTAATCCGCGGCCGTCACTTGCGGCGGTCCGCGGCACTGGCCTGCAGGGTTGCGGGCGCGTAAGGCGCTTTGACTCAAGCGACTTGAGTAGGGCGGCCGATCAGGTCAGACCGGCGTATCGACTCGCGTGGCGACGTAGATCGCAAGCCAGATGAGGTAGCCGATGACGGCAAGCGCGACAAGGACCGCTGCCCAAATGAGGTATTTACGTCTCATGCGAGGCGAATCGTAGCGGTTGTCCACAGGAACTTCACCGGCGAATAGTAGTTCCGACAGTTAGTCGGTCCACTTCCAGAGTTATTGGTTCCACTGATCACTCCGACGGCTTTGGCCCCTCCGGACACGAGGAGATATACTGCGCCTCCTGAGTCGCCAACGCTAGTACATTCTTCGACGTCCTCGACGACCGTCAAGTCGGGATAAGTCAAGCCTAGGCTCGAGTAGTACACATCATGGTTGACAATGCGCACCCAGTCAGGACTAATCATTCCGGTGGAAGCCCACAGGTACCAACCCGACGCGCCCGATGTTCGAATGTAGCCGCTCTTGTATCCGACCGGGAGGTCGACCGTTCCTACGATCGCTTTGCCGGCGGTAACGTTTCCGTCGCCGTGATATACGAACGGACCACCATGGCCCTCAACGGAGATGCCGGATACTGGCGTATAGCGGTAGACCGCAATATCTCCCTTCCTACCCGCGTACGGGCCGCTGGCGTAGACGCTGACCGAGTTGACTGTTCCCATTCCCGATGTCGTGTCATCGCCCTTCGAAGATGTGGGTCCGGATCTACGGATTGCGACGCTTGGATGTGGCGGACCACTCGAATCTGTGTAGCAGTGAGCCGCCGTCAGAGCGTATTGGTAGCCGTCGCCAGCGCCTGTTAGGTTGAAACCGGTCGAGCAGGACCAATACTCTCCACCGCCTGAGAGCTCAACCGCATTCCCACCCCAGTAGGCTCTCGTATCGTAATAGCGAGTTCCGCTTGGAACCGGGATGTTCCCTCCCACATCGTGCACCTCCACAGGGATGGCCGAATCGGGAACCAAGCTTTCGATCGTTTGAAGCATCGTGGGGTCTGCCGAGGTGGCTTCGACGTCCAGGCCGCCCGTTACGTAGTTTGGTCCGACACCGACCACGCCTGAGCCGAGAGCCATGGTCTTCGAGATAGCTGACTTCGCCTGCTCCAGCTTGGCGAGCGAATTGGTGCCAGGAACGTACCGGACTGCACCGATCACGCCGGCCTCTGCTCCAGCTGTTTCCGCTTCGCCTTCGGTGACGCCGACGTACTTGATCACCAGCACGTCACCGTCGACATACGCGCCACCCCAGTTCTTCGGCGAGGCCTCCATCAGCTTCGAGATGGCCTCGTAGTTTTCCAGGGCGCGATCAGGCGAGCCGGGTGTCGATGTCGTCCAGTCTGCCGCGAATGACACGCGTAGCGGAGTGCCTTGCCCTGAGCCTGAGGCATCAGCGGGTGCGAATAGTGCAATGACCCCTATGGGGACAAACGTCAGAAGCTTTCCCCTCATAACCGGAGGGTAGGGCGACCTGGGCACGCTGTCTAGACGCCGGCTTGACTCACGAAAACTGCCCGGGAAACGCGCCCCGTGCCTCACGTAGGAATGCCCGCGTAACGGTGAGCGTCGTGAGGCATGAGGAATGGGTTGTCGATGACGTCTCGTGCGGAGATCACGACCAGGTACGCGGGGGCCTACGTGAAGGCGGGCAAGAAGGACAAGGGCCGGGTGCTGGACGAGGTGGTCTCGGTGACGGGCTGGTCGAGGGACAATGCTCGGCGCCGGCTGGTCGCGGCCGCCAAGCAGCCCCCGGGCCGCGGACGGACGGTCGCGCGACGGACGAGGAAGCCTCGGTCACAAAGGTATTCGTACGACGCGCGGATCGTGCTGCAGAAGGTGTGGGCCGCCTCGGGCGGGCAGTGCGGCAAGTACCTCGCCGCGTCGATGCGCACCCAGCTGGACGCGCTCGAGCGGCACGGCGAGCTCGTGCCCGGCCAGGACCGGTACTCGGCGCGAGGTGCGGGCCGAGCTGCTGGCCATGTCCGCGGCGACGATCGACCGGTACCTCGCGCCGGCCCGGGCCAAGGACGCGATCGGCGGCGTGACCACGACCAAACCGTCGCCGCTGCTGCGTTCGAGCATCACGATCCGCCGCGCCGGGGACGAGGTCGAGGCCGAGCCCGGGTTCTTCGAGGGCGACACCGTCGCGCACTGCGGCCCCACCCTCAAGGGCGAGTTCGCCCGCACCCTGAACCTGACCGACGTGCACACCGGGTGGGTGTTCACCCGCACCATCCGCAACAACGCGCACACCCACATCCTCACGGCGCTGCACGCCGCAGTCGACGAGATCCCTTACGCCATAACCGGACTCGACTTCGACAACGGATCCGAGTTCCTCAACCACCCGGTCATCGGCTGGGCCGGCCAGCGAGGCATCTACTTCACCCGGTCGCGGCCGTACAAGAAGAACGACCAGGCCACCATCGAGTCCAAGAACAACCACCTCGTGCGCAAGTACGGCTTCTACTACCGCTACGACACCGACGAGGAACGCCGCGTGCTGGGCCGGCTCTGGCCCCTGGTCAACGACCGGCTCAACTACCTGACCCCGACGATCAAACCGGTCGGCTACACCTCCACCAGCGACGGCCGGCGCCGCCGCGTCTACGACAAGCCCGCCACCCCGTTCGAACGGCTCCTCACCGCAGGCGTCCTCTCCCCGGCCCAGCAGGCCGAGCTGACCGCGCACCGAGACGGCCTCAACCCGGCCGCGATCGCCCGGCAGATCGCCGACCTGCAGACCCGCCTGCTCATCCTGTCCAAGGACAAGACCGAACAGCTGTACCTGGCCAGCTTCCCCTCCGCCCTGCCCGACGTCCGCAAGGGCATCCGCGTCAAGGCCGGCTGACCCCGAGTTTCGCGGGCATTCCTACGTGAGGCATGGGCTGAGTTTCGCGGGCACCTTGACGTGAGGCATCACGGACGCCACCAAACGTGATCAGCGCCCCAAGCACCACGACCGGTGCTACGCATGGATTCACCGCATCCGAGCCAGCAGGTGCAGGTGCGCGACCGGGATGGTCCGCCTTTGCCTCGTACTTCGCGACGCCTGGCACTTGGGTGAGGATGACCTCGCGCCAGACCTGCTCCCGATCCTCACCACGCAGCTCCGTCGGCGTCACCGTCTCGGCGCGCGTGTGATCTCGATCGTGACCAGGTCAGCTCGGCGCAGGTTGCGGAACCAGTCCGGGTCCGTCCGCGATCCGCTCCCCGTCCCCCAGACGAGGTAGCCGCCGCCGTGGTCGAGATAGCGGACCATCGTCGACCTCGGCCGTCCTGTCCGCCGTCCGGGCGAGGTCACCATGAGGACGGTCTGGTCCCCGAAGGCGTCGAGGCGACCCTTGAAGGCGTGGTGGATCCACACGCCGATCGCGTTGCCCTGGCGCATCAGCCGATGCTTGAACGACACGCCTGCCACCTCCGCCCCCAAGCGTCCTCTGGTCGCACCGGGCCGGTCGACGACGGCAGGAACGGGACTGGGTGTGAGTCGTGGACGTGTCGGTCCACAGGTTTGTGCAGGTCGTTCCCTAGTCTGATTGCGGGATGCATAATCAGAGTGGGAGGTCGGTATGGGCACGGACTACTCGGCGATGACCGTTCGGCAGCTCGAGCAGCTGAGGTCGCTGGTGCTGGACCGGATTGCCGCGGTGCCGGTGTTCCGGCGCGGGTCGTTGCAGGTGGGCTACCGCAAGTGCGGGCGGGCGAACTGCCGGTGTGCCCGGCCCGGTGAGCGGGGCCATGGCCCGCGCGGGCTGTGGACGCGCACGGTCAGGGGTGAGGGCTCGCGTGGGCAGTACATCCCGGTCGAGCGGGTCGAGCAGGTCCGGGCCGAGCTGGACAACTACGAGCAGTTCGAGGCCCTGGTGGCCGACTATGTGGAGATCAACGAGGCGTTGTGCACGTCGAAGACCGGTCCGCCGGTAGGGGCCCGCAAGCGCGCTGCTCCGGCCGGGTCGGACGGGAAAAAAGGGGGGTCTGGCTCGGGCCGGAGCAAGACGGTGCCGCCGAGGAGGGGCTGAGCGCGCTGGCCGACCGGGTCGCCGAGCTCGCCGCGGCCGAGGCCCGCGCGCTGGTGCACGCCGCGGCCGACCGGTTTCGCGGCGACGCCGCCAGCGGCACGAGCGGCGTGCTGGAGGCGATCGAGCGTGCCGCGCAGGCCTCGGCCGCCACGATCGGGCTGGCCGCGATGGCCGGCGTGCTGGACTGGGCCTGCGAGCACGCCCCGGCCGGCGCGTGTTGCCCGGGCTGCGGACGCCGCGCGCGGCTGGTGGCCCGCCGTACCAAGACGGTGCGCACCCTGCTGGGCAGCATCGAGATCGCCCGCGGCTACTTCCACTGCACGGCCTGCAAGGCGGGACTGGCACCGATGGACACCCGGCTCGGGGTCACCGGCACGAGCCTGTCACCGGGGCTGGCGCGAGCCGCCGCGCTGGCCGGATCCGAGATGCCGTATGCCAAGAGCATCGAGTTCATCGGCACCGTCACCGGTCTTCACCGCGCCTCCACCTCGACCCTGGCGCGCACCACCCGCGCTCAAGGCGCCCAGGCCCGCGAGGTGATCGAGGCCGAGCATCGTGCCGCCACCATCGCCCCGCGCCCGGTCCCCGCAGCCGACCAGAACCCCGGGATGGGCCTGTGCTACCTCGTGATGGACGGCACCGGCGCCCCGATGCTGCCCCGCGAGTGCGCCGGCCGGGCCGCTAAGGACGGCCCCCGGGCCGGGACCCGGGAGGTCAAGATCGGCTGCTTCTTCACCCAGTCCCGGCTCGACCCGGCCACCGGCGACCCGGTCCAAGACCCCGGATCGGTGTCCTACATCTGCACGTTCGCGCCGGCCGCGGCGTTCGCGACCCAGACCAAGGCCGAGTACTACCGCCGCGGCTTCGACCAGCTCCGCCAACCGGTCGTCCTGGGTGACGGCGCCCACTGGATCTGGAACATCGCCGACCAGCACTTCCCGCACGCCACCCAGATCGTGGACTACTACCACGCCCGCGAACACCTCGCCGACCTGACCAAGCTCCTGACGCCCGTCCTCGATGACCCCGCCGCGTTCGAACAGCACCTCGTCGATGCCCTCGACCTGGGCGACACACCCGCGATCGCCGAGGCCGTCACCGCGCTGGGCCTGCCCGAGCACGCCCCCGACCTGGTACGGCCAGCCGCGACCGAGATCGGCTACTTCACCGGCAACCACCACCGCATGCAGTACACCGACTTCCAGGCCAACGGCTACTACATCGGCTCCGGCCCGGTGGAATCCGCCTGCAACACCATCGTCAAACAACGCGCCAAACGAGCCGGCATGCACTGGACCATCGCCGGCCTGGACCCCGTCCTCGCGCTCCGCACCCTGCGACAGTCCAACCGCGAGCACATCCTCTGGCCAGCCACGAGCCCAACACCACAAACCTGACGCACACCCAACGGGACTCGACACACGAGCGGGTGTCGGCGCAGCGGCATACGGTCAGGGCACGAGAAACTGCGTGTCGTCGTCCACGAGTTCTCTCTTACGCTTGATGGGACAGAGACTGAGGAGGGACGATGACTGCCGCACAGCGGATCGACCTCAACTCGCGACCTCGGCGAGTCGCTCGGCGGCAGGGAGGTCGGCAACGACGCGGCGATGCTCGAGATCGTCACGAGCGCCAACGTGGCCTGCGGCTTCCACGCCGGGGACAGCCTCACCCTCCAGCGCACCTGCGCCCAGGCCGCCGAGCGCGGCGTCGTCGTGGGGGCCCAGGTGGGCTATCGCGACCTCGCCGGCTTCGGCCGGCGCTTCATCGACATCGGGGCGGACGAGCTGACCGCCGACGTCATCTACCAGATCGGCGCGCTCGAGGCCATGTGCAAGGTGGCGGGCACCCGGGTCGAGTACGTCAAGCCGCACGGCGCCCTCTACAACGCGATCGTCCAGCACGAGACCCAGGCGGCGGCGGTGGTCGCCGCGGTCGTCGCCATCGACCCGTCCCTGCCCGTCATGGGGCTGCCGGGATCGGCGTTCCTCCAGATCGCGGCCGATGCCGGCCTGCGCACGGTGTCCGAGGCGTTCGCGGACCGCGCGTACACGCCGGAGGGCCACCTCCTCTCGCGCCGCGAGCCGGGCTCGGTCCTGCACGACCCGGGGGAGGTCGCGGCCAGGATGGTGCGCCTCGCCGTCGAGGGCCGGATCACCGCGATCGACGGCACGGAGCTCGAGGTCCGAGCGGACTCCATCTGCACCCACGGCGACTCACCGGGTGCCATCGACATCGCCCGGGCGCTTCGGGCCGCCCTGACCGGGGCTGGCGTCGAGATCGCCGCGTTCACGCGGTAGCCCGCCATGTCGCCGCACTCGTCCTCCTCATCGCCGGTCGGCCCCAGCCTCCGGGTGCTGCCGATGGGCGACGCGGCCCTGCTCGTCGAGACCGACGACATCGACGCGGTGCTCGCGCTCGATGCGGTCCTGGCACCGCTCGTCGCAGCGAACGACGGCGTGTGGGCCGAGGTCGACGACCTCGTCCCGGCCGCGCGAACGCTGCTCGTCGTCGCCCGCCCGACGACCGACCTCGACGCGCTGGCCGGCGCCGTTGCGGAGGCGGCCGCCTACGCCGGCGGTGCGGTCCCAGCGGCCGTCCGCCCCGTCATCGAGATACCGGTCCGCTATGACGGTCCCGACCTCGACGAGGTCGCGGGGCTGACCGGACTTCGCGTGGACGAGGTGGTCAGGGCGCACACGGAGACACCGTGGCGGGTCGGCTTCGGCGGGTTCGCCCCGGGGTTCGCCTACCTCGTCGGGGGCGACCCCCGTCTCCGGGTCGCTCGCCGCGCGGAGCCGCGCACCCGGGTCCCCGCCGGATCCGTCGCTCTTGCAGGCGAGTACAGCGGTGTCTACCCCCGCGAGTCCCCGGGCGGCTGGCAGCTCATCGGGACGACCGAGGTCGTCCTCTGGGACGCCACGCGGCAGCCGCCCGCGTTGCTCACGCCGGGCACGACCGTCCACTTCGTGCGGGACCGACGATGAGCCGCGGCATCGAGGTCGTCGAGCCGGGCCCCCTGACCCTCGTCGAGGACCTCGGTCGGCGCGGCCACCTCGCCGTGGGTGTGGGGCGCGCGGGCGCCGCCGACGTCTCGTCCTACCTCATCGGCGGTCGGCTGCTCGGCAACCCGGCCGGCCTCGGCGCGCTCGAGGCGACCTTCGGCGGGCTGCGGTTGCGGGCGCGCGGCGACCTCCTCGCGTGCCTCACCGGGGCACACGCCCCGGCCGAGGTGGACGGGCGCGCAGTCCCCTATGCCGCGCCCTTCACGGTGCGTGACGGACAAGAACTATGCCTCCGTATGCCGCTGAGCGGGCTCCGCACGTACGTCTCCTTCCGTGGTGGGCTGGCTGTGCCGGAGGTCCTCGGCTCCCGGGCGACCGACACCATGTCCGGTCTCGGCCCCGAACCGCTGCGGTCGGGACAGGTGCTCGAGGTCGGGGCCGCCTGGGACGGCTTCCCGCACGTCGACCTCGCGCCGGTGACCTCTCCACCGTCCGGCCCGGTCGAGCTCGCCGTGCTGCCGGGGCCGAGGCAGGACTGGTTCGCGCAGCCCGAGAGTCTCGCCGAGTGCGAATGGACCGTCTCGGGACGCAGCGACCGCAAGGGGATCCGTCTGGAAGGCGAGCCGATCGAGCGGCGCCCGGCTTGGCGGGACGCGGAGCTGCCGAGCGAAGGGATGGTGCGCGGAGCGATCCAGGTGCCGCCCAACGGACTGCCGGTCCTCTTCCTCAATGACCACCCGGTGACCGGTGGCTACCCCGTCATCGGCGTCGTGCGCACCGCCGATGTTGACCGGGCGGCCCAGCTCCAGCCCGGCCAGACGTTGACGTTCCGCTGGGAGCAGCGATAGGAAGCGCCTTCTCCGGTCGAGTGTGCAGCACGCGCCGCCGCCTGCGCCCCATCCCCCGGGTCGAGTGTGCACTACGCGCCGCAAGCGAGGTGCGATGCTGAGACATGGACGTGGACGCGGTCGACCTCGCACAGAAGCTGTCGCTCATCTCGGAGCACTGGTCGCCGAAGGCGATCGCTCGACTGAACGACTACGAGATCAAGGTCGTCAAGATCAAGGGTGAGTTCGTCTGGCACATCCATGCGGACACCGACGAGCTGTTCCTCGTCGTCTCCGGCCGGCTGACGATCCGGCTGCGGGACGGGGACGTCGTCCTCGACCCCGGGCAGCTGTTCGTCGTCCCGCGCGGAGTCGAGCACTGCCCGGTGGCGGAGGAGGAGGTCCACGCCGTGCTCATCGAGCCGGAGGGGACGATCAACACCGGCGACGCAGGTGGACCGCTCACCGCTCGCGTCGAGTCGATCTGACCCACCGCGCTTGAGATGTCAGCCGTGCCCAACGCGCCGCCGAGCCCCTTCCCCGGTCGAGTGTGCAGTTGACGCCGTGCGTATCTGCACACTCGACGAGGTGGGGAGGTTCAGGACACCTTGGGCGCCTCGACGGTGCCGGCGAGGGCCGCCTCGAGCGACTCCTGGCTCCCGAACGAGTCGGGCCTGCCGGTGCCGGCCTGGATCCGGCTCCTCAGGCTGCCGAGGACGTACTGGCCCCACGCGGTGTTGCACACCTCGTAGCACTCGTGCTCCGCGTTGAGCCCTTCATGCGTGAAGGTGATTCGGGTGCGGCGGTTGTCGCCGGGCTCGGCCGACTCTTCGGTGATGTCGAAGCGGACCGTCGTGCCGGTCCACTCCTCCTTTTCCTCGATGAAGGAGAGATAGCTGTCGAGGACGAGCCAGGACACGCGCTCGGCCGGGACGAGCTCGGTGACTCGGAGCTTCGAGAAGTGGATGTCGGGAACGCTGTAGGTCCACTCGGCTCCGAGCACGGAGGTGTCACCGACGATGTTGCCGGACCACCAGCCCCGGACGTCGTTGACCGCGTCGAAGACCTGCTGCGGCGTCTGCTCCACGGTGAAGCTCATCGTGAGGTCGCTACTCATGGGATTTCCTTTCAGACGTAACTTGCATGATGCAAGTGACGCTAGTGCTCATTACTTGCATCGAGCAAGCGTTTTCCGCGTAAGGGCAAGCCTGTGGCCGGCGCGCGTACTGCACACTCGACCGGGGCGGGGGGCCGGCGCGTACTGCACACTCGACCGGGGCGGGGAGCCGGCGCGTACTGCACACTCGACCGGGGCGGGGAGCCGGCGCGTACTGCACACTCGACCGGGGCGGGGAGCCGGCGCGTACTGCACACTCGACCGGGGCGGGGGGGCCGGCAAGTGCGGGCGCGACTGCAGGTAGACACCGACCAGTCCGCATTGTGAGATTTCCGGCGGCCTCCGGTAAGTTCCGGTTCAGAAGACCCTCTGGTTCCGCCGTCACCCTCGGCGGGCCCGTGTGACCCAGCCGTCGGGCGGGAGAACCCCGCTTGCGGCCCGACCAAAATGCCGGAACTCCACTCCGGTGAAGGAGCCCCAGTGAGCGACAAAGTAGTCGCCGAGCTGCACGAGCCGACCCCGGCGGTCGGCGACGGCGGCCCGGACATGATCCAGCTGCTGACCCCCGAGGGCGAGCGTCTCTCCCACCCCGAGTACGACAAGTACGTCGCGGACCTCACGCCGGACGACCTGCGCAGCTTCTACCGCGACCTCGTCCTCATCCGCCGCCTCGATGCCGAGGGATACGCCCTCCAGCGTCAGGGCGAGCTCGGACTGTGGCCCAGCCTGCTCGGCCAGGAGGCGGCCCAGGTCGGCTCCGGTCGCGCGCTGAAGCCGCACGACATGTGCTTCCCCACCTATCGGGAGCACGGCGTCGGCTTCGTGCGCGGCATGCACCCGCAGAGTTCGCTGCAGCTCTTCCGCGGCGTCAGCCAGGGCGGGTGGGACCCGAAGGACCACAACTTCCACCTCTACACCATCGTCATCGGCGCCCAAACCCTGCACGCCACGGGCTACGCCATGGGCGTCAAGATGGACGGCAACGTCGGCACCGGCGACCCCGAGCGCGACACCGCGGTCATCTGCTACTTCGGTGACGGTGCGTCCGCGCAGGGCGACGTCAACGAGGCCTTCGTCTACGCCGCGTCGTTCGACGCCCCGGTCGTCTTCTTCTGCCAGAACAACCAGTGGGCCATCTCCGAGCCGGTTTCCAAGCAGACCCGCATCCCGCTCTTCCAGCGGGCCCGCGGCTTCGGCTTCCCCGGCATGCGCGTCGACGGCAACGACGTCCTCGCCACCTACGCCGTGACCCAGCACTGCCTCGACGAGGCCCGCAACGGCAACGGCCCGCTGCTCATCGAGGCCTTCACCTACCGCATGGGCGCGCACACGACGGCCGACGACCCGACGAAGTACCGGGTCTCGGCCGAGGTCGAGCAGTGGAAGTTCCGCGACCCGATCCAGCGCCTCAAGACCTACCTGTCGCGGGAGGGCTGGGCCGACGACGCGTTCTTCACCAAGGTCGACGAGGAGGCGGACTCGTTCGCCGCAGAGCTCCGTCAGGGCTGTATCACCATGGCGACGCCCCCGGGCGAGACGATGTGGGACCACATCTATGCCGAGGAGCACCCGGTCATGGAGGCGGAGCGCGCCGCCTTCCTGGCCTACCAGGCGAGCTTCGAGGAGGCGAAGTGATGGCGCTCGAGAAGGTCACGCTCGGCAAGAGCCTCACCAGCGGGCTGCGCAAGGCCATGGAGAAGGACCCCAAGGTCGTCCTCATCGGCGAGGACATCGGCAAGCTCGGCGGCGTCTTCCGGATCACCGAGGGGCTGCAGAAGGACTTCGGCGAGGAGCGCGTCATCGACTCTCCTCTCGCCGAGTCGGGCATCGTCGGCACCGCGGTCGGGCTGGCCCTGCGGGGCTACCGACCGGTGTGCGAGATCCAGTTCGACGGCTTCGTCTACCCGGCCTTCGACCAGATCGTCAGCCAGGTCGCGAAGATGCGGGCCCGGTCGCTCGGCGCGATCACGATGCCCATCGTCATCCGCATCCCGTTCGGTGGCGGCATCGGCAGCCCGGAGCACCACTCGGAGAGCCCCGAGGCGTACTTCGCCCACACCGCCGGACTTCGCGTCGTCGCCTGCTCGAACCCGGAGGACGCGCACTGGATGATCCAGCAGGCGATCGAGTGCGACGACCCGGTCATGTTCTTCGAGCCGAAGCGCCGCTACCACGACCGTGGCGAGTACGACACGGCTGCCGCGGAAGCGCCGCGTGGTCTCTTCGAGGCGCACGTCATCCGGGAGGGCACGGACGTCACGCTCCTCGGTTACGGCCCCGTCGTGAAGACGATGCTCGAGTCGGCTGCCGCAGCAGAGACCGAGGGCACGTCGATCGAGGTCATCGACCTGCGCTCGCTGTCGCCGCTGCCGATCGAGACCATCGTGTCGTCCGTGCGCAAGACGGGCCGGCTCGTCGTGGTCCACGAGGCGAGCAGCTTCCTCGCGATGGCTTCGGAGATCTCGGCGCAGGTGACCGAGCAGTGCTTCTACGAGCTCGAGGCCCCGGTCGTCCGGGTGGGCGGCGCGAACATCCCGTATCCGCCGAGCCGGATGGAGGAGGACTTCCTCCCCGACCTCGACCGGATCCTCGACGGCGTCGACCGCGCCCTATCCTACTGAAAGGCCTTGGGAGAGATGGCAATTCGTACGTTCAAGCTCCCCGATCCCGGTGAGGGTCTCGTCGAGGCCGAGATCGTCGAGTGGAAGGTCGCGCCCGGCGACACCGTCAAGGTCAACGACATGGTCCTCGAGGTCGAGACCGCCAAGTCGCTCGTCGAGCTGCCCATCCCGTGGGCCGGCACCGTCAAGGACCTCCTCGTCGAGGTCGGTGACACTGTCGACGTCGGCACCGCGATCATCACGATCGACGACGGCCAGGGCGGTGCCGAGGAGCCTGCCGCGCCCGCGGCCGACGCCGCTGCGCCCCACAAGGCCGACCAGCAGGAGGCGATCCTCGTCGGCTACGGCGCCAAGGCCGGGGCGACGGCACGTCGAGCCCGCAAACAAGCCGATGGCCGTATGCCGCTGGGCTCGGTTCCAGACGCCACGCCGGCTCGCGCTTCGGTGCAGACCGAGACCGAGCAGGTGGCCGAGCACCAGCCCATCGCCGAGAAGTCGGCCCCGGCCCCGCGCACGGAGTCGCCGGCACCCGCTGTGGCGCCGGTCGCGCGCGAGGGTCGACCGAAGGCCAAGCCCCCGGTTCGCAAGCTGGCCAAGGACCTCGGCGTTGACCTCTGGTCCGTGCAGGGGTCGGGCGCCGACGGCATCATCACCCGCGACGACGTCCAGGCCCACGCTGACGGCAGCGCCCAGGGTGTCGCGGAGCCCGCCGCGCTGGGGGTGAACGGCGCAGCGGCAGCGAGCCCAGCGGCATACGGCATCGTGTTTGGCTCCGGCGAGCGGGAGGAGCGCATCCCGATCAAGGGTGTCCGCAAGGTGACCGCACAGGCGATGGTCGGGTCCGCGTTCACGGCGCCGCACGTCACCGAGTGGGTCACGGTCGACGTGACGAAGACGATGGAGCTCGTCGACCGCCTCAAGGCGTCGCGCGAGTTCCGCGAGGTCAAGGTCACGCCGCTGCTCGTCCTCGCCAAGGCGATGGTCCTGGCGATCCGCCGCAACCCCGGTGTCAACGCGACGTGGGACGAGGCGGCGCAGGAGATCGTCCAGAAGAACTACGTCAACCTCGGCATCGCTGCCGCGACGCCGCGCGGGCTCATCGTCCCGAACATCAAGGACGCCCACGCGATGTCGATGCTCCAGCTGGCCGAGGCCATCGGACAGCTGACGGCGACCGCGCGAGAGGGGCGCACTCAGCCGGCGGAGATGTCGGGAGGGACGATCACCATCACCAATGTCGGCGTCTTCGGCGTCGACAGCGGGACGCCGATCATCAACCCGGGGGAGTCGGCGATCGTCGCGTTCGGCGCGATCCGCAAGATGCCCTGGGTCGTGACCGATGCCAACGGCAACGACGAGATCGCGATCCGGCACGTGACCCAGCTGGCGATGAGCTTCGACCACCGGCTCATCGACGGTGAGCTGGGGTCGAGGTTCCTCGCCGACCTCGCGGCGATCATGGAGGACCCGGGCCAGGCCCTCGTCTGGGGCTGACCCCCCACCCCCCGTTGGTGGCGGCGGCGGTCAGGGTCGGGTGCGCAGGGCGTCCACGAGGTAGGCGGCGGTGAGGTCGTCCCCAACCCGCTCGAGCAACCCGATGTCGACGGCCTCGTACCGCTCGGCCAGCGTCGGCTCGATCGTGGTCAGCACGGTCCGCGCATCACGTTCGGCCACGGCGGTGGCGAGCTCGCGCTTGAGCTCCTCCGTCAGCGACCCACCCGAGCGGCGGGCCAGCGCGGCGACCTCCACGGCATACGGCTCCGTCCGCGCGGCGACACCGTTGTCCTCGGTCGTCAGCATCCGCGAGGTGTGCTCGAGGAGGGCAGCGCCGCGTTGGAGATCCCCTTGCCCGACCTCGGTCACCGCGCGCGTCAGGAGCGGGCGGTCGCCGGTCAGGGCCGCATCGGCGAGCAACCCCAGGCGCAGGCCGAGGAGGCGCTCGTTCGTGCGGGTGTTGCCGGCGTCCCGGCCGAGCGGCACGACCAGCTCGTCGTCGGGCGCGGTCTGGTTCAGCGTGTCGAGCAGCTCGCGTCCCGCCTCATCGGCCGTGTGCACGGTGTTGCGCAGCGGCAGCTCCTTGATGAAGAGGGTGGCGATGAACGCGATGGCGAACGGCACGAGTCCCCAGAGGAAGACCGAGTGGAGCGAGTCGGCAATGCCCCGTTGGACGCCGGCCGCGACCGCCGGGGTCAGCTGTGCGAGGGCGGCGGGGTCGAGGACGGAGCCGGCGCTGACCTCCTGGCCGGACGCCTGCAGCCGCTCGGCGGCGCCCGGGGGCAGGTGCGAGGCGATGTTGCCGGCGAGGCCGCTGCTCATGATGGTGCCGAACACCGCGATGCCCACGGTCGACCCGACGTTGCGGAAGAACTGCGTCGAGGCCGTGGCGACGCCGAGGTCGCGGCGCTGGGCGGCGTTCTGCACGATGAGCGTGTAGACCTGCAGGGCGATGCCGAGGCCGATGCCGAAGACGATCATGGCGAGGGTGAGGTCGAGCTCCGTCGCGCCGTAGTCCAACCGGATCAGCATCCAGAAGCCCGCCCCCATGAGGAGGATCCCGACGAGGGTCTGCAGCTTGTAGCGACCCGTCTTGGTGATGACGAGCCCGGCGACGATGGACAGGCCGATCATCGCGACCGACATCGGCATGAGGATGAGGCCGGAGTTCGTCGCCGAGACACCGAGGACGCCCTGCGCGTAGACCGGCAGGTAGATCATCGCGCCGAACATCATGACCGAGACCATGAAGCTCGCGATGTTGGACAGGGTGAAGACCCCGCTGCGGAAGAGCCGGAGCGGCATGACCGGCTCGACGGCGCGGCGTTCCACTGCGATGAACGCGACCAGCGTGACGAGCCCGGCGGCGAAGAGACCCAAGGTGACCGGCGAGTCCCAGGCCAGGGTCGTGCCACCGAGCGAGGTCGGCACGAGCAGCAGGATGAGGGCGACCGAAAGGAGCGCGATGCCGGCCTTGTCGATGACCGTCTCGCGGTCGACGTGCTCGAGGTGCAGGAACCGGCTGATCCCGAAGTAGGCGGCGATGCCGACGGGGAGGCTGATGTAGAAGAGCCAGCGCCAGCCCCAGTGGTCGGTGACGAAGCCGCCGACGAGCGGCCCGAGGATCGAGGAGAGGCCGAACACGCCGCCCATGAGGCCCTGGTACTTGCCCCGCTGCCGGGGCGGGATGATGTCGCCGATGATCGTCTGGGAGAGCGGCATCAGCGTGCCCATGCCGACCCCTTGGATGGCCCGCGCGGCGATGAGCCACCAGAAGTTCTGGGCCATCCCGGACAGGACTGAGCCGACCATGAAGATGACGAGCCCGCCCAGGTAGAACCCGCGCCGCCCGTAGATGTCGGACAGCTTGCCGACGATGGGCACCGTGATCGCGCTGACCAGCATGGCTGCGGTCGCGAGCCACGAGTAGTGGTCCATCCCGCCGAGCTCCGCGACGATGCGCGGCATCGCCGGGCTGACGATGGTCTGGCTGATCGACGCCACGAGCATGCCGAGCATGAGGGCGATGAAGATCTGGCGCGCCTTCGGGTCGAGGCCGGTGGTGGGTTGGTCGACCGGCTCGGCCGTCGCGGTGCTCTGTGACATCCCTCAACGATAAGCAATCATTGCACCGCCTGCAAATTTGCATCGACCGCAACATCCTACCTATGGTCGGGACATGACAGAGGAGTGCGGACTGCGGGAGCGCAAGAAGCGCGAGACGCGACTGGCCATCCACCGGGCCGCGCTCGACCTCGTCGAGGAGTTCGGGTTCGACGCCGTGACGACGGACCAGATCGCGGGGCGCGCCGGGGTCAGCCCGCGGACCTTCTTCAACTACTTCCCGACGAAGGAGGGTGCGGTCCTCGGCACCACGCCCGCCGATCTCGACGAGCTGAGGGCGCAACTGGCAGACCGGCCCGCTGACGAGCCCATCCTCGACTCGATCCGGGTCATCGTCCGGGACCGGCTCGCTCCGTCGAGCTACGACCCCGACCTTCGGGCGCAGCGGCGTCGGGTGCTCCTCGGCGAGCCGGCCCTGGGCCCCGCCCTGGTCGGCAGCAACCTCCGCACCGAGAACGTCCTGACCGACGTCGTCGCCGCCCGGCTCGGGCTCGACCCCCGGGAGTCGGTGCGGCCGCGGGTCACCGTGGCGACCGCGCTCGCCGCCGTGCGTGCGGCCATCGAGCACCACCAGTCCGGTGGCACCGGCACCGTCGAGGACGCGGTCGACGAGGCGTTCACCCTCCTCGAGACCGGCCTGACCTGACGGCCGCTGGGCTGGGCCGACGCCGCACCAACCCGACGTCAGCCGTGCTGGGCAGCGCCGGCGTGGTCGATGCAGGTCCTGGCCGTGGGTCGCGCCTCGAGCCGCTCGTCCGGGATCGGTCGACCGCACACGACGCACCTGCCGTACGTCCCCTCCGCGAGGCGTGCCTCGGCCGCATCGATCTCGGACAGGTGCTGCTCGGCCTGGTCGATGAGCGCGGCGACCTGCGACCTCTCGTAGGCGATCGTCGCGCCCTCCGGGTCGTGCTCGTCGTCGGCGTTGGAGTCCACGGACGCCTCCACAACCTGCCCGAACTCTCGCCGGAGTCCCTCGAGTCGATTCACCGTCGTCTGGCGCTCCTCGGTCAGCCGTGTGCTGTGGGCCGTGTCCGTCACTCGCGGGCCTCCTTGCCTCGACGTCGATCTCGACCTGTCCATATTCTGCCCCCGGGCCGATGCGCGTGCCTGCGGAGCGCGTCACGGCTCGTACCTCGAACGGGCAGGATGGGGTCATGAGCGAGCCGCACCAGCCCACGGGCGTCGTCTTCCCCACGGCCGACTCGGCCGGCGGCCGCCGCAGCACGACGGCGTTGGGCCGCGCCGTGGTCGCCGACGCCCTGCGCCGGGCCGACCCCGTCGGCTCCGCGTCGGCAGCGCGCGAGACGAACTGGCGGCAGGGCTACCTGCCGCACTTCCGCCGCCTCGTCGAGGCCGGGCTCCCCAGCCCGGAGGCGGCGCACACCATCGCCCGGGACGGGCTCGCCTCCCTCCACGAGCGGATGCGCTGGGTCGGACCGTCGGGCGAGGGCCCGCTCGTCACGGCCTTCGAGGGCAGTCCCACGCCGCTGGTCTCCGAGACGATCCGCGGGGAGGGTGCCCCGGACCGCACCATCTCCATGCCGTATGCCGCTGAGCGCGCTTCCGGGGACACGCTCCGTCGGGTGCTGGCTGGGTGGGTCGACGGGGGAGTCGTCGAGCCGACCTGCGCCGAGGCGGTCGAGCGCGTCATGGCCAACCCGGACTGGCTCGACCTGTCGGACCAGACCATCGTCGTGCTCGGTGCGGCTGCCGAGATGGGACCGTTGCGGACCCTGCTCCGGTGGGGCGCGGACGTCGCGGCCGTGGACCTGCCGCGGAAGGAGCTGTGGCAGAAGCTGATTGCCGACACGCGGCGGCTGGCTGGATCCATGACGGTGCCGGTCCGGCCTGGCGGCGAACCGGTCGAGGAACGGCTCGGCGGCGACCTGATCCACGACCTCGGCTCGGTGACCCAGTGGGTGAACGAGCGGGAGGGGCGGCTCGTGCTGGGCAACTACGTCTACGCCGACGGGGAGACAAATGTGCGCGTGTCCGCCGCCGTCGACGCCCTGACCCAGCGGGTGGTCGACCAGCGCGGTCACGACGTGGCCCTGGCCTTTCTCGCCACCCCGACGGATGTGTTCGCGGTCCCGGGTGGCGCGGTGGCCAGGTCCGTCGAGAACTACGCCCAGCGGCATACGTCCAAGGTGTTGCGGGTGCCGCTGCGCACCCTCAGCGGTGGGCGCCTGCTCCGGCGGAACTATGTGCCCGGCGAGGACCCCGGGATCAACGACTCGGTCGTGCTCCAGCAGGGCCCGAACTACCTGCTCGCGAAACGGCTCCAGCGGTGGCGGGCGACGGCACACCGGGCGGCCGGCGGCGTCGTGTCGCTCAAGGTGGCGCCGCCGACGCGGACGCGCTCGGTCGTCAAGAACCGGGCGCTCGCGGCGGCCTACGCCGGCGCGCACCGCTTCGGAGTGGAGGTCTTCGAGCCGGGGACCGCGAACACGCTCATGGCGATCCTGCTGGTCCACGACCTGCGCACCGGCGCGCCGGCGCGGGAGCATCCGTGGCAGGACGAGGCGTACGGCGCCGCCCACGGCGGGCTGTGGACGTCGGCCTACGACCCCCGCAGCGCCCTCGGGATCGCCGCGCTGCTCGGCTTCGCGGCGGCCGGCTGAGTTGGCGCCACGAGCACGCAGGCCCCATGCTCTGACCATGGCCGAGAGCACCTCGACGAAGTCGACGCGGCGCGTCGACGACCGTTCCCCGGAGCACGGGCTCGGGGGGACCTTCAGCGCGCCGCGGACCCTCGTCCCGGCGCTGCTCGCCGCGATCGCCTACGTCGACCCGGGCAACTTCGGCGTCAACATCAGCTCCGGGGCCCAGCACGGCTACGCCCTCGTCTGGGTGGTCGTCTTCGCGAGCTGCTCGGCGATGGTGATCCAGTACCTCGCGGCCAAGCTCGGCATGGTCACCGGGATGAGCCTCGCGGAGCACAGCGCGCGGCGCTTCCCCGGTATCGGCCGGGTCCTGCTGTGGACGCAGGCCGAGATCGTCGTCATCATGACCGACCTGGCGGAGGTCGTCGGCGGTGCGATCGCCCTCCATCTCCTCTTCGGGCTGCCGCTCATGTGGGGCGCGGTCGCGGTAACGGCATTCAGCCTCGTCGTGCTCTACCTCAAGGTGCACGGGCGCAGCCACTTCGAGTCGGTCGTCCTCGTGCTGCTCGCCGTCATCATCGGCTCGCTGTTGTGGCAGGTCCTCGTCGCGGACGTCGACCGGGTCGCGCTGCTCCACTCGGTCGCGCCCGGCCCGCTCGACTCGTCGGCGGCGCTGCTCGCCGTCGGCATCGTCGGTGCCACGGTCATGCCCCACGCGCTGCACTTCCACTCGGCCGCCTCGCGCACCCGCGACGACGGGACCGTCGAGCCGTCGCAGGTGGAGCGGATGCGGATCGGCCGCCACACGGTCCGGTCGGTCGTCCTTGCGATGTCGGTCGCCGGCATGGCGAACGTCAGCCTCGTCGTCTTCTCCGCGGCGTTGCCCTCCGAGGCCGGCGCCAGCATCGAGAGTGCCTATGCGGCGCTCGGGGCGCAGGCCGGGCAGATCGCGGCGACCATGCTCGCGGTTGCCCTGCTCGCCTCCGGGCTGGCGTCCACCCTTGTCGGCGTGCAGACCGGTGACGTCGTCATGACCGGCTTCGGCAAGCGACCGATCCCCGCGCTGGTGCGCCGCATGCTCGCCGTCGTGCCGACCCTCATCATCCTGGGGGTGGGGGTCGAACCGACGAACGCGCTCGTCTGGAGCCAGGTGGTCCTCAGCTTCGCGTTGCCGGGCACGCTCATCCCGCTCCTGCTCTTCACGCACGACCGGCGTCTCATGGGGCGCATGGCGAACCACCGTCTGACGACCGTCGTCGCGTGGCTCATCACCGCGGTCATCGTCGGGCTCGTCGGCTTCCTCCTCGTCAGCGGCGCCTGAGCCGAAGGGGCCATTCCCTCGATCGGGTGAACAGGATCCGGGTCGCTCGTGGGACTCGCTCCCATCCACTTCGTCGAGTGTGCAGTTCGCGCCGACTCGCCGAGACCGCCACAACGTCGCCGCGGCGAAGACCCGGAGGCACAGACGGCGTTGACCCCGCCACAACTTCCCGCGGCGAAGACCCGGAGGCCCGAGCCGCCCGGCGCGTGCTGAGCAGACTCGACAAACCGTCAGTCGAGGTCGGCTGCGAGGTAGCGCTGGAGCGTCGGACCGACGTGGGCGACGAGCTCGTCGACCGTCATGGACGCGAGGGGCTCGATGCCGACCACTCGCCTGGCCATGGCCAGGCCCACGATCTGTGAGGCCGCCAGCGCTGCGCGACGCCGGGCATCCGGTCCGGGCAGGTGCCGCGCGTAGGCGCCGATGATGACGTTGTCGATGAACTCGCGCACCACGCCGTTGGCCGGGCCTTCCGTCATCGCGGAGCGCATGAGGCCGAGGAGAGCCGGGCCGGTGACCGGATCGTCCAGGAGCGCCGCGACGGCGCGGACGATCCGCTCGCCGACACCGTCCAGGCCCTGCGCGAAGATCTCGTCGATCTTCTGGTGCGGGTCAACGGGCAACTCGAGCACCGCCGCGAAGAGGCCGTCCTTGTTGCCGAAGTAGTAGGGCACGAGCGCCACGTCGACCCCGGCGCCTTCTGCCACGGCACGCATCGTCGTGCCCTTGAAGCCCCGAGTGGCGAACAGCGCGCGGGCCGACCCCAGGATGTCGCCCCGCACGTCGACGCGGTCGGAGCGGGGCCCGGGTCGACGCGACATGGAGCCAGCATAGATGTTTTTCATCAGGTGTTGAAATATCTCCGCGGGACCGGCTACCGTTGTTTCAACAAACGTTGAAAGGAGCATCTCATGTCGTCCGGAACCACCCACGAGGCCGCGTCCGGAGTAGCCGGTCAAGCCTCCGGATCGGCCGCCTCCTCCTCTCCACGCCCGGGCACCGAGCGCGTCCCGCCAGGCGGCGCCTGGGGGGCGATCGTCGCGTTGACGATCCTCCTCGGCCTCGTCCTGACTGCCTTCACCCTGCCCGCCATCAACAGTGAGCCGCGCGGGGTCCCGATCGGGATCGCCGGCCCCGCTCCGGCGGTGCAACAACTGGCCGGAGGCCTCAGCGCTCAAGCCTCCGAAGCGTTCACGGTGACCGCCTTCACTGACGACGCGCAGCTGTCCCAGGCAATCCGCGACCGTGAGGTCTACGGCGGCATTGCGCTTGGGCCGAGCGGGGCCACCATCTTGACGGCTCCTGCAGCGAGTCCCGTTGTCGCTCAGGGTCTCTCCAGCCTGGCTGCACAGCTCGGGCAGCAGCAGGGCCGGGCCGTGCCGGTCACGGAGGTCGTCTCCCTGCCGGCCGAGGACAGCCGTGGAGCGGGTCTCGCCACAGCCCTGTTGCCCCTGCTCATCGGGGCCATCGCACCGGTCCTCGCCATGAACCGGCTCGTCAGAGGCACGTGGGCCAAGCTCGGCGCAGTCCTCACGACCGCGGTCGTGCTCGGGGCGGCGCTGGCCGGGCTACTGCACTGGTACGGCGTCTTCGAGGGCAGCTGGCTGCTCGACGCCGCAGCCATGACCGCGGTCATCGCCGCGATGTCCACAGCCCTGCTCGGGCTGCTCCTCGTGGCCGGATACCCCGGGTTCGGCCTGGGGGTGGCGCTGTTCCTCCTCCTCGGGAACCCCCTATCGGGCCTGGCCACCGCTCCCGAGTTCCTCGCCGAGCCCTGGCGCACGATCGGGGCCTGGCTGCCACCGGGCGCCGGAGGCCAGCTGCTCCGCAGCTCCGCGTACTTCGACGGTGCCGGCGCCGGGCCGCACCTCGTCGTCCTCGGCGCCTGGTTCCTGCTCGGCATCGCGCTCGTCGCTGTCGCCTCCCGAACCCGGCGCCCCACCGCCGCTGCCGCCACCGCCTGACCCCTTTCTCCTGCGGGTATCTGGGCGTGGCACGCTGTGGCTGTCGCCCGGAGGACGCGAGGAGTGGGACATGAGCCGGCAGCTGGTGCCTCCCGTCGTGACCGAGGGCGAGGCGCTGACGGAGCTGCGACTGGAGGTTCGGGACTTCCTCGCGAAGCAGATCGCTGCCGGGCGCTTCACGCCACACGTCGACACGTGGCTGACCCGGTGGGACCGCGCCTTCACGCAGGAGCTCGCCCGTCGGGGCTGGCTCGGCATGGTGATCCCGAAGAAGTACGGCGGACAGGGCCGGACCTACGTCGAGCGGTTCGTCGTGACGGAGGAGCTGCTCGTCGTCGGGGCGCCGGTGGCGGCGCACTGGTTCGCCGAGCGCCAGGTCGGCCCGTCCTTGCTCGCCCATGGCAGCGAGGAGCAGAAGCGGTCGTTCCTGCCGGGGATCAGCCGTGGCGAGGTCGTCTTCGGGATCGGGATGAGCGAGCCGGACGCCGGCTCCGACCTGGCGAGCGTCCGTACCCGCGCGGAGAAGGTCGACGGCGGGTGGCGCCTCACCGGCACCAAGGTGTGGACGTCCGGAGCCCACGAGGCCGACGCCTTCTTCGCCCTGGCCCGCTCGGCACCGCTCGACCCGGCCCACCGGCACGCCGGCCTGAGCCAGTTCATCGTCGACCTGCACGCGCCCGGCGTGGACATTCGCCCGATCGTCTCCATGGGCGGTGAACACCACTTCAACGAGGTCCATCTCGATGGTGTCCTCATCCCCGACGAACGCGTGCTCGGCACCATCGGCGAGGGCTGGAAGCAGGTCACGTCGGAGCTCGGCTTCGAGCGCAGCGGGCCGGAGCGGTTCCTGTCGACGTACCAGCTGCTCGCCGCCGCAGCGCAGGCCATGATGGACGGCGGGCTGCCCCTGGACCACGGGCTGGGCCGCCAGGTCGCGCGAGTGGCCGCGCTGCACCAGATGTCGTTGGCGGTCTCGACCGCGCTCGAGGCGCACGCTCGGGCGGACCTCGGCGCGGCCGCCGTCAAGGTGCTCGGGACGACGACGGAGGGTGACATCGCCGACTACGTGGACCTGCTCACCGCGAGCGGCTGGATCGAGGACGAGGAGCTCCACGGACTCCTGCACGGCGCCCTCCTCCAACGCCCGGGCTTCACGCTGCGGGGCGGCACGAACGAAATCCTGCGCGGCATCATCGCCCGCGGGCTGGGCCTGCGCTGATGACGAGCGACCGGTACGACACACCCCTGGTCCACGCCGCGGTCGCCGACCCGGATCTCGTTGCGGTGCTCACCGAGCTCTTCGACGACTACCGCTCCACGCGGCCAGCCCCCTCCGACCACGTCACGTTCGACCCAGACCTGTGGGCGCAGCTGGAGGGACTCGGCCTGACCCGCCTCACCGCCTCGGAGGAGAGCGGCGGCAGCGGGGCGTCCTGGATCGAGGGTGCCGCCCTGCTCGGCCTGGGAGCCGCGGCAGGCGCGCCTGTTCCGCTCGCCGAGCACGGCTTCCTCGCCGCCTGGCTCCTCGAGGAGGCGGGGCTGCCCAACGGGGGCGAACTACGGACCGTATGCCGCCCAGACCCTTCCGGACGTGCCCTCAACGTCACGTTCGGCCGGGACGCGGAATTCGTCGTGGCGCTCTGGGAGGACGGGGAGACCTGGCGGGTGGCCGACGTGCCGAGCGACCATCTGGACATCACGCCGGGCCGCAACCTCGCGGGCGAGCCCTGCGAGAGCGTGCTGTTCGACCCCGCCGAGCTCGAGTCCGCTCCTGTCGTCGACGACTCGGTCGGCCAGCAGTTCCACATCCGCGGTGCACTGGCGCGCTCTGCACAGGTGTGCGGCGCGATGGAGCGAGTCCTCGAGCTCGCCGTCACGCATGCCCGACACCGTGAGCAGTTCGGCCGACCCATCGGCGCCTTCCAGGCGATCCAGCACCTCGTCGCCGACATCGCCACGGAGTCCTCCCTCGCCCGCGCCGCCACGGACGCCGCGGTGGCCCGCGCCGCGGCCTCGAACTGGGAGGACCCCGGCATGCTCTTCACGGTCGGCGTCGCCAAGTCCTGCGTCGGTCATGCCGCGTCCGTGGTCGTGCGCAACGCCCATCAGGTGCTCGGCGCCATCGGCACGACCCTGGAGCACGAGCTGCACCTCCTCACCAGGCCGATCCTCGTGCGCCGCAGCGAGTACGGCTCGGTCCACGAGTGGGACGAGACCCTGGCCGAGCTCGCCACCCACGCCGGGCGCGACCGCCTCTGGCCCCTCATCCTCTCCGGACGCCGCTGAACCGAGTTCCGAACGCCCCCGCCGCAAGCCACCCACCCAGACCCAAGCCCCGAGGAGTCCCATGACCGACGTCGCCTACACCGTCGCTGACGGAGTCGCCACCATCACCCTCAACGCTCCGGACCGGCGCAACGCCCTCTCGCTGGAGATGTCACGCGAGCTCATCGACGCGGCCCGAGCCGCCGAGTCCGATCCGCGCGTCGGCGCTCTCGTCGTCACCGGAGGCCGGCACTTCTGCGCCGGCGCGGTCCGCGCGGTCCTGGCCGACACGGGACTCGACCCCGTCGAGGACGAGGCCTACCGCAACCTCGAGACGGTGTACGCCGCCTTCACGACGATCGGCGACATCGGCGTGCCGACCATCGCAGCAGTACGCGGAGCAGCTGTCGGCGCGGGCCTCAACCTGGCCCTCGCCACGGACCTGCGCATCGTCTCGCGCACCGCGAGGCTCCTCCCCGGCTTCGCCCAGATCGGTATCCACCCGGGCGGCGGCCACTTCACCCTCCTGAACCGGGTCGCGGGCAGGGAGGCCACCGCGGCCATGGGCCTCTTCGGTGAGGAGGTCAGCGGCGAACGCGCTGTCGAGCTCGGCCTCGCCTGGGCGGCATACGACGACGAGCACGTCGAGCGCGAGGCGCACGCGCTGGCAGCCCGCGTGGCCACGGACCCCGAGCTCGCCCGGCGCCTCGTCCGCAGCTTCCGGCGCGAGACCGCTCCCGGCGGAGTGGCCTGGGACGTCGCCGTGGAGCTCGAGCGCTCGCCCCAGATGTGGTCGCTGCGGCGCAAGCACGGTCCGGCGACGGAGCGGCTCCCCGACGACCCCGAGGCCTAGCCGCACCGAGGCGACGAGGCGACCAGTCGCCGGGCGTGCGACGATGGCTCGGGCCACGAGCCCACCAGCCCTCCACCAGACCAGCACGCCGCCCGACTCCAGGAACCGTATTGCTCTCGTCGTACCGACCGTTGTTCGAGGTGCCGGGGGCACGCACCTTCATCATCGGGGGAATGACCGCGCGCTCGGCCGGGGCGATGTTCGCGGTCGCCACCGTGGCGATGGTCGCGTCACGCCGCGGGTCCTACGAGCTCGCCGGCGCGGTCATGGCGACCGGTCTCATCGCCCTGGCGGTCGCAGCCCCGATCACCGGTCGGCTCGTCGACCGCTACGGGCAGCGGCGGGTCGCCGTGCCCTTCTTCATCTGGTCCGGCTTCTGGGCGTCCCTGACGATGATCGCGTCCTGGCGGGGCTGGCCCGCGTGGATCCTGTTCATCACCTTCCCCCTCTGCGCCGTCATCCCCAACCTCGGCACCATGGCGCGCGCCAGGTGGTCGCACATCTTCGCCCACGACCCGCGCAGGCTGCACACGGCGATGTCCTTCGAGCAGGTGATGGAGGAGGTCACCTTCGTCATCGGGCCGGTCCTCGCGATCTGGCTGTCCACGTCGGTCTTCCCCGAGGCGGGCTTCCTCTTCGCGACGATCTGCTACGCGATCGGGGTGCTCGTCTTCGTCTCGGCGCGCTCGACCGAGCCGCCGGTCGTGCCGCAGCACGAGCGGCCGCACGGGCACGCACACCACAACCCCGGAATCCTCCCGCTCGCGTTCATCATGGTGATGACCGGCGTCATCTTCGGCGTCAACGAGGTCGTCACGCTGGCCGTGGCCCAGGAGGCGGGGCACAGCAACGCCGCCGGCGCGATCCTGGCCCTCTTCGCCACCGGCTCGGCCCTCTCAGGGCTCGTCTTCGGCCAGATCTCGCACGGCCGCAACCTGCTCAAGCTCCTCATCGCCGGCACCTTCGGGATGATGGTGCTCGAGGCGCCGGTCCTGCTCGCCGGCAACCTCTGGGTTCTCGCCGCCGTCATGTTCGTGGCGGGCATCGCGACGGCCCCCACGCTCATCACCACGATGAACCTCATCGAGCGCATCGTCCCGAGGGCACAGATCAACGAGGGCATGACCATCGTGCTCACCGGGCTCATCATCGGGATCGCGGTCGGCTCGGCCGTCTCGGGCGCCGTCATCGACCGGGTCGGCCCTCGCCACGGCTACTGGGTCGCCATCCTCGCCGCGGCAGCCGCCTTCCTCATGGCGCTGGGCACTCGCGCATTCCTCTCCAGGCATGAGATGGCCAACCTTCGGTAGACCCGGCCACCCCGTCAGCGGGCACGTGCAGCGGGTGCCAGCTCAGCGGCATACCCCTGCCGTATGCCGCTCAGCTCGCTCCCGCGCGCCCCGTGGGCGGGTGCCCCGTGGGAGGATGGCGAGCGTGAACGACGTCCCCACCGACGACGACACCCGGGACACCTTCGTCCGGCTCTCCGGGCTGATCTACGCCGACGCCGGCGAGGCCGCGATCCACCAGTCGATCGTCGACGCTGCTCGCCGCCTCATCGACGGGTGCCAGCGGTCCTCGCTCATGCTTCGTCAACGGGGTCAGTACCTCACCGCTGCGGCGACCGACGACATCGCGGCGAGGGTGGACGAGATCGAGAGGGAGGTCCGCGAGGGTCCGTGCCTCGACGCGATCCTGGACGAGGCCTACCAGCACGACACCGACCTGACGGCCGGCACGAGCCCTTGGCCCCGGTTCACCGAGCGAGTCGTCGCAGAGACGCCCGTGCGCTCGGCGATCGGCTACCGGCTCATGCTCGAGGGCGGCAAGGTCGGTGCCCTCAACGTCTTCGCCGACGAGCCGGGCAGGCTGACCGAGCGGTCGGCCGACCAGGGAGCCGTGCTCGCTGCGTTCGCGTCCGTGGCGCTCATGGCGCTGCGCGCCCGGGAGGAGGCGGCGACGCTGCGTCTCGGGCTCCAGAGCAACCGTGAGATCGGCAAAGCCGTGGGCCTGCTCATGGCCGCGCACCGGGTCGACGCGGACAAGGCGTTCGAGCTGCTCGCGCGCACCTCGCAGGACCTCAACATGAAGCTCGCTCACGTCGCCGAGCAGGTGGTGCGGGGACAGGAGAGCCAGTTCGGCGGGAAGGTGCCTCCGGGCCGTAGCTGACAATCGCCGTCCCGCCCAGGTCAGGTGGGGAGGCTGTCGCCCGCCTGCGGGACACCGGCGGAGCCGCGCGACGGAGCGAGCACGTCCAGGGCGTCGAGCACCCGGCGTGCCGTGTCCGCGTCACCAGAGACGGTGCAGTGGATCTCGTCGGTCGCGCGGCGGCCCGCAGCACGACGAGTCAGCGCCTCGGTCGTCAGCTGGACGCTCGTCACGTCGAGTGGCTCCTCGCCCTCCGGCCGGTCCTGACCGCTGAACAGCTCCTCACCCCGCGGCTGGCCGTGCTCGTCCTCGATGACCCGCGCGCCGCCCCTGGCGAGGACGGGACCGGTGACATCGAGGAGGATGCCGTGACCCGGCTCGATGCCGGCGTAGCGCACGGCGATCAGCGGCAGGGCATCGATGATGGTGGACGTGAACACGGCCGCTGCCGGTGAGTCGAGGTCGCCCGGGCGGTCGAGCGCCGTGCGGAGGTCCTGCTCGTGCACCCAGGTGTCCCTGATCTGCGACCGGAGCTGGTCACCGAAGGTGGTGTGCTCTCCGAAGAATCCTGCGATCTCCGTCCCCAGGGTCAGGTCGAGGGACCGGAGCTGGGACATCCGGTGCTGGTGGAAGTCTGCGAGCTCGGACACGACGCTGCGGCCGGTCCACTGCCTGCGAGCCCCGACTTCCACGTCGACGATGCGGTCGAACTGGCTTCGGACGTCGCTGGGGTTCGGCGGGTTGAGGGGCTCGCGAGGCAGTGCCGCGAAGGCCTTCTCCGTCGCCACGACGTGGATGAAGTGGTCCTTGACGGTCCATCCGGGGTTCTCGGTCGGCTTGTCGAAGTCCTCCTCGCGGCAGGCCCAGCCCAGGTCGACGATGGCCTGGACCACTTGCTCGAAGGCGTCGAGCAAGCCGCCAAGGTCGTCAGGTGCGGCCGGGTGCAGGGGCATGCCCCCAGACTACTTACGCTTGAGCCATGTCCACGCCCGCCCGTCACGTCGCCGCTGTCCGGTCCCTGGGTCCCTGGGCCGTGGCGCTCGTCGTGCTCGCCGGGCTTTGTGCCAGCGTGCTCGCCGCCTCCTTGAGCGGTGCCGTCGCGCCGCCGCCGGGCGGCCTCAGCGACGCGGGCCCGGTGGTGCGCTGGGCGCTTCCGCCCATTCGACTCGTGCACGACGTCGCGGCGGCGCTCACGGTGGGCACCTTGGTGCTGGCGGCCACCATGGTCCCGGGGGCGACCCGACAGGCGTCGGCGGCCCTCGAGGAACCGCGCCGGGCCGCGGCCCTCCGGATCGCCACCGCGTCGGCCTTCGTCTGGGCGATCGCCGGGGTCGTTGTCGTCATCTTCACGTTCGCTGATGCGTCCGGGCTCGCTCTTGGCGATCCCCTCTTTGCCTCAAAGCTGCTGGGCTCGGTGTGGGCGATCGACACGTTCCGGATCGGCCTCATCTCGGCGATGGCGGCGTTCGTCGTGGCCTCCGGAGCTGCCGTCGCCCGCGCGCGATCGGTCGCCGTCGCGCTCTCGGTCGTCGCCCTCTTCGGGATCGCGGTTCTCGGGTTGGCTGGGCACGCGGGCGGGTCCTCCGACCACGAGACGGCGGTCAACGCGATGGGGGTGCACCTGCTGAGCGCGACGCTGTGGACCGGGGGACTGCTCGCCCTCATCGTCCTCCGGCCCCAGCTGGGCACTGCCCTCCCGGTGGTCGTTCGTCGCTACTCCACGGTCGCGCTGTGGGCGTTCATCGCGCTGGGCACCTCGGGAGTGCTGGCCGCCACCACCCGGTTCGACAGGATCGCGGACCTGACGACGTCCTACGGGATCATCGTCATGCTCAAGGCAGCCGCTCTCGTGCTGCTCGGCTTCGCCGGATGGTGGCACCGGAGAGTGACGGTCGATGCGCTCGAGCGACGGGGAGCGGACGGGTCGGGGCAGGGCAGGCCCTTCCTGCGACTGGCCGTCGGCGAGGTCATCGTCATGGGACTGGCGTTCGGCCTGGCGACGGCCCTTGCCCGGACCGAGCCGCCGGTGCCCGAGACGCTGCCCAACCCGAGCCCGGCCCTCGCGCTCACCGACTTCCCCGAGCCGCCCGCGCCGACGGCGCTGTCCTGGGTCACGGCCTGGCGCGTCGACTGGCTCTTCCTCGCGGTGGCATTGCTCGCCGTCGGCCTCTACCTCGCCGGGGTCGTCCGGATGGCGCGGCGGGGGGACCGTTGGCCCGTGCTGCGGACGGTCAACTGGATCCTCGGCTGGCTCGTCCTCGTCTGGGCGACGAGCGGCGTGCTCGGCATCTACGGCAGGGTCGCCTTCTCCTGGCACATGACGCTGCACATGATCGAGGCGATGGTCGTCCCGATCCTCCTCGTCCTCGGGGCCCCGGTCACCCTGGCGCTCCGGGCCCTGCGCAAACGCGCCGACGGCACCCTGGGACCCCGCGAGCTGCTGCTGGGTGTCGTCCACTCGCCCTATCTCAAGGTCGTGGGCAACCCGATCTTCGCCGCGGCCTTCTTCTTCATGAGCCTCGTCGTCTTCTACTGGACGGGTCTGTTCGAGCTGGCGCTGACGACGCACACCGGACACCTCGTCATGACGGTCCACTTCCTCATGGCGGGGTACCTCTTCGCGTGGGTGCTGGTCGGCATCGATCCCGGTCCCCCGAAGTGGAGTCCTGCACTGCGCCTCATCGTGCTCTTCGCGACGATCGCGTTCCACGCCTTCTTCGGGGTGTCCATGATCAGCGGGACAGCCCTGCTGGCCCCCGACTTCTTCACGACGATCAACGTGTCGTGGATCGACGATCCGCTGGCCGACCAGCGCAACGGGGGCGCCATCGCCTGGGCCATCGGCGAGCTCCCCGCGCTCGTGCTGGCCCTGCTCGTCGCCACCCAGTGGGCCCGCGCCGACAAGAGGGAGGGCCGGCGCCGCGACCGGCGTGCGGACCGGGATGGCGATGCCGAGCTGGCCGCCTACAACGAGCAGCTGGCCCGACTCGCCGAGCGCGACCGCACCAACCAGCCCTGACGACCTCCCCTCTTGTCGAGTGTGCAGTTAACGCCGGGCGCGGAGTGCACACTCGACGACACAGGGCGGCCGTATGCCGTTGTGCTGGCTCGCATACGCGCGTGCCCCAGATGCCCGCGTCCTCCTCCCCTTTGTCGAGTGTGCAGTTGACGCCGGGCGCGGAGTGCACACTCGACGACAAAGGATGGCCGAGTGTGCGTTGAGGCCGGGCGCGGAGTGCACATTCGACTGAGGCGTTGCGGGCACGTGCTGCACAGCGGAGCGCAAGCGAGCTCGGCGGCATACGGCCTGGTCGTTTGGTATTCAACTACTACGGAGCGTAGGATTGAATGCGTGTCGAGGCCACCACAACCGAAGTGCCCCATCCGAGTCGGAGAACCCTGCAGCCTGTGCTTCCCCGGGGCCGAGGGTCCGCAGGACTGTGGCCTGGTCTACCTGGTGCAGTCGGACCCCGAGTGGCGCGAGCAGCTCGCCGAGAAGCGTCGGGAGGTCCGGTCCCAGCAGCTCGCCGCGAGCTGACCGGCCGTCTCACGACCGCACCCGATGTGTGAGAGTTGGGGCATGAAGGTAGCCGTCATCCAGCTCGCCTACGGTGACGACGAGAGCGTCGCCGACCGCACGGCTCGCGTCGTCGACCTCGTCCGCGCCCAGGAGGGACAAGACCTCGTCGTCCTCCCCGAGCTGTGGCCGGCTGGTGGGTTCGACTACCCCGGATGGGATGCCCGGGCCGAGCCCGTCGACGGGCCGATTGCCCAAGCCCTCGCCAGCGCCGCGAAGGACGCCGGCGTGACCCTGCACGGCGGCAGCATCGTCGAACGCGGGGAACCGGCCAGCACCGACGGCCACGGCGTGTGGAACACCTCCCTCGTCTTCTCACCTGCCGGGGAGCTCGTCGCGACGTACCGGAAGATCCACCGGTTCGGGTTCGGCGAGGGGGAACCACGGCTCATGGACCCCGGGGATGAGCTCGTCGTCATCGACGTTCCCGTGATGGACGGGGACTCTGCGGGGTTGGCACCGACTGTCCCCGTCGGGCTCTCGACGTGCTACGACCTGCGCTTCCCCGAGCTCTACCGCGCCCTGGTCGACCGGGGCGCGCAGGTCCTTGTCATCCCGGCCGCGTGGCCGGCGAAGCGCGTCGCCCACTGGACCGTCCTGGGCCAGGCCCGCGCCATCGAGAACCAGAGCGTCGTCATCCAGTGCAACACCGCAGGGACGCATGCCGGCCATGAGATGGGTGGGCGCTCGCAGGTCGTCGACGCGACCGGCACCGTCCTGGCAGCCGCAGGGCCCCACGAAGAGGTGCTCAGCGTCGAGGTCGACACCGACGCGGTCCAGCGGTGGCGGCAGGCCTTCCCGGCGTTGGCCGACCGGCGGCTGCGGTGACGTCCGCCTCGGCTGCCCGGGCTCGCCCCAAGGTCCGGGCCCCTGAGCTGGTCGGGCGCGGTTGGCTCAACACCGGGGGCAAGGCGTACTCCATCGCCGACTTCCGTGGTCGCGTCTTGATCCTGGACTTCTGGACCTTCTGCTGCGTCAACTGCCTCCATGTCCTCGACGAGCTACGGCCCGTCGAGGCCCAGTACCCCGACGCGCTGACGATCGTCGGGGTCCACTCGCCGAAGTTCGAGCACGAGGCGGACGCCGACGCCCTCGCGGCGGCGGTCGAGCGGTACGCCGTCCACCACCCGGTCCTCGACGACCCGGACCTCGTGACGTGGCGCGCCTACGCGGCCCGGGCCTGGCCGACGCTTGTCGTCGTCGACCCGGAGGGATACGTCGTGGCGTCGATGTCCGGGGAGGGCCATGGCCTGGGTCTCGCCTCGCTCGTCGGCGAGCTGATCGAGGAGCACGCGGCCAAGGGCACGCTCCAGCCCGGCGACGACCCCTATGTGCCGCCACCTCCCGCTGACACCGCGCTCCGCTTCCCCGGCAAGGTCGTCGCCATGGAGGACGGGTCGTTCATCGTCTCGGACACCTCGAACCACCAGCTCGTCCACCTCGAGGCAGACCTCGAGACGGAGCGCGCGCGGTGGGGCGATCGCAGCAGCTTCAACGAGCCGCAGGGCGTGCTGCTCGCGACCCCGACCGTGCGGGATGTGCTCGGCATCGACCTGCTCGTCGCCGACTCGGTGAACCACCAGCTCAAGGGAATCCGCTTCTCCGACAACAGCATCCATGCTCTCGCGGGGACCGGTCGGCAGCTGCGCGAACGCACCGGTGGCGGCCCGGCCCTGACCCAGGACCTGTCGAGCCCATGGGACCTGGCGTGGCTGGGCGAGCGCCTCATCATCGCCATGGCTGGCACCCATCAGCTGTGGGCCTGGACGCCGGGGGACACCATCGAGCAGAGCGTGGTCGAGGTCGTCGCGGGCACGACGAACGAGGGACTGCGGGATGGCGACGCCCACGAGGCGTGGTTCGCCCAGCCGTCCGGGCTGTCCGCCTCCGCCGACGGCGCCCGCGTGTGGATCGCCGACTCAGAGACGTCAGCCCTGCGCGCGATCACCCAGGCCGACGACGGCACGCCCACCGTCGAGACCCACGTCGGGACGGGCCTGTTCGACTTCGGCCACCGCGACGGGCCGGCGGAGCAGGCACTGCTCCAGCACCCCCTCGGCGTCACCGAGCTGCCCGACGGGTCGGTCGCGATCAGCGACACCTACAACGGCGCGATCCGCCGCTACGACCCAGCCCGCGACGAGGTGTCGACCCTCGCTCGCGGCCTCGCCGAGCCGAGCGACGCCGTCGTCGAGCGCGATCCGGACAGCGGCGAGACCCGTCTCGTCGTCGTCGAGTCCGCGGCCCACCGCCTCACCCGCGTAGCCCTTCCGCAGGACGCGCAGCGGGTCGACGGCCCGGCTCACAGGACCCAACGGCCCCCGACCGAGCTCGCACCCGGGGTGATCGACCTCGAGGTGACCTTCGTGCCGCCCAGGGGACAGAAGCTCGACCACCGATGGGGCGACCCTACGATGCTCGAGGTGTCCGCCTCTCCGGAGGGGCTCCTGCTCGACGGAGGCGGCAGGGCACCTGGGCTGCGTCGGACGATCACGCTCGCGAGCGGCATACGGCACGGCACGTTGCACGTCTCCGTGCAGGCTGCGGCCTGCGATGGCGACCCGGACACCGGGGAGGTGCCGGAGCACGCGGCCTGCCATCTGTTCCAACAGGATTGGGGCATCCCGCTCACCCTCGGCGAGGGGGCGCCCGGCGCGCTCACGCTCGACCTCCGAGGCGCCTGACGTGCGCTCCCTGGCCTCCGGGCTCGCGGGACTGCTCGCCGTCGTGCTCCTGCCGGTCGCGCTACTCGTCGCGTGGGTGTCCTCCGTCGGCACGGACACCGACCAGTTCGTCGCCGAGATGCGGCCGGTCGCGTCGTCCCCGGAGGTCCGGGACGCCCTGACGGACCGCACCATCGCCAGCGTGCAGGCGCAGCTGGACCTGCCTGACCGTGTCGCTCGGCAGCTCGAGCCGCCGCTGCGCGAGCTCGTCGGCACCGTGCTCGCGCGACCAGAGGTCGACCGGGCCTGGGCCTCGGGCCTGCGCAGCGCCCATGGTGAGCTCGTGGCGGTCATGGAGGGCGAACGGCCCGCCAGCGTCGACTCGACCGGGCGCGTCGTCATGCCGCTCACCATCGAGCTCACCGGGCTGGAGCAGCTGCTCAGCCGGTTCGGGGTCGCGGGGGACGTCGCGGTCGCGCCGCGGATCCAGATCCCGCTCTTCTCGGCCGACGACCTCGCCACGGCGCGACGCACCTATGCCGTGGGCTCGGTCGCCGGGCCGGCCGCGCCCTGGATCATCGTCGGCCTCGCCGCCGTCTCCGTCCTGCTGGCCCGGCGACGTGTCCGGGCTCTCGGGCTGCTGGGGCTGGGCGGCATCGTGGCCAGCGTCGCCTTCGCGGCCGGCCTGGTGCTCGGCCGGGACGAAGCCGCCGGCGTCGTCCGCGACCCCATCGGCTCCGCGGTCATCACGTCCGCCTATGGGCTCGCAGAGGACGGCCTCATGGCCGAGACGCAGACCGCGCTCTGGCTGTCGGTCGGTTTGCTGGTGATTGCCCTGATTGTCGGACTCGTGCGTGTGATCCTCGGTCGTCGCGGGTAAGTGCTGCCCGAGGCGGGCACGCGGCCGGCCACGGAAGACACGGAGAAGGAGACGACATGGGTATCGGACTCGGAGTCACCTTGCTGGTTCTCGGGGCGATCCTGACGTTCACCGGGCTCGATGAGAGCATCTTCAACACCGATCTCGACACCGTCGGGATCATCCTCATGGTCGGCGGTGCCCTCGCCCTGATCATGGGCGTCATCCAGAACGCTCAGCGCCAGCGGCACACCACGGTCACCGAGCGCCGTGGCGGTCCTGACGTCGTCGAGCGGCGCGACGACGCCTACTGATCCACCTCGACCCCCACGAAGGCGGGCTGAGCGCGCGAACTCACGCGCTCGGCCCGCCTTCGTAGTTCGATGTAATCGTGACATCGCATCGGACCGCGGGCCGCCGCCCGACCAGCGCTCCCGGCGCTGCGGCTGCGGCCGCTGCGACGCCGGCCAATCGGGACCGCTGGGTCGATGCCCTCCGCGCAGGGTCGCTGCTCGTGGTCGTTCTCGGGCACTGGCTCATGGTGGTGCTCACCCCCGACGGCGAGATCACCAACGCCCTCACCATCGTCGCCGCGCTCCAGCCGCTGACCTGGCTCCTGCAGGTCATGCCACTGTTCTTCCTCGTCGGCGGCGTCGCACACTCCTATGCCCTCGACTCGCTCGACCGGCGGGTGCCACCGGGTTCCCCGGGTCGTTACGCCGCGTTCTTCCGCGCGCGGGCCGTGCGCCTGCTCCGCCCGTCGCTCGCGTTCCTCGCTGTATGGGTCGCGTTGGGGATCGTCGCGCACGTCAGCGGGCTGACCGCTCGCCCGGGCGTCCAGGGCCGCTTCGCCCGCGATGCGCTCGTCGCCGTGCCGCAGCTGCTGTGGTTCGTGGGCATCTACCTCGGGGCATGCGCGTTCGCTCCCCTCATGCGGTCATTCCATGAACGATGGGGGCCGTATGCCGCTGGGCTCCTTGTCGGGCTCGCTGTCCTCGTCGACGTGGCGCGCTTCACTGCCGCCGAGCTCGTCGGCAACCTCAACTTCGTCTTCGTGTGGCTCGCCTTCCACCAGCTCGGATTCCTCTGGCGGGACGGCCGGCTGACGAGGCGGGCCGGCTGGACCATGGTCGTCGGCGGCTACGGCGCGATGCTGATCGGCGATCACCGTCGGTCCCTACCCGACGTCCATGGTGGGGTTGCCCGGCGAGCCGATCTCCAACATGGCTCCGCCGACCGTGGCCCTGCTCGCCCAGGGTGTCGGGATCTGCGGTCTGGCCGTGCTCGTGCGGCCGATGATGAACCGGGTGCTCTCCCGGCCCCGGGCCTGGCTGGCGGTCGTGCGCGCTGCGCCCTTTGCGATGACGGCCTTCCTGTGGCACCTGACCGGGCTGATGGTCGTCCTGCTCGCGATGCGGGCGCTCGGCGTGGAGCAGCCGGCGGTGGCCTCGTGGGCTTGGTGGCTGACGCGTCCGGTTCTCTTCGTCGTGCTGGCGGCGGTCACCGCAGTCCTGGTGGCGGTCTTCGTCCGGTTCGACCGCGGCCCGCGCACCGCGACGAGCGCCCCGATACGCGGGTCACGGTGGGCCGACGTCGCTGCCGGGGTCTCCGCCCTGTTGGTCTTCTTCGGGATCCTGATCATCTCGATCGTCGGCGTGGACGTTCTCGGCAACCGAGCGGTCTTCTTCCTCGTCGGCGACGTCACCCCGGCCGTGGGCTTCGCGTTGCTCGGCGCGGGAATCGGCGCCCTCACATTGATCGAGTGAACAGCGATCGGAGGGTGCCTGCCGGCTCGGTCAGCGGGCTCGGGGCCATCGACCTTGCCCGCTGATTCACCACACGAATCAGCGGGCAAGCGGCATGGTCAGGCCAGCTTGCGCTGGTAGGCCGGGCAGAGCTCGACGATGCGGAAGCCGAGGGCCTCGTTGATGCTGACCATCCACGAGTTGGTGCCGTCGTTGCCGGTGACGACCCGTTGCCGCTGGGGGTGATCGGCCTGCAACCGACCGAGGTTCTCCAGCTTGACCGCCATGCCCAGGCGGCGGCCCCGGTGCTGGCGGTGCACGTACGTGCCCCACTGCCACACTGTCGAGGGTGCGCCAACCGGAAGCACGAGGTCGGTGTAGGCGACGACCTCGCCCGTGCCACTGAGCGCCACAGTCGTGAGGCGCTGGCGTCCCATCTCCCGCTCGACGCCGAGGTGCTCCTGGTAGCGCGCGGGGTTGAACGACTCCGGCTCGAACTCGATGTCGCCCGTCGGGGCATCGACGATGAGCTGGTTCATGACCTCGCACAGGGACTCGCGCAGGGGCTCGGGCACGCCGTTGGCGTAGGTCTCGAGCCGGTAGTCGCCCTCCCACCGCGGCCGGGTCTCGGAGTCGAGCCGTCCGAGGTGGTCGTCGGCGACGGGGAGGTCGAGGTGGCGCATGACCTCAGTGTTGTTGAGCGAGTAGCCATGGCGCTCGACGAACCGGCGGTACCCGTGGTCCGGCTCGTCGACCGGGACCATGACCTCGGTGAGCAGGCTGGCCCGGCCGGCATCTTGGGCGCGCTCGGCCATTCGGTCCATGAGTGCCGAGCCATGGCCGCGCCGACGGTGGTCGGGGTGCACGTGGAGGTCGAACCACGCCATTGACGTGTTGTCCTCCATCGGCAGGAACAAGGTCGCGACCCCCGCGACGTCACCTCCGTCCTCCGCGACCCAGACCTCCTTGGGTTCGGCCTTGTCCTCGTGCCGCCAGTCGACGGCGACCTCGGTGAAGGACGACGGTTCGTACCAGGGGCGACCGAAGACCCGGCTGGCGGCGAGTGCCTCGTAGGCCCGCCGCGTCCGGGCGTCGTCGTGGAGGTCGAGCTGCATGGTGCGCATACGAAAACGGTAGGGACCCGCCGGACCGTGGTGCCACCGAGTTTTCTGGCTCACCCCATGGCCGCAGGCCCACGGACGCAACACGCCCGGCAATCCGGAACCCACCTCTGCAATTTCAGGGGCCGGTTCCGGCTTGCCGGGCGTGTTGCCGGGAGGGTGGCTCAGAAGGCGGACTCGGGGACGTCCATCAGGTCGTTGTCGGTGGCCTCGGCGATGGCGCGTTCCGCCGTCGAGCTTGGGCAGGACGTTCTTCGCGTAGAACGATGCTGCCGCGACCTTGCCCCGGTAGAAGTCCGCGTCCTTGCCCGTCGCGCCCGCGTCGAGCGCCGCCTGTGCGACCGTGGCCTGGCGGAGCAGGAGCCACCCGACGACGAGGTCGCCGGCCGCGAGGAGCAGGCGCGTGCTGTTCTGGCCGACCTTGTAGAGGTTCGTGACGTCGCCACCGACGCGCGGGTCGCTCTTCATCAGGTCGTTGATCATGTGGCCGACGATGGCCTGCACGTCCTCGAGCGCCCTGCCGAGCAGCTCGCGCTCGCCGTCCAGGGAGCCGCCGAGGTCCTTCGCGAACTCCTGGATCTGTCCGGCGACATGCTGCAGGGCCTGGCCCTTGTCGCGGACGATCTTGCGGAAGAAGAAGTCGAGGCCCTGGATCGCGGTCGTGCCCTCGTAGAGGGTGTCGATCTTGGCGTCGCGGACGTACTGCTCGATCGGATAGTCCTGCAGGAATCCCGACCCGCCGAACGTCTGCAGCGACTCAGTGCCGAGGAGCACCCAGGCCCGCTCGGAGCCGAGGCCCTTGACGATGGGCAGGAGCAGGTCACTGACCCGGCTCGCCAGCTCAGCGTCCGAGCCCTCCTCGACCTCCTTGGTCCGGTCCCCGTCCTGCGCCTGCGCGACGGTGTCGAGCTGGGTGGCGGTGTAGAGGACGAGTGCCCGCAGCCCCTCGGCGTAGGACTTCTGCAGCATGAGGGAGCGGCGCACGTCCGGGTGGTGCGTGATCGTGACCCGGGGCGCGGTCTTGTCCGTCATCTGGGTCAGGTCGGCGCCCTGGACGCGCTGCTTGGCGTACTCGAGGGCGTTGAGGTAGCCGGTCGAGAGCGTGGCGATCGCCTTGGTGCCGACGAACATTCGCGCGTTCTCGATGACGTGGAACATCTGCGCGATGCCGTCGTGGACGTCACCGAGGAGCGTGCCGACCGCCGGCTCGTGCTCACCGAAGGTCACCTCGCACGTCGTGCTGACCTTCAGCCCCATCTTGTGCTCGACGTTGGTGACGTAGGCGCCGTTGCGCTCGCCGAGCTCACTGGTCTCGAGGTCGACGTGGAACTTCGGGACGATGAAGAGGGAGAGTCCCTTGGTGCCCGGGCCGGCGCCCTCGGGACGGGCGAGCACGAAGTGGACGACGTTGTCGACGAGGTCAGACTCGCCTGACGTGATGAATCGCTTGACGCCCTCGATGTGCCACCTGCCGTCCGGCTGCTGGACGGCCTTGGTCCGGCCCGCGCCGACGTCGGAGCCGGCGTCCGGCTCGGTGAGGACCATCGTCGTGTGCCAGGCGTTGTCGACGATGTGCTTGGCCAGCCTCTGCTGGTCCTCGGTGCCGAGGCGGTAGAGAAGGCTGGCGAACGAGTAGCTCGCCGTGTACATGTGGATCGCCGGGTTGGCACCGCAGATCATCTCCGCGGTGGCCCAACGCAGCGACGGCGGGATGGCCATGCCGCCGAGCTCGACGGGCACGTCGAGGTTGCCCCACTCGGCGTCGACGTAGGCACGGAACGACCTGCGGAAGGACTCGGGCATCGTCACCGAGTGGGTGGCCGGGTCGTAGACCGGCGGGTTGCGGTCGGAGTCGAGCAGGCTCTCGGCGAGCTCGTTCTCGGCGAGGCGGGAGATCTCGTGGAGGATGTCCTTCGCGGCGTCGACGTCGAGGTCGGCGTAGAGGCCCTGACCGAGGATGTCCTGGCGCCCGAAGACTTCGAAGAGGTTGAACTCAAGGTCTCGTACGTTGCTCTTGTAGTGGCCCATCGGGTCCTCCGCTGCTCTCGTCCATGAAAGGTGCCGCCCTGCGGGCGCGCGCCAAGTTACTGGCGGGTCACTTCCATGATGCTACCGATGAGTAACGAAAGCAAGAGAGGCGGCCGTATGCCGCTGAGCTCGCTCCCGGGTGCATGCACCCACGAGTGCCGATAGGGACTCAGGCGTCGGCGGTGAGGGAGCCGATCCAGTCGCTGAGCTCGGCCACCGTCTCCGGCGTGATCCCGTGGCCTCCCGGGTCGCGCCGGGTGTGCGCGATCGCTTCCGAGTCCCCGGTCACGTACTCCCAGGTCCGATCCAGCAGCTCGCGGGGGATGACGACGTCCTGGTCCCCCTGGGCCACGAAGAGGTTGACGCCCCGGAGACGGCCCGGCGTCACCGGAACGCCGGCGTCGAACGGGAGCGTCCCGTAGAGGATCGCCGCACCGCGGAAGCGCCCCGGATCGGCCAGCACCAGGCCACCCGCGAACGCAGCGCCCCCGCTGAAGCCGACGAGCACGACCGGCCGTTCGCGCGGCGCCACCTCGTCGAACCAGCCCCGGAACCACTCCATCGTGTCCGCCAGCGACTCGGCGACGGGCCGCCCGATTCCGCGGTTGGCAAACCAGGCATATCCGCCGCCCTCGGCGATCGGCGCTCGCACGGCCGCATAGGCGGGGCCGCCGGGCAGGTGGCTGGTCAGCGCCAGAATCGACTGCTCGTCGGCGCCACGCCCGTGGAGCAGGACGACGAGCGGCGAAGCCGGGTCAGCAGACCCGGCCCACGCCACCTGTGCCGTCGCGAAGCGGGTCGTCACTGCGCTTCCGTCGGACCGACGAGCTTCCAGCCGCTCTGCCAGACCCAGCCCTGCGTCGCGTTGAGCGAGATGTTGAGGAACGCCATCTCCTCGAGGGAGCGAGCCATGCGCAGGCCGCCCGCGTCGATGACCCGGTAGCCGAGCGAGGTCGCGAGCTCCCCGGTCTTGGCCTTGGCATCGGCGTCGTCTCCCGCGATGAAGGCGTCGAGGGGATGCTCGCCCTCGAAGGGATTGCCGTGCCGGCCGGCGAAGATCGTGTTGAAGGCCTTGACGACCTTGGCGTTCGGGAGCTTGTCCTGCAGTTCCTCCGCGGAGGACCGACCGGTCGTGAAGAGGTCGTCGAAGGTCTCGTTGATCGGGTTGGTCGAGTCGACGACGACCTTGCCGTCGAGGGCACTGCCCAGCTCGTCGGCAATGCCGCTGACCGCCAGGCCGGGCACCGCCAGCACGACGATCTGTGCGTCACGGACCGCGTCTGCATTGCTGTCGGCCGCCTTGGCGCCCACCTTGCCGGCGGCCTCTCGGGCGCTCTCGGCCTCGGAGGCGGAGAGGGCGACCTCGTGGCCGGCCTTCGTGGCGGCCGCGGCAAGGGCCGATCCGACGTTGCCTGAGCCGATGATCGCGATACGCATGTGCACTCCTTGAGGTTGTTGAGTTCTCAACTATTCTCGCTGCTGGCTGCCTTGTCAATAGTTGCATGTTAAACTACCTCTATGAGCACGCACACTGACCACGACCTGGTCTCGACCTTCGGCCTTCTCATGGAGGCGTACAACTCCCTGGAGAAGCAGCTCGGCGCTTCCCTCGAGGAGCAGGTTGGTGTGCCGCACAACTGGTTCGAGGTCATGCTGCGGATCTCCCGTGCGCACGACGGCCTCGCCCCGATGGGCTCGCTCGCCGACCAGGTGGCCCTCACCGGCGGCGGCGTCACCCGGATGGTCGACCGCATGGTCGCCGCTGGACTCGTCGAGCGGGTGCCGTGCGCGAGCGACCGCCGCGTGGTCTACGCGCAGCTGACGTCGGAGGGGCACGCCGTGCTCGACAAGGCCGTCTCGATCCACGACGACAACCTGCGCCGCATGCTCTCCGACTTCACCGACGCCGAGCTCGACGAGCTGGACGACACGCTGCGACGCCTCCGGGGCGCGACGCTCGCTGCCTGAGAGCCCACCCCCCACGAAGATGCCGTATGCCGCTGAGCCGGCTCAGCGGCATACGACCTGCTTGGGTGGGTGGCCGGGAACGACGACGGGCCCGGTCGGCTGACCGGGCCCAACGCGCTGGAGCGGGCGGCAAGAATCGCACTCACGTCTCCTCCCTGGAAGGGAGGTGTTCTGCTACTGAACTACACCCGCGGGGTGCGGGTCGATGTTAGCGGAGACGGGGTCGGACACCGAATCGGGCTCGCCGAACTCGTCGTGTGGGTCGTCGAGGTCCCTGGTGCCGATCGGGATGAAGCCGAGACGCTTGAGCAGGCGTGGGCCGGGCTCCGCCCAGATCGGCCACCCGCCCTTCGGCTCCTTGGCGGCGATCTGCGCGTAGAGCGCCTTGGTCATCTCGACGGTGACGTCTCCGTAGAGGCCGTCGGCGATCTGGGTCTCCTTGAGTCGGTTCCGCGTCAGGATCTTCGTGCGGGTGGCCGACGCGAGACGTTTCCACACGACCGCCTGGTAGCGCTTGACGTCCCCGTTCCTCCGCCCCTGCTTGAGGTTGGCGACCGCGATCGTGGGCTGGGGCGGGGGAGGCTTGATGCCGTGCTTCGAGGCGCGGTACTGCTTCCACGTCTGGCGCAGGTGGCTCCGGTCGCCATCGTCGGGGTCGTCGCCTGCGAGGCCGTTCTCGCCGGCGTACCACTCGCGCAGCTGCGCCTTGGCCTCCGGAGACAGGTGGCGGCAGTCCTTGAGGACCATGTGCAGGTGCGAGGCCCACTTCTCTCGAAGCCACCTCTTGCGGGTCGGCGACCACCACGTCGGCTCCCGGATGTCGGCGTAGAAGCCGATCTGACGGGCCAGCCCTTCGAGCCGGAGCTTCTGCTGGGCGTTGAGGCGGCCCAGGGCGAGGTCGACGTGGCCGCCGCCGGCTCCCGTTCCCGCAGAGGCCGTTTTGCCAACCTGGTAGGAGCCGAAGCCCTTGATCGGGGATACCAGGATGTTCCTGCCGGATGAGCGGGCGAGCTCGTCCAACGGTTCCTTCAAGCAGGGACAGATCGTCACGCCACGCCACGTCGGATGAGCCACGGTGCCTCCTGAGTGTGTCGCTCCATGGTGTGCCACAGGGCGGGTGCCTGACAGGCGAACGCCCCGATCCGCAGACGATCGGGGCGTTCGCGCTGATACCGGCTTGGGCGTCTGGTCAGGACGTCGCGGGCTCCTCGTAGCTGGAGAGGCGCCTGGCGACGGCGTCGGAGACGGATGCCGGGCCGCCGAGGATGACGATCTTCCTCGGCTTGAGCCGCTTGAGCTCGTTGATCGTCGGCGTGAGCAGCTGGTCCGTCTTGGTGAGCAGGACGGGGCCGCCGCGATGGCCGCCGACGGGGCCGGCGGCGAGCGCGTCCGGGAAGGTGGTGCCGGTGGCGATGTAGGCGATGGGAGCGCCGGCCGCGAAGGTCGAGGCGGACGTGGCTGCGGCGACGTTGTACCGGTCGGCGCCACCGATGCGGCTCACGGTGGATGAGTAGCTGCGCAGTTGCTGCTCGACCGCGGAGGAGACGGAGCCGGTTCCGCCGAGGATGACGATCCGCTCCGGCTTGAGGCGCTTGAGCTCGGTGATCGTCGGGGTGACGAGCTGGTCGGTCTTGGTGAGCAGGACGGGGCCGCCGCGATGGCCGCCGACGGGGCCGGCGGCGAGCGCGTCGGGGAAGGTGGTGCCGGTGGCGATGTAGGCGATGGGGGCGCCGGCCGCGAAGGTCGAGGCAGACGTGGCGGCCGCGACGGCGTACCGATCCGCGCCACCGATGCGGCTCACGCTCGGCGCGTAGCTGCGCAGCTGCTGCTCGACCGCGGAGGAGACGGAGCCGGTTCCGCCGAGGATGACGATCCGGCCCGGCTTGAGACGCTTGAGCTCGGTGATCGTCGGCGTCACGAGCAGGTCGCTCCGCGTGAGCAGGACGGGGCCCCCACGGTGCCCGCCGACCGGGCCGGCAGCGAGGGCGTCCGGGAAGGTGCCGCCGGTGGCGATGTAGGCGATGGGGGCGCCTGTCGCAAAGGTCGACGCGGACGTGGCGGCGGCCACCTCGTAACGGTCCGCGCCACCGATGCGTGTGGCGCTCGGCGCCAACGCCGCGGTCGCCGTCCGCAACGCGGGGAGCTTGGCGTAGAGGTACTGACCCGGGCAGTCGGTCGCGTTGACGTTGCGGTGCCCCGAGATGTTGTTGTAGGTCGTGCCGTCGACGACGGTCGTGCCCAGGACGTCGAACCGGTGGAGGTCCGCCTTCCAGGCGATGAGGTTGCGCAGCGCGGTGGTGACGGCGGACGGCGGCTGGGCCGTCTCGAAGTCACCGAGGACAGAGGCGCCGAACATCACCGAGTTGACGCCCGCCGCATGAGCGCCGACGACAGCCTTGTCCATGCCGCCGTAGCGGCCCTCCCAGGTGCGGCCGAACCTGTCGACGAGGAAGTTGTAGCCGATGTCGCGCCAGCCGTGGCCGTTGACGTGGTACTCGTAGATGCCCTGGATGATGCCGGGCACCTGGTCGGAGGTGTAGGTGTTGGACCCCGCGGTGTGGTGGACCACCGCCGCGTCGACGACGCCGTAGTCCGGCTCGGACGGGTCTCGGACCGACTCGTCCGCACCCCACTGGGCCCGCGTGTAGATCGTCGGCTTGGCAACCGCCGTGACTGCTTCGGTCGGGGCGGCCATGGTCATCGCGGCTGTGGTTGTCGCGGCTGTGGTCGTGGATGTCCGTGTGGTCGTCGCCGTGGCGCTCGACGTCGTCGAGGTGGTCGAGGTCGGTCGAGGTGGTCGACGCGCCCGGCTCGACCACCATGAGCTCGGCATCGACGGGGCTCGAGTCCGCCTCGGCGATGATGCGGACCTGGATCTCATCCGCGTCCGTCGTGATGAGGGGGGCGGAACCCTCGCGGGCGCCGCCCGTCCTGGCGGCGGCCTCCTTGGCCTCGGCAGGATCAGGTGCGTGGTCTCCCTCCGCCTCGACGAACCTCCACTCCGACCATGAGCCGGCCTGCTCGGTGCGGTACTGGACGGTGCCGCCCGGTGCCGACCCCGCGTCCCACGTCACTCCTACGACCGCGAGCTCTGGCAGGTCGACCGCCCCTGTGGCCGAGACGACTTCGACCGCCCGACCGCGGGCGTGTTCCCTTGCCTCGGCCGCATCAACGCGGCTCAGCGCGCCGACGCCCCGGACCTTGTCGGCCGGGGCGAGGTCGTGTGTCGTCGTGGTCGCCGGTCCCGGTCGACCGACAGTCGTGGGGCCGCCCGCATCGGGCCGCGCGGACGCCTGCGCGGCAGGCACCGCCACGACCGATACGAGTAGCGCGGTTGCCGCGGCGATGTCCCGGCGGCTGGTGGTATGTTTCGTGGCTGGAGTCATGGGGGCACCTTGCGATTCTGGGCAAAATGGGCACAGGTTGACTCCTGCCCCAGAAAACACGGTAGCGCGGCACCGGGTTGTTTGTCAGGTAGACCCGGCCGTGGGGCCCGAGCCGACTCAGTACGACGTCTTGCAGACGACCGTGGTGGCGCCGCCCCCGACGGCGCTCGCACGCTGGACGACCTCGCCACGGACGCGCACCGAGCACTTGATCATCGAGCTGCCGTCACCGGTGGTCGCGGAGATCATCACGGTGCCATGGCCCGCGGGGCCGGTTCCCGACCAGGACCTGCCTACGTTGGACTTCGTGACCATGTCACCGTCCTCGTCGAGGAACGTGATGGTCTCGATCCGGGCGTCCGAGGTCACGGAGTACTCGACGACCGAGACGTTGATGTTGACGTTGGAGTTCGAGTCCTCGAGCTGGGAGTTGGATTGCTTCGCCTTGGAGCTGGAGTGCTCGTTCTTCTGCGCCTCGCAGCTCGACTCCGCCCCGGTCAGGGCCACGACGGCGAGGACAGCCGCGATCGTGGTGATGATGCGGGATCGACTGCGGACCACTTCGTGCGCCATCACACACTCCCCAATGTGGTGGTGAGTAGGGAACTGCCCGTTCTGACCGGCCGCACATGGCGGCGTTCTCATGCACCGCTCCTCACAAGGTTGGTGGCGCGGGAGTGAGGCTGTCAAGGCACAGCGGCAGGGAGAGGCGTTGGTGCAGAGGCGAAAGCGCGCTCAACGGCTGTCGTCGACCTCGGAGTACTTCCACACGCGCTCGAGGACGTAGTGACCGTCGCCCTGCGGGTCGAGCAGCGCGGGGCGCGCCTCGTTGATCATGACCGACGGGCGCATGCGGACGTTGACCAGCGTCGTCCCCCGGAAGGTCAGGTCGAGGATCACGCCCTCCTGCGTCTCCTGCCACCACCCCTGCCCGAAGTAGTGGTTGCCGGGGCTCACGAGCACGACACTCGCGTCGTCGCCGCGCTGCCGGAGCAGGAGCGGACCGGCCACGTGGGTCCCGGAGCCGATCACGTGGTCGCAACCGGCCTTGTCGAACCAGCCGACCTGCTTCTCCTGCGTCGGCCAGAGGTCGTTGTGGTACTCGGCGCCGCCCCACCACTGCGGGTTGCAGATCACCAGGTCGGCGCCGCCCTGCCTGGCTCGGCTGACGCCTTCCTCGATGTTCTCCTGGGTGATCCACGGGACGCCGGGCGTGTCTGCGTCGGCCTTGGCCACCCCACCGACGTCGTTGAAGGCGACGAACCCGACCTTGAGACCGGCGACCTCCGCATAGACCGGCTCGAGCGCCTCGTCGAGGTCCATCCCGAGGCCGGTGCGCGGGATCTTGTACTGGTCCATGAGCCGCAGCGTCGAGCGGATGCCGGCGACTCCCTTGTCGCTCATGTGGTTGGCGGCGAGGTAGACGATGTCGAGGCCGAGCGTGTCCCGCCAGTGGGGCAGGACGGCCTCCGGGACGCTGAAGACCAGGGTCCGGCCCAGCCTGCGGCTCCCAGTTCTCGTCGGCGATCACCGGGCACTCGTGGTCGGCGATCGCGACGTCGGACCGCTTGGTCACCTGTGCGAAGGCGCCGTCGTTGCCGGTGTCGCGGGGCTGCACGGCTCGGTAGGGCTCGCGGTTCGGTGGGTCGACAACGGCCTTCGCGGCGTACCTGGCCGTGCCACCGCCAAAGACCCAGTCCCAGCCCTTGCCGCGAGCCACCGCCTGGGTCGCGCCTCCGCGGTCGGCGCACAGGCTCCCGAGGTTGGTCATCGTCCAGATCTCAGATTTGTCGTGTGCCGTCCAGCTCGGTTCCAGCCCAGCGTCGGGTTCCGCGGTGGCGAGGATGGGATAGTCCATGGCGCGGGCCTTCGCGTCGCCGAAGAGGTCCGCGCCGAACATCCCGAAGGGTCCCTTGCCGGCGATCGAGAGCACCTTGGTCGCCGGCTCCACGAGGCCGGGCGGGAGCAGGGCGACGCGCTTCTGGTCCTTCTTCAGCGTCGCTGCGATCCTGTCTGCCTCCACACAGGAGGCATCCGAGGTCAGGGCCGGCTGGGTGACCTTCACTCCGCAGGGGATGACCAGCTCGCCCCGGCTGGCCAGCGCCCCGAGCTCCTTGGTGGTGGTGGTCGCCTTGAGGTTGGTGATGCCGGTGACCACGGCCAAGGGGAAGGAGGTTGGCTCTGCCTCGGTCGTCGTCGTCGGGCTCGCGGTCGCCGCCGTGCGTGTCGAGGGGGCGCTCGCGGGTGTGCTCGGCCCGGGACTCCCAGTGGTGCACGCCGCAACGATCATCACCCCGATGACGAGTGCCGTACCACGGAGCTTCGTCGCCATCTTCACGCCGACAGCGTAGGTGGAGCGGCTCCGAGAATCATCTTGGACATGCGAACGGGTTCGCCCTGTCGCATCGATCACGCTCGAGGCGGTGAACGAGCTCGCCATCGAGGAGGGCAGCGCCGTACGGCGCTGGTGAAGGCGTCTGACCTGATGCTCGCGGTCGAGAGCTGACACAGGCCGATCGTGACCTCAGGCCCGGCTGCCGTCCCTCGGCTCGGCGTAGCTGTACACGCTGAGGTCGGTGGCCTTGGCGGCGAGCCAGACCTGCCCTCCGGACCGAAGTTCGAGTTCAGAGACGGCTGCCGGAGTGACGTCGACCAACGCCGACGGTGCTCCGTCGAGGTCAATGCGGACGCGGTCGGTGAGCAGGGTGAGCCCGACGATGGTGGCCGGCCAGGTGTTGCGTGCGCTGGTGTGTGGATGCTCGTTGCTGATCGTGACGGCCGAGGGTCGCAGTGCGACGAGGACGTCGCCGTGCTGGCCGTGGTCGGGCACAACGAATGTGCCTCCGCCGCGGAGCCTGACCTCAGGCCCATCGACCGTGCCGTGGTAGAGGTTGAGTCCGACGAGCTTGGCGACGTACTCGGTAGCCGGTTGGCTGGCGACGTGGGCGGGGCTGCCCTCTTGGACGATCCGGCCATCCTCGAGGACAAGGAGCCGGTCTGCGAGCACGAGCGCCTCGAGCGGGTCGTGGGTCACCAGCAGACACGGGCCTGCGAAGTCGGTCAGGTGGCGGTTGAGCTCGGTCTGCACGTCGAGGCGGGTGCGGGCGTCGAGCGCGGAGAGCGGCTCGTCGAGCAGCAGGAGGGCGGGGTCGCCGGCCAGGGCACGGGCCAGGGCCACGCGCTGGGCTTGGCCCCCGGACAGGTCGGCGGGTCGGCGTGTGGTGAACTCGGTGAGCCCGAGTCGGGTGAGCCAGCGGGTCGCGGCGTCGCGGGCGTCGTGCCGGCTCACTCCTCGGGCCCTGGGGGAGAAGGCGACATTGTCGAGCACGCTCAGGTGCGGGAACAGCCGGTAGTCCTGGAACACGAAGCCGACCGGGCGGTCCGCTGCCTCGAGGAACGCGCCGGTGGCGGCGTCATCGACGACCTTCCCGTTGAGCAGGATCTGCCCGCTGGAGACAGGGATCAGCCCGGCGACGGCGGCGAGCAGGGTGGACTTGCCGGATCCGTTTGGGCCGAGGACGCCGAGGACCTCGCCCGGGGCCGCGCTCAAGGCCACGCGCAGCGTGAACTCGCCACGGCTCACCTCAGCGTCGACCGCGAGTCCGTGCTCGATCGGGGGCCTCATGAATGGGCTCACTGTGTCGCGCCCCCGCGGAGCCACTTGTCGCGCAACGTGACCAGCACGAGCACCGACACGAGCAGCAGAAGCAGGCTCAGGACGATGGCCGCATCGGGGTCGCTCTCGAGCGCGTAGTAGACCGAGATGGGCATCGTCTGCGTCCGTCCGGGAAAGCTACCGGCGAAGGTAATGGTCGCGCCGAACTCGCCCAGGGCGCGGGCCCAGCACAGCACCGCGCCGGCCCCCAACGACGGGGCGACCAGCGGAACGGTGATCCGCCGGAAGACGGTCATCCTCTTGGCCCCGAGAGTGGCTGCGGCCTCCTCGAACCCGAGGTCCGCCGAACGCAGCGCACCCTCGACGGTGACGATCAGGAACGGCATGGCGACGAAGGTCTCGGCCATGATCACCGCGAGGGGCGTGAACGGGATGGTGACGCCGAACCACTGGTCGAGGTAGCGGCCGATGAACCCGTTGCGGCCGAAGGCCAGGAGCAGCGCGACACCGCCGACGACCGGCGGTAGAACCAACGGCAAGGTGACCAAGGCCCGCAACAGCCTGAGCCCGGGGAACTCCGTCCGGGCCAGGACCCACGCCAGCGGTACGCCGATGAGAAGCGACACCCCGGTCGCGACCGTCGAGGTCCACAGCGACAGCTGCAGCGCCTGGGCCGTGTCCGTCCGGTGGAGGATCTCCCACAGGTCTCCCCAGGGAGCCCGCACGACGAGGCCGGCCAGGGGCAGGATCAGGAACGCGACTGCGACGAGGGCCGGCGCCAACAATGGAACCGGCACTCGCCGCGAACCGCCCCCTCTGGTGGCGCGCCGTTCGCGCTCCCGCCGACTCAGGCGCGGCGGCGGCGTCGTTGCGCTCACCCTCGGACCCAGACCGTGAACATCAACTCAGGACGGTCAGGGACTCTTGAACCCGGCTGCGGACAGCACGCTCTCCCCGGCAGGGGAGAGGACGAAGTCCACGAAGGCCGATGCGACCGCGCCGTTTTCGCTCGTCGTCAGCGCCGTGATCGGGTAGTCGGTCGAGGCGTTGACGTCGTCGGGGATCTCCACGCCCTTCACCTTGGCGCCCGCGGCCTTGACGTCGGTGTTGTAAACCAACCCGGCGTCGACCTCGCCGAGCTGCACCTTGCTCAGCACGGACTTGACGTCCGGCTCGAGCGTGACCGGATTGACGGTGATGTTCGCATTGGAGAACACCTTTTGGGCCACCGAGCCGCACGGCACCTGCGACTGGCACAGCGCGGTCTTCACCGACGCCTTGGCCAGGTCGTTGACCGAGGCGACGTTGGCCGGGTTGTTCGGTGGCGTGGCGATCTCCATGACGTTCTTGGCGAAGACCTTGGGGTCCGACGCTCCACCTGCCGAGACGACCTGGTCCATGTTCTTCCGGCTCGCCGACGCGAACACGTCGGCAGGTGCTCCGGCGTTGATCTGGGTCGCTAGCGCCGAACTCGCCGCGAAGCTGAAGGTGACCTTCGTGCGGGGATTGGCGGCCTCGAACTGCTTGCCGAGCTCGGCGAACGACTCGGTCAGCGACGCGGCGGCGAAGACGGTGATGTCGCCCGAAAGCTTCGACGTCGTCGGGCTGTTCGCGGTCGGGGTGGATCCCGCCCCGGAGCTCGCGGTGTCGTCGGTGCTGGACCCGCATCCCGCCAGGCCGACCACCACCACGGCCGCGGCGGTGGTCAACGTGACCAGGGAACGTCGCATCAGTTCTCCTCCATGAGGTCTCGCCACGGCGAGATCAGGGGTTCCTCGGTATCTCCACCGAGACGTTCGTTGCCTTCACCGCCGCGACCGCCAGAACCCCCGGTTCCAGCCCCAGCTCATCGACGGCTTCGCTGCTCAACAGCGAGACGAACCGATGCGGGCCGGCCTGGATCTCGACCTTGGCCATGACGGTGTCGCGCACAACGCTGGTCACGAGGCCGGTGAATCGGTTGCGCATGGATTCCGCGACGACTGGACCCATCGGAACTGACGCGGCTGCCTGTGCGAGCACTTTCGCGAAGTCCGCCAGGGTGACGCCGTCGATCACCAGGCGGCCCGACTCGTCGGTGGTGGTCTCGATCCGCCCAGCCTCGGCCCACCGGCGAACGGTGTCGTCGCTGACGCCGAGCAGACTGGCGGCTTCCTTGATCCGGAACACAGGCACGAGTGGACTCTAGCCGCAAACACGGACTCCTGGCGCCCTGTGCGGCGCATTCACCAGATAATCCCGCGCTAAACGGCAGCAAGTGCGTTTCAGATGCCGAGCGAAGGGCTGACGCCTTCATCCCGGACGCACGCGATCGGGACATCGCGCGGCTCAACGCAGTTCCGCAGCTGCTTCAGGCAACTACGGAGCTCCTGCCAGGTGATTGACAGGCACCTCCGCCCGGTGATCACTCCGGTGTCCACCCGAGCGAGTGGTGTCGCCGTGACGGGACAGATGGGCCACGCGCGGGAGCATCGCTTGTCCCCAATTGGCACGTGACCGGCCCGTGGTGGCCCGCGGCGGCCCGCGTCAGAGGCCAATTGGGCCCCACCTGCTGGGGTGATGCGTCGTGAGCGACGGGAATCGAACCCGCGTATCCAGCTTGGGGATCAGACGACGATGGTTTCTGACGATTGGCTGGTCAAGCATGGAACGGTGCCCATAGGTGTGGGTGTCTGGCACGATCTGGCAAGAGGGGCCGTCTCGTCGGGCATGCGCCCTCAGAGTGGTTGACCGTTCGGCTGCTCGATGGCATCCAGCAGGTCCGCGACGAGGATGGAGACGGACTGGGCGACCTGCTCCGGGTCCCCGATACCCCTTTCGGCTCTCCCAGCCATCACGGATCCGATGCCGTTCGTGTCCGCGAAGAGCCCGCGCAGGTGCGACAGGGCCTCTCGAGCCACTACTGCGCTTACGTCTCTTGTCAGGAGTGTGCTGAGGGTGACGGCTGTGGATTGGGTGTCCGCGGCCACCAAGAGGCGGTAGATGTCGTGAGCGTCCTTATCGTTGAGGCGATCAGGGGCATCGAGTCGCTCACCGATCTTGATGGCCTTGGCGACCAAGAGTGCGCTGGTGCCCGCAACGCGCGCGCGCACGAGCCTAGCGTCCGCAGGGTCGAGCGCGGTGATCTCCAACATTCGGTTGTCAACGAGGCAGCCTTCAATGCCCCTGGTGTTGCGGGCCACGTTGTTCGCATGTGGGGGGATGCGCACGCTTCTGCGGTTCGGTGATATGCCAGCGACGGCCGAGGGCAGCAGCAGATCAACCGGCGTGCCCTCCCTGTTCGTCCACTGTCCGGGTTGCCCGCCTTGTCGAAACTTAGCTGCGAGGAGGGCAGCTTCTATCAAGGGTTCCTGTTTCAGCAAGGACGGGTCCAGAGCTATGTCGGCGTCCTTCGTGGACTCTGCAAGCGCGACGAGCGCGTCGCCCGTGTTCAGGTGGACTGCTTGGGCTCCCACGATGATTACCGCGGAGGCATGGTCGCTCAAAGCCTCGATCGCGTCTAGGAGGGCCGCACGGGTGCTGACCAATAGCGGATCACCTGCGCCACGATCGTTCATTGTTCTCCATCCACTCGATCAGTGCTTCGCCTTCGGCAGGGTTCCTGCCGGGGCCCGTGAGCAGGTCGACGGCCACTTGCGAGGGGGCCGTTACCTTCGCGCCCCTCAGGACGTCGGGAGCCATGAGGCGTTCGTACACCACGCTGTAAGCCGGCTGAGCAAGGACGACATTGGCTCCGCTGGAGACCGGCCGGAGACCGCATCGGTTGGCGAAATCATCTCCGTCGTCAACGTAGATGGAAGCGAGTCGTGCCGGGGCGTAGGGGGCCCAGACCGCGGCGGCGAGCGAGCCCGTGATGGCGTACGTCGGCGCATCCACCAGAGCGGCGATGGCCGTGACGAGCTTGTCGACGCCGCGCGGGGCAAGCCAAGTCGTAACTCGGTTCGTCTCCATGAACTGGTAGTCGCGGCTCCAACTTCGCAGCAACTGTGGCCATTTCACGTCCACGATGCGGCGCTGCTCGTCGCGCGCGGCCAGCGCCTGTGCCTCCAGATACTCGATCGCTCTGTAGACCGCGCCTGTGGACGAACCGGAAAGAGCCACTAGCTCACGAACTCGCATGGGCGGTGAGAAGTCAACGAGCGCGCGCACGATCCTTGCGGCGGCTTCCCCTCGCAGCGATTCGCGCGGTCTGCCGGGCCCTCTCCATGGGTCGCTGTCACGCCCCCGGTCTGACAGGAACAGTCCTGGGATGCCGAGTGAGATCCGCATGTTGCCCGTGAGGTCGATGTATCCGAGCCCGGAGCCAACCAAGGCGTCCTGAACGTTTTGCGATAGGTAGGTCGAGACGAGGACTCGTTGGCTGGAGTCGAAGCGTGCTGCCTGTCTGGAAAGCCGATCAGCAACTTGGGGAATGTCGCGGGGCGTCACAGACGCCTTGAACTCGCAGACGAGGTACCCGGCGGAATCGCGGTCAGGACCGTTGATCTTGAGGACGAGGTCCGGGCCTTCGGGACGCGGCTCACGGCTCTGCAGTGCGATGGCACGCCAGTCTTCGGGGAGTCGATCCTGGAGCAGGCTTGCGACCCGTGCGGGCGTCGGGCGAGGTCTCATGTTCGGCAAATATACCCGTTCCGCTGGCCACAGAACATGATGATTACCCGAACGGCTGCCCTCTGCGGCGGGAGCCTTCTTGGCCAGCGCGCCGGCCCGAGAGGTGGACACCACCCACGAGTGCCACCGGCGGATCATGATTGGCGTGATCTGACGGAGCGGTTGGTCGCCGAGGGAGCTGGAGCCGAATCCGAGATCTGCCTCCGTGTGCATGATGAAGCGTTCAGCGAGTCTTGTGTTGAGGGCAAGCGTGCTGGCGCGGAGGTTGTGATGAATGACGAGCCAAGCGTGTAGGTAGTCGCTGAGGGACTCGCTGCCCGTGCTCGGATCTCGCCACAGGCCGAGCGTGAGTTCGGCCTGTCGCCGAGCCAGCCAACGCTCAGCGTCTCGCCTTGTGGAGAAGGTGTCTGGCGCGTTCTCCATCTTGCCGCCGCCGGGCCGGGTGGAGCGCGCCCGCCAATGGCCGGACCGAAGGCGCCGAGTGCTGCCGAATTTTCTCTTCTTGGGTGCCACGTGGTGCTCCAAGGTGTGGGGTCGCCTGGACCCGCACATCTGGCACGTTAACGTCGCGCCCTCCACCGCTGAGGCGGCTGGCCGGGCCCGGATTCGGCACCTGACCTGCGGTTATGCAGCGGAGCGAGCGACGGGAATCGAACCCGCGTATCCAGCTTGGGAAGCTGGCGCTCTACCATTGAGCTACGCTCGCCGAGCCGCTGAGACCGAGGTGTCGGCGGCACGCGGCGTCAGTGTAGCCGACGCCGTGCCGCTTGGCCGAAGGACCCTCCACAGCATGGATCTCGCCAAACGGGACGCTCTCACCGGGCATGTTCGGGGGCAGGGTGGCACCAGCGCGCAGGTCGCCGTCACGCTCGAGCGGTTCTTCGACGGCAACCACTGCGAGTGGTGCATCGCCCCACACCGCTCCGAGGACCTGCTGCTCGCCGACGTCCACGAGGTGCGCATCGAGCTCGAGCAGCTTGAGTTCGACGTGTTCCCCGACGACGAGTGGCCCTACGTGAGCGGCGCCGCGATCATCACCACTCTCCATGCCCGACGAGGTCGACGCACTGCTCCTCGAGGCCGAGGTCGACCCCAGTGGCGGTCCGGCCTCGAATGTCGACCGGCTCATCGATGCACCGGCGATCCCGGAGGGCCACCACTACGTCGGCGTCTGGTGGGCCGACCACCACGGTTGAATACCTCCGTGGCCCAGCTCCAGATCGCCATCTCCGTGCTGTGTGGCGTCGCGGCGCTGCTCGTCCTGGTCCAGGTCGTTCGGGATCGCCCCGTCAACAAACCGATCATCGCGATCCTGGGTCTCATCGAAGCCGGCCTGATCGTGCATCTGGTCCTCGGCATCCAGTGGCTGACCGGCGACCGGCCCGACATCCCTGCGCTGACCTACCTCGGCTACCTGGTCGCATCCCTGGCCGTCCTCCCGCTCGCCTGGGGCTGGTCGTGGGCCGAGCGCAGCCGCAGCGGCACAGCGGTGCTCCTCGTCGGCCTCGTCGTCGTCCCGCTACCTCTTCGTGCGGCTGCACGAGATCGCCACCCCCGGCGGCTGAGGCTGCCGCTGCCGGACTCGCTCAGGAGCTGGGTGTCAGGGCTTCGGCTTACCGTGTGGCAGATGGAAGGAAGACGCCGATGACACAGCGAACCTATCCCGAGGGCGTGACCTGCTGGGTCGACCTGGAGGCGGCCGACGTCGAAGAGGCGGCCGCGTTCTACGGCGCCCTGTTCGGCTGGACCTTCATCGAGGCCACGCCCGAGCGCCGGTATCTCAGCGCCCAGCGCGATGGCCAGGATGCAGCCGGCATCGCCCAAGGCCCCCAAGGTCCGGACAGCGGCGGCGCCGACTGGAGCACCTACATCTCCGTCCAGGACATCGAACGGGCAGCCGACCGCATCACGCGGGCCGGAGGTCGGATCACAGAGCCACCGGCAGATCTGGGCGAATCCGCCACCACCGCATCGTGTGTCGACCCGGAGGGAATTCCCTTTCGTCTGTGGCAGGCTCGCGGCCGACATGGCGCGCAAGTCGCCAATGCGCCTGGTGCCTGGAACTTCAGTGACCTGCACACCACTGATGCGTCAGCAGCCGCAGGCTTCTATGGCGGCGCCTTCGGCTGGGTCTTCGATGGTCTCGGTTTCGCGACGATGATCCGCCAGCCCGGCTATGGCGACCATCTGGCCGCCACGTCCGACCCCGGGATCCGCGAGCGACAGTCGGGTGACTCGGTGCCGCCGGGTTTCGCCGACGCCTTCGGGTGGCTGGTCGTGGCCGGAGAGGAGCGACCGCACTGGCAGGTCACCTTCACGGTCGCCGATCGGGACGATGCGGCCGCTGTTGCTGAACGACTCGGCGCCACGGTGCTGTCCAGCACGGACACCGAGTGGACCCGTGACGCGCAGCTTCGCGATCCACAGGGGGCTGTCTTCACGGTGAGCCAATACTCGCCATCGGGATGGCGATAACTCCGGATGGCTCAGGAGCGAGGCCGGTAGGCGAACCACCCCCCGCCGCGGCCCCGGTACACGCTGGGCATCGGGCCAGCGAACGCTGCGCCACCCTGTCTGGGGAAGCCGCCTGCTCCCATCTCCTCCGGGTCCCCAGGATCCTCGCCGCCCTCGCCCCCGAAGCCCTGCACACCGAGCAGGCTCCGCGTCAGGAGCTCTGAGTCGGACAGCAGCTCGTCCAACGCCGAGGTGAGGTGCCGGTCGCCGGGTGCCGTCTCCTCGAGGGCGGCGGCCAGAACGGCTCGCCGGACGAGCTCCTTCGCGAAGCTCGCCGTCGTGCCCTCGGCCCGCTCCGCAGCAGCTGACAGTGCTGCGTCCTCGAAGAGGTGCCTGCCGTAGAGCCGGAGCAGGGCGAGTCTCCCCTCGAGATCCGGCAGCGGGATCTGCGCGGCGAGGTCGACGCGTCCGGGTCGTTGCGCCAGGGCCACCTCGAGGTCCTCGACGCGGTTCGTCGTCAGCAGGAACGCCACATCGGCATCCGCGTCGAGTCCGTCAAGCGCGTCGAGCACCTCGAAGAGCAGCGGTTGCGGCCCCATCGTGAGCGACCGGTCCTCCGCGACGAGGTCGACGTCCTCGAGCACGACGATCGCGGGCTGGTGCGCCCGCGCGATCTTCGCCGCGGCGTGGATGTGCTGCAGCGCGCCGCCGCTGAGCAGCACCGCGGTCGTGCCGGGAGTTGCGCTGAGCAGGTAGCGGACCGTGTGCGTCTTGCCGGTCCCGGGCGGCCCGTAGAGCAGGATCCCGCGCTTGAGGTGCTGGCCGTGCTCGCGGAGGCGGTCACGGTGTCGCCCGATCCCGACGACGTGGTGCTCGATCCGGTCGAGCTCTCCCTCCGGGAGGACGACGTCGTCAGCGGTCAGCGCTGGGCGCTCGATGAAGGTGGCTCCGGCGAGACCGGGACCGTAGGGATCAGAGGCGAGGGTGATGACCTGGCCGCGCATGACGCTGCGCTCGTCCATCACCTCGCGCAACCGGGCGACGAGCGCCTCGGCCGCGTCCCGTTCCGGCGCCAGCACCTCGAAGATCGCCTTCTCCCGCCCGACGTGGGGATTCCGACCCATGACGCGCACTGCGACCGGGACACCGTCGTCATGGAAGAGCCGAACGCCCGCGGTGATGACCTGTCGGGTGTCCTCGGGTCGCGGACCGGTGTCCAGCCGCAGGTAGTCGACCTGGCCCACCGGGATGCGACCCGGCCCGAATCGACCGGCCTGCAGCAGGTCGCCGAGCGTGAAGTGGTGGCGCATGTCGCCGCCGCCGATCCCCACGAGCCGCGCCTCGGCATCGGGCGCGGCCAGCACCTCCAGCGCGATGTCGGCGTCCACGGCTCGATGTGCCGCGATCTCCTCGGTGACGACCGCGAGCTGCTCGGCCGCCACGCCGAGATGGTCCGTCAGCACCTGCACGAGCGGCTCGCCACCCTCCTCCTCCGGTCCGAGCTCGACGGACATGCGCTGGAGCAGGCCCTGGAACTGCTGCATGAACGCGCGGACGTCGCCGTCCCCGCCGATCCCCTGTGACGTCATGGCGTTCAAACTAGGCCCCCCCGGTGACTGCGGGAAGGGCTGGAACCAAGCCCAGCGGCATACGGCATGAACAACGGCGGGCGTGAGCGAGCGCGCGGTAGCCTCCCTACGTGCTGCTCTCTGACAAGGACATCAGGGCCGAGGTCGACGGTGGGCGGGTCGCGCTCGACCCGTGGGACCCGGCCATGATCCAGCCCTCGAGCGTCGACGTGCGGCTCGACAAGTACTTCCGGCTGTTCGACAACCACAAGTACCCCTACATCGATCCGGCCGCCGAGCAGCCCGAGCTGACGCGTCTGGTCGAGGTGGGCGCGGGCGAGGAGCGCTTCGTGCTGCACCCTGGTGAGTTCGTGCTGGGGTCGACTCTCGAGACGGTCACCCTGCCGGACGACCTCGCGGCGCGGGTCGAGGGCAAGTCGTCGCTGGGGCGGCTCGGGCTGCTGACACACGCAACGGCAGGCTTTGTGGACCCCGGTTTCTCGGGGCACGTGACGCTGGAGCTGTCCAACGTCGCAACCCTGCCGATCATGCTCTACCCGGGGATGAAGATCGGCCAGCTGTGCTTCTTCCGCCTCAGTTCTCCCGCCGAAAACCCTTATGGCAGCGGTAAGTACGGATCTCACTACCAGGGTCAGCGCGGCCCGACTGCGTCCCGTTCATGGCAGAACTTCCAGCGCACCCAGGTGTGAACGGCAGCCGTATGCCGCTCGCCTCCTTGGCGTGGGACGCCCGGCCCGCGCGGGCTGGGGCCGTGGCGCTCGTCATGCACGGCGGAGCGGTTGAGGGGCGCGATCCCAACCACCCGTGGTCGGGCAACGTCGCGCGGCTGGTGCCCTTCGCACGGGCGCTCCGCAAGGTGCCGGGGCCGCTGGCCGTCGCGCGGCTGCGCTTCCGGTACCGCGGGTGGAACGGGCTCGAGGCGTCGCCGGTCGAGGACGCGCGGTGGGCGCTGGAGCAGGTCCGGGCTGCTTACCCGGGCGTCCCCGTCGGTCTCGTCGGCCACTCGATGGGCGGGCGCACCGCGTTGTCGGTGTCGGACGATGACGGCGTGCGACTGGTCCTCGGGCTCGCGCCGTGGATCGAGCGTGGTGACCCGGCACCCCGGGACGGCCAGAAGACCGTCCTCATCCACGGCGACCGCGATGCCATCACACCGCTGTCGGCCTCGCGCCGCACGGTCGACTCGATGCTCGCCGCAGGGCGGGATGCGACGCTCATCCGCGTGGCCCGCGGCGACCACGCCATGCTGGTCCGGGCGGGGCTCTGGACGGCGCTCGTCGTCGACATCGTCGCGGCGAGCTTCGCGCGTGAGCTCGGAGGCAGCCCGGAGCCGCGGTCCGGACCGATCGGCGCCGTCGTGGCGCGGGCCGTGCACGGCGGTGGAGGGGTCATCGACATCTGACCCGCCGTGGACCCACTCCCTTGATCGAGGACAACTTCTGGGACCACTTGACGGCATATCGTTTCTCGATACTATCGAGAAACGATATGGCGGCCGTGGGATGCTGCGGTCAGATGGGGGAGCAATGACCAGCAACCGACGTGACCGGCTGGCTTTCGACCGGTGGGACCACTGGGGGCTACGAGCCGTCCTCTGGGTTGTGGCGATCGCCGCCGTGGTGCGCGGTGCCATCATCCCGATCATCGATTGGCTTGCGGCGCAGCCGATCACGACTTCGATCCACACTGACGTCTCCGTGGATGAGCTCGCGGACCGCGCGTCAGTGGTCAACCCGGCCACGGTCGATGTGGTCATCGACGAGCCGACCGTGGCCGAGCGACTCCTGACGGCGACGCCTGATTTCCTCACCGCGGCCGCCATCCTGTGGGTGGTGTGGCTCCTGCTGCGCCTCCTCGGCGACGTGCGGGGTGGCGACCCGTTCACGACCGAGAACGTCAGGCGCCTCGACACCATCGCGCTGGTCATCGGCCTCGGCGCCGCGGCCGTGGCGGTCTCGGGGCTCGTCCGCGACGCGGCCGTCGCGACCTCCGTCATGTCGGAGGGCGCCGACCAGATCCTCGTCCTGCCCACCCAGGTGTTCCCTTGGCTCACGGCGATGCTGGTCATCGGGGCCATCTCCCAAGCCTTCCGCCACGGAGTGCGGCTGCGCGACGACGTCGACGGGCTGGTGTGATGCCGCCGGACGACCCCCACCGGGTGGTGTGCCACCTGGACGAGCTGCTGGACCGGCGCGGCATGACCCTGACGGCGCTCGCCGACGCCGTCGGGGTCACCGTGGTCAACCTCAGCATCATGAAGAACCAGCGGGCCAAGGCGGTCCGCTTCAGCACGCTGACCGCGATCTGCGATGTCCTGCAGTGCACCCCGGGGGAGCTGTTCACCATGGAGCCCTCCCACACTCCCTGATGGAGTGAACAGCATTCGGGCTGCACCTGCCCGAATGCTGTTCTTTCGATGGGCATGGAGGGGTTATTCGATCGCCTTGTCGGAAGGGCTGGGTACGTTTGTCTGCATGATCCGCTTCGACAGCGTGACCAAGATCTACGGCGTGGGCACTGCGGGGGCGACGACCGCGGTCGACAACCTGACGCTCGAGGCGCCGACGGGGCGGATCACGGTGCTCGTCGGACCCTCCGGCTGTGGCAAGACGACGACCCTGCGCATGGTCAACCGCATGATCATCCCGACGTCGGGCACGATCTCCATCGACGGCCGGGACACCGCGAGCCTCGACGTCGCCGAGCTGCGCCGGAGCATCGGCTACGTGATCCAGCACGCCGGCCTCTTCCCCCACCGCACCGTCCTCGACAACGTGACGACCGTGCCTCGCCTCCTCGGCGTGGACAAACGCACCGCGCGAGCCCGCGGGATGGAGCTCATCGAGCGCGTCGGCCTCGAGCCCGCTCTGGCCCGGCGCTACCCGGCCCAGCTCTCGGGGGGCCAGCAGCAGCGCGTCGGCGTCGCCCGGGCCCTGGCCGCCGACCCGCCCGTCATGCTCATGGACGAGCCGTTCTCCGCCGTCGACCCCGTCGTCCGCGAGCAGCTGCAGAACGAGTTCCTCCGCCTCCAGTCCGAGATCGGCAAGACGACCCTCTTCGTCACCCACGACATCGACGAGGCGATCAAGCTCGGTGACCAGGTGGCCGTGCTGCGGATCGGAGGGGTCCTCGCCCAGCTCGACACCCCCGCGCGGCTCCTCGCCGACCCGGTCGACGACTTCGTGGCCGAGTTCGTCGGGCGCGACCGTGGCTACCGGTCGCTGGCCTTCGAGGGCGCGCCGGCCCTCTCCCTCACGAAGGAGCCGACGACCCACCTCGGCGCGACTGGCGACGAGGTCCGCGCCGTGGGGCAGATCTGGGTCCTCTGCCTCGGTGACCAGGGCGACCCCATCGGGTGGGTCCGGGCCGACGCCGTCACGACGACGGTGGACCGTTCGCTGCTCCACCGGGGTGGCACGGTCGCCCGCACCGATGGCTCGCTCCGTGCGCTCCTCGATGCCGCCCTCAGCTCGCCCAGCGGGCGCGGGGTCGTCGCCGACCCTGACGGCCGCTTCGTCGGCACCATCCTTGCGTCCCAAGTGGTGCCCGCCATTGAAGCCCGCCACAACCCCAACGGGGCGTATGCCGCTGAGCCGGCTGAGCGGCATACCCCTCCTCCCGCTGTTGCGGGGTCGGCGACGACCGAGGGGGCCGGCCGCTCGTGACGTGGGCGCTCGACCATTTCGACGAGATCCTCTCGCGCGGCGTTCAGCACGCCTGGCTCGCGGGGATCCCATTGGTCATCGGCCTGCTCATCGCCCTCCCGCTGGGCTGGCTCGCGGCGCGTAAGGCGTGGCTCAGAGGACCGCTCCTCAGTGCGACCGGGCTGCTCTACACGATTCCCTCGCTCGCGTTGTTCATCCTGCTGCCCAACATCCTCCACCGCGGCATCCTCGACCCGGTCAACGTCATCGTCGCGATGACGATCTACACCGTTGCGCTCCTGACTCGCACCGTCGCTGATGCCCTTTCGAGCGTCGATCCGTCCACGCGAGCCGCGGCCACCGCCATGGGATTCGGCGGCTTCGCGCGGTTCCGCGCGGTCGACCTGCCCCTCGCGGTTCCGGTGCTCGCGGCAGGCCTGCGGGTCGCCGCGGTGAGCAACGTCAGCATCGTCAGTGTCGCGTCGCTGATCGGCGTCAACCAGCTCGGCTACTTCCTCACCGACGGCTACGCGCGCAACTTCGCGACCGAGGTCTGGGTCGGCATCGTCGCCTGCGTCGTGCTCGCCATCCTCTTCGACCTCGCCATCAACGGCATCGCGTACGTCCTGACGCCGTGGGCTCGGGCCGGGGCGGAGGCGGCGGCATGATCGACGACCTCGTGACGTGGCTGACGGACCCGGAGCACTGGTCCGGACCCGACGGCGTACCGGCCCGGCTCGCGGAGCACCTGGTCTACACCGTCATCACGATCGGGATCGCCCTGGTGATCGCGGTGCCGCTCGGCGCGTGGGTCGGGCACACCGGCCGGGCCCGCTGGCTCGTCACCTGGGCGAACGCCTTGCGTGCGGTGCCCAGTCTCGGGCTGCTCTTCGCCATCTCGATGCTCGTCGGACCGCTCATCCAGAGCGATCTCGCCTTCACCATTCCCAGCATCATCGTCCTCGTGCTGCTCGCCATCCCGCCCCTGCTGTCCGGCACCTACGCCGGGGTGGAGAGCGTGGACCCGGCGGCCCGCGACGCCGCTCGCGGCATGGGGATGCGCGGCACCCAGGTGCTCACCCAGGTCGAGCTGCCGATTGCCATGCCGCTGTTCCTCTCCGGACTGCGATCGGCGACGCTCCAGGTCATCGCGACCGCGACGATCGCCGCCTCGATCAGCCTCGGGGGCCTCGGGCGCTATCTCATCGACGGGCTCGCCGCACGGGACCTGCCCCAGATGGTCGCCGGTTCTGTCCTCGTCGCCGTGCTCGCCCTTGTCGCTGACGGCCTGCTCGCCCTGCTCCAGCGATACGCCGTCTCCCCGGGAATCTCGGGGCGCAAGCACCCATGTTGGACCTACCGACCCTGGACGTCTCGACCTGTCGCGTGCCGGCACCGGCACCGGCCTTGGACCGCCGGGCAACCGCTCGGAGCCCGACCACCAACCGGCTTGACCTGCTCGACCCGGCTTGACCTGCTCCACCCGGCTTGACCCCACAAAGGCAGTTGCCTCGTGGCTGACCGAACGGAAAGTATCTGACCATGCTTCGCACGCGCACCCTGCTCGCCGGCCTGCTCACCGCTGCCGTCCTCCCGCTCGCCGCCTGTGGTAGCAGCGAGAACCCGCTCGCCACCGACCAGCCCGGAGCCACGAACGGCGGCACCGGACCAGCGACCTCGGTGACCATCGGCTCGGCGGACTTCCCCGAGTCCGCGCTCCTCGGCGAGATCTACGCCCAGGCGCTGGAGGCCAAGGGCCTGACAGTGAAGCGCCAGTTCAACATCGGCAACCGGGAGACCTACCTCAAGGCGATCGAAGGTGGGGAGGTCGACATCGTCCCTGAGTACACCGGCTCGTTGACGAACTACTACGACAAGACCGTGACCGCGACCGACCCGGAGGAGGTGTACGCCACCCTCAAGACCAAGCTGCCCGCCGGGCTCACCGTCCTGGCGAAGTCCGCGGCTGAGGACAAGAACTCGATGGTCGTCACCAAGGAGACGGCCGACACGTGGTCCCTCACGGCGATCCCGGACCTCGTTGCACACCAGGGCGAGCTGTCCATCGCCGCGCCGCCCGAGTTCCGGACCCGGCACCAGGGCCTCGTGGGTCTCAAGGAGGTCTACAACCTGGTGCCGGCGGAGTTCCGCCCGCTCGCGAGCCAGGCCACCGTCGAGGCGCTGAAGAACGGCCAGGTCAAGGCCGCCAACATCTTCAGTACCGACCCCTCCATCGCGGCCAACGGCTTCGTCGTCCTCGAGGACCCGAAGCTGCTCTTCGGCTCCGACAACGTCGTGCCGCTCGTCCGCGAGGACGTCGCCGGCTCGGTCCAGGCACCCCTCGACGCCGTGTCCGCGAAGCTCGACACGCCTGCCCTCGCGGACATGGTCAAGCAGGTCGTCGTCGACAAGAAGGACGCCAGCGTCGTCGCCAAGGAGTGGCTGACCTCGGCTGGACTGATGTGATTGGGACGCAGCTCGAAGACGTGTTCATCCTGCGGCCGGGCCCGGGGCAGGACCGTCAAGCCGTCGAAGCCGTGGTGACGCAGGCGTTCGAGCAGGGTGCCAGCCTGGTGCTGTGGCGGGGGCCGGCTGGCGACTGGGATGCAAGGCGCACGGCGTGGTCCCTGGGCTTCTCTTTCGCCCCTGGGGTCCACCAGACCAAGGCCCCGGGCGGCGCGGCCCATGAGGAGTGGATCGGCTGGCTCGGCCACGGCGACGCGCGCGAGCCCCGCTCCCGCTGGCTGGAGCCCGTCGTCCTCGAGGACGAGCGCTTTCGTCTCCGGCCCTGGCGGGAGAGCGATGCCATCCGGCTCGTGGAGACGGCGAGCGACGCGGTCTTTCAGCAGATGCTGCCCCACTCGCCGCTGCCGCGCGCAGTCGAGGACGTGCCGGCCTATCTCGGCCGGGTGCGCCTCTCGGAGGCGAATGGGGTCCGGGTCGCGTGGTGCGTCGCGGACCCCGAGACCGACGTCGCCCTGGGCAACGTCGCCCTCTTCGAGTTCGACACCGACGAGCCGGACGGCACCGCGCAGGTCGGCTATTGGACACACCCCGAGGGCCGCGGGCGGGGTGTCATGGCGGCCGCGGTCGACGCGCTCTGCACGTGGTCGATGCGGAGCCAGGATGACGGCGGGCTCGGCCTGCGCAGGCTCTTCCTGCTCACCGCCCAGAGCAACCTCGCCTCGCAGCGCCTCGCCGAGCGGGCCGGCTTCGTCCGCGTCGGCACCGAGCGGGCGAGCGCCGAGACGGCCGATGGCGGATGGGAGGACAACGCCCTCTACGACCGCCTCCGCGCCTGACCCGACACGATCGGAGTGCAGCGGGCGTGCGCGACTAGGCTCAGCGGCATACGACAGCTGTTGTCCGAGCTCAAAGGAGAGTCATGTCGATCGCTCACCGCACCGTCGGCTCCGGCCCGCGCACCGTCTTCCTCACCCACGGGTGGTTCGGCTCGTCCGACGGCTGGGGCACCTTCCCGGACTACCTGGACGGCGACGCCTTCACCTGGGTCTTCACCGACATCCGCGGCTACGGGCAGCGCATGGATGAGGAGGGGGACCAGTCGCTCGACGAGTCGGCCCGCGACATCCTCGCGCTCGCGGACGAGCTCGGGGTGGACCGCTTCAGCATCGTGGGGCACTCCATGGGCGGGGCGCTGGTCCAGCGGGTCCTCGCGCTGGCGCCCGAGCGCGTCGAGGCCCTCGTTGGTGTCTGCCCTGTCAGCTCGACGCCGACGCCCTTCGACGAGGCTGGCCGCGACCTCTTCTGGGGTGCCGCGGAGCACCGCGACAAGCGCTACGGAATCGTCGACTTCACAACCGGAAACCGCAACACACCCGTCTTCGTCAACTCGGTCGTCGACTGGTCGCTCGAGCACTCCACCAAGGAGGCCTTCGCCAACGTGCTGGAGGCCTGGGCCAAGCCCGACTTCGAGGACGAGGTCCGCGGCAAGGAGACTCCCGTTCTGGTCCTGGCCGGCGAGCACGACCCCGCGCTCGGCAAGGAGACCTGCGAGCAGACGTGGATGCAGCTCTTCCCGAAGGTCCGGCTCGAGGTGATCGCCAACGCCGGCCACTACCCGATGTTCGAGGCGCCCGTGAACCTCGCGACCCGCATCAACAACTTCCTCAAGGAGACCGGGGCCTGACCGTGCCCGGGAGGGCCGATCCCGGCTCTGCTCAGGCGCCGCTGGCCAAGGCCACTCGGCTGCTGCACGACCCGTCGACCTACGTCAACGGAGTGCCGTACGCCGTCCTCGCCCAGCTGCGGCGCGAGCACGGCGTCGTGCGCGTCGAGGAGCCCGAGCAGCTCGGCTGGCCTGAGGGGCCGGGGTACTGGCTCGTCCTCCGACACCCGGACGTGGTGCGGGTCCTGCGCGAACCGAAGACGTTCTCCTCGTGGCGGGGCGGCACTCAGATCAGGGATCCCGCCACACCGGCGGACCTGGCCTATGTGCGTCGCATGATGCTCAACATGGACCCGCCCGAGCACTCGCGTCTGCGCCGGATGCTGGCAAAGTCGTTCACACCAAAAGCGATCGGTCGCCTCGAGTCCCAGATTACCGGCCACGCGCGCACGATCGTCGACCGAATGCTGGCCGGGCGGCAGGAGTGTGACTTCGCCAAGGACGTCGCCGCCGACCTGCCGCTGCTGGCGCTGGCCGACATCCTCGGCGTGCCCGCCGAGGACCGCTGGCTCATGTTCGACTGGTCGAACCGCGTGATCGGCTGGCAGGACCCCGACTACGCCTCGAGTGCAGCCTTCACCGGGGAGGGCGGCTCGGATCTCGCTGCCGCGGCGTTGTCAGTGCGGCCCTCACCCGGCCCCGATGGGCGGATGCCCGACCCGCGCAGTCGTGCGGGGATGCCGGACCTCTACCGGTATGCCGCTGGGCTGGGTGAGCGCAAGCGTGCCGTTCCCGGCGACGACGTCATGTCGATCCTCATGGCCCAGCGCGACGACGCGGCCGGTGGTGACGGGCACGTCTCCATCGAGGAGTTCGAGAACCTGTTCTGGCTCTTCGCCGTAGCCGGCAACGAGACCCTGCGCAACGGGCTGCCCGGCGCGATGATCGCGCTGATCGAGAACCCAGATGCGCAGCGTGCGCTGCGGGCCGACCCCTCGCGGATCGCCGGCGTCGTCGACGAGCTGCTGCGGTGGTGGACGCCAGTCATGACCTTCCGGCGCACCGCGAGCGCTGATGTCGAGCTGGCCGGGCAGCCCATCCGGGCCGGCGAGAAGGTGGTCGTGTCGTTCGCGTCCGCCAACCGCGACGAGTCGGTCTTCGCCGAACCCGAGCGTTTCGACGTGGACCGCAACGCCAAGGCGCATCTCGCCTTCGGGCACGGTCCGCACTTCTGCCTTGGAGCGCACCTGGCGCGCGTGCAGATGACGGCGCTGTTCACCGAGGTGCTGAGCAGGACGTCGTCGATCGAGGCGGCAGGGCAGCCGGCGTACCTGCGGTCGAACTTCCAGCGTGGGGTGAAGCGGCTGCCGATCCGCTGGAGGGCCTGACTGGGCCTGCCGTGGCCGGGACCTTTGTCCTGTTCGGGCCCGGGAGGCGTGGGCATGATGGCAGGGGAGGGCGCGACGTGCAGAGAACCGCGGAGGGATTGAGCAGCACCGAGGCTGCCGCGCGCCTGGCTGCGGACGGGCCGAACCTGCTCCCACAGCCCCGTCGTCCCTCCCTGCTGCGCCGACTGGTCGGGGAACTGGTCCACTTCTTCGCGCTCATGCTCTGGGTGGCCGGAGGGCTCGCCGTCGTCGCCGGTATGCCCCAGCTCGGCGTGGCCATCTTCGCCGTCATCCTCATCAACTCGATCTTCGCCCTCGCGCAGGAGGCGCGTGCCAATCGTGCTGCGTCAAAGCTGCAATCCATGCTGCCCACCCGAGTGACCGTGCGCCGGGACGGCAGGCGGCTGATCGTCGACGCGGCCGATGTCGTCGTCGACGACCTCCTGTTGCTCGAGAGCGGCGACCGGGTGCCCGCCGACGCGTTGCTCGTCATGGGCAACCGGCTCCTGATGGACACCTCGATGCTCACCGGGGAGAGCGTCGCGAGCACAGTCGATGACGGGGGCCAGCTGTATGCAGGGACCTTCCTCGTGGAGGGCGAGGCCAGGGCCATGGTCGTCGCCACCGGCGCCCGCACACGACTGGCTGATATCGCCCGGCTGACCACCGGCGGCCCGAAACCGGTCACTCCGCTGACCCGGGGCCTCCAGCAGGTCGTCCGGATCATCGCCGCCATCGCCCTTGGAGTCGGTGGCCTCTTCCTCGCCATCTCGCTACTCGTCGGCCGGCCCATCCAGGACGGGTTCGTCTTCGCCATCGGTGTCACCGTCGCGCTGGTCCCGGAGGCGCTGTTGCCGACAGTCACCCTCTCCCTCGCCTGGGGCGCCGAGCAGATGGCTCGCCGGCAGATCCTCGTCAGGAAGCTCGATGCCGTCGAGACACTCGGCTCGACGACCTTCATCTGCACGGACAAGACCGGGACGTTGACGCGCAACGAGATGGCCATGGTCGAGGCGTGGACCCCCCAGGGGGCCATGTCCGTCGAGGGAGTCGGTTACGAGCCCGACGCTCGCGTCTCGATGGCGTCACCGGCGGTGAGCGAGAGCGGCACGGACTTGGCGCTCGCGGCCACGCGGTGCTCCACCGGCTACGCCGTCCAGACAGGCGGGGCGTGGCATCCCCATGGGGACCCGACGGAGGTTGCCCTCGACGTCTTCGCGCGCCGACTCGGCATCAACACCGACGCCGACCGGCGCGACCATGTGGCGCAGCTGCATTTTCCCTTCGATCCCCGGACCCGGCGCATGGCGATCGTCATCGACGACGCCGCCGTCGTCAAGGGTGCTCCAGACAGCGTCATCCCGCTGTGCGATGACCCTCTTGGGGCCGAGGCGCTGCGCGTCGCGGAGCACTTGAGCGCCCGCGGCCTCCGGGTGCTTGCGGTCGCGGCCGGCCCGCCCGGCCTGGCACCGAGCACCCTTGAGGAAGTGGAGCGGGACCTGCGCTTGATCGGGCTGGTGGGCCTGGAGGACCCGCCGCGCGAGGAGGTCGGATCGTCACTGGCCGCCTGCCGCCGGGCCGGCATCAGGGTCGCCATGATCACCGGCGACCACCCGGCGACAGCATCCGCCATCGCCGATGCCGTGGGACTGCGCCACCCGGAGTCCCCGTTCTCGTCGGGGCGCAGTTGCCATCCGACGACCACGTGCTCGAGTCGACGCTGGACCATGACGGCATCGTCGTGGCGCGAGTCTCGCCAGAGGACAAGCTGCGAATCGCGCGGGCCCTTCGCTCCCGGGGACACGTCGTGGCGATGACCGGCGACGGCGTCAACGATGCGCCGGCCCTGCACGAGGCGGACATCGGGGTGGCCATGGGCCGGTCAGGCACCGACGTCGCCCGCGAGGCGGCCGACCTGGTCCTGCTCGACGATTCCTTTGCGAGCATCGTCGCCGGGGTGGAGCAGGGCCGCACGACCTTCGTCAACGTCCGCCGCTTCCTCACCTACCACCTGACGGACAATGTTGCCGAGCTGACCCCGTTCGTCGTGTGGGCACTGTCCGGTGGTCAGTTCCCGCTGGCCCTCGGCGTGCTCCAGATCCTTGCCATCGACATCGGGACCGATACGCTCTCAGCCGTCTCGCTCGGAGCTGAACCTCCCGCTCGGCACCTGCTCGAGGGGCCACCGGTTCGCGGCCGATTGCTCAACGGCACCGTCCTGCGCCGGGCGTTCGGGTTGCTCGGTCCCCTCATCGCCACGCTGACGATGGTGGCCTTCCTGGTCGCCCTCGTGGCCGCTGGCTGGTCACCCGGTGAGGCATTCCCCTCCGGCGACGCGCTTCGCGCGGCGTCGGGGGCGGCCTTCATGACCGTGGTGTTCGCCCAGAAGGCCAACGCCTTCGCGTGCCGGAGCTCCACCGTGCGGCCCGGACAGCTGGGCTGGACGACCAACCGCCTGCTCATCCCCGCGGCGTCGGTCGAGCTGCTCTTCTCGTTCGTCGTGCTCCTCGTCGCACCGATTGCCTTGGTCCTCGGCCACGCGAGCCCGCCGCCCGCGGGCTGGGCGGTGGCGCTGCTGTCGGCACCGCTGGTCCTCGCCGTCGATGCCTTGGACAAGCGGGTCCGCGCGCGGCGTCGGGAAGCCAACCCAGCGGCATACGTCCATCGCCCCTACACGCCGACCACGCGCTGAGCGCCGCGCCCGGGCAGTCCGGGCGGGGCGTCCGGTGGAGGATCTCGGCGCCGGGTCAGGCGCTGCGCTCGACCCGCGCGGGGTCGAGCTGGCGAACCGCCGGCGCCCACTCGGGCGCTGAGGTCGGCGCTGACGAGGTCTCTGCCGAGATGGCCTTGGTGTCGTCGATGCTCGCCCGCAGGAGCGAGACGAGCTGTGCAGAGGGGTCATCCACGCAGGCCCGAGCGACGCCGTTGACGGCGAGCGAGACGACCTTGGCCGCGGCGTCGGCGCGCAGGTCCCGGGTGCCGACGCGGCGCACGAAGTCCCTGGCCCACTTCTCGGCGCCCGGCACGTGGGCGAGCGCGATCCTGGCCTCGTCACTGAGCACGTTGGGGTCGCGGCCCTCGATGTCGTTGAGGTGCCGCTCGGCGCCCATGACGGCCAGCGCCATGACGTTCTGCCGTTCAGCCGATGCGATCGGCAGGGCGACGAGGGCGGCGCGACGCATGAGGGTCGGCGCGACCCGTCGGTCGTCCGGGTTCAGCCCGACGACCTCGGGAATCATCATGGCCAGCTCCTGGCGGCGGACGTCGCCGAGGGCGTCGTTGACGCACCGGGCCAGTGAGGCGAGGACGGGATGGGTGCACTTGGGGTGGTCACTCCACCGCTCCCCGGCCAGGTAGGAGGCCATCTCCATGAAGCAGGCGCCCTTGTGAGGGTTGCGATGACGTCCGCGGGAGAGGACCGGTATGCCGTCGGGGATGACGTCGAGCGGCTGGGATGTCTTGGTTGCGGATCGACCGAACATGTTGGCTCCCTGTGTACGGTGCGTGACCTCTACCCAATATGCGCGCACTGACCCCTGCCTGACCAGCCCTTCAGCACATTCGGCTCCGCAGGGTCCTGGCCGGACGCTGCTGGGCGCTGCTGGAACAAAGGGCGTCAGTCGCCGTCCGGTGGCGCCAGCCGCTTCAGCAACGGGCCGACGATGTCCATCGGGAGCGGGAACACCACGGTGGAGTTCTGGTCCGCGCCGAGCTCCAGCAGGGTCTGCAGGTAGCGCAGCTGGAGCGACGCCGGGCTCTGCGAGAGCATGTCGGCCGCCTGCTTCAGCTCGCCCGAGGCCTGCAGCTCACCGCGGGCGTTGATGACCTTGGCCCGGCGTTCGCGCTCCGCCTCCGCCTCCCGGGCCATGGCGCGCTGCATCTGCTCGGGGATCTCCACGTCCTTGATCTCGACCACGGACACGTCGACGCCCCAGGGCTTGGTCTGCAGCTCGATGATCTCGCGCAGGTCGTGGTTGAGGTCCTCGCGATGGGCCAGGAGCGTGTCGAGGTCGGCCCGGCCGACGACCGACCGCAGCGTCGTCTGGGCGATCTGCGAGGTCGCGACGGCATAGTTCTCGACCTGCATGATCGCCGCTTCCGGGTCCACGACGTTGAACAGGACGACGGCGTTGACCCGCGCCGGCACGTTGTCCTTGGTGATGACATCCTGGGGCGGGATCGTCAGCGTGACGACGCGCAGGTCGACCCGCTCGAGCCGGTAGATCCCGGGGACCAGCAGGTGCAGCCCCGGCAGGTAGATCGGCATCAGTTTCCCGAGCCGGAAGACGACACCCCGCTCGAACTGGGGGATGATCCGGACCGACGTCGCCACGATGGCGGCGCCGACGATGAGGACTGCGAGGACAGGGGCGATCCAGCCGGGCATGGGCTCACTTCCGCGTCGTGGGGTTGGGCAGGGTGGTGGGGTTGGGCAGGTTGACTCGGCGCCGGTCGCTGGCCCAGCGGGTCTGGTAGCGATCGAGGACCTGGCCGAGCGACGGCTCGCCCGTCGGCTGACCGCGACCTGAGGGTGCGGCACCTCTCTGCGTCGGGGGCGTCGCTCGAGGCGTCGCTTCGGAGGTGCTCGGGGAAGTTGCTCGGTGTGCGCCACAGGTGCTTGGCCAGGGGCATGCCGGCGATGAGGCCGACGACGACGGCGGCGGTGAGGACGATGACGTCACCTGCGCCGTCGGCCCCGAGGAGCATCGCAGTCGGCATGAAGACGGCCACGCTCGCCACGGCGAGGGCGATCCCGCGGTGGAACCGGCCCGCCTCGGAGAAGGGCCACGGGTCGATCTGCCGGGTCAGCTCCCTCGGACCCGGCGTTGGCGAGCACTCGTCCTTGACGGGACAGCGACCGCAGATCGCGTGCTGGCCCTGGTAACGGATGACCCGCTTGTCCGGGTCGAACGACGCGGGCCAGAGCCACTGGTCCTCGTGGCACTTCCACGCGTCAGCGTCCTCGTGGTAGATGAAGTTCCCCGTCCGCCACCGTGCCGACCGCTCTGCCGACCGCGCACCCATCCGGTCGAAGAGCCATGCGATGACCAGGAGCACGGCAGAGTAGGCGCTGACGAGCAGCACGGTGACGGACGGGGTACGCATCGTTCTCTCCTACTTCTTCCCGGCAGGCTCGAGCTCGACGAAGAGCACGTCCTCCGGCATCTCGTCCACGACCTTGCCGTGGCGGTAGTGGCGCAGGCCGAGCCAGGTCATCCAGAGGAAGGGCAGCACCCCGCCGATGATGAAGATGAGGTCACCCGGCATGCGGCCCCACTCGAGCAGCGCGTTGGTGTTGTTGGTGACAAATGCCAGTTCGCGCGCCTCGTAGTAGCCCTCGCCCACCGAGTGGTAGAGCTGCAGGACGCCGAGCGGTAGGAGCGTTGCGAACACCATCCAGGCCAGACCGATGTTGAGACTCCAGAATGACACCTTCGCCCATTTCTCCGGCCACTTCTCGGCCGGGATGAGGTAGCGCAGGGCGAACATGGCGAGACCGACGGCGAGCATTCCGTAGACGCCCATCATGGCGGCGTGGGCATGGTTGGCGGTCAGCGCAGTGCCGATCTCGTAGTAGCTGACGATCGGCAGGTTGATGAGGAACCCGAAGACGCCGGCGCCGAGGAAGTTCCAGAAGCCGACGGCGACGAGGAACATGACCGCCCAGCGGTGCGGGAAGGGGGCCGAGGTCTTCGCCTCCTGCCGCGCGCCGAGCTGCATGAACGCCCAGGCCTCGACGGTGAGGAACGTGAGCGGGATGACCTCCGCGGCCGAGAAGAACGCACCGAGGGCCATGTGCTCGACCGGCGTGCCGGAGAAGTACAGGTGGTGCATCGTCCCGATGACGCCGCCCAACGAGTACAGGATGACGTCCATGAAGATGATGCCGAGGGCGATCTTCTCGCGGACGACGCCCAGCATGACGAAGATGTAGGCGACCATCACGGTGGTGAACAGCTCGAGGAAGTCCTCGACCCAGAGGTGGACGACCCAGAAGCGCCAGAACTCGGCGACCGTCAGGTGGGTCTCGGTGGTGGCCAGCAGGCCCACCGCATAGAAGGCCGGGATCGCGAGCGCCGAGAAGAAGAACAGCCACGGCATGTTGCCCTTGGACTCACGCCTCAGCCGCGAACGGATTCCCCTGAAGATCATGACGATCCAGAGCACCATGCCCACGGTGAGCAGGATCTGGAAGACCCGCGGGAGGTCGAGGTACTCCCACTGCTGCTCGAAGAGCGGACCCTTGGCCCAGTCCACGCCGTGGATCGAGAGAGCCTCGGCGATGAGCGACCCGAAGACGACGACCGCGAGGGCGCCGAGCAGGGCGTAGGCGATTCGGTGTTGGCCCTTGGGCTCACGACCGGAGATGAGCGGGGTGAGGAAGATCCCGGCCGCAAGGAAGCCAGCGGCAGTCCAGAAGAGGGAGAGCTGGACGTGCCAGGTGCGGGCCAGGTTGTACGGCAGGAGCTGCGCCAGGTCGAACCCGAAGAAGGACAGGATGTCGGCGCGGTAGTGCTCGGCCGCGGCGCCGACGAGCACTTGGATGAGGAAGAGCAGCGCGATGACGAAGAAGAACCAAGCGGTCGCGCGCTGGGCCAGGGTCAGGCCGACGGTGCCCGGCTGCCGGAAGGCGATCGCCGGCGCCTCCTCGGAGTGCCAGCCGATCTTGCGGCTCCACCGCCCGTAGATGGCGAACAGGAGGCCGGTCCCGCCGATGAGGGCGATGAGGGACAGGCCGGACCACACGAGCAGGTCGGCGGTGGGCCCGTTCTCGACGCGCGGCTCCATCGGCCAGTTGTTGGTGTACGAGTAGTCGAAGCCCGGCCGCTCGGCTGCGGAGGCCCACGCGGTCCAGGCGAAGAACGCGGTGATCTCGTGGATCTGCTGCGGGTCGTCGATGAGGTTGGGCTTCAGGCCGTACTTCGTCGAGTCCTCGCCGAAGAACTGCCCGTAGTAGGCCTTGGCGTTGTTGAAGGCCGCCACCTGGTTGTCGGTGAACGTGAGGACGCCGGTCGACTCGTCATAGCGGTTGGTCCGCCACTCCTCGACGTTGAGCGTCTTGGGGTCCTGGGCGCCGCTGTCGCGGATCTGGTGCTCGGTGAACTCCGTTGCGTGGCGGAGGTACTCAGCGGTGAAGTCGGGGCCGAGGTAGCCGCCGTGGCCCATGATCGAGCCGTACTGCATCAGCCCGCGAGCCTGGAAAGTGACCTGACCCGCCGTGATGTCCTCGGTGGTGAAGACGGTCTGGCCGGCCTGGGTCACCACCTTTTCGGGCTGCGGCATCGAGTTGGTGTAGGTGCGATAGGCGAGGATGCCCATCACGAAGAACCCGAAGAGCATGACGAGGGCGACGCCCTGGACCCAGCCCTTCCCGATCAGCATCTCACGTTGAGAGGTGTCCCTCTGGGGCGGTGGCGCTTTTGCCATGTGGCTGCTCCTGCGATCATTTTTACGGCGAGAACCAGTGAAAATCAGGGGAACTCTACAGCAGTGCCACGGACCGTACTCGCGTCGCCCTTGGCCCGCGATTCCAACACGCCTCGACGGCAAAGGAAGGACCCCTCCACGCGGGCGTGTGGCGGGGTCCTTCAGGCCGTATGCCGCTGGGCTCGCTCGGCGCGGACCGCTGGGTCAGACTCTGGCTCAGGTGGGCTCGGTCAGGTGGCCGGCTCCGGCGTCGGGGCGTCGGGCACGGCGTCGGCCTCCTCGCGGGCCTGGCCGTCCTCACCGCGACGAACCGCGGCGAGGAGCATCTGGGCGACGTCGACCACCTCGACCTCACCCTCGGCCTTCTTGCCCTCCTGGACGGCAGTGTTGACGCCGTCGGTGAGCATGACCTTGCAGAACGGGCAGCCGACCGCGATGCGGTTCGCGCCGGTGGCCAAGGCCTCCTCGGTGCGGTTGTTGTTGATCCGCGTGCCGAGCTGCTCCTCCATCCACATCCGCGCGCCGCCCGCGCCACAGCAGAACGACTTCTCCTTGCTGCGCTCCATCTCGGCGTACTCGACCCCGGGTAGCACCTGCAGCAGCTCGCGCGGCGGCGCGTAGACCTGGTTGTGCCGACCGAGGTAGCAGGGGTCGTGGTAGGTGACCTTGGACCCGGTCGACCCGGCCTTGGACAGTCCTGCGGCACTGGTCGGGTCCTCGCCGGGGCGGGCGACCGGGGTGAGCCGCTTCTCGCGGACGAGCCGGTTGAGCAGCTGTGTGTGGTGCAGCACCTCGTAGTTTCCGCCGAGCTGCGGGTACTCGTTCTTGATCGTGTTGAAGCAGTGCGCGCAGGTGACGACGATCTTCGTCGCGCCGATCTCGTTGAGGGTCTCGACGTTCTGCTGGGCGAGCATCTGGTAGAGGAACTCGTTGCCGGCGCGGCGAGCCGAGTCGCCGGTGCAGGACTCGCCGTCCCCGAGGACGGCGAACTTGACGCCGGCGAGGTCGAGCAGCTCCGCGACGGCCCGAGTCGTCTTCTTGGCGCGGTCCTCGTAGGCACCGGCGCAGCCGACCCAGAACAGGTAGTCGACCTCCGCGAGGTCCTCGACGTCGGCCCCCACTTGGGGCACCTCGAAGGGTAGGTCCTTGGCCCAGTCCATCCGCAGCCGCGGCGCCAGCCCCCACGGGTTGGCGTTCTTCTCGAGGTTCTTGAACAGGCCGCCGAGCTCGGACGGGAAGGCCGACTCGATGAGGTTCTTGTAGCGACGCATGTCGACGATGGCGTCGACGTGCTCGATGTCGACCGGGCACTGCTCGACGCAGGCGCCACAGGTCGTGCAGGACCAGATGACGTCGTCGTCGATGACGGCCCCGCCGCCATCCGGCGTCCCGAACGGCAGGTAGGCGCCGAGCGGGTCACGGATGTCGTAGCCGGTCTCCCCGACGAGCTGATCCACCGCGACCGCGGCCTTCGTCTTGTCGGAGAAGCCGTTGGACGCCTGCTCGATGCCGGCCGCCCGGACCTCCTCGGAGGCCTGCAGCCAGGGAGCCTTGGCGTGCGCGTGGTCGCGCAGCGCCATGACGAGCAGCTTGGGTGAGAGCGGCTTGTCGGTGTTCCAGGCCGGGCACTGGCTCTGGCAGCGGCCGCACTCGGTGCACGTGGTGAAGTCGAGCAGGCCCTTCCAGGTGAAGTCCTCCACCTTGCCGACGCCGAGCGCGGCGTCCTCGTCGAGCTCCTCGACCTTCTCGAAGTCGAGCACTTCGCCGCCGACCTTGATGGGTTGCAGCTCACCGAGGCTCGTCCGGCCGTCGGCGTGGCGCTTGAAGAAGATGTTGAAGAACGCGAGGAAGCGGTGCCAGGCCACCCCCATGGTCGGGGTCAGGGCGATGGTGATCATCCACGCGAAGCTGATCAGGATCTTGATCGCCGCGACGACGATGATGGCGGTCTCCAGCGTGCCCACCGACATGCCGGCAAAGCTCTCGCCGAGCCAGCCCGTCAGCGGGTAGTGCAGCCCCGTCGCCCCGTCGCCGCCGCCCACCTTCTCGAGGGCGTACTCGAGCGGCCGGAGCAGCAGGATGCAGATCATCACGCCGAGGATCGTCAGCTCGACGTAGTACGCCTGCCACCAAGTGGATCCGAAGAACCGGCTGCGACGGCCGCCGTCACCCGGCGCAGACCGCGGGTGGTTCTTCTGGCGGATCGCGATGAGCATGAGGATCGCGACCAGGCCAGTCCAGGCCAGCGCCTCGGTGATCCATTCGAACGGCGGGAAGTGGCCGATCAGGGGCAGCGCGAACGACGGCTCGAAGAGCTGGCCGAACGCCGTCACCAGGGTGAGGAACAGGTAGCCGAAGCCGATCATCGTCACCCAGTGCGCGATCGCGACCACCGGCAGGCGCGCCATCCGAGTGTGCCCGAGGAACTCCCGCAGCAGCGTCCGCGTGCGCTCGCCCTTGTTGTCCCCGCGGTACTCGGGCTGGCCGAGGCGGAAGCGTCGCGAGGTAGTGGTTGACGGTCCGGGCGAGCAACGCGATGGCCACCACCGTGGTGGCGAGGCAGATGACGATCGCGATGATCTGGAGCGCACTCATGGCCGGGAGTCTACTGACGACTGAGCAGATGCTTAGTCCAGTGTGACACCGGTCCCAGCGGGCCACCACCACGTGAGATCCCGAGGGCTGGGACTTGGCAGTAGATAACCTTGTGTTGGAATATTCATAAGCTGGATTCGATTGTCTGGGGCAGTCGACACGAAACCCCTGCCCCGAACCACATCTACCACCGCTTCGCCAGAGGGAGCCACCCAAATGCCCATTTACGACGACGTGACCAAGCTGATCGGCAACACGCCACTCGTCCGACTCAACAAGGTCACCGACGGAGCGGAGGCGACCGTCGCCGCGAAGCTCGAGTTCTACAACCCGGCCAGCTCCGTCAAGGACCGCATCGGGGTGTCCATCGTCGATGCGGCGGAGGCGAGCGGTGAGCTCAAGCCCGGCGGCACGATCGTCGAGGCCACGTCGGGCAACACCGGCATCGCGCTCGCCATGGTCGGTGCCGCCCGTGGTTACAACGTCGTCCTGACCATGCCGGAGTCGATGTCGAAGGAGCGCCGCGCCCTCCTTCGTGCCTTCGGCGCCGAGCTCGTCCTCACCGACCCGGCCACCGGGATGAAGGGTGCCGTCCAGCGCGCCGAGGAGATCGCGGCCGAGCGGGGCGGCGTCCTCGCCCGCCAGTTCGCCAACCCGGCCAACGTCGAGATCCACCGCAAGACCACGGCCGAGGAGATCTGGAAGGACACCGACGGCAAGGTCGACATCGTCGTGTCCGGCATCGGCACCGGCGGCACGATCACGGGCGTCGGCCAGGTCCTCAAGTCCCGCAAGCCCGACGTGAAGATGATCGCCGTCGAGCCGGAGGAGTCGCCGATCCTCAACGGCGGCCAGCCCGGTCCGCACAAGATCCAGGGCCTCGGCGCCAACTTCGTGCCCGAGATCCTCGACACCGACATCTATGACGAGGTCATCGACGTCAACGTGGCCACCTCCGTCAAGTACGCCCGTCGCGCCGCGACCGAGGAGGGCCTGCTCGTCGGCATCAGCTCCGGCGCCGCCATCGCCGCGGCCGTCCAGGTCGCGGCCCGCCCGGAGAACAAGGACAAGACGATCGTCGTGATCATCCCGTCCTTCGGCGAGCGCTACCTGTCCACCATCCTCTTCGAGGGCCTCGTCGACTGACCCTCCCCAGGAGATCCCATGAGCACCGCCGTGAACCACGAGCGCGAGCGCGCCCATCCAGCGCCCGAGACCCCGCTGAAGCTCGTCCGCACGTCCGACGTGGAGCCGGCTCAGCGGCATACGGACAGGAAGAGGCCGTATGCCGCTGGGCTCGGTCTCGTACGGAAGGTGGCCCAACGCTTCGTCGAGGACCTCGACGGCGCCATCGAGCGGGACCCGGCGGCGACGTCACGACTCGAGGTCGTGCTGACGTCACCCGGGCTGCACGCGATCTGGGCGCACCGAGGCCTGCACGAGCTGTGGAAGCTGCCCGGCGGGAGGCTGCCCGCTCGGGTCCTCGCGACGGTCACGCGGTCAGTGACCGGCGTGGAGATCCATCCCGGCGCCCGCATCGGGCGACGCTTCTTCATCGACCACGGGATGGGCGTCGTCATCGGCGAGACGGCGGAGGTCGGTGACGACGTGATGATGTACCACGGCGTCACGCTCGGCGGGCGCTCGCTGTCGCGGGTCAAGCGCCACCCGACAGTCGGCAACCGCGTCACCATCGGCTCCGGCGCCCGGATCCTCGGTCCGGTCACGGTCGGTGACGACACCCAGGTCGGGGCCAACGCGGTCGTCGTCAAGGACGTCCCATCCGGAGCCGTGGCGGTCGGCGTGCCGGCGGTGCTGCGGTTCCCCCAGAAGAGGGCGACGAACCAGTGGCTCGATCCCGCGATGTTCATCTGAAATGTCTGATGACTGACGTGTTTGAGTGATGCGGCAGGTGGGTAGGACGTGGCTGAGGCGCTCTGCCTCCCCGCGGCCCCGTTGTGTATCCCCCTGCGCGACGGGGCCCGCCTCTGTCCCTCGTCGAGGGTGTATCGCTTCGCGCCGGTCGATTCTCGGCGAAGCCCGGGCCTTGGCTACACTCGGCGCACGAGGAGGGCTCGCATAGTGGCCTAGTGCGGCGGTCTTGAAAACCGCTATGGGTTCATAGCCCATCGTGGGTTCGAATCCCACGCCCTCCGCCATGCGCCGGCGACACGTCCATGATCGTCTGCGGGTCGGCGCGGGGTCCGGCGCCCTCTTCCGGGCCCCGCGCCGAGTCCAGGTGCCCTGGCCAACTTCCCACCAATTGGCCAGGGCGTGGACCCCCTCTTCCCTCCCCGCTGTGTCGGTTCGTGTCGCATCGTGTGCCTGCTGTCCCGGCCGCGGCACATCGGTGAGACTGGTCTCGTGGCGGACATTGCGGCGGAACTTGCAGGGGTTGAGCTCTTCGCGGGCCTCGATCCCGAGGCCCTCGGTCGCCTCGGCGAGCGAGCCCATGTTCAGCGGGTGGGACGAGGGCAGGTCCTCTTCGTCGAGGGCGAGCCGAGCGACACGTTCCTCCTGGTGCGCAGTGGTCGCCTCAGGGTCTTCCGAGACTCCCCTCAGGGCGACGAGCTGACCCTGAGCTTCATCGAGCCGGGAGCGACGATCGGCGAGCTGTCGGTGGTGGACGAGCAGCCTCGGTCCGCCTCGGTCGATGCGGCCGAACCGTCCGTGCTGGTGGCCGTGCCGAGCGGTGCGGTTCGGGAGGTGCTGCGGTCGAGCCCCGACTCGGCGTGGCACGTCGCCCAGCAGCTGGCTGGCACGGTGCGCCACCTGACGGACACCACTGCCGACCTCGTTCTGCTCGACCTGCCTCGGCGGCTCGGCAAGCTCATCCTCGAGCAGGCCGTCGATGTTGGCGGCGGTCGTCTGGCGACGACCTTCGTGACGAGCCAGTCCGGTGTGGCGACGATGCTCGGGGTGACCCGGCAGTCGCTCAACCGTGCCCTGGCGGCCTTGGTCAGGCGGGGATGGGTCAGGATGGCGGACGGCGGTCGGCTGGAGATCGTCGACGCTGCCGCGCTGCGGCGCTTCATCGCGTCCTGATCCCGTCTCGCGCTCGGCTTTCCAGCGGTCAGGCCGCGCGGACGTCGGTCCGTGGGTCGCGTGCGGCTTCGGTGGGGACCAGCTCGTCGTGGTGACGACCGGGGACCCAGCAGGCCCAGTCATGCCACGGGGTGCGGGACTCGAGGTCCCAGGTGTGGGAGGAGTGCCGGGTCTCGAGGGCGATGGCGTTCATGGTGACTCCCTGGTGGGTGGAGAGTTTGGCTGATGTCCCACAGCCTGCTCCCGCAGGCAGGTCCCCGGCTGTCACCTGGGTGACCACAGCCCTGTCATCCAGGTGACACGGTGCTCCGTAAGGTAGGGAGTCGTGACCGTCCCCGAAGAGCAGCCCGCCATGGGCCCCGGAGCCCGCGACCCGGACGTGGACGTCGACTCCGTCGTCGCCGGCCTCGCGCCGCTCGCCCTGCCCACGACGCCGCCGCTGGTGTTGCGAGGGCAGACCTTCGACGCCGGGCGTCCCGCGGTCATGGCCATCGTCAACCGGACACCGGACTCGTTCTTCGCCGGCAACCGTCATGCGCAGCTCGACTCGGCCAAGCGCGCCCTCGAGGAGGCGCTCGACCTGGGCGCCGATCTCGTCGACGTCGGCGGCGTCCGGGCGGGGCAGGAGGGGGAGCAGGTCGACGAGGAGGAGGAGATCCGCCGCGTCGTGCCCTTCCTCGAGTGGGCTCGGAGCGCGCACCCGGACGTCATCCTCAGTCTGGACACGTGGCGCTCGGGCGTCGCCCGAGCCGCCGCCGGCGCCGGAGTCGACCTCATCAATGACACGTGGGCAGGAGCCGACCCCGGGCTCGTCCACGTCGCCGCCGACCTCGGTGCCGGCTACGTCGTCTCACACGCGGGCGGCCTGCCGCCGCGCACCGACCCTGTCGCCGTCACCTACGGCGACGACCCGCTCGACGTGGTGCGTGACGTCGTGACCACCCTCGTCCGCGGTGCCCGCGCGGCCGAGCTGAGCGGCATACCCCCCGAGCGCATCCTCATCGACCCGACCCTGGACTTCGGCAAGACGACCCAGCACTCCCTCGAGGTGCTGCGACACACGGCCGACGTCGCAGCGCTCGGCTATCCCGTCCTCCAGGCCCTGTCGCGCAAGGACTTCGTCGGCGAGAGCCTCGACCTGCCGCCCGAGGAGCGGCTCGAAGGCTCCTTGGCAGCAACGGCCGTCGCGGCCTGGCTCGGCGCCACGGTCTTCCGCGCGCACGACGTGCGGGCCACCCGCAGAGTCGTTGACATGGTCGCCACGATCCGGGGAAACCGACCGCCCGTCCACGCGAAGAGGGGCACGGGACACGGAGATCCGGCGAACTCCTGGTGAATCCGCAAATTGCCCGAGATTCCAACAGGACGACCCGCGAGTAGCATGCTAAGTTCGTCGCGGTTGCAGTTGCAGTTCCTCGCAGTCGAGTAGGTGCCCGTCATCCACAAGGTGGCGGGTTTTCAGTATCGACGTCGACGGGTTCGCCCGACGAGTGGCAGAAGGCGGCAGCCTGGGACCACGCGAGGTGCGTGATCCCACTGGCTAAAGAAGGAAAGAGTTACCCGTATGGCACAGGGAACCGTCAAATGGTTCAACGCTGAGAAGGGCTTTGGTTTCATCGCCCAGGACGGCGGCGGCCCCGACGTCTTCGTCCACTACTCGGCCATCCAGACGAACGGCTACCGTTCGCTGGACGAGGCGCAGCGCGTCGAGTTCGAGGTCACGCAGGGTCCGAAGGGTCCGCAGGCAGACGCAGTGCGTCCGCTCTGATCCCAAGGATCGAACGCAACGAGCGACACCCATCAGTCGTTTGTGACAGAGCCCCCCGGCAGTGCCGGGGGGCTCTGTTCGTCCGTCGTCAGGCGCACTCGTCGACATCGGCCGTCTCGGTCGGCGTCGGGGTGGGAGTTGACCGGGTCGTCGTGGGGGTCGGCTTCGGCTTGCTCGTCGGCTTCGGCGGGTCGATCGCCTTCTGCACGAGAGACCGGACCAGCTCGTAGTCGGGGTTGCTGCTGTAGGGGAACCCGTTCTTCGCCGAAAAGCCCAGGCTGGTGATCTTCGCCTTCTGGACCCTTTCGACCAGCTCGCCGAAGGCGGGCAGATTCTGGCCCGGAATGTCGGTGTAGACGTTTTCCTTGAGGATCTGCGCGATGCTGGCGTACTTCGTCAGCATGAAGGCCGGATCCACGTGGTTCACGACCGCTTGAACGACACACCTCTGCCGTTGCTGACGATGGTCGTCGCTGTCCGCCGCGCGGGTACGCGCATACCACAGGGCTTCGTACCCGTTGAGCACCTGGGGCCCGAGCTCGTCGAAGTAGTGGGCGTAGCTGCCGTCGGCGTGCTTCTGCCCGTAGGGCAGGGGAGTCTTGCCGTCGAACCCGCCCAGCTTGACGTTGACCTCGACGCCGCCCATCGCGTTGACGAGCTCGGTGAAGCCCTTGAGGTCGATGACGACGAGATGGTCGATCTTGAGGCCGAGGACCTCGCCGACGACGTCGCGCGTCTCGGTGCGCCCGGGGACGTCGTCCTCGGAGTAGGCCTCGGGATGCTTCTCCCGGAACTGGTCCACCTCGGCCCAGATCGCGTTGATGGCGCAGGGATCGGCCGCGTCCGCCACCTTGCGCGGGCAGTTCGGCGCGTCGTGGGTGCCGCCGTAGGTGCCCTCCGGCCACAGCTCCCGGAGCGGGCTGTCCTCGGGGAGCGGGGCCCACTCGAAGTTGCGTGGGATCGAGATGAGGACGGTTCGGCCGGTCTTGGTGTCGATGCTCGCCACGATCATCGAGTCCGGCCGCGTGCCGACTCGCCCGATGCCGGCATCGGAGCCCATGAGGAGCAGGTTGACGCGCGGCGTGTCCCGCCACGGGTCGGCATTGGGCTCGTTGACGACCTTGGCACCCTCGCCCGGGCCCAGAGGCTGGGCGCTGAAGACCTCGGCGATCGTGTCCTTGGTGATCAGGGCCGCCTCTGCGCCCTTGTACGTCCCGGTGCCGACCAGCGCGACCAACAGGGTGGTGAACAGCGCGAGGATGCGCGTGCGGGACCGGTCCAGCCACTCGGGTCGAGATGCCACCGCCGTGGCGACGATCGACCCGCACCAGATGATCCCGCCGGCCGCGAGGAGGACGCCGGCTATCTGGAGCAGGTCCGGGTGGCTCAGGACGTAGAGGCCGAAGTCCTTGACGCCACGGGAGGCCAGGAGGTAGGCGAGTGCGGCGAGGGCGGCGAAGAAGACGGTGAAGATCAACCATCCTGCCGCGCGGGCACGGGTCCGGATCAGGCCGGCGCCCGGGACCGCTGCTCCGAGGGCGACGAGGCGCATCGAGCGGCGGTAGCGCGAGCGCAGCTGTCGACGGACGGAACCTCTGCCCACGGGCGCGGCGACGCGCCGGTCGTGGTGCACGGTCATGGGTTCCTCTCGGGGTCGCTGGTGGAGGCAGCCCCAACATTGTGCACGGTTGGCGGCGAGATGCCAGTCGAGTCCCGAAAGCAGGGCGTGGTGCGCAGCATCACGCGCAGGGGTCGACGTCCGCAGGCGGCGTCTTCGTGCCCGGAGTTGTCGTGGGGCTTGACGTGGGTGAGGTGGGGGTCGGCTCGGTCGTGCTCGGCTCGCGTGCCCACGCCGGTCGGCTTCGGCTCGGGCGGGGTGATCGCCTTCGTGACGAGCGCGCGGATCTGCTCGTAGTCGGGGTTGCCGGGATTGATCCCGTGGCTGGGGTCGATGCCGACGCTGACGAACTTGCCCGACTTCTGGATGCGCTCGACGAGCTCGACGAAGGCAGCCAGGTTCGCGGCCGGGATGTCGGTGTAGATGTTCTCGCGCGCGATCCGCGCGATATCGGCGTACTTCGCGAGCATCGCCGTGGCGCTCACCTGGCCGACGACCGCCTGGACGACACAGCGTTGCCGGGACATCCGGTTGTAGTCGTCGTCCGCGGCACGCGACCGGGCGTACCAGAGCGCCTGGTAGCCGTTCATCCGCATCGGGCCCGGGGTGTCGAAGTAGTTCCGATAGCTGCCATCGGGGTTCTTCGGGCCATAGGGGATCGGCGTCTTCCCGTCATAACCGCCGAGCTTGACGTTGATGGTCACGCCGCCCATGGCGTTGATGAGCTGGCGGAACCCCTCGAGGTCGACGACGACGGTGTGGTCGATCTTGAGGCCGAGGATCTCGCCGATGACGTCGCGGGTCTCGGAGCGACCGGGTACATCGTCGCCGGGGTAGGCGTCGGGGTGCTCCTGGCGCGGTACTCGTCGACCTCGGACCAGATCGCGTTGAGCATGCAGGGGTCGTTGGCGTCCCGCTCCTGGCGTGGGCAGCGCGGCACGCCATAGATACCGCTCGGCCACCAGCTCGCGCAGCTTGCTCGTCTCCGGCAGCGGGACCCGCTGGAGGTTGCGGGGGAGGGAGATGAGCACTGTGCGACCGGTCTTGGTGTCCGTGCTGGCGACGATCATCGAGTCGGTCCGAGTGCCATCCCGGCCGACGCCGGCGTCCGACCCGAGGAGCAGGATGTTGACCCGCGGAGTGTCGGCCCAAGGGTCCTCACCCTCGGCCACGTGCGCACCCTGGCCAGGCCTGAGCGGCGAGTCCTTGAAGATCACGTCGACGGTGTCGCGTCCGATGAGCGCGAACTCGGCGCCCTTGTAGGAGGCTCCGCCGACAAGGACGACCATGAGCGTGGTGAAGACGGCGAGGGACCGCGTGCGGGCGCGATCGAGTCGCCGCGGGCGCGATTGGACGGCGGTCGCGATGATCGAGGCGCACCAGATGAAGCCGCCGACCGCGAGGACGACCGTGAGCGCGAGCAGGTAGCGTGTGTTGCTGGCGATGACCAGGCCGACGCTGGTCGGGCCCCGGGTGAGGAGGAGGTAGGCGACCGCGGCCACACTGGCGAGGAACACGGCGAGGAGTCCCCAGCCCCAGGCCCGGCTCCGCGTCCGGGTCAGCCCGGCGCCAGGGAGCACCGTGCCGAGAGCGGTGAGTCCGATGGCCCGCCGGAAGCCTGCGGACAGCTCGCGACGCAACGAGCGACGGCCCCCGCTCCCGTCGGTGCGCTGTGACGGCTCGTCGCTCATGGGGTCCTTTCGGGCGTGCGAGGGCATCCGGGGTGGTCGTCATTCTGCCTTGTCCTACTGTGAGGACGCGCCGAGGCAGCAGATGGTTGGCCGTGCTGTGTCAGTCGTGTGCCAGTCGTGTGCCCGTCCTGTGCCAGTCGTCCAGACCAGGCACCCGGTTTTGGCCACGGAGCGCGCTCCCGGTAGCCTGTGCACGCTTGTGGTCCCTCGGGATCGCGGGCGTGGAGGCGTCGCATAGTGGCCTAGTGCGCCCGCCTGCTAAGCGGGTTGAGGATAAAACCTCTCGCGGGTTCAAATCCCGCCGCCTCCGCCGACAGAAGGACCCCGACGACATGCGTCGGGGTCCTTCCTCATGCGTCGCCCGACTTGCCCTTCCGGGACAGCGGTACGACGAGCCACAGGGTCACTCCGAGCAGGAACAGCACCCCGCCCGTGACGAAGGCGGCCGTGTGGGACAGGAGCACGTCGAGCACGAGGACCAGGCCACCGGTGATGGCCAGGCCCAACATGGTCAGGCCGACCACCATGAGCCGGCTGGTGTACCTGACGATGAAGTCCTTCTGCCCCTCTCGGAACAGCGTCCGGTGCAGGGCCACGGGAGCGGTGAAGGCGATGACGCTCACGGCGGCGGCGATGAGCGCGATGAGGTAGATCGTGCGCTGCCGGTCGCTGATCTCCGCGAAGCGCTGCTGGAACGGGATGGTGAGCAGGAAGGCGAAGAGGATCTGCACCCCGGCCTGCGATATCCGCAGCTCCTGGAGCTGTTCGTTGAAGTTGCGGTCAAGGCGCTCGGCCTTGGACTCGTTGCGCTCGTACGCCATCTGGTCATCATGCCGTAGCGCTCGGCGCCAACTCCCAAGCCAGCCTCGTGCGATCGTCACGTCGGGCGCGGAGCGAGCTCAGCGGCATACGGACACATGACGGAGCCCGGCACCCCCGAAGGGTGCCGGGCCCGCATCACGTCGTCCGATCCCACCGACGGGACGGACTACGGCTCACTGCGCGCCGAAGCGCGCCTTGAGACCGTCGAACTCGGCCCACAGCTCCGGCGGGAGCTGGTCGCCGAGAGACTTGAACCAGTCCTCGATGAGGGGCAGCTCGTCGGCCCACTCGGCGGGACGGACCGCGCCGGCCTTCTCGAGGTGCTCCTCGGTGACGGCCAGGCCGTCGATGTCCAGGGCGCCGGGAGCGGGGACGAGGCCGACGGGCGTCTCGACGGCCTCCGCCTCACCCTCGAGCCGCTCGACGATCCACTTGAGGACGCGGCTGTTCTCGCCGTAGCCGGGCCACAGGAAGGAGCCGTCCTCGTCGCGGCGGAACCAGTTGACGCCGTAGATCCGCGGCAGCTTGGAGGCGTCCGCCTGCTTGCCGATCTCGAGCCAGTGGGCGAAGTAGTCGCTCACGTTGTAACCGAGGAACGGCAGCATCGCCATCGGGTCGCGACGGACCACGCCGACGGCGCCGGTTGCGGCAGCAGTCGTCTCCGACGAGAGCGTCGCGCCGACGAAGGCGCCATGCGTCCAGTCCCGCGACTCGTAGACCAGCGGGATCGTCGTCTTGCGTCGGCCGCCGAAGAGGATCGCCGAGATCGGCACGCCGTCGGGCTGGTCGTACTCGGGCGCGGCGATCGGGCACTGGGCGATCGGGGTGCAGAAGCGGCTGTTGGGGTGGGCGGCGGGCTTGTCGCTCTCCGGCGTCCAGTCCTCGCCGAGCCAGGAGGTGAGGTGGGCCGGCTTCTCGTCCGTCATGCCCTCCCACCACACGTCGCCGTCGTCGGTGAGGGCGACGTTGGTGAAGACCGAGTTGCCCTTGTTGATCGTGGCCATGGCGTTCGGGTTGGTCGACTCGCCGGTGCCCGGGGCGACGCCGAAGAGCCCGGCCTCGGGGTTGACGGCGTAGAGGCGACCGTCGTCACCGAAGCGCATCCAGGCGATGTCGTCACCGACCATCTCGGCCTTCCAGCCGGGGATCGTCGGCTCGATCATGGCGAGGTTCGTCTTGCCGCAGGCGCTCGGGAACGCCGCCGCGATGTAGTGGACCTTCCCCTGCGGGTTTGTCAGCTTGAGGATGAGCATGTGCTCGGCCATCCAGCCCTCGTCGCGGGCCATGGCGCTCGCGATGCGCAGGCTGTAGCACTTCTTGCCGAGCAGGGCGTTGCCGCCGTAGCCGGAGCCGTAGCTCCAGATGACGCGCTCCTCCGGGAAGTGGGTGATGTACTTCGTGTCATTGCACGGCCAGGGGATGTCCTGCTCGCCCTCGGCGAGCGGCGCGCCGACGGAGTGCAGGGCCGGCACGAAGGCGGCCTTGGTCTCCTCGATCCTGCGCAGCACCTTCTCGCCGCAGCGGGCCATGATCAGCATCGAGACCGCGACGTAGGCGGAGTCGGTGACCTCCACCCCGAACATCGGGATCTTCGCGTCGAGGTGTCCCATGACGAAGGGGATGACGTACATGGTGCGACCCTGCATCGACCCCCGGTAGAGGTCGGTCATGATCGTCTTCATGTCGTCCGGCGCCATCCAGTTGTTGGTCGGGCCGGCGTCCTTCTCCTCGACGGAGCAGATGAAGGTGCGGTCCTCGACGCGGGCGACGTCGCTCGGGTCGGACGCGCACCAGAAGGAGTTGGGCTTCTTGTCCTCGTTGAGCCGCACCAGCGTGCCGGCCTCGACGAGCTGGTCGGTCAGCTCGGCCCACTCCTCCGGGGTGCCGGTGATCCAGCGGATGTCGCGCGGCTGGGTCAGCTCCGCGACCTCGTCGACCCAGGCCTGCAGGCCCGCATGGGTCGAGGTGTGCGTCGTATCTATCGTGGTCAACTTGCCCATCCCTTTCGCGCGGTGGTCGGGCACCGCGTCGTGCCGGTGGTCGTCCGCCATGCGGTCACGGCTCCGTCGCGGCGTGCGGGGAGCAGGTGTCCGCATGGTGAACAAATGACGTGATGCAACCAAGGTACCCAGCCGCACGGGGGCCGTTGACCATGCTCTCGGTGCCGTGCGGTGACACCGCTCACAACCAAGCGGGCTTGCAAGGTTTTTGCCGGCTGACTGTCGCTTTCTTGCAGAACTTGCGGGCTGGTCAGCTGCCCAAGGTGCCTTGGGCGACGGACAAGCAACAAGCCCATGCCGTATGCCGCTGGGCTCGTCTCGCGCCACCGCTGACGAGTGCGCGTGGCGGGGCCCATTGCCGTGGGCCACGCTTCTTCAGCGCTCAGGTCGCGCGTGCCGGCGGCAACGTCACACCGAACCCCGCCACGGCGAGCCGCAGCAGTATCTGGCCCGACGTCAAGAGATCGGCGATGCGTGCGGCACTGAGCACTTCGAGCTCGGCCAGCCGTGCGTCGTACGACTGTTCGCCGGCCAGGCGCGCCCGCTGCAGCTCGATCGTGTTGTGCCACACCTTCTGTCGCGCCTCGCGCAGGAAGCGCCTGGAACTGAATCGGTTCACGGGTTGCAGCAGGCGGTCGAGCAGGGATCGCGTCGAGATCGAGCCGAGCTCGTCGTCCTCGGCGGCCACGCGCCTGGAGAGGACACCGTCGATCCGCTCGTGGGCTCGCCTGTGACGGGCGAGGGCGGCCGGGTCTGCGAACTCGTCGTCGCTGATCACCGCCAGCAGCGCTTGGGGCAGGTCGTAGTTGATGTGCGCGTTGATGCCCAGCAGCACGTGCCGAAGGGCCGGCAGTGACGCCGGTGCGTCGAAGGCCAACCGCCACGGCTGCGGCACGTCAGCACGGCCGGAGAGATCGCGGTCCAGCGCGGCCAGGTAGAGCTCCGCGAACGCGACGTCCCATCGCTCGACCCAGTCCGGTTCCTCGAACCGCGCAGCGCCGATCGCCGTGCCCACGGCCACGGTGGTCCGGCGGTACGTCTGCAGGAACAGCCGCTGGGCAGCCCGTTCCGCAGGCATCACCGCCAGCCGGGCGTCCATCACGGCAACGACGGCGCCGATGTCGCGCTCGGGCATGTGAACCCCCTGGCCGGGCGGCTTCGAAACCAGTATCAAGGCCGTTTGGCTGGGTGGCGACGGTCGGGTCGGGACGGCCACGTCGAGTGTCTGAGCGACCCGCCGTGCGGTATGTCGTCACAACGCTGTCCACGGCGCCAGCTCATCCCTAGCGGGTCGCCGGTGCCGATTTCGTGGTTGGGGCGCGTAGGCGATAATGTGACTCTTCGTCCGCCCCGAGTGACGGACGCTGCACCCGTAGCTCAACGGATAGAGCATCTGACTACGGATCAGAAGGTTAGGGGTTCGAATCCCTTCGGGTGCGCACTGTGTTGAGACAGTGAAAGGCGGCCTGACCAGCGGAAACGCAGGTCGGGCCGCTTCTTCGTGTCCATTGTGAGCAGTGCGCACCTTTGGGCCCAAGGACCCAAAGGTGCGAAAAGGCGACAACCAGTCAGTTGGGTGACCGTGCAAGTGTGTTCCAGACGGGTCCGGTCGTCTGTGAGCGTGTGCGGCGGTCGCCTTGCTCAGGTTCGGCATGGAGACCATTGCACAGGCGCCGATTCTGCTGCTCGATCTCATCGAAGACGCGACGAGATAGGTCCGCCGCGCTTGCGCATGGGCTGTGCTGGGCGCGGTCGGACGCCACGCAGTCTGCGACGTTATGCCGTTGCGGCACAGTTAGGGAAGCGGTCGCCCGAGGGCCTCAGTTCGTGGGCCAGGCGGGGTACTTGGGTGGTCGCCGGTCGAAGAATGCGACGGCTCCTTCTTGGAGGTCGCCGTCGGGGATCAGGTCGATCCAGAGTTCTCGCTCCAGTGAGAGTGCGTCGGCGAGGGGCAGGTTCAGTCCCTCGTCGACGCAGCGTTTCACGCTGCGGATGGCGCGGGGGCTGTTGCTGGCGATCTGTGCCGCGAGGGTTAGTGCGTCCTCGAGGGGGTCGTCGTTGGTGCTGACCTGGTCGACGAGCCCGAGCCGCAGTGCCTCAGCCGCGGTGACTGGCTGGGCGGTGTACATCAGCAGCTTGGCCGCGCCTGGCCCGATGAGGCGGGCGAGGCGTTGGGTGCCGCCGGCGCCGGCGAGGATGCCCCAGCGGGTCTCGGGGAGGCCGAGCACCGCGGAGGCGCCGGCGACGCGCAGGTCGCAGGCCAGGGCGATCTCCAGCCCGCCGCCGAGCGCGGGCCCGTTGATGGCGGCGATGACCGGGGCGGGGATGGCCGCGACCTTGTCCATGAGGGCTTGGACGCGGGTGACGAAGGCGCGGGCGGTTGGCTCGTCGGTGATCTGTTGGAAGCGGTGGAAGTCGCCGCCCGCGCTGAAGTACCGGCCGGTGCCGGTGATGACGACGGCTCGGGCACGGGTGGCGGCCAGGTCGTCGGTGACCTGCTCGACGGCGTCGACGAAGGCGTCGGTCCACGCGTTGACCGGTTCGTTCTGCAGCCGCACGACCAGCCGCCCGTCGCCGAGGTCCGAGACGTCGACGAGGGGCTGCACGCTCACGCGGTTGCTCCCTTGACCTGCTGGCTGGGATCGGTCGGGCGGGCGGTGAGCTCGTTCTTGAGGATCTTGCCCGAGACGTTGCGGGGAATCTCGGTGACGAACTCGATGAACCTGGGGGCCTTGTACCCGGCAACGGACTCGCGCACGTACGCGTCGAGGTCCGCTCGCGTGACGGAGCCGCCGGGCCGAGGCACGACGAACGCCTTGACCGTCTCACCCCACTCGGCGTCCGGGATACCCGCGACGGCGACATCGGCGACGTCGGGGTGCTGCTTGAGGACGTTCTCCACCTCCTGGGGGTAGACGTTCTCACCGCCGGTCTTGATCAGGTACTTCGTCCGGTCCACCATCCGCAGCCGCCCGTCCCCGTCGTGGACGAACACGTCACCCGTGTGGTGCCAGCCACCGCGCAGGGTCTCCGCCGTGGCATCGGGCCGGTTCCAGTAGCCCTGCATGACGGTACTGCCGCGCAGGACGAGCTCGCCGGGCTTCCCGTCGGGCACGTCGTTGTCGTCGACGTCGACGATCCGATACGTCAGCGACGGCATGACCCGCCCGTAGGTGCCCGGCGAGTCGAGGTGGTCCCGTAGGGTCGCCCACGTCGTCTTCGTCCCCGACTCGGTCTGCCCGTAGATGCCGCAGTACTCGGCGCCGAGACGTTCGGTGACCGCGTCGATGACGACCTGCTGCTCGAGCCCGACCGCCGAGATCACCAGCCGCAGGGTGGACTCGCCGGCCGGTGCCGCGTCCGGGTGGGTGACCAGGGCATGGGAGACGCCGGGGACGACCATGACCACGGTGACGCCGTGGCGCTTGATGTTCGCGTGCATCTGCGCCGGGTCGGCGGCCGCCTGGGTGACCACGGTCCCGCCCAGGACGAGCTGGGAGAGCATCAGCCCCAGACCGGCGACGTGGAAGTAGGGCAGGAACGCCAAGTAGGTGTCGTCGCGGGACATCCGGATCGACGTGGCCATGTTGAGCGCGTAGCCGGACCAGGTCCGCTGCGCGAGCATGCAGCCCTTGGCCTGCCCGGTCGTGCCGCTGGTGTAGAGGAGAGTGCACGTGTCCTCCCCGGACGGCCCGGTCCCAGCAGGCGGCCGTATGCCGCTGGGCTCGTTCTCGTCGATGCCGGGCTCACGCTCCAGCAGGATCCAGCCGTCGGCCCCGCCGTCGAGCAGGTACCGCGTCGTCACGCCCAGCTCGTCGGCGATCGCTCCGGCCGTCTCCGCCTGGGCCGCGCCAGCAACGACCGCGCTGACCTGGGCATCTGCGAGGTTGGCTGTCATCTCGCGAGGGTTCAGGCGCGTGTTCTGGGGCACCGCAATAGCGCCCAGATCCGCCAGCGCCAGCAGTAAGACGACATAGGGCAGTGAGTTTGTGGCGATGATCCCGACCCGGTCTCCGTGGTTCACCCCCGCCCGCTGGAGGAGTTCACCGACATGGGTTGTCTGTGCGAGGAGACCGGCGTAGGCGAGCGTCTCGCCGGTGGCGCCATCGATCAAAGCGGTCCGGTCGGGTCCCTCCGTGGCATGCCGGCGCAGGAACGAGCCCAGCGCTGGACTCGACAGGGCTGGCGGCAGTCCGGGCAGCTGGGTGGGGGTCGCGGGCACGGCGCACTCCTCTGGACTCAAAATACTGACCAGACAGTATGTTTCTTTGCAGAGCCAACTCGTCAACCACTGTCTGAGGAGTGAGAATCGTGACTACCGGCGCGGACGGGAAGCCGAGAGAACGCGTTCCCAACGAGGTCCGTCGGGCGCGCACGCGCTCGGCCATCCTCGACGCCGCGGAAGCGCAGATCGTCGAGCGGGGCTTCGCGTCCACCACGATCGATGGGCTGGCTCCCGATGCGGGTGTCTCCAAGGGAGCCGTCTACTTCCACTTCGGCAGCAAGGACGCACTGCTCGAGGCGCTGCTGGACCGCTCGCAGCAGACCGTCTTCGCGCCTGCCCTCTCGCTGCTGGACGACCGGAACCAGTCCTCGCCGACGACGCGGATCGTCAAGTTCTTCAACACGATCGGCTCGTTGGACCAGCTCGGCCGCTACTTGCTCCCCGTCATCGTGTCCATCCAAGGCGCATCGATCTCACCCTCCGCTCGCGCCAGCGTGAACGAGCTCAACGCAAGCATCCGCGATGGCCTCGCCGAGGTCATCGAGCAGGGCCAATCGACAGGAGAGTTCGACAACCCACTGCCGCCCGCCGAGCTCGCCGCCATCACCATGGCCCTCATGGACGGCATGCTGCTGCAGTGGCACCGCTTCAGCTACCTGATCGATGGGTCGCAGTTTCTCCGAGCTGGCCGGCGGGCACTACTCGGAGCGCTCCAGGCGTCGCCGCCCACCTCCTGAGCTGCACGGCGCTTGCCACACGCCAGAACAGGTAGTCAGCGGCCCAACAGTCGAATGACCGTCAGTGAGGCTAGCCTCAACGCGTTATACATCTCTCCTCTCGTCCGTCGTCGAGTGCTGCGCTCGCAACCGCCTCCGAGAACGCGACCCGCTGGCCATGGCCAGGACTTCCCGAGCGGAAGCGATCGACGGGACGCGGTCAAGGCAGACCCGTGGGAATCCCTCCCAAACAGCCGACCTCGCGTCGATTCCAGCCCACGCCATCCAGCCCGCCCTCGTTTCGAGAGCAGGCTGTCCGCTGACCCTCACGGAGTCTGGGTAATCACCACGGCGGCGGACGGCCGACGGGTGGGAAACCTCCTGCTCAAGCCGAGTTCCCTGTCGACCGGCGAACCTTCCGACGGGCCGACCGACGTCGAGATCGGCTGGCACCTACATCCGGACGCCTGGGGACGCGGATACGCCACCGAGGCAGCACAGGCGGTCCTCGACGATGCATTCAGCCGGGGCTTGGCAAAGGTCCTCGCCGTCACCCATCCCGACAACCGCGCCTCCCAGGCAGTCTGCCGGCGGCTCGGCATGACGCACGTCGGCCGCACGACGCGGTACTACGACACCTCGAACGAGCTCTTTCAGACAGTGTCCGGCTGATCGCCAAGACCGCCACGACCGCCTTCCCCGTTCGCCACCGCCACATCCGCATAACAAGAAGATCCGGTAAGCCCGCGTCCGCCTGAACACCCCCGGCCGCGCCTACTACCTGCGCAAGCTCGCCGCCGGCAAGACCAGGGCAGAGGCGATGCGCTGCCTCAAGCGCCGGCTCTCCGACGCCTTGTAACGACAGCTGCTCGCCGACGCCCGTGCGGCCGTCCAAGCGACCGCCGGGACGGGCCCGGGAGGGCACCGCGGGGCGTCACACGAATCCAGCGCGGCCGGCTCGCACCCCTCACATCGGCACTTCGGATCAGCCACTTCCCGGACCCGCACAGACGACGCTACCCGCGCCGACCCCTCCGAGGAAGACCAGCACCATCAGGCGCCTCGAACCCGCCACTTGACGACAGAGGGGTGCCGATGTGACGCAACTGGGTCGAGACAGTTACCGGTCCCGGACTGCGTAGGTCAGGTGGGTCACACGCTGGGTTGGCTCCGCGCGGACCGGCTGGAGGGCCACGCGGCCCGCGTCCACGCCCTCGAACAGGCGGACTCCGGAGCCGAACAGCACGGGTGAGAGCGCGATCGAGAACTCGTCGATCAGGCCGGCGTTCACATGCTCCAGGATCGTCGCGCCGCCGCCTGCGATGCGGACGTCCCGGTCGCCGGCGGCCTCGCGAGCCTGGTCGAGCGCGGTCTCGATGCCGTCATTGACGAAGTGGAAGGTGGTCCCACCCGGCCGCTGCCAAGGGTCACGCTTCTCGTGCGTCACGACGAACACCGGGGTGTGGAACGGCGCCTCCTCCGGCCACATCTGCTCGCCCGCGTCGAACATGCGCTTACCCATCACGCTCGCGCCGGTGCGCTCGAACGTTTCCCGCACGATGTCGTTGTCACGCCCCTCCTCGCCGCCCTCGCCAAGCTTCAAGTTCTCCCGGACGAAACGCTGCGGGAACATCCACCGCTGCAGCTCCACCCACTGCTGCCCCATCAAGTCCCCGAGGGACTCGGGCGCGATGAAACCGTCCAGCGACATCGACACGCTGAAGAACACCCTTCCGGCCATCAGCACTCCGCCCCCTTCTCAGCGAGCTCGGTGATGTAAGCGGCCAAGTTGCCGAGGGTCTGCCGGGCGCCCTCGATCGCGTGGTACTTCTCGACCGCCTCGTCGCGCAGCGCCTTGGTGGGGAACACCGTGCGCATCTCGATCCGGGTCGCCGTGCCGTCGGGCGCGAACGTCAGGACCGAGTTGAATGCGTTCGGGTCGACGCGAGACTCGCCGTGGCGGAACTGGATCCGCTCCGGCGGGGTGATCTCGGTCCAGGTGATCCACTCGGAGTAGTCCGTGCCATCCGGTCCGTGCATGACGAAGTCCCACTCCCCGCCTACGCGGAACTGGAACGCGCGCGTGGTCGTCGTGAACCCCTCCGGTCCCCACCATTGCGACAGGTGCCGGACTTCAGTGAACGCCTCGAACACCAGCTCTCGTGGGGCGGCGATGACCCGGGAGATGACGATCTCGCGGTCGTCCGTTGCGGACAGTGCCGGCGTTCCTTGGTGTGTCGTGCTCATCGGCTACTTCTCTTTCCGTGTCTGTGTGAGGTCCTGCACGTATGCGTCCAGCCGGTCGAAGCTCTCGTTCCAGAACCGCTCGAACCCGCCGGCCCACTCGTGGACCGGCCGCAGCCCGCGGGCGTCAAGGCCGTACAGCCGCTGCTTGCCCGCCTTGCGGTCCCGCACGAGCCCGACCTCCCGGAGCACCCGCAGATGCTTGGACGCCCCTGGCTGGCTCATCCCCAGCTCCCGGGCGACGTCGGTCACCGGCCGCTCTCCCGCCCGCAGCAGCACCAGGATCTGCCTGCGCTGCGGCTCGGCGATCGCGTTGAAGACGTCCGAGGTCGTCGCTGCCCGTGCCATAGGGCACATCATATGCCGATATCGGCATGCGTCAAGGCGGAGGAACGCCGCAGGTTCGTGTCCGATGACGTTCAGGACCCCTTCAGCGGGCCGCGGAAACGGGCAGCCGGTGGACGTACGCGCGACGGCGGCGGGCTGGGAGGGCGAGAGTGAGCCACGCCAACCGTGCCGGTGGGCCGCCCCCAGTTGTGGCCCACGCCACCGGGGCGTCATTCGCCAACCCGATGCCGGACCGCTGCCGCCAACCCGGCCCCTGCGGAAAGCGCAGGCGGCGAAATTGGGTCGCTGTCCGCTACATGCGGATCGCGGCAATCACCTCACCAGTGGATCCACCCGAGAACGCACCACGCTGACCGTTCCAGCCAAAGGGCCCCTGGCGTGGACCCAGATGGCACGAGGGCAGCTTTCCCGCAGCGCTTGGACCGACTGTACGGCCAGGGCGACATCCTCAGGCCCGATGAGGCGGTTGTTGATCTTATGCTCCCGGACGACATCGGCTGGCGGGCGCGCGGGCTGGCGCTGATGGGCGGGCCACCGACGATCTGTGCATCGTCACGCTTGGTCGGTGGTATCAGGAGATACCATGCGGTTCATGGCGATGACTCTGCGCTTGAGCGAGGCCGACGACCGGATGCTGACCGAGCGCGCCCGAAGCGAGAACCGCAGCAAGCAAGAGGTCGCCCGGGAGGCGATCCACAACTACCTAACCGACCAGATGCGCCGCATCGAGGACTTGGAGGACGAGCTCGCACTCGCCCGCTACCGGCTGCGCAAGCAGCTCGGCGAGGTCACCTACGTGCCGCAGGCCGAGGCCCGGTCAGCCTTGGGGCTTCCGCCGGCGCCGCCGCGGAGCTCGCGAGCTTGACCTTCGAGATCGTCTGGGCCGACGAGGCGTTCGCTGCGGCCCAGGCTCACATGCGCGATGACCCTGAAGGGTTGGCCGCGGTGTTCGATGTGGTTGACGAACTGGCGCACGACCCACGACCGGCGACAGCATTTCCGTGGGGTGGCGCCGACCTGCTCCGGATGCGTGTTGGACGCTATCGCGTCCTGTACGAGATCGACGACCGGGTGGTCAGGATCGAGGTGATCCACCTGGGTCGCGTCGGCTGAACGCCAAACGCCACAGATGCTCGACCTACACCGACGCGCAACATTCCGGATGCGCCACAACATTCTGGCGGCGTGAAGCTGGCGTTGGCCGGCTGGCCAGCGGGGATCCGGTTCGCGGAGGTGACCTCATGATCGTCCTTGGCAAACGGCGTGGGTCCTGAGGTGGACCGTGGGATGGCCCGTGATGTCGGTTGCGTAACGGTGCGTCTGGAGCCGACTCGGGTCGTCTCAGGAGGAGATCCTCACCCGATGGTGCTTACCCGCGCCGGCACCACGGGCGGGCGCGCGATTGCCATACTGGATGGATGACGGGTGCGCTGACTCGACCCTCCGGGTACGACCTCCGAGCCGTGAGGAGCCCGCGATGAGATTCGGACTGCACATCCCCAACTTCACGTGGGCGGGTGGCCCCGACGCGCTCCGCGGCCGGCTCGTCGACATCGCGAAAGCCGCCGAGGACGCCGGGTACGACCGGATCAGCGTCATGGACCACGTCTGGCAGATTGCACCCCTCGGCCATCCGGAGAACGAGATGCTCGAGGCCTACACGACGCTCGGCTTCTTGGCCGGCCAGACCCAGCGGGTTGAGCTGCTCGCCATGGTGACCGCCGTCGTCTACCGGGACCCGGGGCTGCTGGCCAAGGCGGTCACGACGCTCGACGTGCTGTCCGGAGGCCGGGCTGTGCTCGGGATCGGCGCCGCCTGGAACGAAGAGGAGTCTCGAGGCCTGGGACTGTTCTTCCCGTCGACGAAGGAGCGGTTCGAACGGCTGGAGGAGGCCCTGCAGATCGTCCTGCAGATGTGGAGCGACGACGAGGGACCCTACGAGGGCAAGCACTACCGCTTGGCCCGGACCCTGAGCTCCCCACAGCCGCTGAGCCGCCCGCGCCCGCCGATCCTCATCGGGGGCTCGGGGGAGCGCAAGACGCTCCGGCTCGTGGCGCAGTACGCCGACTCGTGCAACATCTTCGACACGCCGGAGCTGCCCCGCAAGCTCGACGTGTTGCGCGAGCACTGCGAGCGGCTGGGCCGCGACTATGACGAGATCGAGAAGACGGCGCAGCTGCGCTTCGACCTCGGTCCGGACGGCGAACACGTGGATCGGCTCATTGACCACCTGCACGAGCTCGCGGACCTCGGGATCGAGGTTGCACACGGCGGTTTGAAGGACGTGGAGTCCATGCGGCCGCTCGAGCTGATGGCCGAGCGCGTCATACCTGCTCTGCAGGATTCTTGAGCCCAGGCGCAGTCCCAGCGCCACGCCGAGTGCCGCTCCTCCTCCCTCCGCGCGAGACAACCACGGGGCCGTATGCCGCTGGGCTCGCTCCCAGCGCCAGGCTGCGCGGCCGCGGGTGGAGTTCCCCCATGGTGTTGGCCGCTTCTGCAGGCCCGGCCCAGTTGGCTCTTCCGTGCGCAGCGCAACCTCGGTTTCGTCGGCCCGAGAATGGCAGACCGCCTACCCGAGCGCCATTCCGCGGTGCGAAGGTTTGTGTTCGTGCTTCACGAGATCCCTTGGCCGGCACATTTCAAGTGAACCTTCCGCGCGAGCCTCGCATCTCGCTCCGGTTCGCGGAGCAGGATGCGAGCCGGGAGGACCCATCCCGGCACACAGCTGACTCGGCGCTCTACTCAACGGCGCGGCTCGGGTCGGGCCTCGAATCACGCTGCCTATCAGGCGGATTCAGGAGGACTGCTCTGACCGTGAGCGCTACTGCCAACAGGCCGGCAGCCCCGAGCACCGCCCATTGCGCCCACGGCTGGATCTGTGCATTGCCACTCGGGCGAGCGAGACCGAAGTAGACCATGACAGCTGGCGCTGCGAGCCCCGGCACCAGGCTCCAGGCCCGTGGACGATGGGCGAGCGCGCCGAGCACCGCCATGACGGGACCGACCAGCAACGAGATGGCGGACCAGAACTGGATCTCGACGACACTCAGTCGCTCGTTCAGTCCAAGCACGGCGTCGCTCACGTAGTACGCAAGGACCGCGAGCAGCAGACTTGACGTTGCCAGGAGCGCAGCGGCTCCCAGTCGTCGGCTGAACCAGCCAACTCCGAACGCAAAGAGCGCCCAGGCCCACGGCGTTCCGAGCCACGAGCTGACGTACTCGAGCCAGCGCACGCCCTGACCCGGCGTTGTCGTGAAGGGGCCGTAGGCGGACCCGAAGGCGTTGCTCATCGAGTTGGCCACGCCAAGAGCTGTGCCCGCAACCAGGGGAGGCGCCCAGCGAACACGTGAGGTACGTGCCGCCTGACGGCTGAGCCGGTCCGCTCCGATGACCGCGTCGGGGTCCACGCTGTTGGATCCTGCCACGACCAGATGACGCATCAGGGCTCGGTGCCGGTTCGCTGGTCCCTCTGCTGCCGCTCCTCGTCGGTGGCGTAACGGTTGCAGTACTCCTGCCCGGACAGCTCTGCGATCCGTGCCATGAGGGCGTCCGTGGCCTCGCGCCAGGCAGCGGGGTCGTCCGGGCGGTCCGCCCAGCGAGAGAGGTCGAACGGCGCGTCATACGTGATCGCGACTCGGCCGCGTCGGGGGTTCGGCTGCCCCGGCAACCGAACCTCTCGAGTCCCCCGAACCACGACCGGGATGACGGGGATGCCGAGCGGCAGGGCCAGTCGCATGACGCCGGTTCGCCCCCGATAGAGCCGGCCGTCGGGAGAGCGCGTCCCTTCGGGGAACAGCGCCACGACGCCGCCGTCTTGAATGATCCGTCCGGCCGCGTCGAGCCCCGGACTGGCCGCGGCCGCGCTCGCCGGATCTATCGGCACCTGCCCGACGGCCCGCAGAAACCAGGCCAGGGCGCGGCGCCGCAGGCTGGTGCCCGAGTAGTACTTCTGCTTCGCGATGAAGATGACTCGCCGCGGTACGCCGAGGCTGATCACCACGGGGTCGATCATCGTCATGTGGTTACCGGCGAGGAGAAACGCGCCGGTCCGTGGAAGGTTCTCACGCCCAGACCACCGAGGCCTGACGTACCACCGAGCGATCGGCGCGACAACGACGAACTTGAAGAACCAGTACCACACGGGCCACAGCCTAGGGACATCACCATCTGGCTCGGCGTTGTGCATCGGCGGGCCGTGTGGTGGAGTCGATCTGAAACAGGTCCACCGCCGCACGACCTCGGAGGAACCATGACCGACGTCCTCGACCCCACCCTGTCGCACACCCGCGGCGAGACCGACACCCCGCTCATCGAGCAGACGATCGGCGACAACTTCGACGCCACCGTGGCGAGGTTCCCGGACCGCGAAGCCCTCGTCGACGTGGCGCAGGACAAGAGATGGACGTATGCCGCTCTGCTCGCTGACGTGGACACGCTCGCTCGCGCTCTCCTGGCCATTGGCGTCAAGACTGGCGACCGGGTCGGCATCTGGGCGCCCAACTGCTCCGAGTGGACCCTGGTGCAGTTCGCCACGGCGAAGATCGGCGCGATCCTCGTCAACATCAATCCCGCCTATCGGTCGCACGAGCTGCACTACGTCCTCGGACAGGCCGGGATCACGACGCTCATCGCGGCCGAGTCGTTCAAGACGAGCAACTATCGCGAGATGGTCGACGAGGTGCGCCACGACGTGTCCGCGCTCGAGCGCGTGATCTACATCGGCACCGACGACTGGGACGCAACCATCTCCCAAGCCGAGCGGGTGAGCGGGAGCGAGCTCAGCGGCATACAGGCATCGTTGAAGCCGACTGACCCGATCAACATCCAGTACACGTCGGGCACCACGGGATTCCCCAAGGGCGCGACACTCAGCCACCGCAACATCCTCAACAACGGCTTTTTCGTCGGCGAGCTGTGTCGTTACACCGAGCAGGACCGGGTGTGCATCCCGGTGCCCTTCTACCACTGCTTCGGCATGGTCATGGGCAACCTTGCCTGCACGAGCCACGGGTCCTGCATGGTCATCCCCGCGCCGGGCTTCGACCCGGCGACAACGCTCCAGACGGTCCAGGACGAGCGCTGCACGAGCCTCTACGGCGTGCCGACGATGTTCATCGCTGAGTGGAACCTGCCGAACTTCGGGGACTACGACCTCTCGAGCGTGCGAACCGGGATCATGGCCGGCTCGCCCTGTCCGGCCGAGCTGATGCGCAAGCTGATCGCCTCCGGCATCGAGGAGATGACGATCTGCTACGGGATGACGGAGACGTCCCCGGTGTCGACGCAGAACCGCACCGACGACACCTTTGAGCAGAAGACCGGGACCGTCGGCAGGGTCCACCCGCACCTGGAGATCAAGATCGCCGACCCGACGACCGGTGAGACGGTCAAGCGGGGTCTGGCCGGCGAGTTCATGACGAAGGGTTACTCCGTCATGCTCGGCTACTGGGAGCAGGCGGACAAGACGGCGGAGGCGGTCGAGGACGGGTGGATGCACACCGGCGACCTCGCGGTGATGCACGACGACGGCTACGTCGAGATCACCGGCCGGATCAAGGACATGGTCATCCGCGGCGGTGAGAACGTCTACCCACGAGAGATCGAGGAGTTCCTCTACACCCATCCGGATGTGCTGGATGCCCAAGTCATCGGCGTGCCCGACCCGAAGTACGGCGAGGAGCTGTGCGCCTGGATCCGGATGAAGGAGGGCGCCGAGCCGCTGACCGCCGAGGCGGTGAGGGAGTTCTGTACCGGGCAGCTCGCGCACTACAAGATCCCGCGCTACGTGGAGATCGTCGACGAGTTCCCCATGACGGTGACGGGCAAGATCCGCAAGATCGAGATGCGGGAGACCACGACGAAGAAGCTCGGTCTCGGCTGAGGGCACCGCGCTCCGTGGGAGTCCTCGTCGGCCTTCCGATGGAAGGTCTACGACTGGTTTCCGAGCGTCGTTGCGGCGGCCGTCAGCCTCCTTGTCGTGGGCGCCCTCCTCGTCGTGGCTGCGCTCTACCGAGGCGGCGCACGTCCGCGCGGGCTTGACCATTCGTTGGCCGTATGCCGCTGGGCGCGCTCGCGTGCGCGCGCGCCGGTCGGGGCGTGGCTGGGTGATGAACTGCATTGGTAGGCAGCAAGGTTGGGGAGCCGAGGCGATCGCCTCGGGATGTGAGAGGGGTGCTGTCGGTGGTCGCCTCTAGGGTTCGTGGTATGAGCACCGGACGGGCAGCGAGCGGCGGGGTTTCACCCGGGGTGCCGCCGCTTGCCGTGGTGTCGGACGAGGCTCTCGTGGACCTGCCGGGGCTGCCGGCGCGGCTCGCGTCGATGGCTGCCGAGCTGCGGCTGATCGCGCGCAACTATCCGCTGCACACCTTGGCGCGGGCCGGGGTCGGGGACGCGATCGAGCAGGCGCAGGCCATCCGGGAGATGGCGCACTCGCTCACCGCGTTGCTGGCCGCGCAGGTGGAGGCGCGTGACATCGCCTCGCAGAGCGGGCTCTGCCGCAACGACTGGGTCACCGCCCATGCGCCGACCCTGGCCGGTGGGCCCGGCGCGGCGGTGACGGCGGTGGGGGCGGCGCTCGCCGGGGGTGAGAGGCAGCGGTGGAGGCCGCTCGGGCGGATGGTCCGCCATGGTGAGACGACGGTGGACAAGGCGGCCATCATCGTGCGGTTCCACAACGAGGTGGTGCGGGTGGCCGATCGTGAGCAGCTCGACCCGATCGTCGACTCGCTGGTCGAGCACAGCCAGGTCCTCGGGGTCAAGGAGCTGCGCACGCTGGTCGCGCAGGCGCGGGTGGCGCTCAAGCCGCCGAAGGACCTGCAGGCCGAGGAGGTCCGGCTGCGGGCCGGGCGGGTGCTGACCAAGATCGGGCGCGTGGCCGGGCTGGTGGAGTACCGGCTGCGGCTGGATCCCGAGGGCGCCGCGATTCTCGACGCGGCCATCGATCCCCTGGCCCGGCCCCGGCCGGACCTGGACTGGGACGCGTTCCGGGACGTGGCGGCTGACCCGGCGGGTGCGGGCCCGGTCGGGTCGCGCGGCCGGGACGGCGCCGACGGGCCGACCCGGGACGGGTCGGCCGGGGACGAGGCGGACCCGAGCCGGGACTGCGGCGGCCGCGAGGTCACCGACTCGCTCCAGGGGCGGGACCCGCGGACCGCGGCGACACGCCGCGCGGATGCCCTGCTCGAGCTGATCGCAAGAGCGGTGGCCGCGCCCGAGGGGGTCACCCGCACGCCGCGCACCCAGCTCGTGGTCACGATGACGCTCGAGGCGTTGCTCGAGCAGGTCCGCGGCACGGCAGTGGCCGACAACGGGGAGGTGCTGTCCGCGGCGACGGTGCGCCGGCTCGCCTGTGAGGCCGGGATCACCCCGGCCGTGCTCGGGGCTCCGTCCGAGCCGCTGGACCTGGGGCACTGGGAGCGGTACTTCACCCGGGGCCAGCGGCGCGCGCTGGCGCTGCGGGACAAGGGTTGCACCTGGCCGGGATGCTCGATTCCGTATCAATGGTGTGAGGCGCACCATGCCGAGCACTGGGTCAGTGGCGGCCTGACCGACCTGTCCAACGGGACGCTGGTCTGCGGCCGACACCACACCCTGGCCCACCAGCTCGGCCTTTTCCCCTCGATCACCGCGACCGGGGTCCGCTGGCTGCGGGTGCCCGACCGGCCGGCGCAGCCTCTCGGCGACCCACCGGGCGACCCACCCGGTGGCCCGCCGCTCGAGCGGACCGGCTGATCGCTACCCATGACCGGCGCCCATGACCGGCGCCCATGATCGGCGCCGACTTGGTGACCAGCGCGTGTCGAAGCACGATGGCGAATCGGGCCATTCGGAGCGGGCCATGATGGAGCAGCGGTGTCGTCCCACCCTGAAGGGGTCCGTGCCCAGTAGGTTCGAGGTGGAGGATCCCTTACCTCACACCTTGGAGGGTTTGGCATGTCGGACACCACGCAGTTGGTCCTCTGGATCGTCCTCGGGTTGGTCCTTGTCGCGCTCATCGTCTGGTTCTTCGTCTCGGCGTCGCGACGCCGGAGGGTCGAGGATCAGCAGCGGGCCGAAGCTGCAGCGCTTCGGTCCCGCGTCGAGGAGCGACTGCCGGAGATCCAGAACGCCGAGGACCGCGCCTCCGTGACCACAGAGATCGCCCAGGACGCACGCGCAGAGGCCGAGGAGAAGGCCGCCGAGGCGGAGGAGAAGGCCGCCGAGGCAGCACGACTGGAGCGCCATGCCGAGGACCACCGGTCCGAGGCCGAAGCGGCTGCTCGCGAACGCGAGTCCCTGGAGCGTGAAGCGGACCGGCTGGATCCCGACGTGCGCACGGACGAGGGGGGTTATCGCGTCGACCGGTCAGGACGTCGGCTCGACCAGCCCGAGGGGTCGCAGGCGGACGTGGAGTCGCAGGCAGAAAGGCCGGCCCCCGACAAGACAGCGCCCGATAAGACAGCGCCAGCTGGGACAGCGTCCGAGAACACAGGGCCAGACGGGACTGAGCCCCAGGAGAGCGAGCCGGAGGAGCGGGAGCCAGAGGAGCGGGAGCCAGAGGAGCGGGGCGCGTTCGGGCGGCCGGGTGGTGCGCCAGGGTCGGTCGCCGCCGGCGTATCGTTGGCCGGTTCCGCCGTGGCGGCCGCAGCGGCTGGTCGAGCTGGCGGGCCGCAGCCTTTCACCGATGACGACGACGAGCCGGACCTGGCCGACGCCGAGAATCCCTTTGCGGGACAGGAAGAGCCGGAGCCGGAGCCGGTGCCGGTAGTGAGTGCGCACGAGATGTCCGTCGAGGGTGAGCCGGAGAACCCGGCGATGGAGTCTGGTTCAGCAGAGGAAGCCGACTGGGTCAACGGGCCGGTCGAGGACGTCGCTGACGAGGAGCTCAGGGCGCGCGCCGCAGCGGAGACCGCCGCGGAGGACTGGATCAACGGCCCGACCGAGGCTGAGGCCACGTCGACTGCCGATGCTGACGCCACCTCGACTGCCGCGGCTGGCGCCGGCGCGGGCGCGGCAGGGGTAGCGGCGGGGGGCGCTGTTGCAGGCGTCGCCGCAGCGGGTACCGGTGCAGCGAGCACGAGCGACCCGCGAGAGGACGAGAAGATGACCAGCGACGACGCCGACTGGGTGAACGGTCCGGTCGAGGATGTGGACCAGGAAGAGATCGATGCCTCGGCTGCCGAGGAGGCCGAGGCCGCCGACTGGATCAATGGCCCGGCGGACGACGAGCCGTCCGTGATCCACGCCGGTGCGCGCTCGGAGGTTGCCCCGGCCGACGCGACGAGCCCCGAGCAGGTCTCGGTTCCCGCACTCGAGGAAACCGACGACGTGCTCGTCGGTGGCGGCACGCCCGGCGACGACCCTGGTGATCATCGTGGGCAGCCATGGTCCACCGATCTGGCGGCCGACGCGGGGACCCGCACGGCGTCGGGCACCGACGCAGCCCAGGAGCCTGCTGCGCCAGCGGGGCCCGGCGAAGAACCCGGCGAAGCATCCCACGTCGCCGAGAACCCGGGCCCGGTCGAGCACTCGGACGCAGCACCTCTGCTCGACGACGCCGCGGGGACTGATGAGGGGGACGAGGGGTCGTCCTCGGCAGCGGCCCCGAAGACCGAACCTGTGGCGGCGCGATCGCAGCAGCCATACGGCCGTGACGAACCCCTGGACGTGGAGCCCATTCCAGAGCCGTCGGGATCCGAGGTGCCGCCGCTCGATGAGCCATGGGCAGCGCAGGAGCCAGAGGCAGCCGAGGAGCCGACAGCGACCGACGAGGGACCTGCGCGTGAGCGCCGGATCTCGGAGTACGAAGAAGTGCGCGACGGCGGCTACGGCGTGGGCTCGGCCGCGCCACTCGACGATGGCGCGCAGCCGCTCGGCCACGCGATCAAGGGGTACCGGGAGTCGAACACGTTCGCGGCTCCGGGTGATCCCGGCTACGACGACGCCGAGCCGGACGTGTGGTTCTTCAACGAGGAGGCCGCGCGGCGCGCCGGGTTCAATCCTGCCGGCGAGTAGCGAGTTCAGTCCCAGGTGCGGGCGTCGACGATGCCTCCGTTTTGGTCGTCCGGGAGGGACTCGACGGTGCGGACCTCCGCCGCGAAGCGCAGGCCCGCCCGCACTGCGGCGCGCACGCGCGTGACGACGTCGTCGCGCGCGGCGTCCGCCTCTCCGAGGACGACTTCGCAGGCCAACTCGTCCTTGTGGTCCACGCGGTCGATGACGAAGCGCCACGCGGACACGCCAGCCAACCCGTTCATGACGGCCGCCGCTTGGCGCGGGTGAAGGAACATGCCCTTGACCTTGACCGCCTCACCGACCCGGCCGAGCACCCCCGCGAGCCGAGCGGATCCGTCCGCGCCGGCAGTCCACGCCGACAGGTCGCCGGTGCCGAACCGGATGAGTGGGTACTCCGGTCGCATGAGGGTGACGACGACCTGACCCTCGCCCTCCGCCACCGGGTCGCCCGAGTCGAGATCGCACACCTCGACGAGCACCCCCGGCGCCGGCACCAGCCCGCTCCCCGGTGAGGTCTCGTAGCCGATGAGGCCGACCTCGGCGGTGCCATACGACATGAGCACCGTCGCCACCCGCTCCTCGAGCAGCGACCGGAGCGAGTCGGGCAGTGGCTCGGCGGTGACCAGCGCCTTGTCCAGCCGCCATCGCCCAGCGTCGAGCTCGAGATCGTCGAACCGGTCCACGAGGGCCTTGAGGTAGCTGGGCAGGCCGACATAGGCGGTCACCCCGAGGTCCGCGATGGCCCGTGCCTGCAGGTCCTGGTTCCCGATCCCGCCGGGCACGACGGTCGCCCCGACAGCGCGGCAGCCCTCCTCGAACATCGCGCCCGCGGGAGAGAGGTGATACCCGAAGCAGTTGAGCACCACGTCACCGGTGCCGATCCCAGCGGCCGTCAGGGCCGGCGCCCAGCGCCACGGGTCCGGGAGGTCGAGCTCCGGCTCGTAGATCGGTCCGGGCGACTGGAAGATCCGCCGCACCACCGCACCGTCGGCGAGCATCCCGCCGAAGGGCGGTTGCGCCTGCTGCCGCGCGAGGACCTCGTCCTTCGTCAGCACGGCCAACCCGGCGAGGTCCCCGGCAGCCAGCTGGTCGATCGACAGCCCCGCCGCCTGGACGCGCTCGGCGAAGGCGGGCACTGCTGACGCAGCCCGGCGCACGAGGTCGCCGACAGCGGGGGCGAGCTCAGCGGCATACGCCTCGACTGTCGCCGTGAGCATGGGTGAACGATCGACCGACACGTGGTCGCTCCTCTCAGAGCCAGCGCTTGCGGCGCTTGTAGTGCTTGACGTCGCGGAAGCTCTTGCGCCCGCCGGACTCGCCGAGGCCGAGGTAGAACTCCTTGACGTCCGGGTTGTCCTGCAGCTCATGGGCGCTGCCCTCGAGGACGATCCGGCCCTGCTCCATGATGTAGCCGTGGTCGGCGACCTCGAGCGCGCGCCGGGCGTTCTGCTCGATGACGAGGACGGTCAGGCCCATCTCCTCGTTGACCCGCCTGATGAAGGCGAAGATCTCCTTGACCAGCAGTGGCGCCAGCCCCAGGGACGGCTCGTCGAGCATGAGCAGCTTGGGCTTGGCCATGAGCGCCCGCCCGATCGCGAGCATCTGCTGCTCGCCGCCCGAGAGGTAGCCCGCCACGCGCGCCCGCATGTCGCCGAGCTTGGGCAGCAGGCCGTAGACCTCGCCGAGGTCGCCCCTGGTGTCGATGCGCCCGCGGAAGTAGGCGCCGGAGATGAGGTTCTCCTCGACGGTGAGGTGCTCGAAGATGTGGCGCCCCTCCATGCAGAGCGACAGGCCCAGCTTGACTCGTTCGGCGGCGTCGAGCTGCGTGATGTTCTTGCCGTCGAAGAGGATCGACCCGTCGGTGACCTCGCCGTGCTCGGTCGGCAGCAGGCCCGATACGGCCTTGAGGGTCGTCGACTTGCCGGCACCGTTGGATCCGAGGAGTGCCACGATCTTGCCTTCGGGCACCGCGAGCGAGAGCCCGCGGAGCACGAGGATGACGTCGTCGTAGATCACCTCCACGTTGTTGATCGTGAGCAGGTCGGTGGTGGCCGGCCCGGGCGCACCCGCGCCGGCCACCGCTCCGCTCACGTCAGTCGACGTCATGACTCCGGCGTCTGGTTGGCGGCCAGCTCGGCCATCTGGCCGGCCTTGACCTCGTAGATGCCGGTGCCGGTGTTGCCGCGGTGCGAGTCCGCCGTGAACTTGATCTCACCCGAGCCCATGACGCCGCCGGTGTCGACGGCGGGCATCGTCTCGAGGGCGGCCTTGATGGCCTCGCCGGTGAGCTCCTCGCCGCCGTCGGCGATGGCCTTCTCGATGCCCTTGGCCATGACGTGCATGGTGTACCAGCCCTGCGCGTAGTGCAGCGTCTCCTTCTCGAGCGAGCTGCCCTTGGACTTGAGGTACGTCTCGATCGCCTCGTGACCGGGCTTCATCGCCGTCGCCGGCGCGATCGGGGAGACGAGGACGTGGCCCTCGGCGTTGTCGGCTCCAGCCGTCGTGATGAACAGCTCGTCAGCACACCAGTTGAGGCAGACGATCTTCATGTCGAGACCCTGGCCCTTGATGTCCTTGGCCACCTGGGCCGCGGGCGACGAGACGTTCTGGATGACGATGTACTTCGCGCCCTGCGCCTTGGCCTGCGTGAGGAGGCCGACCTGGTTCGGTGTCGCCGGCATCGGGTAGGACTTGTAGCCGAGGTCGAGGCCCTTCTCCTGGACCCAGGCCTGGCCGTCGGCAACCGGTGCTGTCCCGAACGGGCTGTCGTGGTGGAAGACCGCGACCTCGGCGTGGCCGCCCGCGTCCTCGGCGATCCAGTTGAGCGCGACACGCATCTGGTCGGAGTACGTCGGCGCGGCGACGAAGTTGTACGGCGACTCCTTCGGGTCGGTCAGCGGCTCGGCGTAGGAGGCCGACATGAAGGGCAGCTTGTCCGCGGAGATCTTGCTGCGCATGGCCTCGGTGTCACCCGTGCCCCAGCCCTGGATCGCGACCGCGCCGTCGTTGACGTACTTCTTGTAGAGCTCCTCAGCGGCCGGGACCTTGTAGGCGTAGTCGTTGGACATGGCCTCGATCTTGTGGCCGGAGATCCCGCCCTTGGCGTTGATGTCGTCGATGTAGCCCATCATCCCCTTGTTGTACGGGGTGCCGACGTCGCCGGTGGCGCCGGTGAGGTCGGCGATGATGCCGATCTTGATGGGCGTCTTGTCGCCGCCGTTGGCGGCGCCCGTGTCAGCGTCGTCCCCACCGCCGCCGCACGCTGCGAGGGCGATGATCGCGACGGCTGACGGGATGACCGTCGCGAGTCGGGTGCGCAACTTCATGGTTTCTCCATTCATCGATCGCCGAGATGGCGGGTGCTGCTTGCTGTCGTTTTCTTGGGTCGTATGCCGCTGGGCTCGGTCTGCGGGGTGGGCTCGCCGGGTGCCAGGTTGGGTGCATGGTCGGGTGCCTGGTCGGGCGCCTTGTCGGCACTGCTAGTAGCGGAAGGGCCAGAAGCGGATGTAGTCCTTCAGGCGGCTCCAGATGCGGTCGAGTCCGCGTGGCTCGAAGAGCAGGAAGATGATGATCGCGAGGCCGAAGAAGGCGTTGCGGATGGCCGGGAGCTGGTCGGCGAGCGCGGGTAGGGTGCCCGAGAGCAGGTCGACGAGCTCGGTCAGCAGGGGCGGGAGCAGCCCCATGAAGATCGCACCGTAGACGGCTCCGGCGATGCTGCCGAGGCCACCGACGATGATCATCGCCAGGTAGAGGATGGACACGTCGAGCGTGAAGCGCTCCCACGTCACGGTCTCGGTGTAGTGGGCGGTGAGGGCGCCGGCGAGGCCGACGAAGCCGCTCGACAGGGCGAAGGCGGTGACCTTCGCTCGCGTGATGTTGACGCCGATGGCCTCGGCGGCAATGTCCTGGTCGCGGACCGCCATGAAGCTGCGGCCGACCGTCGTCCGGAAGAGGTTGCGGGCGATGAAGACGACCGCGATGGTGATCGCGAGCAGGAGCCAGTACCACTGCTGCTCGAAGGTGCGCCGCTCGATCTCGAAGCCGAGGACGCTGAGGCGGGAGACCTCGATGAAGCCCTGGCCCTCGGTGAGGAACTCCCACCGCCGGACGACGAACATGATGATCTCCTGCGACGCCAGCGTGGCGATCGCCAGGTAGAGGCCCTTGAGCCGAAGGGCCGGCAGCCCGAAGAACGCGCCCACGGCGGCGGTGAGGACGACGGCGAGGCCGATGCTGAGCGGGACCGGCAGCCCGGACCGCTCGGACAGGATCGCCGAGGTGTAGGCCCCGACCGCGAGGAAGCCGCCCTGGCCGAGCGAGATCTGGCCGGTGAAGCCGACGAGGATGTTGAGGCCGACGGCACCGATGACCGCGATGAGGATCGTGTTGGCGATGGAGAGCCAGTAGTTGTCGAGGATCGACGGGGCGAGCAGCAGGAGCGCGACCATGAGGGCGAGCCGGAAGTACTCCGCCTTGGTGTGCCGCAGCCGCAGCTCGGCGGCATACGACCGGTGGTGGATGCCGGTTGCGGTGGTAGTGGACATGCGTCAGACCCTCTCGATCCGTGTCTCGCCGAAGATCCCGTATGGCCGCACGATGAGGATCGCGACGAGCACGAGGTAGGGGACGACCTCCGCCAGGCCGGGGTCCGCGTAGCCGGAGACGTACTGCTTGAGCAGGCCGATCGTCAGGCCGCCGACGATGGTGCCCGGGATCGAGTCCAGACCTCCGAGGATGACGACGGGGAAGACCATGAGGCCGAACGCCGCGATGTTCTGGCTGACCGCGGACAGGTCGGCGAGGAGCACACCGGCGATGAGCGCGCTGAGGGCGGCGAGCACCCACGCGAGCGAGAAGACCCTTCGCACCGAGATGCCCATGGTCAGCGCGGCCTGCTGGTCGTCCGCGACGGCGCGCATGGCGACGCCGTGGCGGCTGCGCTGGAAGAACGCGGCGAAGGCGACGAGGACGATGGCTGCGATGCCGATGACGATGAGCCGGTTGATCGGCACGGTGGCGCCAAGGAGCTCGATGTTGCCAGTTGGCAGGATCTTCGGCGCGTCGCGCGGCGCCGTGCCGAAGAAGATCTGGATGACCGCCTTGAGGACGGAAGAGAGCCCGATCGTCACCATGATGACGCTGATGGCGGACTCGCCGATGAGCGGTCGCAGGATGAACCGCTCGACGACGACACCGAGGATGATCGCGACGATGACCCCGAAAAGGGCGGCCGCCACGAGCGGCAGGCGCAGGATGACGAACGCCGTGTAGAACATGTAGGCGCCGACGAGCAGGAACTCGCCCTGCGCGAAGTTGATGACGCGGGTGGCCTTGTAGATGAGGACGAAGCCCAGCGCCGCGAGCGCGAGGAGGGCGCCGTCCGACAGGCCGTAGACGGTCAGGGAGATGAAGGTGTTCATGCTCGTCCGCTCCAGACGGGTCGGCGGCCCCGGCCCTCGGGAACCCGGAAGGTGGTCAGGTCGACGATGTGAAGGACGATCTGGCGCTCCACCCGGCTGCCGTCCTGGTAGGTGATGGTGCTGCGGATCGTGAGATCGTCGAGGCCCTCGTCGAGCGCGGCGATGATGTCGGCATAGCGCTCGGAGATGACGTTGCGCCGGACCTTGCGGGTGCGGGTGATCTCGTCGTCATCGGGATCGAACTGCTTGTGCAGCAGGACGAAGCGCTGGAGTCGGATGCTCTCCGGGAGGTCCTCGTTGGCCCGGACGATCTCCTCGGCGACGAGGTCGCGGACCTCCTGCTTGCCGGCGAGGTCGGTGTAGGTCGTGTAGCTGAGGCGCTCGTGCTCGGCCCAGGCCCCGGTGGTCTGCGGGTCGATGGTGATCATCGCCGTCATCCCGCTGTCGGTGGGGAAGACGACGGCCTCCTCGACGTACGGGGAGAACTTCAGCTTGTTCTCGATGAAGGCGCTCGAGAAGCGGGTGCCGTCCTTCGTCGTGACGACGTCCTTGGCCCGGTCGATGACGACGAGGTGGCCGGCGTCGTCGAGGTAGCCCGCGTCACCGGTGTGCAGCCAGCCCTCCGCGTCGACGGCCTCGGCGGTCGCCTCGGGGTTGCGGTGGTAGCCGCGGAAGACCGATGCGGATCGCAGCTGGATCTCGCCCTCGTCGCTGATCCGGATCTCGGTGCCGGGGATTGGCGTGCCGACGGTCGCGAAGGCGATGTCGTCGTCGCGGTGGACGACCGCGATGCCGCAGATCTCGGTCTGGCCGTAGATCTGCTTGAGGTTGACACCGATCGCGTGGAAGAAGCGGAAGACGTCCGGGCCCAGTGGCGCACCGCCGGTGTACGCGTGGTCGATCCGCGCGAGCCCGAGCTGGTCGCGCACCGGCCGCAGGGCGAGCTGGTCGGCGAGCCAGGCGATCGGGTTGAAGCGCCCGGCCTTGCCGCGGATCCGCCGCTCGGCGGCCCGGTCGCCGACGGCGTAGCCCCAGCCGAAGACGGCCCGCTTGAGGCGGCCGGCCTCGTCGATGCGCACCTGGACCTCCGAGAGCATCGACTCCCAGATGCGCGGCGGCGAGAACATGACGTTGGGGCCGATCTCGCGCAGGTCGCTCTTCTGCGTCGAGGAGTCCTCCGGGAAGGAGAGGGTCAGGCCCTTCGAGAGCCCGCAGGCGACGGCGAGCATCTGCTCGCCGATCCACGCGAAGGGCAGGAAGGAGACGTAGCGGTCCTTCGGCCCGATGGGGTCGATCGAGGTCAGGTGCTCGGCCATGGCGAGCAGGTTGGCGTGGGAGAGCTCGGCGAGCTTCGGCTTGCTCGTCGTGCCCGAGGTCGTGCAGATGACGGCGACGTCGGCTGCCTGGCCGGCGGCCACGTGCTCGTCGAGCCAGCCAGCGTGGCTCTCCGCCCAGTCCCGCCCGGCGGCCTCGACCGCGGTGAAGTCGCGCAGCCACGGCTCGGTGTACTGCTCGAGGCCGTGCGGGTCGTAGTAGACGACCGTCTCGATGCGCAGCGGGCCGACCTGACCCGCTGCCGCCTCCGCGCGCAGCCGGATCAGCTTGTCCACCTGCTCCTGGTCCTCGGCGATGACCACCTTGACGTTCGCCAGCGAGAGGATGTGGTGCAGCTCCTCGCCGATGCTCGTCGGGTAGATGCCGACGACGGCCGCGCCGACGCTCTGCGCGGCCAGCTCGGCGATGAGCCACTCGGGCCGGTTGTCGCCGATCACCGCCACGATCTCGCCGCGCTCGACGCCGAGGCTGCCGAGTCCATGGGCGAAGTCACGGACCCGGGACCAGTACTGCGCCCACGTCAGTGGCTGCCAGATCCCGTAGCGCTTCTCCTGGAGTGCGGTCGCGTCGGCCCGCTCGGTGGCAAGGCGGGCGAGCAGCCTGGGAAACGTTTCCCTGGAACCCATGCCGTATGCCGTTGGGCTCGCCACGCGCGTACCGCGCGCTTCGCTGGGAGCCGGCTCAGCGGCATACGTCAGGTTCTCTTCTTGCGCCATCAGTGCTCCTCGGCTCCGAGGTAGGCCTCGACCACCCGTGGGTCGCCCTTGACCTCGTCGGGGGTGCCGTCAGCGATGAGGCGACCGAAGTCGAGGACGCTGACGCGGTTCGAGATGTCCATGACGACGGCCATGTCGTGCTCGATGAGCACGACCGTCACGCCCGCGAGCTCGTGGACGTCGAGGATGTAGCGCGCCATGTCCTCCTTCTCCTCCGAGTTCATGCCGGCCATCGGCTCGTCGAGAAGGAGGAGTGACGGTTGGAGGCACAGGGCCCGGCCGAGCTCGACCCGCTTCTGGATGCCGTAGGCGAGGGAGCCGACCGGCTTGTGGCGGTGCGCCTGGAGGGAGAGCAGGTCGATGACCTCCTCGACGAGGGCGCGGTGCTCGATCTCCTGCCGGCGGGCCGGCCCGAACCAGAGCAGCGCCGCGGCGACGCTCTTGCTCATGTGGATGTGCCGACCGAGCATGAGGTTCTCGAGCACGGTGAGGTGCGAGAAGAGCTCGATGTTCTGGAACGACCGGGCGACGCCGAGCCGCGCGATCCGGTGCGGCGCCAGCTTCGTCAGCTCGTGGGTGGTGCCGGCTGAGCCGGTTGCTCCGCCCGTGTGCAGCACGATGCTGCCCTGCTGTGGGTGGTAGAGCCCGCTGACGCAGTTGAGCAGGCTCGACTTGCCGGCCCCGTTGGGCCCGATGACGGCGTGGATGTGGCCCTGCGTGACGGTGAACCCGACCTCCTGGAGGGCGTGGACGCCGCCGAACCGGAGGCCGATGTCCTTGACCTCGAGCACGGGCTGGCCGGGTGGGACGGTCGAGGAGTTCAGCGAGTGCTGGTACGCCCTGGTGAGACCGGTGGTCACGCTGGGTCCCCTCCTTCGTTGGCGGCTGGACAGGTTGGACAATACGTTTCCACTATCTGGAAAGGCAAGGGCTGCTTGTGAAATCGTTATTCACGCAGTTACAGTCGATTTCCGGATCGGACTGCGATCATGGGATGGACAGGGCATGACAGGGACAGAGGAGACGCGTTGCCGTCGACGGAGCTGGGGGAGCGGGACTCGAGGGGCAGCCTCGGCACGGTCCGCAACGCCGTCACCCTGCTCGAGCTGCTCGGCGAGGGCCCGGCCTACCAGCACCTGACGGATCTGGCGGAGCGCTCGGGCATGTCGGTGCCGACGGTCCACCGGCTGCTGCGCTCGCTCGTCCTCGCCGACCTCGTCGAGCAGGACCCGCGCTCGTCGCGCTACGGCCTCGGGCCCGAGCTCGTCCGCCTCTCGCAGCGCTACCTCGCGCGGCTGCCGATCCTCGGGGCGCTCGCCCCCTTCCTCTCCCAGCTGCGCGACCTCGTCCGGTCGACCATCGTCGTGCAGACCCTGGTGCGCTCCGCCGTCGTGACGATCGACCGGGTCGACGGCCCGGATGCCGGCCTCTACCGGGAGCCCCACGCCGTCCCGGACGCGTTGACGACGGCGACCGGCCGGCTGCTGGGAGCCCGCGCCAGCGACGACGAGTGGAAGGCGATCCTCGAGTCGTGCTCGGCGGAGCAGCGGGCCGTTGCGGAGGCCTCGAGGGACGAGTGGGCGACGGCGCCCTGGCTCGTCGTCGAGGGCCAGCTGTTCGGGCCACCCAGCCACGTGGCGGTGCCACTCGTCGACGGCCAAGGGGGCATCCTCGGTGCCCTCGTCGCCACCGTGCCACCGGGGGCGTCTCGCGAGGAGATCGAGGCGGTGGCGGGCCACCTCATCCGGGCCGGCGCGGCTGCGGTGAGGACCGTGGGCCATGCCTGAGCCCATCTGGGCGCCGGACGAAGACGCGTGGCGGCGGGCAGCCGATCTCGTCGAGTGGTCGGCACCGTTCGATGCCGTGTGGGAGCCGCGGGCCGGCCGGGCGCACTGGTTCCCGGGCGGCCGGCTCAACGCGTCCGTCACGTGTGTCGACCGGCACGCCGCGGCCCACCCGGACCGGGTCGCCATCAGCTGGGAGGGCGAGCCGGGCGACCGGCGCGCCATCACCTACGGCGACCTCCTCGCCGAGGTCGCGACGCTGGCGCGCGGTCTCCGGTCGATCGGCGTGCGGCCCGGCGACGTCGTCGCGCTCCACCTCGGGCTCGTCCCCGAGGCTGCCGTGGCCATGCTCGCCTGCGCCCGCGTCGGCGCCGTCCACGCCGCGCTCCCAACGCCGCTGCCGGCCGAGGCGCTCGCGGACCGGCTCGAGAGCCTCGGCGCGAAGGTGCTCTTCACCCAGGACGGTGCCTGGCGCCACGGGACGATCCTGCCGCTCAAGGTCCGCGCCGACGAGGCCCTCACGGCCGTCGCAGGCATCGAGCACACCATCGTCGTGCGGCGCACCGGCATGGACGTGGCGTGGTACGAGGGCGATCGGTGGTACCACGACCTCGTCGCTGCGGACCGCGGAGGCACCCGGCGCCGCACGGCCGGGACGGCGCGGGCGGGCGCGCCCGTCGACCTGCCGAGCGACCACCCCCTCCTGCTGGTGAGCCAGGCCCATCGCCGCGGCCGTCCCGTGGTCGTCACGCACGGGCTCGCCAACATCCTCGTCACCGCTGCCGCGCTGCACGAGTGGGGCGTGGGAGAGGGTGAGCGGCTCTGGAGCGCGGGCGATACCTCCTGGCTCGCCGTCCAGGTCCACGGGATCTACGGGCCGCTCGCGCGCGGGATCACCACGGTGCTCTACGAGGGCACCCTCGACGTGCCCACTCATGCGCGCGCGTGGGAGATCATGCGCCGCCATGAGGTGACGACGATGATGACGACCCCGTCCGTGCTGCGGACGATGCGCGGCTGGGCGCCGGCGCTCGCCGACACGAGCCCGGTCGAGTCGCTGCGCCGCGTCGTGGTCTACGCCGAGCCGTCGGAGCCGGCCCTGCGGGACTGGGCGGCCTCCGACCTCAGCCACGGTCCCGTCGTCGTCGCGGACGGGTGGGGCCAGGTCGAGCTCGGCGGGATCGTCCACCTGAGCCAGCCGCTCGACGCGGACCTCGTGCCCTCGGTGGAGCCGGCGATCGTCGACGCCTCCGGCGCGGCCGTGCCCGATGGGGAGGCGGGGGAGCTCGTCCTCAGCAAGGGTTGGGCCGGCGCGATGCTGCCCGGCACCGGCGACGTCGCGGCCGCGACCGACCACCACTGGACGAACCGGCCCGGGCTCTACACGACCGGTGACCGCGTGCGTCGCACACCGGAGGGTGGGCTCGAGTTCCTCGGCCGCACCGACGAGGTCATCTCGCTCTCCGGCCAGCTCGTCTCGATCAGCGAGGTCCGGGAGACGCTCCTCGGCCACCCGTTCGTGGAGCGCGCCGACGTCATCGAGCGCCGGGACGGGCAGGGCGGGCGATACCTCGCGGCGGCGATCGTGCTCGAGGGCGCGACGCCCGAGCAGGACCTCGCCGCGCTCGCCCGCGACCTCAACGAGACGGTCCGGGACAACCTCGGCGGGGTGGCCCGGCCGCGGATGCTGATCTTCGTCGACCGGTTCGGGGACGAGCTGCGCGGCGACGAACGCCGCCGTGCCCTCGCCCGGCTGCCGCTCGGGGACACCCCGGAGCCCAGGTCCATCACGTGGCTCCAGGTCCTCGCCGCGGCCGAGCACCTGACCTGAGCTCGACCCGGCCCGAATGCCAGGGCAGGGGCTGGGAGGCCACGGCTGGCGGGGAGCGAGCTCAGCGGCATACGGCATCGTGGTTCTGCCCGCCCCGGCGAAACCGCCACGCGGGCACCCACGGCCCGCTCCTAGACTGGCCCGCATGGTCTCCCCGCTCGTCGCGCTCACCCCGAAGGTCCAGTCCGCGATCGCCGCCGCCCTCGGTGATGACCACCGCGAGGCGGACCCGGTGCTGCGCCCGTCGCAGTTCGCCGACGTGCAGGTCAACGCCGCGCTCGCCCTCGCCAAGAAGGTCGGCGCGCCGCCCCGCGACGTCGCGTCCAGGATCGTCGACGCCCTGGACCTCGACGGCATCGCCGAGTCGGTCGAGGTGAGCGGGCCGGGCTTCATCAACGTGACGTTCAGCGACGCGTGGCTGGCCTCGCTGCTGGCCGATGTCGATGCTGATGACCGGCTGGGCGTGCCCGTCGAGGAGCGGCAGAACATCCCGATCGACTACTCCGCGCCCAACGTCGCCAAGGAGATGCACGTCGGCCACCTCAGGACCACGATCGTCGGCGACTCCCTCGCCCGCACCCTCGAGCACTTGGGCCACAACGTCATCCGGCAGAACCACATCGGGGACTGGGGCACGCCCTTCGGCATGCTCATCGAGCACCTCCTCGAGGTGGGGGAGGACTCGCCCGAGGCGGAGCTGCTCGTCACCGACCCCAACGCCTTCTACCAAGGCGCGCGGGTGAAGTTCGATACCGCCGAGCAGGCCGAACCTGACGGCAGCGCAGGCGATTTCGACATCCGGTCGCGAGCCCGGGTCGTCAAGCTCCAGTCGGGCGACCCCGAGACGCTCGAGCACTGGCACCGGCTGGTCGGCAGGTCGAAGGCCTACTTCAACAAGGTCTACACCACCCTCGGCGTGACGCTCGGCGACGAGAACCTTGCTGGAGAGTCGACGTACAACCACCTGCTCGCTGACGTGTGCGACGAGCTCGAGGCGAAAGGCATCGCGACGATCTCCGACGGCGCGCTCTGCGTCTTCCTCGACGGCTACACCGGCCGGGAGGGCAAGCCCGTGCCGCTCATCATCCGCAAGCGGGATGGCGGATACGGTTATCCCACAACGGATCTCGCGACCATCAAGTACCGCGTGTCCGAGCTCGAGGCACACCGGGTGCTCTACGTCATCGGCGCCCCGCAAGCACTGCACCTCAACATGGTCTGGGACACGGCCCGTCTCGCGGGCTGGCTCCCCGAGGACGTCACGCCAGTGCACATCCAGATCGGCAACGTCCTCGGCGAGGACCGCAAGATCCTCAAGACCCGGTCCGGCTCGTCGCTCCGGCTCATGGCCCTGCTCGACGAGGCGGTCGCCAAGGCGCGCGCCCTCATCGACGAGACGCGCCCGGACCTGTCCGAGGAGGAGCGAGCCACGATCGCCCGGCAGGTCGGGATCGGCGCCGTGAAGTACGCCGACCTCTCCGTCGCCCACAACAGCGAGTACGTCTTCGACCTCGACCGCATGGTGTCCTTGACCGGCAACACCGGTCCGTACCTCCAGTACGTCGTCGCCCGGGTCCGCTCGATCTTCCGACAAGCCGGGCTCGACCCGCTCGCGCAGCACGCGCCGATCACGCTCGGCACGCCACACGAGCGGGCCCTCGCGATCCAGCTGCTCGGTTTCGCGGACGTCGTCACGGAGGTCGGGTCGCTCTACGAGCCGCACCGGCTCAGTGGCTACCTGTTCGAGCTGGCGCAGGCGTTCTCCGCGTTCTACGAGAACTGCCCCGTCCTCAAGGCCGAGACCGACGAGCTCCGGAAGTCCCGGCTCACGCTCAGCGCACTCGTCCTGCGCACCATGACGACGGGCCTCGACCTGCTCGGGCTGGAGGCCCCCGAGCAGATGTGAGCGTGGAAGGTCGCCGACGTCGGGGCGTGGGCAACCTTCCACACCTCCATGCCGTATGCCGCTGAGCTCGCCTTCCGCCCAAGCCGCGCCCACGTGCGGGGCGGAGTGCGATGATCGGTGCGTGCGGTTCTCGTTCGGGGACGTCCTGCTCGACACCGACCGGTTCCTCCTCGAGCGCGGCGGGCAGCCGGTGCACGTCCAGCCGCAGGTCTTCGACGTGCTGTCCCATCTCGTGCTGAACCGGGAGCGGGTCGTGCCCAAGACGGAGCTGCTCGACGCGATCTGGGGCGACCGGTTCGTCAGCGAGTCGACGCTGAGCAGCCGGATCAAGGCCGCGCGCCGGGTCGTGGGGGACGACGGTGACCTGCAGCGGGTCATCAAGACCGTCCATGGCCGGGGATTTCGGTGGGTGGCCGGAGTGACGGAGGAGGCTGTCGGGCCCCTGGTCGGGCCGCGTCCCGTGCGGGCACCGTCTGACAGACGACTCGAGCAGCGGATCCAGTTCGCCCGCGCCAGCGACGGGGCGCGCATCGCGTACGCAACGGTGGGCCACGGACCACCACTGGTTCGGGCCGCCCACTGGATCACGCACCTGGACTACGAGTGGGACACCCCGATCTGGCGGCACTGGATGGAGGGGTTGTCCCGCGGGCGCACCCTGGTGCGCTACGACGAGCGCGGGTGTGGCCTGTCCGACCATGACCCGGGCGAGGTGTCGATGGACGCCTTCGTCCGTGATCTCGAGACCGTGGTGGACGACCTGGGTCTCGATCGCTTCCCGCTCATGGGCCTCTCGCAAGGGGGCGCCGTGGCGGTTGCCTACGCCCACCGCCACCCGGAGCGGGTCAGTCGCCTCATCCTCGTCGGCGCCTTCGTCAAGGGCGGACGCCTGGCCAAGACTCCGGAGAAGCGGGCCGAGTACGAGATGGAGCGAGACCTGATCCGCCTGGGCTGGGGTCGCGACGAGCACTCCTTCCGGCTGTTCTTCTCGTCGCTGTTCATGCCGGACGTGCCGCCCCAGCTGTGGTCGGACTTCGCGGAGCTCATGCGCCGGACGACCTCGGCCGAGAATGCCGTGCGGATCTTCGATGCCCATCTCGAGATGGACGTTCGCGACGCGGCCGCCGAGCTCGACGTGCCCACCCTCATCCTCCATGCGAGAGATGACCAGCGCGTCCCGTTCAGCCAAGGGGTCGTCTACGCGTCGCTCATCCCCGGCAGCAGGCTCGTGCCCCTCGACACGCGCAACCACCTGATGCGTCCGGACGAGCCGGCCTGGGAGGTCTTCCTGCGGGAGGTCGAGGCCTTCCTCGCAGACGACGAGGCCGGGGTGGGGTGATCGACGCATGCGGTTTTCCTTCGGCGACGTCATGCTCGACACCGACCGTTTCCTGCTCGAGCGGACCGGGGAACCGGTGCACGTCCAGCCACAGGTCTTCGAGGTGCTGTCACACCTCGTGCTCAACCGGGACCGTGTGGTGCCCAAGACCGAGCTGCTCGACACCGTCTGGGGCGACCGGTTCGTCAGCGAGTCGACACTGACGAGCAGGATCAAGGCGGCGCGTCGTGTCGTGGGCGACGACGGCGACGTCCAGAGGGTGATCAAGACGATCCACGGGCGGGGCTATCGCTGGGTTGCCGACGTCGAGGTCGCCGACGGTGCGACAGCTGGCGACCGGGTGGCTGCGATCGCCACACGGGATCCACGTCGACTCGAGCAGCGGATCCGCTTCTGCCAGGCGAGCGACGGGGTGCGCCTCGCCTATGCGACCGTGGGCCAAGGTCCGCCACTGGTGCGCGCGGCTCACTGGATGACGCACCTCGACTACGAATGGGACAGTCCGGTGTGGCGGCACTGGATGGAGGGACTCTCGCGGGACCGGACCTTCGTCCGCTACGACGAGCGCGGCTGCGGCCTCTCGGACCAGGACCCGCAAGACATCTCCTTCGAGGCTTTCGTGCGTGATCTCGAGACCGTCGTCGACGACCTGGGACTCGAGCGCTTCCCCCTCCTCGGCCTGTCCCAGGGTGGACCGGTCGCGGTGGAGTACGCCGTCCGCCATCCCGAGCGGGTGAGCCGCCTCATCCTCATCGGCGCGTTCGTCATCGGCCGGGTGGCCCGGGCCACGACTCCCGAGCAGCGCCGCGAGGCCGAGATGCAGGCCGAGCTGATCCAGCTGGGCTGGGGCCGTGAGGACCCGTCCTTCCGTCTCTACTTCTCCTCGACGTTCATGCCCGACGCCGACCCGCAGCTGTGGAGTGACTTCGCCGCCCTGATGCGCCGGACGACCTCGGCTCAGAATGCGCTGCGTCTCAACAATGTCTCGGTCAACATTGACGTCCGCGAGGCCGCGACGAAGGTCCGGGTTCCGACCCTCATCCTGCACGGGCGCAACGAGGTGCGGATCCCGTTCTCCCAGGGTCGCGAGTACGCCACCCGGATCAGGGGCAGCCGTCTCGTGCCCCTCGACACGCGCAACCACCTGATGCAGCCCGACGAGCCGGCCTGGGCGCATGCGCTGCGCGAGATCGACGCCTTCCTCGCCGAGGACGAGTCCACAAACCGTCCAGCAGAAGTCCACATCTAGTCCGAGAACCAGTCGGCCCTGTCAGGCCACCGTTGTCTCAGCCAACCAAGGAGACAACAGGTGAAGTCCATGGACACGACGCCAGCATCCGGTCGCTCGGCCCGGGCCCTCGAGTCAGAGGTCGTCATCGTCGGGGCCCGCGTCGCCGGGGCCGCGACCGCCACGCACCTGGCGAAGGCCGGTCACGACGTCCTGATGCTCGACCGAGCCGACTTCCCGAGCGACACCATCTCGACGCACGTCATCGCCCGGTCCGGGATGGTGCTGCTGGACCGGCTCGGTGTCGTCGGCGACCTCGTCGAGAGCGGCGCTCCGCCGCTGCGGCTGGTCGAGTTCTCCAGCGCCCTCGGTTTCCTGTCCCGCACCGTCAAGGACCGCTACGGCGTCGACTTCGTGATGGCCCCTCGCCGCTACGTGCTCGATGACCTCCTTCAGCGGGCGGCGCTCGCGGCAGGAGCCCGCCTCCGAGCCGGCGTCTCCGTCGATGGCGTCCTTCGTGACGCAAGCGGGCGCGTCGTCGGGGTGCACGGCCATGACGGGTCAGGTCCGATCGAGGTGTACGCGCGCCACGTCGTCGGGGCCGACGGACTCAGCTCGAGGATCGCGCGCTCGGTGGACGCCCAGCCGACCATCGTGCGACCGAGCTCCGGTGCGTGCCAGTACGCGTACTTCGCCGGCGACTGGGAGGCGATCGAGTACCACCTGTCCGATGGAGTGTTCGCCGGGGTCTTCCCCACCCACGGCGGCGAGGCCTGCGTCTGGGCGATCACCACCGAGAGCCTGGCCCGTCAGTATCGGAGCCGCCTGCACGACACCGGCGGGCCGGACGAGGCTCTCGAGGCGGTGCTGTCCGACCACGCCCCAGAGCTGGCCAAGAGGCTGGGGCCAGGGGACCAGCGGACGCCGGTGCGCGGCATGCTCCGGATGCCCAACCACTTCCGCAAACCGTTCGGCCCCGGGTGGTCCCTCGTCGGCGACGCGGGCTATCACCGGGACGCCATCACCGGCCACGGCATCAGCGACGCGCTGCGCGACGCCGAACTCCTGGCGCAGGCCGTCGACACGAGCTTGCGCTGCCCGTCGTTCGAGGTTCCGGCGCTGGCCCGCTACGAGTCCCACCGGGACCGGATGTCCGCCCGCATCTTCGAGATCACCGTGGCGCTGGCCGCGTTCCCGGATCAGGCGACGTTCGTGGCGCTCCAGCGCGACCTGGCTGTCGCGATCGATGACTTGGCCGGGGAGCTGCACTCCCGGCCACTCCCGCGCGCCGCCGATGCGCGCCCGGGAGCTCCGACCCATGCAGCCCTCACCGCACCAGCGTGAGGAACACCGCCAGAAAACCACCAGGAGAAAGCACTCTCATGCCAACCGACACGACATCGTCCGTCACCCACCGCAACGGCGTGGACACGCCGACCCTTTTCGCGACGCTGAACGCCGTCAAGGAGACGCCCGTCGCGGCGCAGTTCCAGTTCCGGGCGCACAACGAGTGGGCCAAGGGCACCCACAGCCGTTCGACGATCCACGACTACTTCGGGGTGGGCGAGGACCGAGTCCACGAGCGCGAGTTCGTCTTCGACGCCGACCACCCGGCCGTCCTCGTGGGCAAGGACAACGGCCCCACCCCGGTGGAGTTCCTGCTCCACGCCCTCGCCGCTTGCCTGACAGCGGGCATCGCCAACATCGCCTCCGCCCGCAAGGTCACCCTGACCGAGGTCACGTCCACCGTGACGGGGGACATCGACCTCAACGGCATCCTCGGCCTGCAGGACGTCCGCAACGGCTACCAGCGGCTCAACGTCACATTCTCCATCAAGGGCGATGCGCCAGACCACGTCCTTCGGGAGATCGTCGAGCAGTCCCGCCGCCGATCCGCCGTCTACGACGTGCTCACCAACGGCGTGCCGGTCGAGATCGACGTCGAGGTCGCCTGACCCGCACTCCAGCCCACCAATGGAGATGGGCCGAGTGCGTCAGGGGGAACGCACTCGGCCCATCGGTTTCTCCGGTCCGACCGAGCCACGGGAAGGGGCTGGCTCGGTCGGTGGGCTGGTCAGCCGCGACCGAAGAGCTTGCCGAAGAAGCCGCCCGTCGGGGCCGTGGCGTCCTTCGGGTGGCCCGGGCAACGCTGCGCCTGGGGCACGTTGCGCATCACCTGGTCGACATGCTGGCCACAACCGGCCCACGTGGTCTTGCCGCAGGTCCTGCAGTTGGCGGGACGGCACATGTAGTTGCTCCTCAGGACAGTCGGTGTCGGAATAGATACCCCAGGGGGTATGTTGTGACCACTGTAGAGCACACCCATCGGGAGGCGCCAGTCGGGCGCAGCCGCACACCTGAAGGAACCACATGAGCACGCGCAACCTGACCTACTCCGACTTCGAGTCCACCATCTCGGGCGAGGGCATCGTCCTCGTCGACTTCTGGGCATCGTGGTGTGGCCCGTGCCGCATGTTCGCGCCCGTCTACGAGACGGCCTCGGAGCAGCACACCGACATCGTCTTCGGCAAGGTGGACACGGAGGCAGAGCAGCAGCTCGCCGGCGCCGCCCGGATCACCTCGATCCCGACCCTGATGGCCTTCCGCGACGGCGTTCTCGTCTTCAGCCAGCCCGGCGCCCTGCCGGCGCCTGCGCTCGAGCAGGTCATCCAGGCCGTGCGCGACCTCGACATGGAGGACGTGCGCCGCCAGGTCGAGGAGCAGCACGCCAAGGCCGATGCCTGAGCCCGCCTCACGAGACCTGACGAGGAGCACCACGATGGACCACGCGATCACCGTCACGACCGGCCTCTCCTTCGAGGAGGCCCTCCAGGCCACGAGGGAGCGGCTCTCCGACGAGGGCTTCGGCATCCTCTCGGAGATCGACCTCGCGGCAACGCTCAAGGCCAAGATCGGCGCCGACCTGCCGCCGCAGGTGATCCTCGGCGCGTGCCGCCCACCGCTCGCCCACGCAGCGATCCAGGCGGAGCCGTCGATCGGGGTCTTCCTGCCCTGCAACGTGGTCGTCCGCGTTGACGACGGGGGCCGCACCCTGGTCCAGGCGATGAATCCCGAGTTCATGACCCAGATCGCTTCCGGCGCGGAGCTCGCTGAGGTTGCCGCCGACGCCAAGGCCCGCATCACTCGGGCCCTCGACGCCGTGGCCGCAGCGGCGACGGCGTGACCCGTCCCCCCGATCCACACGACCAACCCACTGATTCGCCCGGCGAATCAGTGGGTTGGTCGTCCAGGGGCGTTGGTCCCATCGCCACGACATGAGTTTTGGCTGACAGCCAGCGCCGGGCCCTTTGGCCCTGTTGCCAAACGCCTGACACGGGTGTGCTGGTGCTCTGGCGAGTGCGCTGGAGGACGCCATGCTGCAGACCCGATCGACAACCCGCGCTGACCACGGCCGTGAAGCCGCGGACGACGGCCGGGGAGTGCGCCTCGGCTTGTCCGTCTTCGCGGTCGGGCTGGTTCTCATGCCAGTGGGCATCGGCCTCGGTCTGCCCCACGTCGCCAAGACGGGTCTCCAGCCCCTCTCGGTGGCGGGACTGATCGCCCTGGTCGGTGGCCTCGTCCTGCTGGTCGTGGGCGGAGGATCGCTGGTCCGCGCTCGTCGGGGCTGGCGGCGCTATCTCGTCACCCTTCCGGCCCTGATCGTCGCGGTGGTCCTGGCGACGGCGGTGCTGGGCCAGGCCGTGGCCTTGACGAACGTCCCCGGTACCGCGGTGGGCACCGCGACGCCGGCGGATCGCGGACTGGCCTATCGGGACGTCGAGTTCGCCACGGGGGACGGGGTGACGCTGTCGGGCTGGTACGTGCCCTCCCGCACCGGTGCGGCCGTCGCGCTGCTCCACGGAGCCGGCTCGACGCGGAGCGCGGTACTCGACCATGCCGTGGTGCTGGCCGCGGATGGGCTGGGTGTGCTGCTCCTCGACGCGCGTGGTCACGGTCGCAGCGGCGGCACGGCGATGGATGCGGGCTGGTACGGAGACGAGGACCTCGGTGGCGCGGTCTCGTTCCTCTCGGACCAGCCCGATGTCGATCCCTCGCGGATCGGCGCCGTCGGGATGTCCATGGGTGGCGAGGAGGCCATCGGCGCTCTCGCGGCGGACCAGCGGCTGCGGGCGGTCGTGGCTGAGGGCGCGACCAACCGGGTGGCCGGCGACAAGGCGTGGCTCTCCGACGTCTACGGCTGGCGCGGCGCGATCACCGAGCCGGTCGACTGGCTCGTCTACAACGTGGCCGACCTGTTGACCACCGCGAGCCAGCCGACCACCTTGCGGTCGGCGGTGGCCGCGGCTCCGGAGACACCGGTGCTCCTCATCGCGGCCGGGGCAGTCCCCGATGAGCTCAACGCCGCACGCTACATCCAGACGGCGTCGCCGGATTCGGTGCAGATCTGGGTCGCCCCGAATGCCGGGCACGTGGGTGGGCTGGGCGCCCACCCGGGCGAGTGGCAGGAGCGAGTGAGCACCTTCCTTGATGCCGCCCTTGGTGTTCGGCTCAGGTGAAGGCGCTGATCCCCGTCTCGGCGCGCCCGATGAGCAGCTTCTGGATCTGGCTCGTGCCCTCGTAGAGCGTCATGACGCGGGCATCCCGCAGGTACTTCTGCACGGGGTACTCGTCGATGTAGCCGTAGCCCGCCGTATGCCTGCAGGCGCCGTTGGCCGCACGGACGGCCGCCTCGGACGCGAAGTACTTCGCCTTGGAGGCCTCGACGCCGAAGGGCTCGCCGCGCTCGATGAGGTCGGCCGCGCGCCAGGTGAGCAACCGGGCGGCGTCCACGTCGACCGAGATCTGGGCGATGATGTCCTGCACCAGCTGGAAGGACGCGATGGGGCGGCCGAACTGCTTGCGCTCGGTCGTGTACTTCACGACCTCCTCGAGGCAGCCCTGGATGATGCCGGTGCACCCGGCTCCGACCGACACCCGCCCCTTGTCGAGCGAGTGCATCGCGATCCGGAAGCCCTCGCCCTCCTCGCCGAGCCGGGCCGACTCGGGCACGCGGACGTCCGTGAGGAAGATCTCCGCCGTCGCTTGGCCGCGGAGCCCGAGCTTGCCGTGGATCTCGCGTGCCTCGAAGCCCGGTGTGTCGGTCGGCACCAGAAACGCCGAAATCCCCTTCGGGCCGTCACCGCCGGTTCGGGCGAAGACGAGGCACACGTCGGCCCAGGTCCCGTTGGTGATGAAGATCTTCTGGCCGTTGAGGACGTAGTCGGAGCCGTCGCGCCGAGCGCGGGTCTTGAGCGTGGCGGGATCGGAGCCGTTGTCCGGCTCGGTCAGGCCGAAGCAGCCGAGCTGGGTGCCGTTGGCGATCCCGGGCAGGTACTGGTGCTTCTGCTCCTCCGTGCCGTGCGACAGGATCACCTTGCCCACCAAGCCCATCGAGACCGACACGATCCCCCGGACCGACGAGTCGGCCCGGCCGAGCTCCTCCATGCCGATGCAGTACGTGATGTAGTCGCCGCCGAGGCCGCCGTACTCCTCCGGGATGGTGAGGCCGAAGAACCCGATCTCACCGAGCTTCGGGATGATGGCCGTGTCGACGGACTCCCGCCGATCCCACTCGGCGCGGTGGGGCACGACCTCCTTGTCGAGGAACTCGCGCGCGAGCGCCTTGAAGCCGAGCTGGTCCTCGTTGAGGGACAGGTCCATGGGTGGTCTCCTGGGGATGGGGTCTGGCGATGGTCCGCGATGGTCAGCGACCGGTGAACTGCGGTGGGCGCTTGCCGAGGAAGGCGGCCGTGCCCTCGAGCTTGTCCTCGCTCTCGTAGAGCACGGCCTGGGCGAGGCGCTCGACGACCTGGCCGGTGCGCTGGTCCGCGTCCATGCCGGCGCGAATGACCAGCTTGGCGAGCCGGGTGGCGAGCGGCCCGCGGGCGAGGATCGTCGCGGCGATCTCGCGGGCCCTGTCGATGAGCTCGTCCGACTGCGTCACGGTGGTGACGAGCCCGATCCGCTCGGCCTCGTCGGCGTCGACCATTCGCCCGGTGAGGATCAGCTCGATGGCTCGTCCGGTGCCGATGAGCCGCGCGAGCCGCTGCGTCCCACCGGCCCCTGGGAGCACCGAGAGCGCCGTCTCTGGCAGGCCGAATCGCGTTGTCTGGGAGGCGATCCGGATGTCGCAGGCCATCGCGATCTCGCAGCCACCGCCGAGCGCGAAGCCGTTGACGGCCGCGATGGTGGGCTTGGGGAACTCCTCGACGAGGTCGAAGAGCCGCTGCAGGTCCGAGTCGAGTGCGGTCAGCTTGGTGTAGCCGGCGACCTGCGAGATGTCCGCGCCCGCGATGAACGCCTTCTCGCCGGCGCCGGTCAGGACGACCGCACCGACGGCGTCGTCCGCGCGCGCGGTCTCCAGGACGGCTCTCAGGTCGAGCTGGACCTGTCGGTTGATGGCGTTGCGCACCTCGGGCCGGTTGAACGTCACGAGGAGCACGCCGCCAGACACATCGGTGAGCAACGTTTCATACGAGGGGTATGGCGCTGAGCTGGCTTCCACGGTCATGCTCACACCGCCTCCAGCAGGAGGGCGCCACCCTGGCCGACGCCGACGCACATGGTGGCGACGGCGCGTTTGGCCCCGCGGTCGGCGAGCTCGATGGCCGCCGTGAGGGCCAGCCTGGCCCCGCTCATGCCGAGCGGGTGGCCGAGGGCGATCGCGCCACCGTTGGGGTTGACGTGCTCGGCGTCGTCGGGCAGCCCGAGGGCACGGAGCACCGCGAGGGACTGCGAAGCGAAGGCCTCGTTGAGCTCGAAGAGGTCGATGTCGGCGACGTCGAGCCCGGTCCGAGCCAGCAAGGCCCTCACGGCGGGGTCAGGGCCGATGCCCATGACGCGCGGCTCGACGCCGACCGACAGCGAGGTCGTGATCCGGGCGAGCGGCGTCAGGCTGAACCGCGACACCGCCTCTTCGGAGGCGATGAGCAGTGCTGCTGCTCCGTCGTTGACACCAGAAGCGTTGCCCGCCGTGACACTGCCACCGGGGAAGATCGGCCGCAGCGCGGCGAGGGCCTCGAGGGAGGTCTCGCGAGGGTGCTCGTCGGTGTCGACCACGGCGACGGGGCCCTTGCGGCTCGGCACCACGACGGGCACGATCTCCCGCGCCAGCCGACCCGACGAGATGGCCTTGGCGGCGCGCTCCTGCGACCGGAGCGCGAAGGCGTCCTGGTCCTCGCGTGAGACCCCGTACTCGTCGGCGACGATCTGGGCCGTGCCCGGCATCGAGTCGGTGCCGTAGCGCTCCTCCATCCGGGGGTTGACGAAGCGCCAGCCGATCGTCGAGTCGTGCACCTCGGCCCGGCGCGACCAGGCGGTGTCGGGCTTCGGCATGACGAGCGGGGCCCTCGTCATGCTCTCGACGCCGCCGGCGATCACGAGGTCGGCATCACCGGCCCGGATCGCTCGGGCAGCGGCCCCGACGGCATCGAGCCCGGAGGCGCAGAGCCGGTTGACCGTCATGCCGGGCACCTGGACGGGAAGGCCCGCGAGCAGCCCGGCCATGCGAGCGACGTTGCGGTTGTCCTCGCCCGCCTGGTTGGCGCAGCCGAGGATGACGTCGTCGACCCGGCCCCAGTCGACGGTCGGGAAACGGTCGACGAGGGACGAGACGGCGTGGGCAGCGAGGTCATCGGTGCGCACGGGAGCCAGCCCACCGGCATACCTGCCGATGGGGGTGCGGACACCGGCGACGAGGTAGGCGGTGCTCACGACGTCTCCCCGAAGCGGTCACGGAGCTGGAACTTCTGGATCTTGCCGCTCGCGGTGCGGGGGAGGGCGTCGATGACCTCGAGCCGCTCGGGCCAGTACTGCTTGGCGATCCCCTTCTCCTTGAGGAGGACCTGCATCTCCTCGAAGCTCAGCGTGGAGCCCGCGGTGAGCGTGACGACCGCAGCCGCTCGCTCCTGGAGCCGGGGGTCGGGCAGACCCACGATGGCGACGGACTCGATCCGCGGGTCCTCGTAGAGGGCGTTCTCGACATAGGCCACCGGGATGTTCTCACCGCCGCGGATGATGACGTCCTTGGTCCGCCCGGACAGCTTGACGTAGCCGTCCTCGTCGATGATCGCGAGGTCGCCGGTGTCGAACCAGTCCCCCTCGAAGCTGTCCTGCGTCATCTTCATCCGGTTCGCGTAGCCGACGAAGAGGAACGGTCCCTGGACCTGGAGGCGGCCCTCCGTGCCCGCGGGTACCGGCACGCCGTCGAAGTCGACGGTCCGGATCTGCATGCCGGGCCAGGGGTAGCCGTCGGTCTCGACGACCTTCTCCTCGGGGTCGCCCGGGATGCCGAGGGTGACGAGGGCGTTCTCGGTCTGGCCCCAGCCGCCGAGCACCGCCATGCTCGGGAGGAGCTCCTTGGCCCGCCGCACCAGGGCGCGGGGGATCGGGGCGCCCATGCAGCAGAAGCGCGACAGCGTGCTCATCGGGTGCCGGCTCACGTCCGGCACGGACAGGACGTCGTGCAGGAACGGCGTCGCGGCCGACGTGTAGGTGATGCCGTGCCGCTCGACGAGGCCGATGAACTCCTTGGGGTCCCAGATGTCCTGGAGAATGCCCGTGGCGCCGTTCTGCACGGGCAGCCTTGCGCCGTAGAGGAATCCGGTCAGGTGGGCCAGCGTCGAAGCCATGTGGATGACGCTCTCGGTCGAGATGCCGAGGCGCTCCGGAAGGGGGTTGTTGGCAGCGACGACGGTGTTGTGCGAGTGCATGACGCCCTTGGGCTCACCGGTGGTCCCGGAGGTGAAGATGAGCAGCGTCACGTCGTTGGGGTCGGGCCGGAGCGCTGCCAGCTCGGCCGGGTCGCGCCGCTCCTCCCATGGCGTGGACATGAAGACCTCCCAGGAGGCGGGCGCCTCGGGGCCCCCCACGACCAGGATGTGGTCGAGGGCCGGCCAGTCGGCCTTGAGCGACTCCACCAGCGAGACGTGGTCGAAGCCGCGGAACTCGCGCGGCACGACGATGAGCTTCGAGCCGGCCAACCCGACCATGAACGCGACCTCGCGCTCCCGGTAGATCGGGATGAGGGGGTTGCTGATGGCCCCGATCCGCGTGCAGGCGTAGTGCAGGACCACCCACTCGATCCAGTTGGGCAGCTGGAACGACACGACGTCACCCGGCTCGATGCCCAGCTCGAGAAGCCCGAGCGCGCAGCGGTCGACCTCGGCGCGGAGCTCCGCGTAGGTGATCTGGCGACGGGAGTCGATGAAGGCCACCTTGTCGGGCGTGCGCTCGGCCCACTCGTCGAGGTAGTCGGTGATGACGCGGTTCACCCAAAACCCGCCGTCGGTGTACTTCGCGATCAGCTCGTCGTTGAGGCGTGTCTCGAAGGTCATGGTTGGTCCGTTCAGCTCATCGTCAGGCCGCCGCTGATGCTCAGCGTCTGGCCGGTGACGTAGACGGAGTCGTCGGAGGCGAAGTAGGCGACTGCGCCCGCGACATCGGAGGGCTGGCCGAGGCGACGCAGCGGGATGGCCTTGGTCAGCGCGTCGCGCAGGCCCTGGTTGTCGCCCGCGAACTCGGCGAACAGCTGTGTGTCGGACGGGCCGGGGCAGATGACGTTGACGCGCACCTGCTTGCGGGCCAGCTCACGAGCGGCCGACTTGGTGAAGGCGATGACGCCACCCTTGGCCGCCGAGTAGACGGCCTCGCCGGAGGAGCCGACGCGCCCGGCGTCGGAGCTGATGTTGACCACTGAGCCGGAGCCCTGCTCGGCCATGACCGGCAGCACGGCCTTGCTCGTGTTGAGCACGCCGTAGAGGTTGATCCCGATGATCCTGGGCCAGACGTCGCGATCGAGGTCGAGGAAGGGCGCGGCGAGGTCCCAGCCCGCGTTGTTGACGAGGACGTCGATCCGGCCGAAGCGCTCCTTCACGTCCGCGACCATCGCCTCGACGGAGCCGTAGTCGGACACGTCGCAGCCGAGCCCGACGGCCGACCCGCCGATCTCGCTCGCTGCCTGCTGGGCGCCCTCGGCGTTGACGTCGGTGACGACGACGGTCGCGCCCTCGGACGCCAGCCGGTCGGCGATGCCGCGGCCAAGGCCGCGGGCTGCCCCCGTGACGACGGCGATCTTGCCTTCAAGCCTGCTCATGGTGGTTCCCTCTCAAGTAAAGATGTTGTCGTATGCCGCTGGGCCGGCTTCGCGTCAGGGCGCGAACTTCCTGCCCAGCAGGTGACGGGAGATGACGAGCTTGGAGACCTGGGCCGTCCCGTCCCCGATCTCGAGGCCGATGACGTCGCGGAGGCGCTGGCCGACCTTGTGCTCGGACGAGTAGCCGATGTGCCCGATGGTGAGCAGGCACTGGTGGATGACGTCGGCGGCGAGCTTCGGTGCCCAGAACTTGGCCATGGCCGCCTCCGAGCTGTGCTCGAGGTCGTTGTCCTTGCGCCAGAGTGCCTCGAGGCACACGTGCCGGGCGCCCTTGAGGTACGTCGCCGCCTCGGCAAGCGGGAAGGACACGCCCTGGAAGGTGCCGATCGGTGATCCGAAGGCCTCGCGGTCCCGGCACCACTGGACCGCCTCGTCGAGGCTTGCCTGGGCCGCGCCGATGCACAGCAGGCCGATGATGGCGCGCGAGTAGTCGAAGCCCTGCATGACCGAGACGAAGCCGTCGCCCTCGTTGCCGATGAGCTCACCCCGGCTGACGGGTGTGCCGTCGAAGTGGAGGCTGGCCCGCCCGATGGCGCGGCTGCCGAGGTCGTCGAAGGCGCTCCGGCTGACCGATGGCTGGTGCAGGTCGACCCAGAACGCGCTGACGCCACGAGCGCCCGGACCGCCGGTGCGGGCGAGCACGACGGCCCGGTCCGCGGCCATGCCGAGGGTGATCGAGGTCTTCTCGCCATGGAGCGTCCAACCCTCGCCGTCGTTGGACGGAGTGGCCTTGAGCTCGAGGCTGGCCGCATCGGTGCCATGCCCAGGCTCTGTGATGCAGATGCACGGCACGGTCTCGCCGGAGGCGATGCCGGGCAGCCACGCCGCCTTCTGCTCGTCGGTCGCGTTGCGGACGATGATGTCGCTGATGAGCGCGGTGTTGATGATGAGGTAGCCGGCGTTGAAGTCCTCGCGACCGACCTCCTCGGCCGCGATGCCGGCGATGACCGCGGTCGCGTCCTGGCCGCCGTACTCCTCCGGGATGCGCAGGCCGGTCAGGCCCATGCCCGCCATGTCGACCGCCAGCCGGCGCCGGAACTCGGCGGCCTTGTCATCCGACTGGTAGTGCGGGGCGAGCGTCTTGACCGCGAACTTGCGCACCTCCTGGGCGTAGGTCTCCTGGTCCTCGTCGAACGCGTAGTGCATCGTCGTTCCCTCGCTTCGGATCAGTGACGGCTCAGTGCCAGGTGACCTTGCTGTTGAAGTCGGGCCTGCGCTTCTCGGCGAAGGCCTTGGCGCCCTCCATGCCCTCGTCCGAGACCGCGAAGAGGTCGAGCGCGGTCATCGCCATGTTGGAGAAGCCGGCCTGGTGGTCCGTGTCGGCGTTGAACGACTGCTTGAGGAACTTGATCGCGGTCGGGCTCTTCTCATTGATCTCGGCGGCCCACGCCCTGGCCTCGGTGAGCAGCTCGGCGCCCGGAACGACCTTGTTGACCAGGCCCATCGCGAGGGCCTCCTCGGCGGAGTACTGCCGGCACCAGAACCAGATCTCGCGGGCCTTCTTCTCGCCGACGACGCGGGCCAGGTAGGCCGAGCCGAAGCCGGCGTCGAAGGAGCCCACGCGGGGACCGGCCTGTCCGAAGCGGGCCGAGTCGGCAGCGATGGACACGTCGCAGAGGACGTGCAGCACGTGGCCGCCTCCGACTGCGACGCCGTTGACCGCCGCGATGACGGGCTTGGGGACGTCGCGAATGAGCTTGTGCAGGTAGCCGATCTCGAACATGCCGGACTCGCTCGGGCCGTAGTCGCCCGTCTCGGCGCGCTGCTTGACGTCTCCGCCGGTGCAGAAGGCCTTCTCCCCGGCGCCGGTGAGAATGATCGAGCGCACCTCGCGGTCGGCCCACGCCGAGCGGAAGGCCTTGATCAGCTCGTCCACCGTCTTCGCGCGGAAGGCGTTGTAGCGCTCCGGGCGGTTGATCGTGATGATCGCGGCGCTGTCCTCGACGACGTAGAGGATGTCCTCGTAGTTGCTCATTCGCCTGCTCCGTTGCTTGTTGAATGGACGTTCATTCAATAGAGTAGGGATGGTTCAGCCGTCCGTCAACGGGTGAGTCCGAGAGCGAGGAAGCAGTGCCGACACAGACCCAGAGCACGAAGGACCAGCGGATCCAACGCCGACGGTCGGAGATCCTGACGGCGGCTGTGCAGCTCTTCCAGGAGGACGGCTATCACTCGACGACCACCCATGCGGTGGCCGAGCGGGCCGGGATCAGCGTGGGCTTGATCTACCAGTACTTCGGCAACAAGGAGGATCTGCTTCGTGCTGCGATCGTCGACATCCTCGGCGAGTTCCGCGACCGCATCCCTGCGGCCATGGAGGAGGCGGGTGCCGACCCCGAGGCCAGGATCCGGATGGGGTTCCGCACGCTGGTCGAGGTGATCGACGAGAAGCCGGAGGCGACGGTCCTGTCGTACCGCGAGAGCATGACGCTGTCGAAGGAGGGGCGGGACGAGATCAAGGCGCTCGAGATCGAGACGGCCGAGCCGTTCCGGGGCGCGCTCCTCGATGGCATGACGTCAGGCGACTTCCGCGAGGTCGATGCGGATCTGGTCGTGCACAACCTGCTGCTCACCGCGCACGGCTGGGCCCTGAAGCATTGGCGCCTGTCGCGGTGGCTCGACCTGGACTCCTACGTCGAACGCGAGCTCGACCTGCTCCTCCGCGCCATCCGCACCTGACCATCGAGTGTGCACTCCGCGCCGCACCCCCACCATCGAGTGTGCACTCCGCGCCGCACCCCCACCATCGAGTGTGCACTCCGCGCCGCACCCCCACCATCGAGTGTGCACTCCGCGCCGTCGTCAGCCCGGCGGGTCACATGGCCCACCTTTCTGTCGAGTGGGCAGTAAACGCCCGGGCACGAACTGCACACTCGACCAAGGCCCCCCGGCGCGGAGTGCACACTCGACGTGAGGGTCAGGTGACGTCGGGGTGGGGGTCGAGCGAGACGGTGAGCAGGATGACGCAGTCCGTGAGCGCTTCCACGCCGTGCCGCTCGGCCGGAATCGGCACGATCCCGCCCGCATCGACGACCCAGTCGGGAAGGGTGCCCTCAGGAGTCGGCTCGGCGCTGTAGAGCCGGGCCGACCCCTCCACCACCTGGAACGAGGCCGCTGGCGGAGACTTGTGCTCGGCCAGCTGGGTTCCCGCGGTCATCGCGATGAGTACGACCCGCTGGTGGGGACCGGCCCAGAGGACGCGAGTTCCCTTGCCGTGCTTGGAGCTCTGGGCCTGCGCGAGCGCAGATCTCGCCTCGGACTCCAGGTCGTGCACCGACGTGCCCGTGGCCGCATCAGCGCGGCCGTCCCGGACCGGGGTCAGCGGACCGAGCGTGTCGATCCCGAGCCAGGGTGCCCGATCAGTCACTACACCCGCTCCCAGCCTCGCTTCGGTGCCCGGGTGCCCACCGCGGTGCCCTCGCGCTCGTCCTTGCTGCGGTACACGATGTACGGCCGCGTGATGTAGCCGACGGGCGCCGAGAAGACGTGCACCAGGCGGGTGAAGGGCCACAGCGCGAACAGGAACGAGGCCGAGAGTGCGTGCAGCTGGAAGCCGAGCGGAATGCCGACCATGAGTTCCGGGTCAGGGTTCCCGGAGAAGATCCCGCGGAACCACAGCGACACGTTCTCGCGGTAGTCGAAGGCATGACCGCCTGACGAGCCGAGCCCGAAGATGCTCGACGCGATGGTGTTCCACATGCCGAGGACGATGACGAGACCCAGGAAGAAGTACATCGTCTTGTCCATCGGGGTCGTGGCCGAGAAGACGGGCCCGACCGTCCGGCGGCGGTAGATGAGGATGACCATCCCGACGAAGGCGGCGATGCCGGCCGCCATGCCACCGATGACCGCGGCCCAGTGGTACATGGTCTCGCTGATGCCGACCGCGTCGGTCCACGACTTCGGGATGACGAGGCCGAGGATGTGGCCACCCACCACCCCGAGCATGCCGAAGTGGAACAGCGGGCTGCCCCACCGGAGCAACCGCGACTCGTAGAGCTGCGAGCTGCGCGTCGTCCAACCGAACTTGTCATAGCGGTAGCGCCACCAGTGGCCGACCACGAAGGTCGCGAGGCAGAGGTACGGGAAGATGACCCAGAGGAAAGTGCTCATGAGGGGGCTCCAACGGGGATGGTCCGGCCGAGCGCGACGGACTCGGTTTCCAGATCTGGTGGGGGATTCAGTCGGGGATCCATGCCGTAGCCGTCGAGGCCCACTTCCTCCTGCGGCGGGCCCTGCTCGATGAGGCGCTGGACCGCGGTCAGGCCCTCGCCATCGAGCTCGGGCAGGGTGGCTCCAAGTGCGACGATGAGGTCCGCCCAGGGCGAGCTGCGGTCCTGGAGAGCCAGTCGCAGCATCTCGATCCCGGCGCGGTAGTCGGTGAGCAGCTTGTCCGCAGCCTTCACGTCGGCGGTTGCGCCGAACTCGAGGACAACGGCCAGCTGGTCCGGGAGCTCGTCCGCGGTGAGGTCGAGTCCCGCCCGACGATAGGCCTGCTTGAACTGCACCAGGGCCACGCCCCGACGACGTGTGTCGCCGTAGGTGAAGTAGGTCAGGTACAGACTGCACTTGCGCGTGTGGTCGAACGTCTCGACGTAGTCGCGTTGGACATCCTGCAGTGGCTGGGAGGCCACGTGGTCGAGGAACGAGCCCAGCGGCATACGGACTCCGTCGGGGAGGCCCGCCACGGCGCGACGGATCGCGTCATGGGACGCCGCCCACTCCGGCGTCGGGTAGTCCAGCAGGACCGAGATCGCCTGCCAGGCGATGCGCAGCTGCTCGTCCGGGAGACGGCGGGAGACCTGCGCGCGCGCCACTCGCCGGAAGGGATTCATTGGCGGTCCTTCCGCTTGGGGAAGATGCCTCGCGGCGCACCCTTCCCGTCCCAGTTGAGCAGGTTGACGCGGCCTCGCTTCGAGCCGCCGCCGACGAGCTCCTCCGAGGTCTGGCGCTCCTCGAGCATCCGGAAGTTCTCGACGGCGACCGGGGTGAGGTCACCCGAGCCCTCGCCGAAGACACCGGTCTGGCCCTCGTAGTCGAAGTCGACCGGGCAGTCGGTCGCCAGCTCCTCCAGACCGTGCGCCTGCTCGACGTGCGCGGTCGGGATGACGTAGCGGTCGTCGTACTTGGCGATGGCGAGCAGTCGGAACATCTCGTACATGGACTCGGAGTCCATGCCGACGGCCTGCGCGATCTCGTCGTTGGGGTCACGGCCGAGGTTGATGTCGCGCATGAACGAACGCATGGCCGCAAGCTTCTTGAGCACCTCCGTGACCGGAGCGGTGTCGCCCGCGGTGAAGAGGTTGGCGAGGTACTCGACCGGGATGCGGAGCGTGTCGATCGCGGCGAAGAGGTTGCCCTTGTCCTCCGCGTCGTGGCCGGTCTCCTTGATGACGTCGACGACCGGGGACAGCGGCGGGATGTACCAGACCATCGGCATGGTGCGGTACTCCGGGTGGAGCGGCAGCGCCACCTTGTAGTCCTGGATGAGCCGCCGCACCGGGGACTTCTTGGCGGCCTCGATCCAGTCGAGCGGGATCCCGGCCCGCTCCGCCGCGCGCGCCACCTCGGGGTCGTTGGGGTCGAGGAAGATGTCGCGCTGCGCCTCGTAGAGGTCGTGGTCGTTCTCCACCGACGCCGCCTCGAGCACGCGGTCTGCGTCGTAGAGCATGAGGCCGATGTAGCGCAGTCGTCCGACGCAGGTCTCCGCGCAGACGGTCGGGATGCCCACCTCGATGCGTGGGTAGCAGAAGGTGCACTTCTCGGCCTTGCCGGTCTTGTGGTTGAAGTAGACCTTCTTGTACGGGCAGCCCGACACGCACATGCGCCACCCGCGGCACTTGTCCTGGTCGACGAGGACGATGCCGTCCTCGCTCCGCTTGTAGATGGCGCCGCTGGGGCAGCTGGCCGCACAGCTGGGGTTGAGGCAGTGCTCGCAGATGCGGGGCAGGTAGAACATGAAGGTCTGCTCGAACTCGAACTTGACCTTGTCCTCGATGCCCTTGAGCATCACGTCTCGCGTGGCGTGCTCCTTGCTGCCGCCGAGGTCGTCGTCCCAGTTGGCCGACCACTGGATGTTCATCGCCTTGCCGCTGATGAGCGACTGGGGCCGGGCGACGGGGAAGGTCTTCGTCGCCGGTGAGTTGAGCAGCGTCTCGTAGTCGTAGGTCCACGGCTCGTAGTAGTCGTCCATCGACGGCAGCTTGGGGTTGGAGAAGATCGTCGCGAGCTTCTTCCACCGGCCGCCCGCCTTGAGGGTGAGACGGCCGTTGGACGAGCGGACCCAACCGCCCTCCCAGCGGTCCTGGTCCTCGTAGGTGCGTGGGTAGCCGAGGCCGGGCCGGGTCTCGACGTTGTTGAACCACACGTACTCGGTGCCGGCGCGGTTGGTCCACGCCTGCTTGCACGTGACCGAGCAGGTGTGACACCCGATGCACTTGTCGAGGTTCATGACCATCGCCATCTGGGCCATGATGCGCATGTCAGTACTCCACCTTCGCGGTCCGCTTGCGGATCATCGTGACTTCGTCCCGGTTGTTGCCGATCGGTCCGATGTAGTTGAAGAAGTAGGCCAGCTGGGCGTAGCCGCCGACCATGTGGTTGGGCTTCATCAGGATTCGGGTCAGGCTGTTGTGGATTCCGCCACGCTTGCGGTCGCGCTCCGTGAGCGGCACGTCGATGAGACGGTCCTGCGCGTGGTGCATGTAGACCGTGCCCTCGGGCATCCGGTGGCTCACGATGGCGCGGGCCGCCACCACACCGTTGCGGTTGACCATCTCGATCCAGTCGTTGTCCCGCACGCCGATCTTGTCGGCGTCGCGGTCGCTCATCCATACCGACTGCCCGCCCCGAGAGAGCGAGAGCATGAAGAGGTTGTCCTGGTACTCGGAGTGGATCGACCACTTGTTGTGCGGTGTCAGGTATCGCACCGACACCCCGAGCTCGGTCTGCTCGCCGATGGGCGTCTCGCCGAACAGGGTGGTCATGTTGAGCGGCGGCCGGTACACCGGGAGCATCTCGCCCATGCCGATGAACCAGTCGTGGTCGACGTAGAACTGCTGACGACCGGTCAGCGTGTGGAAGGGCTTGCTGCGTTCGATGTTGATCGTGAACGGGCTGTACCGCCGACCGCCGGACTCGGACCCCGACCACTCCGGTGAGGTGATGACGGGCACCGGTGCGACCTGGGTGTCGGCGAAGGTGATCTGTTTGCCCTCGTGCTCCGCGGCCAGGTCCGCGAGCTTGGTGCCGGTCCGCTTCTCGAGGAAGCGGAATCCCTGCGTCGCGAGGTGGCCGTTGGACACCCCGGCGAGGTGGAGCATGGCGTCAGCCATGTGGACATCGGTCTCGACCTTTGGCTGGCCGTCACCGACGCCGCCGTGCTTCACGCCGTTGCGTCCGCGGAGGATGTCCATCTCCCGCTTGACGTCGTAGGCGACGCCCTTGGTGAGCATGCCGACCTTCTCGAGGAGGGGGCCGATGGTGGTCATCTTGTCGTAGATGGCCGTGTAGTCGCGCTCTGCGACCACCAGTACTGGGAGCGTCTTGCCGGGGACCGGCTCGCACTCGCCCGTCTTCCAGTCCTTGACCACTCCGTGCACGGTGGCCATGGCCTCCGGGGTGTCGTGCCACAGGGGCTTGGCCACGACGTCCTTGCGGGTGCCGAGGTGCTCGACGGCCAGCTCGCTGAACTTCTTGGCGATGACCTTCCACGTGTCCCAGTCGGACTTCGTCTGCCACGGCGGGTTGATCGCGGGGTTGAACGAGTGGATGAAGGGGTGCATGTCCGTCGTGCTGAGGTCGTGCTTCTCGTACCAGGTGGCCGCCGGGAGCACCACGTCGCTGAAGATCGTCGAGCTGGTCATGCGGAAGTCGAGCGTCAGGAGCAGGTCGAGCTTGCCCTCCACTGGCTCGTCCGCCCAGCGGATCGAGGACGGTCGCTGGTCCGGGCTCGCCTCGTGGGCCGTGGCAGCGCTGTCGGTGCCGAGCAGGTGGCGCAGGAAGTACTCGTTGCCCTTGGCCGAGCTGCCGAGGAGGTTCGAGCGCCACAGGGAGAGGATGCGCGGATAGTTGTTCTCCGCCTCGGGGTCCTCCACCGCGAAGTGCAGGTTGCCCTCCTTGAGCTGCTGCGCGACATAGGCGGGCGCCTCCATGCCGGCGGCCGCTGCGTCGTCGGCGAGGTCGAGGGAGCTGCGGTCGAAGGTGGGATAGCTCGGGGTCCAGCCGAGTCGGACGGACTGCGCGAGCAGGTCCATGACGCTCTGGCCAGCGAACACCCCTGTGCCGGAGTCCAGGTCGTCGGCGGTGAAGGTGTCGTAGCGGTACTGCGAGGTGTGCACGTACCAGTACGCCGTCTGGTTCATGTGCCGCGGCGGCCGGACCCAGTCCAGGGCGAAGGCCATGTGCTGGAAGCCCATGATGGGGCGGATCTTCTCCTGGCCCACGTAGTGCGCCCAGCCGCCGCCGTTGCGGCCCTGCGTGCCGGTGATCGTCGTGAGCACGAGGATCGCCCGATAGATCTGGTCGCTGTGGAACCAGTGGTTGATTCCTGCGCCGAGCAGGATCATGCCCCGACCGTTGGTGTCGATGGCGTTCTGGGCCCACTCGCGCGCCAGACGGGTGACCTGCGCGGCCGGCACCGACGTGTGCACCTCCTGCCACGCCGGCGTCGCGGGCACTGACGGGTCGTCGTAGCCGGTCGGCCAGACGCCCGGCAGTCCCTCTCGCTCCACGCCGTACTGGGCGAGCATCAGGTCGAGCACGGTCGTGACGATCCGGTCCCCGACCCGCCGCACCGGCACCCCGCGGCGCTCGTAGGCGACCTTGCCGCCCTCGGCGTCGAAGCGAGGCAGGGTCACCTCGACGGCCTCGTCATGGGTGCCGTGCAGGCTGAGGGCAGGGTCGATGTCACCGAGCTCCAGGTTCCACTTGCCGAGTCCCTCGTCGCCGTAGCGGTCCCCGATGGAGCCGTTGGGGATCGCGATCTCGCCCGTGTTGGCGTCGAGCACGGCCGGCTTCCACATGGCGTTCTCGGAGTCGGCCTTCGGGCCACCGTCGATGTCGCCGGCCACGACGTACTTGCCCGGTCGGTAGCTGCCGTCGTCCCCGAGATCGAGGCTGATGAGGTACGGCAGGTCGGTGAACCGCTTGTTGTAGTCGGCGAAGAACGGGACCTGCTGGTCGACGAAGAACTCCTTGAGGATGACGTGGCCCATGGCCATCGCCAGGGCGCCGTCGGTGCCTGGCGCCGTGGTCACCCACTCGTCGGCGAACTTGACGTTCTCGGCGTAGTCGGGCGCCACCGCCAGGACCTTCTGTCCGCGGTAGCGGGCCTCCGTCATCCAGTGGGCGTCGGGGGTGCGGGTCACCGGGACGTTCGAGCCCCACATGATGAGGTAGCCCGCGTCCCACCAGTCGCCCGACTCCGGCACGTCGGTCTGGTCGCCGAACATCTGTGGAGAGGCGTTGGGCAGGTCGGCGTACCAGTCGTAGAACGAGAGCATCGGGGCACCGATGAGCTCGAGGAAGCGCGATCCGGACGTGTAGGAGACGGGCGACATGGCCGGGATGGGGGAGAAGCCGGCGATGCGGTCGGGGCCGAACCGCTTGACCGTGTAGACGTGGGCCGCCGCCACGATCTCGGAGACCTCCTCCCACGTCGCGCGGACCAGGCCTCCCTTGCCGCGGGCCTTCTTGTAGCGCGAGGACTTCTCGGGGTCCTCGACGATTGATCCCCAGGCAAGCACCGGGTCTCCACCGTGGGCGGCCTTGGCGGTGCGGAACATCTCGAGCAGGACGCCGCGGACGTAGGGATAGCGCACCCGCGTGGGGGAGTAGGTGTACCAGCTGAACGCAGCGCCACGCGGGCACCCGCGAGGTTCGTAGTCGGGCCGGTCGGCACCCGGGCTCGGGTAGTCGGTCTGCTGCGCCTCCCAGGTGATGATCCCGTCCTTGACGTAGACCTTCCACGAGCAGGAGCCGGTGCAGTTCACGCCGTGCGTGGAGCGGACCACCTTGTCGTGGCTCCAGCGGTCCCGGTAGAAGGCGTCACCGGCACGTCCCCCCTTGGCCTCCATGCTGCGTTTGTCCTCGGAAACCGTCGCCTTGGTGAAGAACCGGCGCGTGCCGACGAGGGCCTCGGTCAAGGGACCGTCGAGGCCCGTCTCGGTGAGGCCGGTCGGGGAGGGGTTCATGAGTGATCTCCTTGTCGGGGCGGGTGGTTGAGCGACGCGGGTTGCTCAAAGCTGATGGTCGTGGTCAGCGCGGCGATGCAGAGACTCGGGGCGACGAAGGGCGTGAGCCCGACCTCGGTCGACTCCTCGCCGAGGGCCTCCATCACCCCGCGCATGAGTCCTCGGTGGATGCCGCAGACGACGGCGGTGTTGTCCTTGGCGAGCGGCATGAACGGGCAGTCGTGCAGGGCGACGCGAGCCGTGCGGCCATCGTTCGTCGTCGACACCTCAGGGCTGTATCCCCATTCGCGCAGCAGGTCGACCATCTGTCCGATCTTGCCGAGCCACTGACCGGGAGAGCGGGCGGCGCGCTGGCCGAGGAGGCCGGCGTGGCCGTCGAGGACGTGCCGGCGTCCCCAGCGCAGTCCTGCCTCCTCCGGCGTCGTGGGCGCCTCGCCGTCCCCGAAGCCCAGCGTCTGGACGAGCAGCTCGGAGAGCATCCGGTAGGACTGGTCGGACGTCACCGTCCCGAGCGACCCCTGCTCGATGGCATAGAGCTTGCGCGGGCGGCCGGCCTCCTTGCGGCGCTGGAAGTGCGCGCGGAGCAGCCCGGCCGCGACGAGCTGGTCGAGGTGGAACCGCACCGTCGTCACGTGCAGGCCCAGTCGGTGGGCCAGGTCCTGGGCGCGCAGACCGGGATGCGGGGCGACGGCACCGGTGGCCGGGTCGACGCTCGTCGGGAGGTTGGCGAGGGTGTCGACGATGGTCCTTCGAACGGGTGAGCCCAGCAGGTCCGTACCGGCACCCGAGCTCGTACTCGCAGTCAATGCCACGGCGACACCCTTCAATTAGCGAACATCCCTATGACGTTATTTAGAGGAACGCTGTTCCTCCATCTAAGCATGCTTGACACGGTGCGAGGCGGGGGAGTTGGGAGGACTTCCATCCTCTTTCCACCGACCCGCGCTCCCGGGGCGGATCCCCTGCGGTGTGAGGCAGATCCCGTCAGCGCAACTTGCATGGCAGGCAATCTACTACGTAACGTAGTTGACCGTCGACCCGGGGTGGCAGAATGATTCTTGCCGGTATTCAACGGGTCGAGGCAGCCTCTCGGGCAGCCCCCTTAAAACGGATTCATTCCTCCAAATAGACGGAGATGAAATGGACGGCACAACAGCCGAATCCTCGGGACGTACCCGGGTCCTCGTCATGTCGACGACGGCCTTCACCGTGATGTTCGCGGTGTGGATGATGTTCGGCATCCTCGGCATCCCCATCCAGAAGGAGCTCGGCCTCAGCGACGTCGAGCTCTCCTGGATCTCGGCGGTCGCCATCCTCAACGGGTCGATGTGGCGCCTGCCAGCGGGCATGCTCACCGACCGGATCGGTGGCCGACGAGTCACGATCGCCATGCTCTTCGCGACGGCGATCCCGGCATACTTCGTCTCACAGGCGACGACCTACCTGATGCTGCTCATCCTCGCGTTCCTCGTCGGCTTCGCCGGAAACCTCTTCTCCGTCGGCATCGCGTGGAACGCCGCCTGGTACCCCCGTGACCGCCAGGGCTTCGCCCTCGGCGTCTTCGGCGCCGGCAACGTCGGCGCCTCCGTGACGAAGTTCATCGGACCGGCGCTCATCACGAGCACGGCCGGAGCCACCTACATCGCTGGCGTCCAGGGCGGCTGGCGGCTCGTCCCGGCCATCTACGCCATCCTGCTCGTCGTGATCGCGGTGGCGACGTGGGTCATCACGCCGCACCACGACAAGATGCCGGGCAAGAGCCAGTCCATGGCCACCATGCTCGCGCCGCTGAAGGACGTCCGGGTGTGGCGTTTCGGCCTCTACTACGTGGCGGTCTTCGGTGCCTACGTCGCGCTCTCGGTGTGGCTGCCCAAGTACTACGTCGACAACTTCGGCGTGGACCTCTGGACGGCAGCGCTCCTCACCGCGACCTTCATCTTCCCCGCCTCCCTGCTCCGCCCGCTCGGCGGCTGGTTCAGCGACAAGTTCGGCGCCCGGCGCGGCATGTACTTCACCTTCACCGTGATGCTCGTGACGAGCGGGCTGCTCATGATGCCCAACGGCCACCTCGTCGTCGTCCAGGCGGACGGTGCACAGACCGAGCACTGGAACTACAACATCGGCATCGTGCCCTTCGTCATCCTCGTGTTCCTCCTCGGCTGCGCCATGGGCATCGGCAAGGCCGCGGTGTACAAGCACATTCCCGAGTACTTCCCGACGGCGGTGGGCCCGGTCGGGGGCCTGGTCGGCATGCTCGGTGGCCTCGGCGGCTTCCTCCTGCCCCCGATGTTCGCCTACACGAAGGACTGGTTCGGCTTCCCGTCGAGCACCTTCTTCGTCATCTTCGTGCTCACCGCGGTGTGTGCCCTGTGGATGCACTGGACCGTCGTGCACATGCTGCACCAGGGCTCGCCCCAGCTCGCCGACTACTTCGAGCCGCCGCCGCCCCACAACCCTGATCTACTGGATCCGTCTCCCGACGACCGCACCACCGCTGACCTGGCCCACGCGTCCGCGACGGGCTCCACCAAGGGCTCCACCAAGGAAACGACGGAGGCTCGCGCATGACCACGAAGACCGCGCCCACGAGTGGGGAGTGGCTCGAGTCCTGGGACCCGGAGAACGAGGAGACGTGGGACAAGGCGCTCGCGTGGAAGACCCTCTGGATCACGACGTTCTGCCTCACCCTGGCGTTCGTCGCCTGGTTCCTCCCGAGCGCGATCATCCCCAAGCTGAACCCCCTCGGCTACGAGTTCAGCAAGGGCCAGCTCTACTGGATGGCCGCCATGCCCGGGCTCGCGGCCGGCTTGATGCGTCTCATCTGGATGGTGCTCCCGCCGATCATGGGCACCCGCAAGATGGTGTCCCTGACGACACTGCTGCTCATCGCCTCAACCCTGGGCTGGGGCGTCCGCGTCCAGAGCCCGACGGCGCCCTACTGGGAGCTCATGGTCCTTGCCTTCTTGGCCGGCATCGGCGGTGGCGCGTTCTCCGGCTTCATGCCGAGCACCTCCTACTTCTTCCCCAAGCGCATGCAGGGGACCGCACTCGGCCTGCAGGCCGGCATCGGCAACTTCGGCGTCTCGCTCGTCCAGCTGCTCACCCCGTACCTCATCGGCCTGAGCTTCCTGGCCATCATCGGCGGCAGCCAGCTGATGACGATGCCGGGTCAGCAGCCGGTCGAGGTGTGGTACCAGAACGCCGCCTTCGTCTGGATCCCGCTCATGATCGTCGGCGCGATCCTCGCGTGGACGATGCTCAAGTCGGTCCCGATCAAGGCCAACATCCGGCAGCAGTTCGACATCTTCAGCAACCAGGACACCTGGTGGATGACGCTGCTCTACATCATGACCTTCGGCACGTTCTCCGGCCTGTCGGCGCAGTTCGGCCTGCTCATGGCCAACCTCTACGGGATCGGCAACGCCGAGATCGTCCAGGGAGCCGGCTCCTCCGCCCAGCTGCTCGTCGATGGCTACGCCGTGCCGGACGTGGTCAAGTACGTCTTCCTCGGCCCGCTCGTCGGCGCCGGCGCGCGCGTCCTCTTCTCGCCGCTGACCGACCGCACGGGCGGTGCGAGGTGGACGCTCGTGTCCGGGATCGGCCTGATCGCCTCGATCGCCTACACGATCCCGGCGCTGGTCCCCGACACGTCATCGGCCGAGGCGCTGCAGGGCGGCTTCAACCGGTTCCTCTGGGGCATGCTCGCGATCTTCCTCTTCAGCGGCATCGGCAACGCCTCGACGTTCAAGCAGATGCCGATGATCTTCGAGCGCCGCCAGGCGGGAGGCGTCATCGGGTGGACTGCCGCGATCGCCGCATTCGGCCCGTTCCTCTTCGGCGTGGGCCTGACGATCATGTCGCCGACGCTCTTCTACATGATCGGGATCGCTTGGGCCGTCATGTGCGTCGGCATCACGTGGATGCGTTATGCACGCCCCAACGCTCCCAAGCCGGGCTGACAGGCCAACCACCATGCCGTATGCCGCTGGGCTGCGTTCTCGTCGAGTGTGCAGTCCGCGCCGGGCTCCGTTCTCGTCGAGTGTGCAGTCCGCGCCGCTCCGCCCGGGAGCAATGACGGGACGAGTGCGCGGTCACGGCGCGTGTCCAGGCACAGCCGCGGCATGTTGTCCCGTCACTCGTCCCTCCGGGGGCCGCACGAACTGCACACTCGACGCAAGAGGTGCCGTATGCCGCTGGGCTGCGCTCTCGTCGAGTGTGCAGTCCGCGCCGGGCTCAGTTCTCGTCGAGCCCGGGCCGAGTTCTCGTCGAGTGTGCAGTCCGCGCCGTGCTCAGTTCTCGTCGAGTGTGCAGTCCGCGCCGCTCCGCCCGGGAGCAATGACGGGACGAATGCGCGGTCACGGTGCGTGTCCAGGCACAGCCGCGGCATCTTGTCCCGTCACTCGTCCCTTAGGGGGCCGCACGAACTGCACACTCGACGCAAGAGGTGCCGTATGCCGCTGGTCAGGGGTCAGCGCTTGTGCCGCGGGGCGAACTCGGGTGTCTCCCTCGCGAACGCCGCCTGCCGCGCCCGACGGGTGTTCGGCGTGCGGAGGAGCAGCCGGAGCTGCTCGGCGCGTTCCCTGGCGAAGGTCCGCCGCGGCCCGACCGACCAGGTCCGCTCGAAGAGGCGCTTCGCGGCTGCGACGGCGTCGGGAGACCGCGTCATGATCTCGGCCACGAGCTCCTCGGCGGCCGCGTGTGGTTCATCGGCAACCCCGGTGGCCAGCCCCAGCGACGCTGCCTGCTCGCCGCTGACGACCGCCCCGGTCATCGTGAGCCGTTTCGCGACATCGAGGCCGACGACCTCGGTGAGGCTCTGGATCCCGGACATGTCCGGGATGAGTCCCCACTTCGACTCGAGGACGGACCACTTGGCGTCCGGGGTCGTGAACCGGAAGTCCGCCCCGAGAGCGATCTGCACCCCACCGCCGAAGCAGTGGCCGTGGACCGCCGCGACGACGGGCACCGGGAGTCGACGCCAGGCCCAGCACGCTTCCTGGAAGGTGTTGGTGCCGAGCCACGGCCGCGGCACGAAGGCCGCGGCAACGGCCCGCGGGTTCTTCAGCACCGTGGCGAAGTCGAGCCCCGCGCAGAAGGAGTCACCCGCGCCCGAGAGGATGACGGCCCGCAGCGAGCGGTCCGCGCGGAGCCGTCGAGCCGTGCCGACGAGGTCATCGAGCATGTCCAGGGTGAGGGCGTTGAGCTTGTCCGGCCGGCTGAGCTGGACCCGGGCAACCCCCTCGGCGGTCGTGCACCTGATGTGGCTCGTCATGGGGCGAGCCTAGGCGCCGAGACTGCTGTGCGAGCCGCTGACGCGATGAGATGTGATTTGGGTGGCACTGCCTGTGATCCCCGAGTGACGGTGCCATAGGTTTCGGGGTGCAGCGCACACAAGAAGGAGAACAACTGTGCAGATCGGTGTTCCACGCGAGATGCGCGCCCGTGAGACGCGTGTCGCCGCAACGCCCAAGACGGTCGGGCAGCTGACCGCCCTCGGCTACGGCGTCGTCGTCGAGCGCGGCGCCGGAGAGCTCGCCAGCTTTTCCGACGAGGCCTACGCCGTGGCAGGCGCCCGCATCGTGACGTCGCTGGAGGTCTGGGCCTCGGACATCGTGCACAAGGTGAACGCGCCGTCGGACGCCGAGATCGCCCTGATGCGGCCCGGCACGGTGCTCGTCAGCCTGATGGCTCCGGCGCTCAACCCCGATCTCGTCGAGAAGCTCCGAGCAGCGGGCGTGACGGCGATGGCGATGGATGCCGTGCCGCGGATCAGCCGGGCGCAGTCGCTGGACGTCCTCTCCTCGATGGCGAACATCGCCGGCTACCGCGCGATCGTCGAGGCAGCGCACGAGTTCGGCTCCTTCTTCACCGGGCAGGTGACGGCCGCCGGCAAGGTCCCGCCGGCGAAGGTGCTCATCGCGGGTGCCGGCGTCGCAGGCCTGGCCGCCATCGGTACCGCGAACTCACTGGGCGCAGTGGTGCATGCGACGGATGCCCGGCCCGAGGTGGCCGAGCAGGTCGAGTCGATGGGGGCCGACTTCCTGGCGGTCGAGCTGCCCGAGTCAGAGTTGGCCGTCTCGAGCGATGGTTACGCGAAGGAGATGGGTGAGGCGTACAACCGGGCTGCGGCCGACCTCTACGCCGCCCAGGCGCCCGAGATGGACATCATCGTCACGACCGCGCTCATCCCGGGCCGGCCGGCGCCGCGGCTCATCACCGCCGACATGGTGGCGACGATGCGGCCGGGCTCGGTCATCGTCGACATGGCGGCGTCCAACGGCGGCAACGTCGAGGGCTCCGTCCCCGACGAGCTGGTCGTGACGGGCAACGGTGTGAAGATCATCGGCTACACGGACCTCGCCAGTCGGCTCCCCACGCAGGCGAGCCAGCTCTACGGCACGAACCTCGTCAACCTGATGAAGCTGCTGACGCCAGGCAAGGACGGGGAGCTCGTCCTCGACTTCGACGACGTCGTGCAGCGGGGGATGACGGTGACCCGCGACGGAGAGCTCCTCTGGCCGCCCCCCGCCATCCAGGTGTCCGCCGCCCCGGTGGCCAAGCCCGCCGCCGAGGTGGTCAAGGAGCCCGAGAAGGTCAAGGACCCACGACGCAAGTACGTCTACATGGCGGTCGGGGCCGTGGCGTTCGCACTCATCGCCGCCGTCTCGCCGCCGAGCTTCCTCGGCCACTTCACGGTGTTCGCCCTCGCCGTGGTCGTCGGCTACTACGTGATCGGGAACGTCCACCATGCGCTCCACACGCCGCTCATGTCAGTGACGAACGCGATCAGCGGAATCATCATCGTCGGCGCCCTGATCCAGCTGGGTCAGTGGTCCGAGGAGCAGAGCCTGGCCATCTTCGTGCTCGCCTTCCTGGCGACGCTGATCGCCAGCATCAACATCTTCGGTGGCTTCCTCGTCACCCGCCGCATGCTCACGATGTTCCGGAAGGGCTGAGCGCACACCATGACTTCCACCGTGTCCTCCCTGGATCTGGCACTGATCCAGGCCGCCTACATCATCGCGGGGCTGCTCTTCATCCTGTCGCTCGCCGGCCTCTCGAAGCACGAGACCGCGAAGGACGGCAACGTCCTCGGGATGATCGGCATGCTCCTCGCCCTCGTCGCGACTTTGTGGCTGGCCCTTCGCGGCGCCGAGCCGCTGAACTGGCTGTCCATCGCCTCTGCCATGGCCATCGGCGCCCTTATCGGCATCTGGAAGGCCCGGCGGGTAGAGATGACCGCGATGCCCGAGCTCATCGCGATGCTGCACAGCTTCGTCGGTGCGGCCGCGGTGCTCGTCGGTTTCAACACCTTCCTCGCGTCGGACGCGGCGACGAGCGATGGCGTCCACCTCGTCGAGATCTTCCTTGGCGTCTTCATCGGCGCCGTGACCTTCACCGGGTCGGTCGTCGCGTACCTCAAACTCGCTGCGAAGATCTCCGGTCGGCCGCTCATGCTGCCCGCGCGGCACTGGCTCAACCTCTTGGCCGGGATCGTCTCATTCGGCCTGATGATCTGGTTCGTCGCGTCCCACTCGATCGTGCCGCTGGCCGTCATGACGGCCATCGCCCTTGCCTTCGGCTGGCACCTCGTCGCCTCGATCGGCGGCGGTGACATGCCGGTCGTCGTTTCGATGTTGAACTCCTACTCCGGATGGGCCGCGGCCGCGGCAGGCTTCATGCTCGGCAACGACCTGCTCATCATCACCGGTGCGCTCGTCGGATCGTCCGGTGCGTACCTGTCGTACATCATGAGCAAGGCGATGAACCGGAAGTTCCTCAGCGTCATCGCCGGCGGCTTCGGTTCCGACGGCGGCGCGCCGGTGGGCGATGTCGACTACGGCGAGCATCGCGAGACCAACCCCGACGAGGTCGCGGACCTGCTCGTCCACGCCAAGTCGGTCGTCATCACACCGGGCTACGGCATGGCGGTGGCGCAGGCGCAGTACCCGGTGGCGGACCTCACCGCCAAGCTGCGGGAGAGGGGCGTGGACGTCCGCTTCGGCATCCACCCGGTTGCCGGTCGGCTCCCGGGACACATGAACGTGCTGCTCGCCGAGGCGAAGGTGCCCTACGACATCGTCCTCGAGCTGGACGAGATCAACGACGACCTTCCGGAGACCGACGTCGTCCTCGTCATCGGCGCCAACGACACGGTGAACCCGGCCGCCGAGGATGACCCGAACAGCCCGATCGCCGGCATGCCCGTGCTCGAGGTCTGGAACGCCAAGGACGTCATCGTCTTCAAGCGCTCCATGGCTGCCGGGTATGCGGGGGTGCAGAACCCGCTCTTCTTCCGGGACAACAGCGCCATGCTGTTCGGCGACGCGAAGGACCGGGTCGAGGACATCATCAAATCCCTCTGACCCCGCCCGGCGGTTCAGGCGGTCAGTCCACGTCGAGAACCCGGGGCGTGTCCGCCAACCGGGCCTCGCGCTCCCCGGTGGCCAGCCGGCTGTGGCTCCGTGAGTAGGCGAAGTAGATGACCACGCCAACGGCCATCCACAACAGGAACCGGAGCCAGGTCTCTATCGACAGGTTGAGGATGAGGTAGGTGCAGAGCGCGGCCGACAACCAGGGAAGCACCGGGTTCCACGGCACGACGAAGCCGCGCTTCAGGTCTGGACGCCGTTTGCGCAGGATCGGCACCGCCAGGGAGACGAGCACGAAGGCCGTGAGCGTCCCGATGTTGACCATCTCCTCGAGCCGCCCGACGGGAGTCAACGACGCGACCAGGGCGATGACGCCACCGACCAGGAAGGTGAGTCGCACGGGGGTCCCGGTCCGTTGGCTCGTGACGCCCAGCCCAGCGGGGAGGAGCCGGTCGCGGCTCATCGCGAAGACGACGCGCGTTGTCCCGATGATGAGGGTCATGACGACCGTCGTGAGGCCGGCAACGGCCCCGGCGGCGATGAGCGTGGCGTAGCCGTCCTGGCCCACTTGCTCGAACGCCGCGGCCAGCGCGCCCTGCGGATCGATCTGGCCGAAGGGCACCATCCCGGTGATGACGAGAGCCACGGCGACGTAGAGAACGGTGCAGATCGCGAGAGATCCGAGGATGCCGATCGGCAGGGAGCGCTGCGGGTTCTTGGCCTCTTCCGCGGTCGTGGCCACGACGTCGAAGCCGATGTAGGCGAAGAAGACCAGAGCCGCAGCGGACATGATGCCCATGACGCCGTACGTGGCCGGCGTCATGCCGGTGAGGACCTGCAGCACGGGAGCGTGGATTCCTTGTGCGGCGGGGGCATTGGGTGCGCTCGGCGGGATGAAGGGACTCCAGTTGGCAGAGTTGACGAAGCCGGCGCCCGCAACGATGACGAACAGGACGATCAACACCTTGATCGCGACGAGCACGAGGTTGACCCGCAGCGACTCCTTGATGCCCTTGGCGACGAGAAGGGCGAGCACGGCCACGAGCAGGAACGCCCCGAGGTCGAAGTGGGATCCGGGAGCCACGGGAGCGGGGATCTCGATCCCGAACCGGCCCAGCAGGATCTCCACGTAGGCGGACCACCCCTGGGCGACGACGCTTGCGCCGAGCATGAGCTCGAGGATCAGGTCCCACCCGATGACCCAGGCGATGAACTCACCGAGCGTCGCGTAGGAGAACGTATAGGCGGATCCGGAGACCGGGACGGTCGAGGCGAACTCGGCGTAGCACATCGCGGCGAAGGCGCACACGACGGCCGCGAGGATGAAAGACAGGGTGACCGCTGGCCCGGCATACTGCTGCGCGGCCCGGCCGGTGACGGTGAAGATGCCCGCGCCGATGACGACTCCGACGCCGAAGACGACGAGGTCGAGGGCGGTCAACCGGCGTTTGAGGTGATGGTCCGGCTCGTCGGCCGCGGCCATGGACGCCTCGATCGTCTTGGTGCGCAACAGGCTCATGATGACCTCCGAACGCCGGTGTGTCGGGACGGTCACTTCAAACTAGACCCGCGCCGGTGCCGGGCGCGATGCCTGAGCTCTGCTCAGTCGTCGCCGGGGTCGTGGGGGTGGTCTCCGGTCCAGATCGGCACGGGCCCGGTGTCCGCCGAGCGTCGGCGGCGTCGGATGTCGTCGCTCTGGTAGAGCGTCTCCCCGCCCCGTTTCCGTCGGATCGGGATGGCGCGCGAATGCTGGTCCAGACGGTCCTGGATCGGGCTGTGGATCGGCGCCACGTCGGGGTACGACGGCGTGCCGTATCTCGGGGCGCGGGAGCCCGCTTCGCCACCATTTCCGCCAGAGCCACCTGAGCCGCCAGGACCACCTGATCCACCCGAACCATTGTCCGGACCGTTCCCGCCGTCGCCCGGGGTGCCCGAGCCGGTGTCGTCCACCTCGATCTCCCGAATGGTGGTGGTGCCGGGCGGAGGGCCGATGTTGAAGATCACGGCACAGATGGCGCGGTAGGTCTCGTCCGGTCGCCGGACCCACTCCACAGTGCGCATGGCCTGGTCCTGACCGGCACTCTCCATGACGAAGCGCCCGTAGCCGAGCAGTTTGCCGGGGACGGTTCGCTCATAGCTCATGTCGGTGACCTTGAGGAGCGGCATCATCGCGACCTTGTGCGTGATGAGCCCGTAGCGCAGGAGCAGGCGTTTGTCGGTTGCGGCGAACCAGTCGTGCCGCCACTCGAGGAGTTTCCAGCCGAGCCAGGCGAGGCTGACGAAGAAGGCGAACCAGAGGATGTTCCCGACCGGCTGACTCTCATGAGTGAGGTTGGCGTCGAAGAATATCGCGATGCCGAGGACCAGGACGCTGATCGCGATGGGTTTGAGGAGCCGGGCCCAATGGGCGTGGACCGCCGTGACCAGCTGCTCACCCGGCAGCAGGATCGGTGAGAGTCCCGAGGGGACCTCGTCGGTGAACCGTAAGAACGCCATGGTGGCCCGCAGTCAACCCTCAGCCGGACAGCAACGCGTCGAAAAAGGCCAAGAGGGCGTAGAAGGCCTCAACGATGATGTTCCAGATGCTCTGGAGGATGCCGGCCGCCCGCTCGGGCGACACGAAGATCGCATAGACGAAGAACGCCACGACGAGGAAGACGATGACCTTCTTGGTCCTCGGACCCATGGTGTTCGCTCCTCAGCATGACGGACGGCCGTGTCGTCGGTCGGCACGGGTATGGGACCAGTGTGCCGCAGGTGACGGATGTGAACGGGGAGGGTGTCGTGGTGTGTCTGAGTTCCGTGGAGACCCACAGTAGTCTCCCCGCGCGCCACCGTCTTGTTGGCCGGAGCGTGGGGGCTGGGTGGAGGCTGGCTCTGGGAGCGAGCTCAGCGGCATACGGACTAGTCGACGACCCCGTAGAGGCGGTCACCCGCGTCGCCCAGGCCGGGCACGATGTATCCCCTCTCGTTGAGTTGCTCGTCGACGGCCCCCGTGACGACCTTGACGTGAGCGTTCGTCGAGGCCAGCGACTCCTTGAGATGCTTGATGCCCTCGGGGGCGGCGAGAAGGCACACGGCCGTGATGTCGTCGGCGCCCCGGTCGAGCAGGAAGTGGATCGCGTCGGCCATCGAGCCACCCGTTGCCAGCATCGGGTCGAGCACGAAGACCTGCCGCCCGGTGAGGTCGTCGGGCAGGCGGTTGGCGTAGGTCACGGCTTCCAGCGTCAGCTCGTTGCGTTGCATGCCGAGGAAGCCGACCTCGGCGCTCGGCAGCAGCCGGACCATGCCCTCAAGCATGCCGAGCCCCGCGCGCAGGATCGGCACGATGAGCGGCTTCGGCTTGGACAGCTTGATCCCTGTCGTCCGCGACACGGGGGTCTCGATCTCGAAGGGCTCGACCCGAACCTCTCGGGTGGCCTCGTAGGCGAGGAGGGTCATCAGCTCCTCTGCGAGGCGTCGGAACGTCGGGCTGTCCGTCCGCTTGTCCCGCAGGTAGGTCAGCTTGTGGGCGATGAGGGGGTGGTCAGCGACGTGGACGTGCATGGGTGGAAACTTAGCGCGTGGCCAGGGATTCCGAGACTCCGGTGACGGACACCGCCGCCGTGGCGGAGCGGTATGCAGCGTGGGTCGGGGAGGCACTTGAGCTCGCTGCCCGGACGAGCGGATCGGACGACGTGCCCGTGGGCGCCGTCGTCATCGGCGCAGACAACGTCGTCATCGGCCGGGGACGCAACGTGCGGGAGCAGCTCGGCGACCCGACGGGTCACGCGGAGATCATGGCGCTGCGCGAGGCGGCTGCCGCCATCGGCTCCTGGCGCCTCGACGGGGCAACCCTCGTGGCGACGTTGGAGCCCTGCGTCATGTGCGCCGGAGCCGCCATCGCGGCCCGGGTCGAGCGGATCGTCTTCGGCGCCTGGGACCCCAAGGCCGGCGCGTGCGGTTCGGTCTGGGACTTGGTGCGGGACCCGTTGGCGCTGCATCAGGTCGAGGTGGTCGGCGGAGTGCGCGCGCACGAGTCCGCAACGCTGCTCATGGACTTCTTCGAGCGCAGGCGGGACGCTGCGGCTGACGGGCGCGAAACCGGACGGAGAGAGGATCGATGACGAGGATCGCAGTTCTGGGGCCAGGCGGCGTCGGGGGAGTCATGGCCGCGCGGCTTCAGCGCGCCGGTCACGAGGTCACCGTGATCGCTTCGGAGCGCACGGCCGCCATCATTGCGTCCGGGGGCCTCCACTACACCTTGCCTGACGGGTCGGGCGTGGCCGCGGTCACGGCGCGGAGCCTGCTTGCGGAGCCCGTCGACGTCCTCGTCGTGGCGACCAAGGCGATGGACCTGTTGGCTGCCATGCACCGCGTGCCCGTCGGGCTGCTCGGCGGGACCGCGGTCGTGCCGCTGCTCAACGGGATCGACCATGTGGTCTTCCTCCGAGCCGAGATCCCCGGTGCCGACGTCGTGGCCTCGACCATCTCCGTCGAGGCGACCCGGCACCGCGCGGGGGTCGTCGAGCAGGTGAGCGGCTTCGCTGACGTGGGTGTCTCGCTCGCCAGCGATGGAGGGCGGCTGTGGGCCCAGCTGGCCGAGGACGCCGGCTGCACGGTGACGACCGTGCCCGACGACGCGACGGTGCTGTGGCGCAAACTCTGCTTCCTCGCCCCACTGGCACTGCTGACGACCTCCACGATGGCGCCGGTCGGCGAGGCGGTCGCTTCGCGGTCTGACCTGGTGCGCCCCTTGGTGGACGAGGCTGCTGCGGCCGCTGGCGCTGCCGGTGTGGCCATCGATGCCGATGTCATCGAGGAGCGGCTGCGGTCGCTTCCTGCCGGGATGCAGTCGTCGATGCTCAAGGATGCGATGGCGGGACGAGCGGTCGAGCTGGACGCCATCGCCGGACCGATCATCGGGGCGCTCGGGAGGGACGGGGCTCGGGCCACGGTTCAAGCGGTGTCGGGCATCTTGGCGGCCACCGCCTGAGCGGGTCGCGGGGATTTCTTCGCAGCCGGGACGCTCCGGTATGGTTCTCGGCGGTGGCGTGTCCGAGCGGCCTAAGGAGCACGCCTCGAAAGCGTGTGTGGGGGTAACTCCACCGTGGGTTCAAATCCCACCGCCACCGCCATTGACCTGCGGAAACGCCGGTCGGCTCCTCGTGGAGCCGGCCGGCGTTTCCCGTCGCAGTCTCGTTCCAGTCTCATTTTGGTCGCTCGTCGACGTTGACCGGGGTACCGCCGATGCCAGCACCGTTCGGGGCGTGAGGTCACTCGGTCGTGGCTGAACGCCGACGAACTCGGTGAGGGACACTTTGGCTCGTTGCCAGCTCTTCGGCGATCCCTACGACGCGATCACCCACCTGACATTGAGCTTCGGGTTCCAGGAGGAGCAGGACGTCCCGCGCGCCCTGGCGCTGGCTCGCGACCAGGAGATCATCGACGTCGAGCCCGATGATGCGTACTACTTCCTGTCGCGGATCTCGTTGAACCGCGGGCCCGCGCCGACGATGCGTCCCTGGCGCAAGCGTCTCTTCCTCGCTCTTGCCCACAACGCAGCCTCTCCGACCGGCTACTTCCACCTGCCGGAGGAGCGCACCCTGTCCGTCGGCGCCACGGTCACCTTCTGAACGCGGTCGGCAAGGGCTCCTCACCGGGCAGTCACGGCCCTAGAGTCACGAGAGTGACCGCGACCTCGTCCCCGCTGCCCATCCTGCCGACCTCGCTGGTGGGCAGCTACGCCCAGCCGGACTGGCTCATCGACCGAACCAAGCTCGCTGGCCGCTTCCCACCGAGAGTGCGGGCGAAGGAGCTCTGGCGGGTCAGGCCGGAGCACCTTGCGCAGGCGCAGGACGACGCCACCGTGCTGGCCATCCGCGCCCAGGAGGAGGCGGGCCTGGACATCATCACCGATGGTGAGATGCGGCGCGAGTCGTACAGCAACCACTTCGCCACCGCCCTTCAGGGCGTCGACATCGATCACCCTGGGATCGCGCTCGATCGCAGCGGGCACCCCAACCCGGTGCCCCGGATCGCCGGCCCGATCTCGCGGCCACAACCCGTCGGCGTCCGTGACGTGGAGTTTCTCAAGGCGAACACCGACCACCCGGTCAAGATGACCGTGCCCGGCCCGTTCACGATGTCGCAGCAGGCCCAGAACGACCACTATCCCGACCTGGCGTCCGCGGCTCTGGCGTACGCAGCCGTCGTGAACGCCGAGATCAAGGACCTGCATGCCGCCGGCGCCGACGTGGTCCAGATCGACGAGCCGTACATGCAGGCACGGCCTCAGGCGGCCCGCGAGTACGGCCTCACCGCGCTCAACGCCGCCCTCGACGGCGTCACCGGCACCACCGCCATCCACATCTGCTTCGGGTACGCCGCGATCATCCACGAGCGGCCGGAGGGCTACTCGTTCCTGCCCGAGCTGGCCGACTGTTCGGCCGACCAGATCTCGATCGAGACCGCACAGTCGGGTCTCGATCTCGGCGTCCTCAAGGACCTCAGCGACAAGACCATCATCCTGGGCGTCATCGACCTTTCCGACCACGAGATCGAGTCCGCCGAGCTGGTCGCCGACAGGGTCCGCCGAGCCTTCTCCTACACCTCACCGGAGCGGATCACGATCGCCACCGACTGCGGGATGAAGTACCTGCCTCGCGCCAGTGCGGAGGGAAAGATGCGCGCCATGGCGGGCGCGGCGTCGATCCTGCGCGCCGAGCTCTGACGCGCGTACCTCTCAAGCGGTCTGCGCTCGCCAAGCGCCAAGGTTCACCTGACAAGGGTGACGACTCCCACGGGGTGACACGCCCACGCTGGGCGCATGTCCGAGCACAGCGACCCGACCGTTCCCCTGCCCGTGGAGCCCACGGCCGGCGTCACCCCGGGCGCCGGCCCCGGTGGCGCAAGCCCGGCAACCGCAGTGCCCCCGGCGCCCACCACCGCGGCCGCAGCTCCACGGGCCAATCGGTGGCGCGCCGCGGCAGCCGCGATCCTCCTGGTGCTCGGCGTCATCCTCGTCCCCGTCACCGCCGTGTCGTGGTGGGTGCGCGGCACGCTGACCGACACGGACAAGTACGTCGCGGCGGTGGGCCCCCT